>NZ_VEAF01000009.1:36528-148530 GCF_007673775.1 Curtobacterium sp. 9128 | reverse complement strand
GGATCGCCGAGGCCGGCGGCGGCGCCACCGCGGCAGCGGCCGCCGCCAGCCGGCCCGCGGCCGGCCCGCGGCCGGTCAGACCGTGCGGATCAGAACCACTTCTCGGCGCGGTGGTCCGCCTGGATGCGCCGGATGGTGTTCGAGCGCGACCGGAGCACGATCGAGTCCGTGTGGATGACACCACGCGAGCGACGGACACCGTCCACGAGGACACCGTCGGTGACACCCGTCGCGACGAAGAAGGTGTTGTCGCCGGTGACCAGGTCGTCCTGGTCGAGGACCTTGTCGAGGTCGTGCCCCGCCGCGAGCGCCCGCTCGCGCTCCTCTGCGTCCTTCGGCTGCAGCTTGCCGAGGATCACACCGCCGAGCGCCTTGATCGCACAGGCGGTGATGATGCCCTCCGGGGTCCCGCCGACACCGACGCACATGTCGATCTTCGACCCGGGCAGCGCCGCCGAGATGCCACCGGCGACGTCGCCGTCGAGCAGCAGACGCGTCCCGGCTCCG
Source organism: Curtobacterium sp. 9128 (assembly GCF_007673775.1). Lineage (GTDB taxonomy): Bacteria > Actinomycetota > Actinomycetes > Actinomycetales > Microbacteriaceae > Curtobacterium. The sequence continues at coordinate 148,023 of NZ_VEAF01000009.1, read as the reverse complement.
GTGGCACGGATCGCTCGGATGAGCTCGTCGTGGCGGGGACGGTCGAGGACGGCGATCTGCATGTCCTCGATGTCCTTGTGCTTCGCCTTGGCGAGCGCGCGGATGTTCTCCCCGATCGGCTTCTCCAGGTCGAGCACCCCGCGGCCGTCGGGCCCCGCGGCGATCTTGTCCATGTAGAACACCGCGGACGGGTCGTACATCGAGCCGCGGTCCGACACGGCCATGACCGAGATGGCGTTCTGGCGTCCGGCGGCGGTCAGCGAAGTGCCGTCGATCGGGTCGACCGCGATGTCGCACGCGGGACCGTGACCGTTGCCGACGTGCTCACCGTTGTAGAGCATCGGGGCGTTGTCCTTCTCGCCCTCACCGATGACGACCACACCGTCGAAGTTCACCGTGCCGAGGAACTTGCGCATCGCGTCGACCGCGGCGCCGTCGGCGAGGTTCTTCTCACCGCGGCCGATCCACGGCTGCGCGCGGATCGCGGCGGCCTCCGTCGCGCGCACGAGTTCGAGCGCGAGGTTGCGGTCGGGCTGCAGGAAGAGGGAACCGGTCTCAGTCGTGGGAGTCACACCTGCGAGCCTACCCAGCACGCACACCGCTGCCCCGCCGCGCGGACGGATGTGCACGCCAGGTCACACTCCGGTGTGGCTGACTACGATCGGACCGGACGCCACCGAGTCGAAGGAGATCCACGTGCCCATCGCAACGCCGGAACAGTACGCCGAGATGCTCGAACGAGCGAAGGCCGGCAAGTTCGCCTACCCCGCGGTGAACGTGTCCTCGTCGCAGACCATCAACGCGGTCCTGCAGGGCCTGACCGAGGCCGGTTCCGACGGCATCCTGCAGGTCACGACGGGCGGCGCCGACTACTTCGCCGGCCACACGGTGAAGAACCGTGCCGCCGGGGCGCTCGCCATGGCGAAGTTCGCGCACGAGGTCGCCAAGAACTACCCCATCACGGTCGCGCTGCACACCGACCACTGCCCGAAGGACGCCCTCGACGGCTTCGTGCTCCCGCTCATCGCGGCGAGCGAGGAAGAGGTCCGCCAGGGTCGCCACCCGATCTTCCAGTCGCACATGTGGGACGGCTCGGCCGTGCCGCTCGACGAGAACATCGAGATCGCGCGCACCATGATCGAGAAGACCCGCAACATCAACGCCGTCCTCGAGGTCGAGATCGGCGTCGTCGGTGGCGAGGAGGACGGCGTCCAGCACGAGGGCACGAACGACGCCCTCTACACGACGCCGAACGACGTCGAGAAGGTCGTCGAGGCCCTCGGCCTGGGCGACCGGGGCCGCTGGATCGCCGCGCTGACCTTCGGTAACGTGCACGGCGTCTACAAGCCGGGCAACGTCAAGCTCCGCCCGGAACTGCTCGGCGAGATCCAGGACGCGATCGCCGCGAAGCACGGCACCGGCGAGAACCCCCTCGACCTCGTCTTCCACGGCGGCTCCGGCTCGACCGACGACGAGATCCACGAGGCGGTCCGCAACGGCGTCATCAAGATGAACATCGACACGGACACGCAGTACGCGTTCACGCGCTCGATCGCCGGCTCGATGTTCACGGGCTACGAGGGCGTCCTGAAGATCGACGGCGAGGTCGGCAACAAGAAGCAGTACGACCCGCGCGCCTGGGGCAAGGTCGCCGAGACCGCCATGGCGGCGCGCGTCGGCGAGGCCGCGAAGGTCCTCGGGTCCGCCGGGCACAGCCAGAGCTGACCGCACCGCACACCGCCTGGAGGCTCGTGGCGGCGCCGCCACGAGCCTCCCGTGCAACGATGGTCGGGTGACCGCCGACGCCATCGCCTCCGAGTTCGCCCAGTTCGTCTCCGCCTCGCCGACGGCGTTCCACGCCGCCGCCGTGACCCGCGACCGCCTGGTGGCGGCGGGGTTCACCGAGCTCGCGGAGCGCGACGCCTGGCCGTCAGAACCGGGTGCGTACGTGGTCGTCCGCGACGGCGCCGTCATCGCGTGGCGCACCCCGGCCCACGCGACGGCCACCACGCCCTTCCGGATCCTCGGCGCACACACCGACTCCCCCGGGTTCCGGGTCAAGCCGAACCCCACCGTGCGGGTCGGCGGCTGGGAGCAGCTCAACGTCGAGGTCTACGGCGGCCCGATCCTGTCGACCTGGTTCGACCGCGACCTCCGGATCGCCGGCCGCGTCGTGCACACGGACGGCTCCGTGACGCTCGTCGACACCGGCGCGGTCGCACGGATCCCGAACCTGGCCATCCACCTCGACCGCGGTGTCAACAACGGGAACGAGATCGACCGGCAGCGACACACCCTGCCGATCGTCGGGACGGACGGGTCCGAGGCCGGCGGCGTCGACGCCCTGACCTGGATCCAGGGCCGCGTCGGCGAGACCGCCGTGTCGTGGGACCTGTTCCTCGCCGACACGCAGGCGCCGGCGCGGGTCGGGATCGACGGGTCCTTCCTGGCCGCCGGCCGGATGGACAACCTGACGAGCGTGCACGCCGGACTCCGCGGGATCGTCGATGCACCGACGGATGCGGACCACATCCCGGTGTTCGCGGCGTTCGACCACGAGGAGGTCGGTTCCGCGACCCCGTCGGGAGCCGGTGGCCCGTTCCTCGAGGACGTCCTCGCCCGCGTGCAGGAGGGCCTCGGGGCGACCCGGTCGGAGGCGGCGAGGGCTTTCCGCGGCTCGTGGCTGCTGTCGAGCGACGCCGGACACCTGGTGCACCCGAACTTCGCGGAGAAGCACGACCCGACCAACCGGCCGCGACCGGGCGGTGGACCGCTGCTGAAGATCAGCGCGAACCAGCGCTACATGACCGAGGCGAAGGGCGAGGCCGTCTTCGCCGCCGCCTGCACCGCAGCCGGCGTGGCGTTCCAGCCGTTCGTGAACGTCAACACGATCCCCGGTGGTTCGACGATCGGTCCGATCGCGGCGACCCGCCTCGGCATCCCCACCGTCGACATCGGGGTCGGGCTGCTCTCGATGCACTCGGTGCGGGAGCTCGTCCACGTCGACGACCTCGCCGCGCTGCACGGCGCGGTCGCCGCCTTCCTGGCCGGCTGAGGTCGGGCGGGCGCCTGTCGACGTCGGCAACGCGCGGACAGCCGCGTCGCCGTCGCCGACGGCGCCGCCGCCGCCGTCAGAGCGTCACGACCACCTTCTGGGCGGACACCCCGCGGCGCTGGAGGTCGAGCGCACCCTGCACCGCCTCGAGCCCGGAACCGGCGACCATCGGCTCGGGGACCGGTCGGATCGTGCCGTCGGCCAGGCCGGTCGGCAGGAACGCACCCCAGAGGCGCGGCCCGACCTCGTCGTCGCGGAGGCTGCTCCCCCAGATGAAGCCCGTGCGGACGCCGGCGAGCCGCGCGCGGACGGTCAGCGCGACCATGGAGAGCCCGATGCGGGTGAAGACGGGGAGCATCGCCGGGAACAGCCGCCGGCGACCGGCGAGCCGGTCGAGGGAGACCGCGGTGCTCGCCATCGCGAGGGCCGTCCCGCCGGTCCGTCGGAGGACGCGCAGGCACGCGTCGGCCGACCCCGAGCCGAACGCGATCGCCCCGACCACCGGGCGCCCGGCGATGCCGGCGACCAGGGCGTCGACGGCCCCGCGGTCGTGGTGGTCCACCACGACGTCGGCTCCGAGCGACCGCACGAACGCCGCGTTCTTCGGCGAGGCGGTGCTCACCACGTCGTAGCCGGCGGCGTGCGCGAGCTGCACCGCGTTCGCTCCGACGCTCGTCGAGCCGCCCCACACCACGACGACCCCGCCGGCCGCGGGGTCGGGCACGCCGTCGGCACCCGGCATCCGGAGCCCGAGGTGTCGCTGCTGGAACAGGCCGCACGCGGCGGTGGACACGGCGAGGGGCAGCACCGCGGCCCGCTCGTCGGACATGCCCTCCGGGACCGGCGCGGTCAGTCGCTCGAGCAGCGCGGTGTACTGCTGGAAGGCGCCCTCGTGGCGGCTGTCCCGTCCGCGGTCGGTGCCCGTCGCGAGCCCCACCACGCGGTCCCCCACCGCGAAGCGGGTGACCTCGGTGCCGACGGCGACGACCTCACCGGCGACGTCGGAGCCGAGCACGGCGGGGGTCGTGAGCCAGCGGTACGTCACGGAGCCGGTCCCCTGGATGATCCAGTCGACCGGGTTCACCGCGACGGCACCGACCCGGACGACCACCTCGTCCGCGGCGGGCGAGGGGACGTCGGCGTCCTCGACGACGAGCGCGGACCGGGGAGCGCGGAGGACGGCGGCGGAGTTCTCGGACATGGTGACCCTTCGTGAGATGCCACCATCGTGATGACATGCAGTGTCGTCAGACTACGCCCTGACGACACCCGGTGTCATCATCTATGCTGACGTCATGCCTCGATGGACCCCCGGCGCGCGGGAGCGCCTGCGCACCGCTGCGCTGGAGCTCTTCGCCGAGCGCGGGTTCTCCGCCACGACCGTGCCCGACATCGTCGACCGCGCCGGGCTCACCCGACGGACGTTCTTCCGGCACTTCAGCGACAAACGCGAGGTCTTCTTCGGGGACGACGAGGTGCCGGCGATCGCCACGCGCCTGCTCGCCGAGGCCCCGGCCGACCTCCCACCGATGGTCATCGTGCAGGAGGGGCTCCGGACGCTCGGGGAACGGCGGTTCGACCCGCGCCGCGCGGAGATCCGGGCGGCGCGACGGGTCATCGACGCCGAGCCCGCGCTGCTCGAACGTGACCTCCGCAAGCAGGCGGACCTGCGTCGGGCGGTCCGCGACGGCTTCGTCCTCCGTGGGGCGGACCCCGTCACGGCCGAGACGATCGCGGCGGTCACCGCCGAGGTGTTCCAGACCGCACTCCTGACCTGGCTCGACGACACACGAGACGCCCCCTTGGCCGAGCACGTCGACGCCGCCGTCGACCGGATGCGGACCGTGCTCGGGGTCAGCCGCCCGCGTTCTGCATCATCCACGCCACGAACTGACCGTCCTGCATCAGCACCGTGACGAACGCGACCATGGTCACCACCGACGCGACGACCCCGCCGAGCAGCGGGACCCACACGGTCCGCTTGCGCTGACGGAGCCGGACGATGGACCACCACACGACGAGCACGAACACGACGATCCCGCCGACGGCGCTGACGATCGCGGCCGTGGTGAGCGCGCCGGGGTCGGCGAGCGTGGTCGACCGGCGCTCGATCTCCCGACGGAACTGCGATGCGACCGTCCCGACGGCGAGCGACTGGACGACCGAGACGAGTCCGAACGCCAGCAGCAGCACGGTGAGCAGGAAGTCACCCGGTGTCCTGCCGAAGCGGGCCAGCGCCGGCGTGGACGCGTCGACGCCCGGGCGACCGGGGCCGACGCTCCCGGGGCCGGTGCTGCCGGAACGGGCAGTGCCAGCACGGGTGCTGCCGGGGCGGTCGCTGCCGACGGCCGCGGCGGACCGTGCGGCGACCGCGGCCTCGTGCGACTGCCGCTCGCGCTCCTGCCGCTCCTGTTCGACGAGGACCGGGTTCACCCAGCCCTCGGGCGCGTACTCGCCGTACTGCGGTGCGGGGCGGCCGTGGACCCGACCGTCTGCGTCACCGGCACCGGTCGTGGCGGACGCGGGTCGGGCCTCCAGGACGGCGGGGTCGGGGTCGGCTCCGCGATCACGGGACGGCACCGACGACCAGTCACGCGCGCTCACCGGCGGCGCCCGCCGAGCGCACGCGTCGGGTTGCCCGACGCGTCGGTGCGGAGCTCCTTCGGGAGCGAGAACATCAGGTCTTCGTGGGCGGTGACGACCTCTTCGACGGAGCCGTAGCCGGCGTCGGCGAGCTGGTCGAGGACCTCGCGCACCAGTTCTTCCGGCACGGACGCGCCGCTCGTCACGCCGACGGTCGCGACGCCGTCGAGCCACTGCTGCTCGATCTCCTCCGCGTAGTCGACGCGGTGCGCAGCCCGGGCACCGTGTTCGAGGGCGACCTCGACCAGACGGACGCTGTTCGACGAGTTCGCCGAGCCGACGACGATCACGAGGTCCGCCTGCGGGGCGACCTTCTTGATCGCGACCTGGCGGTTCTGCGTGGCGTAGCAGATGTCGTCCGAGGGTGGGTCCTCGATCGTGGGGAACCGCTCGCGCAGCCGCCGGACGGTCTCCATCGTCTCGTCGACGCTCAGCGTGGTCTGGGACAACCAGACGAGGTTGTCGGGGTCGTCGACGACGAGGTCGGTGACGTCCTCGGGGCCGTTCACGAGGATCGTGCGTTCCGGGGCGTGCCCCATCGTCCCCTCGACCTCTTCGTGGCCGGCGTGGCCGATGAGGATGATCGTGCGCTCGGCACGGGCGAAGCGGGTGGCTTCGCGGTGCACCTTCGTGACGAGCGGGCAGGTGGCGTCGATGGCGTGCAGGTCGCGGTCGGCGGCGCCGGCCACCACGGCCGGGGACACGCCGTGCGCGCTGAAGACGACGTGCGACCCACGGGGGACTTCGTCGACGTCGTCGACGAAGACGGCTCCGCGCTGCTCGAGCGTCGACACGACGTGCACGTTGTGGACGATCTGCTTGCGGACGTAGACCGGCTCGCCGTACTGCTCGAGGGCCTTCTCGACGGCGACGACCGCACGGTCCACGCCGGCGCAGTACCCGCGCGGGGCGGCGAGCAGGACCTTCTTCGTGCCGGTCACGGGGTCGTTCCGCAGCCGGCCGCGCGGCGCGGGCATGCGCGGCGGCGCGAGTGGGACCGAGTGGCCGTTGGTGATCGTCACGTCCCCGATGATAGGTGAGCGGGACCGACGCGGGCTGGGTACGGACGAGCCGGTGGAGAACCCGGTGTCGGCGGTGTCCGGCCGGGCGGCGGACGCCGCGCACCCGTACCGTCGGCGGTGTCCGGCGGAGTGGCGGACACCGCGCACCCGTACCGTCGGCGGTGTCCGGCGGACGCCGCACACCCGTACCGTCGGCGGTTTCCGGCACGATGGGACCCGCACCACCAGGAGGAGCAGATGGCGATCGAACAGGGACCCCCGACGGCCGACAACCCGTGGCCCGTCGCGCTGCTCGGCGCGAAGCTGCGCGACTGGATCGACCGCCTCGGCACCGCGTGGGTCGAGGGCGAGATCACGCAGTGGAACGTGGCGGGCGGCAACGTCTACGGCAAGCTCAAGGACGTCGAGGTGGACGCCACCGTGTCGTTCTCCATCTGGTCGAGCGTCCGCTCCCGGGTGCCGGCGGACCTGAAGCAGGGCGCCCGGGTGGTCGCCGCCGTCAAGCCGAACTACTGGGTCAAGGGCGGCTCGCTCACGATGCAGGTCGTCGAGATGAAGCACGTCGGCCTCGGGGACCTCCTGGAACGACTCGAACGCCTGCGCAGGACCCTCGCCGCGGAGGGCCTGTTCGACGTCTCCCGCAAGAAGCGTCTGCCCTTCCTGCCGCACCGGATCGGGCTCGTCACCGGCAAGGACTCCGATGCCGAGAAGGACGTCAAGCGCAACGCGCAGCTCCGCTGGCCGCAGGTGGAGTTCCGCACGGTGCACACCGCCGTGCAGGGTGAACGTGCGGTGCCCGAGGTGACCGCCGCCATCCTCGAGCTCGACGCCGACCCCGAGGTCGACGTCATCGTCATCGCCCGCGGCGGCGGCGACTTCCAGAACCTCCTCGGCTTCAGCGACGAGGGACTCGTCCGGGCCGCGGCAGCCGCGACGACCCCGATCGTCTCGGCCATCGGCCACGAGGCGGACCGGCCGATCCTCGACGAGGTGGCGGACCTCCGGGCGTCGACCCCCACGGACGCGGCGAAGCGGGTCGTCCCCGACGTCGCCGAGGAGCTCGCGAACGTGCGCCAGGCCCGCGCCCGACTCGGCCTCCGGCTGTCCCACACGCTCTCGGTCGAGGCCGACCGCATCGCGGCCCTGCGTTCGCGCCCGGCACTGGCGTCGACCGCGTGGCTCGTCGACACCCGTGCCGAGGAGGTGGCGCGGGACCTGTCCCGCGCCCGCGAGCTCCTCGACCGCCGCATCGAGCGTTCGCACGCCGACGTCGGCCACCTGACCGGGCGGCTCCGGACGCTCTCACCGCGGGACACCCTGCGGCGCGGGTACGCGATCGTCCAGACCGGGGACGGCGGTGTCGTGCGGGCGGCGGCCGACCTCGACGGCGCCACCGACGTGCGCGTGACGCTCGGCGCCGGCACGGCCACCGGCACGCTGGAGCCGGACGGCCCCGGCCCGGACGGCGAGGGCTGAGCGCCGGTCCTCCACAAACCGCAGCCTCCGGTGGCGTCTGCACCGGTCGCAGTGCCCGGCCTGCTGGTCGGTGCGCCTCGGTACAATCGAGGCGTGTCATCCGAGGAACAGCCCGCGACCACGCCGACCGGGCAGGCAGACGTCCGGTCCCTGAGCTACGAGGCCGCGCGCGATGAACTCGTGCGCGTCGTCACCGAGCTCGAGCAGGGCTCCGCGACGCTCGAACGGTCGCTGTCCCTCTGGGAGCGTGGCGAGGCCCTCGCCGCACGGTGCGAGGAGTGGCTCGTGGGCGCCCGTGCAAGGCTCGACGCCGCGCGCGCCGCGACCGACGACAGCGCTGCCGAGGCCTCCCGATGACCGATCCGGACACCGGCCGGCCGATCGTCGCCGAGCTCGGCCGCCCCGAGACGGCGGAGGAGACCTGGGCGCGGAAGGACACCGCTCGCCGCGCCCGCCGGCAGCACCAGACGGCGTTCAACCTCGTCCTCGCGCTCATCGCCTCGTTCGGCATCGTGCTGTTCCTGGTCGCGGTGGTCGCCCGCCCGGAGAGCACGGTGGACCGCGACGTCGACTACCGGCAGGTCGCGTCCCAGGCCGACGTCGCCGGCGTCACCCTCGCAGCCCCGCCACTGCCCCGCACCTACAGCGCGAACCGTGCCGACTTCACGGACAAGACCGCCGACGGCGTGCGTATCTGGACGGTGGGCTTCCTGACCCCGGACAAGCAGTACGTCGGCCTCCACCAGGGCATCGACGCCAACCCGACCTGGGTCGCGAACCAGCTCGACCAGCACGCCGCGACCGGCACCAGGTCGATCGGCGGCACGAAGTGGACCGTGTACGACCGCCGCGACGAGGGCCGCGACGCCGGCAACCAGGCCTACTCCCTCGTCGCCACCTTCGGCCGGAGCACCGTGGTCCTGGCCGGGACCGCCGACGACGCCTCGTTCCGCACGATCGCCTCCGGCGTGGCGGAACAGCTCGCGACCAGCTAGCACCGTCCCACCACCCGCCGCGCCACCCCGGGCCTCGTGCCGGCGCGACGGGGCACCAACCCGAAGCAGCACCGAGGAGCCGAACCCATGACCGACCGCGCAGCGAGCACCCCCGCCGACGCCCTCCGACTCCTCGTCGAGGGCAATGCTCGGTTCGCCGCCGACAAGCGCCGCACCGGCCGGATCGACCCCGACCGTCGCAACGAGCTCGCCGGCTCACAGGCTCCGTTCGCCACCGTCCTGGGCTGCTCCGACTCCCGCGTGCCGTTCGAGCACGTGTTCGACGCCGGCATCGGCGACGTCTTCGCGATCCGGAACGCCGGACAGATCGTCGACGACGTCGTGCTCGGGTCGATCGAGTTCGCCGTCGTCGCGCTCGGCACGCCGCTCGTCGTCGTCCTCCGGCACACCAAGTGCGGCGCGGTCGCCGCCGCACGCTCCGGTGAGCCGGTCCCGGCGCCGCACCTGCAGGCGCTCGTCGACGCGATCGCGCCGAGCGTCGAGCGGGTCCGTGCCACCGACGCCGACCTGCCGCAGGAAGCCATCGGGGCGGCGCACCTCGAGTCGACGCTCGGGGCGATCCTCGAGCGTTCCGGCGCGGTCTCCGACGCGATCGCCGAGGGTAGATTGGCCGTGGTCGGGGCGACCTACGACCTCACCACGGGCGAAGTGTCCATCGACACCGTCGTCGGCGCCGCCTGACCACACCGGGCACCGCCGCCTCGGCACGACCCCGCCACGACCACCACCCGGCCGCGACCGCGACGGGCGCACCACCAGGAAGGACCACGACGACGTGACCGACACCACCGCGACGACCCCGACCGAGACCGACGGCAGCACCGACGGGTTCCGGATCGAACACGACACCATGGGCGAGGTCCGCGTGCCCGCCTCGGCGCTGTACCGGGCCCAGACCCAGCGCGCGGTGGAGAACTTCCCGATCTCCGGGACCGGCCTCGAGTCGGCGCAGATCGTCGCCCTCGCGCGGATCAAGCGCGCGGCGGCGATCGTCAACGGACAGCTCGGCATCGTGGACCAGGCCGTCGCCGACGCCATCGTGGGTGCGGCGGACGTCGTGATCGCGGGAGCGCACCACGACCAGTTCCCGGTCGACGTCTACCAGACCGGCAGCGGGACCTCGTCGAACATGAACATGAACGAGGTCCTGGCCACGCTGGCGTCCCGGACCGGCACGGCCGTGCACCCGAACGACCACGTCAACGCCTCGCAGTCCTCGAACGACGTCTTCCCGACCTCGGTGCACGTCGCCGTGACGGACGCCCTGATCCGGTCCCTCGTGCCATCGCTCGAGCACCTCGCCGAGGCGTTCGAGGCGAAGGCGACGCTGTGGGCCGACGCCGTCAAGTCCGGTCGGACCCACCTGATGGACGCCACCCCGGTCACGCTCGGGCAGGAGTTCGGCGGGTACGCCCGGCAGATCCGCCTGGGGATCGAGCGCGTGACCGCGACGCTCCCCCGCGTCGCCGAGGTCCCGCTCGGTGGCACCGCGGTGGGCACCGGGATCAACACGCCGACGGGCTTCCCGCAGCGGGTCATCGCGCAGCTCGCCGAGGACACCGGCCTGCCGATCACCGAGGCACTCGACCACTTCGAGGCCCAGGGCGCGCGCGATGCCCTGGTCGAGGCGTCCGGAGCGCTCAAGGTCCTCGCGGTCAGCCTGACGAAGATCAACAACGACCTGCGGTGGATGGGGTCGGGTCCGAACACGGGGCTCGGCGAGCTCCACATCCCCGACCTGCAGCCGGGCTCGTCGATCATGCCCGGCAAGGTGAACCCCGTCATCCCCGAGGCCACGCTGATGGTCGCGGCACGGGTGATCGGCAACGACGCGACGATCGCCTGGGCCGGTGCGTCCGGCGCGTTCGAGCTCAACGTCGCGATCCCGGTGATGGGCACCGCCCTGCTCGAGTCCATCCGCCTGCTCGCGAACAGCTCGCGCGTGCTCGCCGACAAGACGGTCGACGGGCTGGAGGCGAACCTCGACCGCGCCCGCGCGTTCGCCGAGTCGTCGCCGTCGATCGTCACGCCGCTCAACCGCGTCATCGGGTACGAAGCCGCCGCGAAGGTCGCCAAGCACGCGGTCGCCGAGGGCATCACGGTGCGCGAGGCCGTCGTGGCACTCGGCTTCGTCGAGCGCGGCGAGGTCACCGAGGAGCAGCTCGACCAGGCCCTCGACGTGCTGAGCATGACGCACCCGAGCTGACGGCGCGCACGCCACACGACGGACGGGAGGCCCGGTGCCAGCTGGCACCGGGCCTCCCGTCCGTCGTGGCGGTCCCGTTCCGCTACACCAGGTCGGGCGAGTCGAGCATCTCGGTCACCAGTGCGGCGATCGCCGAGCGCTCGGAGCGCGTCAGCGTGACGTGCGCGAACAGCGGGTGCCCCTTGAGCCGTTCGATCACCGAGGCGACGCCGTCGTGCCGACCGACGCGCAGGTTGTCCCGCTGTGCGACGTCGTGGGTCAACACGACGCGGGAGTTCTGCCCGATGCGCGAGAGCATCGTCAGCAGCACGTTGCGCTCGAGCGACTGGGCCTCGTCCACGATGACGAACGCGTCGTGCAGCGAGCGCCCGCGGATGTGGGTGAGCGGGAGCACCTCGAGCATGCCCCGCTCGACGACCTCGTCGAGGACGTTGTCGGACACCAGGGCACCGAGCGTGTCGAAGACCGCTTGCGCCCACGGGTTCATCTTCTCGTTGGCGTCACCCGGCAGGTACCCGAGCTCCTGACCGCCCACGGCGTAGAGGGGCCGGAACACCATGATCTTCTTGTGCTGCTGTCGTTCGAGCACGGCCTCGAGCCCGGCGCAGAGCGCGAGCGCGGACTTGCCCGTGCCGGCGCTGCCGCCGAGGGAGACGATGCCGATCTCCGGGTCGAGGAGGGCGTCGATCGCCAGACGCTGCTCGGCGGACCGGCCACGGAGCCCGAAGACCTCGCGGTCGCCGCGGACCAGGGCGACGGATCCGATGGTGTGCACACGGCCGAGGCCCGAGCCGCGCTCGGAGTGGATCACGACACCGGTGTTGACCGGGACGCCGTCGAGTTGCGCGGAGCGGATCTCCTCCTTCTCGTACAGGTCCGACATCTGCTCGCCGGACACCTGGAGCTCGGTGATGCCCGTGTAGCCGGAGTCGACGGCGAGTTCGGCGCGGTACTCCTCGGCGGCGAGGCCGATCGACGCCGCCTTCACCCGGAGCGGGAGGTCCTTCGACACCACCACGACGTCGAGCCCGTCGCCGGCGAGGTTCGACGCGACCGCCAGGATCCGCGAGTCGTTGTCGCCGAGCTGGAGCCCGGACGGCAGGACGGACTGGTTCGAGTGGTTCAGCTCGACGCGGAGTGACCCGCCGGCGCCGACGGCCACCGGGAAGTCGAGGCGCTCGTGCTCGATGCGGAGTTCGTCGAGGATCCGGAGTGCCTGCCGGGCGAAGTACCCGATCTCCGGGTCGTTCCGCTTGGACTCGAGCTCGCTGATGACCACGACGGGCAGCACGACCGCGTGCTCGTCGAAGCGGAACAGGGCCCGCGGATCACTCAGCAGCACCGAGGTGTCCAGCACGTAGGTGCGCTGGTCCGTGCCGGTCGACCGTGCGGCCGGAGCCGAGGTCGACGCTGCTGACGAGGTTCCGTGGGAGACGTTCTGGGAGGTCACGACCACTCCATCCCCGGGCCGCGCTCGGCCCGGTCCTTGTCCTCGACACGGCCACGGAGCTGGTCCCGAAGCACCGTCTGTGGCCGCTTCGATCGGGCGCGGTGCCCGATGCCGCCAAGCTACGTCGGACCTCCGACAGGACGCCAGCGACACGCGCATCCCTCGGTTACGGTTCCGTGAACGCGACCTGAGCGTCGCGCGGCACCCCCGGCGACAGAAGCGCGGTAGCCCGGGCGACAGGAGCGCGGCGGCCCCGGCGTCAGAAGGACGTGGCGGTGGAGATGCAGGCGTCCCGGAACATGTCGAGCGTCTCGTCCGTCGTCGACGCGAAGACCGACACGCGGACGGTCCCCAGCCGGGTGGACGCCGTGACCCCGTGGTTGTGCAGCGCCGCGACGAGGGCGGTGAGGCGGCCCTCGGCAGGTCGGAGCACCACGATCCCGGCACGTTCGGCGGGGTCGCGGCTCGACTCGACCTCGATCCCGAACTCGTCGACGATCGCGAGGACCCGCTCGACACGGTCGGCCACCCGCGCCTCCACGGCGGCGACTCCGACGGCCGTCAGCCGTTCGAGCGCCACCGCGAGCCGGGCCTGGGCGACGGGGTCGATCCGCGTCATGCTGAAGCCGGCGGCCCCTGGACGCACCGAGGGCACCTCGACGGGCCAACCGGTCGTCCCGTGCGGACCGGAGAGCGCCGGCTGCAGCCGATCGAGCGCACGGTCGGTGAACGACACGAAGCCCGTCCCCCAGCCGGCGTGGAGCCACTTCTGCCCACCGGTGGCGACGACGTCGGCGGCCTCGTACGCCGCGTCGACGACGCCGAACCCCTGGATGGCGTCGACGATGAGCAGGCGGTCCCCGACGACGTCGCGGAGCGCGGCGAGGTCGGCGCGGTACCCGGTCCGCCAGTCGACGAGCGACACCGCCACGGCCGTGACGTCGTCGGGCGCGGAGTCCAGTCGGGCCGCGACGAGCTCGGGCGTCATCCAGCCGGCGCCGGACTCGATGACGACGGGACGGACCCGGCCGCCCGTCGAGGACGCCGCGCTCGCCAGTGCGAGCGGCATCGCGGGGTAGTCGTCGGCGGACACCAGCACGCCGCCGGTCAGGCCGAACGCCGTCTGCAGCAGGCCCGGGGTGGTGGCGGTCTGCGAGGCGACCTGGTCCGCACGGACGCGGACGAGCCGGGCGGCGACGGCACGGACGCGGGCGTCCTGCTCGTCGAGCGTCTCCATCGCACCGAAGCGCATGTGCTCCTGGATGGTCCCGAGGACGCGCTGCTCCTCGAGCACGGCGGTCTGCACCGGCCCGAATGCGGCGTGGTCGAGGTACCCGGGCTCCTCCGCGAAGCCGGCGGCGTACTCGTCGATCGTGGTCACAGGGGCACCTTTCAGAGGAACAGAACCCTGTGAGTGTACTGGGACCGCGGCCAGCGCCGGAATCGACCGGTCCGCAGCGCGGGAATCGACCCGGTTCAGCCCCCGAAGCGCCGCGAGCGGCGCCCGAAGTCGCGCACCGCCCGGAGGAAGTCGACCTCGCGCAGGTCCGGGTAGAACGCCTCGACGAAGTAGAACTCACTGTGCGCGCTCTGCCACAGCATGAAGTCGGACAACCGCTGCTCGCCGGATGTACGGATCATCAGGTCCGGGTCGGGCTGCCCCTGCGTGTACAGGTGGTCGCCGATCAGCTCCGGCGTGAGCACCTCGGCGAGGGTGTCGAGCGTGCCCCCGCCCTCTCCGTGCGCCCGGACGATGCTCCGCATGGCGTCCGCGATCTCGCGCCGTCCGCCGTACCCGACCGCCAGGTTGATGTGCAGCCCGGTGTTGTCCGCGCTGCGGGCCTCGGCCTCCGTCAGTTCCCGGACGAGTTCGTCGGGCAGACCGTCGTTCGACCCGACGTGCTGCACACGCCAGGACCCCTGCCGGGACAGGCGGTCGGCGAGGGCACCGATGATGGCGATGAGCTCCTCGAGCTCCTCGCCCCCGCGGCCCTTGAGGTTGTCCGCCGAGAGCAGGTAGAGGGTCACCACCTGGACGTCGAGGTCCTCGCACCAGGTCAGGAACTCGGGGATCTTCGCCGCACCCGCCCGGTGTCCGTGGGCTGCGGTCTCGAGGCCGAGCTGCTTCGCCCAGCGGCGGTTGCCGTCCACGATCATCGCGACGTGCTTCGGCGTCGGGGCTCCGTCGATCTGCCTGCGGATGCGCTGCTGGTAGGCGCGGTAGAGGATCCCGCGTCCTTCCCGTCCCAGCCTGCCGGTCACGCAACGACTGTAGTGCACGGTCGCTCGGTGCCGACTCCCAGCCGTCGGTGTGCTGCGCCGTCCTATCGTCGGGGCATGGACCACCCCCGGGACACCGACACCATCCCCCACGTCCCGTTCACGGAAGAGGCCGCGACGACCGTCGAGGCACGTCCGGCATGGCGGGGCTGGATCCACCTGGGCACGTTCCCGTTCGCCATCGCGATGGGCATCGTGCTCGTCACCCTGGCGGCGACCCCGGCCGCGAAGGCCGCGTGCGCCGTGTTCATGGCGACGTCACTGATCATGTTCGGCGTCTCCGCGACCTACCACCGCTTCCCGTGGGGGCCGGTGGTCAAGCGGGTCCTCAAGCGGATCGACCACACGAACATCTTCCTGCTCATCGCCGGCACGTACACGCCCGTGGCGGTCTGCGCGCTGCCGCACCAGGTGATGGTCTGGGTGCTCTGGGTGATGTGGGGCGGCGCGCTCCTCGGCATCGCCTTCCGGGTGTTCTGGATCGGGGCCCCGCGGTGGCTGTACGTCCCGCTGTACCTCGCGCTCGGGTGCGCGGCGCTCGGGATCCTGCCGCAGCTCTTCGCCGCGAGCGTGCCGATGACCGTGCTCGTGCTGTCCGGCGGCCTCGCCTACGTCGTCGGGGCGCTCGTGTACGGCTTCAAGCGACCGAACCCGTCCCCGACGTTCTTCGGCTTCCACGAGGTCTTCCACGCCCTCACCGTCGCCGCGTTCGCGGCGCAGTGGGCGGGCATCCTGCTGGTGGCCCTGCACCCGGTCCGCTGACGGACACCGGACTGGAGGCCCGTGGCGGGGTCCGGCAGGAGCCTCCAGTGCGCTCGGTCGGTGACCGGCGTCAGAGCCGCCCGGTGCCGTCCCCGACGTCGTCACGGCCCGGCTCGGCCGGGTCGTCCGGGTCGTCCGGCGTCTCGCCGCGGGCCTCGGCCTCGAGGCGCTCCCGGATCTCCGCACGGTAGCGGGTGCGCCGGATGCGCCGGGTCATGTCGATGATGAGCAGGATCGTCAGGACGGCGACCGCCGCGATCGCGATGAACCCGGCCACGCCCGGCGTGACGTCCACGTCGGGGACGGCCGATGTCGGGCTGGGACTCGGGGTGGCGGCGAGCACTGCCGCGAGGGTGATCACGCGTTGAGGTCCTGTTCCGGTGGGATCCCCGCGAAGAGGTCGGACTCCGGCAGGTCGGTGGGCACACGTGCCTCGACGAGCTGGTAGTCCTCGGTCGGCCACACCGTCGCGAGGAGGTCGTTCGGCCAGTAGAAGAAGGCGCTGTCCGGGGGCACCTGGCTGGCGTGGGCGCGGAGTGCCGCGTCCCGCGCGTCGAACCACTCGTGCACGTCCACGTGCGTCGTGGCGAGGTCCGGACGGTCGGCGAACCGCTCGACCCACTCGCGGAGCTGCTCGACCGCCGGGCTGTCCGGGTCGCGTTCCTGCAGGGCCTCGAAGACGGTGCGGAAGCGACGCGGGTTCATCGTGCGCTCGTAGTAGAGCTTCGCGATCTCCCACGGTTCCCCGGCGTCCGGGTACTTCGTCGGGTCACCGGCGTCACGCCACGCGGCCATCGAGACCTCGTGCGTGCGGATGTGGTCGGGGTGCGGGTAGCCGCCGTTCTCGTCGTAGGTGACGAGCACGTGCGGGCGGAACCGGCGGACCACGCGCACGAGCGCCTCGGTCGAGTACTCCAGCGGCACGGTCGAGAACGTGCCAGGGCGGACGCTCTCGCCCTTCTCCGCGTCGGGCAGGCCGGAGTCGTGGTACCCGAGCCAGACGTGGTCGATGCCCAGCGCGGCCTGCGCCGCGGCCATCTCGCTGCGGCGGAACCCGGCCATGTCACGGTGGGCACGGCTCGTCGCCGGTTCGCCGAGCTGCTCGTTGAGGATGTCACCCGCCTCACCACCGGTGCAGGAGACCACGAGGACCTCGTTGCCCTCGGCCACGTACTTCGCCGCGGTGGCCGCGCCCTTGCTCGACTCGTCGTCGGGGTGCGCGTGGACGGCCATCAGGCGGTACGGCACAGGTGTTCCTCACTGCTGGCGATCCAGGGACGCGGGTGGCGCACGGCACACGTGAACTACCCTGGGATCAGGATAATCACCCCGGGAGCCCCGAACTGTCCGAACAGCTGAACCCGACCCCCACCGGAGCCACCGCGACGGCGACCCTCGACGACCGCTACGGCCGCACGCCCGGCCGGAAGCGTCGCGCGCGCCTGCTCGCCGTCGCCGCGGCGGCCGCGATCGTGGTCGTGTTCGGCGCGTGGGTCATCTGGGCGGGTCCGGGGCAGACGTCGCACGGCCTGGACACCGAGGACGTCGGGTACGAGATCGTGTCCGAGCACCACGCGGTCGTGCACTCGCAGGTGTCGGTCGACCCGGGGACGCGGACCGAGTGCACCGTGCAGGTGCTCGACAAGTCGTACACGATCGTCGGCTGGAAGACCGTGACGCTGCCCCCGGTCCCCGAGCGCACCCGGACGATCACGACGGACGTCAACACGACCACGCGTGGCGTGACCGGCTTGATCCACACCTGCTGGGTTCCCTAGACTGCCGTGATTCGCCTGACGAGACCGACCGCTCCGGTCGGTCTCGTTCTTTCATGGCCGAAGGGAATGACGTACATGAGCAACGACACGCAGGCCACCTGGCTCACGCAGGAGGCGTACGACCGCCTCAAGGCGGAGCTCGAGGAGCTGAGCGGCGAGGGCCGTGCCGAGATCGCCCGCCGCATCGAGGCCGCGCGCGAGGAAGGCGACCTCAAGGAGAACGGCGGCTACCACGCCGCCAAGGACGAGCAGGGCAAGATCGAGGCCCGCATCCGCGTCCTCACGAACCTGCTCAAGACCGCCACGGTGCGCGAGGCCGAGTTCGACGGCACCGTCGAGCCCGGCACCGTCGTCACGGCCACGATCGCCGGGGACCCATCGACCTTCCTCGTCGGCAGCCGCGAGATCGTCGCGGAGGGGTCGGACCTCACCGTGTACAGCCCGGTCAGCCCGGTCGGTGCGGCGATCGTGGGCCTCCGTGCCGGCGATGCGACGACCTACACGGCGCCGAACGGCAAGGAGATCGCCGTCGAGGTGACGAAGGTCGAGCGCTACGAGCCGTAGCCGCACGCGCACGGCGGGCACGCGCACGCGGGCACGCCACAGCCCCCCGGAACGGACACAGCACCGCGGAACACCGCGGTGCTGTGTCCGTGTCGGGGTGTCGTGCACGACGGGTCCGCCCCGGGCGTCGTGCACCGCGGGTCCGCCCCGCGGTGTCGTGCACGACCGTGGGGGTCAGCGCAGGAGCTGCTCCGGGCGGAACCCCGCCTCGTGGAGCCGCTGGATGACCTCTTCGGCGTGCTCGGGACCGCGGGCCTCGATCGACAGGTCGAGCGCGACCTCGTTGATCACCAGCCCCTGCCCGTGCCGGGTGTGCAGCACCTCGACCACGTTCGCGCCCGCGTCGGAGATGACCTGGGCGACGCGCGCGAGCTGCCCGGGACGGTCCGGCAGCATGATCCGGATGCCGATGTACCGCGAGGCGGCGACGAGGCCGCGGGTGATCACCCGCTCCATCATGAGCGGGTCGATGTTGCCGCCGCTCAGGAGCACCACGGTCCGCCCGGTGTCGCGCACCGAGCCGGCCATGATCGCGGCGACGCCGACCGCGCCCGCCGCCTCGACGACGAGCTTCGCCCGCTCGAGCAGCACCAGGAGCGCGCGGGCGACGTCGTCGTCGGACACCGTCACGACCTCGTCGACCAGGTCGCGGATGATCGGGAAGTTCAGCTCGCCGGGCCGTGCGACGGCGATGCCGTCCGCGATGGTCGGCGTCGTCTGGATCGTCACCGGCTCTCCGGCGTCGAGCGAGTCCGGGTAGGCGGCGGCGTTCTCCGCCTGCACGCCGATCACGCGGATCGGACGACCGAGCCGCTCCGCGAGGCCCTTCACGGCGATGGCGATGCCGGAGATCACGCCGCCGCCGCCGATCGGCACGACGACGGTGTCGACGTCGGGTACCTGGTCGAGGATCTCGAGGCCGAGGGTCCCCTGCCCGGCGATCACGTCGGGGTGGTCGAACGGCGGGATGAACACGGCGCCCGTCCGGGCACCGAAGTCCTTCGCCGCGGACAGCGCCTCCTCCACCGAGTGGCCGTGGAGGACCACCTCGGCGCCGTAGTGCCGGGTCGCCTGCAGCTTCGGCAGCGCCACCCCGACCGGCGTGAAGATCGTCGCCGGGATGCCGAGCTCGCGCGCGGCGAGGGCGACGCCCTGGGCGTGGTTGCCGGCGCTCGCGGCGACGACGCCCGCCGCGCGCTGCTCCGGGGTCAGGGCGGCGAGCCGGTTGTACGCGCCGCGGACCTTGTACGCCCCGGTGCGCTGCAGGTTCTCGCACTTCAGGTGCACCGGGGAGCCGAGGACCTGGGCGAGGAACTGCGACGTCTCCATGGGCGTCACCCGGGCGACCCCCGCGATGGTCACCCGTGCCGCCTCGATGTCGGCGAGCGTCGGGGCCTGGGGAGGAGCGCTGGTGTCGGTCACTCCCCCATCATCGTCGGTCAGGGGCCCGACCCGCGAACCGATGACGTCGGCGCTGCCGCTAGTTCGTGCTGGCGGTGCCCTCGGCGGCGGTGGGTTCCTGGTCGCTCCCCGGAGCCGGCACGTCGTCACGGGTGGTGTGCCGACGCCGACGCATGAGCTGGAGCTCCCCGTGCTGCCCGCGCTTCGGTGTCGCCTCGAGCACGTGGTCGGAGTCGAGTCGACGCCAGCGACCGCTCGCGATGGTGGTGACCATGGCGTTGAGGGTCGCGATGAGCGGCACCGCGAAGAACGCTCCGGCGATGCCGGCCAGGCCGGATGCCGCGGTGACGCCGAGGACGACGGCCAGCGGGTGGACCTTCACCGCGTTGCCCATGACGAGCGGCTGGAGGATGTGCCCCTCGATCTGCTGCACGAGCAGGACGACCGCCAGGACGAGCACGGCGGCGACCGGCCCGTTGAAGATGAGCGCGACGAAGACGGCGAGGAAGCCGGTGACGATCGCACCGACCACCGGGATGAACGCGCCGAGGAACACGAACGCGGCGATCGGGATGACCAGCGGCATGCCGCCGAAGAACAGCCCGACGATCCAGGCGCCGAGGCCGATGCCGACCGCGTCGACGAACGCGACGAAGATCTGCACGCGGATGAAGCTCGTGAGGGTGATCCAGCCAGCGACACCGGCACCGTCGACGGCGGCACGGGCCTTGCGCGGGAACAGCCGGACCGTCCAGCGCCAGACGTTCTTGCCGTCGATGAGCAGGAAGATCGTCGTGAACAGGATGATGAACAGCGCCTCGAACACGTGGGTCGCGCTCGACCCGGCGCTCGCGACGCCGGAGAGGATCGACCCGGAGTTGTCCTGCAGCCACTTCGTCGCGTCGTTCAGCCAGCCGTTGACGTCCTTCTGGGTGATGCCCAGGCCGGAGTTGAGGACGAAGTCGCGGATGGTGGCGTACTGCGAGACCGTGCGGTCCCGGAGCGACGGGTAGGACGCGATGATCTGGTCGACGACGAGCCAGATGAGTCCACCGAGGGCGGCGATCCCCGCGAGCAGACTGACGATGACGGCGATCCACTTCGGCACGTGGTGGCGCTGCATCCAGTTCGAGAACGGGACGAGCAGCGCCGAGATGACGATGCCGATGAGGAACGGGATGAGGATCTCGCTGAAGATCGTCATCAGCCAGATGAAGAGCGCGATCACGCCGACGACGACGAGCACCCGCCAGGACCACGCGCCCGCGATCCGCATGCCGACCGGGACCGTGTCGTCGACCACGGGGTCCGGAGGTGTCTGCTTTTGTCCCCATGCCATGCAGGGAAGTGTATCCGCGGCGGACGCATTGCGTTCCAGATGCGGCATATGGGCTCGTCACCTCGGGTCCGACGTCGTCGGTGGGCGTCGGTAGGGTCGTCGGCATGGTCAGGACGTCGCTCTCCGCTGTGGAGTCCCGCCGCGTCGCCCTCGCCGCGCAGGGCTTCGGTCGCGCGCCGGCCGAGGTGGTCGGCACCCGTGCCCTCCGTGCGGGCATCGACCGGCTCGGCCTGCTGCAGATCGACTCGGTGAACGTGTTCGACCGCAGTCACTACCTGCCGCTGTTCGCGCGCCTCGGCGCATACGACCGCACCGCGCTCGACCGGTTGACCTTCGCCGCGCGTGGGCCCTACCGGGAGTACTGGGCGCACGAGGCGGCGTTCATCGCGCAGGACGACCTCCGGCTCTTCCGCTGGAAGATGGACGCGATGCGCGAGCGCGACGCCGCTCCCGCCCGGGTGGAGCACGTCACGAGGACCGAGTCCGTCCGCCGCGAACTGCACGCCATGCTCCGTGCCGAGGGGCCGATGCCGGCGAGCGCCGTCGAGCACGAGTCCAACGTCCGGCGCGGTCCGTGGTGGGGGTGGAGCGACGTCAAGCTCGGCCTCGAGCTCATGTTCCGCTGGGGCGACGTCGTCAGCGCCGGGCGATCGGGCTTCGAGCGGGTCTACGCCCTGCCGTCGCAGGTGCTGCCCGACGGGTTCCTCGAGACGGCACCGGCGCGGCCGGACGCGATCCGGCAGCTCGTCGCGCGGGCGTCCCGGGCGCTCGGCGTCGGCACCCGCGCGGACATCGCCGACTACTGGCGGCTGCGCTCCGACGACACCGCCGCCGCGATCGCCGACCTCGAGGACGCCGGCGAGCTCGTGCCGGTCCGGGTCGAGGGCTGGCGGGAGCGGGCGTGGATGCACGCGGAGGCACGGGTCCCCCGCGCGATGACGGCGAGCGCGGTGCTCAGCCCGTTCGACCCGGTCGTGTGGTTCCGGCGGCGTGCCGAGCGGATGTTCGGCTTCCACTACCGGATCGAGATCTACACACCGGCGCCGAAGCGGGTCTTCGGGTACTACGTGCTCCCGGTCCTGCAGGACGACACCCTGGTCGGACGGGTCGACCTGAAGAGCGATCGGCAGCGCGGGGTGCTCCGTGTCCGGACGGCGTGGCAGCAGGACGGCGCCGAGCTCGACGCCGGACGCCTGGCCGACACCCTGCTCCGCGCTGCGGCCTGGCAGGGACTCGACGGCATCGAGGTGACGGACCGCGGCACGGCTGCGGCGTCCCTCGCGGGTGCACTCGGTGTCCCGCTCGTGGCGCACGTCGCAGCGGACGACGCCGATGCACCGGCAGCGGCGAGACCCGGAGCGGACGCGACCGCCTGAGCGTCAGAACTGGACCCGGGGCGGCTCGGCGATCGCCGATGCCTCGTTCGTCTCGAAGAAGCTCGCCTCGTGGAAGCCGCGGCTCTTCGCGAACGACGAGTTCGGGAAGACCTTGATCTTCGTGTTCAGCTCGCGGACACCGCCGTTGTAGGAGCGGCGGGCGGACTGGATCTTGTCCTCGGCGTCGACGAGCTCCGTCTGCAGCTGCAGGAACTCCTGGCTCGACTGCAGCTGGGGGTACCCCTCGGCCACCGAGAAGACGCTCTTCAGCGCCTTCTGCATGTGTCCCTCGGCGACGGACGCCTGGGTCGCGTCGTCGGCTCTCAGGGTCTCGGTGCGGGCCTTCGCCACGGCTTCGAAGACGGACTTCTCGTGGGTGGCGTAGCGGTGCACCGTGTCGACGATGGTCGGGACCAGGTCGGCGCGACGCTGCAGCTGGACCGCGATGTCGCTCCAGGCCGAGTCCACGCGGCCCTTGAGCGTCACGAGTGCGTTGTACGTGACCCACAGGTAGATCCCGATGACGACGAGCACCACGACCACCACGCCGATGACGATGAGGGTGGTGGTGAGTCCGGTGTCCATACGGGAGTGCTCCTTGTCGCGTCGGGGTGCTCGCGGTCGTCGCCCGACGCGTGCTGCGGGGCCGGACAGACCACAGGAGATTCTATCGACGCCCCGTGGGACGTTCCGAGCGAGCCTCGGGGTTCTCGGGTGATTCCCCAGCCACGCACACCCCGCGTTCGGGCCGGCGTCCGATCCGTGGATCATCCGCGAGGTGTATTGACCGATCGGCCTCCATCACATGGGATGGAGGGACATGAACACGCGCGGGGAGTACGTGGACACGAGGGTCGTCGGGGGCGACGGCCCGGTTCGTCGAACCCGACGGCGGGGACGTCCGGCCACCCGGAGGGGCGCACAGACGGGTGCCAGGAGGCCCGCGCGGGCGACGGTCGTGGCGACCGCGGCCGCCGCCCTGGTGGCCGCGCTGCTCGCCCTCGCGGCGGCCCCGGCCGCGGCGGACGCCACCGGCCGCGCCCAATCGGCGGACGTCCCCGCCGCCGCGACCACCGCAGCCGCCACCACCGCCGAGGACGTCCCCGCTGCCGACAGCCGGACCGACGTCGCCGGCACCGAGCGCGCCGCACCCACCGCCGCACCCACCGCGACCCCCACGCCGCCCCCCGGCCTGCCGCAGTCCGGGCTGTCCCCGGCCCCGACCCCCTCCCCCGCGCCCTCGGACCCGCCGACGTCCGCTCCCGCGGTCGACCCGACCATCGCCGACCCCGGGGACGTCACGAGCGCCACCGGGCGGTTCTCGGGCACCGCGACGCCCGGACACGGCGTCCGCGTGATGGACCCCGCCGTCGCGAGCCGCTCGGTCTGCACGGCGACGGCGGACGCGAACGGCGCGTGGTCGTGCCTCGGCCGGGTCCGCACCGGTCCGCACCAGGTGTTCACCGTCCAGGACACCTCCGACCCCGCGCGGCACACGGCCGACGCCCCCGCCGCCGACGTCGTCGTCCCCCCGACGATCCGCCCCGACGGCCCGACCGCGGGCAACGTGTCCGGCACCGGCGACGCGGGCATGACGGTCACGGTGTCGGTCACGGGGAGCGCCGCGCAGGGATCCGCCACCGACCGCACCGCCGTGGTGGGCCCGGACGGGCGCTGGATCGTCTCCTGGTCGACCGGCGCCTCCCCGCGGCCGGACGGCACCGTGTCGATGACCGCCACGCAGACGGCCAGCACCGCCCTCGGCTTCAGGTCCGATCTCCGGAGCGCGGCGTCACAGCCGGTCGCGGTCACGATCGACCGGACGGCGCCGGACGCGCCGCGCGTCACCGACCCGCGCGCCGGGTCGCGCGTGACGTCGCAGCCGCTGACGATCCGCGGGCAGGGTGAGCCCGGCGCGACGCTGACCGCCTACGTCGACCGTGCGCCGGTGTGCGGCGCGACGGTGCGGCAGGACGGCTCGTGGTCGTGCACCGCCGAGCGCACGACCCTCACACCGGGTCGGCACAGCGTGAGCGCGCTGCAGCACGACGCC
Source organism: Curtobacterium sp. 9128 (assembly GCF_007673775.1). GTDB lineage: Bacteria > Actinomycetota > Actinomycetes > Actinomycetales > Microbacteriaceae > Curtobacterium. Next base: position 123,602 of record NZ_VEAF01000009.1, on the reverse strand, counting down.
GCTGGCAACCACTCGCGGCCCTCGGACCCCGTGCCGGTCACGGTGTCGGCGACGGCGACGAGCACACCCGGGTCCGCGTCACCGACACCGGGCAGCGGCGCGACGGGTGGCGCGTCCGGCACCGGCATGCCCGGCCCGGGCGGTGCGAGCGGCAGCGGGACGCCTGGCACCGGCGCACCCGGCAGCGGGACGGACGGCACCGGGACCGGTGGCAGCGGTGCGGACGGCGGAGCGTCGGGAACGACCGGGTTCCCCGGCGGCCGCGACTGGTCCGGGCCCGCCGGCGACTGGTCGGCCGCCACCGCCTTCGACCAGACCGTGCCGACGATCCAGTCCTCGTTCTCCTGGCGCACGCTGGTCGTCGCCGTGGCCGTCGTCGCGGGTTTCCTGCTCCTGGTGGCCGGCCCCGCCCGGCTCGTCGCACGGTCCCTCCGCGGTCGGACACCGTTCCGCCTCGGCTCGGTCACCGGGCGCAACCGTCCCCGTGGTGAACGCAGCAGAGGCGACGACGCCCTGCCGTCGTGGGCCTCCGTCGCGCTCGCGGTGCCCCTCGCCGCCCTGCTGACCCTGCTCGGCGTCGGTGTCGAGCTCGAGGCCCGCTACGTCCGCCTCGCGATCGCGGTCCTCGTCGGAGCCGCCGTGCTGGCCGCAGCGGTCGTGCTCGCGACCCGGTGGGCGGCCGGGGCCGATCGGCACACCGTGCGGTTCCGGGTCTCGCCGTGGCTCGTCCTCGCCGCGCTCGTGGCCTGCGGCGTGACGCGTTCGGCCGACCTCTCGCCGGCCCTGGTGGTCGGGGCGCTCATCGTGCCGGCGGGACGTGTCGACGTGGACACCGCGGCGATGCGCCTCGGCAGCGACGTCGCCGCGTGCGCTCGCAGCGCCACCTGGCGGTCGCTCGCACTGCTCGTCGTCGCCGTCGCCGGGTGGGTCCTGCACAGCCTCACGCCGGGGAGCGGGTTCTGGGTGTCGCTCGCCTCCGAGTTCGCGATCACGCTCTGCGTCGGTGGGCTCGGATCGCTCGTCGTCACGCTGCTGCCCCTGACGCGGTCCGCCGGCAGCGCCCTCTGGTCGCACTCCCGCGTCCGCTACGCGTCGATCGCAGCCGTCGGCGTCGCCCTCGCCGCCGCGGTCTACTCGGGCTCCGCGGGGACGCACCTGCCGCCCGTCGCGGTCGGTGTCGCAGCGGTCGCGTGCGCCGCGACCGCGGTGGCCGCGTGGCTCTGGGTGCGGGTGGCGGGCCGGGACGCGCGCGCCTGAGCCGAGCCGAGCCTCCCGTCCGGTGCTCCGGTCTGGAGGCCCGCCCCGCCCCCGCCGACGCTGTCCGGTCCGCGACGGCGTGCGTCGGAGCGCGCGGCGCGCGTCCGCCGGATCGGCTCGCCGATTACGCTGACGAGCGGTGCGTCGGAGCACCGCACGAGCACATGGGAGCACTGATGACGGAGACCCGATCCGACTACGACCCGACCCGTTTCCGCGAGGTCTTCGAGGGCAGCTACACGTACGCGAACGGCTTCGCCCGCAACACGCACCGCTTCGCGAACCGCCCCGCGCTCCGCGACCCGGACGGCGACCGGTCGTGGACCTACGCGGAACTCGGCGCGGTCGTCGACCGGGTCGGCGGCTGGCTGGTCCGTCACGGCGTCGGTCGGGGGTCGGTCGTGATGGTCGAGCTGTTCAACTCCCCGGAGTTCGCGATGCTGTACCTGGCGTGCCACCGGATCGGCGCGGTGTTCTCCCCGACGAACTTCCGGCTCGCCCCGGACGAGGTCGCGTTCATCGTGGACGACTCCGCTCCGGTCGTGCTCGTCCACGACACGGACCGCACCACCGAGGTCGCCGCGGCGCTCGCCTCCGCGACGCACGCTCCCGCGCACGTCGTCGCGGTCGGGGACGGGCCCGGCGTCGACGGTGCGCTGCCCTTCGCCGACCTGACCGCCGCCGACGCCGTCACCGCCGCCGAGCTGGCCGTGTCCGAGCCGCGGAGCACGTACGACGAGACCACGCGCCTGTACACGTCCGGCACGACCGGTCGGCCGAAGCCGGTGCCGCTGCCGAGCCTGGTGGAGGTCCTCAGCGCGCACGACGTGATCATGCACTTCCCGCTGAGCCCGTTCGACAAGACACTCAACATGTCCCCGCTGTTCCACCGCGGCGGCCTGTACTCCGGCGGCCCGAACCCGGTGTTCTACGTCGGCGCCGAGCTCACCACGCTCCGGCACTTCGACGCCGAGCGGGTGCTCGACCTGGTCGAGTCGGAACAGCTGACGTTCCTCATCGGTGCGCCGCCGAACCTCGTGGCCCTCGCCAATGCCCAGGAACGTCGACCGCGTGACCTGTCGTCGCTGCACGGCATCGTCACGATGGGCGCACCGCTCGACCGGGCCGCGGCACTCCGGTACCAGGAGCTCCTCACGCCGCGCATCTTCAACGGCTACGGCACGACCGAGACGTTCTGGAACACGTTCCTGCGGCCGGAGGACCTGCCGGACGGCGCCGGGTCCACCGGCCGCGCCTCCACCGACGACGACGTCGCCGTGGTCCGGGTGTACGCGGACGAGCTCGCGGACCCGACGGACACCGTCGCGAAGGACGGCTCCGAGATCGGCGAGTTCGCCGTCCGCACCGTGAAGTCCGGCTACTCGTACCGCAACCCGGGGCTCGAGGCGGAGAAGTTCGCGAACGGCTGGTTCTACCCCGGCGACCTCGCGACCTGGGACGAGCACGAGCGGGTCACGATCGTCGGGCGCAAGGACGACATGATCATCTCCGGCGGCGAGAACGTGCACCCCGTGCAGGTCGAGGCGGTCCTACAGGAGCACCCGGGCGTCGCGGACTCGATCGTGACCGGGGTCCCCGACGAGCGCTGGGGCGAGGTCGTCACCGCCTACGTCGTCCGCGCCGAGGGCGGCCTGCCGGAGTCGGAAGCAGAGGCTGCTGCCGCGCTCGAGGAGTGGACCGGCGCGCACCCGGGCCTCGCCCGCTACAAGCGGCCGCGGCGCTACCGCTTCGTCACCGAGCTCCCGTACAACGCGACCGGCAAGAAGGTGCACTACCTGGCGAAGGCGACCGCCGCCGAGGACGACCAGGCGGGGCGGCTCCTCGAGCCGTAACCACTGCGGGCCGGACGTGGGACCGCCGGACGGGAGGCACGGGTCGGGCCCGGCCCCAGCCTCCCGTCCGGTGCCGGCCGCGTTGCGCCGCTGGTCAGTGTGTCGGGCCCGTCAGTGTGTCGGGCCCGTCAATGCGACGCGCCGGTCAGTGCGACGCGCCGGTCAGTGCGTCGGGGCGTTCCGCGCGAACAGGCCGGGCAGGAGGCCGCCGATCTTCGTCCCGACGCACAGGCTGACGAAGGTCGCCAGCGGCGTCGCGAGGGACTCCGGGTCGAAGGTGGCGACCGCGACGAGCCCGACCGTGCCCGGCACGAGCAGCAGGAACGCCGGCAGGAACGACACCGTGGCGGGGATGACCGGCACCAGCCGCTCGAGGAGCCGCGTCGCGACGAACAGCACCGCCGCCGCGATGCCCGTGCCGACGACGCTCCCCACCAGCGGCGCGAGCCCGGACACCAGCGCGTAGGCACCGATCATGACGACGATCGAGGCCACGGTGAGTCGCCAGCCGGCACCGAAGACCAGTCCGATCCCCACCGCGAGCACGGCCACCGCGACCCACGACACCCAGTAGGCGGGCACCGCCTCCCAGCCGCCGCGGTCGGTGCCGACGCCGGCGACCTCGCCGACGAGCGCGGCCGACCTCGGGTCGACCCGCAGTCCGGTCAGGGCGCTGCCGGACGCGATGCCCGCCGCCATGAAGCCGAGCATGATGAGCCCCTGCATGAGCCGGGCGGAGCCGGTGACGATGTCCGCCGCGGTCAGCTCGAGGAGCGCGTTCGTGATGAGCGCGCCGGGGACGAACACCGCGACGGGCGCGCACACGGCGTAGAGCGGCACGTGGTCGAACCCGGTGGACGCGGCGACGAGGCCGACGACGGCGGTGGAGACGAAGGCGGCGAGGAACGGCACGACGGCGACGGCCTCGCGGAAGCGACGGAGCAGCAGCCCGATGACGCCGACGACCGCGCCGACGCCGAGCACCACGAGGACCGCCCACCACGGGCAGCGGAACACGACGGCGAGACCCGCGGCGGTGAGGGCGTTGCCGAGCACCCACGGCAGCGGGGCCGGAGGTCTGGTGCCCGCACGGATCGCCCGGACGCGCGCGGGGATCTCGGCGAGGGCGATCGAGCCGCTCTCGAGGCCGAGGACCAGGCGGTTCGCCCGCGCGGCCTGCCGGAAGGACAGTTCGATGCCCTCGGCGTTGACGATCGTCGCGGAACCCGTGGCGGTCTCGCTCACGATGACGAGCGCCGGCAGCACGCCGACGGCGAGGTCCGGTCCGATGCCGGCGGCCTCCCGGGCCTTCTCGAGCGCCGACCGGACGTCCGTCACCGAGCTCCCGGCGTCGAGCAGCAGGGCCCCGAGGGTCCCGAGCAGCATGCCGACCGGGACGGTCTCGCCGTCGACGGTCTCGACGTGCGACTCCGGCTGCCGGAGGACGCCTCGGAGGTTCGCGAGCGCACTGCCGAATCCCACCACCGGAGCATGCTAACGGTCGGACAGCCGGTCGTCGTGCGCGGTGGTGCTCGGCGGTGCTCGACCGTGTTGCTCGTGCGCGGGCGCGCTCGTGGTTCGCGGCGGGGCCCGGTGTCAGTGCTCGGTCTGCACCGCGCGGGTGCGCCAGCGGATCTCGTTCGTGAACCCGTCCGTCTCGGGGTGGAGTTCGTCGTCCGGCGCCGACTGCACGAGGACGCCGATCGCCGGGGCGAGCATGAGGCTCGCCGTCGTCGCCATCCCCCACCGGTCGACAGTGGGGACGTGCACGGTGTCGGCGAGCCCGGCCTGCGCCAGTGCCGCTGCGTACTCGAGCACGGCGTACGCCGCGTCGTCCGTGGTCAGGACGGAGGCCAATCCGTAGATGATGTGCTTCACGGTCGGGGACCTCCGGGCCCTCCAATCGCCACAGAACGGGGGACGACCTCCGCCCGAACGGTACGCGCCTCCCACGGTGTGCGCTCAGGTTCGCCCCTTAGGTTCCATGCAACCGCATTCGCGGGAACTCTGAGTACGGCCGAAGGGCTGTTCCTGATGGAAGCAGCCTCCATGCCGTCTTCATCGACCCTCTACCGCCCCACCACCCCCCGGGTCGCCGGTGCCGCGACGCCGACCTCGACGTACAAGGACCTCCTCGAGGAGGTCCGCGCAGCCGGGCTCCTCGAGCGCCGCGTCGGGTTCTACTGGGCCGTCTTCGGCTCGCTCGTCGCCCTGGTCGCCGTGTGCTTCGTCGCCGTCGCGATGCTCGGTGGCTCCTGGTTCCAGCTCATCCCGGCCGCTGTGCTCGGTGCGCTCTTCACGCAGTTCGCGTTCCTGTCGCACGAGGCGGCGCACCGCCAGGTGTTCGCCTCGCGGAAGTGGAACGACAACGCCGGCCGCATCCTCGGCACCTTCATCGTCGGCCTGTCCTACACGTGGTGGATGAACAAGCACAACCGCCACCACGGCAACCCGAACACCATCGGCAAGGACCCCGACATCGCGCAGGACACCGTGTCCTTCATCGAGGAGGACGCCGCCGAGCGGAAGGGTCTGCTCCGCGCCCTCACCCGCGTGCAGGGCTGGGCGTTCTTCCCGCTGCTGACGATGGAGGGTGCGAACCTGCACTTCCTGGGCGTCAAGGCGCTCGTCACCGGCCAGCACATCAAGGGCTCCGGTCGTGACCGCGTGATCGAGGGCATCCTGCTCGTCGCGCGCTTCGGCCTGTACTTCTGGGCAGTGTTCGCGTTCATGCCGTTCCCCGTCGCCGCCGCCTTCATCGGTGTGCAGATGGCCGTCTTCGGGGTGATGATGGGCGGCTCGTTCGCCCCGAACCACAAGGGCATGCCGATCATCGCCGAGGGTGCCCGCATCGACTTCCTCTCCCGCCAGGTGCGCACGTCGCGCAACATCACCGGCGGGCTCTGGGCAGACCACCTCTTCGGCGGCCTGAACCACCAGGCGGAGCACCACCTGTTCCCGAGCATGGCGCGCCCGAACCTGCGTCTGGCGAAGCCGATGGTGAAGGCGCACTGCGCCAAGCACGGCATCCCCTACACGGAGGCCAGCATCGGCAAGTCCTACGCGATCGTGGTGGCGTACCTGAACCGCGTCGGGCTCGCAGCTCGCGATCCGTTCACCTGCCCGATGGTCGCCTCGTACCGACTGCACTGAGCACGGTCCGTCCCCGGACGACGAAGCGGCGCGGCCCCTCGGGGTTGCGCCGCTTCGTCGTGCGGGGGGGGTGTTCGGGGGCGCGGCGGCGGGCGGTGGCGGGGCCTGCGCCGCACGGTGCGCCGTTCGCGGCTGGTGCGGCGTTGGCCGCCCCGCACGGAGCGCCGTTCGCGGCTGGTGCGGCGTTGGCCGCCCCGTGCCCCGCTACAGCCCCGCACCACGCGGCTGAACCGGCACCGGGCCACGCGGCGGCACCGGACGGTGCGCCGCTCGCGGCGTCCGGCCCGCCCCGCACCGTGCGCCGTTCGCGACTGGTTCGGCGTTGGCCGCCCCGTGCCCCGCTACAACACCGCACAACGCGGCCAAACCCGCACCGGGCCATGCGGCGGCACCATCACCGGACGGGAGGCTCGCCCCGCGACGCACGCAGCGCCTCCCGTCCGCCGCACCGTGCGCCGTTCGCCGCCGCGCCCCCCGCGCCGCACGGTGCGCCGTTCGCGGCTGGTGCGGCCTTGGCCGCCCCGTGCCCCGCTACAACCCCGCACCACGCGCCTGAACCGGCACCGAACTAGGCGGCGGCGCACCGGACGGGAGGCGCGCCCCGCGACGCGCGCAGCGCCTCCCGTCCGCCGCACGGTGCGCCGTTCGCCGCGGCCGCCCGCCCCGCACGGTGCGCCGTTCGCGGCTGGTGCGGCCGTGGCCGCCCCGTGCCCCGCTACAACCCCGCACCACGCGCCTGAACCGGCACCGGGCCGGGCGACCGCGGCGGCACCACCGGACGTGAGGCTCGCCCCGCACGGTGCGCCGTTCGCGGATGGTGCGGCAATGGCCGACTGGTGCGGCGCCACAACCCCGCACCACGCCGCCGAACCCGCACCAGGCCGCCACCGCGCCGCGCACCCCGCGCCAGTACCCCCGGTGGGACTCGAACCCACAACTCAGCGATTTTAAGTCGCGTGCCTCTACCGATTGGGCCACGGGGGCGGGCCGGACCAGCCTACCGACGACGACGGCGGCCACCCGGAAGGGCGGCCGCCGTCGTGCTGCGGAGCGAGAGGACTACTTCGAGTCGGCCTTCACCGGCTCGGCGTCCTTCGAGACGTCCGCGGCCGGCTCGCCGTAGACCGGACCGGCGGCACCGGCGGCCTTGCCCTCCTCGGGCGACGGCGCCACGGCCTTCGGCTCCTCGGACGCGGCCGGCTTCGGGCGCGATGCCCACGCCTCGAACGCCGCACGAGGGGTCTCGCGGTCGTCGAGCGACGCGATGTCACGGCCCAGGAAGAAGCCGCCCACCCAGTCGCCGATGACGCGCCACTTGCGCTCCCACGACGGCATCGCCATGCCGTGGTACCCGCGGTGCGCGCCCCACGCGAGGAAGCCCTTCATCGCGAACTTGCCCGACTGGAAGACTCCGATGCCGACGCCGAGGCCCGCGACGGCGCCGAGGTTGTCGTGCTTGTAGTCGACCGCGGCCTCGTTGCGCATCGTGGCGACGAGGTTCTTCGCCAGCCGCTTGGCCTGACGGACGGCGTGCTGCGCGTTCGGGACACACATGCCGCCGACACCGCCACCCGTGAGGTCCGGGACGGCTGCGACGTCACCGCAGGCCCAAGCGTCGGCGACGACCTCGTCCTCGTTCACGACGCGGAGGTCGGGCTGCACGGTGATGCGGCCGCGGGGCTCGAGCGGGAAGTCGGTGCCCTTGACCATCGGGTTCGCCATGACGCCGGCGGTCCAGATGATGAGGTCGGACTCGATGGTCTCGATCGACTCGTCCTTGGCCTTGAGCTGGCACACGCCACCGACCGCCGACGCGAGCTGCGTCTCGAGGTGCACCGTGGCCCCGCGCTGTGCGAGGTTCTGCAGCACCCAGTGCGAGGTCTCGAGCGACACCTCGGGCATGATGCGCCCCATCGCCTCGACCAGGTGGAAGTGCGTGTCGTCGAAGGACAGCTCCGGGTAGCTCTTCAGCAGGTCGGAGACGAAGGAACGGAGCTCCGCGAACACCTCGATGCCGGCGAAGCCGCCACCGACGACGACGACGGTGAGCAGGCGGTCGCGCTCGGGGCCGGCCGGGAGGTTCGACGCCTTCGCGAAGTTCGTGAGGATCTTGTCGCGGATCGCCGCGGCCTCCTCGATGGTCTTCAGACCGATCGCCTCGTCGGCGACGCCCGGGATCGGGAACGTGCGCGAGACGGCACCGGCGGTCATCACGATCTGGTCGTAGGTCTCTTCCCACGCGTCACCGACGGCCGGGGTGATCGTCGCGGTCTTCGTCGCGTGGTCGACCTTCGTGACCTTGGCCGTGACGACCCGGGTCTTCTTGAGGTGCCGACGGTGGGAGACGATCGCGTGGCGCGGCTCGATGGAGCCGGCGGCGACCTCGGGGAGGAACGGCTGGTACGTCATGTACGGCAGCGGGTCCACCATCACGACATCGGCTTCGCCCGGGCGAAGGTGCTTCTCGAGCTTCCAGGCGGTGTAGAAGCCGGCGTAACCGCCGCCGACGACGAGGATCTTGGGCACGGGGGATGATCTCCTTGGAGTGGGGGTGGTAGCCGAACGGCTGGTCAGAGTTCGCCGCCACCCGCCCCGACTCCGGCGTCTGCTCCTTCATCATACGCCCGGCATGTGCACCGGTCGGGCGACCAGTCCACGCGCTCGAGCGCGAGGTCGCCGATGGGGTTGACGCCGGGTCCGGCGGCGAGTGTGTGACCGACGAGGGCGTGCAGGCACTTCACGCGGGTGGGCATCCCACCGGCGCTGATGCCGTCGATCTCGTCGACGTGCTCGATGGACTCGCGGTCTGCGAGGTAGGCCTCGTGGGCCGCGCGGTAGCGTTCGGCGACGTCGGGGTCGTCGAGCAGTGCGGCGAGCTCCGGCATGACCTGGTTCGCCTCGAGGGTGCTGATGGCGGCGGTGGCCGCCGGGTCGCACAGGTAGTACAGCGTGGGGAACGGGGTGCCGTTCGACAGTCGCGGCTTCGTGGCGACCACCGTCGGGTTCCCGCAGACGCACCGTGCGGCGATGCCGATCACGTCCCGAGCGGGGCGGCCGAGCTGGGCCGAGACCACCTGGATGTCGCGGTCGGTCGGCGGGTCGAACGGAGGGGTCGTCACGGGTACAAGAGGCTACCGGAGTTCCGCGGTCGCCCGCACCGGTGTGACGACCACGACGGCCGCGGTGTCACTTCGCGGCGGAGCCGGTCCCCGACACGTCCGGCGCGACGAGCTCCTGCTCGGTCTTGTCGGTCAGACCCGACTGCAGCACGGACGACAGCATCGCCTGCACCCAGTCGACCTTCGGGGTCTGCACCTTCGCGCTCACCGGGGTGCCGGAGTCCGTCTTCGGCGTGGCCTGCGCGGTGGAGGACCCCTCCCCCATCACGAGGAAGCTCTGCTCGCCCGGGTAGACGTAGAGCAGCCGGTCACGTGCCTGCGCCTCGATGTACGCGGGGTCGTCCCAGCGCGCGACGTCCTTCTTCTTCTGCGCGACGTCGGCCTTCTGCTCGGCCACCTGGTGCTGCTTCTGCGAGATCTGCTCCTGCTGCTGGATGAGGGTCCGCAGGGACGGCGCGAGCACCACCACGAAGAGGACGATGATCGCGAGCATGAGGAGGCTGAATCCGGAGAACCGGAGCGAGCGGTACCACGGCTGCTCGGCACGGGCGCCGTCAGGCATCGCCACGGGGACGCGGCGGACGCGGGGCTTCTCGCTGGGCACGACACGACGATAACCCGGGGCCGTGCGCGTCGGACGCCGCCGCGCTGCGGTTCGGGACCCTCTCAGCGAGCGAGGGGAACGCAGGACGCGCCCCGGGCCTCCTGGACGGGAGGCTCGGGGCGCGTCACCGGAACCGGTCAGGCCCCGCAGGTGGTGCGGTTCAGAGCGATGCGGAGCGCGGGAACGCGCTCCGGCCGGCGTAGACCGCGGCGTCGCCGAGCTCTTCCTCGATGCGGAGGAGCTGGTTGTACTTCGCGACGCGGTCCGAACGGGCCGGAGCGCCGGTCTTGATCTGGCCGCCGTCGACCGCCACCGCGATGTCGGCGATGGTGGTGTCCTCGGTCTCGCCGGAGCGGTGCGAGAGGATCGCGGTCATGCCGTGGCGCTGCGCGAGCGAGACGGCGTCGAGGGTCTCGGTGAGCGTGCCGATCTGGTTCACCTTGACCAGGATCGAGTTGCCGGCCTTCTCGTCGATGCCGCGCTGCAGCCGCTTCGGGTTCGTGACGAAGAGGTCGTCGCCGACGATCTGGAGCTTGTCGCCGAGCTCGGCGGTCAGGTGGGTCCAGCCCTCCCAGTCGTCCTCGGCCAGCGGGTCCTCGATCGTGGCGAGCGGGTAGTCGCGGGCCAGGTCGACGAAGTACTGCGTGAACTCCTGGCTCGAGAGCTGCTTGCCCTCGAACGCGTACTTGCCCTCGGCGAAGAACTCGGTCGACGCGACGTCGAGCCCCAGCGCGATGTCCTTGCCCGGGGTGAACCCGGCCTTCTCGATGGCGGCGAGCAGGAAGTCCAGCGCTGCGCGGTTCGACGCGAGCTCCGGCGCGAAGCCGCCCTCGTCGCCGAGGCCGGTCGCGAGGCCCTGCTTCTTCAGCTCGCCCTTGAGGGCATGGTAGGTCTCGACACCCCAGCGGAGGGCCTCCGAGAAGCTCTCGGCACCGTAGGGCACCAGGAAGAACTCCTGGATGTCGACGTTGGTGTCGGCGTGCGCGCCACCGTTGACGACGTTCATCAGCGGGACGGGCAGCGTGTGCGCGTTCGGGCCGCCGAGGTAGCGGAAGAGCGGCAGGTCGGCCGAGTCGGCGGCCGCGCGGGCGGTGGCGAGCGATGCACCGAGGATGGCGTTCGCGCCGAGGCGGGACTTGTTCTCCGTGCCGTCGAGCTCGATGAGCGCGGCGTCGACCAGGCGCTGGTCGGTGGCGTCGAAGCCCTCGAGCGCCGGACCGATCTCGTCGAGGACGGCTTCGACGGCCTTGAGCACGCCCTTGCCGCCGTAGCGGGCCTTGTCCCCGTCGCGCAGCTCGTACGCTTCGAAGGCGCCGGTGGAGGCGCCGGACGGGACGAGCGCTCGCGAGACGACGCCGTCGTCGAGGAGGACCTCGACCTCGACCGTCGGGTTGCCTCGGGAATCGAGGACTTCGCGTGCTCCTACGGCATCGATCACGGCCACGGGGTACTCCCTACACGTTGCGGTTGTGGTTCTTGCGGGATCGATCCTACCGACGCCCGCGTCCACGTTCCGCGCGCCGGGATGAACCGGTGGAGAACTCAGGAGAGCGGGCGGAACTCCACACCCTCGAGCGACTCGGTGTCCGCACCGACGGTCGCGAACGAGCCGAAGCCCTGCGCGGCCAGGCCGGCGAGGAGGTTCTTCGTGTTCTTGGTCCGCTTCTCGAGGCGCACGCGCTGGTGCCGGTCGAGCGCCTCGGCCTTGAGCGCTGCCAGGCGGACCGGGTCGACGTCCCTGTCGTAGACGAGCACGACCGCGTCCGACTCGGCGGACTCCGGCAGGGTGACGAGGTCGACGAGCCGCTCGAAGCCGAGCGAGAAGCCGACGGCGGGGACGTCCTGCCCGAGGAACCGGCCGATCATGCCGTCGTAGCGCCCACCGCCGCCGAGGCTGTACCCGAAGTCGGGGTGGGCCACCTCGAAGATCGTGCCCGTGTAGTAGCCCATGCCGCGCACGAGGGTCGGGTCGAACCGGAGGTCCACGCCGGGCAGGGCCTCGCGCAACCGGAGCAGGTCGGCGAATGCGTCCTGGTCGAGCCACGCCGAATCCCGGACGCTGTCCCAGTCGGCGCGCTCGAGTGCACCGATGGTCGACGCCAGGTCCGGCAGGTCGAGCCCGAGCACCTCGCCGAGTTCGCGGGCCACACCGTCGGCACCGATCTTGTCGAGCTTGTCGATCGTGATGAGGGCGCGGTCGGCGGCAGCGGGGTCGGTGACGCCCCACGACGCCAGCAGCGCGACGAGGATGCGGCGGTCGTTGATGCGGATCGACGTCCCCGTCACGCCGAGGGCGTCGAGCGCGGCCGTCGTCGCGGTGATGAGCTCGATCTCGGCGAGCTGCCCCGGCTCACCGAGCACGTCGATGTCGCACTGCACGAACTGCCGGTAGCGGCCCTTCTGCGGGCGCTCAGCTCGCCACACCGGGGCGATCTGCACGGCACGGAAGACCGTGGGAAGCTCGGCTCGGTGTGTGGCGTAGAAGCGCGCGAGCGGGACGGTGAGGTCGAACCGGAGCCCGAGGTCGGCGAGGTCGAGCGGGGCCTCGGCGCTGCGGAGGTCCTCAACGGAGAGGCCACGTCGGAGCACCCCGAAGGCGAGCTTCTCGTTGTCGCCACCGAGGCCGGAGTGGAGCCGCTCGGCGTCCTCGACCACGGGGGTCTCGATCTCGTCGAAGCCGTGCCGGGCGTAGACCCCCCGGATCACCCCGAGGACGTGCTCGCGACGAGCCTTGTCCGCGGGGAGGAAGTCACGCATGCCACGGGGTGCCGTCACGGTCGTCGCCATGGCTCAATCCTGTCAGATCGAGGATCGGACTTGCGGAGCAGCCGATCTACCCATATTCTAGATCCAGAACCTCGGTCCGACGGGTGCCTGATCCACCCGACGGGCCGTTCGCGGGGGCACCGTGCTGCAGAGTGCCCCGCGGTTCGAGCGGGCGTCCCTGCCGGCGTGACCACCCCTGGGTGCGCCGTCTGCCCGCTCTGCGGGCGTCCTCGTTTTTCGGGTTACGAGGACGCCCGCTCTCTCATGTCCGGTCGCCCGGCCCGCGCTCGGCCCCCGTCGCTCAGGGGGCTGCGCGGCCCGCAGCAGCTCGGTCGTCGTGTGCTCGGTCCTCGACAGCCCTCCCGGCGGACTCGAGCCGAGCGACCGCCGCGCGGAGACCCGCGACCGGATCGATCCCGTCAGCGAGTGCCCCGGCGACCGAGCCGAGGACGGCGAGTCCCCACGCCGTCTCGGGGTCCGTCGTGTCGGAGCCCGCTCGCGCCCCCGGCGCTGCCGCCGACCCCGTGACGGACGCGACCACCGTGTCGGCGTCGCCCCGTTCCTCCAGACGTTCGAGCAGCTTCACGGCGCGCTCCAGCGGCGGCATCGCACGCGGTACCCCGTCGAACACGCTGGTGCGGTCCGCCTTCTCGGCGGCCTTGGCCGCACGCCACACCCGGACGACGTCCTCGACGGTGTCCGCGTGCTCGTCGCCGAAGACGTGCGGGTGCCGTCGCACCATCTTGTCGCGCACCCCGGCGGCGACGTCCTCCAGGGCGAACCGCCCGTCGCGCTCGGCGATCCCGGCATGGAGCACGACCTGGTAGAGCACGTCCCCGAGCTCCTCGCGGAGGTCGTCGTCGTCCCCGTCCTCGACGGCGTCGACGAGCTCGTACGACTCCTCCACCGCGTAGCGCGCGAGCGTCCGGTGGGTCTGTTCCCGGTTCCAGACGCAGCCGCCCTCGGGTGCGAGCAGACGGTCGACGACGGCACTGAGGTCCTGCATGGCGCTCATGTCGCACATGGTCGCACGGCAGCACTCCGGTACCATGGTCGAGGCGTGTCGGGAAGTCTGGTCGACGACCTGTTCCCCGACCCCTCACGGAGATCCATGCCGGCATTCGTCCGTTCCCCCCGTTTCAGCGCCGTCGCCCTCCTGGCTGCCGCGGTCCTCGGCCTCGTCCTCGCGAACACCGCGATCGGTCCCGGCCTCGAGCACGTGCTCGACGCGCACTCGCCGTGGGGTGCCGTCGGGCTCGACCTGTCCGTGGCGCACTGGATCAGTGACGGGCTCCTCGCGGTGTTCTTCCTGCTCGTCGCCATCGAGCTCAAGCACGAGCTCGTCGCCGGGGAGCTGTCGAACCCGAAGACCGCGGTCGTGCCCGCCGTCGCCGCGGTCGGCGGTGTCGTCGTCCCGGCCGGGATCTACCTCGCCGTGACTGCGGGGACGCAGTACACCCACGGCTGGCCGATCCCGACGGCGACCGACATCGCGTTCGCGCTGGGGGTGCTCGCCGTGTTCGGCCGCGGCCTGCCGTCGACGCTGCGGGTGTTCCTGCTGGCGCTCGCGGTGCTCGACGACCTGATCGCCATCGTCATCATCGCGGTGGTGTTCGCCCACGACACCGACTTCCTGGCGCTCGGCGGGGCCGTCGTCCTGCTGGTCCTCTTCTGGCTGCTCGGTCGGATGCTGCGTCCAGGGCGTACCGGGCAGACGACGATCATCGTTGCGATGGTGGTCGTCGGCCTGCTGGTGTGGTGGCTCGTCCTGCAGTCGGGCGTGCACGCGACCATCGCGGGCGTCGCGCTCGGCCTGGTGCTCCCCCGGCGTCCGGGGCACACCCTGCACGGCAACGTCGAACCGTGGTCGAACGCGATCGTGCTGCCCGTCTTCGCCTTCGCGTCAGCGGCGGTCGTGGTCCCGGCCGTCGGCATCGGCGAGCTCTCCCCCACGTTCTGGGCCGTCGTGCTGGCGCTCCCGGTCGGCAAGGTCGTCGGGATCACCCTGTTCGGCGCTGCGGCGACGCGGGTCTTCCGCGGGCAGGGGCGGCCGTCACTGTCGTTCTCGTCGATCGTCACGGTCGGGGTACTCGGCGGCATCGGGTTCACCGTGTCGCTGCTCATGAACGAGCTGGCGTTCGCCGGGAGCGGGGAGGTGGTCGACGAGGGCGTCCTCGCCGTGCTCGTCGGGTCGGGCATCGCGATGGTGGCCTCGGCCGTGGTCGTGAGCGTCAAGGCACGTCGGCACCGTGCGCGTCGTGCGCTGTCGGAGGCGGAGTAGGCGGAGTAGGCGGGGGGCGCGAGCCGGGTCGGGCCCCGGGTCGGTTCGGGTCGTGCGTGCGGGGTCGAGGGCGGTCGACTCAGAACGACACGGTCGACGTCGCACGACAGCGACGATGTCGCTCCTTGCACGCGCAACGACCCGCCGCCGCCCGAGTCGACTCCGAACGACACGGTCGATGTCGTACGACAGCGACGTCGTCGTTCGGGGTCGACCGGGCAGCGGGGGCCCGGCAGCGCGGGCAGCGGGCAGCGCGGCAGCGCGGGCAGCGCGGCAGCGCGGGCAGCGCGGCAGCGCAGCCCGCGCAGCGCCCGCCCCGTCAGACCGCGGGCGCCTCCGCGGGCGTCGTCGCGCCGTACACCGCGGTGAGGATGCTCTCCACCCACTGGATCAGCGCGTCGTCGGGCAGTGCCTCGCCGTGGGGCCGCGGCATCGGGATGCTCGACGCGTTCTGCTGCGGGAACCACCGTGCCCCGGGGAACATCCGCTTCAGCCGCACCTGCGACGAGTCCGCGAGCTCCTTGCCCGCGACCCGCAGGTTCGACCCCATGACGACGACGTCCGACAGCCCGACCTGCTGGGCCATCCGGCGGAGCCTGGAGACCTCGACGAGTGTCTGCACGGCCTGCGGCGGCTGCCCGTAGCGGTCGGTGAGCTCCTCGATCACCATGTCGATCGCGTCGTGCTGCGCCGTGGGCGCCGAGGCCGCGGACAGCTTCTGGTAGGCCTCGAGCCGGAGCCGCTCGGACTCGACGTAGTCCTCGGGGATGTGGGCGTCGACCGGGATCTCCAGCCGGAGCTCGGTCTGCCCCTCGGCGACGTCCCCGCGGAACTGCGACACGGCCTCGCCGATCATGCGGAGGTACAGGTCGAAGCCGACCCCGGCGATGTGGCCGGACTGCTCGCCGCCGAGCAGGTTGCCCGCGCCGCGGATCTCGAGGTCCTTCATCGCGACCTGCATGCCCGCGCCGAGCTCGTTGTTCGCCGCGATGGTCTCGAGGCGGTCCTGCGCGGTCTCGGACAGGGGCTTGTCGGCGTCGTAGAGGAAGTAGGCGTACCCGCGTTCCCGTCCGCGTCCGACACGGCCGCGGAGCTGGTGCAGCTGCGAGAGCCCGTACTTGTCGGCCCGGTCGATGATGAGCGTGTTCGCGTTCGCGATGTCGAGACCGGTCTCGATGATGGTCGTCGACACGAGCACGTCGAAGCGGCGTTCCCAGAAGTCGACCATGACCTGCTCGAGGGTCTGTTCCGACATCTGCCCGTGCGCGACGGCGATACGGGCGTCCGGGACGATCTCGGCCAGGTGTGCCGCGACCGACTGGATGTCCTTCACCCGGTTGTGCACGTAGAACACCTGACCCTCGCGGAGCATCTCGCGCCGGATGGCCGCGGCGACCTGCAGGTCCGACTGCGGCCCGACGAACGTCAGGATGGGGTGCCGGTCCTCCGGCGGGGTGGCGAGCGTGGACATCTCCCGGATGCCCGTGACGGCCATCTCGAGCGAGCGCGGGATCGGCGTCGCGGACATCGCCAGGACGTCCACGTTGGTCTTGAGCTTCTTCAGCTGGTCCTTGTGCTCGACGCCGAAGCGCTGTTCCTCGTCGATGATCACCAGACCGACGTCCTTGAACTGCACGCCCTGCGACAGGATCCGGTGGGTGCCGATGACGATGTCGACGGTGCCGTCGGCGAGGCCCGCCATCGTCTCCTTCGACTCCTTCTCGGTCTGGAACCGGCTGAGCGCGCGGAGGTGCACCGGGAACCCGGCGAAGCGTTCCTGGAACGTCTCCATGTGCTGGCGGACCAGGAGGGTCGTGGGGACGAGCATCGCGACCTGCTTGCCGTCCTGCACGGCCTTGAACGCGGCGCGGATCGCGACCTCGGTCTTGCCGTAGCCGACGTCGCCGGAGAGCAGACGGTCCATCGGGATCGGGCGCTCCATGTCGCGCTTGATCTCGTCGATGGTGGTCAGCTGGTCGGCGGTCTCGGCGAACGGGAACGCCTCTTCGAGCTCGCGCTGCCACGGGGTGTCCGGGCCGAACGCATGCCCCTTCGACGCCATGCGCGCGGAGTACAGCTTCACGAGGTCGACGGCGATGTCGCGGACGGCCTTGCGTGCCTTCGACTTCGCCGACGCCCAGTCCGAGCCGCCCATCTTCGACAGGGTCGGCGACTCGCCGCCGACGTAGCGGGAGAGCTGGTCGAGCTGGTCGGTCGGCACGAAGAGCTTGTCGCCGGGGTAGCCGCGCTTCGACGGCGCGTACTCGAGCACGAGGTACTCGCGCTGCGTCTTGACGGCGTTGCGCCCGCCGCTGGACACCTCGCGCGAGACGAGCTCGACGAACTTGCCGATGCCGTGCGTGGCGTGCACGACGACGTCGCCCGGCTTCAGCTGCAGCGGGTCGACGACGTTCTTCCGCCGACTCGCGAGCTTCTTGACGGTGCGGGCACCCTGCTGCGCGGTCCGTCCGTAGAACTCGGCCTCGGACAGCACCGCGATGCGGGGGTCCGGGATCGAGAAGCCGTTCTCGACGGCGGCGGTCGTGACGATGGCGACGCCGGGCTGCGGCGGCGCGGTGACGGCCTCGGCGCGGGCGGCGACACCGGCGTCGGCGAGGACCTGCACGGCACGCTCGACGAGCCCCTGCCCCTGCGCGG
Organism: Curtobacterium sp. 9128; assembly: GCF_007673775.1. GTDB lineage: Bacteria > Actinomycetota > Actinomycetes > Actinomycetales > Microbacteriaceae > Curtobacterium. The sequence goes on along the minus strand of NZ_VEAF01000009.1, from coordinate 105,911 downwards.
TGACGACGACGGCCCAACCGTCCTCGGTGAGGGCCTTGACGTGGGCGACGGCCCCGTCGGCACTGCCGGCGAAGCTCGGCACGGCGTCGGCGCGGACGCGGACGTACTCCCCCGCCTCGGCCGCGGCGTCGGCGTCGCTGAGCGGCTCGTCGGCGCCGCTGTCGAACGGGGAGATCGTCCACCAGGTGCGCTGCCCGCGGGTCTGCTTCAGCTGCGGCACGGTGAGGAAGTTGCCGGCGTCGAGGTCGATCGGGGCCTGGGCACCGGCGACGGCGGCACTCCATGCGGCCTGCAGGAACTCCTGGTTCGTCTCGGCCAGGCTGTGCGCGCGGGCGGTGACCCGCTCGGGCGAGAACACCGCGATCGTCGCGTCGTCCGGCAGGTACGTGGTCATCGGCACGAGTTCCGGCACGAGCGCCGGCGCCAGGGACTCCATGCCCTCGACCGGGATGCCCTCGGCGACCTTGGCGAGCATCTGCGACAGGTTCGGGAACTCGTGGAGCATCTCGCGGGCACGCTGTCGGACGTCCTCGCTCAGCAGCAGCTCGCGCGACGCGGTGAGCTCCACCGCACCGAGGTCGTCCTCGGTCGTGCGCTGGTCGGCGACGGAGAAGGCCTTGATCGCCTCGATCTCGTCGCCGAAGAAGTCGACCCGCACCGGGTGGTCGGCGGTCGGCGGGAAGACGTCGAGGATGCCACCGCGGACGGCGAACTCCCCGCGGCGGGTGACGAGGTCGACCCGGGCGTACGCGAGGTCGACGAGCTGTGCGGCGATGGCGGCGAGGTCGTTGCCGCGCGAGTCCGTGCGGAGCACGATCGGTTCGAGTGACGTCAGGTTGCCGGCGATCGGCTGCAGGGCCGCCCGCACGCTCGCGACGACGACGGTGGTGGCGCGGTCGGCGGCCGGAGCGGCCTGCCACTGCTGCAGCGCCCGGAGCGTCGCGATGCGGGTACCGACGGTCTGGGCACTCGGCGACAGGCGCTCGTGCGGCAGGGTCTCCCACGCCGGGAACTCGAGCACCCGGGCATCCGGCAGGTAGCTCGTCAGGGCACCGCGCACCGCCTCGGCTTCACGACCGGTGGCGGTGATCACCAGGACGCACTGCGCACCCTTCCGCTCCGCCATCAGGGCGGCGAGCAGCGGGACGCGCAGGCCGTCCACGACGGAGAAGTCGGCGTCGCGCGGGGCCGCGCGCAGGACGCGATCGAACGCGGAGGCGCGCGAGAGCGCAGGGATGATGCCCGAGATCGTCACTCAGGACATGGTACCGGCGACGCCCGACACCCACCGGGATGTGCGCGGGCTGCGAACACCGGGACAGCGGGCGACGAACACCGGGACAGCGGGCCGCGAACGGCGCAGCCCGTGGACACGACCCCGTCAGGAGGGCGCGTGCACCCGCTGCTGCGCGGCGAGCAGCCCGAGGTCCGCGATCGCCTCGACCGCGTCGGCGGCGTCGGCGAGCAGGTTCGGCAGGGTCTTCTTCTCGGTCGGCGAGAAGTCGCGCAGCACGTAGTCGGCCGGGTCCTGGCGTCCGGGCGGGCGGCCGATGCCGACGCGCACCCGGGCGAACTCGTGCGTGCCGGTGGCCTTGATGATGTCGCGCAGCCCGTTGTGACCGCCGTGACCGCCGTTGCCCTTGAGCCGGATCGTGTCGAACGGCAGGTCGAGTTCGTCGTGCACGACGACGAGGTCGGCGGGGGTCGCGCTGTAGAAGCCGAGGACCGAGGAGACCGGTCCGCCGGAGGTGTTCATGAACGACCCCGGCTTGGCGAGCACCAGGCGGGGCCCCCCCGGCACCAGGCGCCCCTCGGCGACCTGGTTCGGGGTCTTGTGCTTCTTGAACGCCGCGCCCATGCGGGCGGCGAGTTCGTCGAGGACCATCTGGCCGACGTTGTGACGGTTCCCCGCGTAGTCGGGCCCGGGGTTCCCGAGCCCGACCACGACGAGGAGACGATCCGCCATCAGCGTCGACCAGACGTCCGCGACCAGGTGTTACTCGGAGACCGGCTCGGAGCCGCCCTCGGCACCGGCTTCGGCGCCCGCCTCGGCCGAGGCCTCGTCGGCGGCGTCGTCGTCGGCGGTGCCACGCGGGGTGACGATCGACACGACGAGGGTGTCGCCTTCGGTCTCGAGCTCGGCGCCGGCCGGCAGCTCGATGTCGCTCGCGCGGATCTGCGCGCCGTCCTCGAGGCCCTCGACGCTCACGACGACGTGCTCGGGGATGTCGGTCGCCTCGACCAGGAGCGACAGGGTCGACTCGTCCTGGACGTGGATGGTGCCGGAGAAGGACTCGCCCTCGACGACGACGGGCACGGAGACCGTGACCTTCTCGCCGCGGCGCACGACCACGAGGTCGATGTGCTCGATGACCTGGCGCACCGGGTCACGCTGGACGTCCTTGACGAGGACGAGCTGCGCGGCACCGTCGATGTCGAGGTCGACGATCGCGTTCGCGTGACGGACGAGCAGCATCGTCTCGTGGCCGGGCAGCGTGACGTGCTGCGGCTCGGTGCCGTGGCCGTAGACGACCGCCGGGATCTTGTCGTTCGCACGGATCTTGCGGGCAGCGCCCTTGCCGAACTTGGTGCGGAGCTCCGCCTGGAGCTTGGTGTGGTCGGCCATGGTGCCTCCTGGTCTCGGGGACGACACCGGTTCGCCGGCGTCGTGGGGTCTGTGGTGTTGCAACTCGAACGCGTGCACGCGTGAGGAACGCTCCCAGAGTGTGGCCGGGTTCTCCCACTGCGTCGATCACGGCCGCGCATGCGCGGCCCTCGCCGAAGTCGTGCACAACTCTACCAGCACCTGTCCGGGCGTGTCGCCACCGATCCGGACGTCGCGCAGACGGACGGGAGGCCCGTGGCGGGGTCGCCACGGGCCTCCCGTCCGTCACTGGACCGGTCAGTGTCCGGCGGCCACGGCCTCCTCCGGCACCTTCAGGAAGCTCAGGACCACGAAGGCGGCGACGTACAGGCCGACGAAGGTCCAGACCACCCCACCGGCGCCGCCCCACGGCAGCACGACGCTGACGACGGCGTTGCCGAGGAAGGTCGCCCCGCCGGCCGCCGTGGCGTACATCGCCATCGCGGCGCCGCGACGCTCCTCGCCGGCGAAGGCGGGGACGATCGCGCCCATCGGCGTGAAGCCGGCGAGCATGATGCCGAACAGGGTGCCGGCGGCGGTGGCGAGCCAGAAGCCCCACTCGGAGCCGGCAGGCACGAGGTGCGGGACGTACCACCAGGCGAGCAGGCCGATCGCCGAGGCACCGATGCCGAACCACTTCACGGTGCGGATCCAGCCGATGCGGTCGCCGAGCGCCCCGAAGAACGCGTTGAACAGGATGTTGCCCGCGTACACGATCACGGTCATGGTGAGCCACTTCGACTGCCCCCAACCGAGTTCGGTGCCGATGATCGCGGGCATGATCACGAACATGCCGAACTCCGGCGCGGTGTTCACGAGCCGGATGAGCACGGCGAGCAGGACCTTCGGTCGGCGGATGCAGACCTCGATGCCGCTGGCGATCACCCGCGCTGCGGAGTGCTCCCGCGGGGCGATGCGCCCGAGGCCGGTGCGCTCGTGCACACCGAACCGGACGACCGCCCAGCCGGCCACGACGAAGAGCAGCGACAGCGCCATCGACCGGGTCTCCCCGAGCTGGCCGCCGCCGAACGCGGGGATGGTGCCGATGGCGATGAGGGACCCGAGGGTCGGCAGGCCGCCGGTGAACACGACGTAGAACCAGCCGACGGCGGTGGCGTTCCGCTCGCGGGCGACGGTGTGGTTCACCCAGCAGAGGAACGAGAACGCGAAGAGCGGGAAGCCCAGTCCGCGGAGGAAGTACGTCAGGGCGATGAGCCCCACCGACCCCGTGGGCAGTGCGGCGAGGAAGGTGATCTGGAAGACGACCCAGATCGCGGCACCGATCGTCATCACCCGGCGCGGCCCCCAGAGCTCGGAGAGGACGCCGGCGAAGTAGGACGCCACGAGGACCGCGACGCCGTAGATCCCGATCACCATCGCGGCACTGTCGGTGCCACCGGACCCGAGGGCCGCGCCGATGTGCGGGGAGATGAAGTTCGACTCGATCCCGTCGCCGGTCATGAAGACGAGGACGCCGAGGAAGCCCCAGCGGAGCGGGTGCGGGATGCCGAGGCGGGCGACGAGTCCCTCGCGGGCGGGCTCGGTGTCGGCGGTGCCGACCGGGTCCGGTGCGGTGTGTGGGGCGGGGACCCCGTTCGGTGGGGTGAGGGTGGTGCTGTGGTTCCGGTTGACGTCCGACATGCGTCGTCTCTCCTGAAAGCGGGCCCCCGGAGTGCTCGACCCGGCATCGCGGCATGTCTCCGGGGTGCGCCGCGCACCGGTCCCGACGTGCCTGCGCTGTGGCTGCGGGCGTCGTCGGAGGTCGGCGATGATGCGAGTCCTGTACCCGGGTCCGCACCGTGCTGCTGTGGGGCGCGTGCCCGGCGGGCCATCGCCGGCCCGAAGCATGGTGCCCGAGATTAGACCGCTCCAACGACATCCGTCAAGAACGACAACTGTTGTGTAACGATCCGGACTGGAGGCGCGGTTCGATCCTGCGACGAGCGGTGCGTCCGCGTGCGCCGCACCGGACGGGAGGCGCGATGCGCGTCCTGCACCGAGCCTGGCGTCCATGGTCAGCGCGCCGGGCGCGGGGCGCTCCCCCCACGGCAGCTCCCCACGCCGGCGCGGGTCGGTGGCGGCGCGCCGGGTGTCCGCGGCCGCCGTCGCTCACGCGACGCCGTCGGGCGCCGCCGGCGCGAGGCGCGCGATCGTGGCGTCGAGGCGGGCGTCCAGCTGCGGCTGCCGGGTCGAGCCCCGCCGGAGCGCAGCGGCGTCGGACGCGGTGACGTGCAGCAGGCGCTGCCACTCCGCGTCGTAGAGCGCAGCGCGGTACCCCGAGGACTCCTGGCAGGCGACGTCGCGCTCGGCGACGGCGACCTCGCGCTTGCTGATCTCCTCCTGCAGCACGACCACCGCGGAACCGTCGTGCCCGAGGACGCGCATCGACGTCGTCGGCATCCCCTCCGGGGCATCCGGCAGGTCGGTCACGCCGGCGGGCCGCATGCACGTGCGCCACTTCGCCGCGGCGCGCACCACGGACTCGTCCGAGCGAGCGTCGACCGCGGCGAGGTGGGTCAGGCGCTGGGCGAGGTCGGACGCGGTCTGCTCGGCTCCGCTCTCGCCCGACCCGAGTGCCTTCCGGGCGTCGTGCCAGCACCGGTCCACCGCCGCCTGCTGCGAGGGCGACAGCGCCGCGAACGCCGCGTTCCGGTCCGGGTCGAACGCCCAGGCACGCATCCCCTCACGGTTGGCTCCGTCGGTCGACGGTCCGTGGTACCCCCGGGTCTCGGCGAGCGCTGCGGTCAGCGGCCTCGTCGTCGCGAGGGCCGGCGAGGGGTTCGCCCGGGCCGCGGTGTCGCTGGCGTCGTCGTCGGCCTGGAGCCCGGCGGCGGTGGCCCACGGGGGCGGGTCGTCGATGCCGACCTCCCGCAGGCACGGTTCGACGACGAGGTCCTCCGCGTAGCTGGTCTTCGCCCCGGCGGGGACGGCGTAGGCGTCGAGCGGCATCGACCAGGCGCCCGGGTCGCGTTCGACGGTCGGTTCGATCGTGACGTCCGCGGGTTCCGGCAGCCCGTGGACGACGCCGGCGGCGAGCCCGATGACGACGAGTGCGAGTGTGCCGGTCTTCGCGGCGCGGGTGGTGATCTGCATGAGTCCCCCTGTGACCTGTGGGTTCGTGGCTCGGCGCCGGTGGATCAGGCGCGGACGAGACCGCGCTCGTGGGCGGTGATGACGACCTGGATGCGGTTGCGGAGTCCGAGCTTCATGAGCACGGCGCGGACGTGCGTCTTGACGGTGGCCTCGCTGAGGTGGATGCCCTCGGCGATCTCGGCGTTGCTGAGCCCCTTCGCGGCGAGCAGGAACACCTCGCGCTCCCGGGCGGTCAGGGCGTCGAGGACCTCGTCGCGTCGGGTGCTCTCGACGCGGATGCCCTGGGCGCGGAGGAGGTCGAGCGCCTCGGCCTCGGTCGGTGCCGGGCGGCCCTCGTGCACGTCGCGGATCGTGCCGGTGACGACGTCGGGCAGCGCGTCCTTCGTGAGGAACGCGGCAGCGCCGGCGCGCAGTGCGGCGAGCACCGCGTCGTCGTGCCGGATGGTCGTGAGGGCGACGACGCGGGGTCGGTCGTCGGCCGGCGGCTCGTCCCCGGTCCGTGCGGGTCCGGCGGCGCTCAGTCGTGCGAGGGTCTCGATGCCGTTCATCACCGGCATCCGGAGGTCGAGGAGCAGCACGTCCGGGCGCTCGGCGGCGCAGAGGTCGAGTGCCTCGGCCCCGTTGCCGGCCGTGCCGACGCAGGTCATGTCGGGTTGCGCGTCGACGAGCATCTGCATGCCGGATGCGAAGAGCCGCTGGTCGTCGACGACCGCGACGCGGATGGCGCTCACCGTGCGACCTCGAGGTCCGCCGTGGCCGGGACGGGGAGCCATCCGGTGACGACGAACTCGTGTTCCTCGTCGCCGGCTCCCGCTCGGAGCCATCCGCCGGCGAGCCGGGCACGCTCCTGCATGCCGACGATCCCCGAGCCGGTCCCGTCGAGTTCGACGAGGGGTGTCGCACCCCGTGAGGACACGACGACGCCGAGACCGGGTCCACGCCAGTCGAGGACGACCCGGGCACCGGCCGTGCGGCCCTGGTGCTTGAGGACGTTGGTCAGGCTCTCCTGCACGATGCGGTGGACGGCGCCCCCGACCTCCGGCGGGACGGCGACGGGCGTGCCGTGCTCGTCGAAGCCGGCGTCCATGCCGAGCTCGCGCATGTCCGTGACGAGCTGCGGGACGTCGGCGAGCCCGTGGTCGGCGGCCGGGCCGGCCCCCTGGATCCGCTCGACCAGTGCGCGCACGTCGCCGAGCGCCGAGCGACTCACCTCGGCGATGTCCTGCAGTGCCCGCGCCGCGTGCTCGTCGCGGACCGCGATGGCCGCAGCGCCCTGCGCCTGCGACACGACGACCGCCAGGGAGTGCGCCAGGGAGTCGTGCACGTCGCGGGCGATCCGGGCGCGTTCCTGTTCGGCGCGGAGCTCGGTCGTGGTCGTCTCGGTCCGCCGCTGCGCCTCGACCATGCGGACCCGTGCCAGACCGATCCGCCACGTGGCACCGATCGCGACGCCCACGGCCCAGGCGATCCCGCTGATGCCGACGAACGCGAGCGTGATGGTGACGAGGCTCGACCGTGTCCCGCCCGTCGACCCGACCCAGTTCGCCCAGACGTCCTGGTCGGCTGCCGTCGGGACGACCATCGCCCACGCCGCGGCCGCACTCGCCACGCCGATCGCCGGGATCGCGAGCCAGCGGAGGAGGTCCGACCGTCCCGCTCCGACGATGCCGACGACGATCGCGATGGCGAGGTAGGCCGGCCAGGTGGTGTCGGTCGGGCGGTGCAGCAGCCGGAGGGCCTGCAGCAGCGGGACGACGACGACCAGCGCGAGGGCGGTCGACGGCATCCAGCTCGCCAGACCGATCGCGACCGCGAACGCCGAGACGATGATCACGTGCTCGACGAGTCCGGAACGACCCGCCTCGGCCACGATCCAGAGCACGAGGTAGACGGCACCGGCGGCGGGGGCCAGCAGGTGCCGGAACCGGCGGAGGGTGGAGGTCATGACGCCGAGCGTAGGGGGACGCTCGTCGCCGCAGCGAGCGGTCGGGCCCGTTCTCATCCGAGGTGATGAGTCCCCCGTTCGTCGACGCCGGTCGGCTCAGCGCCCGAGGGAGCGCCGGTGCTGCTGGGCCGCAGCGAGGACCTCGCGGGCGCGGTCGCTCGCGGTCTCGGCGTCGTCGCGGACCCGTTCGAGACGTTCGAGGTGCGCGGTCGCGTCCTCGAGGTCCGTGGCGGCGCGCTCGAGCTCCGCCCGCAGCCGCTCGACCGTGTGCTGACGGTCGGCACGGCGCTCCTCCGCGGCCTCGAGCTCCGACGTCGCAGCGTCGAGGGCGGCGTCCGCATCGCGGGACTCGGTCCGCGCCGTCGTCTCCGCCTGGCGCGCGGCCCGGCGAGCGGCAGGCGGGTCGGCGGCGGGGGCCGGTTCGGAGTCCGCCTGGTCGGCGGCCGTGGCCGGATCGGCGGCGGTCCGATCGGCGGCGGTCGGGTCGGGCCGGGAGGCTCGGCTCGGCTTCCGGGGTCGTCGCGCCCGTTCGATGGGGATCGGCGGCGCGTCGCTGCCGGACCACGCGTCGGGTACCGCGTCCTGGACGGCGAGGGCACCGTCGAGGTCGACGTCGTCGAAGCCGGCGCTCTCGAGGGGCCGGACGAGGAGCCCGGAGCGGGCGGCGGCACCCGCGTGCGGATCCGCCATCGCCGCCTCGATCGTCGCGCGGACCTGGTCGAGCACGGTCGGCGTCACGGGGTGGCCGGCGTCCTCGGCGAGGGCGGCCCCGGCCTGCACGAGCGCACGGACGACACTCGACCGTCGTCGCCGGAGGGTCGCGATCTCCCGCGGGTCGGCGTCCGCCTGCGCCTGCCGGAGTGCCGGACCCATCTCGACCGCCTCGTCGAGTGCGCCGTCGTGGGCGAGGAGGTCGACCACCCACGCTGCCGGTGCCGGCTTCCGGATCGCTCCGATCGCGGTGGCGAGCTCGCGGTCGTCCTCCCGACGCTCCCGCTGCCGCGCGGTGCGCTCCCGGACGAAGTCAACCGGCGGCTGCAGCAGCAGGGCGCGGGCGTCGTCGGCGAGCGTGTCGATGTCCACGCTCGCCGACGCTACCCGCGCACCCGTCGCGTCACGCCGGTGTCACCAGTCGTGGACGGTGCCGTCGGCAAGGCGGTTGAACGGCAGGTAGGCCTGCTCGTACGGGTACTTGCCCGCCTCGTCGACGTCGAGCGTCACGCCGAGGCCCGGCTCGTCCCCCGGGTGCAGGTACCCGTCGGTGAACGTGAACGTCTGCCGGAACACCTGGTTCGTGCGGGCGCCGTGCTGCATGTACTCCTGGATGCCGAAGTTGTGGATGGCGAGCCCGAGGTGCATCTGCGCGGCGAGGCCCACCGGCGAGATGTCGGTCGGCCCGTGGAAGCCGGACTTGATCTGGTACATCGCCGCGTAGTCCATCGTCTTCTTCAGCGGTGTGACCCCGCCCATGTGGGTGACGGCTCCGCGGACGTAGTCGATCAGCTGGTCGCGGATGATGTCCTTGAAGTCCCAGATGGTGTTGAAGACCTCGCCGATCGCGAGCGGGGTCGTGGTGTGCTGACGGACGAGCTTCAGCGCCTCCTGGTTCTCGGCCGGGGTGCAGTCCTCGAGCCAGAACAGGTCGTACGGTTCGAGGCTCTTGCCGAGCTTGGCCGCCTGCAGGGGCGTCATCCGGTGGTGTCCGTCGTGCAGCAGGGGGAGCTCCGGCCCGAACTCGTTCCGGACGGCCTCGAACACCGTCGGCACGTGCCGCAGGTACGCCCGGGTGTCCCAGTCCTCCATCGCCGGGAACGCCCCCCGCTGCGCCGGCTCGAAGTCGTACCGGACGCCGGCGTTGCCCTCGGTGGTCCGGTTCGACGCGATGCCGTAGATGGACTCGAGTCCGGGGACGCCGGTCTGCACGCGGATCGACCGGTAGCCCTCGTCCTGGTGCGCCCGGATCGAGTCGAACAGCTCCGGCAGCTCCTTGCCGGAGGCGTGCCCGTACGCCATCAGCCCCGTCCGGGAGGCGCCGCCGAGCAGCTGGTACAGCGGCATCCCGGCGACCTTGGCCTTGACGTCCCAGAGCGCCATGTCGACGGCCGCGATCGCGGCCATCGTCACCGGGCCACGACGCCAGTAGGACGAGCGGTACAGGAACTGCCAGGCGTCCTCGATGCGACTGGCGTCCCGGCCGACCAGCAGCGGCACGACGTGCTCGGCGAGGTACGCGGCGACGGCGAGCTCCCGCCCGTTCAGGGTGGCGTCGCCGAGGCCGGTCACGCCGTCGGCGGTCGTGATCTTCAGCGTGACGAAGTTCCGGTCGGGGCTCGTCACGATGACCTCGGCGCGGTCGATCAGCTGCCCGCGGTCGGCGCTCGCCCAGGTGTCGGGTCGCCCGCTGGTGGCTCCGTCTGCGCCACGGTCGTCCGTCGCGCCGGGGACGGGCGCCGCCGGGTTCGTCGTGGCGGTCTGGTCGTCGGTCATGCTGGTACTCCTTCGGGGGAACGGCTGCGGGCCGCTCGGATGCGTTCGGCCGCGGCCGTGACGGCTGCGACCACCGGGGTGGTGTCGAGGTCGGGGGCGATCACGGCGAGGACGTCGTGCACGTCCGAGCCTGCTCCCGGTGCGCCCTGGTCGTGCACGAGGTCCGGCTGGGTGCTGACGTGCAACCACCACGCGGCGATCAGGGTCGCGGCACCGGGGCCGATCCCGGCGTCCGGGTCCCGCGCCAGACGCCGTCGGAGCACGTCGACCACGCGCACGGGCAGCTTCTCGGAGCCGCCCGCGGCGATCTGCACGAGCGTGTGACGGATGCGCGGGTTCGCGAAGCGCTCCACCAGCGCCGCCCGGGCCGCGGTGACCTCGGCCCCGGGCAGCGGCAGCTCGGTCGCGGCTTCGTCCCAGAGCTGCTCGACGGCGGCGCGGCACACCGGGTCGGCCATCGCGTCGGCGACGGTCGCGTACCCGAGCTGGAGCCCGAGGTACGCGAGCAGGGAGTGCGCCCCGTTGAGCAGCCAGAGCTTCCGCTGCTCGTACGGGGTGACGTCGTCGACGATGCGGACGCCGGCACTGGCCCAGTCCGGGCGGTCGATGCCGTCGAAGCGGTCCTCGACGACCCACTCGGCGAAGGGCTCGGTGACGACGGGCACGCGGTCCCCGGGGAGCGCCCCGTCGAGGTCGGCGAGCGCCGCGACGTCGGCGTCGGTCGTGGCCGGGGTGATGCGGTCGACCATCGAGCTCGGGAACGCCACGTGGTCGGCGATCCAGCCGCGGAGCGCGTCGTCGGCCGCGGCGTCGAGGACCGCGTCGCGCAGCACCGTGCCGTTGTGGGTGAGGTTGTCGAGGCTCAGCAGGGCGATGCGCCCCGCACCGGCGGCACGACGGGCGGCCAGCCCGGCGACGAGTCGCGCCGGCACGTCCGACCCGGCGCGGTACCCGTTCTCGGTGACGGTGAGCGTGACGATGCTCGTCGCCGGCGACGCGACCGCGGCACGGAAGGCGGCGTCGTCGCTGCCGGGGTGCGCCGCCACGATCGTGTCGATCACCGACGCGACGTCGCCGTCCGCCGCGCGGGTGACGAGCGTGTACCGGCAGTCCTGCGCCGACAGGGCGTCGGCGACCGCGGGCGACCTGCCGGTGAACGCGGTGATCCCCCACGGCTCGCCGTCCGAGCGCTGGGTGTACCACGCGAGGTGGGCACGCGCGAACGCCCCCACCCCGACGTGGACGATGCCGGCGCGGCGACCGGTCATGCGGACACCGGGACGAGCGAGCGGAGGTAGGCCAGGTTGTCCGCCGTGCGGGCCTCGAGCGGGAGGTCGGTGGAGAAGTCCTCGATGGTGACCCAGCCGTCGTACCCGTGGGTCCGGAGGGCGTCGAAGTAGTCGGACACCGAGGCCTGACCGGTACGGAGCGGCGCCCACACGTTCTGCCAGATCGCGCTGCCGTCGGCACGGGTGTCGCCGGTGTCGACCCAGCGGGCGTTCTTCACGTGCACGTGCGCCAGGTACGGGCCGAGGAGCTCGAAGGCGGCGAGGTGGTCCTCGTGTCCCTCGATCACGAGGTTGCCGAGGTCGTGGATGACGCCGACGTGCTCGGGGTCGAGCCCGTCGACGAGGCGGAGCGCTGCCGAGGCGGACGGCGTGATCGTCATGTGGTGGAGCTCGACGAGCGCCTTCACGCCGAGCTCGGTCGCCCGGGAGACGGCCCACTCCAGGTCGGCCCGGGTGCGGTCGAACAGCTCGGGGTAGGTCTCGCCCGTACGGTCCCGCTCCTGCCGGTAGTTCGGCATCGCGACCCGGACCTGCCGAGCCCCGAGCTCGCTCGTGACGCGGAGCATCGTGTCGACGCCGTCGTGGTCCGCCGCCTGCTGGTAGCCGCCGATGCCGGAGTACTCCAGCCCGGCCTGGTCGGTGACCCGGGCGATGTCCCCGACGCGGTCCTGGATGCCGGTGAACTGCCACGTCGAGCGGTTGCCGACCCAGAACGACCGGTCGGCGGGCACGGTGGTGCCCTCGGTCGGCAGGTCGTCGACGACACGCCACTCGATGCCGTCCCAGCCCTGCTCCGCGAGCGTGGTCGCGGCCTGCTCCGGGGTCCAGTCGGGGGTGGACGCGGTGAACACGGAGAACTTCATCGGGTGGCTCCTCCTGCTGCGGCGACGACCGGCACGACGTCGTCGTACCGGCCCTCGATGACGTCGTCGATCCGGACGGGTTGCCCGAGCGTGGCGCTGATGTAGAGGCCGCGGACGGTGGCGAGCGACACCAGGGCGGCGTCGACGGTGACCCCCGGCTCACGGCCGTCGCGGATGGCGGCGACGACGTCCGCGTACTGGCGACCGTGGCCGGCGAGGAAGTGCTCCGGCTCCTGCGGGCCGCCGACCACGTGCTCGGGGGCGACCACCTCGGACTTCTGGTCGACGGCGTCGGCGACGGCGGTGGTGTTCGCCGTGGTGGACGCGGACTCGAGCGTCGCCGCGTCGGGCGCGACGTGGAAGTACGCGAGCCGGTCGTCGTCGACGATCGCGGAGCCGTGCGTGCCGTAGACGGCGTAGCGGGCCGACAGCCCCGGGTACGCGGCGGTGGTGCAGTGGATGACGCCGAGCGCGCCGGTGTCGAACCGGACGGTCGCGACGGCGGTGTCCTCGACCTCGATCCGGTCGTGTGCCAGGAGACCGATCTGGGCGGAGATCTCGACCGGACGGCCGAGTGTCCACACGAGCAGGTCGACCGTGTGCACGCCCTGGTTCATCACCGCGCCGCCGCCGTCGAGCTCCCAGGTGCCGCGCCAGTCACCGGAGTCGTAGTAGCCCTGTGAGCGGTACCACGCGACGCTCGCCACGCCGGAGGTGACGCGACCGAACCGGCCGTCGTGCGCCGCGGACGCGACGGCCTGGGACGCCGGGTCGAACCGGTGCTGGCTGATGACGCTGACGACGAGCCCGCGCTCGCGGGCGTCGGCGGCGAGCCGGGCGATCTCGCGGGCCCTCGGCATCGTCGTGTCGAGGGGCTTCTCGATCACGACGTGCTTGCCCGCGGTGAGCGCTGCCCGTGCCAGGTCCACGTGCATGCCGGACGGCGAGCAGATGGCGACGACGTCGACGTCGGTCTGGGCGATGGCCTGCTCGATGGTCTCCGTGGTCAACGGCCGCGGCGCACCCGACGACTCGATCTCGTCGGCCGCGCTCGTGGCCGCGGCGGGGACGGCGTCGACGAGCGCGACGACGTCGAGGTCCGGGTTCGCGAGGGCGACCCGGGCGTGGTGGCGCCCGATCACGCCGGCGCCGACGACTGCCAGCTTCAGTGGGGTGGTCATCGCAGGGTGACTCCGATCTGGTCGGTGAGGCTCCGGAGGGCTCGTCCGGCGCGGCCGAACGCGGCGGGCCCGGAGAACCCGCCGAGGGAGGTGAAGTCGCTGAGGTGCGGTTCGAGGGAGGCGTACCCGGAGTACCCTGCGTCGCGCAGGGCCGTGAGCGTGCGCAGGAGTTCGCCGTCGCCCTCGCCCGCGGGCACGACGGAGTGGTCGGCCGCCAGGGCGTCCTTGACCTGCAGGTAGTCGACGTAGGGCGCGAGCTGCGCCCAGCCGTCGGTGAACGGCCGGACGCCGCACTGCACGTAGTTCGCGTTGTCCCAGGCGAGCCGGAGCGCCGGTGAAGCGACGCTCTCGACGATGTCGAGCACCCGGGACGGCACGTCGCCGTAGATGTCCTTCTCGTTCTCGTGCAGCAGCGTCACGCCCTCGCGCTCGGCGAGGTCGGCGAGCTCCCGCATCCGGACCAGCACGTCGTCGCGGACGGCGTCGGGGGTACGCCCTTCGAAGTAGAAGGAGAAGATCCGGATGTTCGTCGTGCCGAGTGCGTGCGCCGCGGCGATCGCCCGGCCCAGTCGCTCCACCTCGTGCTCGACGGGTTCGTCCACGGACACCTTGCCGATCGGCGAGGCGATCGCGGAGACGGTCTGGCCGCGCTCCTGGAACAGCCGGTGGAGCCCGGCGAGCTGGTCCTCGTCGAGGTCGACGACGTTCACCCCCCACGCGCTCCGGACCTCGATCGCACTCGCGCCGAGCGCCTGGAGGACCGCGACCTGGATCGCGGGGTCGGCGTCGATCTCGTCGCCGAAGCCGCTGAGCTCCCAACTGGGCTGTGCGGACGTGGGCTGGGTCATCTCGTTCCCTTCATGGTGACCAGGGTGACCGACGCGGCGGACGCGCGCCGGGCCTCCAGTCGGATCTGTGGACAACGCGCGCTACTTCACCGAGCCGGCGGTGAGACCACCGACGAGGTAGCGCTGGAAGATCAGGTACAGCGCGACCACCGGAGCCGCACACACGATCGAGGCAGCCATCATCTGGCCGTAGATCGGGACCGCGCCGCCCTCCTGCGCGGTGCCGAGCACCTGCAGCACCACGGCGACGGTGCGCGTGTTCGGGGTCGTCATGATCGTGGAGAACAGGACGTCGTTCCAGCCGAGCAGGAAGGCGAAGATCGCGGAGACGACGATGCCCGGCCAGGACAGCGGCAGGACGATCCTCGTGAGGATGGTCGTCGAGGATGCGCCGTCGATGCGGGCGGCCTCCTCGAGTTCCTTCGGCAGGCCGCGCAGGTAGGTGACCATCACCCACGTCGAGAACGGCAGGGCGAACGTCAGGTAGGTGACGAAGAGCCCCCAGCGGGTGCCGATGATCTGGACGCCGGTCGCGCTCGCGATGTTCGAGAAGACGACGAACACCGGCAGCAGCAGGAGCGTGCCCGGGATCGACTGGAGCGCGAGCAGGCCTCGGAGGAACGTCAGGCGACCGAGGAACCGGAAGCGGACGAGCACGTAGGCGGTGCAGACGGCGAGCGCCGCGCTCGCGACGGCGACCGCACCGGCGGTGAGGATGCTGTTGAGCAGGCCGGTGCCGAGGGCGACGGTCGACCAGATGTCCGCGTAGTTGGCGAGCGTGAACTCGGTCGGGAAGTACTCGCCCCGTGCGACGGCGACGTCCGAGTTCACCGAGCCGAACACGATGTAGAGCACCGGGACGGCGATGAACGCGATGATGACGGCGATCACGACGACGAGCAGCCAGCGCGGCAGCAGCCGGGTGACGTCGGTGTCGTAGGGGCGCTTGTGCCGCTTCGTGCTCCCCTGGCTCGTGATGCTCTCGGTGAGGGTCGCCGTGGCACGGGTCCTGGTGGCGCTGTAGCCGCTCATGCGCGGGCCCCTTCGATGTCGGCGGCCGCGGGCGCTGCCACGGCTGCGGTGTCGAGCGTGGCGCGGTCGGCGCGACGCTGCTTGCGGCTCGGGCCGGCGTCGTCCCCGGTGTCGAGCTGGACCGCGCGCAGGTAGACGAACAGCGGGATCGCGACGATCACGAGGGAGCAGATCGCCATCGCCGCGGACAGGCCGAAGCGGAACGACTGGAAGCTGGCGATGTAGGTCAGGACCGGCATCACCTCGACGCTCGAGGGCAGCGGGATGCCGAACAGCACGAACGGCAGCGTGAAGTTGTTGATGTTGTGCAGGATCGCGATGATCACCGCCAGGCTGAGCGGCCCCCGCAGGTAGGGGAAGACCACGTAGCGCAGCTTGATCCACCAGGTCGCACCGTCGAGCGACGCGGCTTCGTGGACCTCCAGGTCCACTGCCTGGAGGCCCGCCAGGCTGAGCAGGTACACGAACGGCCACGACGTCCAGACCATGACCGCGGCGAGCGCCCAGTAGGAGGCGCTCCCGTTGAGCCAGAGCACGTCGGTGTGGAAGACCGCGTTGACGACGCCCTGCGGCTGCAGCATGGTGCGGAAGAACGTGCCGACGACGAACGCGGGGAGCACGTACGGGATCAGGTAGATCGAGCGGACGAGGCCACGGCCCGGGAACCGGTTCTGCGTGGAGATCGCCGCCGCCACCCCGATCGGCACGGTCACGGCGGTGACGAGCACGGCGAGGGAGGACGAGATCCAGATCGAGTGCAGCAGCGGCGAGTCCGTGACGGCCTCGGCGAAGTTCGCGAACCCGACGAACGGGGCGCTGAACCACTGGCGCAGGGTGTACTGGTCGAGGTCGAGCATCGCGATGTACACGCCGACGAGCAGCGGCACCACGATGATGGCGATCATGAGCACGCCGCCGGGGATGAGCATCCAGAGCGGACGCTCCTTGCGGTACAGCGGGGTCGTGCCGTGCGGTCGCACGGTGTGTTCCTGCGCGGCGGCCGGTCTGGTCTGCGTGTCGGTCATCACAGACCTCCGTTCTTCTGACGGTTCAGGGTGGACTGGGCGTCCTTCTGCGCGTCCTGGAGACGCTTCCGGAGCTGGTCGTCGGTGACCTCGCCGCTCTTCAGCGACGGGATCGACTGCACGACGACGTCGACGAGCGACAGCTGGATGTCCGACCACGCGCCGGTGAAGGCGGTGGGCTTCGAGAGCTTCCCGGCGTCGATGATCGGTTTCAGGGTGGGTTCCTGCGCGGCGAGCTCGGCCGCGGCGGCGGCGTTCGTCGGCAGCTGGCCGAACAGCCGGTAGTACTCGAGCTGGGCCTGCTTCGAGGTCGTCTGCTTGACGAACTGGAACGACAGGTCCTGCTTCGTGCCGTAGTCGGCGACGACGAAGTTGTCGCCGGACAGGATGCTCGCGGCGTCGATGCCGTCGGCCGGTCGGGTGGTCGCACCCGGGGGGACGGTCGGCAGCAGGGCGAACGCGTACTTGCCGTCCACCGCGGTGTCCTTGAACGAGTTGATGGCCGTGGTCGTGGTCATCGGGAAGAACGCGGCCTTGCCGTCGGCGAACTGCGCCAGGGCCTGTGCGTTGTTCCAGCCGATGGCCGCCTTGTCGACGACGCCGTCCTTCGTCACCCAGTCGAAGTAGGTGCGGTAGGCGTTCTGCACGGCCTCGGCGTCGATCTCGGCCTTCGTGCCGTCGACGATCGTGTTGCCGGCGTTCTCGGCCATGCCCCAGACGAACTTCCACGGGTCGAACCCGTCGGCGTAGGCGATCGCCATGCCGTAGTGCCCGTCGCCGGTGGTGGCCTTCGCGTCCGCGGTCAGCTGGTCCCAGGTCGTCGGCATCGCGGTGATGCCGGCCTGGGCGAGGAGGTCCTTGTTCACTGCCATCACGAAGGGGCGGCTGGCGAGCGGGATGCCGATCTGCTTCGTGGCGCTCGGGCCGGAGATGCCGAGCGACGCCGGGTCGAAGCGGTCCTTCCCGCCGACGGCGTCCCACTCCTTCTTGCCCATCTCGACGAAGGCGCCGGTGGCGTAGGCGGTGGGGGTGAACGTGGTGCCGATGGCGTAGACGTCGGGGCCCTGCCCGGAGATGACGCTGGTCTGGATGGCGGTGAGCTCCTCCTGCGCGGACGAGTAGGTCTCCCACTGGATGTCCGCGCCGGTGGTCCGCTTGAACTCCGCGGCGGTGTCCTGCTGCCACTGCTTGCGCTGCTGGGGGTAGGTGGTGTCCGCGCCCATCATCACGCGGAGGGTGTTCGGGTCGTCGCCGCTGCCGTTCACGACCGCACAGCCCTGCAGGGACAGTGCGGCGAGGGCGACCACGACCGCGGAACCGATCAGGGTCCGTCGCTTCATGGGGGTTTCCTCCTCGAGACCTCCCCCGGGCGGCACTGCCCGGGTGACCCGGACCTCGCGGCCCGGATGACCACCACTGTCCCGCCCGTGGCAACAGGCGGCAACCGGTTGCCACTTGTTGCCAGAGCCGAATAGCGTCGGCCGCATCGGCGCTCCGACGCGTCGGGTCCATCGGCGCACCGACGCGTCGAGTCCGAGTCGGGCCGGGGAGGTACCGTGAGCGAGATCGACACCACACGCCGGGTCACGATCCGGGACGTCGCGGACGCCACCGGGGTCGCCCCGTCGACGGTCTCGCGCGCACTCTCGCTCCCGGACCGGGTCAACCGCGCCACGCAGCAGCGCATCCAGCAGGCGGCTCGCGAGCTCGGCTACGTCCCGAACTCCCAGGCCCGGGCACTCACGTCCGGGCGGACCCGGGCGGTCGCCGTCCTGGTGTCCGACATCACGAACCCGTTCTACTTCGACGTCATCCGTGGCACGCAGCACCAGCTCGCTGCCGCCGGGTGGACGCAGCTCCTCGTCGACACCCAGGAGTCCGCCGAGGCCGAGATCGCCGCGCTCACCGCCGTCTCCGCGAAGGCCGACGGCGTCGTCCTCACGGCGTCGCGCCTGTCGGACACGCAGATCGCCCGGTACGCGGAACGGATCCCGCTCGTCGTCGTCAACCGCCGACCGAACGGTGTCCCCTCGGTCCTCATCGACACCCCGGGAGGCGTCGAACAGGCCGTGCAGCACCTCACGTCCCTCGGACACCGGGACGTGCTGTACGTCGCCGGCCCGGACAGCTCGTGGTCGAACGAGCGGCGCTGGCGGGCCCTGGTCCGGGTCGCGCGACGTCTCGACGTCCGGGTCGCCCGGATCGGCCCGCACGCCCCGTTCGTCGACTCCGGTGCCGCCGCCGCCGACGCCGCCGTGAACGCCGGCGCGACCGCGTGCATCGCGTTCAACGACCTCATCGCGATCGGGATGCTCGGCCGCCTGCGGGAACGGGGCGTGCGGGTGCCCGAGGACATGAGCATCGTCGGCTGTGACGACATCTTCGGCGCCGACTTCTGCAACCCGCCGCTCACCACGATGTCGTCGCCGATCGAGCGCGCGGGACGGGTCGCGATCACCATGCTCCTCGGTCGCCTCGGCGCGACCGGGGCGGACGAGGTCCCGGGCGGTCGGACCGGCGCGGTCGCGCTGCCGACGCATCTGCGGGTCCGCGAGTCCACCGGGCCGGCGCCCGCCGGGCCGCCGCCCGTCGGGCAAATGTCCGCCGGGCCGGCGCCGACCGGGCCAGCGTCCGCCGGGCCGGGGTCCGTCGGGCCAGCGCCGACGTCGGCGGCGTCAGCACGGCCTCCACGGGATGCACCGCCACCGCGATCCACGCAGCGTCCAGGTCCCCCGGCAACGCAGCCCCCGTCAACGCAGCCTCCGTCCACGCAGTCCCCGTCCATGCAGTCCCCGTCCGCGCGAAGGAGCCGACCATGACCGCCACCGAGATCGCCGCCGCCCCGCTCGCGCCGCACCCCGATCGGCTGTTCCCCGCCGACCCCGCGACGACCGCGGTCGCCCGCACCGTCTACGAGGCGGTGCGGGACGCACCGATCATCTCCCCGCACGGACACGTCGACGCGTCGATGATCGCCGCGGACGAGCCGTTCCCCGACCCCGCGGCGCTCCTGATCACGCCCGACCACTACGTGCTCCGCCTGCTGCACGCGAACGGCGTCCCGCTCGAGGCACTCGGCCGTGACCGCGACCACATGCCGTCGGGTCGGTCGATCTGGGGGCAGCTCGCCGCGCACTGGGACGACTTCCTCGGCACGCCCGTCCGCTCCTGGTTCGAGACCGAGCTGCACGACGTCTTCGGGCTCACCGAGGCCCCGTCCGCCGCGAACGCGGACGCGCAGTACGACCAACTCGCCGCGGCGCTGCAGGAGCCGGCGTTCCGACCACGCGCCCTCTTCGACGCGTTCGGCATCGAGGTGCTCGCCACCACCGACGGCCCCGCCGACGACCTCGCCGCACACGCCCGGCTCGCCGCGGACCCCGGCTTCACCGGGCGGGTGCTCCCGACGTTCCGCGCCGACGCCGTGTTCGACCCGTCCCGGTCGGACTGGAGGCTCGTGGTCGCGTCCATCGGCGAGGCCGCCGGGATCGACACGGGAACCCACGACGGGCTGCTCGCCGCGCTCCGCGCTCGACGTCGCTACTTCATCGAGCACGGGGCGACCGCCACGGACACCGGGGTCCTCGACGCGGGCTCGACACCGCTGCCCGCTGCCGACCGCGAGCGCATCCACGCGGATGCGCTCCGCGGCGAGGTCTCGGCCGCCGACGCCGTGGCCTACCGGCACGACATGCTCTTCCGGTGGGCGGAGATGAGCGTCGACGACGGCCTCGTCATGCAGCTCCACCCGGGAGTGATCCGGAACCACCACACGCCGACACTCGAGCGGTTCGGTCCCGACACCGGGCACGACCTGCCAGCGGTGGGCGCCTTCACCGAGCCGCTGCGTCCGCTCCTCGAGGCGTTCGGCACGGCACCGGGGTTCCACCTCGTGCTGTTCACCGTCGACGAGACCGTGTTCTCCCGCGAGATCGGTCCGCTCGCGGGCTTCTACCCCGCGGTGTACGCCGGTGCTCCCTGGTGGTTCATCGACACCCCTGCCGCGATCGGTCGGTACCGCGCGGCCGTCACCGACTCCGCGTCGTTCACGAAGACCTCGGGGTTCATCGACGACACCCGGGCCTACTGCTCCATCCCGGCGCGTCACGACATGGCCCGTCGCGCCGACGCCGCGTACCTGGCGTCTCTCGTGGTGACGCACCAGATCTCGGAGGAGGACGCCGTCCGCACCGCCCACCGCATCGTGTCCGACATCCCGAGGGCGACCTTCAAGCTCTGATCGTCAGGCGGGGGTGACCCCGGTGCCGAGCCGCGCGGCGATCGCTCCGACGTCGTCGAGTTCGCCCTCGGCGATCGCGACGATGAGGTCGTACGCCTCGTCGTTCGACAGCGTCAGAGTCCTGCCGTTGACGCCGAGGAACACGACCAGGAGCATCAGTCCGAGCCGCTCGTCCCCATCGACGAGTGCGTGGTTCGGGACGACGGAGTGGACCAGGGCCGACGCCTTGTCGACCAGCGTCGGGTAGGCGTCCTGACCGTCGACGGTCGTGGCCGCCCTGGCGAGTGCGGCCTCGAGCAGGCCGGCATCCCGCACGAGCACCTCGGGTCCGATCGTCCGGCGCGCGACGTGGAGCGCCTCGGCCAGGGTGAGGTGGATCATCGCGCCAGTCGGTCGAGCGCTTCCGCGTACCGGGGCAGCTCGCGGTCGAGGATCCCGTCGATGAGGTCGCCACGACTGTGGCGCTCGATGTACTCCCGGACGGCTTCACGAGCGACGTCCTGCATGGAGCGTGACTCGAGGTCGGCCCGCCGGCGGAGGGCGGCCGATTCGTCGTCGTCGAGTCGGAGTGTCATCGCCATGGACGTGATGGTATCAAGAGCGGTATCAGTGCGGAGGAGGACGGTCATGCCTGCCACCCGGGCGTGGCGAGGCCGGTCTCGTAGGCGAAGACGACGAGCTGCGCGCGGTCACGGGCGCCGAGCTTGATCATCGCCCGGGAGACGTGGGTCTTCGCGGTGGCGGAGCTCACGAACAGCCGCTCCGCGATCTCGGTGTTCGTGCACCCCGCCGCGACGAGGCGCATGACCTCACGCTCGCGGTCGGTGAGGACGTCGAGCTCCGGGGACAGTGCGGTCGGTTTCGCGTGGGTGGCGAACGCCTCGACCAGGGAGCGGGTGGCCCGCGGCGAGAGCAGGGACTCCCCCACCACGACGGTCCGGATCGCTCGGAGGAGCTCAGCGGGCTCGGTGTCCTTCACGAGGAAGCCGGCCGCGCCGCCGCGGATCGCCTCGAAGACGTAGTCGTCCTCCTCGAAGGTGGTGAGGACCACGACGTGGACGTCGGCGAGCGCCGCGTCGGCGGAGATGCGCCTGGTGGCGTCGAGCCCGTCGCTGCCGGGCATCCGGATGTCCATGAGGACGACGTCCGGACGTTCGCGGGTGACGACCGCGACGGCGGCGTCCCCGTCGCCCGCCTCACCGACGACCGTCATGCCGGGCTCGGCATCGACGAGTGCCCGGAGCCCGGCACGGACGAGCACCTGGTCGTCGACGAGCACCACCCGGATGTCCGACACGGTCGGTGATTCGTTCATCCTCGGTGCTCCGGATCGGTCTCGGGGTGTGCTGCGGCCGCCACGGGGTGGTCCGCTCCTGGGCTCGCTCCGGCGGCCGGCGCCGGTGCCACGACACCGAGCTCGGGTTCGCCGATCGGCAGGCGGGCCCGGACGGACCATCCGCCGTCCGGTGTGGGCCCGGCGCGCAGCGTGCCGCCGACCGCCGTCGCCCGCTCCCGCATGCCGATGATGCCGTTCCCGGTGGCACCGACCCCGGCGCTCGAGGGCGCCGCACCCGTGGGGACGTCCGGTGCTGCCGGTGCGTCCGACACCGTCACCTCCACCACCTCGGCACCGACGTCGACCAGCACGCGCGCCCGGTGGTCCTGGGCGTGTTTCATGACGTTCGTCACCGACTCCTGGACGATGCGGAAGGCGTTGCGGTCGACGATGCCCCCGACGGCGTCGAGGTCGCCCCTGACGTCGAGGTCGACGTCGATGCCGGCCGCCCGTGCACGGTCGACCAGGTCGGCGACGCGGTCGAGACCAGGGGTCGGGTTCCGTTCGGACGCACCCGCGGCACCGTCGACCGACCGGAGCACGCCGAGGATCGTCCGGAGCTCGACGAGCGCCTGTCTGCTGGAGTCGCGGATGTTCGTCAACGACGCACGGGTCTGCTCGGGCAGTTCGTTCCCCAGGTGCAACGCCACGCCGGCCTGCAGGTTGATCAGGGACATGCTGTGTGCCACCGAGTCGTGGAGCTCGCGGGCGATGCGGACCCGTTCGTCGTCCGCCCTGGCTCGCTCCGCTGCCGCCCGGGCACGACGTGCCTCCGCCGCGCGGGCGACGCGGACGCGCACGAGTTCGGTGAGCGCGATGGTCGCGGTGAGCCAGGCGAGACACAGGGTCAGCGTGGTCACGGACGTGAACGGCGCTCGGCCGGTGAGCGTGTCGGCCGACGGCAGCACGACCTGCGCGATCCCGGCAGCGACGTAGACCGGCACCCGGTGTCCGCGGAACCACGCGTTCGCGATCGCCATCGTCAGCGCCGCGACGAACGGCCCCCGTGGGGTGACCACGAGCGCGTACCCGATCGTTGTTGCGAGGGTCACCGCGAGGACGACGGTCGGCCAGCGGTACCGGAACGGCAGGGCGAGGACACCGGCGACGAGCAGTGCCAGTGCCAGCGGTCCCAGCACGATCGGGTCAGGCGTCGCCCCGTCCATGCCGTGTCGGGCCCACGGCGGCCCGGTGCCGTCGGCGAAGCCGCCCGACCACCGGGAGACCACCAGCGTGCCGACGACCTGGACGAGGGCGATCGGCAGCACCCGTCCGACCCGTGCGAACCGCCGGTGGGGCGGTCGGTGCGGGTCGGTGTCGGAGATCGCGGAGTCCATGGGCTCGAGCCTAGGGTCGGGCCCGACGCCGGTCATCCCGCTCGCGCAGGAGCTGTGGACTACTCCCCGGGGAGTAGCCGGCTGTGGAGGAGAACCCGCCCTACGACTGCGGGAGCAGGCGGAAGTGGGGCTCGCCGGCGGACGCGTGAGGAGCCTCCAGACCGGAGCCTTGGAGGGTCGCAACCGCGGCACCGCAACCCACCCAGGAGGTCCCCATGCTCACCACCCTCGCGACGGCCGCACCCTACTTCCACGGCGGCGGCTTCCCGTTCTTCGTCTTCCCCGCGTTCTCCTTCCTGTTCCTCGTCCCCCTCGTCGTCTTCGCGGTGTCCCGCCGCGGCGGCTGGCGGGCGGTCGCCGACGCACGCGCGGTCCTCGCCGACCGGTTCGCCCGCGGCGACATCAGCGCCGAGGAGTACCGCGCACGCCTGTCGGAGCTGAGCCGGAAGTAGGACAGTCCTCCACCGCTCGGGTGTGGGTGAACAGTGCCCACAGGTTGCACCCACACCCGTGCGGATCCAGGCACCGGATCGTAGGTTGGGGTCGGAACGGCAGGACAAAGGAGACCCACGTGCCAGACAGCAACGAACAGGCGAACATCGGCGTCATCGGCCTCGCGGTCATGGGATCGAACCTCGCGCGCAACCTCGCCTCGCGAGAGGGCAACACGGTCGCGGTCTACAACCGCACCTACGCCCGTACCGAAGAGCTCATGCAGGAACACGGCGACGCCGGGTTCATCGCGTCCGAGGACATCGACGGCTTCGTCGCGTCCCTGTCGAAGCCCCGGACCGCGATCATCATGGTCCAGGCGGGCAAGGGCACCGACGCCGTCATCGGGCAGCTCGCCGAACGCTTCGAGCCGGGCGACATCATCGTCGACGGCGGCAACGCGAACTTCCACGACACCATCCGGCGCGAGCACGACCTGCGTGAGAAGGGCCTGAACTTCGTCGGCACCGGCATCTCCGGCGGCGAGGAGGGCGCGCTGAAGGGACCGTCGATCATGCCCGGCGGGTCGGACGAGGCCTGGGAGACACTCGGCCCGATCCTGAAGTCCATCGCCGCCGTCGCCGAGGGCGAGCCGTGCGTCACGCACATCGGCACCGACGGCGCCGGACACTTCGTCAAGATGGTGCACAACGGCATCGAGTACGCCGACATGCAGCTCATCGCCGAGTCGTACGACCTCCTCCGACGTGCCGGTGGGCACAGCGTCGACGAGCTCGTCCAGATCTACGAGCAGTGGAACGAGGGTGACCTCGAGTCCTACCTCATCGAGATCACCGGTGAGGTCCTCAAGCAGCAGGACGCCGACACGGGCAAGCCGCTCGTCGACGTCATCCGCGACGAAGCCGGATCGAAGGGCACCGGCGTCTGGACCGTGCAGAACGCGGTCGGGCTCGGCATCCCGGTGTCCGGCATCGGCGAGGCCGTCTTCGCCCGAGCGGTGTCGTCGAAGCCCGCGCAGCGTGCAGCCGTCCAGCAGTCCGTGCAGCACCGACCCGACGTCGTGCAGGTCCCCGACACCTTCGAGGACGACGTCCGCGCAGCGCTCTACGCGTCGAAGGTCGTCGCGTATGCGCAGGGCTTCGACCTGATCATCGCCGGGGCCAAGGAGTACGGCTGGGACATCAACCTCGGCAACATCGCGAAGATCTGGCGCGGCGGCTGCATCATCCGCGCTCAGTTCCTGAACCGCATCGTCGAGGCCTACGACAATGACCCGGAACTCGCGTCGCTGCTCGTCGATCCGTACTTCGCCAAGGCCGTCGCCGAGGGTGAAGCGGCGTGGCGACGCATCGTCGGCATCGCTGCCGCGTCGGGCATCCCCGCTCCCGGGTTCTCCTCGGCGCTGTCGTACTTCGACTCGCTCGCGTCGGACCGGCTGCCTGCGGCGCTCATCCAGGGGCAGCGCGACTTCTTCGGGGCGCACACCTACCAGCGGGTCGACAAGGACGGCACGTTCCACACGCTGTGGTCCGACGACGACCGCCGCGAGGTCGAACAGGAGCCGTCGACGCACTGACGCTTCCACGACCACGACGAGCGGGTCCCGCCACGCCGGCGGGGCCCGCTCTCGTGCGCGCGGGGTGCGGTCAGGCACGCAGATGCGCGCAGGCGCAGAGGCGCGCCCGGCGCGCTCAGGCGACGAGGTGCGCTCAGGCGACGATGCGCTCCCGCGCGAGCTCCGCGAGCAGCCGCTCGAGTTTCGGCCCCCGCCCGAGCAGTCGTCGCGAACCAGGGGCCGTCCGGACGTGGAAGGACGCGACCGCGATCGAGTCGTCCGGACGGACGTAGTGCAGCACGACGGCGCAGGCTCCTCGGTCGCGCGGTGCCGGGACGTCCTCGAGCCCGACGTGCATCACCCGACTCCACCGGATCACGAGCAGCCGGGTCGCCCGGCGGTCGTCGAGTTCCCACAGCGAGGCCTCCGTCGCACCGAACGCCCAGGTCACCCGCGGCCCGAGCTCGACGTCGGAGCGGTCGCCCTCGACCATGGCGCGGAGCTCGGCGGTGGGTGCCGCCGGCACGAGCCACACGGTCGGGTCGATGCGGCGGATCGCCAGTGCGAGCGACTCGTCCTCGCGTCGTCGGCGGAGACCCTGCATGCGCAGCATCCCACCGAGGATGACGCCGACGCCACACGCGATCACGGCGATCTCCGCGATGCCGAACACGGTGAGGTCGGCCTGCGGGCTCCGCGCGACGACGATGATCCGGGCGACGAGGAGCGCGGCCCACACCCCGACCACGACCCAGCGCACCACGGCGAGGCGTCGCGCCGGGGACATCGGCCGTCGCGCACGACCGTGGTGCGGAACGCGGTCGGGTCGGGTCGGCACCCTCCGATCCTCGCACGGCCCGACGAGCAACTCCCCCGCAGGAGGTGAACGCACGGCAAGCCCCCGAGCGGGCACCCCGAGCGGGCCCCCGAGCGAGGCCCCATGCGCGCGCCCCAGGAGTGAGCGCCACGCGGGCCCACCACCCATCCCCGCGGGTACGGCGACCGCGCTCACAGCCCACGCACCTACCATCGGCACGTGCCCTCCAGCGGATCCCCGTCGCGGCCGAGACTGCTGGCCGCATCGGCCGGCGTCGTCGCCGCCCTCGCCTTCCTCGCCGCAGCCGAACTCGCCGCGCTCGTGCTCGGCGGTGCCGGCAGTCCCCTCGTCGCCGTCGGCTCGGCCGTCATCGACCTGGCACCCGCCGGGGCGAAGGACCTCATGGTCAGCCTGTTCGGCACCGGCGACAAGGTCGCCCTCTTCGTGCTCATGGGCGTGCTCATGCTCGCCGTCTCCGCCGGTGCCGGGATCCTCGAACGTGCCCGACCGCCGTTCGGTGCCCTCGTCTTCGCCGCTGGCGGTGCGCTCTCCCTGCTGGCCGTCACGACCCGCTCGGACTCGGGGATGCTCGACGGGGCCCCGAGCGTCGTCGGTGTCGCCGCCGCGATCATCGTGCTCCGACTCGTCACCGCCCGGCTGCGTCGGTGGGAGGCCGTGGCCGCCACCCCCACCCGCTCCGAGGCGCCGCTGCCGGAACGGCGCGCGTTCCTCGGGTGGACCGCCACGGCCGGCGCGCTCGCCCTCGTCGTCGGCACCGGTTCCCGGCTCGGGTCCGCCGCCGTGCAGCGCGCGGCCGCGGTCCGGCGCGCGGTGCACCTGCCGAAGCCGGTGAACACGCCGCCGACGGTGCCCGCCGGTGCGTCGCTCGACGTCGCGGGCATCACGCCGTACGTCACCCCCAACGCCGACTTCTACCGGATCGACACCGCGCTCCGCGTGCCGTCGATCGACCCCGCCGACTGGAGCATCCGCATCCACGGTGCCGTCGAGCACGAGGTCACGCTCACCTGGGACGAGCTGCTCGCCCTCCCCCTCGAGGAACATCTGGCGACGCTCAGCTGCGTGTCGAACGAGGTCGGCGGTGACCTCATCGGCAACGCCCGCTGGCTCGGCTACCCGATCCGCGAGCTCCTGGCCCGCGCGGTGCCGAAGGCGGGCGCCGACATGGTGCTGTCGCGGAGCATCGACGGGTTCACCGCCGGCACACCCCTCGACGTGCTGCAGGACGACGGCACGGACGCGATGCTCGCCGTCGGGATGAACGGCGAGCCGCTGCCCGCTGAGCACGGGTTCCCGGTGCGCATGGTCGTCCCCGGCCTGTTCGGGTACGTCTCGGCGACCAAGTGGGTCACCGAGATGGAGGTCACCCGCTTCGCCGACGCGCAGGGGTACTGGACGCCGCGCGGCTGGTCGGAGCGCGGCCCGGTGAAGCTCGAGTCCCGCATCGACACCCCGGCGAGCGGCAGCAGCGCCATGGTCGGCGACCGGGTCGCGATCGCGGGCGTCGCCTGGCAGCCGCACACCGGGGTGAAGGCCGTGCAGGTGCAGATCGGCGATGCCGCGTGGCAGGACGCTGAGCTCGCCGACTCCGTCTCCGCGGACACCTGGCGCCAGTGGGTGTTCCGCTGGACCGCGACGGCGGGCGAACACCAGGTCCGGGTCCGCGCCGTCAGCGCCGACGGCGAGGTGCAGACGAGCGTCGAACGGCCGCCGGCACCGAACGGTGCGACGGGCTGGGACACGATCACGATCTCGGTGCGCTGACCGCACGGACACCGCGGCCAGACGCGGACCGGAGGCCCGGCGCGCGTCAGTCGCGACGGGTCGCCACCACGCAGGTGCCGTCCACCGCGTCGTCCCGCTCGACGCGGGCGTCGAAGCCCGCCTCGTGGAACGCCGCCGCCGAGGCGTCGGCCTGCCCCGTCGAGACCTCGATGACGACGGCCCCGCCCGGACGGAGCCACGCCCCCGCCTCCGCGGCGATGCGGCGGTGCAGGTCGAGCCCGTCGGCGCCGCCGTCGAGCGCGACGCGGTGCTCGTGGTCGCGGGCCTCGGACGGCATCGTCGCGACGGCGTCGGTCGGCACGTAGGGGGCGTTCACCGCGATGACGTCCACCGCGCCGCGGAACCGGGCCGGCAGCGCGGCGAAGAGGTCACCCGCGACGACGATGCCGCGGTCGCCGATGTTCTCCGCGGCCACGTCGACGGCGTCCTGGTCGATGTCCGACGCCACGAGGTCGAGCGCGCCGACCCGTTCGAGGAGCGCGACCGCGATCGCCCCGGCACCGCAGCACAGGTCGACGACCCGGTCGTACCGGTGCAACAGCCGCGCTGCCTGCTCGACCACGATCGTCGTCCTGGTACGTGGGACGAACACGCCGGGGGTGACGCGGATCCGGTGCCCGTCGAACGCGGCCCAGCCGAGCACGTACTCCAGCGGTTCGCCCGCGAGCCGACGCTGCACGAGCGTCCGCAACCGCACCGGATCGCCGTCACCGGCGTCGAGCAGCAGGTCGGCCTCGTCCTCGGCGAAGACGCTCCCCGCCGCCCGGAGTCGACCGGCGAGGGCGTCCCGTGCGGGGTGGATCAGGCCGCCCCGTCGAACATCGAGGTGACGGAGCCGTCGTCGAAGACCTCGTGGATGGCGCGGGCGAGGAGCGGGGCGATCGGCAGGATCTCGAGCCGGTCCCAGCGCTTCTCGACGGGCACCGGCAGCGTGTCGGTGACGACCACCCGGTCGATGAACTCGCTCTGCAGGAGTTCGGTCGCCGGGTCGGAGAACACCGCGTGCGTGGCCGCGACGACGACGCCGATCGCACCGGCGGCCTTGAGGGCCTCCGCCGCCTTGGCGATCGTGCGGCCCGTGTCGATGAGGTCGTCGACGAGCAGGCACCAGCGTCCGGAGACGTCACCGACGATCTCGTGCACGGTGACCTGGTTCGGCACGAGCGGGTCGCGCCGCTTGTGGATGATCGCGAGCGGCGCCCCGAGCTTCTCGGACCAGATGTCGGCGACGCGCACACGGCCCATGTCCGGCGAGACGACCGTCAGCGTCGACGGGTCGAGCGTCTCCTTGAAGCGCTCGAGGAGCACCGGCATCGCGAACAGGTGGTCGACGGGGCCGTCGAAGAAGCCCTGGATCTGCGCCGCGTGCAGGTCGACGCTCATGATGCGGTGCGCACCGGCCGCCTTGAACAGGTCGGCGACGAGGCGGGCCGAGATCGGCTCACGCCCGCGGCCCTTCTTGTCCTGGCGGGCGTACGGGTAGAAGGGAGCCACGACGGTGATGCGCTTCGCCGACGCACGCTTGAGGGCGTCGACGATGACGAGCTGCTCCATGAGCCACTCGTTGATCGGCGCCGTGTGCGACTGCACGACGAACGCGTCGCAGCCGCGGACCGACTCGTCGAAGCGGACGTAGAGCTCACCGTTGGCGAAGGTGCGAGCATCGGTGGGGACCAGATCGACGCCGAGCTCCTCGGCGATCTCCGCGGAGAGCTGCGGGTGTGCGCGCCCCGAGACGAGGACGAGTCGTTTCTGGCCGGTTGCCTTGATTCCGGACAAGTGCCGTGCTCACTCCCTGACCCCGTGGGGCCGTGTGTGTCGAGAGCCCGAGTCCGAGCCCTCTGCTGACGACCGAGGGCCGTCGAGAAGGTGTCATTCGCCTCGCGCGCGCCGAGCTGCCTCGGCCGCCGGCGTACCGGGCCGGTGTTCGTCGACCCATCCGTCGGTGTTGCGCTGTGGGGCGTAGCTGATCGCGAGCGACCCGGCCGGCACGTCCTTGCGGACCGTCGTGCCTGCACCGGTGTACGCCCCGTCACCAATCCTAACCGGGGCGACGAACACGTTGTGCGAGCCTGTACGCACGTGCGACCCCACTTCGGTCCGGTGCTTGTGCACGCCGTCGTAGTTCGCGGTGATGGTGTTCGCCCCGATGTTGGAGTCCTCCCCCACCTCGGCGTCGCCGATGT
Organism: Curtobacterium sp. 9128; assembly: GCF_007673775.1. Taxonomy (GTDB): domain Bacteria; phylum Actinomycetota; class Actinomycetes; order Actinomycetales; family Microbacteriaceae; genus Curtobacterium. Next base: position 75,774 of record NZ_VEAF01000009.1, on the reverse strand, counting down.
AGGACAGGTGCGGCACCTTGCTGCCCCGACCGATCACGGCGTTCTTCGTCTCGACGAAGGTGCCGATCTTGCCGTGGTCGCCGAGCACCGTGCCCGGACGGAGGTACGCGAAGGGACCGACCGACGCGCCGTCGCCGATCACCGCGAGGGTGGCGTCGACCCGGTTCACCGTCGCCCCGGCGCCCACCTCGGTGTCGCGGAGCGTCGTCCCCGGCCCGACGACGGCTCCGGCGGCGATCGCGGTCGCCCCGACGAGCTGGGTGTCCGGCAGGATCTCGGCGTCCGGCTCGATCGTCACGTCGAGGTCGATCCACGTCGAGGCGGCGTCCTGGATCGTGACGCCGGCACGCTGGTGGGCGCGGACGATGCGGGCGTTGAGCTCCCGACCCGCGTCGGCGAGCTGTGCGCGGTCGTTGATCCCCGCGACGAGCCACGGGTCGGCGAGGGTGACCACATCGATGTGGCCGCCCCGTGCCGCGATGAGTGCCGGGGCGTCGGTGATGTACTTCTCCCCCTGCGCGTTGTCGGTCGTCAGGGCCGGCAGCACGGCGCGCAGGTGCGCGACGTCGAACGCGTAGATGCCGGCGTTCGTCTCGGTGATGCCGAGCTGGGTCTCGTCGGCGTCCTTGTGCTCGACGACGCCCACGAAGGCACCGGCGTCGTCGCGCACGATGCGGCCGAGCCCGGTGGGGTCCGGGGCGATCGCACTGACGAACGTGACGGCGTTGCCGGCGGCGCCGTGCACCTCGGCGAGCTGCCGGAGGGACACCGCGTCGAGCAGCGGCACGTCGCCCGAGAGCACCACCACGGCACCGTCGAAGTCGGCGGGCAGCGCCTGCACGGCGACCTCGACGGCGCGCCCGGTGCCCGGGACGTCGTCCTGGTCCACCACGAGGGCGTCCGGCACGCGCTCGGTCACCTCGGCCGCGACCAGGTCGCGCTCGTGGCGGACCACGACGGCGATGTGCTCCGGCGCCAGCGACTCCGCCGTCCGCAGCACGTGTGCGATGAGGGGCAGGCCGGCGAGCCGGTGCAGCACCTTCGGGGTGGACGACTTCATACGCGTGCCCTGCCCGGCGGCGAGGACGACGACGGCGATGCGCTGCTCGGTCATGTCCCCATCCTGGCACCCGCCACCGCGGCGCCGACGCACGCGGTGGACAGCGGGCCGCCGGGAACGACCGGTGGAGGAACGAGGCGACCGCCGGTGGGACCGAGCCACCCCCGGAGGCACGGTGCGCGCCCGACGCGCACCGCGCCTCCCGGCAGGTGGTCGGTCAGCCGGCCTGCGGGGCCGGGCGGTCCTCGCGCCGCACGAAGGCCATCAGGACGAGTCCGACGACGAGGACGGCCACGATGCCGATGATCCCGAACCGGGTCGACCCGGTGACCGTGACCGCGATGCCGAACATCGCCGGCGCGATGAACGCGGCGGCGCGCCCGGTCGTGGCGTAGAGGCCGAAGAGCTCGCCCTCGCGGCCCGGGGTCGCGACGCGCGCGAGGTAGGCCCTGGACGATGCCTGCACCGGGCCGACGAACACGCAGAGTGCGAGCCCGAGCACCCAGAAGCCGATCTGCGCCGTACCGACGACGAGCACCGCCGTGCCGCAGACCACGAGCCCGACGAGCGAGGTCACGATGACCGCGCGGGACCCGAACCGGTCGTCGAGCCGACCGGAGAGCGCCGTCGCGACGCCGGCGACGACGTTGGCGACGATCGCGAACAGGATCACGCCGGAGGCACTGAAGCCGAAGACCTGCGCGGCGATGATCCCGCCGAAGGTGAAGACCGCGCCGACGCCGTCACGGAAGACGGCGCTGGCGACGAGGAACGCCAGGACGTTCCGACGCTCCCGCCAGAGCCGGGCCACGTCGCGGCCGAGGTCGCGGTAGGCGGAGAGCAGTGTGCCGCGCTGTCCCGGGACCGGTTCGGCCTCGGGGACGACGAGGAACAGCGGGATCGAACTGACGGTGAGCCAGATCGCCGCGATGCCGATGGCGACACGGACGTCCCACTGCCCGCTCGCGACGGTGGCCGGCAGGTGCAGGAGCCCGCCGGTGTCGCCGCCGCCGAAGTCCTGGATGCAGAGCACGAGCAGCACCACGAGCAGCACGATGCCGCCGAAGTACCCGGCCGCCCACCCGATCGCGGAGACCCGACCGGTCCGCTGGCCCGGCGCGACCTGGCCGAGCATCGCGTTGTAGCCGACGGTGGCGATCTCGTACGCGACGGTCCCGATGCCGATCAGGGCGGCGCCGAGCACGAGGAACGGCTGACTCGGGGCGACGAAGACCATCGCCCCGATCGACAGCGCGACACCGATCGTCGCGACGAGCACGGAACGACGACGGTGCCCCGACGAGTCCGCGAGCCGCCCGACCGCCGGCGCCACCAGGGCGACGACGACGCCGGCGATCGTCAGCGCGGTCGACACCACCGCGGCGTTGTGCGCGAGCTCCCGCTCGACCGCCGCGGCGGCCGCCGCGGTGGTGTCCTCGGCCCGGACCAGGGCCGGGTCGACGAAGGCACGACTGGCGAGGTACGTGCTGAACACGAACGTCGTGACGACGGCGTTGAACGCCGCGGAGCCCCAGTCCCACAGCGCCCACGAGACGAGGGCGCGGCGGTCGGTGCGCTGCGGCGACGGAGCGACGGTCATGGGCGAACCGTAGCGCGTCCGGGTGACGCGCCGGTGCCCGCGGACCGCGTCACGACGCCTCTGGTACGCCGTTCGGGTAGACGACCGACTTCAGCGACTCCGGGTCGGTGTCGCTCTCGAGCGCCTCGCGGACCTCGTCGAGGCCGTACCGACCGGTGACGAGCGAATCGAGGTCCACCTGGCCGGACGCGACGAGCCCGATCGCGACGGGCCACGTGTTCGTGTACCGGAAGATCCCGGTCACGGTGACCTCGAGGTTCTGGATGTGCTCGACCGGCAGCGTCATCTCGGCGTTGCCGAGCCCGACGAGCACGGCTGCGCCGGCCGGGCCGACCGCGCGGATCCCGTCGGCGACCGCCCGCGGCGCACCACTGGCGTCGATGAAGGCGTCGACCGGGGCGATGTCCGACGCGACGGACACCACGGTGGGGTCGACGACCTCGGTGGCGCCGTACTCCAGGGCCCGCGTGCGACGCTCCGGCACGAGGTCGCTGACGACGATCCGGGTCGCGCCGAACGCCCGGGCGGCCTGCGCGCAGATGATCCCGATCGGCCCCGCACCGGCGACGAGCACCGAGGAGCCCGGCACGATGCCGGCCTTGCGCACGGCCGCGATCCCGACCGACAGCGGCTCGAGGAGCGCACCGGCCTCGAACGACACCGAGTCGGGCAGGGTGTGGGCGAACTCGGCCTCGATGGTCACGAAGCCCGCGAAGGCACCGTCGACGGGCGGCGTCGCGTAGAAGCGCATGTGCGGGCACAGGTTGTACCGGCCGGCGAGGCACTGGGCGCAGCGGTGGCAGGGGCGCTGCGGCTCGACGGCGACGCGCTCCCCCACGCGGGCGGGGTCGACACCGTCGCCGACCGCCACCACCGTGCCGGAGAGCTCGTGCCCGAGGACGAGCGGCGACTCGACGACGAAGTCGCCGATGCGTCCGTGGCGGAAGTAGTGCACGTCGGAGCCGCACACGCCGACGGCGGCGACGCGGACGAGCACGTCCCCCGGGTCGACGGCGGGGATCGGACGGTCCTCGACGACGAGGTCGTCCTGGCCGAGGAGGACGCTCACGCGCTGGGTCTGCTGGTCCGTGGTCACGGAGTACTCGCTCTCTGTCGTTCGGATGGTCGGGCGGCCGCGGTGCGGGCCCGGGTCGGGTGGTCGAGCAGCGTGCGGAAGCCGATCTCGGCGGCACCGCGGAGCAGGACGTCCGCGCCGAGCTCGGCGGGGACGATGCGGACGCGGTCCACCATCGCGGACATCGACTGCGCGCGGACGGCGTCGAGCACGCGGTCCCCGACGTGCCCGAGGAGCACGCCGAGGAACCCGCCGAGCACGACCACCTCCGGGTTCACGGTGTGGATGGCGTTCCGGAGCCCGGTCGCCAGCGCGGCCACCTGCCGGTCCACCACGCGCTCGACGTCGGGACCGCCGTCCGCCAGTGCCGCGGCGAGCGCCGGCAGGTCGTCCGCGGCCACCCCCGTGACGGCGACGAGTGCGGCGCGGGAGGCCTCGGTCTCCAGGCACCCGACCGCGCCGCAGTGGCAGCGGATGCCGTTGTCGGCGACGAAGGTGTGTCCGAGCTCCCCGGCGTACCCGTCGGCCCCGCTGAGCGGTCGTCCGGCGCTGATCACCCCGCCGCCGATGCCGCTCGCGCCACCGTTGAGGTAGACGAGGTCGGTCACGCCGCGGCCGGAGCCGTAGAGCCGTTCCGCCCAGGCGCCGAGGTTCGCGTCGTTCGCCACGCGGACCGGCAGACCGGTGGCCGCGGCGAGGGGCTCGGCGAAGGCCTCGTCGTGCCAGCCGAGGTGCGGGGCGTACCGCACGAGCCCGTCCTCGACCCGGACGGTGCCGGGGATCGCGACGCCGATGCCCACCGGCACTGCCGCAGACGGTCGGTCCGCGAGCTCCTCGAGGAGCCGCGCCACGATCCGGACCGCGTCCTGGGCGGACGGTCGGTCGTCGGTGTGCTCGGTGACCCGGTGCCGGATGCTGCCGTCCAGCCCGACGAGCGCGGCCGTCACGGCGTCGATCTCCACCGTCACCGCCGCGGCGACCACGTCGGCGGCGGCGCGCACCACCGGGCTCGGTCGGCCGACGCGGTTGGCGCTGCCGTCGTCGGTCTCCGACGCCAGGCCCAGGTCGACGAGTTCCCCGACGAGTGCGAGCGTGGTCGAGCGGTTGAGCCCGGTGGCGCGGGTCAGCTCGGCGCGGGTGAGCGGCCCGTCCTCGTGCACCAGGCGGAGCACGCGCACGAGGTTCCGGTTGCCACCGGTCGGCGTGACGCTCACCACGAGTCCGGCCGGGCTCCTGCCGGGACGAGTTCCGGCCGCTCCACACGCGAGCCGACCTCGACGACGGCGTGGGCGTGGGCGGCGGTGGTGATGGCCTCCATCACCTCGAGGACGTGGAACGCGAGGCTGCCGCTCGCCCGGTGGGGACGGTCGGTGGCGATCGCGTGGGCCATGTCGGCCAGCCCGTACCCGCGACCGGCGTCGGCGTACCCGGCGGTGACCGGCAGCTCGCGGAAGGTCCGGTCCGCGGCGGTGGCGACCTCGACGGTGTCCGAGAACCGGTTCGGGTCCGGCACGGCCAGGGTCCCCGCGGTGCCGGTCACCTCGAACAGCGGCGCCCGCGTCGCCCACACCTCGAACGACACCGTCACCGTCGACACCACCCCGGAGACGTGTTCCAGGACCGCGGTGACGTGGGTGTCCACGTCGACCGGGATCGGCGTGCCCGCGGCCGGACCGGTCGCGATGGTGCGCTGGCGGGTGGACCGGGTCGCGGCGCCGCTGACCCGGGCGACGGGACCGAAGAAGGTGACCAGGCTGGTGAGGTAGTACGGGCCCATGTCCAGCAGCGGGCCACCACCTGGCTGGTAGTAGAACGCCGGCGCGGGGTGCCACAGCTCGTGCCCTGGCGCACTCCACGACACCGCCGCGGCCACCGGCTCCCCGATCAGGCCGTCGTCCAGCGCGGCGCGGGCGGTCTGGATCCCGGTGCCGAGGACCGTGTCCGGGGCGCTGCCCACGCGGAGGCCCGACCGGTCGGCGAGCTCGAGCACCGGCCGCGCCTCGGCGATGGTCAGGGCGAGGGGTTTCTCGCCGTAGACGTGTTTGCCCGCGGTCAGGGCTCGGGTGGCGACCTCGGCGTGTGCGGCCGGGATCGTCAGGTTCACCACCACGTCCACGTCCTCCGCGGCGAGGAGCTCGTCCACGCCGACCCCGCGGACCCCGTGTGCCGCACCGACCGACTCGGCGCGGGCCACGTCGATGTCGGCCACCGCCGTCAGGGCCAGGTTCGGCAGCGCCGGCAGGTGGTCGAAGTACTGCTGGCTGATGTTCCCGACCCCGACCACTCCCACCCGGAGCGGGCGCTCGCTCACCGCGCTGCCCACAGCAGCCCCCGTTCGATGACGGTGCGCAGCGGCTGGGACTCCACGACCTCGAGCCGGTGGCCAGGTGCGGACACGAACACCCGGCCCTGGCCCCACTGCCGCGTCCAGATCGCCGGCGCGGTCACTGGTCGGTTCCATGCGTCGAAGTCACGGGCCTCCTGCGTGGTGGTCGCGAGGACGTCGTTGTACTCGTCCGAGAGCACCCAGTACTGCTCGGTGACGAGGTCGAAGTCCTCGATCCCCCGGGTGATCTCGTGCTCCCGACCGAGGTCGGTGATGTGCACGGTGTACGGGATGTAGTTGTCGGACTGCTCGCCCGTCCGTTCCGCCGGGGCCTTGCCCGCGTGGTGGGCGAACTGGCCGCCGATCATGTGCAGGTAGTCCGCGGAGTTCCGGAACGCGTCGGCGATCCCGCCGTGCCACCCCGCGAGGCCCGTCCCCGAGCGCACGGCCCGCGAGAGTCCCGCGAACTCGTCGTCGGCGATGGTGGACATCGTGACGATCTGCACGATCAGGTCCAGGTCCGCCATCGCCTCGGCGTCCGCGTAGACCGCGGTGCCCTCCTCGACACGGACCGTGAACCCCTGCTCGCGCAGGAACGGGATGAACAGGTCGGTGGTCTCGACGGGCATGTGCCCGTCCCAGCCACCGCGGACGACGAGCGCCTGACGCATGGGTTCCTCTCGGTTGTCGTGCTGGTCCGTTTCGGTCGGTCCGGCGGTCACGGGATCGCCGTCCAGCTGCTGCCGTCGGCGGCGCTGCGTTCGACGGCGTCGAGCACGCGCTGCACGTGCAGCCCCTCGGTGAAGGACGGTTCGGGATCCGCACCGTCGGTGATGGCCGTGACGAAGTCCGCGACCTCGTGGGTGAACGTGTGCTCGTACCCGATGAGGTGCCCGGTGGGCCACCACGCCGCCATGTACGGGTGCTCCGGCTCGGTGACGAGCACGCGCGTGAAGCCCTGCTCGCCGGCCGGAGCCGTGGCGTCGTGCACCTGGAGCTCGTTCATCGCCTCGAGGTCGAACCGGATCGCGCCGCGGGAGCCGCTCAGCTCGATCGTCAGACCGTTCTTCCGACCGGTGGCGTACCGGGTCGCCTCGAACGAGCCGACGGCGCCGTCCGCGGTGCCACCGGTGAGCCGGCCGAGGAACCAGGCGGCGTCGTCGACGGTGACCTGACCACGCTCGGTCGAAGCGGTGCCGGACAGCCCGACGCCCTCCGCCAGGAGCGGCCGCTCACGGACGAAGGTCTCGAGCGTGCCGGAGACGCTCGTGAGGGTCGCCCCGGTGATGTGTTCGACGAGGTCGACGGCGTGCGCGCCGATGTCCCCGAGCGAACCGGAACCGGCCTGCTCGCGGTCGAGGCGCCAGGTCATCGGGCCGTCCTCGTCGGCGAGCCAGTCCTGCAGGTAGAGCGCGCGCACCTGCCGCACGGTGCCGATCCGGCCCGCCTGCACGAGCGCCCGCGCCTGCGCGATCGCGGGCACCCGGCGGTAGCTGAAGCCGACCATCGCCCGGACGCCGTGCGTGGCGGCCTCGGCTGCGGCCGCGGTCATCGCCTCGGCGTCGGCGACCGAGTTCGCGAGCGGCTTCTCGCAGAGCACGTGCTTGCCGGCCCGGAGCGCGGCGATCGCGATCTCGACGTGCGAGGAGCCCGGTGCGCAGACGTCGACGACGTCGATGTCGGGGTCCTCGACGACGGCGCGCCAGTCGGTGGCGGCGCGCTCCCAGCCGAGGTGCTGGCGGGCGGCCTCGGTCCGCGCTGCATCCCGGCCGACGACCACCGCCATCTCCGGCTCGACCGCCAGGGGGAAGAACCGGGCGACGGTGCGCCACGCCTGGGAGTGCGCGGCCCCCATGAAGCCGTGTCCCACCATCGCGACCCGGAGTCGCTGTGCTGCCATGTGTCCGCTCCCTTGCGAAGACCACTTGCCGGTACCACCTTGCCATGACCAACCCTACCGTTTATGTTGGGCGCGGCAACATTTTGTTTCGACGACGAACGGTGATTCCCATGGCAGCGACGCCCACCCGTGCAGACAAGTTCTCCTTCGGTCTCTGGACCATCGGCTACAACGGCTCGGACCCCTTCGGTGGCCCCACCCGCCCCCAGCTCGACGTGGTCGAGGCGGTCGAGAAGCTCGACGAGCTCGGCGCCTACGGCCTGACCTTCCACGACGACGACCTCTTCGCGTTCGGCTCGACCGACGCGGAGCGACAGACCCAGATCGACCGCCTCAAGGGCGCCCTCGAGTCGACGGGCATCGTCGTGCCGATGGTCACGACGAACCTGTTCTCCGCCCCGGTCTTCAAGGACGGCGGCTTCACCTCGAACGACCGCCAGGTGCGCCGGTTCGCCCTCCGCAAGGTCTTCCGCAACGTCGACCTCGCCGCCGAGCTCGGCGCGAAGACGTTCGTCATGTGGGGTGGCCGCGAGGGCGCCGAGTACGACGCCGCCAAGGACGTGCAGGCGGCGCTCTCCCGCTACAAGGAGTCCGTCGACCTGCTCGCGCAGTACGTCACGGACAAGGGCTACGACATCCGCTTCGCCATCGAGCCGAAGCCGAACGAGCCCCGCGGCGACATCCTGCTGCCGACGCTCGGCCACGCGATCGCCTTCATCGACACGCTCGAGCGTCCCGAGCTGTTCGGCGTGAACCCCGAGGTCGGCCACGAGCAGATGGCCGGGCTGAACTTCACCGCCGGCATCGCGCAGGCGCTGTACTCCGGCAAGCTCTTCCACATCGACCTCAACGGGCAGCGCGGCATCAAGTACGACCAGGACCTGGTGTTCGGTCACGGCGACCTGCAGAACGCATTCTCCCTCGTCGACCTGCTCGAGCACGGTGCGCCGCAGGGTGGCGTCGCGTACGACGGTCCCCGGCACTTCGACTACAAGCCGAGCCGCACCGAGGACATCTCCGGCGTCTGGGACTCGGCCGCGGCGAACATGCGCATGTACCTGCTCCTCAAGGAGCGCGCGCAGGCGTTCCGCGCCGACCCCGAGGTCCAGGCAGCACTCGAGGCCGCCAAGGTCGACGAGCTCTCCACGCCGACGCTCGACGAGGGCGAGACCTACGACGCGTTCCTCGCCGACCGTTCCGCGTTCGAGGACTTCGACGCCGACGCGTACTTCGGCGGCAAGGGCTTCGGCTTCGTCCGGCTGCAGCAGCTGGCCGTCGAGCACCTGATGGGCGCTCGTTGAGCCTCGTCGCCGGGGTCGACTCGTCGACCCAGTCCTGCAAGGTCACCGTCCGTGACGCGGCGACCGGTGCGGTCGTCCGGGAGGGACGCGCCTCCCACCCGGACGGCACGTCGGTCGACCCCCGTCACTGGTGGGACGCGCTCGGTGCCGCGATCGCTGACGCCGGCGGTCTCGACGACGTCGCCGCGATCGCGATCGCCGGCCAGCAGCACGGCATGGTCACGCTCGACGCCGAGGGGCGCGTCGTCCGCGACGCCCTGCTCTGGAACGACGTCCGCAGCGCCGACGCGGCCGCACAGATGGTCGCCGAACTCGGCCAGGAGGCATGGGTCGCCCGCACGGGACTCGTCCCGGTGGCCTCGTTCACCGGGACGAAGCTGCGCTGGCTCCGCGACGCGGAGCCGGAGCACGCGGCCCGCGTGGCGGCGGTCGCACTCCCCCACGACTGGTTGTCGTGGCGGCTGCGCGGCTTCGGCCCCGCGGACGAGAGCCCGCTCGGACCGGACCTCGACGCGCTGGCGACCGACGGCTCCGACGCCAGCGGCACCGCGTACTGGGACCCGGCGCGCCGGGAGTACGACACCGAGCTGTTCGAGCTCGCGCTCGGCCGGCCGATGCGCGTCGCCGGTGACGGGTCGTCGGACGCCGTCGTCGTGCCCCGCGTCGTCGCTCCCGACGCCGCGATGAGCACGCTCGAGGCCGACGTCACCCTGCCGGGTGGCGCCGTCGCTCCGCAGGGACTCGTCGTCGGTGCCGGGACCGGCGACAACGCCGGTGCCGCGCTCGGCCTGGGTCTCGGCTCCGGTGACGTCGCGGTGTCCCTCGGGACCAGCGGGACCGTCTTCGGCGTGACCGACACCGCGCTCGCGGACCCGAGCGGGACCGTGGCGGGCTTCGCGGACGCGACGGGGGCGCGCCTCCCGATCGTCACGACGCTCAACGCGGCGCGCGTGCTCGAGGTGATCGGCGGCCTGCTCGGCGTCGACCACGGCGAGCTCGGCGAGCTGGCGACGGCTGCGCCCGCCGGCGCGGACGGTCTCGTCCTGGTTCCCTACTTCGTCGGTGAGCGCACTCCGAACCGCCCGGACGCCACGGCGTCCCTGGTCGGGATGACCCCGGCGACGACGGACCGGGAGCACCTGGCCCGTGCGGCGTTCGAGGGCATGCTGTGTGCGCTCGCGGACGGGCTCGCGGCCGTCGAGGCGACGGGCGTCACGGTGGAGCGACTGCTGCTCATCGGTGGTGCGGCGCGCAACGAGGCCGTCCGGACGATCGCCGCGCAGGTGTTCGGGCGTGACGTGCAGCTGCCGGAACCGGGTGAGTACGTCGCGGCCGGCGCCGCACGGCAGGCAGCGTGGGCGCTCACGGGTGCACTGCCGAACTGGCCGCTCGCGACGACCACCGTCGCCGCGGATCCGCGCCCCGAGGTGCTGGAGCGCTACCGCGCCGCCGTCGCCGCGTCCTGATCAGCGGGCCGCGACCCGGTCGACACGCCCCCGGTACCCGATCGTCGGGGACCGGGGGCGTCGTCGTCCGGCCGGTCGCCCTCGTCCGACCCGTCGCCCTCGTCGGGCTCGGGTCGGCTGTGCAGGGAGCGTCCGGTGGCGCGGTCGTTCCACTCGGCACGCCCGCCGTCGTCACCGGAGCGGTGCAGCCCCTCGTGGCCGGCCGGCAGCACGCAGCGCCACCGGTCGAAGGTGCTGCGGCACCCGCGCCGATGCTGCGGATCGTGGGCGGGCTGCCCGCTGACGGCGTCGTGCTCGTGGTCCATGCATCCCTCGGTCGTCGGTCTCCACTCGTACAGACGTGTCGAGGACGTGATTCGTCACGGAACTCCGCGGGCTGCTCAGTGTCGGGTGACCGCGCGAGCGCCGAGGTCGGAGGTGAGCATCGCCTCCATGGCGTCGTCGACGAGGGCGTCAGCCCGCGCTCGCGGGACCCGGCCACTGGCGACCAGGGCCGCGATGCCCTGCATCGACGCGGCGAAGAGCAGCGTGAACCGCTCCCGCGCGCCCGTGCCGTCGTCGGGGTCGGCCGGGCCCATGGCGGCGTCGAGCGTGCCGAAGAGCCGGGTCGCCGCCTCCCCGACCGCCGCGGAGGCAGCGGCGGTCTTCGCCTGGAACATGAGCTCCATGAGCGCGGCGTCGTCCACCGCGAAGTCGACGTAGGCGTGCGCGACCCGGTCGAACTGTGCACGGAGGGGCTCGTCGTGGGCGAGCGCCCGCTGCACCGTGGTCGTCAGCCGGGCGAAGCCCCGTTCGGCGAGCGCGTCGAGCAGTGCCTGCCGGTCGGCGAAGTGACTCCGCGGCGCCCCGTGACTGACCCCGGCTCGGCGGGCGAGGTCGCGGAGGGAGAGGCCGTCGACGCCGTCCTGCCGGAGCACCGCCTCGGCCTCCTCGAGCAGGACGGCCCGGAGGTTCCCGTGGTGGAAGGGCCGATCGGTCATGTCCCCATCCTAGATCCGGACTAGTCATTGACTACTTTGTAGGCAGCGCCTAGATTGGCGTCATGACCTCCTCACAGACATTCCTGGTGTTCGGCGGCACCGGCCAGACCGGCCAGCACTTCGTCCGGATCGCACTCGAGCAGGGGCACCGCGTCCGCGCCCTCGCCCGCACCCCCGCCAAGTTCACCGAGCACCACCCGGACCTTGAGGTCGTCCGGGGATCAGTCACGGAAAGCCCCGACCTCGACGCCCTGCTGTCGGGGGTGGACGCGGTCGTCGCCATGCTCGGCGACGTGACCGCCCAGCAGGACCGGATGATCAACACCGAGTTCGTGCGACAGCTCGTCCCGGCGATGCGGCGGCACGGGGTCAAGCGGTTCCTGTACCAGGCTGGCGGTTTCAGCGCGGCGCCGGGCCGACCGCTGCCACTGCCGCTCCGGCTCGTCCGCGCCACGATCGCCCGCTCCTACCTGGGGCAGCACCGCGACAACGAGGCGGTGATGCGCTACCTCACCGACGAGGCGGACGACATCGAGTGGATGGTGCACCGCGCCGGCATCGGTTCCGACGGGCCGTCGAAGGGCGTCCTGGAGCGGTCGTCCCGGGCGATCAGCATCGGGACCTTCCGGGACTGCGCGGACTACACGCTGCGCACCGTGCTCGACGACGCCGCGGTGCACACCTGCGACCCGAGCCGGTACGCCCGCGCCTGAGCCGCCCGCGGGGTGCGGCGGGGCGGCGGGGTGCGTCGCGGGGTGCGGCGGGTGTCGCGCGGTGCCGACTCGGAACGACAACGCCGATGTCGTACGACAGCGACCGTGTCGCTCGTTGCGCGTGCAAGTTCCGCCGCACGCCGAGAACGACAACGTCGACGTCGTACGACAGCGACCGTGTCGTTCCGAGTCGGTAGGCGGGTCGCGTCACCGCCCGAGTCGGCAGGCGCCCGCCCGCCCGCACCCGAGCGTCACCGCCCGAGCAGGTCCGCCGTCCACGCCGCGAGCGCCCCGGTCGCCGCACGAGCCAGCCGGGACCGCGGCGCCATGCTCGTGAAGCCGTGGAAGGCGCCCGGCCACACGTGCAGCTCCGTCGGCACGCCGGCGGCCCAGAGTCGGCTGGCGAACGCGACCGTCTCATCGCGGAACACCTCCGCGCTGCCACAGTCGACGTACGTCCTCGGCAGGCCGGTGAGGTCCTCCGCACGGGCCGGGGCAGCCGCGGCGGACACCGCGGCGGTGCCACGCCGGTCGCCGAGGTAGGCGTCCCACCCGAACCGGCACAGTGCACGGTCGGCGACCCCGACGCCGTCGAACTGGTGCGCGGACACGGTGTCCAGGCGGTCGTCGAGCATCGGGCTGACGAGCACCAGGCCGCACAGCGCGGGCCCACCCCGGTCGCGTGCGAGCAGTGCGGTGCCGGCGGCGAGGCCTCCCCCGGCGCTCTGCCCGACCAGGAACAGCCGCTCGGGGTCGATCCCGAGCTCGTCGGCGTGCTCGGCGACCCACACCAGGCCCGCGTAGCAGTCCTCCACGGGGTACGGGTCCGGGTGCTCGGGCGCCAGGCGGTAGTCCACGCTGACGAGGACCACGTCCTCGGGGAAGAGCCACTCGTCGAAGGAGTCGAGGTTGCCGAGGTGGTGGCCGAAGACCATGCCGCCGCCGTGCATCGAGTACGCGCACGCGGCGGTACCCGTGCGCCCGACGTGCTGCACGACCGCGAGTCGGATCGGGTCGCCCCGGTGTCCCGGCACGGTGATGCTGCGCCGTTCGAGGCCCTTCGCGTGCAGGACGGCGTCGAGGTCCGCCTCGGTGGTGTCGAGGGCGCGCATCGCGGGGAGCATCTCCGGCGTCAGGACCATCGGGCCGCGTGCGTGCAGCGCCTGCAGGAACGGCTCGTACTCGGGGTCGAACGGCGGGCGGGCGGTCGCGGTGGTCTCAGGCACGGGTGGCCTCCTGGTCGGTGACGGGGACGGTGGTGGTGGTGGTGCTGGTGCTGGTCGAGGGACGATCGGCTCCGCGGCCGAGGACGAGTCCGGCCACGACGAACAGCGCCGCGAGGACGGCCAGGCCGAGCCCGGAGACGGTCATCGCGTCCTGGAACCGCACCAGCTGCGTCCCGGCGAACCGCGCCGAGGTGATGCTCCCGGCGACGAGCGCCGCGACGACGGTCCCCGTGACGGCGACTCCGACGCCGCTCGCGAGTTCGCTCGCGGTGTCCACGAGCGCCGCACCGACCGACGTGCGGTCCTCGGGCAGCCCGGTCAGCACGCTGGTCCCGGCTACGACGCCGACGACGCGCATCCCCGCGGCGACGAGCACCAGGGCGACGACGACCCACCCGTACCCGAAGCGGCTCAGCGCCCCGAACACGGCGAGCCCGAGCACGACGGCGGTGGCGCTCGTCCAGGCGGCACGACCGAGCCCGAGCCGCCGGACCAGCGGCCCGACGAAGCGGCCTCCGGCGAGCAGGACGACCACCTGCGGCAGCATCCCGACGGCGGCGAGCGCGGGCGGCCAGCCCCACGCGAACTGCAGCTGCAGGGTCACCAGGTAGGACAGGCCGGCGACGGCGAGCCCGGAGGCCGCCTTGTGTGCCAGCCCGCTCGCGACGAGCGGGCGCGCGACCGTGCGCAGGTCGAGGACGGGGTGCCGGGCGGTGGTGACGCGGAGGACGAAGCCGACGACGGCGGCGAGGGTCGCGACCGACGCGACCAGCGCCTCCCGGGAGGCTGCGCCCGCCTCCACGACGACGGTCGGGGTGAGCAGGATGCCCACCACGGCGGCGGTGCCGAGCAGCGCGCCGCTCACGTCGACGGGGTCGGGCCGCAGGTCCGACGCACGGTCCGCCGGCACGCCGACGGCGATGCCGACGAGCGCGAGCAGTGCGACGGGGACGTCAGCGAGCAGCAGGACCTGCCACGGTGCGACCGCGAGGACGAGCCCGCCGACGGTGGGCCCGACGGCGAGGCCGACGAGGCCGGCGGTGGAGATGACGGTGAGGGCGCGGACACGCAGGTCCTCGGCGGCGAAGAGCCGGAACGCGAGCGCCATCGATCCAGGGGTCGTCATCGCGGCGGCGACGCCCATGAGCACCCGGACGGCGATGAGGGCGGCGGTTGAGTCGACGAACGCCGTGGCAGCGCTGGCGAGGGCGAGCAGCACGAGCCCGAGGAGCATCACGCGCTTGCGTCCGAACCGGTCGGCGACGGCACCGAAGAGCAGCATGAGGCCACCGAAGGCGACGGAGTAGGCGCTGGTCACCCACTGCAGGCCGGTCGTGGAGGCGTGCAGGTCACGGCCGATGGTGGGCAGCGCGACGTTCAGCACCGAGTTGTCGAGCATCTCGAACAGGAACACGGCGGACAGGCCGGCGAGGGCGATGCCGGCGTCACGCAGGCGGGGTGGCCGGGCCGGGGGCGCGGCGACGCCGGAGGGACTGGTGGACACGGGAGGACTCCTTCACGGTGGTGAAGTGGCGACCCGGGTGGGCCACGTGTCCTCGTGCACCGGACGAGCGGTGCGCGTTTTTCCCTCAGTGGTGGGAACGGTAGCCGAAGTCCAGGGCGTCGTCCAGTCGGCAAGGGCGAGTGAGGTGAGCCTACCCTGACAAACCCCAGGTCAGGGCAGCCTTTCCTGGCTGGCGGACTCGTCCCTCGAGTGCTTTCCTTGGTCCATGGCCACCATCTCCGTCCCCGCACTCCCGAGTGTCGAAGCCGCCGAGTCCACGTCAGCGGCACGGTTGAACTGGTTGCGCGCCGGGTTGCTCGGCGCGAACGACGGCATCGTGTCCGTCGCCGCGGTCGTCGTCGGCGTGGCCGGCGCGGGCGCGTCCGTGGGCCCGGTCCTCGCAGCGGGTGGGGCAGCACTCGTCGGTGGTGCCGTGTCGATGGCCCTCGGCGAGTACGTCTCGGTGAGCGGTGCGCGGGACGCCCAGCGCACCGGGCAGACCGCTCGCGCGGCACGGCGCGCGACCGACGCGGCGCAGTCCGACGACATCGCCGCCGCCTACCGGGCGATCGGCGTCTCCGAGGACACGGCCAGGACGATCGCCGACGAGCTCGGGCGCCCCGAGGTCCGCGAGCGCTGGATCGCCGCCGAGGAGCAGGCGGCCGAGGACGACGTGGTGAGCCCCTGGCGCGCGGCCTGGGTGTCCGCCGCGACGTTCACCGTCGGCGGCCTGCTGCCGTTCCTCGCCACGCTGCTGGTGCCGGAGTCGGTGCGGGTCGCCGTGATCGTCGTCGCCGTCCTGCTCGCGCTGGCGGCGACGGGCACCACGGGCGCGGTGCTCGGCGGTGCCCCGCGAGGCCGGGCCGCCCTCCGCGTGGTCATCGGTGGCGCCGCTGCGCTCACGGCGACGTGGGTCGCCGGCACCCTGCTGGGTGCGCACGGGATCTGATCCTCAGGCGCTGCACCGTTCCAGGGCGAACGACGCCGGAGCGCCGAAGCCGCGGGCGCCCGAGCCACCGCGGACGCCGGACCCGGACATGGTGCTCCCCCACCGGTGCACGACCGTGCAGCCGAGGTCGGCGGCCGCCTGGCGCACCGGGTCGTGGGCACGAGCGCTGGACGCCACCACCAGGAGCCGCGTCCGACCGCTGTGCACGAGGGCCTCGACACCGGCGGTGGTGAACACCGCGACCTGGCCGGAGAAGCCGCCGTCGGTGAGGACCTCGTCGCCGGTCGTCTCGATCACGTCCGCGGAGATCCGCCACGAGTCGTCGAGGAACAGCGGGCCGCCGTCACGTCCGCCGCCGTCCCGCTGCGCGTCGGCGACCAGCGCGGCCTCGTCGGCGGAGAGCCGCACGTGGCCACCCACGACGTCCGGCGCCGACACGTGGAACGTCTCGGGCACCGCGCTCCGCAGGCCGAACGCCCGGCCGCCGAACTGCGAACCCGCCGCGCGTCCGACCGAGGCGTCGCCGCCGCTGCCGTCCCGCGCGGCGTCGAGCGCCTGCAGCGAGAAGCACGCCGGCCCGGCGACGACCGCCGCCACGAGCAGCCCGGCCGCCACCCGACGGCCACGGACCCCACCGCCCGGCCACGAGGGGGAACCGGTCCGGCCACCGACCACGAGCACCGCGACGAGCGCGACGAGCGTGAGTCCGACCGCCAGGCTGCCGAGGAGCACCGGCTCGTCGCCCGACACGGCGAGCCACGTCCACCACGCACCCTGCACCACGAGCAGTCCGACCGGGACCGTGAGGAGCCGACGGTCCGCCGCGGTGACGCAGCGCGCCGCGCCCCACCACCCGACGCCGGCGAGCACGGCGAGCTGGACGCCCACCGCGGCGACGTAGGCGGTGTGCGGGAGCCGCAGGACGGACAGCACCACCACGGCGGTGGCCAGCCAGACGACCACGGTGAGGAGCGTGGCGGCGGCGGGGCGGGCCTCCCGGTGGGCGCGGTCCCGCCACCAGCGGACGGTGCCGACACCGATCCCGGTGAGTGCCGCGGGCCACGACCAACCCACCTGCGGGGCGTAGCGCGGGCCGAACAGCTGCAACAGGTCGCGCCCACCCTGCTGGCCGCCGCCGAAGTGGCGAGCCGCGCCGCCGACGACGTGGGCGGCGGCGTGCCCGACGGCACCGAGCGCACCCACCGCGCCGGGCCAGGCGCCGGGCAGGAAGCGGTCGACACCGTTGTACCCGAAGACCATCGCGAAGACGTCGTCGTCGGTGGAGCCGTCGATGTACGGACGGGCCGTCGCGGGCAGGAGCTCCAGCACGACGGACCACGCCAGCGACGCCACCACCGCCGACACCAGGAGCACCGCGGCGTGCGCGAGCCCGCGACGCCACCGTCGCGCGGCGCTCCCGGCGCTCCCGGCGCTCCCGGTGTGCCCGGCGGGTGCCGCGCCGGCGGCCACCAGCGTGCCGACGACGAGCGCGGGCAGGACGAGCCAGGCCTGCAGCATCTTCGCCTGGAACCCGACGCCCACCGCCAGACCGGCGAGGAGGAGCGGCCACCAGGTCCCCGCGAGCGCGGCGCGCTGCCACCACACCAGGGCGACGGCGAGCGCCATCGTGAGCAGGCCGTCCTCCATCGGGTGGCCGAACATCGACACGAAGATCGGGGTCGCGGCGGCCAGGGCAGCGGCGACGAGCCCCACGCGGGACCCGACCCACCGCAGACCGACCAGGGACACCGCCCAGACGGTGACGACGCCCTCGAGGACCTGGGGCAGGGCGAGCGACGCCGTCGAGAAGCCGAACAGCCGCACGCTCAGCGCCTGGGGCACCGCGAACCCGGCGAGCTTGTCGAGGGTCACGGTGGCGCCGGGGTCGAACGCCCCGCTGAGGAACGCGGGCCACGACTCGGACATCGACCGTGCCGCGGCGGCGTAGAACTCGGAGTCACCACCGCGGGCCAGGTTCCAGCTGGTCAGGACGGCTCCGAGGACGATGATCGCCGCGAGCACCGCGCGCTCGCGTCCGGGCTGGTGCGTCCAGCGCGCCGTGGTCCTGCCGAAGCCGTCGATCCGGGTCATGCAGGAACTGTCGCGCCGGATCCGGTGAGTCAGCCGGTGAAGTCGGCGGCCGCTCCCTCCGGTCCGTTCAGGCGGCGCTCCCCGGGTCCCCCGCGGCGTTGCGGTACGCCGACGCCGCGGCGGTCGGGACCCTGGTCAGCGTCCCGTCCGGCTGTTCCTCGAGCCGGACGAGCCCCATCCGCCGCAGGTACGGCGTCTTCCGCGCTGAGCCCGCGCGCTCGGCCAGGACGTCCGCGGCGACGGCGAACTCCTCGACGTTCCGACCACCGGACGCGTACGACCAGTCGACGAAGTCGAACACCGGCCACCACGTCCACCCTCGGACGTCGACGCCGGCGTCCGCGAGTGCCCGCACCGCCGCGACGGACTCGGCGACCCATGCCGACCGGACGGCGTCGCTGCCCTCGATCGACGTCTCGGTCACGACCATCGGCAGCCCGTACCGCGCCCCGAACCGGGTGAGGGACTCCACGAGCCCCTCGGTCCATCGGTCGTACGCGTGCTGCACCGTGCCGTCGGGCCCGTCCTCGAGTCGCCGCGGTGTCAGGTCGGGGTAGTAGTTCACGCCGAGCAGGTCGATCGTGACCGCGCCGTCGACGAGCTCGTCCAGCGTCGCTGCCGACGCGCCGTGCGCCAGCAGCCAGGCGTGCCACGGGTGTCCGGCGTCGACACGGCCGAGCACGAGGTCGGTCGGCAGGAACCCGAGGCCCTCGAGCATCGAAGCCTCGGCCACCAGTCCCGGCGACGCCGGTGCCGCGCTGACGAGCGACGACGCCTCGACGTGCACGACCACCGCGTCGGCGTTCGCCGAACGGACGGCGGTGACCGCGTGCTGGAACCCGGCGGCGATGCCGAGCACCACGCGCGTCCACCCCTCCCAGCCGTGCAGGGCCGGCGGCCAGACACCGCGGAGGCCCGCGAAGGACGCCGTGGTGATCGGCTCGTTGAGCGGGGTGACGTGGTCGACCGTCCCGGCGTACCTGCTGGCGAAGGCACCGGCGAACGAGGCCACCGCGGCTGGGTACCCCGGGTCGGCGAACGACCCCTCGAGCCAGGTCGGCGTGCCGTAGTGCACCAGGTCCGCGATGACGGTCAGGCCGAGCGAGGCAGCATGGGCCAGACGGGCGTCGAGGACCGCCCAGTCGAACACCCCGGGGGCCACGTGCACCCGCGGCCAGTCCACCCCGTAGCGCAGGGCGGTGGCGCCGAGCGCGGCCACCGTGTCGAGGTCCTCCCGCCAGGTCACGTCGTGTCCGGTCAGCTCGTGCTCGTCGAGCGGAGCCATGGCGAACTGCGCGGGCGGGTACACGCACGTGTCCTCGATGCCGGCCACGAACGTGAACGTCCCTGCGGCGAACGCCCGGACGTGCGGCGCGACGTCCGGTCCGGTCCGGAGCGGCTCGCTCACTTCAGCCCCGTCGTGGCGACGCCGGCCACGAAGTACTTCTGCGCGAAGAAGAACCCGACGGCGATCGGCACGAGCGAGATCACGGCGCCGGCGAGCAGTACCGCGTGGTCGGTGACGTGGGCGCCGCCGAACAGCGTCAGGCCGGCGGGGAGCGTCAGCATGTCGTTCGAGGTCGTCACGACGAGCGGCCAGAGCAGGTCGTTCCAGAGGGCCATGCCGTTCAGCACGGCGACGGTGGCGATGGCGGGCTTCGCGAGCGGCAGGATCACCTGCCAGTAGATCCGCCAGTGTCCGGCGCCGTCGATCCTGGCGGCCTCGTCGAGCTCCACGGGGATGTCGATGAAGAACTGCCGGAACAGGAAGATGCCGAACGCGCTGGTCGCGCGCGGGATGATGAGCCCCTGGTACGTGTTCAGCCAGCCCAGGTGGAACAGCTCGACGAACACCGGGATGAGCGTCACCTGGAACGGCACCATGAGCGTCGCGATGACCAGCACGAACGCCACGTTCCGGCCGGCGAACCGCATCCGCGCGAGGGCGTAGGCGCACATCGAGTCGAAGAACAGCGTCAGCACCGTGGTCACGACGGTGAAGACGAACGAGTTCAGCAGCAGGCGCAGGAACGGCAGCTGCTGCCAGACGCCGACGTAGCCGTGCAGCGTGACACTCGTCGGGAAGAGGCTCGCCGGATGGCCGAACAGGTCGGCCTCGGAGCGGAACGATCCGCTCACCATCCAGATGAACGGCACGAGTGCGAACACGAGACCGATGCCGAGGTACACCCACTTCAGGACGGACGCGGTCCGCGCGGTGCCGTTCCGTCGCCCGTGTCGCGTGGGCCGGGTGGTGCGATCCGGCCGGGAGGCACGGGTCGGCTCCGCCAGGGGCGGTCGCCGGGTCGCGGCGTCAGTCGACATCGTCGTAGCGGAAGAGTCGGAGCTGCAGGAGGGAGATGAGCATGATGATCACGAAGAGGACCCAGGAGATGGCCGACGCGTAGCCGGTCTGGTAGTTGACGAACCCGTCGCGGTAGAGCAGGTTCACGAGCGTGTCCGTGTGGAAGACGGGGCCTCCGCCGGTCATCACGTACACGAGGTCGAACACCTGGAACGACTGGATCGTCAGGATCATCGACGTGAAGAGCATGGTCGGGCGGATGCTCGGCAGGGTGATCTGCCAGACCGTCTGCCAGCGGGTGGCACCGTCGAGCTGAGCGGCCTCGTACCGTTCGGCCGGCACGCCCTTGAGGCCGGCGACGAACAGGATCATGGCGAAACCGATGCTCTTCCAGACCGACACGAAGACGATCGTCGGCAGTGCGAGCGAGGTCGACTGCAGCCACGCGACGCTGGGCAGTCCGAGCATCGTCGTGATGCCGCCGACGAGCCCGATGTCCGGATCGAGCAGGAACTTCCAGACGAGGCCGATCGTGACGAGCGACACGATCGTCGGGAAGAAGAAGACCGACCGGACGATGCGGTTCGCCAGCGTCTCGCGTTGCAGCAGCAGCGCCGCGACGAACCCGAGCACGACGAGGAGCACGACCGACGCGACCGTGTACTCGAGGGTGATGCCGAGCGCGTTCCAGAACTGCCCGTCGTGGAACAGCTTCACGTAGTTCCCGATGCCGACGAACGGTTGCGAGGTCGCGCCGACCGTCCAGTCGAAGAACGAGTACCAGAGCGACCGCAGGATCGGGAAGACGACGAACGCACCCAGGATGAGCAGGGACGGCGCCATGAAGAGCCAGGCCGGCTGGAACCGGTGCCGACGGCGGCGGGTGGGCCCGGCCTCCAGGCCAGACCGCGGGGCGGCCCCGTCGCGCACCGTGCGCGACGGGACCGGACCGGTGAGCTGGTCGGTCACTTGCTGCAACCGGTGAGACCGTCGATCGTCTGACCGGCGCTCTTGGTGGCGTCCGCGATGGACTTGCCGCGCGTGACGTCACCGATGAGGGGGACGTAGCCGTCGGAGTCGACCTTCGTGGCGTTCGGCACGTGCGGCAGGTACAGGCGCGAGTTGCCGACCTGGCTGGCGAACACCGACACCGTCGGGTCGGCCTTGAGCTTCGCGTCGTCCGACAGGTCGGTGCGGAGCGGCGGGAAGCCGGTCTGCAGCGAGAACTTCTGCTGCGCGGTCTTCGACGTCCAGTAGGCCAGGAACTCCTGCGCCTGCTTCGGGTACTTCGTCTTCGCGGAGATCGACAGCGGGGCGATCGAGCCGAGCGTGGTCGACTTGCCGTCGACGCCCGTCGGGATCGTGGCGATGCCGAGGTCGATGCCGGCCGACGTGTAGCCCGGTGCGGCCCACGGACCGTTGATCTCCATCGCGGCCTTGCCCGCCGAGAACAGCGAGTCGGCCTCGGCGCCGGTGAGGCCGACCGGGCTGACCTTGTCGTTCGACACCAGGTCCGCCCAGGTCTTCAGGGACTGCTGCCCGGCGCTCGTCTGGACGACGCTGCAGTTCCCGCTGTTGACGATGTCGCCGCCCTCGAGCCACTGCAGCACGGGCCACATCTGGATCGTCTGGTTGTCGGCGAGGGCGATGCCGTACGTGCCACCGCTCGTCAGCTTCTTCGCGTCCGCGGCCATCTCGGCGACGGTCGACGGCGGGTTCGCGATCCCCGCCGCCTGGAAGAGCTTCTTGTTGTAGTACAGGCTCAGCGTGGCGAAGTTCGCCGGGACGCCGTAGAGCTTGCCGTCGTAGGTGAACTCCTTGACGGTCCCCGGGGCGAACTCGGACGTGTTGATCTTGCTGCTGCCGCTGCCGGTCATCGTGATGGGCAGGACCGAGTTCGTCTTGACGTACTGGGCGACCGCGTTCGGGTCGGAGCTGACCGCGGCGACGTCCGGCCCCTGACCGGTGAGCCAGGCGGACGGCAGCTTCTGCTGGATGGTGTCCCACGGCTGCACGGTCATGTCGACCTTGATGTCGGGGTGGGACTTCTCGAAGTCCTTGACGATCGTGGCGTAGCCGGGGCGGTCGCCGCCGGTGAACCCGGTCCAGACCTTGAGGGTGGCCGGACCGTCGGTGCTGGCGTTGCCGCCGGCGGAACACCCGCTGAGGGTGAGGGCCGCCACGGCCGCGATCGCGCCGATCGCGAGGGTGGTGCGTGCGTGCTTCATCGGGGAACGCTCCTTTGCGCTGCTGTGCTCGCCGAGGAGACCGGGCGGGGGTCCGGTCTCGGGTTGTGGCTCGGCGAGGTGGTGCCGGGGTGGGTGTGGGTCGTCGGGAGGGGTGGGTCGTCGGGGGTGGGTCGTCGGGCGCGCGTCCGGTCAGGTGCGGACGCGTTCCGCATCGGGTTCGCAGCCGCAGGACGCGCGGACGACGAGCTCGACGGGGAGTTCGGTGCGGGCGGGCTGGCCGCCGCGGTGGTCCACGAGGTCGAAGAGCCGCTCGGTCGCGATGCGGCCCATCTCCTCGGCGGGGACCCGGATGGTCGTGATGCCCGGGGTCGTGACGCGGGCGAGACCGAAGTCGTCGAAGCCGACGACGGCGACGTCCCCGGGGACGTCCACGCCGGCTCGACGCAGTGTGTGCAGCCCGCCGACGGCCATGTCGTCGTTGGCGAAGACCACGCCGTCAGGGCGCGCTCCAGATGCCTGCAGCAGCTGCTCCGTCGCCGCCGCGCCGGAGGCCTCGGACAGATCGCCCTCGATGACGGTCACGTCGGTCAGCCCGTGCCGTTCGGCGGCGGCCAGGAAGCCCCGACGACGGTCGAGCCCGGTCCGGTGGTCGAGCGTGCCGGTGACGTGGACCAGTCGGCGACGGCCGTGCACCTCGACGAGGTGGTCCACCAGTCGCTCCGTCGCGCGCACGTCGTCGATGCCGACCGTCACGGCGTCCGCGAGGTGCGGGTAGTTGCCGATGAGGACCGCCGGGAGGCCGCTCGCGACGAGGGCCTGCACGTGGTCGTCGTCGACCGCGGCGCTCGTCACGATCGCGCCGTCGGCCGTCCGGGAGCGCATCACCCGTTCGTACGCGACGTCGCCGGAGCTCGTGTCGGCGTTCGTCGACACGATCACCTGGGCATCGTGGGCGTTCGCCGCGGTCGACATGCCGGTGAGGACGTGCATGAAGTACAGGTGGCCGAACACGTGGGCCGACGAGTTCGGCACGATGAGCGCCACGGCGTCCGCGCGCTGGCTGCGGAGCGCCCGACCGGCCGAGCTCGGCACGTACCCGAGCTCGTCCGCGGCACGCTTGACGGCGGCACGCGTCCGCTCGCTGATCCGCTCGTGCCCGGACAGCGCCATGCTCGCCGCCGCGGACGTGACGCCGACCTTGGCGGCGACGTCCTTCAGCGTGACGGACTTCGCCATGGGTGCCTCCGGTGCTTTATCGATTAACCACGCCCATCATGCACCTGCTTAATCGATGAAGCAAGCACTTTCTCTCCATCGTGCGTCGCCCGCGGCCGAAGTGGACAGCTGGGCGCTCCGCGCTGCGGCAGGATGCAGGAGTGGGACGACGACGGGTGTACCGGGGCGACGAGTGGGACGTTCGCGTCTTCGTCGACCACGCCGAGAGCAGGTGAAGCGGAGCCCCTGACGTCGCCGGTCACGGCCAGGAGGCCCGGCGCCAGCTGGCACCGAGCCTCCTGGCCGTCACGCGGTTCAGTTGAAGCTGAACACCTGCGGCGCCTGGTTGTTGCAGTCGTACAGCTGCAGCGGCGTCTGGTTCGCGGTGTTGCCCGACGGGACGTCGAGGCACCGACCTGACTGCGGGTTCAGCACGGAGCCGTTCGCCTGCGGTACCCACTGCTGTCCGCCGACGCCGTTGCACGTGTACAGCTCCAGGTGCGAGCCGTTCGCGGTGGCGTTGCCGTCGATGTCGAGGCAGCGCCCGAGCGTCCGGATCGTGTGGTCGGCCTGGTTGTAGGCCCACTGCTGGTCGGTCGTCTGCTCGTCCGTCAGCAGCGTCTGGCAGTCGTACACCTGGACCTGCTGGCCGTTCTGCTGCAGGTCGTTGCCGGCGACGTCGACGCACTTGGAGCCGATCGTCTTGATCGGGACCGCGGCGACGAACTTCTGCGCCTGGTTGCCGTTGCAGTCGTAGATCTGCAGCGCCGTGCCGTTCGCGGTGTTGCCCGACGGGTCGTCGAGACAGCGTCCGGACTGCGGGTTCTTGATCGACCCGTCCGGCTGCACGACCCACTGCTGGCCGCCGACGCCGTTGCAGTCGTAGAGCTCGACGTGGGTGCCGTTCGCCGTTTCGTTGCCGTTGATGTCCAGGCACCGGCCGAGCGTGCTGAGCGTGTGCGCGCCGTACACGTTGCCGAGCCAGTGCTGGTCGGCCGCGAGCGTCTGGCAGTCGTACAGCTGCACGACCGCGGTGTTCCCACCGGTGTCGTCACCGGCGACGTCGACGCACTTGCCGCCGGGTCCGGTGATCGGGGCCCCGGGGCCGCCTCCGGTCGAGACTCCCTGGTAGTTCTGCGCGACCACGTTCGCCTGCACGGCGTTGTCCGCCGCGTCGGTCGAGTAGCCCGAGGTCATGACGCCTTCGAAGAACGACTCTGTGCCGCGGTTCGAGTTGTCCCCGCCGGCACCGAGCACGATCGAGCCTTCGAGCTTCATCGGCGTGTACCCCTGGCCGTCGCCGTCCTTGTCCGTCGGCAACGCCCCCTCGTACCACTTCGACAGGGACCCGGACTGCGCGTTCCCGCCCTTCAACGCGAAGTTCGCGACGCCGTCGTTCTTGAGCAGTGCCGTGACGAACTTCGAGGTGTTGCCGGTGTTCGCGGTGTTGATCGCGGTCTTGCCTTCGTAGACGCCGTTCTCCAGGTCGGCCTGCACCCACGGGCCGCGACCGGCGCTGCCCGTGCCG
The DNA here is from genome assembly GCF_007673775.1 of Curtobacterium sp. 9128. GTDB lineage: Bacteria > Actinomycetota > Actinomycetes > Actinomycetales > Microbacteriaceae > Curtobacterium. The sequence goes on along the minus strand of NZ_VEAF01000009.1, from coordinate 50,346 downwards.
TTGAGCATCGACAGGTTGAGGGCATCCATGTGCCCTTTGCCGGTGTCCTTCTCCTGGGTCTCGACGTTGCCGAAGTCGGAACAGCAGCCGTGGTTCGCATTCGTGCCGCTCGCGACCTCGTACATCGACTCCGGGCTGGCACCGCGCGCCGTGCCCTTCGCCAGGGTGCTCGATATCCGGTACGCGACCCCGGGCGGCATGTAGATGCCGTACGCCTCGTGTCCGGCGACGGTGATCGGCAGTGCGGTGGCGTTCGCCGCGACGTCCGCGCCGCCGGCGTCACCGGCCGGTGCGACGGTCAGGTCGTTGTGGTTCGACGACTGATCGTAGATCTTGGGGATGGTGCACGTCGTGCCCGAGCAGAACGTGTCCTGCGTCTGCGCGTTGGCGTACCCACCGGCAGCCAGGAGTCCGACGTTCGTGGTCGCTCCGTCCGAGGCGCGCTGGACCTGGTAGAGCGGTCCGTTGTACGACGCGTACAGCGCCCTGCTGGAGCTGTACGCGGCGACACACGAGGTGCCGGCACCGGCGTAGGTGTCACAGGGACCGTTGGTTGCGGCAGCAGCGCTGCCGACACCGGCCGTCGTTGCGAAGAGGCTCCCGGTGACGAGAGCGAGGGCTCCGAGTGCCGCGGCGACGAAGCGCCGTGGTCTGGAGATCGACCCGATGTGCATGTGTGGTTCCTTCCGAGCGTCGTTGCTTGGGGATGCGGTCGATCGTCGGGTTCAGCACGAGTGGTGAACCCATGCTTAATCGATTAACCGCAACAAGGATACCGTGCAGGGCGACCCGAGCACCAGAGCGCGTGGAACGGACAGCACCCGGGTCGGGCGAGCCCGGGCTGCTGCTGGGAACCCAGCACATCGGTGCTGCGCCAGCGGTCGCAAACCCGACCGTCCGTGAACGCGAGCACCTGCACGTCGCGGATCACGGTGGAGCGCCTGCCACCGTGGCACAACCGCCCGTGACGGGCGGCGCGCCCGGGTCAGTGATCCGGACCGGTCCCGTCCGGCACCGTCCTCGCTGACAGCGCTCCGGTGTCCGGGGAGTAGGTCGTCACGCGCCAAGCGGCAGCTCCGCCGTCGTCGATCCGCTCGAGCTCCACGAGCCGCGCGCCCGGGTACTCCTCGCCGGACGACTGCGCTGCCTCGAACGCGCTGACGTCCGTCGGAGCTGATTCGGCATCGGTCAGCGTGACGTCGTGTCGCCGCACGAGGGCGAGGCTCGTCGCGTCCACCAGCGCCTCGACTCCGTCGTCGGGGTCCGCGGGCGCCTCCCCCAGCAGACCGTGCGGCCCCGCGTCCACGCTCCGGAGACGCCAGACCCAGCGATCCGCCACGAACTCGAGGCGCAGGCCGACGACCCGGCCGGTCACGGCCTCGGACTCCCCGGACACCGCGTCGATCCAGTCTGTCGACCACCGCACCGAGCCCGGCACGCCGGTGGCGGGCCAGCCCTGCCCGACGGCGTCGGGGGCGGCCGGGAAGGACGCGCAGCCGGACAGCACGAGGGCACCCGCCGTGACGACCGTCGCGACCCAGCCGGACCGTGCTCCCCTGACCATGTTCCCCCTGACGTCATCACCGTAGTCGAGCGCGCCGGACGGCAGGACACCGCAGCCGGTGTCCGGGGCCTGGTGGATCGCGTGGCGACCCGCCATGCTCGTGGTCGATGACCGACTCCGAGCAGACCGTTCACGTCCGCCGTGCCACACCTGCGGACGTCCCGCTCCTGACCAGCTGGACGGCGGACGAACCCGTGGCGTGGATCGACGCCGGTCGCCTGACCGACGAACTCGCCACCGGCAACTACCGACCGGATTGGTCCTGGATCGCCGAACGGGACGGGCGCCCCATCGGTCGTGCGCTCTGGTGGGGCAGCGCCGATGCCACCCGACCCGTCACACTCGACTGTCTCACCACCACTGCGCGAGGCAGCGAGGCCGAAGCCGTGGGCACCGCACTGGTCCGTGCCGGGCTGCAGGCGTTCGGGGCGGGCACACCCCTCGAGTACAACGTGGACGTCGCGCCGACCTGGCGGGACGACCCGGCGACGGTCGAGGCGGTGCGGTGGCGCCACGAGGCTGCGCGCCGCGGTGGGTTCGCCCGCACCACCGAGCGGGTCAGCTCCGCGCGCACCACCACCGACACGGCGGCCCCACGCTCCTCGCGGCTGCACTTCGCCCCCGCCGACGACCCGACGTTCCGGGCGCTGTTCGCCGCCGTCGCACCGGGCTCGCTCGACGCGCACACGGTGGACATGGTGGCCCGCGAGGGCATCGACGCCCTCGCCGACGACGACCTCGAGTTCTACCGTTCCCTGCCGGGCGAGCGAGCGGCCTGGCGGACCGCGCACCTGCCGGACGGCACCACGGTGGGGTTCGTCATCCCGACCAGGACCGCCTACGACGCGAGCATCAGCTACCTCGGCGTGCTGCCGGAGCACCGCGGACACGGCTACGTCGACGACCTGCTCGCCGAGATGGTCCGCGTCCACCAGGACGACGGCGCCGACCGGATCGTCGGCACGACCGACGCCGCCAACACGCCGATGCGGGCCGCGTTCGCGCGAGCCGGGTTCGTCGTGACCCGCGTGCGCATCGTCCACGCGCAGCAGTGACGGGCCCACTCCGGGCGCGCTGAGCGCGCCACCCGGGCCGACGCGGATCTCGTGCTGCGACGGTCGGCCCCGTGCCCTGCGCGTGCGCCTCCGTCGGGGATGCACCGGGCCCGGTGCCGACCGGCACCGGACCTCCCCTGCGTCAGCTGGTTCGGTCCACCGTCCACGTCACCAGCCGGGGGTCGCCCGTCCCGACCAGGTACACGTCCCCGGTGACCCGGACCTCGGCACGGTCCGTGGCGGAGCCGGGCACGGGCTCCGGAGCCACCCCGTCGCCGACCGCGACGATCCCGCCGGAGTCGAGCGGGCCTCCCGGCCGGGAGGCAGCCGCGTGCGACGCGACCCAGACCTGGACGTCACCGGGCTCGACCACCTTGCGCAGCTGCCGGTCGGTGAAGGCGAAGCGCTGCACCGGCACGCTGAAGCGGACCCGCGCGCGCTCGCCGACGTCGAGGGCGACGCGCGCGTAGCCGAGCAGCTGGGCGACCGGTCGGGTGACGCTCGCGGCGACGTCGTGCCCGTACAGCTGGACGACGTCCTCCCCCGCACGTTCCCCGGTGTTCCGGACGGTCACGGCCACCGCGAGGGTGCCGTCGCTGGCAACGGTCTCGTCGACCACGAGGTCCTCGTACGCGAACGACGTGTAGGACAGGCCGAACCCGAACGGGCGGACCGGTGTCGAGTCCGTCGCGGTGACGTCGGACGGTCCGCCGAGTCGCGGGTGCAGGTACGTGTACGGAGCGGCGCCGGCGGAGCGCGGCAGCGACACGGGCAGGCGCCCGGACGGGCCGACGACCCCGGTGAGCAGGTCGGCGACGGCGAGACCGCCACCCTCCCCGGGGAAGAACGCCTGCACGACCGCGGCCGGACGCGCCGGGCCGTCGAGCGCCCACCCGATCGCGTACGGACGCCCGGTCAACAGCACGACCACGGTCGGGGTGCCGGTGCCGACGACGGCCTCGACGAGCTCCCGCTGCACGCCGGGGAGTTCCAGCGAGTCGGTGTCGTTGCCCTCGCCGACGGTGCCGCGGCCGAAGAGCCCGGCCTGGTCGCCGACGACGACGACCGCGACGTCGGACGCCGCGGCGAGCGCGACGGCGGCGTCGATACCGGACCGGTCGGTGCCCTCCACGGCGCAGCCGACCGCGGACGACACGGTGCCGCCGAGGGACTGCTGCAGGGCCTCGAGGACCGTCGGGATCGCGAACCCGAGGGGCAGGTCCGGGTGGGTGGCGAGCACGTGGTTCGCAAACGAGTAGCAGCCCTGCAGGGCCTCGGCGCGGTCGGCGTTCGGGCCGATCACCGCGACGCGGCCGGATGCGACCGTCTGCGGCGCCAACGGCAGGGTGCCGTCGTTCCCCAGCAGGACGAGCGACTCGGCGGCGAGGCGGCGGGCGAGGTCCCGGTGTTCGGGGGTGTCGAGGTCGACGTCGGTGGGGGCGTCCTCGGCGAAGGCGTCGGGGTCGAGCAGGCCGAGCCGTTCCTTCTGCCGCAGGACGCGGAGCACGGCCCGGTCGACGAGCGCCTCGTCGACGAGCCCGGCGCGGACCCGGTCGACCAGCGGTGCGAGGTAGGCGTCGCCGGTGGGGAGTTCGACGTCGATCCCGGCCTCGAGCGCCATCGCGGCGGCCTCGCCACGTTCGGCGGCGGTGCCGTGCATGACCTCGAGGAACGCGATCGAGAAGTAGTCCGCCACGACGGTGCCGTCGAAGCCGAGTCGGCCGCGCAGCAGCTCGGTGAGCAGTGCGGTGTTCGCGGCGACGGGCACGCCGTCGATCTCGGCGTACGAGTTCATCACCGAGCGGGCGCCGCCGTCGAGCAGCGCCATCTCGAACGGGGGCAGGAACACGTCGGCGACCTCGCGGGGACCGGCGTGCACGGGGGCGTGGTTCCGGCCGGCCTGCGACGCCGAGTACCCGAGGAAGTGCTTCAGCGTCGCGTCGACCCCGGCGCTCTGGACGCCGCGCACGTAGGCGGTGCCGACGGTGCCGACCAGGTACGGGTCCTCGCCGATGCACTCGTCGACACGGCCCCACCTCGGGTCGCGGACGACGTCGAGCACCGGCGCCAGGCCCTGGTGGATGCCGAGCTGCCGCATCGAGCGGCCGATGGCGGCGCCGACCTGCTCCACGAGCTCGGGGTCGAACGCCGCTCCCCAGGCCAGCGGGGTGGGGAAGGTCGCCGCCTTCCACGCGGCGAGGCCGGTCAGGCACTCCTCGTGCACGAGCGCGGGGATGCCGAGCCGGGTCTCGCGCTGGAGTCGGCGCTGCTCCGCCCACAGCCATGCGGCGCGCTCGTCCGGTTCGACGGGCCGGGTGCCGTACACGCGGGTGAACTGGCCGATGCCGTGGCGCGTGATGTCCGCGAGCGTCGTGCCGTCCTGGGTCGCCGCCATCTCGCCCTGCATGGGCGCGACGACGCCGTTCTGGTCGAGCCAGTAGCCGACGAGCTGCGCCGTCTTCTCCTCGAGCGTCATCGCGGCCAGCAGGGTGGTGACGCGGTCGGACGGGAGGCCCGTGGCGGCGTCGCCACGCGGCTCGCGTCCGCCGGTGGTCGCGTCGGCCGTCGTCGACGACGCGGGGCGGGCCTCCTGGCCGTCGGTCGCCTGTTGGAGCGTGCTCATCCCTTCACCGCCCCGGTCAGACCGCCCACGATGCGACGCTGGAAGACGGCGAAGAACGCGAGCGCCGGGATCATCGACAGTGACGTGAACGCCAGGACCCGCGCGGTGTCGACGGAGTACTGCGACGAGAACGCCTGCACGCCGAGCGGGAGGGTGTAGTTGGCGGCGTCGTTGAGGATGAACAGCGGGAGGATGTAGCTGTTCCAGCTGCCGATGAACGCCAGGATGCCGGTCGTGACGACGCCGGGCAGGGACAGCGGGACCACCATCCGGAAGAAGAACCCGAGGCGGCTCGCACCGTCGATGGCCGCCGCCTCCTCGAGCTCGTCGGGGATGGCGCGGAGGAACGGCACCAGGATGATGACCGTCGTCGGCAGGGCGAAGGCGATCTGCGGCAGGATCACGCCGGCCAGGCTGTTCGTGAGACCGAGGTCCTTCACGAGCAGGTAGAGCGGCGTGATCGCGACGGTGATCGGGAACATCAGCCCCGCGGCGAACAGGGAGTACAGCACGCCCTGGCCGCGGAACCGGTAGCGGGCGAGGACGTAGCTCACCATGAGGCCGAGCACGACGACGCCGACCGTGGTGGTGATCCCGGCGATCAGCGAGTTGCCGAGCTCCTGCCAGAAGACACCACTGCCGAGCACCTCGGCGTAGTTGGCGAAGTTCCAGGGCGCCGGGAGGCCGGCGGGGCTCGCGGTGATCTGCGCGTTGGTGCGGAAGCCGCCGAGCACGATGTAGGCGACGGGACCGATGCAGACCGCGATGAACAGCAGCGCGATGAAGTACGTGCCGAGGTTGCGCTCGCGCCGCACCGGGCCGGCGCTCGGGCGCTCGTGTCCGCGCCGCGGGGCGACGACGGACGCTGTGGCGGTCATCGTGTGGCCTGCTCGGTGCGGACGGCGGCGGTCGTGGTGGCGATCATCGTGTGGCCTTCTCGGTGAGCGCGCCGGCGGTGTCGCGACGCAGGACGAACCGCTGGTAGACGAGGGCGATCACCAGCGAGATGAGGAAGATGACCACGGCCACGGCGTTGCCGTACCCGTAGTTGCCGGAGTTGCGACCGTTCGCGACCATGTACGTCGCCATCGTCGAGGTGCCGGCGGTCGAGGCGATGTACTGGCCCCAGATGATGTAGACGAGGTCGAACAGCTGCAGGGAGCCGATGATCGACAGGAACGCCCAGATGCGGATCGTCGGGCCGAGCAGCGGCAGCGTGATCCGCCGCTGGATCTGCCAGTAGCCGGCGCCGTCGAGCTGTGCGGCCTCGAACAGCTCCTCGGGGATGCTCTGCAGCCCGGCGAGGAACAGGATCACCGCGAAGCCGATGTACTTCCACGAGATGATCGCCAGGAGCGTCCAGATGGCGATGTCCGGGTTCGACAACCAGTCGTTCCGGAGTGCGCCGAGGCCGAGCGTCTGCAGGAGGTCGTTGGCCGCGCCGCTCGTGGAGAGCATGAGGCTCCACCCGGTGCCGACGATCACCTCGGAGATGACGTACGGCACGAATATGAGCACGCGGATCAGGCCGCGACCGCGGATGCGTTGGTTCAGCAGCAGCGCCAGGATGATCGCGATCGGCCCCTGCACGATGAGCGACCCGATCACGATGAACGCGTTGTGGAGCAGGACACCGCGGAAGTCGGGGTCGGTGAAGATGATCTTGTAGTTGTCGAGCCCGACGAAGTCCGTCGGCGCCCCGTAGCCCTGCCACTTGTAGAAGCCGTAGTAGGCGGCGAGGACGACGGGCAGGATGACGAACCCGACGAACATGATCGTCGCGGGTCCGGCGAGCAGGGCGATCTCGACCCGCTTGCGGACGTCGGCGACCGGCTTCTTCCGGCCGCGGCCGGCCGGGGCCGACGGCGCAGTGCCGCCGGCCCCGGTCAGGTCCTTCCCCGCGGCCGTCTGCTCGTCGGAGCTGGACGGACGGGGGGCGACTGAGGTGGCCATGGGTCGGGTCAGCCCTTCGCCGCGGCCTGGTTGACGGTCGACACGATGTCGCTCACGTCACCCTTGCCGGCGAGCAGGTCGACGACGCTGGTGTTGAGCGCGTTGCCGACGTTCTGCCCGTAGAGGGTGTCGAGGTAGTTCGACACGTACGGCGCCTTGTTGTAGGCCGCGAGCACCGTCTTCAGGTAGGGCTCGGTGACGACGGACTGCGCGGACTGGTTCGCCGGGATGGCGTTGAACGCCTTGTAGTAGGCCTCCTGCACGGGCTTCTCGGTCATGTAGTTGAGGAACTCCGTGCACTCCTTCTTCGGCGCCTTGGCAGAGCAGGAGTACCCGTCGACGGCGCCCATCATCGCGCCTGGTGCGCCCTTGCCGCCGGACACCTCGGGGAACGGGAAGAACCCGAGGTCGCCGAGGGGCTTGCCGTCCGGGGTGAGCGAGGAGATCACACCCGGGTCCCACGCCCCCATGAGCTCCATGGCGGCCTTGTGGTTGGCGATCAGACCGGCCGAGCTCCCGGCACCCTGCTGTGCGGCGGTGGTCAGGTAGCCGTCGTTGAACGGCTTCGTGGCGAAGAAGTCCTTCGTGTCCTGGCCGGCGGTCTTCCAGCACCCGTCGGTGAACTTCAGGTCCTTCGCGGTGTTGTTCAGCGTCTTCTCGCTGCACGCGCGGAGGGCGAAGTTGTAGTACCAGTGCGCGGCGGGCCAGGCGTCCTTCGCGCCGACGGCGACCGGTGCGATGCCGGCGGCCTTGAGCTTGGCGATGTCGGCGTTCAGCTCGTCCATCGTGGTCGGCGTGCCCTCGATGCCGGCCTGCTTGAAGAGGTCCTGGCTGTACCAGATGCCCTCGGGGTTGACGTCGACCGGCATCGCGTAGGTCTTGCCGTCGAGCTGGTAGCCGGAGAACGTGCCCGAGCTGACCTCGGACTTGGCGTTCTTGCCGATCGAGCCGCCGATGTCCATGAGCTGCCCGGCCTTGACCATCGCGGCCATCTTGCCGCCGCCGCGCTGCAGGAACACGTCGGGCGCGGACCCGGAGTTGAGGGCGGTCTGGAGCTTGCCGTCCAGGTCCTCGTTCTGGATCGCCTGGATCTTGATGGTCACGTTCGGGTGGTCCTTCTCGAACGCCTTGACCGTCGACACCCAGAAGGCCTTGCCCGGTCCGGTGGTCGAGTTGTGCCAGAAGGTCATCGAGACCTTCCCGTTGCTGTCTGCCGCGTTGCCGCCGGCGGAACAACCGGCTGCCGTGAGTGCGGTGGCCCCGATCAGCGCGATGGCTGCCGCGGCCCGGATCTTCCTCGTCATCGTGGAACTCCTGAAGTGTCGTCGTTGACCTGCGCGACATCCAGTGCCGCTGCGGAGAGCGTGCCAGGCGCTGCCCCGCCTTGTCAATCGATATCGATAACGTTTTCTTTCCGTGACCTCCGGGTCCGTCGCGCGGCGGATCGGCGGTACGGTGAGCACATGGAGACCGCTCCCGACGTGGACAGCAGCCCCGGGCGGGTGACGATCGGGGACGTCGCGCGGGCCGCGGGCGTCTCGATCCCCACGGTCTCCAAGGTCGTCAACCACCGCGACGGTGTGGCCCCGGCGACGATGCTCCGCGTGCAGGAGGTGGTCGAGCGCCTCGGCTACGAGACCTCCCTCGTCGCCAGGAGCCTCCGCAGTTCCCGCACCGGTGTGATCGGCATCCTCGTGCCCGAGTTCGAACCGTTCTCCACCGAGCTGCTCCGCGGGATCTCCTCGGCGACGACCGGCACCGGGTACGAGCTGCTCGCCTACGCCGGCCTCGTCACGGGCACGAGCCAGCCCGGGTGGGAGCGGCGGTCGCTCTCCCGACTCTCCGGCACCCTCATCGACGGGGCCATCGTCGTCACGCCGTCGGCTGCGCTGCCGAGCTCGTCGATCCCCGTCGTGGCGATCGACCCGCACACCGGACCCGAGGGCCACGCGACGGTCGACACCGACAGCGAGGGCGGTGCGCGGATCGCCGTCGAACACCTGCTCGCACTCGGGCACACCCGCATCGCGCACATCCACGGCCGCGCCGACCTCGCCTCCGCCCAGCTGCGTGAGGCCGGGTACCGGGCGGCCCTCGGCGCCGCTGGCATCGCCGTGGACGAGACGCTCCTGCTCGCCGGTGACTACCAGGAGGACCAGGCCGCCGAGGTCGCCCGCGCGCTGCTGTCCCGCCCCGACCGTCCGACCGCGGTGTTCGCGGCGAACGACTCCTCGGCGATCGGTGTCCTGCACGCGGCCGCCGACCTCGGGCTCCGCGTCCCGGAGGACCTCTCCGTGATCGGCTTCGACGACGTCCCCCAGGCGGCGATGACGACACCGCCGCTGACCACGGTCGCGCAGCCGCTGACGGAGCTCGGCGCGAGCGCGGTGGCGATGCTGCTCGCGATGCTCCGGGGCGAGCCGACGAAGGACCACGTCCGCCTCGACACGACACTGCACGTCCGGCGGAGCACCGCGCGGCCGGCGAGCTGAGCGCCGGTCGTCGGCGTCAGCGCCGGATCGTCTGCTTGGGGTACTCCCCGAACCGCTCCACGTAGGCGGCGGAGAACCGTCCGAGGTGCGCGAAGCCCCACCGCTTGGCGACCTCGCCGACGGTGTCGGACTGCGCGTCGGCGTCGAGCAGGTCGTGGCGGACTCGGTCGAGTCGGAGCTCCCGCAGGTACGTCAGCGGTGAGACGCCGAACACCCGCGCGAAGGACTCCTGCACCGAGCGCACGCTCAGCCCCGCGACGTCGGCGAGTTCGGTGACCGCGATCGGCTCCTGGACGTGGGCGTGCAGGTACTCCACCGCCGCCCGCAGCCGGGCGTTCCTGGGGTTCGACAGCTCGGCGGGCAGCGCGTCCACCCGTGGCGGGAACATTCCCAGGAACGCGTCGGCGGCGGCGCGCTTGGCATCCACCCACGCCCGCGAGTCCACGCCGTCCCGCAGCGCTCGGGACAGCGCACCGAGGGCGTCCCGCCAGGCGGACGACGCGCCCGTGCCGCCTGCTCGTGTCCGCTCGAGCACGAGGTGCTCGGGGAGGGTGGCCCAGCGCTCGGCCGCGACGGTCCGGATGAACGACCGAGCGAGGTGCACCGAGCGGTGGTCGTGGTCGGCGCCGACGAAGACGTACTCCTGGTCGGACGGCGCCAGCACCGGTTCGTCGTGGCGGAGTTCGGACCGCGTGTCCGTGGCGTCGATGACGACCGACCCGGCCGTCGTCCACTGCACCACGTGGTCCGGACCAGGGACCACGACGCCCCGGAGCAACCCGTGGATCCGTGATCGACGGACCGTCAGCTCGTGGTCACCGACGGCCGTGTAGCGGAACGAGTAGCGGTCGCCGGAACGACGGGACGTCCACTGCCGACCGATGCCCACCGCCGCGAGTTCGCGGACCGCCGACTCCGGATCGGTGGCGGAGACGTCGATGCGGATCAGCCGTTCCATCGGCCCGCCGCCCGCCACGCCGCCGGGCGGCCTCCACGACGATCTTCGCGATCTGGATACGCTGAGCGGGCGACACCGGCGTACCCTGACGCCGAGTCGCATGTCGCAGAGGAGGCCTGCCCGTGACGGCCAGCGAACCCGACCTGGACCTCGACGCCGCGCTCACCCGGCTCGAGGCCACGGCCTCGTCGCTCCGCGGACGCCTGCGCGACCACATGGGCATCGGTGGCGTCGACCTGACGGTCGTGCAGTTCGTCTCGCGAGCCGAGTCCGCCGGACGGCCGGTCCGGGTGAAGGACCTCGCGTCCCACCTCGGCATCACGGGTCCGGCGGTGACCACGGCGGTGGACCGGCTCGAGCGTTCGGGGCACCTGCAGCGCCGACCCAACCCGGACGACGGCCGCAGTCGACTGATCGAACTGACCGCCACCACTCGCGCACGCTACGCCGCCGCCATGGACAGCACGAACGAGCACCTGCACGAGCTGATGGCCTCCTTCTCGGATCGGGACAGAGCCAGGTTCGTGCGCATCATCGACAGCGTGATCGCGGCGCTCGACGGCGGCGTCCCCAGGCCCTGAACGGCAGAGTAGAGGGACCCAGCGCTCCGGCCCGTCCGATTGTCCACGGAGCGCAACAAGGTAAGACTTCTACCTAGATCCGGACGGCCGTGCGCCCCGCGACGTAGCCTCCCCGAGGGGACTCCAGAGGCACACGGATCAGGATCGGAAGGACCATGAGCAGCTACGACACGAGCAGCTACGACACCGAGCCGGGCATCGAGCCGGTCCGCATCACGACGTTCCGGCGGATGCGTCGCAAGTGGAAGTTCGGCGAGGAGCAGACCGACGAGCCCGGCCTGTTCGAGGACCTCTTCACGGAGACGACGCAGCAGCGCTGAGCGCGGCGATCCCGCGGCGGGCATGCCCGATCAGGACGGCGAGGTTCCGCAATTGCGGAACCTCGCCGTGCTGACCGGGTGATTCGTGGGACCTCGGCGGACCTGAGCGGCGAGTCGTGGAACCCCGTTCGCCGCGGGTCCCGCCATCGCCGCCGCTTGCCGGTGTTTCCCCGCCGTACGGGCGGCGGAAACCTGTACGTCAACTCAGGTGTGTCAGATGTCCGAGGCTCCTGCCCGGAGCCTTCGACAGAAGGACACCATGACCCAGCAGCACACCGCCCGCCTCCGGCGCCGCGGCCGAGCCGTCGGAGCAGCCATCGTGGCCGTCGCCGCGTTCGCCGCCACCACGTTCATCGGCCAACCCCACGCCGCATCCGCCGCCGAGGCACCGCTCGTCGAGTCCGGCGCGACGACCTGGCAGTACCTCGAGGACGGCAGCGACCCGGCACGAGGCAGCGACGAGCGCACGTCCTGGACGACCGGCGCCCTGCCGGACGGCGACTGGAAGCGCGGCGCCGGTTCGTTCGGCGCGAAGAACGGCACGGCGACCGGCATGGGTGGCGGACACATCGTCGACACCCTGCTGTCGCAGTACCTCGCGAACGGTGACGACGTCCCGACCTACTTCTTCCGGACCTCGTTCACCGCGGACGCCGCCGACCTGCGCTCCTGGAAGTCGCTCGTCGGTGAGGTCACCTACGACGACGGCCTGGTCGTGTACGTCAACGGCACGAAGGTCGCCGGGTACGAGGACGCCGCCGTCACGCAGAACCTCCAGTACGCCGGCGACAACGGCTCCGACCCGGACACGAGCACGTTCTCGGTCGACGCGTCCCTCCTGCACGAGGGCTCGAACGACGTCGCCGTCGCGCTCTACCAGGGCCGCACGAACAGCTCGGACGTCTACTTCGACATGGAGTCCCTCGTCCCGGTCGCGGCCGACGTCCCCGCGACGATCTCCGACGTCGTGATGACCGTCGGCGCGGACGAGTCCGAGCGGAACCTCGCCTGGTACACGGACTCGACTGACGACCAGGTCGCCCAGGTCGTCCCCGCCTCGGCGATGACCGGGGATGCGTTCCCCGCCTCCGGCGCGACCACCGTGCCGTCCACCTCGGGCGTCGCCACGGACGGGCAGCGCTTCCACCACGCCACCCTCGCCGGCCTCGCACCGTCGTCCGGGTACGCCTACCGCGTCGGTAGCGAGACCGACGGCTGGAGCGAGGTGAGCCGCTTCACGACCGGTGACGGCGACGGCGACTACTCGTTCGTCTTCGTCGGCGACCCGCAGATCGGCGCGTCCGGTGACGCCGCTCGCGACACCGCGGGCTGGATCGACACGATGGACGTCGCCGCGCGCGAGTTCCCCGAGTCCGAGATGGTCTTCTCCGCCGGCGACCAGGTGAACACCGCGTCGAACGAGGACCAGTACGCGGGCTTCCTCGCCCCGTCGCAGCTGCGCACCACGCCGCTCGTGACGAATATCGGCAACCACGACGTGGGCAGCCTGGCGTACGAGCAGCACTTCAACCTGCCGAACGTCTCGACGGAGTTCGGCAAGCCGGACGCCGCGCGCGCCGGCGGGGACTACTGGTTCGTCCACGGCGACACGCTGTACATCTCGCTCAACTCGAACGACAAGGACGACGCCCGTCACGCGGCGTTCGCCGAGCAGGTCATCGCGGAGCACGGCGACGAGGCCAGGTGGAAGGTCGTCACGTTCCACCACTCCGTCTACAGCGTCGCATCGCACTCCACCGACTCGGACATCATCGCCCGCCGCGCCGACCTCCCGCCGGCGATGAGCGCCCTCGACGTCGACCTGGTGCTCATGGGACACGACCACGTCTACGTGCGCAGCTACCTCATGGACGGCGTGACCCCGGTCGACGCCGACGCGCCCGTCACCGACACCGTGACGCCGACCGACGACGAGGTGCTGTACGTCACCGCGAACTCGTCGTCGGGCAGCAAGTACTACGACGTCCGGGAGGACATCGACTTCGACTTCTCGGCCGTGCAGAACCAGGAGTACACGCCGAACTTCACGAACGTCGAGGTCACCGCGGACAGCATCGCGATGACCACGTACCGCACGGCGGACATGACGGTCGTCGACGCGGTCACGCTGCACAAGCCGGCAGACGAAACGACGCCGACCGACCCGACGGACCCGGGCACCGACCCGACGGACCCGACCGACCCCGCCGACCCGGGCACCGACCCGACGGACCCGACCGACCCCGCCGACCCGGGCACCGACCCGACGGAC
>NZ_VEAF01000009.1:0-36428 GCF_007673775.1 Curtobacterium sp. 9128 | reverse complement strand
CCGACCGACCCCGCTGAGCCGGGCACCGACCCGACCGCACCGGCCGACGGTGACCCGGTCCCCGCTGACCTCGCCACGCTGACCGACGCGACGCACACCCTGCGGGTCGACGACGTCGACGTCGAGGCCGGCACCGTCACGGTCACCGTCCCCCGGGATCTCGCCGGCGCCCCGCTGGACTGGTTCGTGCACTCCGACGCCGAGTACCTCGGCGACGACCCGACCGACGACGACGGCGTGATCACGCTGGCGCTCCCGGTCGACCTGGAGTCCGGCACGCACACCCTCGTCGCGCAGCGCGCAGACGGCACGGTGGCGACCTGGGGCACCTTCGGCTTCATCGTCGCTGGTCCCGGCGCCGGGAACGGCGGAGGACAGCTCGCCTTCACCGGCGCGGACGTCCTGCCCCTCGCCGTGGGCAGCGCCCTCGCCGTCGCCGCCGGCCTCGGCATCGCCCTGGCGGCACGTCGCCGACGCGCCTGATCGACGCAGGCCGGGTCGCGTCCTGGGCGCGACCCGGCCGGGAGGCACGGTGCGGGTCCGACCCGCACCGTGCCTCCCGGCGTCGTCGGGTCCGGCGCGCGCTCCCGGGGCGCCCCCGATGAGGTGCCGCAATTGCGGCACCTCGTCGCGCCGGACGGGGCATTCGTGGAACCTCGGCGGAACTGAGCGGCGAGTCGTGGAACCTCGGCCCCGAGCCCGGCCCGATCAGCGCGGGATCACGCTGAACAGGAACTTCTTCCGGACCATGTACCAGGCGAGCAGGATCAGCGCGGTGTGCACGGCGAACCCGATCCAGAAGTTGCCCCAGTCGACGCCCGGGATCGACGCGATCGCCAGCGCGAAGAACACCTGCCAGACGAAGACGTAGAGGCTCGCCTGCCCGAGCGGGATCCACAGCCAGCCGATGGCCTTCGCGATCGGCTTCCAGAACACGGTGAGGATCGCGTACGAGACGATCGCGAAGAACGCGATGTCCACCAGTCGACCCCACTGCAGGTCCACGCGCTGGTAGGCGGTGTTGTACAGGTCGTCGTACATCGACGCGGGGAACGGCACCGGGGTGAACCCGGCGTGGTCCGCCGCCCACACGTAGACCAGGAACGCCGCGTACCCGCACACCGCCACCCCGACGAGGACCTTGCCGAGCCGTCCCGTCAGCGCGCCGACGATCTGCCGTCGGTAGTACCCGAGCACGAGTCCGTGCGTGAAGACGACCTGCCAGGTGAGCAGCGGGAACACGGCCTCGAACTGCGAGTTCAACGGCTGGAACTGCGGGACGAGCGCCTGGAAGACGTACAGCGCCCAGCTCACCGCGAGCACCGCCCACCACCAGCCGCGCCGGATCACCCAGAGCAGCAGCGGGATGAACAGGCTCAGCACCACGAAGAGCCCCATGATGTTGAACGGCCACGGTCCCATCTCGAGCAACAGGAACTGGCGGATGGCGTACCAGGGCGGCGGGTACGCGAGCAGCTGCATGGCGTTCGGGTAGAGGTCGTACACGCGTCCCTCCGCGGCGACGCCGCCCGTGCCGGTCCCCCGGTCGGTGAACGTCGTGATCGCGTCGGTGTTGAGGAACGGCACGAAGCTCAGCGCGAACACGACCGCGATCACCACGAGCGTGACGAGGTACTGCTTGCGCGCCCGCTTCCACGCGCCCACCGCGGCGACCCATTCGCCGACCTTCTTGATCGCGAGGGGGTACGTCATGCCGAGGACCATGCCGGACAGGAACACGAACATCTCCGCGCCCGTGATCGCGCCGACGGCGTGCAGCGTCAGGTACGAGTACGGACCGCCGATCTCGATGTGGGTGATCACGACGGCGAGGATGATGAAGCCGCGGAACAGGTCGAGCCGCAGGTCGCGACCCGGTTTCCCGTCGTCCGGGTAGCGCCAGCTCGGCACCAGTCGTCCGACGATGCCGCTGAGCAGGAACACGATCGCCAGACCGACCGCGATCCAGACGATCCACGCCATCTGGTCGCCGCCGGTGTCGAGCTGCTGGTTCGTCGCCACGGCGCCGTCCTGCGGCGTGATGCGTGCGGTGACGGGCCCGAAGACGAACCGGTCCGTGGCCTGCAGGTCCGTGCGGAACGACCCCGCGATGCCCGGCACCGCGGTGTCGCGCCAGTCCGCCAGGCGGTTGCCGGCCTCGGGCTCACGTCGGTTCGTCTCGAGGAACGTGACCGCGCGGACACGCGGTCGGTCCTCGACGGCGGCGAACACCTGCCGCCACCACCCCTGCTTGACGTCGAGCTCGGCGGCACCGCGCAGCGAGTGGTCGTACAGCGCTCCGGTGTCGAGGAGCATCGGACGGTCACGGCCGACGGCGAACCGCTCGTAGAAGTTCCCCTGTGACTGCGCCTCCTGGTACCCCCAGGTCTCGTCGAACCGGGACTCGACCTCGCCGGCGTCGGGGACCCCGTTCGTGGTGAGCGGGACGTCCCGCCCGGCGGCCTGCGTCGCCTTGCCCTTGCCGAAGAAGAACATCGACAGGCCGACCCAGTCGACGGACGAGTCACCCGGCCAGTACGGCGCGTACGGGTCGTCCGCCGCGGTCAGCTGTCCGTCGCCGTTCGTGTCGAGCTTCCGCACGTCGGTCGCGGACAGGTCCTGCAGACGCCCGGCCGAGTCGCCGAACGGGTACCCGGCACCGTACGAGGGTTCCCACACCATCGCGGCGCGGGACGTCCCGGCGTGCACCTGGGACGCGAGCGCCCGGAACGCCGCGATGAACTGCGTCGGCTGCTGTCCCCAGCGGACCCACGTGCCGTTCATCTGCGGCGCGAACCGGACGAGGAGGTCCGTCTCCGACTGCCGGCGGACCTGCTCGAGCACCGCGTTCGCCCGACGTGCGTCGGCGGTGGTGAGTGAGCCGAGCGACCGGTCCGGTTCGAAGCTCACCACGAGCGTGGCGCCCTGGGTGGCCGCCGACCGTGCCGTGCGGAGCAGGTCCTCCCGCGCGCTCCGGTCGACCGGGTAGGCGATCTCCACGCCGTAGCTCGACGGAGTCGCACCGAGCCGGCCCGCGTAGCCGTTCGGCGAGTCCGACGCCCAGTCGAGGTCGGGCCCGAACCAGGTCTTCCCGTCGCGCGGGAGCGGCGAGGACGACGACGTGACCGCACCGGCCGGCAGCGCTCCCCCGACGAGCAGGGTCGCCGCGGTGACGAGGACGGCAGCAGCGCGGACGAGCGCGCCCCTCACCGTTCGCACACCAGTGTCCAGACGTTGCGGCCGCCCTCGTGCCGGTGCTCGAGCCGGTCGAGCGCGGCGATCGCGAGCGCGAGCCCGCGACCGTCCTCGGCGTCGACGTCCGCCATCGTCACCGCGCCGAGGTCGATGTCGACCGGGAGCCCGTTGTCGCTGAGCACCGCCGTCAGCTCACGCTCGGTCGCGTCGAGCTCGACCCGGTACCGCCGGCCGACCTCGCGGTCCGTGCGCAGGGTGTGCTCGACGATGTTCGCCGCGATCTCGGCCAGTGCGGTCTCGAGCGCGAACCGGAGGCGCATGTCCTCGATGCCGAGGCCGTCCCACCACGTGGCGAACCGGTCCTGCACGGTGTCGAGCGACTCCACGGTCGCCGGCACGTCGAACTCGACGCTCACAGCGGGGCCCCCACGGTGCTCGACTCGTGCTCGGACTGCGCCGGCGTCGCCGGTCCGCGGTAGAGCACCGCTCGGATCACGATGCTGAAGATGAACAGGTCGAACACGACCCACGCCGTGTTCACGAGGGGCGCGATGCCGGATGCCTGCCCGACGAGGTACCGGATGCCGATGAGCACCAGCGCGCCGACGAGCGCGCCCATCGCGACGAGCTGAGGACGGACCAGGTCCCACCGGGGCTTCTGCTCGGTCTCGTCGCGGACCTTCGGGGTGACGCGGAAGCCGAGGGGCTTGCCGCGGTACACGTTCTCGAAGGCGCTCGTGACGCTCTCGATCCACACCGGGAACAATGCCAGCGAGTACTGCTGCCCACGCCACGTCGGTCGCCCGGCGGCCACCACCCAGAACAGCAGCTGGTTGAGCACCAGGAACGGGATCAGCCGGGCGAAGAAGTCGACGCTGTAGGCCTGCACCGGCACCACGCCGAAGGACAGGCAGAGCACCGGGGCGGCGATGTACACGATCGCGGCGAACCCGGACAGGTAGCTCCACATCGTGGAGAAGTACATCAACCGCTGCCCGAACGACAGCCCCTTCTGCACGAGCGGGTTCTCGCGGAAGAACACCTGCATGGTGCCCTGTGCCCAGCGGAGGCGCTGCACGAGCATCGTCGGCAGGTCCTCGGGCGCCAGCCCCTTGGCGAGGATCTCGTCGTGGTACGCCGACTTCCAGCCGAGACCGTGCAGGCGCATCGCCGTCGCCATGTCCTCGGTCACGGAGATCGTCGCCAGCGGCATGATCGCCTGCGCCTCGTCACCGCGGTTCACGTCCACGGCCCTGGCCAGCACGGCGATCGCCTCGATCGCCGCGACCGGGGACGCCCCACGCTGTCCGAGCACGTCGAGCGCGGCGTCGTCGAGGCCGGCGAAGGTGCCGGCGTCGGTGGACATCGCCGCGAGTTCCTCGAGGTCGTTGCGGACGGACTCGAGGTCGGCGGCGGCGAACCGGAACGCGATGGCGTCGATGCCACGCTGGAACTCGTAGGTGACGTCGCCGAGGGGCTCGCCCCGACCGATCGCGTCACGGGCCTCGGCGACGACGAGTTCGGCGTCGTCCAGGGCGCCGAGCACGCGGGGGTCGGTCTCGGTCTCCCGCGCTCGGGACAGCAGCTTCCGCGAGGTCTGGAGCGTCCGGTGCACGGAGGCCTCGATCTCGGTGACGTAGCGGGAGATGCCGAGCTGCATCAGGGCCTCACGGCGCAGGATCGCGTTCGACCCGCAGAAGAACGCGGCGTTCCAGCCGTCCTTCGACTGCTGGATCGGCCCGTAGAACAGCGGCGCCTGGCTGCCGAGCAGGTCGGCGTCCGGGACGTTCTCGAACCACTGCGGCGTCTGCACGAGCGCCATCTTCGGGTCCTTGAAGTAGCCGAGGGTGCGGTCGAGGATCGCGGGGTCCGGGACCTGGTCGGCGTCGAGGATGAGCAGGAACTCGCCCTGCGTCGCCATCAGCGCGTTGTTGAGGTTGCCCGCTTTGGCGTGCCGCGGACGGTCGATCCAGTCCTGCCCGCGCGTGATCACCCCGAGGCCCAGGCTCTCGGCCGCAGCACGCATCTCGGGGCGGTTGCCGTCGTCGAGGATCCACGTCGCGTGCGGGTACCGGATCGCCTTCGCCGCGCGTGCGGTGCGGACCACGAGGTCGATCGGCTCGTTGTAGGTGGTGATGAAGACGTCGACGGTGACCTCGGTGCTCGGCGGCGTCGGCGGCTCGCCACGCTCGCGGAGCTTCCACGCGCCGAACGCGAAGAGCAGCGAGTCGATGACGCTGTACGTCTCGGCGAGGATCAGCGGGACGGCGATCCACCAGGAGTGCCAGTTCACGGAGGCGGCCCAGCGCCACACGATGTAGTTCAGCCCGGCGACGGAGGCCAGCAGCGCCACGGTGCGGACGGTGACGATGCGTCGCCGAGCGGTCCCGGTGGTCAGGCGCCGGCGGTCCTGTCTGCTGAGCTCGATCGCGGTCATCGCGCGGCTCCCGTCCCGACGGACGACGTCGTTGTGCGCTGCAAGGTGCCTCCTGATCCGGCTGCGGTGGACGCGTCCCCCGTCGGTTCGGGCTCGGCGTCACGACCTGTCTACCTCAGCGGAACAGCGTGCGCCACACCGACGCGGCGAACGGCCGCACACGGATGCGCCTTCCGCGCACGACGGGCCCGCTCCGGAGCGGAGCGGGCCCGTCGTGTGCAGCCCCTACTGCAGGTGGATGCTGTCGAGCTCGGCGTACCCGGTGCCGCCGCCGTAGTTCGGCGATCCCTTGGCGAGTCGGATCACGTTGTACCCGGCGTGCAGCTGCACCGTGGTGTCGACACTGCCGGTCGGGTTCCCCCACCCGGACGAGGTCGGCGGGTAGGTCACCGTCGAGAACGCACCGCCGTCGGAGGCGAGGCCCTGCGTCGCGGTCGCCCCCGTCGCGTTCGCGTACCGGATGGTCATCGTGTACGCCTTCGCGGTCGGCACGTCGACCAGGAAGTCCACGAAGCTGTCCGTCCGGGCGTCGCCGGATCCGTCGATGCGGCCGACGTACCCACCGTTCGACGCCGTGGACGAGGACAACCGACTCGCGTTGACGACGGTCGCGTTCTCCGCCTCGTACGTCTGCTGGAACGTCGGCGCTCCGGTGGTGGGCGTGATGAGCAGCTGGTACGCCGCCACGGCGTCCATGTTCGCGACCGGGACGGTGATCGAACCGTTGACGACGGTGTAGGTCGTCGTCGAGAGCAGGTTCGGAGCGGCCTGGTTCGTCGTGCGACCCGTGGTGTTCGTCGACGAGAGCCGTACGGAGACCTGGTTGCCGAGCCCCGTCAGGCCGTTCACCTGGACGGTGTTCGATCCGCTGTCACCACCGAAGACCACGTTCACCTGTTCCCGGCTCGCGTCGTACGACGCGACACCGTCGAGGTAGGACTGGGGAACGGTCTGCACGACGTTGCCCGACTGGTCGCCGTACCACTTGTAGGCCCAGTACGACGCGGTCGGCAGGTCGTTGTACAGCAGCCCGTCCATCGTGCCGGCCTCGTACCAGTAGGCCCGTTCGGCGTTGGCGATGCCGGCGCGTTCGAACGACGCCATGTAGTGGACGCCGATGCTCGGCTGGTCGACCTGCCCCGGGGAGGCGTACTCGTTGATCGAGATCGGGATGTGCGGCAGGCCGAGGGAGTCCTCGATGGAACGGAAGTCGGTGACGTGTGCCTGCACGTCCTGGTAGCTGAAGTCCCCGAGCTCGTGCCACACCGCGACGGAGGGCAGCGTGCCCGTGTTCTTCGCGTTCGTCATGAACGAGAGCATGAAGGCGTGGTCGTAGCTGCTGGCACCGGGTCCGATGATCGGGGTCAGCGTGTCGATCGCGCGGATGTCCCGGTAGGTCCGGGTCCACATGTCGAGGTAGCTGCCGGCGTTCGGGTCGTTCTTCGTGCTGGTCGTCCAGTTGGCGTCCGGCTCGTTCCAGATCTCGTACCCGGCGATGTTCGTGGTGCTGGTCGCGTTGACCCGTGCCGTGATCATCGTCCGGATCTTCGACTCCCAGTCCGGCCAGCTGACCCAGTTGTAGGGGAACGTGCTGAAGACGTCCGGGAGCCTGAGGTACTGCTGACCGCCGGCGTCGGTGATCTTCCCGGCGACCTGCAGGCCGTCGCAGCAGGGGCTCGTCGCTCCGTTGCCGAGCTGCTGTGTGCCGGGCGGCGGCTGCGTGAAGGTGTTCACGTGCAGCGGGTAGAGCTGGCTCAGTGGCGGGGTGCTGCCGGTGTCGACGCCGTACAGGCCGCCGGCGGCGACGTGGGTGACGGGGCGGACCGTGGTCCCCACGTTGACCGTCAGCGTGGTGCCGGCAGCGAAGGCGGGTGCGGTGGACCCGAGCCCGAGGGCAGCCGTCCCGGTGACGGCGAGTGCGGCGAGGACCGCTGCGGCCCGGCGTGGTCGGCCCCGGCGTCGTGCGGGTCGGTCCGGTGTTCGAAGATGCGTCATTGCTTCCTCCTCGTGGTGCGCCGGGTGGTCCCGGTGCGGTGGTGTGGTCACTCCGCGCTGTCGGCGGGGTGCTTGTGGAGCCGTCCGAGGCGCTCCGCCTCGGCGTTCCGCTCGTAGCCCAGGTAGGCGATGACCGCCAGGACGCGGTGCCGGTTGGCCGGCCGCACCGTCTCCGGGCGGTTCAGGACGCGGGACACCGTCTGGTGCGACACCCCGGCGACGAGCGCCACGTCGTAGATGGTCGGCTTCTCGGGGCCCTCGAGCGTCATCGCTCCTCCTCTCGGCTCGTCGTGGGCCGGTCGCGTCGCACCGGACGGGAGGCTCGGTGCGGCCCCCGTCGTCGGCTCGCCTACCCGACGGGCAGGAAGACCCGCATGGTCGAGGGACCGCGGTTGCCCCACGTCGCGTACGGCACCAGGCGGACCTCGCGCGGCTCGGTCGAGACCGTCCCGGCGTCGACGTCGATGTCGGCGTCGGTGCGGTACGGCAGTCCGGTGGGCTCCGGGACGACGTGGGTGCGGACGGGCAGCCGGACGTCGTCGGCCCCGTGGTCGACCGGCTCGGCACCGGCCGGCACGAGCACGTCGCGGACGTCGACCCCGGCGTCGAGGGACTCGAGGGCGTACACGAGCGGTCCACGCTCGACCGCGACGGTCCCGCGGACCGCGTCGATGCGGGCATCCGGCACGGTGATCCGTGCGGAGACCGGGACGACGAGCTCGATCCGGTCGCCCACGGCGAAGTCC
Source organism: Curtobacterium sp. 9128 (assembly GCF_007673775.1). Classification (GTDB taxonomy): domain Bacteria; phylum Actinomycetota; class Actinomycetes; order Actinomycetales; family Microbacteriaceae; genus Curtobacterium. The sequence goes on along the minus strand of NZ_VEAF01000009.1, from coordinate 28,055 downwards.
CGCGTCACGGTGACGGTGTCGCCCTCCACGGGCACCGCCTGGCCGGCCACGGTGAGCGTGGCTCCCGACGACCAGGACGGCACCCGCAGTCGGAGGGCGAGCGGGCCGTCCGAGTCCGCGGTGGCGCAGATCTCCACCCGTCCGGAGCGCGGCCAGTCGGAGCGCACCGAGAACGCCGCCCTGGCGCCGTCACCGACCACGGTGTCGACCTCGTAGTCGCCGTACTGGTGCAGCTGGAGCCCGTCGTCGCTGACCGTGGCGAACACGGTCTGCACGCTCGCCAGGGTGCGGGACAGGTTCGTGGGGCAGCAGGAGACCTCGAACCACGGCGCGCGGAGGCTCGAGAGCGCTCGGCGGCTGACCTCGTCCTCCGGCGGGACGGTCCCCGCGACGCGCTGGTGCATGGTGTTCGCGTAGAAGAAGGCGCGGCCGTCCTCGCGGGGGGCGACCATCACCGCGTTGTACAGCGTGCGTTCGATGAGGTCCGCGTACTTCGACTCGCCCGTCGCGAGGAGCAGGCGCCACGAGAGCATGTTCGAGGCGATCGCAGCGCAGGTCTCGCCGTACTCGCGGTCCGGCGGCAGCTCGAAGTCGGCGCCGAACGCCTCGTCCTGGTGGTGGGCACCCATCGCCCCGGTCAGGTAGGTGCGCTTCGCGACGGTGTTCGTCCACTGGGTCGCGACCGCGCGGAGGAGTCCCGGGTCGTCGGTCTCGACGGCGACGTCGACCGCGCCGGCGGCCAGGTAGAGCGCCCGCACGGCGTGCCCGCGCAGGACCGCGGCGTCGCGGACCGGGACGTCGTCCTGGAAGTACTCCTGGCCGTACTCGATCGGTGCGAGGAGCCCTCGTCCGCGGCGCTCGACGAACGTCCGCGCGAGGTCGACGTAGCGGTGGTCGCCGGTCGCCCGGCCGAGTTCCACGAGCGCCGGCTCGATCTCCGGGTGGCCGCACACGGCCTCCCGTCCGCCCTCCCCGAACACGTCGACCAGGTGGTCGGCGACGCGGATGGCCACGTCGACGAGCCGTCCGCCGCCGGCGGTGCGCAGCCGTGCGATCGCCGCCTGCAGGAGGTGCCCCATCGAGTACAGCTCGTGGCCCCACTCCAGGTCCGACCACCGGGGCCGCTGCCACGGACGACCGAAGCTCGTGTGCAGGTAGCCGTCGGCGTCCTGCGCGCTCGCCACCCGCTCGACCAGCCGGTCGTACCGTCCGGCGAGTTCGTCGTCGGGCTGGACGCCGAGCTGCCACGCCATCGCCTCGAGGAGCTTGTAGACCTCGGAGTCGACGAACTCGATGCCCGCGTGGTCGAAGGGGCGACCCGTCGCCGCGGCGTCGAAGTTCCCGGTCCAGCCGATCCGCTCCATCCAGGTCTCGCAGTGCCGGATCACGGTGTCCGCGTTCCGCTGCTGCCAGTCGGCCCAGTAGCCACCGGTCAGGCGGAGGTCGCCGAGCGGGAGCGGTCGGAGTGCCCCGCGGGACGGGACGACCGGGCCGGCCGCGACGGTGGTGTGGGTGATGGTCACGATGTCCTCCTGGGACGTGGGGTGCGTTCGGCCTCGGCACGGTGCCGCGCCAGCAGCAGGTAGGCGCTCGCGGTCCAGGTGTAGGCGCGGTCGCGCAGACCGGCACCGGACCGTGCGTCGAAGTTCTCCGCGAAACCGTGTGCCTCGCAGAGCGTGAGGAAGGCATCGCGCACCTGGTCGGCGAGCGCCGTCCGGCCGGCCGCCCGGAGCCCGTGTTCGACGAGGACGGTCGACGGCGCCCAGATGGGTCCGCGCCAGTAGCCGTCGTCCTCGTAGTGGGGTGAGTCCGGTCGTTCGGTCGCGAGGCCCCAGCGGGTGAGGTGGGCGCGGACGGTGGTCTCGAGCCCGTCCGCCACGTCGTCCGGCAGCCGGGACCCGAGCACGATGGGCAGGGCGGTGAGCAGGCTCGTCGTGCCGGCGAGCGCACCGGTCCGGACCGAGCGGGCGCGGAAGTGCGTGCCGTCCCAGAGTCCGAGGAGCGCCTCGTGGATCCGCTCGCACTCCGCCCTCCAGTGCTCCGTCTCCTCGCCGAGCGCCGTCCCGAGCCGGTCGAGCTCCTCGAGCTGCAGCACCAGGAACGCGGCGAGGTCCGGGCTCTCGACGACCCGGTCGAGGTCGAACACGGAGGAGTTGTCCCACCCGCTGTCGTTGCCGTGGTGGTAGTACGGCAGGGCGCTGCCCGGGGCGCGCCGGTGGTCGAGCCAGAAGCGGGTCCAGCGCGCGAGCGCGTCGTACACCTCGTGACTGTCCGCAGGTGTCAGCTCGGCGCGGTCGTGGAGCAGGGCGGAGGTCCACCCGTGGATCGGTGGTTTGACGTAGTTGTGCAGCACCTCCGAGTGCGACACCGAGTCGGGCAGCGCGCCGAGGTCGGTCTGGTGGTCGAACGGAGTGAGGAACTGGTCGCGTGCCGCCCGGGTGTCACCGGACGCGAGCGCGAGGGCGTTGAAGCAGTGGTCCCAGCTCCAGACCTTGTCCATCCAGTGCTTCGACATGAGCACGGCCTCACGTCGGAGGAACCCCCGCGGGGCGACCGTGCTCGTGTACAGCACCCACGCTGCCGTCGCCGCCGCCGGGGTGTGGTCCGTCCGCCACCCGGCGTGCTGGTCGAGGTAGGCGGTGAATCGGCTGTCGGCCGCCGTCACCACCTCGTCGAACGTCGCGGTGGACCGGAACGGGGCCGCCGCTGCCGTGAGCTCCTCGACGGCGACCTCCCACGTGTCTCCCTCGGGCTGCACCCACCGGCGTGCCGATCCGGTGACCCCGAGGTCGTGCGTGACCACGGCTCCGTGCAGCACGGTGATGCGGTACCGCAGCCCGGTCTCGTACGACGTGAACTGGCAGGTGCCCGTCGCCGGGTCCTCGTAGAGGTACGTCCCAGTGAACGGGGTCAGCACCTCGGCGGCGTCCTCGAACCGGAGCGCGAGGCCGCGACCGCGGAACCGGAGGGCGTCGGGGCCGTCGAACGTCGCTTCGACGGCGCCGTCGTCGGCGGACCACGTGAGCACGCTGCTGTCGGCACTGACGGTCGTGGCGACGGGCGTCCCGTCCGCCGTCACCGGTCGGAGTCGGAGGACTCCGGTGAGCCCGTTCCGGTGACCGTTCTGGTGGGAGACCAGGTGCACGTCCGGTGCGCGGTGGTGCAGCGCCGTCACCCGGGAGAGGTCGAGCCACGCGCCGCGGGTCGAGAAGGGGATCTCGTCGACGTCGAACGCGACACGTCCTGCCGGTGTCGTCCCGCTCACCGGTTCAGTCCTTCACGGCGCCGGCCGTGACGCCGGCGGCGACGTAGCGCTGCGCGAGGACGAGGAGCACCGCGGCGGGGATGGACGCGACGACGGCGGTCGCCATGATCGAGTTCCACTCCTGGTTGTTGTTGCCGATGTACGCGTAGATGCCGAGCGTGATCGGCTTCGCGTCGCCTCCGCCGTCGAGGGTGTTGGCGAACAGGAAGTCGGACCAGGCCCAGAGGAAGCTGAAGAGCGACACCGTGACGATCGAGTTGCGGCTCACCGGCATCACGACGGAGGTGAAGGTGCGCCAGGTGCTCGCGCCGTCGATGCGCGCGGCGTTCAGCAGTTCGTCCGGGATCCCCCGCATGAACGCGGTGAAGATGAGCACACCGAACGGGACCGCGATGGTCGAGTCGGCGAGGATGAGCCCCCACACGGTGTCGAGGACCCCGAGCTGCACGTAGATCGTGTAGAAGCCCATCGCCATGATGATCGCGGGGATCATCTGGGCGATGAGGAGCACGAAGCTCATCGCTCCCCCGCCCCGCGGCCGGAGCTTGGCGAGCGAGTACGCCGCCGGGGCGGACAGCGCGAGGGTGAGGACCACGGTGCCGAGTCCGACGACCAGGCTCGTGCCGAGGAACGGCAGCTGCTGCCCCAGGACCGTCGCGTACCCGTGCAGGGTGCCGTCGATCGGGATGAGGTTCGGCGGGCTCTTCCGCATGTCCTGGTCGCGGGTGAGCGAGACGTTCACCATCCAGTAGACGGGGAAGAGCATCACGGCGGTGAACACGATGCCGAGGACGGTCCGCCATCCGCCCCGTCGTGGGGCGCCGTGTGGCGCGCGGCCCTTCGTCTCGCGGGTGGTGACGGCACGGGTGACGGTCGTGGTGGCCATCTCACACCTCCAGGCGGCGCTGCACGCGCGCGTAGATCAGGCCGACGACGAGGGCGATGACGATGAGCACGTTGCCCACGGTCGCGGCGGAGCTGAAGTCGGGCAGGAGCGAGCCGAAGCCCAGCTGGTAGGACCAGATCGCGAGGGTCGTGGACGAGCCCGACGGGCCGCCCTTCGTCATGATCCAGATGATGTCGAAGACCTTGAGCGTGTAGACGAAGCCGAGCAGCAGGGTGATCGCCGTGACCGGTCGGAGCAGCGGGAAGGTGATCCGCCAGAAGCGCTGCCAGCCGTTCGCCCCGTCCAGGGACGCTGCCTCGTGGAGTTCGTCGGGGATGCCCTGCAACCCGGAGTACATGATCACCAGGTTGAACGGGATGCCGATCCAGATGTTGGCGATGAGCACGGCGAACAGGGACCAGTCCGGGGACGTCAGCCAGTTGATCTGGCCGATGCCGACCGCCTCGAGGAAGGCGTTCACGATCCCCGAGTCGCTGTTCATCATCCAGGACCACGTGCTCGCCGACACGAGCAGCGGCAGGAGCCACGGCACGAGGAACAGTGCGCGCAACAGCCCGGAGAGCGGGAAGTGGTTCTGGAAGAACACCGCGAGGGCGAGCCCGAGGGCGAACTGCACCACGATCGACACGAGGACGAAGACCGTCGTGTTCCAGATCGCCGGGGCGAAGGTCGCGCTCGTGAACACCGACACGAAGTTCTGCAGTCCGACGAAGGGCGCGTTGCCGGAGATGAACGACGTCACCGTGTAGTGCCGGAGGCTCAACTCCACGTTCTTGTAGAGCGGGTACGCGTAGAAGAGCAGCAGGTAGACGGCCACCGGGGCGAGGAACGCCCAGGCGGTGAGTTGCGCTCTCCGCTGCGCGTGGGCGCGGCGGGCCCGGGCCGAGGCGGGGGTGCCCTCGGCCCGGGGACGCGCGGCCGGCGGTCGCAGTGACGTCGTGTCGGTCGTCATGGTCGTGTCGGCTTCTCTCTTCGTCGTGCTCGGTGGTGCGGGTGGACTACTTGGTGAGCTTGGCGTCGACGGCCTGCTGCGCTGCCTGCAGGGCGTCCGACGGCGAGGCCGAGCCGGACTCGGCCTTCTGCACCGCGGTCCAGAGCTGCTCGGAGATGACCGGGTACTTCACACCGAGGTCGTCGCCGGTGCGGGCTCGCGCGGCCTGGACGGCGTCGACCCAGGTCGACAGGTCCTTGTTCGCCGCGAGCTGCTGCTGCTGGAGCTTCGACGACGCGGCGATGTAGTTGAGCGTGTTGTCCGTCGTCACGACGTTGTCGCCCGACGACAGGCACTCGACGATCTTCTTCGTCGTCGTGTAGCGCGCCGAGTCCTTCTGCACCGGGATGGTGAAGAACTCGCCGCCGGTCGGCACCGGTGCCGCGCCGCCGTGCTCGGCCGGGATCGTGATGACGTCGGCGCCCATCTGCTTCGCGGCGTCCTTCTGCCACGTGCCGTTCTCGCCGAACGCGAAGTCGCCGGACTGGAACTCCTGCCAGCTCGTCGTCTGGGTGTTCTGGATGACCGAGTTCGGCGCGTAGCCCTTGTCGATCCAGTCCTTCCAGAGGTTCAGCGCCGCTTCGGCCTTCGAGGAGTCGAGCTTCGTCAGGTCGGCGTCGGCACCCCAGAACCACGGGAGGAACTGGAACGATCCTTCCTCGGTGTTGATCCCGGAGAACGTGATGCCCTTCTTGCCGGCGGCCTTCACCTTCGCCAGGGCGTCCGTCAGCGATGCCCAGTCCTTGATCGAGGTCGGGTCGACGCCGGCTGCCTGGAGCACCTTGGGGTTGTAGTAGAGCGCCAGGGTGTTCGCGCCGATCGGGACGCCGTAGGTCTTGCCGTCGATGACCCCCGCGCCGAGGATGTTCTTCGCGATCGAGCCCGTCTGCAGGCCGTTCGTCCCCGTGTCGGTGAGGATGCCGGCCTGGGCCAGTGTGGAGACCACGGGGTTGTCGACGAGCAGGACGTCGGGCGACTTGCCCTGCTGGCCCGCGAGGAGCGCCTTGTTCGTGAGGTCGGAGGTGTCGTAGCCGGTGCGCTTGACGCTGACGCCCGCTTCGGTCCCGCACTTGGCGACGAGCTTGCCCCACGCGGACGAGGCGTCGTACTGGGGGTACGGGTCCCAGAACGTGTAGGTGCCCTTCGCGGCGTCCGACGAGCCGGAGCCGGAGGACTGTGCCGAACAGCCGGTGAGACCGGCGACGACGCTGGCGGCTGCCACCAGCGCGCCGATGCGGATGACGGTCTTGGTGCGCATGATCACGGGTTCCTCTCTGAATGCGACGTGATCGCAGGTTCGGGTCCGGCAGCGGCCCCCTCGGCGACGCTGCCTCGCCGTCGAGGGGAACCGAAACCGGTTTCGGGGGGAATCTACGATCAGCGCTCGCCACATGTCAAGAACTTTCCTAAACTGGTTTCGGAGGGACCATGAGCGACGACACCGAAAGCCCCACAGGAACCGCGGACGCCGTGACCCTGGCGGACGTGGCGCGAGCCGCGGGCGTCTCGGTCGCCACCGCGTCGAAGGCGCTGAACGGCAAGGCCCACGTCAGCGCCCGGTCGCGGGACGCCGTGACGGCCGCCGCCGCCGCGCTGTCGTTCGTGCCGAACCCGTTCGCACGGGCGCTGAACCGCGCCCCCACGAACACGATCGGCATGCTCACGAGCGACCTCGACAACCGGTTCGTCCTGCCGATCCTGCTCGGGGCCGAGGACGCCTTCGGGGCCGGGTCGCTCTCGGTCCTCCTCGCCGACGCGCGGGACAGCGCCCTGCGCGAGCAACTCCAGCTGCAGTCCCTGCTGACCCGCCGCGTCGACGGGGTCCTCGTGGTCGGCCGTACCACGAACCCGCGCCCGCCGATGCAGTCGAAGCCGAGCGTGCCGGTGGTCTACGTCTACGCCCCCTCGACCGACGACCAGGACCTGTCGTTCGAGCCGGACAACGAGCTCGCCGGCCGGATGGCCGTGGAGCACCTCGTCGCCGCCGGCCGTCGACGCATCGCGATCGTCAACGGCGAGGACACCTACGCCGCCGCACGGGACCGCCTCCGCGGTGCCGCCGCCGCGATGGAAGCGCACGGGCTCGAGCTCGTCGGCAACCCCGGTCTGGTGTTCGGTGCGTGGAACGAGGCCTGGGGGCGCCAGGCGACCACCCGGCTCCTCGATGCACATCCGGACGTCGACGCCGTCGTCGCCGGGAGCGACCACATCGCCCGGGGCGTCATGGACACCATCCGCGAGTCAGGGCGGCGGATCCCGGACGACGTCGCGGTGGTCGGGTTCGACAACTGGGACGTCCTGGTCGAGGGAGCGCGCCCACACCTGACGAGCGTCGACATGAACCTGCAGGAGCTCGGACGCCTGGCGGCGGAGGCACTCGTCGAGATCATCGACGGTGGCGTGCGACGCGGGCGGGTGCGCAACCCGGTGCAGCTGGTCGTGCGCGGGTCGAGCGACCCGGAGCACGGAGCAGACCGAGGCTGAGCCCGGTCCGCGCGGCTCAGTCCGACGCCGACGCCGACGCCGCGAACCCGATGTCCGCGGCCAGCCGCTCCACCACCAGGTCGAAGTACCGCTCGTGGTCGTCGACGGACCCGACGTAGTGCCCGAACAGCTCGAACGACACCGTGCCGAACACCGCCGTCCACGCCATGAGCGTCCGCATCACGGCCTCGGGCGGGGCGTCCTCGGCGATCCCCCGCGAGCGGATGTACGCCACGGCGCCCGCCACCACGTCACCGGGGTCGCCCGCGACCGGGTCGACCCGACAGTCCGGCAGGTCCTTCCCGGTCATCGCGTCGATCACGATCCGGACGAGCACCAGCGTCGCGCGGGTCGCCGGCTCGATCGTCTCCGGCGGTGCCGCGTACCCGGGCACCGGCGAGCCGTACAGCAGCGCGAAGTCCCCCGGGTGGGTGATCGACCACGTCCGGATCGCCCGGCAGGCGCTGATCCACCGACCGCCGACGTCCGTCCGGTCACGTGCGGCGTCGGCCTCCTCGACCTCCGCCCCGAGTTCGTCGTAGTCCTGCACGAGCAGTGCGGTGAGCAGGTCGTCGCGGCTCGGGAAGTACCGGTAGACCGCCGACGACACCAGTCCGACGTCACGCGCGACGGCGCGGAGGCTCAGCTGCGCCGGCCCCTCCTCCGTCAGCCGGGCCCGCGCCGCCGCGGTGATGCGCGTGCGGGTCGTTGCGCGAGCCAGGTCGCGTGCAGTCGGCTGCCGGTCGGTCATCCGTCAACCCTGCCACCAGAGAGCACTGATCACAAACGAGAGCACTGCTCTTGCATTCGGTCCCCAGCAGTGCCATGCTCATCGAACCGAGAGCACTGCTCTCCGGATTCGAGCAGGAGGAACCCATGTCGCAGCACCACGTCGTCGTCGGCGCCGGCCCCGTCGGCCGCCACGTCGCAGCCCACCTCGCCGAGCGGGGCGAGCAGGTCACCGTCGTCACCCGGTCGGGTCGCGACACGGGGACTGCGGGCGTGACCCACCTGGCGCTCGACGCGTCGGACGCTGACGCCCTGACCCGCGTCACCCAGGGCGCACGCGCCCTGTACAACTGTGCGAACCCCGGCGACTACACGCAGTGGGAGCGGACCTGGCCACCCCTCGCCACCGCCCTGCTGACCGCGGCCGAGCGCTCCGGCGCGGTGCTGGCGATCACCGGCAACCTGTACCCGTACGGCCCGACGTCCGGCCCGATGCACGAGGGGCTCCCGGACGCGGCGACCGACCACAAGGGCGTCCTGCGTGCCCGGATGTGGCGCGACGCACTCGAGGCGCACCGGGCGGGACGACTCCGCACCGTCGAGGTCCGCGCGTCGGACTACGTGGGTACGGGCGTCGGCCAGAACGGCCACGTCACGCGTGTGCTGCCGGATGCGCTCCGCGGCAAGGGCGTGTGGATGCTCGGCCGCACCGACCTGCCACACACGTTCACGGACGTGCTCGACGTCGCACGCACGCTGGTCGCCGCCGCCGACGACCCCGGGTCCCACGGCCGGACCTGGATGGTGCCGTCGAACCCCCCGGTCTCGCAGACGCGGGCGCTCACCGACGTGCTCGCCGCCGCGGGACGGCCGCCCGTGACCGTGCACCGGCTCCCGACCGGAGCGATGCGGGCGCTGGGCCTGGTGTCACCGATGCTGCGCGAGATCGCCGACATGGGCTACCAGTGGACCGCCCCGTACGTCGTCGACGACCGGGCAGCCCGCGAGCACTTCGGCATCGAACCGACACCGTGGGACGAGGTGTGCCGCCGGACCGCCGACGTCGCGTGAGCGCCGTCCCGGCGGAACACGCAACGGACTGGAGGCTGCCCACCGGTGGTGAGCCGAGCCTCCAGTCCGTCTGTGGCTGGGTCTAGTACCGCGGCCGGCGCGCCGGACGGTCGTCGCGGTCGCCACGGGGACCGCGACGGTCGTCACGGTCGTCGCGCGGGCCGCGACGGGGACCACCACCGGACGCCCCGCCGCCACGGCGGTCGGGCTTGATCTCGATGAGTCGGCCGCTGATGCGGGTGTCGCTGAGGCGGTCGAGCACGTCGCCGGGCATGTCGGACGGGAGCTCGACGATCGAGAACTCCGGCTGGATGCGGATCGCGCCGAAGTCGTCGCGACGAAGGCCGCCCTCGTTGGCGAGCGCGCCGACGATCTGCCGGGGCTCGACGCGGTGGCGGCGGCCGACCTCGATGCGGTACGGCGTCATCGGCACCGAACGGCGACGACGGTCACCGCCGTCGTCCTCGCGGTCGCGGCCCTTGCGCTCGTCGCGACGCTGGTCGCGCTCCACCTGGCGGCGGAGGGCGTCCTCGGCCGGGTCGAGGAGCAGCGGGGTGTCGCCCTGCGCGACGACGGCGAGCGCCGCCGCGACGTCCTGCTCGGGGACGTCGTGGTGCTCCACGTAGTGCGCGATGACGTCGCGGAACGCCTCGATGCGGTCGCGCGACTCGAGCGCCGCGGTGATGGCGTCGTCGAACCGCGTCAGGCGGGTGACGTTGACGTCCTCGATGCTCGGGAGCGTCATCTCGGTCAGCGGCTGGCGCGTGGCCTTCTCGATCGCGGTGAGCAGCCGACGCTCGCGGGGCGTGACGAAGCTGATCGCTGCGCCGCTCCGGCCGGCACGACCGGTGCGGCCGATGCGGTGCACGTAGGACTCGGTGTCGACGGGGATGTCGAAGTTCACCACGTGGGTGATGCGGTCGACGTCGAGACCGCGCGCGGCCACGTCGGTGGCGACGAGGATGTCGAGCTTGCCGGACTTCAGCTGGTTGACCGTGCGCTCGCGCTGGGCCTGGGCGACGTCACCGCTGATGGCGGCCGCGGCGTACCCGCGAGCGCGGAGCTTCTCGGCGAGGGTCTCGGTCTCGCTCTTCGTGCGCACGAAGATGATGAGGCCCTCGAAGTCCTCGACCTCGAGGATGCGGGTGAGCGCGTCGACCTTCTGCGCGTACGACACGATGAGGTAGCGCTGCGTCGTGTTCGCCGACGTGGTGGTCTTGGCCTTGACGGTGATCTCGGCCGGGTCGTTGAGGTACTGCTTCGAGATGCGGCGGATCTGCGCGGGCATGGTCGCCGAGAAGAGCGCGACCTGCTTGGTGTCCGGCGTCTCGGCGAGGATCGTCTCGACGTCTTCGGCGAAGCCCATCTTGAGCATCTCGTCGGCCTCGTCGAGGACGAGGTACTTCAGCTCGGACAGGTCGAGCGTGCCCTTGGCGATGTGGTCCATGATGCGTCCGGGCGTGCCGACGACGACGTCGACGCCACGACGCAGTGCCGAGAGCTGCACGCCGTACGCCTGGCCGCCGTAGACGGGCAGCACGTGCACGCCGCGCATGTGCGACGCGTACTGCTCGAACGCCTCGCACACCTGCAGGGCGAGCTCGCGGGTCGGGGAGAGCACGAGGGCCTGCGGCAGCTTGCTGCCCGACTCCATGCGGGACAGGACGGGCAGCGCGAAGGCGGCCGTCTTGCCGGTGCCGGTCTGGGCGAGGCCGACGACGTCGCGGCCCTCGAGCAGGGTCGGGATGGTGGCCGCCTGGATCGCGGAGGGGGTCTCGTACCCGATCTCCTTGACGGCCTTGAGCACGGGCTCGCTGAGCCCCAGGTCGGCGAACGTCACCACGGGTCCCTCGTCGGTCGGGTCGGTGGTGCTGTTCGTTTCGGAGGTCATCCTGGTACGGTACCCGGTTCCGGTGTCGAGTTCCGACCGATCTGGGTGTGGGCGGTGGTGCCCGGCGGGGGCCGATGGCCGCGGGCGGTGCTCACCACGCGCCGGGTACCGTCGGGCGGGACAGCACCCGGGAGAGGACACCCCCATGCAGCACCCCACCCCGATCACGCCGGGTCCCGGCCAGGAGTCCGTCTGGGACTACCCGCGCCCGCCCCGCGTCGACGCGAGCTCCGAACGCGTCGTGGTGCGGCTCGGCGGCGCGGTGATCGCGGACACGACATCGGCCGTCCGGGTGCTCGAGACCAGTCACCCGCCGGTGTACTACCTGCCGGTGTCGGACTTCGCACCGGGAGCCCTGACGCGCACGAGTGGCTCGAGCATGTGTGAGTTCAAGGGCCGCGCCGCGTACTTCGACGTGCACGGCGGCGACGGTCGGACCGTGTCCCGCGGCGCGTGGACGTACCCGACGCCTGAGCCGGGGTTCGGCGAGCTGGTCGACCGTGTGGCGGTGTACCCGTCCGAGATGGACTCCTGCGAGGTCGCCGGCGAACGGGTCCAGGCGCAGGCGGGCGACTTCTACGGCGGGTGGATCACGTCGCGCGTGGTCGGGCCGTTCAAGGGCGAGCCGGGGACCATGGGCTGGTAGCCAGCAGCGCGACGTGACCTGACCTGTCGGACGGCACCACAGCCTCCAGGCCGGTGCAGGTGCAGGTGCCGGTGCCGGTCAGCTGATCCGTTCGTAGTGCTGGATCTCCGGCCGGAGCTTCAGGACGCGCAGGACCGAACGCATGGCGTACGTCCCGGCACCGACGGTGATCCGGTAGTGGTCGCTCTGCTCGACCTCTGCGGCGATGTCGTCCTGGTTGTCGCGGGTGACGCCGTGGAACAGGAGGAGCACCCCGCAGTCCGGCGACGAGAACCGCACGTAGGGCGAGTGCGAGTACCGGCCGCTCGTGATCCCCACCGCGACGCCGTCCACGCGACAGTCGAGTGTGCGTGGATGCGCCTGGTCGTACGCGGGGAGCCCGAAGAGGAAAGCCGGCACCGCCAGCAAGGGCACGAAGACCACCACGAGCGTGACCACCGCCTTGAGCAGCGCCCGACGCGGATGGCGCCTGGCCCACTCTCGACGTCGGTTCTCCAGCCCGGTCTCCGAGTACCCGTGTCGTCCTGCCACCGCTCCCCCTCGTGGTCCCCGCTATCCTCGCAGAGCGGCGGAGCAGGGAGGGGACAGCGATGACGCATGCGGGGCCACGACCCAGGCGTCGGCCGTTCGTCGGTGCCCGACGAGCCTGGAAGTGGGTCAGGACCATGCCGCGGGAGGACCGCAGAGGTCTGGCCCTCGTCGCCGTGTTCCTGCTCGCCGGACTGCTGCTCCTGGCGAGCGGGCTGACCGTCCTCGCCGGGGTGTTCGCGGTCCCCGGGAAGTACGTCGCGCTGCACCACGACACGTCGCTCCGGGCGGACGGACGGACGGTCTTCGCGACCGTGACGGCGATCCGCGAGACCCGACACGTCGGGGACCCGGACTGGACGGAGTACACACCGACGGTCCGGACCCGCATCGACGGCGTCACCGAGTCGACGCGGCTCGACGACGACTCGGCGGACCAGCCGGACGTCTACCGGGTCGGGCAGCAGCTCCGCGTGATGTTCGACGCGGCGCACCCCGACGAGCTCCGCGTGCGCAGTGACCGCATCCGCGCGGCACTCGTCGCCGACGCCAGGACGTGGACGATCGTCCTGGGCTCCGGCGTGGTGGTCTTCGTCCCGCTCATGACGACGGCGGTGCGCTGGGTCCGTCGCCAGGAGCGGCGGACGGCCGGGGCGGTGTCCGAGATGCGGCTCCAGCGGGCTGCGGAGCGGATCGCCGCGCGCGACCGGGAGCGCGAGGAGCGACGATGAGGGCGGTGTGGGGTCGTCAGTACGAGGGGGGAGCACACATGGACTTCCAGCTGGCGCTCCGGCGCGCACGACAGGTGGTCGCGGCCACGATGCATCCGGGAATGCTGCGGGAGTCCGCAGGCCTCGACTGGGTCGAGGACGACGGGACGGTGGACGTCGAGCGCCTCGGCGCGACACGGGACGCACTCGAGCTGCTGCTCTCCGACCAGGCGGTCCTCCACGTGGGACGGGTGCGGAGCCTCCCGCTCGACGCGACTCGGCGCCGACTGCTGTCGGAGGCGATCGTCCGGACCGCCTTCGCACGGCTCGACGCCCGCGGCGCCGTCGGTGAAGCGACGCTCAACGCGGCCCTGGCGATGTTCGTCGAGGACGTTGCCGTCGTCCGACGGGACGCCGTGGACGACGGCGTGCTCACACGGTCATCAGACGGCAGCGCGTACCGACTGGTCGAGTAGGTGGATCCCGTCGGGACGCGGCGTCGACCTCGCCGCCGGCCGACCGCCCGAGGTCTGCCCGCTGCGCCCGGCGGCGGCCTCAGACGAGGGCCGCGCGCAGCGGCACCGTGACGAGGGCGTAGAGGAGGAAGAAGAACACCGAGTACGAGGCGATGAACAGGCTGCCCGTGACCAGGTTCTCGCGCGTCCGGAAGTGGGAGGCGATCTTCCGGAGGAGCCCCAGGGGGTGTTGCACGTCCCAGCTGTTGACCCGGATGTACCGGCCCAGGTAGACCCCGAAGCTCCCGAGGACGATCGCAGCGAGAGCGAACACCCACGACCCGGCCGACGCGAACTGCCCCGTGCGGTCGGGGCCGGTGAGCGCCTCGACGAGGAGCTGGATGACCGCCAGGCTCGCGATCCCGTTCATCACGCCGGACATCGACAGGGTGAGCGTCCCGATGATGTCGAACCACAGCGGGACCGGATCGTCGGCACGACGGTGGCTGTAGTTGAGCTCCGTGATGAGGTAGACCGAGTTCGGGAACAGCAACAGCCACACCACCGCCGCGACGCCCGTCCCGACCAGCAGGGCGATGCGGGTGACCTCGCTGACGCTGCCCGTCCGGAGCACGACCTCGCCGACGACCAACGCAGCGACCGGGATGGCGACCGCGACGAGGACCGGCAGCACCGACAGGCCGATGTTCAGCACCATCGGTCGGTACAGCGGCACGTGGAACAGACGCGCGCGTCCGAGCACCATCACCAACGCGTAGAGGTTCAGCACCACCAACACGACGGCCGGAACGATCACCACCACCGCTCCACCCCCGGTCATCCGCTCTCACCGCAGCGTACGCAGTCGCCGCCGTGTCCGTCCTGCCCTCCCCGGGCTGACCGGGTTCGGTCGGCGAACTCGGAGGGAAGCGGCGTGTCATTGCATTGTGCAACTTCGAGTGAGGTCCCCGTGGACGGCCCTCCTCCCTGCCTCTGTGGCCGTCGAGACCGCCGGACACGACCTGGAGGGGACCCTCGCCGACGACGAACGGGACGCCGTCGCGACGGCGCTCCCCGGTCGACGTGCGGAGTTCACGACCGGGCGTGTGCTCGCCCGCCGTGCCCTCGCCGCACTGGGCATCGCGGCCGGTCCCGTCCCCGCCGCACGGAGCGGAGCACCGACGTGGCCAGCAGGGGTCGTCGGCAGCATCACGCACTGCGCCGGGCTCCGCGCGTGCGCCGTTGGACGCCGCGACGACCACGCCGGGATCGGGATCGACGCGACACCGGCCCGGCCGTTGCCGCACGGCGTGCTCGCCCGCGTGGCGGACCTCGCGGACGCGTCCGTCGTCGCCGGTCTGGAGGCACTCCGGCGATCCGGAGTTGAGAGTCCGGACAGCGTGCTCCTGGCCGCCGCGGAGGCGGTCGCGAAGGCACGGTCCGCGGCGCACGACGGCTGGTACGGCATCGACGGCGCACACATCGCACTCGACCCCGACGGCACCTTCGCCGTCGGCGCGCGCCGTGGACCGACGTTCGCCGGGACCGGCAGATGGGTCGTGGACGAGGGACGGGCGCTGGCGGGCTTCACGCTCGCCGATCACTGAAACCGGTGCGCAGGGGCCACCGGACCGAACGAGGAGAGGACGACCACCATGGGGAAGCAGCACGACGACACGTCGATCGAGACAGTGTTCACACAGCACGCCGACCGTCCGGCACTGCGGCAGCGAGTCGGATCGGACATCACGGACACGAGCTTCCGGGAGCTGTGGGAGCGGGCGAGTGCACTGGCGGCGGCGCTCGAGGGAACCGTCTCCGTCGGCGACCGGATCGCGGTGCTCGGCGCCCCGACCGCCGACGTGGTCACGCTCGACCTCGCGTCGTGGATCCTCGGCGCCGTGAGCGTCCCGCTGCAGGCCAGCGCGCCCGTCAGCGCCC
Organism: Curtobacterium sp. 9128; assembly: GCF_007673775.1. Taxonomy (GTDB): domain Bacteria; phylum Actinomycetota; class Actinomycetes; order Actinomycetales; family Microbacteriaceae; genus Curtobacterium. The sequence goes on along the minus strand of NZ_VEAF01000009.1, from coordinate 12,437 downwards.
TGCAGGCGATCGTCGACGAGACCGCACCGGTCTGGTTCGCCACCACAGCCGAGCAGTCCACCGCGGCCCTGACAGCCGTCTCGGGCTCGAGCGGCGACGTGCGGACACTGCTGCTCGACGCGAGCGAGGGTGCCGACACCGGCGTGGTGACCACGATCGACGACCTCGTCGCCCGCGGCACCGACCTGCCCGGCCCGACCCCGTGGCACCCCGCTCCCGGCGACGACCCCCTCGCGCTCCTGCTCTACACGTCCGGCAGCACCGGCACCCCGAAGGGCGCGATGTACACGCGTTCCATGGTCGAGCGGCTGTGGCACGCACTCCGGCCTGACCCTGCCGCGAACGCAGACGTCGACGGCGCCGACGTCGTGGGGTACGCGTACCTCCCGATGAGCCACCTCACCGGCCGCGCCGCCCTGCTCGCCACGCTCGGCCGTGGCGGGACCGTCGCGCTCGCGACCTCGACCGACCTGTCGACGCTCTTCGACGACCTCCGGACCTTCGCGCCGACGGAGTTCGTCTTCGTGCCACGGGTCGCCGAGATGGTCCGGCAGGAGGGCGACCGGGAGGAACAGCGGAGGCTCGCAGACGGCAGCGAGGACCGCGCCGCCGTCCGCGCCGCGGTCCAGGCCGACCTCCGCGTGCGCGCGTTCGGCGGTCGGGTCCGCCAGGCGATCTGCGCCAGCGCGCCCCTGACCCCCGAGCTCCGCACGTACGTCGAGGAGTGCCTCGGGACGCCACTGCACGACCTGTACGGCTCGACCGAGGCGGGCAGCATCCTCCGCGACGGCGTCGTCCAGCAACCGCCGGTCACCGAGCACAAGCTGGTCGACGTCCCCGAGCTCGGGTACCACGTCACCGACCGGCCGTACCCGCGGGGCGAACTGCTCGTGAAGAGCACGGCGGTGATCCCCGGGTACTTCCGACGCCCGGACGTCACCGCCGCGGTCTTCGACGAGGACGGCTTCTACCGCACCGGCGACGTCATGGCACAGACCGGCCCCGGCACGTACGAGTACCTGGACCGCCGCAACAACGTCATCAAGCTCTCGCAGGGCGAGTTCGTCGCGGTGGCGGCGCTCGAGGCGACGTACGCCGGGACGCCCGGCGTCCACCAGATCGCGCTGCACGGCGACGGCCGGCACGCCTTCCTGGTCGCGGTCGTGGTGCCGACGAGCGCCGGGTCGTCCGAGCGCGACGTCCTCGCGGCCCTCCAGCGCACCGCGCGCGAGCACGGCCTCGCCCCGTACGAGGTGCCCCGTGGCGTGGTCGTCGAACCGCAGCCCTTCACGGTCGAGAACGGGCTGCTGTCCGACGCCGGCAAGCTCCTGCGCCCCCGGTTCACCGAGCGGTACGGCGAGCGCGTGGCCGCGCTCTACGACGCCCTCGACGCGCAGCAGAGCGGCACCCTCGTGGCCGCCCTGCGGGACCGCGCCGACGACGAGCCGACGGTCGACACCGTGGTGCGGGCGGCCCGGGAGTTCCTCGGCGCCGAGGTGTCCGCGGCCACCGCTGCCGCGGCCCGGTTCTCGGACCTCGGCGGCGACTCGCTGTCCGCGCTGACGTTCTCCGGGATCCTCGAGGACGTCTTCGACGCCGAGGTGCCCGTCGGCGTGATCACGGACCCGACCAACGACCTCGCCGCCGTGGCCGCGTTCGTCGACCGCTCGGCCTCCAGCGACCGGCCCACCGTCGCGGGCGTGCACGGTGCCGGTGCCTCCACGCTCGATGCCGGCGACCTCCGTCTCGACCGGGTGCTCGGTACCGTCCCGGTGCCGGTCCCCCGTGTCCCGGCGACGACGGGGTACCCCCGGACCGTCCTGCTGACCGGCGCCAACGGCTACCTCGGGCGGTTCATGGCGATCGACTGGCTCGAACGCCTCGCCCCGGCCGGAGGAACACTGGTCTGCATCGTGCGCGGAGCCGACGACGCCGACGCCCGACGCCGACTCGACGTCGCCTTCGCCGCCGATCCGGCGTTCGCCGCGCGCTTCGCCGAGCTCGGGGGTTCGGTCGAGGTCCTGGCCGGCGACGTCAGCGAACACCTCCTCGGCCTCGACGAGCCGCGGTGGCACGACCTCGCTGCCCGCGTGGACCTGATCGCGCACGCCGCAGCCCTCGTCAACCACGTCCTGCCGTACACGGCGCTCTTCGGTCCGAACGTGGTGGGCACCGCCGAGGTCGTCCGCCTGGCGATCGCCGCCGGCAGCGTCCCCGTCACCTTCGTCTCGAGTGTCGCCGTCGCGGGTGGTGCTCGGCCCTCCGCGGACGCCGAAGCCGATCCGGCCGCGCCCGCCGCACTCGCCGAGCACGCCGACATCCGGACCACGATCCCCCGCTGGCAGGTCGGCGACGAGTACGCCAACGGGTACGGAGCGAGCAAGTGGGCGAGCGAGGTGCTGCTGCACGAGGCGCACGACCACCACGGCGTCCCGGTCGCCGTGTTCCGCTCCGACATGGTCCTGGCACACCCGCGGTGGCGCGGCCAGGTGAACCTCCCCGACGTCTTCACCCGGCTGGTCTGGAGTGTGCTCACCACCGGGCTCGCGCCGGTGTCCTTCGTCCGTCGCGGGCCGGACGGGGAGCGTCTCCCGTCCCACTACGACGGGCTGCCAGCCGACTTCACCGCCGCCGCGATCGATGCGATCGGCGCCTCGGTCACCGAGGGACACCGCACCTACAACGTCGTGAACCCCCACGACGACGGCGTCTCGCTCGACACCTTCGTCGACTGGCTCGTCGAGGACGGGCACGACGTCGAGCGCGTCCCCGACCACGCGGCGTGGGCGGAGCGGTTCCGCGCGGCACTCGAAGCGTTGCCTGACGAGGACCGCGCCCGGTCGGTCCTGCCGCTGATGCACGCGTTCGCCGCACCCGAGGAACCCCATGCCGGTTCCGCGGTCCCCGCCACGGCGTTCTCCGACGCCGTCCGCTCGGTCCGCCCACTCGGGTCACCCGACATCCCGTCGCTCGACCACGCGCTCATCACGAAGGTGGCGGAGGACCTCGCGTTCCTCGGACTGCTCGATCCCGGGGCGCCTGTGCGGTGAGGAGCAGACCACGTCCGGAGGGTGGGGCGATGCACGACGACGAGTTCTCCGCAGGTCACATCGACGTCGTGCTGTTCGACGTCATCGGCACGCTCGTGGACGAGGACGCCGCGCTGCGGCGCGTGGCACAGCACGTCCACCCTCCTCGGCCTCGAGCGCCCGGACGACCTGCACCGGCGCTGGGCGGCACATCTGGACGAGCAGATGGGGTCGATCGTCACCGGCGACGCGGCGTGGCGCCCGCACCACCGGGTGTCCGGCACCGCGGCAGCAGCGGCGATCACGAGTCTGGGTGCGGTGCCGACCCGGGAGGCACTGGTGCTGGCCGAGTCGGTCGACCGGACGTACCGTGCATGGCCCGACGTCCCCGACGCGACCGCGGCGCTCCGGCGCGAGCACGTCGTCGCCGGCCTCAGCAACGGTGACCTCGACGCGCTCGCGCGCGTCGCGAACACCGAGCGGATCAGCTGGGACGTGGTGCTCTCGACCGGTCCCGCCCGGACGTTCAAGCCCGCTCCCGCGGCCTACGAGTACGCCGTCGACGCCCTGCGTCTCGACCCGCGACGGACGCTGTTCACCGCGGCGCATCCCTGGGACCTCCGTGCCGCCGCCGAGCACGGGTTCCGCACGGCGTACGTCGCCCGGCCCGGAGCGGAACGCCCCGTGGACGAGGACCGGTTCGACCTCACGGTCCCCGACCTGGCCGCACTGAGCGCGCTCCTCGCCTGAGTCGCCGGGCGGCACGGGGATCCCGGTCTCGCGCTCATCCCCGATCGCGGAGGCTCTGCACCGCGACGCGGAGTCGCTCGTTGTCCACCGCACGGTCACCGAAGAGCACGATCGCGGTCCCGGTCTCGCCGGCGGCAGCCTGCACGGCAGCTGCTGCCACCCGCGGATCGGAGAGACCGTCGCTCCATGCGGTCCGGTCCCGACGGATCGACGCGACGACGCGTTCGTAGTCGCGGACCGCATCCGGGTCGACCGCCCGCGCGGCTCGCAGCACGGCCTGCCGGGCAGCGTGTGGGGCCACCGCCAGGAGGAGCCTGCCGGCCGCGGTCGTCAGCGGGTCCCGCAGGACGTGACGGTCGAAGATCGAGGCGAACTGCATCGGGAGGTCCCTGGAGCGCTGCGTGTAGACGACGTGGTGGCCGACCCGCACCGCCGTCGCGACGCCGAGGCTGAACTGCTCCGCGATCGCGTCGACGTCCACGTCCGGTCCGGGACCGTCACCGTGGGCGAGCAGGTCGAGCACGAGCGGTGCCGCTCCGACCCGGAACCGCCGTCCCTCGGGGACGAGCCACCCGTGCTCGACGAGTCCCGCCACCAGGTCGTGGGCGGACGACGTCGGCGCACCGATCCCCCGGGCGATCTCGCTCAGGGTCGGCGGCCGGTCGGCCCGCGCGACGACGTCGAGGATCCCGACGACGCGGTCCACGGTCCGATGGCTGCTCACCATCCGAGTCTTCCGCATTTCCGGAAGTCGTTGCAGCGGCGACGCGACGCTCGGAGCATCGTGGGCATGACGACGACGCCCCTCGCGGACCTGACCGACCTCCTCCGACTCGCGGCCGACGACGTCGAGATCGTGGGAGCGGAACCCCCGACTCGGTCGCCACACCGGCTCGCGGAGTGCATGGCTGCAGCGATGGCCGTGCACGGCGCCGCGGGGGTTCGTCTCGCCGAGCGGCGCGGCGGACCTCGACGGACGACGTCGGTCCGCACCGACGACGCCCTGCTGCAGCTGATGGCGGTGTTCGCGACGCGGATCGGTGACGTGCCCGTCGCCGGCACGATGGAGGATCCGAACCTGCTCGGCGACAGCGCGTTCTACCGGTGCCGCGACGGACGCGAGGTGTTCCTGCTGCTGTCCTACCCGCACCTGCGGGACCGAGCCCTCCGGGTCCTGCGGTGCGCACCGGACCGAGCAGCGATCACCGAGGCCGTGTCCCGATGGGACGCCGCCGAGCTGGAACGGGCCGTCGTCGCGGTCGGGGGCACGGCGACCATGGTGCGCACGACCGAGGAGTGGGCGGCCTCCGATGCCGGACGGGCGATCGCGGACGACCCCGTCATCGGGATCGTCCGCACGGGTGACGCGGAACCGCGGCAGCACGCCTCGCTGACCGCGACGGACGCGCCGATGCGGGGGCTCCGCGTGCTCGATCTCACGCACGTCATCGCCGGGCCGGTCGCCGGCCGGCTCGCGGCCGAGCACGGTGCCGACGTCCTCCACCTGTCCCGACCTGACCGTCCCGATCCGAACGCGATGATCATCGAGACCGGGACGGGCAAGCGCAACGCCTACTGCGACCTCCGCACGGGTGACGGCCGGAGTGCGTTCGAACGCCTCCTCACGACCGCGGACGTCGTGCTCCACAGCTACCGGGACATGGCACGCTTCGGCCTCGACGCCGACCAGATGGCCGCCGACCACCCCGGGACCGTGTTCGCAGACGTCCACGGCTGGGGCACGACCGGACCGTGGGCGGACCGCGGCGGGTTCGACCAGCTCGCGTGTGCCGCGACGGGGTTCGCACTCGAGGAAGGCGGAGGGGAGCGTGCGGCGCTGCCGCCGACGTACCTGCTCAACGACTACGTCGCGGCGTTCCTGCTCTCCGCCGGCATCCAGACCGCACTCGCGCGGCAGGCGAGCGAGGGCGGGACGTGGCACGTGCACGTCGACCTCGCTCGGGTGTGCACCTGGGTCCAGGGGTTCGGGACGGATCCGCACCGGTCCCACGAGACGGACGGTGACCTGCGTGACCGACTCGACGACGTCGAGCTCGTCGTCCGGTCCGGCCCGTTCGGCGAGGTCCGTTCGCTGGCACCGCGCGTCCGGGTCACCCCGTCGTGGGACGCCAGGGTCCGTCCTCCGGCGCCCCTGGGGTCCTCGCCGCTCGGGTGGGAGCACTGAGCGAGGGTCCCCCGACGCGTCCTCGCTACCCGCGGTCGACCGCCCGACGGCTGCCGCGCCGCAGTGCCCCGAAGACGACCGTGCCGACGAACAGCACGACGCCGATGATGCCGATCCAGAGCAGCCCGTGCAGGGCGAACCCGACGACGGCGACGATCGCCCAGAGGACGAGGAGGACGATGACGGTCTTCATGTGGCTTCCTTCGGTGGTGGTGGGACGGGTCAGTGGATGCGCAGCTCGGTGACGAGCGGACAGGCGAACGGGTCACGTGCCGTGACGCCCACCCGGTTGAGGTAGCGCACCACGATCCCGTACGACCGCAGCAGGGTCGTCTCGGTGTACGGGACGTCGAGCGCGTGACAGTGCCCGCGGACGAGCAGGCGCGCGTGCCGCAGCGCCGGACGCGGCATCGAGGGGAACAGGTGGTGCTCGACCTGGTGGTTCAGGCCGCCCATCAGGAACGAGACCCACCAGCCACCGCGGATGTTGCGGGAGGTGCGGACCTGGCGGGAGAAGAAGTCGACCTTCGCGTCGTGGGCGATCGTCGGCATGCCCTTGTGGTTCGGGGCGAACGAGGCGCCCATCATGACGCCGAACACGGCGAGCTGCACCCCGAGGAACGCACACGCCATCCCGAGCGGCAGGAACCGGAACACGACGGTCAGGTAGATCGCGAACCTCGCGACGAGGAGCACACCCTCGAGGGCACGACCCCGCACGTCCGGACGGGCTCCGACACCGCGGACGACGGCGACGACGGCGTGCCGGTGCAGGTTCAGGCCCTCGAGGGTGAGGAGTGGGAAGAACAACCAGCCCTGGTGGCGCAGGAACGTCCGCATCAGGGGCCCGCGCACGGCGGCGGCGTCCTCGGGCAGGAACCGGATGCCGTCGGGCTCGATGTCGGGGTCCTTCCCGACGGTGTTCGGGTTGCCGTGGTGCCGGGTGTGCTTGTGCATCCACCACGAGTAGCTGAGGCCGACCAGGAAGGTCCCGAGCCACCGTCCGGCGTGGTCGTTCCACTTCTGCGAGGCGAACACCTGCCGGTGCGCGGCTTCGTGCGACAGGAACGCGAACTGGGTGAAGAGGACACCGAGGGCCCCGGCGACGACCAGCTGCGACCAGGAGTCGCCGAGGACGGCGAACGCCGTCCAGCACCCGGCCGTCGCGAGGACCAGGGCGGCGAAGAGCGTCCAGTAGAAGCCACGTCGGCGACGGAGCAGCCCGGCTTCCTTGACCTGCGCGAGCAGGGCGGAGTACGTCGACGTGCCGCCCGTCCGGGCTCCACCCGGAGTGGCGCCCGTCGTGCGGTAGTGGACGGCGGTGGCGCCGTCGTCGTGCTGTTCCAAACCTGTGCTCCCGGGGTGCAACGGAACGAAGAGGGGTTCCGGCGACCGGGGTCAGGGGCAGCTCGCGTCCAACGCTAGGACACGCGCCGGAATGCTCGCAAGTCCACCGACCGTCGCGCGCGTCCAGTGCGGTCACGGACGCGCGCCGATGGCGGCTACGGTGGTGTCCGTCCGTCGAGGAGGCTGCCCACTGATGACCGAGACCCGCGAGACACGACTGGTCGACACCTTCGTCGCACTGACCGACAACCTCGTCGCCGACTACGACGTCCTCGACGTCCTGCAGACCCTCGTCGACCGTTCCGTGGAGCTCTTCGACGCGGCGGCCGGCGCCATCCACCTGCTCAACCGCGACGGCGCCCTCGAGGTCGCTGCGTCCACCAGTGAGCGCAGCGGGTTCATCGGCCTCCTGCAGCTGAACGCCGGTGAGGGACCGTGCATCACCGCGGTGACGACCGGTGAGCTGGTGACGTCGGAGGACATCGCCTCGCTGGCGGAGCGCTGGCCGCGATTCGCCGCGGCGTCGAAGGACCACGGGTACCGCAGCGTCCACGCGATCCCGCTGCGGCTCCGTGACGACGTCATCGGGTCGCTGAACCTGTTCCGCGAGCTCGACGGAGCGCTCAACGGTGCCGACGCGCGCGCTGCACAGGCGCTCGCGGACGTCGCGACGATCAGCATCCTGCAGCAGCGGACCATGCGGGACGCCACCGTCACCGCCGAGCAGCTGCAGTACGCCCTCGACGCGAAGGTCCCGATCGAACAGGCCAAGGGCTACGTCGCTCGGGCACTGTCCGTCGACGTGGACACCGCGCGCGAGGTCCTGCGGCGCTACGCGCGCTCGGTGCAGCGCAAGCTCAGCGAGGTCGCCGTCGAGGTGGCCGACGGGACGATCCCGCTCGACGACGTCCTCGCCGGCTCCCCGCGCGACCCTCGGTGACCGGACCGCTCAGGCGCCGGGGCTGGTGTAGTGCCGCGACTGTCGCATGAAGAACCACCAGCCGGTGGCGAGCAGCAGCGGTCCGGCGAGCGGCGCGACCTCGGCGAGCCACACCGGCACGAGGAGCTCGTCGGTCTTGGCGAGCACCACGGTCGCGGGCAGGTACGCGATGAACGCCAACGGCAGGGCGAACGTGAGGGCGTACACGCCGGCGGGCCCGAACACGGGCAAGGGGTAGGCGCCGAAGTCGGTGAGGGTGTTGTCGACGCTGACCTTGAGGTCGCGCGTCGACCCGAGCCGGAACGACAACCCGGCGAGCCCGATCTGCAGCCCGGCCTCGAGCAGGCCGCCGCCGATCGCGGCCGCGACGGTGAGGGCGACCAGCCACGGCGTCCACGCGATCGGCGCGAGCGTGACCGCGGTCACGAGGATGCCGAGGCCGAGCGCCAGGTCCCCGAGCGTGCCGAGGTTGAACCACCGGGTCAGCAGCTGGATCAGCGGTGGGACCGGGCGCAGCAGGAACCGGTCGTAGTCGCCCTGCCGGATCACCTGGTCGGTGGCCAGGTGCTGCCCGAAGAAGACCGTCCCGACACCGTGCGCGGTGAGCCGCAGCCCGTACAGGAACGCGATCTGCGCGGTGCTCCACCCCGCGATCGCACCGAAGCGGTCGAGCAGCACGCCGATGAAGAGCAGCTGCGTCCCCTGCAGAGCCGCGCTGCCGGCCATCATCAGGACCAGGTTGCCCTTGTAGATCAAGGACTGCCGGAACGCGGCGGCGAGCAGGATCCGCCACTGCCGGAACCAGCCGGGAGGCGCGGGTCGCGTCGCCCGGACCGTCGTGCGTCCGACGTCACCCACCGTTGATCACCGTCCTCCGCAGGGCGCGCTGCCACACCAGATGGGCGGCGAACGCCAGCACGACGATCCACCCGGCCTGGAGGGCGAGTTCGCCGAGGACGTCCCATTCTGGCGACCGGTCGAACCAGATCGAGAGCGGCGTGAAGATCTGCGCGCTGAACGGCAGCGCGCGGAGGACCCCGGCGAGGCCGTCGGGCATGAACCAGAGCGGGATGAGCGACCCCGAGCAGAACGCCGCCGCCATGCTGTAGATCATGTAGGCGCCGCCGACGTCGGTCGTCCAGAACGCGGTGAGTCCGACGATGAGGTTGCACTGGATCGCGATGACCAGCCCGAGCACGGCGCTCAGCACGAACGCGCCCGTCTGCCACCAGGTGCTCGGCGCGGGGACGGCGCCGACGAGCAGCGCGAGGGCGAGCCCGACGACCGCCTTCGGGACGTTCGCCAGGGAACTGCCGAGCTGCGCGGCGACGGTCTGCGTGATGAGCCCGACCGGTCGCATGATGTCGAACACGACGCTGCCGTCCCGGACCCGGGTGTTCAGCGACGAGAAGTGCCACGGTTGGAACATGACCGCGAAGAGCGCGCCGAGCACGGCGTAGCCGACGGCGTCGGCACGGTCGACGCCGCTCACCGACCCCCGCTCGCCGTAGACGGCGTTCCAGACGAGCATCACGAGGACGACCCGTAGCACCGTGCTGACGGTCCCCACGAGGACGTCGGCGCGGAAGACCAGGACCGAGCGCATCCCCTGCCCGACCAGCGCGAGACGGACGGCGACCGGACCCGCCGGGCGGTCCCGGGCCTCCAGGCCGTCCGGCAGCGCGACGTCAGCCGACATCACGCACCGACCGCGCCGTGTAGATCTCGGTGATCACGTCCTCCAGCTCCGGTTCGCGGACCGTCAGGTCCGCGACCGGCAGTGCCGCCGTGGTCCGGGCGATCGCCGTCGAGGTCGACACCTCGGCCGGGTCGAAGCGCAGGTCGAGCAGCTGCGCCTCGCCGTGCGGACGGACGCCGACGCGCTGCACGCCGTCGACCGACCAGTCCCGCGGCTCCGGTCCGGAGAGCTCGACGCGGAGCGTGCGGTGCGGCAGGTAGGCGCGGCGGAGTGCGTCGAGGTCGCCGTCGAACAGGATGCGTCCCTCGTCGATGATCACCACCCGCCGGCACAGCTGTTCCACGTCACCGATGTCGTGCGTGGTGAGCATGACCGTCGTCCCGGCGGTGCGGTTCCGCTCGCGGACGAAGTCCCGGATCCGTGCCTTCGCGACGACGTCGAGCCCGACCGTCGGCTCGTCCAGGTACAGCACCGGCGGCTCGTGCAGCATCGCCGCGACGAGGTCGCCGCGCATCCGCTGCCCGAGGCTCAGGGTCCGGACCGGACGGTCGATGAAGGGCCCGAGGTCGAGCAGGTCGACGAACTCGTCGAGGGTCCTCCGGTAGTCCGACGGCGTGATGCCGTAGAGCTTCGCGAGGACGTCGAACGAGTCCCGCAACGGCAGGTCGAACCACAGCTGCGTACGCTGCCCGAACACCGCGCCGATCGTCCGCGCGTTCGCCGAGCGGTCCTTCCACGGCACCATCCCGTTCACCCGGACCTCGCCGCTCGTGGGGACGAGCACCCCGGTGAGCATCTTGATCGTCGTGGACTTCCCGGCACCGTTCGGCCCGAGGTAGCCGACGACCTCTCCCGGCTCGATCGTCAGCGAGACGCCGTCCACCGCGCGGTTCGTGACCGACTTCGTCGTGAACAGGTTCCGGACGCCGGAGAACGCCCCCTGTACCCGGACCGGGCGCGAGAACTCCTTGACCAGGCTGTCGGCGACGATGAGCGACATTCGTCCAACGTATCGACGAATCCTCGTGGAGACCAGGGGCATCACCACATCACGATCAATACTCTTGTTGAATGAGTATACTGACCACATGAGTACCGCAGAGATGCGTGAGCCGACGATGCTCGTGCTCACCGCACTGGCCGGGGGCCGTGCCCACGGGTACGCGCTGATCGCCGAGACCGAGTCACTGTCCGAGGGACGCGTGAACCTCAGGGTGGGGACGCTCTACGCCGTGCTCGACCGCCTCCTCGACCAGGGCCTCGTCCAGGACGCCGGCGACGAGGTCGTCGACGGTCGTCACCGGAAGTACTTCGAGCTCACCGACGCCGGTGGAGCGGCCCTCGAGCGCGAGGTCCGACGACTCGAGGCGAACGCCAGCGCCGCGCGCCGTCGCCTGCAGGCCTGGCGCCCGGGGCCTGCAATCAGGGTTGCACAGCCCGGACCCGGCGGCGCCGCATGAGCACCAGGCGGCTCGAGGAGCAGTACCGCGCCGCAGTGCGCTGGTACCCGCCACGGTGGCGACGACGGTTCGGCGACTCGATGGTCGGTGTGCTGCTCGACGTCGCCGACAGCGAAGGGCGCCGCACCCCGGTGCTCGGCGAGCTCGTCGACCTGCGCCGACGAGCCCTGGTCGAGTGGCTGAACGCCCTGGTGCCGGAAGCGGTGCGCACCCTGGTCGCCTCGCTCTCGACCGGCGCACTCGCGGCGTTCTCGCTCGTGTACTGCTGCTTCGTGACCTCCCCCGCCGGCTTCGACGCCACGGCCACCTCCGGTCGACTCCCGACGTTCGGACCCTTCCTCAACGCGAGCCCGCTCTTCATCGCACCGGTCCTGGTCATGGCGTCGGCGGCGTTCGCCGGGTCCCGGTTGCTGGCGCACCTGGTCGGTGTGGTCGCCCTCGTCGGCGTGGTCGTCGCGGCGCACGTCCGCTTCGCCACGGGCAACTGGAACGGACCGGGTTCGACGACGCTCGCGTTCGTGGCGCTGACGGTCGTCGCCGCGAACGTGGGCGATCCGCGACGCCGTCGGCCGGCACTCGCAGCGTTCGGCGTCGTCGGGGTCGCGTCAGCCCTGCTCGGCGTGATGCGGCTGCCGAGCGGACGGCCGTGGGAGTACCAGTTCGTCGGGGACGCCGGCTGGTGGACCTTCGTGCTGTCCCCGTGGGCCCTCGCGGGGGCCGGGCTCCTGGTCCTCGTCGCCGTCGTCGTCCTCGTCCTGACACGACAGCGCATCTGGGCAGCGGCGATCGCAGTCACCTGGCTCCCGTGGGCCGCAGCCGCGACGGTGACCATGCGGGTGTTCGCGGGCGAGGCCGCCGACGCCCTCGTGATCGCGTTCGGTTCGATCGTCCTCGCGGTGGCGACCGCCCGTCGGGCTCGAGCATCGGGATCGGCACCGGAGGAGAACTCGTCCAAACCGTTTGCGTGAGGGTGTCGAATCACTTGCACAGTCCGGGAAACACCCGGGGCGCTCACCAGCCGCAGTCA
>NZ_VEAF01000008.1:214485-214616 GCF_007673775.1 Curtobacterium sp. 9128 | reverse complement strand
CGCGTCGGGATGGGGATCGTCCGTTCAACTCGGATCGTCCGCGTCGGGATGGGGATCGTCCGTACAACTCGGATCGTCCGCGTCGGGATGGGGATCGTCCGTACAACTCGGATCGTCCGCGTCGGGATGGG
>NZ_VEAF01000008.1:0-214389 GCF_007673775.1 Curtobacterium sp. 9128 | reverse complement strand
TGGGGACCGTCCGTTCAACTCGGATCGTCCGCGCCGGGATGGGGACCGTCCGTTCAACTCGGATCGTCCGCGTCGGGATGGGGATCGCCCGTACAACTTGGATCGTCCGCGTCGGGATGGGGACCGTCCGTACAACTCGGATCGTCCGCGTCGGGATGGGGATCGTCCGTACAACTCCGATCGCCCGCGCCGGGACGGGGACCGTCCGTTCCGCGGCGGCAACGACCGCCCTCGCCGCGACGGTGACCGGCCGGAGGAACGTCGTCGGTTCGGTGACGGGACTCGCGGCCCGGGCGCGCGCTTCGGCGAGGCCACGCGGGACGACTGGGAAGACCGCGACCCGTACGGCACCAAGTCGATCCGCCCGCGCCACGAGGACCCCGAGATCCCCGAGGACGTGCAGGCGCGTGACCTCCACCCGCAGGCCCGTGCCGAGCTGAAGACCCTCAGCAAGGACAACGCGGACTGGGTCGCCCGGCACCTCATCACCGCGGCGCTGCTCGTGGACGAGGACCCCGAGCTCGCGAACCAGCACGCGCTGAGTGCAGCGCGCCGTGCGGGCCGTGTCGCCGTGGTCCGCGAGACGGCTGCGATCACGGCCTACCGGCTCGGCGACTTCAGCACGGCGCTGCGGGAGCTCCGGACCTACCGCCGGATCTCCGGCCGGAACGACCAGCTGCCGATGATGGTGGACTGCGAGCGCGGCCTCGGCCGTCCGGAGCGTGCGCTCGAACTCGGGCGGTCGGTGGACCGTGCGGGTCTCGAGCCCGGTGTGCAGGTGGAACTCGCGATCGCGATGTCCGGTGCGCGGATCGACCTCGGGAACCCCACAGCGGCCCTCGGGGAGCTGGAGATTCCACAGCTCGACCCCTCGACGGCCTACAGCTGGTCGCCGGCTCTCTACAGTGCTTACGCGGCGACGCTCGAGGAGCTCGGGCGTCAGGACGAAGCCGACGAGTGGTGGGCGCGCGTGGACCGTGCGGCCGCGGCCCTCGCGGAAGCCGCCGATGACGATTCTTGGGAGACAGTGGATGTGGTCGAGGAAGCGATCGAAGTCGACGAGCCCGAACGGCACGACGAGCCCGAGCAGCTCGACGAGCCCGAGCAGCTCGACGAGCCCGGCGAGCCCGACCAGCTCGAGCCCCTCGACGAACCCGCCGAGGACGAACCCGACGACGACCTCGGCGAGATCGACGAGGACAACCCCCGTGACGTCGACGGCTCCGCAGCCGGCTGACACCCCGCGTCCGCCGACGGACGGCGTCGACGTGGTCCTCACGGACCTCGACGGCGTCGTCTACCGCGGGCGCAACGCGATCCCGCACGCGGTCGAGGCACTGACGCGCGCGTCGTTGACGGCCCGTGTCGGCTACATCACGAACAACGCATCGCGTCGCCCCTCGGACGTCGCCGAGCACCTCGAGCGCTACGGGCTCGAGGTCACCGCGGACGACGTCGTGACGAGCTCACAGGCCGGCGTCCGGCTGCTCGCGACGCTCGTCCCCGAGGGCTCCACGGTCCTGGTGATCGGCGGCATCGGGCTGACGAGCATCGTCGAACAGGCCGGCTTCACCGTCACCTCGAGTGCGGACGATGCACCGGCGGCCGTCATCCAGGGCTTCTCGCCCGACCTCGGGTGGCAGCAGCTCGCCGAGGCGTCGTTCGCGCTCGCGGACCCCGACGTCCCGTGGGTCGCGACGAACATGGACTGGTCGATCCCGGTCGAGCGGGGGATCGCTCCCGGCAACGGCACCCTGGTCGCGGCCGTGCACCAGGCGGTCGGGCGGATGCCGGTCGTCGCGGGCAAGCCGGAACGACCGATCTTCGACGCGGCTCTGGCACGCTTCGGGGGGGAGCGTCCGCTGTTCATCGGGGACCGCCTGGACACGGACATCAAGGGCGCGAACGACGCCGGCATCCCCAGCGTGCTCGTGCTCACGGGCATCGACCAGGCCAAGCAGGTGCTCGCGGCGGATCAGCGCTCGCGGCCGACCTACGTGCTGCAGGACCTCCGCGGCCTCGCCGAGCCGTACCCGGTCACACACCGCCACGAGGCCGAGGACGGCACCCGGTTCGTCAGTGTCGGTGATGCGACCGTGCGGATGCGGCAGCACGTGGTCCGCGTCGAGCGTGCCGGCGACGACCCGATGGACCTGCTCCGCGCCGGGGCGACCGCGATCTGGGACTCCGGCCTGGCCATCTACGGTCTCGACGTCGACCCGCAGCTCTACGGCGGCGAGTAGCGTGACGGACGTGCCGACCATCCGAGCAGCGTCCGATCCGGACGAGCAGACGCAGTCGGGGGCGCCGGAGCCGACGGCGACGAGTGACGTCGCCCGACGCGCGCGCGAGGCCGAGTCCCTGCCCCTGTCGGAGCGTGCTGACGCGTTCGCCGCCCTCCACGACGAGCTGCGCACGCGGCTCGAGAGCGGTGGCACCGCGAGTGCCTGAGACCGACGTGTCGAGCACGGCACGCCTGGACGCCGCCGTCGCCGCCCGGGGACTGGCGAAGTCCAGGACCGCCGCAGCGAAGCTCATCCAGGACGGCCGTGTGAGCGTGGACGGGTCCGCCGTCGTGAAGCCGTCCGCGCCGGTGCTGCCGGGCGCCGCCATCGTGGTGGACGCCGGCGACGAGTGGGTCTCCCGCGCGGCGCTCAAGCTCGTCGGCGCGCTCGACATTTTCGGCGTGGACCCGAGCGGACGGGTTGCCCTCGACGTCGGGGCGAGTACGGGCGGGTTCACGCAGGTGCTCCTCGCGCGCGGAGCTCGTCGGGTGGTGGCGCTCGACGTCGGCCACGGACAGCTCGACCCCGTCGTGGCACTCGACGACCGCGTCGCCGTGGTGGAGGGCGTGAACGCCCGCAACCTCACCAGCGACGACTACCTCGCGCTCGACCCCGCGGCCTCGGCCACGTCGCTCGTGGTCGGGGACCTCTCCTTCATCAGCCTGCGGCTCGTGCTCCCGGCGCTGGCCGAGTCCGTGCCGGCGGACGACTTCGTCCTGCTCGTCAAGCCGCAGTTCGAGGTCGGCCGGGGCGGGGTCCGCGAGGGCATCGTCCGTGACGCCGGACTCCGGGGTGACGCGCTCATGAACGTGCTCTGGGCCGCATGGGACCTCGGCCTCGGAACCGCGGGACTCGCCGCGTCCCCGATCCTCGGCACGCACGGCAACCACGAGTACCTCGCGCGTCTCCAGCGGGGCGCAGGGTCCAATCCGACAGAATGGATCCACCGGGCGACGGAACTGGCGGAAGGAGCTCCATGAGCGACGAACGGCACATCCTGCTCGTGTCGCACACGGGGCGTCGGGACTCGATCGACGCGGCGGTGGAGGTCTGCGACCTCCTGCACGCGGCCGGGCTGGTGCCCGTGATGCCCTTCGACGAGTACGCCGACATCCGGCGCGCCGAGGCGTCCGTCGGCCAGGTCCACATCCTCGGTGTCGACGTGCAGGCCGACGACCTCGAGATCGTCATCGTCCTCGGCGGCGACGGCACGATCCTGCGTGCCGCCGAACTCGTCCGCGGGACCCACGCACCGCTCGTCGGGGTGAACCTCGGACACGTCGGCTTCCTCGCCGAGAGTGAGCGCGACGGTCTCTCCGAGACGGTCGAACGCGTGCTGGTCGGCGAGTACAAGGTCGAGGAGCGCGTGGCGTTGCAGGTCGACGTCGTCGTCGGGCAGGAGATCGTCTGGTCGTCCTGGGCCCTCAACGAGGCCACCATCGAGAAGGCCTCACGCGAGCGCATGCTCGAGGTCGTCACCGAGGTCGACGGCCGCCCGCTGTCCTCGTTCGGCTGCGACGGCGTCGTGGTCGCGACCCCGACCGGGTCGACGGCGTACTCGTTCTCCGGCGGTGGCCCGATCGTCTGGCCGGACGTCGACGCCCTCATCATGGTGCCGCTCAGCGCCCACGCCCTCTTCTCGAAGCCGATCGTCGTCGGACCGGACCGCGTGCTGGCCGTCGAGGTGCTCCGACGCACGAGCGGCATCGGCGTGCTCTGGTGTGACGGTCGCCGCACCCATGACCTGCCGCCTGGGGCCCGGATCGAGGTCCGACGGTCGCCGGAACCGGTCCGCGTGGCACGCCTGAAGGACGCCGAGTTCACGGACCGGCTCGTGGCGAAGTTCCAGCTGCCCGTCGCCGGGTGGCGCGGACCGCAGCACGACGACGAGGACCGCCTGTGATCCAGGAGATCTCCATCAACGACCTCGGGGTCATCGGCGACGCGACGCTGGAACTCGGTCCCGGGTTCACCGTCGTCACCGGCGAGACCGGTGCCGGCAAGACGATGATCGTCACCGCGCTGGGCCTCCTGCTCGGCGCCCGTGCCGATGCCGGCTCCGTCCGCCGCGGTGCGTCGAGCGCCGTCGTCGAGGGGCGCTGGGACATCCCGGACCACGCTGCCGTCGCAGAACGCGTCGAGGACGCCGGGGGAGCGGTCGAGGACGGCGAGCTCATCCTGACCCGCACGGTGTCGGCGGAGGGCCGGAGCCGTGCCACGGTCGGCGGTCGCAGCGCTCCCGTCGCGGTGCTGGGCGAACTCGCGGACCAGCTCGTCACGGTGCACGGGCAGTCCGACCAGATCCGTCTGACCTCGTCGACGGCGCAGCGCGCAGCGCTCGACGGCTTCGGTGGCGCGGCGGTCGAGAAGGCCCTGGGCCGGTACGTCGCCGCGTACGACACCTGGCAGCAGCACACTGCCGACCTCGAGACCCTCACGCGGGACCGCGACGACCGGCTCGCCGAGGCTGCCCGGCTGCGCGAGGCCTCCGACGAGATCGAGGCCGCCGCGCCGCAACCGGGCGAGGACGACGAACTCCAGGAACGGGCGGACCGGCTCGGGAACCTCGAGGAGCTCCGCCTCTCCGCCGGGCTCGCGCACGAGGCGATCTCGTCCGAGTCCCTCGACGGCACCGACGTCATCGGCCTGGTCGAGGCCGCCCGGCGCGCCGTCGAACGCGTCGCGGGTTCCGACAGCACCCTGCAGCCGGTGCTCGAACAGCTGACCGAGCTCGGCATCCAGGCCAGTGAGGCATCCGCGTCCCTGTCGAGCTACCTCGGCTCGCTCGAGCCCGACGCTGGCCACGACCTGGAGCTCATCAACGAGCGGCGAGCCCTCCTGGCCGGGCTCACGCGCAAGTACGGCGACACCGTCGACGACGTCATCGCCTTCGGCGAGCGTGCGAGCGACCGGCTGCTCGAGCTCGACGGCGACGACGACCGGATCGTCGCACTGCAGCAGGCAGTGGAACAGGGCGAGCAGGCCCTCGCGGCCGCGGCGGACGCCCTCACGGCCGCTCGCGCGAAGGCGGCGACGGACCTCGCGAAGCGCGTCACCGCCGAGCTGAAGACGCTCGCGATGGCGGGTGCGACGCTCGTGGTCGAGGTCACCGACGCTGGCGAGTACCGCAGGCACGGACGCGACCAGGTGGCGATCCTGCTCCAGCCGCACTCCGGAACGGATCCGCGTCCGATCGGCAAGGGCGCGTCGGGTGGTGAGCTCTCCCGTGTGATGCTCGCGATCGAGGTCGTCATGGCCGGTTCCACGACGGTGCCGACGTTCGTGTTCGACGAGGTGGACGCCGGCGTCGGCGGTGCCGCGGCGATCGAGATCGGGCGGCGACTGGCGAAGCTGGCCGAACGGACGCAGGTCATCGTCGTGACGCACCTGGCGCAGGTCGCGGCGTTCGCGACGAACCACCTCAACGTGGTCAAGGACGCCAGCGGCGCGGTGACGTCGTCGAGTGTGCGGCGGTTGGAGGGCGACGAACGCCTGCAGGAGATGGCACGCCTGCTGTCCGGGCTCGGTGACAGCGCCAGCGGCATGGAGCACGCCCGCGAACTCCTCGAGGTCGCCGCGCAGTCCGCCTGACCGGACGCGGTCCGAGACGGTCTACCGCGCAGACTGCCTGACCGGACGCGGTCCGAGACGTGGCCCCGTGCTCTGGACCGGGCCACCTGCCGGACCGACACGCGACCGGCGGACGTGGGTCGCGCCTCCCGGCAGTTCTGACGTACGATGGAATCCCGTGGCGGACACTCTCAGCGGCGGTACCAATTCCTCGAACACGACCCCGAAGGTGACGAAGCAGATCTTCGTGACCGGCGGGGTCGTCTCGTCTCTCGGCAAGGGCCTGACGGCAGCCAGCCTCGGCAACCTCCTCACGGCGCGCGGCCTCAAGGTCGTCATGCAGAAGCTCGACCCGTACCTCAACGTCGACCCGGGCACCATGAACCCGTTCCAGCACGGTGAGGTCTTCGTGACCGACGACGGCGCCGAGACGGACCTCGACATCGGGCACTACGAGCGCTTCCTCGACATCAACCTGTCGCAGGCGGCGAACGTCACGACCGGGCAGGTCTACTCGACGGTCATCGCCAAGGAGCGTCGTGGCGAGTACCTCGGCGACACGGTGCAGGTCATCCCGCACATCACCGACGAGATCAAGCGTCGGATGCGCGAGCAGGCGTCGAACGACCCGCAGCCCGACGTCATCATCACCGAGGTCGGCGGCACCGTCGGCGACATCGAGTCGCAGCCGTTCATCGAGTCGGCCCGCCAGGTGCGCCACGAGCTCGGCCGCAACAACGTGTTCTTCGTGCACGTGTCCCTCGTGCCGTTCATGAACGCCTCCGGCGAGCAGAAGACCAAGCCGACGCAGCACTCCGTCGCCGCGCTCCGCTCGATCGGCATCCAGCCCGACGCGCTCGTGCTGCGCTCCGACCGCCCGGTGTCCGACGCGAACAAGCGCAAGATCGCGCTCATGTGCGACGTCGACGAGGACGCCGTGGTGAACGCCGTGGACGTCCCCTCGATCTACGACCTGCCGACGCTGCTCAACACGCAGGGACTCGACCAGGTCATCGTCGACGCGCTGCACCTCGACGCCGGTCCCGTCGACTGGACGTCGTGGAACCCGGTGCTGCAGGCCGTGCACGAGCCGAAGAAGGACGTCACGATCGCGCTGGTCGGCAAGTACATCGACCTGCCGGACGCGTACCTCTCCGTCACCGAGGCGCTCCGCGCAGGTGGCTTCGCCCACAACGCGAAGGTCACGCTGAAGTGGGTCGTGTCCGACGACTGCACCACGCCCGAGGGTGCGGCGAAGCAGCTCGGCGACGTGGACGGCATCTGCGTGCCCGGCGGCTTCGGGGTGCGCGGCATCGAGGGCAAGCTCGGGGCGCTGAAGTTCGCCCGCGAGAACCAGATCCCCACGCTCGGCCTCTGCCTCGGCCTGCAGTGCATGGTCATCGAGTACGCCCGCCACGAAGCCGGTCTCGTCGACGCGTCGAGCTCCGAGTTCGACCCGGAGACCCCGACCCCGGTCATCGCGACGATGGCCGAGCAGGTGGACATCATCGCCGGTGGCGACCTGGGCGGCACGATGCGCCTCGGGCTGTACCCCGCGCACTTCACGGACGGGTCGCTCGCCGCCGAGCTCTACGGTGCGCCGGAGGCATCCGAGCGGCACCGCCACCGCTACGAGGTGAACAACCACTACCGCGAGCAGATCGCCGCCGCGGGCCTGCGGTTCTCGGGCACGTCGCCGGACGGCACGCTCGTGGAGTACGTCGAGCTCGACCGTGCGGAGCACCCGTTCTACATCGGCACGCAGGCGCACCCCGAGCTGCGCTCGCGTCCGAACAACGCGCACCCGCTCTTCGCGGGACTGGTCGAGGCCGCCATCGTGCGCAACGAGGCGTCCCGCCTCTTCGACCCGGAGTCGGAGAGCGTCGCGTCCTGAGGTGACCATGCCCGTCACCGGAGGCTCGGTGCCAGCTGGCACCGAGCCTCCAGTCCGTCCCAGGGTCGCGCCCGCTCGACGGGGTGACGGTGGACGCTGGTTGGATGGGGACGTGACTGACGCACCCATCGCCGACGAGCCCGCATCCTTCGACGTGACCGACTCAGCCCTCGTGTACGACGGCGCCGTGTGGGACGTCCGTCGCGACACCGTGGCCTACGGGGACGGCAGCATGGTGCGGGAGTACATCGACCACACCGGGGCGGTCGCCGTCTGGGCCGAGGACGACGAGGGACGCGTGCTCGTCATCCAGCAGTACCGGCACCCGGTGCGGCTCCGCGACTGGGAACTGCCGGCGGGACTGCTCGACCACGAGGGCGAGGACCACCTCACCGCCGCACAGCGGGAGCTGGCCGAGGAGGCCGACGTCGAGGCGGACACGTGGGAACCCCTCGTGCACTACAACACCTCGTCCGGCGGCAGCAACGAGTTCATCGAGATCTTCCGCGCGCGGGGCGTCCGTGCCACCGAGTCGTCGTTCGAGCGCGAGGCCGAGGAAGCGGACATCGAGGTCCGCTGGGTGCCGCGGTCGGAGATCGTCGACGGTGTCTTCGCCGGACGGATCCACAACTCCGCGCTCATCGTCGCCGCGCTCGCCGTGGACGCGCTCGAGCGGCGGGCCGCGCAGTAGCCTCGTCGGATGACCACCGGTGCCGTGTCGCTCGACCGCGCGGTCGACGTGTACCTCCGGCACGTGGCGATCGAGCGGGGGCTGTCGCAGCACACCCTCGCGGCGTACCGACGTGACCTGGCGACGTTCGCCGCGTGGGTGGCGGAACAGCCCGGGGTCGACTCGGACGGTGCTGATCGTGCCGGCGGCTCGGCGGTGGTCGCGGACGTCGGGCGCCTGACACGAGCGGACCTCGCCGGCTTCGTCGCACACCTGGCGACCCGGGACGGCTCGCCGCTCGCGCCGCGGTCCGTCGCCCGGATGCTCAGTTCGGTCCGCTCGTTCGCGACCTTCGCCGCGGGCGAGGGCTGGCTCCCGCTCGACCCCGGCGCGTCCGTGCGTCCGCCGAAGGCGCCGATGCGGCTACCGAAGGCGATCTCGGTCGACGACATGGAACGGCTCCTGCAGGCGGTTGACGGCGACGACCCCGTGCAGCTGCGGGACCGGGCGCTCCTGGAGCTGCTCTACGCCACGGGTGCGCGCATCTCGGAGGCAGTCGGGCTGTCGGTCGACGACGTGACCACGCTGGCGTCCGAGGACGACAGCGACGACCTCGACACCGACGTCGCGGTCGTGCGGGTCACCGGCAAGGGCAACAAGCAACGGGTCGTCCCGCTCGGGAGCTACGCCAGGGCAGCGGTCGAGGCGTACCTGGTGCGGGCGCGGCCGGGGTTCGCCGCTCGTGGGCCGTCGACGCCGGCGCTGTTCCTCGGGGCACGCGGGGCACGACTGTCGCGGCAGAGTGCGTGGCTCGTCATCCAGGCGGCGGCCGAGCGCGCCGACCTGACCGACCACGTCTCGCCGCACACCTTCCGGCACTCGTTCGCGACGCACCTGCTCGAGGGCGGGGCGGACGTGCGCGTCGTGCAGGAGTTGCTCGGGCACGCGAGCGTCGCGACGACGCAGATCTACACGATGGTGACGGCGGACATGCTCCGCGACGTGTACCAGACGTCGCACCCGCGGGCGCGGCGCTGACGGGGTGGGGGTGGTTCGTTTCGCTCCCGCACAACCGGAAGCACACCGCGCAACGGACTTCGACGGCTCGGAGTGCTTCCGGTTGTGCGGCGCCGGCGCGGCGGCGGCGGCGCGGGCGGGCGGGCGGCGCGGTGCGGGCGGCCGGTGCGGTGAGCGGGCGAGTACCGGTCAGCGCGCGAGGGACCCGAGGTGGTCGGCCAGGGCGAGTGCGGCGACGATGCCCGTCGCGACGGCCAGCACGAGCGCAGAGCACGCGAGGCTCCGGGCGAGGACCCGCCATCGCCCGGTGACACCCGGACGGACGAGCGCGACGATCCCGACGACCGTGGCGAGGACGCTCAGCGCGCCGAGCGGGTTCCACACCGGTGACGCGACGGCGAGCACCACGGCGACGATCGCGACCACCGACAGCCGTCGGGAGGTACCGGCGCCGTAGGCCCACGCACGGTGGTCGACCGGACCCGCGCGGACCGAGAAGGCGGGCCCGGTCGGGGCGACCACCACGGGCAGCACCGGGCCGGGCCGCCCGTCGGGGAGGGGCCGCGTCGCCGCACCCCAGGCGTGGCCGTCCCACCAGCGGAGACGGCCGGCATCCCGCGGATCGGGGAACCAACCAGCTGCCGGGAGTGTCACGAGGGCTCCAGAGGACGGGGAACGGTGCCTCCCGACGCTACGGCCGGCAGGTACCGCTCCCCAGTCCCAACCCGGGTGTCGGCAGGATGGGGGACCGCTCGGGTCAGGCCGTCGCCGGGGTGGCGTCGACCTCGGAGAACACGTCCTTCACGGCGGCGAGGAGTCGGGCGTTGAAGTCGACGCCCAGCTGGTTCGGCACGGTCACGAGCACGGTGTCGGCAGCGCGGACCGCGGCGTCGGCGGCGAGTTCGGCCACCAGCTGCTCCGGCTCACCGATGTACGACCGGCCGAACCGGGCGAGCCCGCCGTCGAGGTACCCGACCTGGTCGGCACCCTCGACCTGCGCCCGGACGCCGAAGTAGTGGCGGGACTCGTCGTCGATGATCGGGATGATGCTCCGCGACACCGAGACCCGCGGGGTGCGCTCCCACCCCGACTCGGCCCAGGTGGTCCGGAACCGCTCGATCTGCTCCGCCTGGAGTTCGTCGAACGGCACGCCGGTGTCCTCGGTGAGGAGCGTCGACGACATGAGGTTCATCCCCTGCTCGGCGGTCCACTCCGCGGTGGCCCGGGTGCCGGCACCCCACCAGATGCGGTCGGGCAGCGTATCCGACAGCGGGAAGACCGGCAACGAGCCGACGGCGCCGGTCATCTGCGGGTTCGCGTTCGCCATCGGCTCGCCGGCGATCGCGCGGCGGAACACGTTCGTGTGGGCGCGTGCGAGGTCGGCACCGTTCGGGTCGGACGCCTCGGGGACGTAGCCGAACTGCTGGTACCCGGCCTGTGCGGTCTCGGGTGACCCACGGCTCACGCCGAGCTGCAGTCGCCCGCCGGAGATGAGGTCGGCCGCTGCCGCCTCCTCCGCCATGTAGAGCGGGTTCTCGTAGCGCATGTCGATCACGCCGGTACCGATCTCGATGCGGCTCGTCCGGGCGGCGATCGCGGACAGGAGGGGGAACGGCGCGGCCTGCTGCGGGGCGAAGTGGTGCACGCGGAAGTAGGCGCCGTCGACGCCCGCCTCCTCGGCGGCGACGGCGAGGTCGATCGCCTGGACGAGGGCCTCGCGGCCGCTGCGCACCTTCGACCCTGGGACGTCGCGCCAGTGTCCGAAGGAGAGGAACCCGATCTTGGTCATGTGCATGCGAACGCATCCGTGCACCCGGGCATTCCGACGGACTACGGTCGCGGGCATGGACGATCCCCGCGCCGCGCTGACGACCGAGCGGAGCCGTGCCGTCAAGCTGCTCGCCGACGTCGAGCGGAGCATGCGCGACGTGAGCGATGCCCGCGACGGCGCCAACACCGACGACGAGCACGACCCCGAGGGCGCGACGTTGGCGTGGGAACGAGGCTCGCTCGGCGCAGTCCGGGACGACGCCCGACGACGCATCGAGCAGGTGGACGCCGCACTCGCACGGCTCGACGCGGGCACCTACGGGACGTGTGCCGTCGGCGGCGAGCCGATCCCGGAGGCACGACTGGCGGCAGTCCCGTGGGCTGCGACCTGCGTCGCGCACGCGTGACGAGCCTCCAGTTCGAGCCGTGTCGACCACGCGGCTCCTCGCGCCCAGCGACCGTTCACGCGCTCCGCGGGCCGTGAAGTGTCGCTGAGCGCGGAACGCCGTCTGGCGGCTGCGCAGCGAGGCGACTGCCCACCGGCCGCGCTGCCGTTTCCCAGCCGCGCGCCCTACCGTTTCCACATGGAAGGCGACCCGAACCAGCGGACCGCGGCGGACCCCGGTGCCGCACCGCTGCGGCAGCGATTCCGGTGGTTCCACCGGATGCGCGAGTGGATCCACGCGCGGCCGCACGTCCACCTCTTCTACAAGGTGCTCGTCGGGATCGTCGGTGGGCTCGTCGTCGTGATCGGGCTGATCCTCGTGCCGCTTCCCGGGCCCGGATGGCTGGTCGTGTTCATCGGCCTGACGGTCCTGGCGAGCGAGTTCCACTTCTTCCACCGGATCATCACGTGGCTCCGGGCTCAGCTGCACCGTTTCTGGGACTGGGCGAAGGCGCGCGGACCGCGGTGGCTGCGGAACGCTGCCGACCGGGGCAAGGCGGATGTCGATGCCGCCCACGACGACGCGCACCGGAGCATGGGGCGGTCGGCGCGTCCGACGAATTAGGGGGCGGGCGTCCGGTGCACGGTGCGGCGTTGCCCGTGCGGACGGCCGACGCGGCACGGTGCGGCGATCGGCGTGCCGGGTACTCCGGCGCACGGTGCGGGGTTGTGCACGCGTGGCGGGGGTGGTGCGGCGTTGTCTGCCTGGTGCGGGGCACTACCGGCGCACGGTGCGGTGAACGCCGCACGGAGGACCAACGCTGCACGGTGCGGCTTGCGCGCCATACCGTGCCGCGTGCGCCGCGTCGAGGCGCCCGGCTTTCGGCGCACGGTGCGGGGTTGTGCACGCGTGGCGGGGGTGGTGCGGCGTTGTCCGCCTGGTGCGGGGCGCTACCGGCGCACGGTGCGGTGAACGCCGCACGGAGGACCAACGCTGCACGGTGCGGCTTGCCGCCCGGACGCTCATCGCCGCACGGACGGTCGACGTCGCACGGCGCGGTCAACGCCGCACCGTGCGCCGCGCCCGCCGCGCACGGCCGTCAGTCGGCCGTGCGCACCGCCCGGACCGACCCCGTCGCAGTGCGCTCGAGGGTCTCGGCGGCCTGCTCCTCGACATCGGCGGCGTCCCGCGACACGAGCTGCAGCACGAGGGCGACGGCCGCCGCGAGCACGATGAACGCGCCGTACCCGGCGATCACCGGGACGAAGCCGACCGCCGGCTCGAGCAGACCCCCGACGACCGCCGGAACGCCGAACGCCAGGTAGCTGACGATGTAGATCGTCGAGAGCAGCCCGGCACGGTGCGTGGGTGCGGCGGTGGCGAGGAGCATCCGGAGCGGCGCCTGGAACCCGGCACCGAAACCGACCCCGGCGACGGCGCTGCCGACCACGAGGCCCGGGAGTGCGTGCGCGACCACGAACACGACGGTGAGGACGGGCCCGAGGATGAGTCCCACGAGCCCCACGAAGACCGCGATCCGCGTGTCGAGCCGCTGGATCGCGAGACCGGTCAGCGCACCGACCCCGGTGACGACGGCGATGAGCGCACCGGCGGCGAAGTGGTTCTCGATGCCGAACACGGCGCTGAGTGCTGACGGCACGAGCGACAGGAACATGCCACCGAGCGCCCAGCTGGCGACGAGCGACCCGCTGACGCTGCGGAAGAGCCGACGCGACGACCGGGGGACCGAGATCGTCGGGCGCAGGGAGCGCAGGGCACCCGGACGTCGGGTGACCCGTTCGGGGACGATCCAGAGTGCGAGCACCATGAGGAGCAGGAGCACGCCGAACAGCACGTAGACGAACTGCTCCGGCGCCGGGCCCCACTCCACGAGTGCACCGCTCGACAGGGCACCCGCTGCGAGTGCGACCGGCGGCACGACACCGTTCAGCACGCCGGCGAGGTTCGGGTGCGCCTCGAGGGAGTGGTCGATGAGCGCGGCACCGAGGGACCCGATCAGCAGCCCGACGGAGACGCCCTGCACGATGCGGTCGACGATCAGCGCACCCAGGCCGTCCGCGACCGCGAACAGCGCGAGCGACGCCACGACGCCGAGCCCACCGACGACGAGCACGGGCTTCCGCCCGACGTGGTCGGACAGGCGCCCGGCGACGAGCAGGCTGACGAGCAGTCCGGCGACGTAGATCGCGAAGACCCCGGTGAGCATGAGCGGCGTGAGGTGCCACTCGGCCGCGTACACGGGGTAGATCGGCGACGGCACGGCGGACGACGCCATCGCGACGAGCAGCATCGCCGCGATGATCCAGAACCCGGCGACGGAGCGAGCTGACTGCATGGGCATGCCTCCCAGTACGAAAGAAGTCGTACCGAATTGGTACCGTACCTTGCAGTACGACGCAAGTCGTACTGCGGAGGCAACGGTGGTAGCGTCCCGTCCATGCCCGAGCGCACCGCCGCCCCCGAACGGCTCCCGCAGCCGTCGGTCGCCGAGATGGACCTGCCCACCGTGATGGACGCCCTCTCGGACCCGATCCGGCTGGCGATCATGCACCGCTACCTCGTCGACGCCGCCGGTGGCGTGCGTAGTTGCGGGTGGGTGGGGATCGACCGGCCGAAGTCGACGCTGACGCACCACTTCCGCGTCCTCCGCGAGGCCGGGCTCCTCGAACAGCACCAGGAGGGCCTGACCCGGAGCAGCCGCGCACGCGTCGAGGACGTCGAGCAGCGGTTCCCGGGGCTCCTCGACCTGGTGCTCGACTGGCACGTGCCCGCCGAACTGCTGCGCGCCGAGGTCCCCGCGTGAGCGCGCCGACGGACCGGCCTCGGACACACGCACTGCCGACGATCGCCACGGACCCACGGGTCACGACGGCGCTCGCAGCGGACCTCACCGCGGCCGGGTTTACCGTGGAGGGTGTGGACGCGCTCTGGGGCACCGACGCCGCGGCTGCGCTGCACCGGGGGAACCGGGTCGCCGCCCTCCGTGCGCTCGACGCTCGTCCCACGACCCCGCTGGCCACGCTCGCCCGGCTGTTCGTCCTCGGCCTCGCCGTTCCGCAGGCCGACGCCGAGCGGGCCTTCCCGTCCGCGGGGATCGACGGGGTCGCCGCGGCCGGACTCCTGCGATCCGAGGACGAGCACGTGCTCCCGACGGTCGACCTCCGTCCGTACGCGTTCGTCGACGACGCGGGTGCCGGCAGCTGGTGGGTCGTCTCGGACCTCGGGGAACTCGCCCTCGGCGCCGCGCTCGACGAGGAGCACGTGCTCGGCATCGGCGGCGCCACCACCACGCTGAGCGGGCTGCAGGTCCCCGTGCCCGTCCGCCGCGTGCTCGACCTCGGCACCGGGTGCGGCATCCAGGCCATGCACGCGCGCCGCTTCGCCGACGAGGTCGTCGCCACCGACATCTCCCGCCGCGCCCTCGACATCGCCCGGTTCAACGCCGAGCTCAACGGCATCGACGGGATCGAGTTCCGCCTCGGCTCGCTGTTCGAGCCGGTCGCGGGGGAGCGGTTCGACCGCATCGTGTCGAACCCGCCGTTCGTCATCACACCCCGGAGCGAGGGCGTCCCCGCGTACGAGTACCGCGACGGCGGCATGGTCGGCGACGCGCTGGTCGAGACCGTCCTGCGCGGGCTCGCCGACCACCTCGAACCCGGAGGCACCGCCCAGCTGCTCGGCAACTGGGAGTACCACTGGGGCGTCGACGGCCTCGACCGGGTCCGCGCCTGGTTCGAGGACACCGACCTCGACGTGTGGGTCGTCGAACGCGAGCGGCAGGACCCGAACGCCTACGCCGAGACCTGGATCCGCGACGGCGGAACGAAACCCGGGACCGCGGCGTTCGACCGACTCGTGGCCGCCTGGCTCGACGACTTCCAGGCACGGAAGGTCACCGGCGTCGGCTTCGGCTACGTCGTCGTGCGTCGTCCCGTGGCCGGTTCGGTGCGCACGGGAGGCTCGGCTCGGCTCCGACGGTTCGAGCGCGTCCCCGAGACCCTCGGCTCCAACCCCGCGGGGCTCGGCGCGACGGTGGCCCGCCTCCTCGACGCGGTCGCGTGGTTGGCCGCACACGACGACACCGCCCTCGCATCGGCACACCTGACGGTCGCCGGTGACGTCACCGAGGAGCGCCACTACTGGCCGGGCAACGACGACCCCACCGTGATGACGCTCGTGCAGGGCGGCGGCTTCGGGCGCAGGGTCGACGCCGACACCGCGCTCGCCGCGTTCGTCGGCGCGTGCGACGGTGACCTGTCGGTGGCGGCGATCGTCGGAGCGCTCGCGCAGATCACCGGGGTCGACGAGCAGGCGCTCGCCGCGGACCTGCTGCCCGCCGCGCGCGGCCTGGTGCTCGACGGACTGCTCCTGCCCGCCTGACGATCAGGAGCGGTGGTCGCGCCAGCTGTGCTGCGGGTCGTAGCCGAGGAGCTCACGGGCCTTCTCGCTCGACAGCAGTGAGCTGACGCCGTCGATGTCCGCGCGGCGCTCGATGTCCGGGACGAACCGCTCGACGAGCTCGATCGTCGGGGTGTCCATCACGGTGTCCGGGCTCGCGATGACGAACGCCTCGAAGCCGGTCAGGTCGGCCTCGAGCGCCTTGCGCACCGCCTGGGCGCCGTCGCGGGAGTCGATGTAGGACCACAGGTTGAAGATCTTCGCCTCTGGGGTGGCGTCCCACGGGTACGACGGGTAGTCGGTCTCGTCCATGACGTTCGAGAACCGCAGCCCGATCATCTTCAGCGTCGGGTCCCAGCGGGTGAAGTGCCGGGCCATCTCCTCCTCGACGGCCTTGCCGAGCGAGTACGACGACTGCGGGCGGACCGCGAACCCCTCGTCGACGGGCAGGTAGGGCGGGTGGTGCTCGCCCATCGGGATGCCGAGGAGGGTCTCGCTCGAGGCCCACACCACGTTCGTGATCTTCGCGGCACGGGCCGCGTGGAAGACGTTGATCGACGCGGTGACGTTGTTCGTGATGAGGGCCACGTCGGGGACCTGGCCCGGGGCCGGGATGGCCGCGAGGTGCACCACCGCGTCGACCGAGTCGTAGCGGTCGTCGACACCGAGCAGGGCGTTCAGCACCTGGCCGTGGTCGGTCAGGTCGGTGCGGACGAACTGCACCCGCTCCGGCTTGTCCGGCGAGGGCACGCGGTCGAGGAGGACCACGTCGTACCCGTGCGCGTCGAGGTCGCGCACCACCGCCCGTCCGAGCTTGCCGCTGCCGCCGGTCACCACTACGCGCGTCATCGCGCCTCCGCTCATCGTCGAGGGTCGAGCTCACGCTCGTGCCTGATGCTCCCATCCTGCCGTGCGGGCGGTGGACGCGACCAGGCACTGGCGGTACCTCTCACGGCGGACCGGCACCGAGCCTCCCGTCCGCGCCGTCGGTCAGGAGGTGGTGGCGACCTGGGCGACGGCCAGGCGCACGACGAGCTCGACGTGCCTCGCCATGTCACGGGACGGGTCGTACAGCCACTGGATCTGCATGCCGTCCGAGACGGCGAGCAGGGTGCTGGTGAGCTGTTCGGCGTCGACGTCCTGCCGGAGGCGACCGTCCTGCTGCATGGCACGGAAGTCGGCTGCCATCGTGCGACGCGAGTTCTCGTACCGCTCCTGGAAGTAGGCGTGTGCCGGGTGGTCCTGGTCGGTCGCGGCGGCGGCGGACAGGTTCACGAACATCTGCACGAGCCCCGGCACCTCGGTGTTGTGCCGGACGATCGTGGCGAGCAGCTCGCCGGGGTCCGCCGCGTGCCAGTCGGTGGCGTTGTCGATCTCGTCTCGGCGGCGGAGGATCTCCACCCAGAGCTCGTCCTTGGAGTCGAAGTAGTGCAGCAGCCCGGCCTGCGTGAGACCGACCGCATCCGCGATGTCCTTGATGCTCGTCCGCCGGAACCCCTGCTGGGCCACGAGTTCCAGTGCCACCGTGAGGATCTCCTCGCGTTTGGCGATGCCCTTCGCGTAGGAACCCCGTCGTGTCATGGCAGGACTGTACCGCTCGTGCGCGGAGCCAAAAACCAAGTGGTGTTAGGTATTGCGTGGTACCGTGGCGCCAGCCGCCGACGGAGGCGCGCGAGTCGCCGACGACGGCGGCGCCCGACGGAGGTCGCGTGGCCCAGGCCGCACCGACCGCGACGAGAGGAACCACCATCGTGACCACCGTGAACGCCGTGAGCGCGGCCTCCGGATCGTCCCCGTTCGCCGAGCGCATCGACGCGCTCCTGGCGCAGCTGACGACCGACGAGAAGGTGCAGCTGCTCACCGGACGCGACTTCTGGACCACCTGGCCCATCGAGAAGATCGGGCTCCGCCGCATCCTGATGTCGGACGGTCCCTCCGGCGTCCGGGGCGAGGTCTGGGACGAGCGGGACCCGTCCCTCAACCTGCCGTCGGCCACCGCACTCGCGGCGAGCTGGGACCGCGCGATCGCGGAGCGCTACGGCGCCGCGGCAGCCGTCGAGGCCCGGCGGAAGGGCGTCGACGTCGTCCTCGGCCCCACCATCAACCTGCACCGGTCGCCGCTCGGCGGGCGACACTTCGAGGCCTTCAGCGAGGACCCCGTGCTCACCGGTGACCTGGCGGCGTCCTACGTCGCCGGCGTGCAGGAGAACGGCGTCGCCGCGACCCCGAAGCACTACGTCGCGAACGACTACGAGACCGACCGCTTCACCGCCTCGACCGAGGTCTCCGACCGGGCGCTGCGGGAGCTGTACCTGCTGGCGTTCGAGAAGGCCGTGACCGAGGCGCACGCCTGGGCGGTCATGTCCTCGTACAACGGCATCAACGGCGTCACCGCGTCCGAGAACGACCTGCTCGAGACGCCGCTGAACTCGGAGTGGGGCTTCGACGGCATCGTCGTGTCGGACTGGACCGGGGTGCGGTCGGTCGACGCGGCGAAGGCGTCCCAGGACGTCGCGATGCCCGGGCCGAACCCGTGGTGGAGCGAGGGGCCGCTCCTCGCCGCCGTGCGGGACGGTTCGGTGCCGGAGAGCGCGATCGACCGCAAGGTCCGCCGCATCCTGACCCTGGCCGCCCGCGTCGGCGCACTCGAGGGGTTCGAGCCCGTCGCGGCATCGCCCGTGCACGTCGAGGACGGCGTCGCCTTCGTCCGCGAGGCCGAGGCCGAGGGCACGGTGCTGGTCCGGAACACCGGTGTCCTGCCCCTCGACCCGGCAGCCGTGGCACGGGTCGCCGTCATCGGCCACAACGCGGACCAGGCCAGGACGCAGGGTGGCGGCTCCGCCACGGTCGTCCCGTCGCAGGTCGTGTCGCCCCTCGACGGCATCCGCGCGGCGTTCCCGTCAGCCACCGTCGAGCACACCATCGGCGCCGTCGTGCAGGAGGGCATCGCGGAGTTCCCGCTCTCCACCATCACGAACCCCGCGACGGGGGAGCCGGGCGCCCGCGTCGCCTTCGTCGAGGACGGGTCGGAGCTGTACGTCGAGGACCGCCGGGCGACCGCGCTGTTCTGGTTCGGCGGTGACGCCCCGACCCGCACCGCGGACCGGCTCGACATCACCACGACGTACACCGCACCGACCACCGGAACGATCCGGATCGGCATCGGCGCGGCCGGCCGATCGCGGATGTGGATCGACGGCGAGCTGCTCCTCGACGAGGAGGTGCCCTACGAGGGCGACCAGCTCGGCGCGGCCTTCCTCAACCCGCCGGCCAGGTCCGTCCCGGTGTCGGTTACCGCCGGCCAGCAGCTCGCCGTCCGGATCGAGTACGACATCGTCCAGGACGAGGCGCTCGGCGGGGTGCTCGCGTACCAGTTCGGCACCGAGCCGAGCGACGAGGACCCGTCGGTGCTCATCGCCGACGCCGTCGCCGCCGCCACGCGCGCGGACGTCGCCGTCGTCGTGGTCGGGACGAACTCGAAGGTCGAGTCCGAGGGCTACGACCGCACCTCGCTCGCGCTGCCCGGACACCAGGACGAACTCGTCGCGGCGGTCGCGGCGGCGAACCCGAACACCGTCGTCGTCGTGAACGCCGGTTCGCCGGTGGAGATGCCGTGGCGGAACGACGTCGCCGCGGTGTTGCTGACGTGGTTCGGCGGGCAGGAGTACGGCAACGCGCTCGCCGACGTGCTCACCGGTGCGCGTGAGCCGGGCGGCCGTCTGCCCACGACCTGGCCGGTCGCGATGGCGGACGTGCCCGTGCTCGACGTCACCCCGGTCGACGGGGCCGTCCGCTACGACGAGGGCGTGCACATCGGCTACCGGGCCTGGCTCCGCGCCGGGACCGAGCCGGCGTACGCGTTCGGCCACGGCCTGGGCTACACGACGTGGACGATCGACGGGCTCGCCGCGACGCCGACCGTCCGCGAGGGCGACGCGGCGATCGTCACGGCGACGGTCGCGAACACCGGCGCGCGTGCCGGCAAGCACGTCGTGCAGGTCTACGCCTCGCGGTCCGACTCCGCTGTGGACCGACCCGTGCGGTGGCTGGTCGGGTTCGCCCCGGTGCGGCTCGGCGCCGGTGAGTCGACCGAGGTCGCGATCGAGGTACCGGCACGGGCGTTCGCGCACTGGGACGGAGCCTGGGCGTACGAGCCGGGCACCTTCACGCTGCACGTCGGCTCGTCGGTGACGGAGCTCGCCGAGGCCGTCGACGTCGACCTCGTGTGAGCGTTCCCACATCCGGTTTCCGCGCACACGACCAGGTGGGGTCACTAGCATGGTCGCTGCGCCAGGCGGCTGGTTACCGTCGGCGCGCGCACCGTCACGGGTTCGCCTGCTGAGCGACACGGCCTCCTGATCCGGCCGTCGGAGCTCCGACGGACCTGGTGCGACACGATGCGCCCCCGCGTTCTGCGGGGGCGCATCCCTTGTCTCCGGGGGCGATGGCGCGCCGCGGACGTCCCCCGATCGTGACGAATGATCAACGTTCGCTGTGACCCGCTTCGTTGCCCTGTGACAAACGACAGTGATGGTGGGACGATGCAAGCACCATCTCGTGCGGATCAGGGACGAGATGGGCATCCGGCGGGAGCCCCGGGCCCCACCAGCTCGTGCGGGCCCCGCCGGATGTGATCCGCTCGGGGTTCCGCGGTCGGGGTCTGCCGGTCTGGGGTCCGTGCTCGGTGGCTGCCGGTCTGGGTCCGCGCTCGGCACGGCTCCCTGCCGGGTCAGGCCAGCTGCGGCGCGATCTGCTCGGCGATGACGGTCAGGATCCGTTCGTGGGAGGCTGCGTCGCCGTTCGCGGGCAGGGTGATGACGAGTTCGTCGGTGGCGGAGACGGCGGGGTCGGCGCGCAGGGCCTCGACGATCGCGTCGGGCTCGCCGGACACGACCTTGCTGAAGCGGAACGGCGGGTTCCCGGAGAGCGGTCGGCCCTCGTCGTCCATGCCGGAGGCGTAGCCCTCGAGGAACTCCCGGTGGACCGCGCGGTCGTGGTCGTCGAGGAGTGGGACGACGATGCGGCCGACGGCGACCTTCGGCGTGCGCGTCGGGTGCAGTTCGGCGAAGCGTTCGCGGTAGGCGTCGATCTGGGCTGCCTGCGCGACGGCGAAGGGCTCGCCGGTGTCTTCGGTGTTCAAGGTCGAGCAGTGCAGCAGCAGCCCCTTCTCGGCGGTCCGGCGCGCGGTGCCCATGCTGCCGCCGCCCCACCAGACGCGGTCCCGGAGCTCCGGGCTCCGGGGCTGCAGGGTCAACTCGGTGTCCGCGGGGATGCTCTCGTACCCCTTGCCGGACGTCCCGAGGGCGCGGCCGTCGAGGACCTCGAGCAGGCGGGCGGCGCGGGCCTCGGCCTCGTCGCGGAAGCTCCGGTCCACGGACCCGAACACGGGGTCGAGGATCGGGCCGTACCCGGCGATGCCCGTGCTGATGCCGAGCTGGACACGGCCGCTGCTCAGCAGGTCGACCGTGCTGGCGTCCTCGGCGAGGCGGACCGGGTCCTCGTAGCGCATCCCGAGCACCGCGGTGCCGAACCCGATCGAGGAGGTCCGCTGCGCCGCGGCGGCGAAGAACGTCATCGGGCTCGTCAGGTACGGTTCGAAGTGCCGTCCCCGGACCCAGCCCGTGCCGTAGCCCAGGCGCTCGGCGCGCTCGAACAGCCGCAGGCCGTCCTCGAGGGCACCGGCCGCGCCCGCAGGGCCGCCGTGGTTCGGGACGAAGGACAGGAAGCCGAGTTCGCGCACGGGTCGATTCTATGCGAGTGCATGGATCTGTGGAAGGTGCGGTGTCTGTCCACGGATCTCGAGCCTCCCGACCGAGCACGGCGACCAGGCTGGGAGGATGGGTGCATGACCGACGTCACCACTGCTGCTCCGCTCGTCGCCGCGATGCCGGCGGCCCCCGGCGGTGTCGTCGATCCCGACGCCGTCTACCAGGCCTTCGCCGACTGGGCGGCCGACGGGGGCCGCCCGCTCTACCCCGCGCAGGACGAAGCCGTCATCGAGCTCGTCTCCGGCGCCAACGTGATCCTCAGCACGCCGACCGGCACCGGCAAGTCCCTGGTGGCGGCCGGTGCGCACTTCGCCGCGCTGGCGGAGGGCAAGCGGAGCTTCTACACGGCCCCGATCAAGGCCCTGGTGTCCGAGAAGTTCTTCCAGCTCGTCGACCTGTTCGGTGCGCAGAACGTCGGCATGGTCACCGGCGACTCGAGCGTCAACGCCGATGCGCCGATCGTGTGCTGCACGGCCGAGATCCTCGCGAACCTGGCGCTGCGGCAGGGGGCCGACGCCGACGTGGACGTCGTCGTGATGGACGAGTTCCACTTCTACGGCGAGCCGGACCGCGGATGGGCCTGGCAGGTGCCGCTCCTGGTGCTCGAACGCGCGCAGTTCCTGCTCATGTCCGCGACGCTCGGCGACGTCACGACCATCGCCGACGACCTCTCCCGGCGCACCGGACGACCGACCGCCCGGGTCACCGGGGTCTCGCGTCCGGTCCCGCTCGAGTACGAGTACGTCATGACGCCGGTGCAGGAGACCGTCGAGCGTCTGCTCGAGGAGGGCAAGGCGCCCGTCTACATCGTGCACTTCGCGCAGGCTGCTGCGCTCGAACGGGCGCAGGCGCTCATGTCGGTCAAGGTCGCCTCGCGCGAGCGGCGCGACGAGATCGCCGAGGCGATCGCCGGGTTCCGCTTCAGCGCCGGCTTCGGGCAGACGCTCTCCCGCCTGATCCGCGCCGGGATCGGCGTGCACCACGCCGGCATGCTCCCGAAGTACCGGCGGCTCGTCGAGCAGCTCGCACAGCGGGGACTCCTGCCGGTGATCTGCGGCACGGACACGCTCGGTGTCGGCATCAACGTGCCGATCCGGTCCGTGCTGTTGAACGGGCTGACCAAGTTCGACGGCACGAAGATGCGGCAGCTCTCCGCGCGCGAGTTCCACCAGATCGCCGGCCGTGCCGGACGCGCCGGGTACGACACCGAGGGCGACGTCGTGGCCGAGGCGCCTGAGCACGACATCGAGAACGCCCGGGCCGTCGCGAAGGCCGGGGACGACCCGAAGAAGAAGAACAAGGTCAAGCGCAAGAAGGCGCCGGACGGGTTCGTCTCGTGGGGACAGGCGTCGTTCGAGCGGCTCATCCAGGCCGAACCCGAGCCGATGGTGTCGCGCATGCGGATCACGCACGCGATGGTGCTGGCCGTCGTCGGACGCGGGGGTGACGCCTTCGAGGCCGTCCGGTCGCTCGTGTTCGACAACCACGAACCCCGCGCTCGGCAGCTCGCGATGGCCAGGCGGGCGCTGACGATCGCCAGGACGCTGATCAACGCCCAGGTCATCGAACGGGTCCCCGGTCCGCCGGTCTCGTACCGGGTGACGGTCGACCTGCAGCCGAACTTCGCACTCAACCAGCCGCTGTCGCCGTTCGCGCTCGCCGCGTTCGAGCTCCTCGACCCGGAGTCGCCGACGTACCCCCTCGACATGGTGTCCATCGTGGAAGCCACGCTCGACGACCCCCGCGCCATCCTGTCCCAGCAGCAGTTCAAGGAGCGCGGCGAAGCAGTGGCGCGGATGAAGCAGGAGGGCATCGAGTACGAGGAGCGCATGGAACTCCTCGAGGAGGTCACCTGGCCGAAGCCGCTCGACGAACTCCTCACCGCTGCGTACGAGGCCTACGCGGCCGAACAGCCGTGGGTGCTCGACTTCACGCTGTCACCCAAGGCCGTGGTCCGCGACATGTACGAGCGGGCGATGACCTTCGGCGACTTCGTGCGGTTCTACCAGCTGACCCGGTCCGAGGGGCTCGTGCTGCGGTACCTCTCCGACGCGTACCGCACGATGCGCCAGACCATCTCCGAGGAGCAGCGCACGCAGGAGCTCGACGACCTGATCGAGTGGCTCGGGGAACTCGTGCGTCAGGTCGACTCGTCGCTCGTCGACGAGTGGGAGGCCCTGGTCAACGGGGACGTCGCACTCGCCTCCGCCGAGCACGAGGACATCACGCCGCCGCAGCCCGCCCGGCTCACCGGCAACGTGCGGGCGTTCCGGATCCTGGTGCGCAACGCCCTGTTCCAGCGCGTGCTGCTCGCGGCGCGCGACGACGTCGAGGGGCTCGGGGCGCTCGACGGTGCCGCCGGGTTCGACGCCGACGCGTGGGACGCCGTGCTCGAGGAGTACTACGACGAGCACGACTCACTCGGGATCGATGCCGAGGCGCGGTCGATGCAGTACCTGGTGCTCGAGGAACGGGGCCGCTCGTGGCGTGCGCGGCAGATCTTCGCGGACCCGTCGGGGGACAAGGACTTCGGGTTCTCGGCGACGATCGACCTCGACGCCTCGGACGAAGCGGGGGAGGCGGTGGTCCGGGTGACCGAGATCGGGCGGTTCGACGGCTGGGCCGAGGTGGACGTGGACTGAGGCCCGCACCCGGGCGCGGCGCTCCGCTCTGCGGCGCTTCGCTGTGGGCTGCTCGCCGCGAGCTGGGGGCTGCTGGCTGCTGTCTGCGGGCTGCGGACGCCCGCCGCGAGCGTCCGCTAGAACAGGGTCGCGGGCGGCGTGGGCTCGGGCAGCGCCGCCGGTTCGGCGACCTGGACGCCCGGCCAGCCCGGGCCCGTCGGGACCTCGGTGTGGTTCTGGTACGCCGTCGCGGCGCCCCGCGCGCGGACGTCGGCGGCCTCGTTCATCTCGTGCCCCATGTGCCCGCGCACCCACTCGAACGTGACCTTGCGGTCCTGCAGCGCCTCGTCCAGCTCCTTGATGATCTCGACGTTCAGCACGGGCTTGCCGTCGGCCTTGCGCCAGCCCTTCCGCTTCCATCCGGCGAGCCACTCGGTGCAGGCCTTGATGGCGTACTGGCTGTCGCACAGGATGTGCAACGGCTCCCCGGTGCCCTCGGTCGCGCGGAGGAGCTGCAGGACCGCGGTCAGTTCGCCCTGGTTGTTGGTGCCGCGCGGCCATCCTCCGGCAGCCCAGCGGTCGTCGTCGACGTACCAGGCCCAGCCAGCCGGGCCGGGGTTGCCGAGGGCGGAGCCGTCAGCTGCTGCGACGATCGTCACGGGGGGTACCTCCTGGGGGTGGGGCGCGTGCCCGACAACGGTAGCGGACGCGCTCGGTACGCGCGGGCGCTCGGCTTCCGTGGGCGCTCAACACCGTGGGCGCTCAGGTTCGGGAGCGCGCAGCGTCTCTGGGCCCTCAGCGACCGCCGGCGCTCGCCGCGTCGAGGGCAGCGAGGAGCGCGTCGCCGTCCAGGACGTCGTAGAACGCGAAGTCGCGTCGGCCCGACAGCCCGTCCAGGCCGGTGTTCGCGTACTGCCGAACCGAGGTGCTCCCGCCCCAGAACAGCGTGTCGAGATCCGAGGTGTCGTCCCAGCTCACCGAGACGTGGCGGCCGGACCATGCGACCTGCCGGTCGGTCCTGCGGACGTCGGTCTCGCGGTCACCCCGACGCGTGACCACGAGCACGCGTCGGTCGGTGACGGCGTAGACCTCGGTGCGCTTCCGGTGACGCTTCACGAAGAACCGTCCGACGAGCAGGTGCAGACCGGCAGCCGTCAGGAGCGCGAGTGGGATCACCGCGGAGAGGTGTGCTCGGCCACGGCATGCAGCGATGAGCGCGACCACGACGAAGCCGAGGAACAGCACGCTGAAGGGAACGAGGTACCGGTCGTCGTCGCCGAACGTCTTCGCTGGGTCGCTCTGACCGGCCCACAGCAGCGTTTCGTCCGGGAGCAATCGATCGGCGGCGACAGCGCGGGCGTCCATGGTGGACACCACGGTATCCGGCGCCTGTCCACGACGACGTCGGGTCAGGGGGCACCGGCCGCTGGGAGGGGGCGGGGCGGCCGCGCCTACGGTTGGGGCGGACGAGAGGAACACCATGAGCAGCGACATCAGCGGTCCCGAACCATCCGACGACCGAGCACGGTCCGGAGCCCTGCACGACGCGGCGCACGGCGACGACGTCGCCGGGGCATCGCGCGACGAGCAGCGTGCCGCGGACACCGCCTACAGCCCGTCGAGCGAGCGTGAGACCGAGGCGTCGCAGACCCTGCAGCGCGACGACGACGACCTGCGCGAGGACGGCATCGACCCCTCGAAGGTCATCGCTGCCCCCGGGACCGGTGGTGCCGACGATGCGGGCGACGTCGAGCCCGAGCCCGGCGACCTGCACCTGCCGTGGCAGTCCGAGGAGGACCGCAAGGGCTGAAGACCAGACCGCCGCCGGAAACGGCTGCGTCAGCGCGCAGCCGGGTTCAGGTTCAGCGTCGTGTTCTCGAGGATCCAGTCCCCGTTGCGGGTCTCCATCGCCGGGTTCAACCAGCGGAGCTGCGCCACGGAGATCCCGAACCGCTTCGCGACGGTGGTCAGGTCGTCGCCGTGCGCCACGAGGTACGTGCTCGGGCGGCCGTCGGCGTCCTGGACCACGCCGTACGCCCCGGGGCCCGCGGCGCCGACCGTCACCGCGAGGTTCGGGTACGGGTTCGGTACCGACCAGGTCAGGGGCGCGACGGCGAGCACGTGCCCGGCCCACGGTGCCGGTGTGGAACCGTCGCCGTCGTCGATCAGGGTCGGCACGAGGGACACACTGCGGAGGAAGTCCGGCCGCGTCCCGGCGTCGCTGAGCTTGGCCGTCGCCGGTGGTCCGGACGCTGCCGACCACTGCGTCGCGCCCCACGTCCGCTGGTCAGGACCGTCGCCCGGCTTCGGAACGTCCTCCGAGAACTGGATGGTCATCGCCTGCGGGTTCGTCGTGCGGTAGCCCGACAGGTGGACGTCGAAGGTCCCGCGGCTGTTCGCGACGACCTGCACGTGCACGGAGGTCTTGCCGCTCGGCGACGTGAGGTCGGTCTCGGTGACGACCGTCCCGGCGGCCAGGGCCGGGGGATCGAGCGACACCGACGAGACGGACTTGCCCGTCGTGGACCCGTGCGGCCCCGGCGTCGCTGCCGTGGTCCGGGTGGGTGTGGGCAGCGGTTCGTGCCCGACCAGTGCCGTGCAGCCCGTGAGCGCGACGACGACTGCAGCCCCCGCCACAGCGACCGTCAACGGTCGTCGGTTCATCCGTCGTTCCCCTTCGTCAGCCACACCGTAGTGCCGAGACGGCGCGGCGAGGAAGAGCCGTGACCGAACCGTCACCGCGCTGCTGCGGTCGCGCCGCTGCTAGGAGACCGAGTCCGGGTGCGATCCCGTTCGCTGCCCCGACTCGAGACCGGCGATCGCCGCGAGGTCGTCCGTCGAGAGCGTGAACCCGTCGACGTCGATGTTCGACCGGATGCGCTCCGGCGTCACCGACTTCGGCAGCACCACGACACCCTGCTGCACGTTCCACCGCACGAGGACCTGGGCGACGCTGACGCCGTGCGCCTCGGCGATCCGCGCCAGCACCGGCTCGTCCACCAGACGCCCGCGCCCCAGCGGTGACCAGGCTTCCGTCACGATGCCGTGCTGATCGTGGAAGGCCATGAGCTCGCGCTGCGGGAGCCACGGATGCCGTTCGACCTGGTTCACGGCCGGGACCTCGCCCGTCTCGGCGATGATCCGCTCCAGGTGCGGCACCTGGAAGTTCGAGACGCCGACACTGCGCGCGCGCCCGGACTCGCGGAGCTCGACCAGGGTGCGCCAGGTCTCGACGTAGCGGTCGTTGGCCGCCGCCGGCCAGTGGATCAGGTACAGGTCCACGGCGTGGAGCCCGAGTCGGTCGAGACTGGCGTCGAACGCGCGCAGGGTCGCATCGCGCCCCTGGTTGCTGTTCCACACCTTGGTGGTGACGAAGACGTCGTCACGGTTCAGCCCGGAGGCTCGGATCGCCTTCCCGACGCCGCTCTCGTTGCCGTACATCTCGGCGGTGTCCACGTGGCGGTACCCAGACGCGAGCGCGGTGCCGACGGCCGTCTCGGCTTCGGCGTCGTCGACCTTGTACACGCCGAACCCGACGACGGGGACGGATCGGCCGTCACAGAGGGGGATGGAGGTGACCATGCGTCCATCCTGCCGGTCGTGGCGGGGCCGAGCCGAGCCTCCAGTCCGTTCTGTGGAGAACAGGGGCGGCGCGCCGGACTGGTGGGGACGCCGGGCGTGCGCACGGAGTGACACGGTCGATGTCGTACGACAGCGACGCTGTCGCTGCCACGCGTGCGCAACTGTTGCACGCGCTCGCGAGCGACGATGTCGACGTCGTACGACAGCGACACTGTCGTTCCGAGTCGACAGCGGCACGCAACGGCGAGCGGCACGCGGCGGCACGCAACCGCCCGCGCCCGCGCCCCGCCCTACGTCGGCAGGTTCACCGGCTCCGTGTCGGGGATGGGGCTCGCGTCACGCCCGCGCAGGTCCGGCAGCCAGCGCCTCGCGAACAGCGGCAGCAGCACACCCACGAACGCGCCGAGCGCTCCCACGGCCATGCCGCCCGTCGGACCGTGCAGGTCGATGAGGAAGCCGGCCACGGCCGACCCGAGGGCTGCACCGATGAGCTGCCCGGTGCCCATCCAGCCGTAGGCCTCAGCCGTGTCGGAGAACTTCACCGTGGAGGACACCGAGCCGAACATCACCGCCAGGGCGGGCGCGATCCCACCGCCGGCGATGAGGAGGGCGAACGCCAGCCACCAGAACCCGGTGCCGAACGTGGCGAGTCCCAGGCCGATGAAGACGATGAGCATGCGCGTCCACAGCGTGTTCGGCGAGATGGGGCGGTGGCCGAAGGCCAGACCGCCGACGAGCGAGCCGATCGCGAAGATCGCCAGCACGATGCCGGCGTTCGGGCTGCCCTCGCCGAACGCGCTGGTGACGCCGGCCTCGACCGCGGAGCACGCGCCGATGAGGAGCATGCCGGTCAGCGTGGCGACGACCACGGACGGGCGCCGCAGGACGACACCGAAGGCCCGCTTCGATCGGGGGATGCGGACCCGGCCGAGCTCCGGCGACGCGATGAACCACACGCCGCCGACGACGAGGAACACCATCGCCACGACGATCGCCTGGACGGTGCCGATCTGCGTCGCGACGAACGTGGTGATGACCGGACCGGCGACCCAGATGAGCTCCTGCGCGCTGGCGTCGAGCGAGAACAGCGGCGTCAACTGCGCGGACGTCACCATCTTCGGGTAGATCGTCCGCACCGCCGGCTGCACGGGCGGTACCGCCAGTCCACCGACGAAGCCGATCACGACGTAGGCCCAGAGCGGCATCAGCACGAACGCGATGACGCCCATGCTCGCGAGCGCGACCAGGCTCGTCAGCACGAGCACCGGGCGCATGCCCCAGCTGCCCATCCACCGACTCGTGAGTGGGCCCGCGATGGCCTGCCCGATGCTCGTGGTCGCCAGCACGAGGCCGGCCGAGCCGTAGGAGTGGAACACGTGCTCGACGTGCAGCAGGTAGGCGAGCGAGAGCATCCCGAACGGGAACCGCGCGGTGAGCTGTGCCGCGATGACACGGCCGACGCCGGGGGTCTTCAGCAGGTTGCCGTACGCACTCACAGCACGAGTGTACGGAGCGGACGGAGAGCCCGCGGTT
Source organism: Curtobacterium sp. 9128 (assembly GCF_007673775.1). Classification (GTDB taxonomy): domain Bacteria; phylum Actinomycetota; class Actinomycetes; order Actinomycetales; family Microbacteriaceae; genus Curtobacterium. Next base: position 184,874 of record NZ_VEAF01000008.1, on the reverse strand, counting down.
CCCCTGTCACCCGTCCGGGGGAGGCGTGTCTGACGACCCCGGTTCCGGTCCGGTCGCGACACGCCGACGCGCTGATTCCACACATGTGGATCGCTGCTGTCCACCGGTGTGGGGAAGTGTCGGTGGTCGGCCGCAGACTGGCGGAATCACGGGCCTCTCCGAGCTGTTCACACTGTGGAGGAGCTTGTGGAGAACTACACGGCTGTAACACTTCCTCTAGTGGTCGGTGTCGCGGCCACCCACTAGATGTAGTGTGGAGTCATCGCAGCGGCCCCTTCCCGGACACGTCTGCGCACAGGCATCAGCACCACCTCCACAGCACGACACAACCAGCAAGAACCAGGGGAGAACATGGCCGTCACCGTCTACACCAAGCCGTCCTGCGTCCAGTGCACGGCCACGTACCGTGCCCTCGACAACAAGGGCATCCAGTACGAAGTGCACGACGTCTCCACCGACGAAGCGGCACTCGAGCACGTCAAGAGCCTCGGCTACCTGCAGGCCCCCGTCGTCGTCACCGACGACGACCACTGGTCGGGCTTCCGCCCCGACAAGATCGCGACCCTCAGCGCCGAACTGGCGTAGTCGGACGGCGGTCGGCCCGGACTCGATCAGGAGGCCCGGGTCGCCGCCGCCGGACACCGTCCGGTCCGTCAGTCACGCACCTTCCACGAGGAGCGCACCATGAGCCGTCTCGTCTACTTCTCGAGCGTGTCCGGGTACACCGCACGCTTCATCGAGAAGCTCGGCCGCGACGCGGACCGGATCCCGCTCTACCCGGGCGAACCGTTCCTCCACGTGGACGAACCGTACGTCCTCGTGCTGCCCACCTACGGTGGCGGCAACGGGGAGGGCGCGGTGCCCAAGCAGGTCATCAAGTTCCTCAACGACGAACACAACCGGTCGCTGATCCGGGGTGTCATCGTCGGCGGCAACACGAACTTCGGCGAGGCGTACGGCCTCGCCGGGGACGTCATCGCACGGAAGTGCCACGTCCCCGTGCTCTATCGATTCGAACTCTTCGGAACGCCTGACGACGTGCAGGCGGTCAACTCAGGATTGGATGCATTTTGGACGCAGCAGTTGCAGACGTCGATCTGACGTCGCCGACGACGGGGATGGACTACCACTCCCTCAACGCGATGCTCAACCTCTACGACGCGGACGGCAACATCCAGTTCGACAAGGACCGTGAAGCCGCCAAGCAGTTCTTCCTGCAGCACGTCAACCAGAACACCGTCTTCTTCCACAACTTGAAGGAGCGTCTGGACTACCTGGTCGAGAACGAGTACTACGAAGCGGCGACGATCGAGCAGTACTCGCTCGACTTCATCCAGAAGCTCAACGACCTCGCCTACTCGAAGAAGTTCCGGTTCCAGACCTTCCTCGGTGCGTTCAAGTACTACACGAGCTACACGCTCAAGACGTTCGACGGCAAGCGCTACCTCGAGCGCTTCGAGGATCGCGTCGTGATGACCGCCCTCGGCCTGGCGCAGGGCAACGAGCAGCTCGCGATCGACCTCGTCGAGGAGATCATCGCCGGCCGCTTCCAGCCCGCGACCCCCACCTTCCTCAACACGGCGAAGGCCCAGCGCGGCGAGCTCGTCTCCTGCTTCCTCCTCCGCATCGAGGACAACATGGAGTCGATCTCGCGCGGCATCAACTCCTCGCTGCAGCTCTCCAAGCGCGGCGGCGGCGTGGCCCTGCTGCTCTCCAACATCCGCGAGGCCGGCGCCCCGATCAAGCAGATCGAGAACCAGTCCTCGGGCATCATCCCCGTGATGAAGCTGCTGGAGGACTCCTTCTCGTACGCCAACCAGCTCGGTGCCCGTCAGGGTGCCGGTGCGGTGTACCTGTCCGCGCACCACCCGGACATCATGAAGTTCCTCGACACCAAGCGCGAGAACGCCGACGAGAAGATCCGCATCAAGACGCTGTCCCTCGGCGTCGTCGTGCCGGACATCACGTTCGAGCTCGCGAAGAACAACGAGGACATGTACCTCTTCTCGCCGTACGACGTCGAGAAGGTCTACGGCGTCCCGTTCGGCGATGTCCCGATCTCCGAGAACTACCGTGCGATGGTCGACGACTCGCGCATCAAGAAGACGAAGATCAAGGCGCGCGACTTCTTCACCACGATCGCCGAGATCCAGTTCGAGTCGGGCTACCCGTACATCGTGTTCGAGGACACGGTGAACAAGGCCAACCCGATCAAGGGCCGGATCAACATGTCCAACCTGTGCTCGGAGATCCTGCAGGTCAACACGCCGACCACCTTCAACGAGGACCTCTCCTACAAGGAGATCGGCAAGGACATCTCCTGCAACCTCGGCTCGCTGAACATCGCGCTGACGATGGACTCGCCGGACTTCGGCAAGACCATCGAGACGGCCATCCGTGGCCTCACCTCGGTCTCGCAGATGTCGCACATCTCCTCGGTCCGCTCCGTCGAGGACGGCAACGACAAGTCGCACGCGATCGGCCTCGGCCAGATGAACCTGCACGGGTACCTGGCTCGTGAGCGCGTCTACTACGGCTCCGACGAGGGCATCGACTTCACGAACATCTACTTCTACACGGTGCTGTTCCACGCCCTGCGCGCCTCGAACAACATCGCGATCGAGACGGGGGAGACCTTCGACGGCTTCCGCGACTCGAAGTATGCGTCGGGCGAGTTCTTCGACAAGTACACCGACCAGGCCTGGACGCCGGCGACCGCCCGTGTCGCGTCGCTGTTCGACAACGCGAACATCGCCATCCCGACGCAGGACGACTGGAAGGCGCTGAAGGCGTCCATCCAGGAGCACGGCATCTACAACCAGAACCTGCAGGCCGTCCCGCCGACCGGTTCGATCTCGTACATCAACCACTCGACGTCGTCGATCCACCCGATCGCGTCGAAGATCGAGATCCGCAAGGAAGGCAAGCTCGGCCGCGTCTACTACCCGGCGCCGTTCATGACGAACGACAACCTGGACTACTACCAGGACGCGTACGAGATCGGCCCGGAGAAGATCATCGACACGTACGCCGCGGCGACGCAGCACGTGGACCAGGGCCTGTCCCTGACGCTGTTCTTCAAGGACACCGCCACCACGCGCGACATCAACAAGGCGCAGATCTACGCATGGCGCAAGGGCATCAAGACGATCTACTACATCCGTCTGCGCCAGCTCGCCCTCGAGGGCACCGAGGTCGAGGGCTGCGTCAGCTGCATGCTCTGATCGCTGTCGCGATCTCTTGACTGGAGGCTCGTGGCGAGCCCGCCCCGAGCCTCCAGTTCGTCACCTGTTCTGATCCACCACTTCCGGAAGAAAGTCATGACTCTCACCGACCCGGTCCACGCCACCGGCAAAGCCGTCCCGCTGATCCGTGCGGTCAGCGCGATCAACTGGAACCGCATCCAGGACGAGAAGGACGTCGAGGTCTGGAACCGCCTCGTCAACAACTTCTGGCTGCCCGAGAAGGTGCCGCTGTCGAACGACGTGCAGTCGTGGAACACCCTCACGGCCGAGGAGCAGCAGCTCACCATGCGCGTGTTCACCGGTCTGACGCTCCTCGACACCATCCAGGGCACCGTGGGCGCGATCAGCCTGATCCCCGACGCGATCACCCCGCACGAGGAGTCCGTCTACACGAACATCGCGTTCATGGAGTCGGTGCACGCCAAGAGCTACTCGTCGATCTTCTCGACCCTGGCGTCGACGCCCGAGATCGACGACGCCTTCCGCTGGTCCACCGAGAACCCGAACCTGCAGAAGAAGGCGCAGATCGTCCTCGACTACTACACCGGTGACGACCCCCTGAAGCGCAAGGTCGCGTCGACACTGCTCGAGTCGTTCCTGTTCTACTCCGGCTTCTACCTGCCGATGTACTGGTCCTCGCGCGCGAAGCTCACCAACACCGCTGACCTGATCCGCCTGATCATCCGCGACGAAGCCGTCCACGGGTACTACATCGGGTACAAGTTCCAGAAGGGGCTCGAAGGCGCCTCGGAAGAGCGCAAGCAGGAGATCAAGGACTACACGTTCAGCCTGCTGTTCGAGCTCTACGAGAACGAGGTGCAGTACACGCAGGACCTCTACGACCAGGTCGGGCTGACCGAGGACGTCAAGAAGTTCCTGCACTACAACGCCAACAAGGCGCTGATGAACCTGGGCTACGAGCCGATGTTCCCGAAGGAGACGACGGACGTGAACCCGGCGATCCTTTCGGCGCTGTCGCCCAACGCGGACGAGAACCACGACTTCTTCTCAGGGTCGGGGTCGTCGTACGTCATCGGCAAGGCGGAGAAGACCGAGGACGAGGACTGGGACTTCTGAGCTTGGTCTGACTCATGGGGACGCCCCGCTGGCTGACCCGCTCCCCTTCTAGTTGGCCTTTGTGTGCGGGTAGTTGGCCACGTGATTCTGGGGTTGGCCATGGCGGTCGTTAGTTGGTCAGTTTTTTTCGTGTAAGCGGTCCTCCACGCGGTTGCCGCTTCGACGGGGGCGGTGCGTCATTCCGTGGCATGCGGTAGTTGTCGGATTGGAGGCGGGAGAGTGGGGCGAACTGTTCGCGCGCGGCCGGTGGATCTCGCGCCGTGGCCGTGGCCGTGGTCGTGGTCGCGTAGTGACGATGCGTTGGGGGAGTACGCACGGTTTTGTGGGTGCTGCGTCTGATCGATGTGGTGGGGGACCGGTCGATCCGCTCGGTCGCTGAGGGAGCGGACCTGCACCATTCCACGATGGACGGCAGTTGCCGGCCGTGTGTGGCCCGATCTCGCAACGATCGCAAAGCTTGAGTTGTCGCTCGGCGTTGTCTTACATTCCCAGTTAGGTGCTGGGAGCGAGTAGTTCTTGTCTGTCTAACTGACGGATGCCCGAAGCGACGTATTCACCACGGGCGTCTGAGCTCAGATAAGCGAAACTGACGGATACGGCTCCGCAATGTGTTCAGAAGTGAACTGTTCTGTAGATCGCGGTTACGTTGGGGCTCGGCCGACGGACTTGGGATGTCGGGCGGAACGGACTCAAATTACAACCGTTATAGGGTCTAGGTGTCAGCGGATCAAGGAGCACCTTGTCGCTCGAACGCTTCGACCTTGAACTACGTTGGCGCTCCGATAGAGGGCGTCGAACCAGCGGCGTCGGGTACGCCGCCAGTTCGACGGGTCCTGGTCAGTTTGCGGCGGCGTATGCGTCGCGGACTTGCGGGCTGATGCGACCGCGTGCGGCGACTTCGTGGCCGTTCTTTCCAGCCCATGCGCGGATCTTCGCGGGCACGTCAAAGTTGTCGCATCCCTTTGCGGGGGTTTCGAGGCTGCTTCGCGCGGTCCGGCTGGATGTCTTTCGTGCGGCAGCGACGTAGTCGGAAAGGCTTCCCCGCAATGCGTCGATGTTCGTGTCTGAGAGGTCGATGTCGTAGGTTGCGACGTCGAACGAGAACTGAACGGTGCGGTCTGCTCCCGCTTCGGTGACGTCGCCGGTCAGATCGTCGACGAGGTTGGTGGTGACTTTCTGCGCCATGAACGGCTCCTTCCGGATGAAGTACCAGCTTCCCTCATCCGCTACCGCTGATTGTGCTAGCGCCGAGCATTCTGCCTCACGCTGCAGCTCCGTACTGTGCGCAGAGGTCAGCCAGATTGGTCGTTCAGCGCTTCCGCTGCTTCTTCGGGCGAGGGGAACGGGCCGTGAGGCCGACGGCCGGGATCTTGACTGACATACCCTGCAGTGTTGAGTTCGACGAAGCCGAGCCAGCCGTCCAGCGCTTCGGTCGCCTCAGGCGAGGTCCATACGTCCCATAAGCGGCCTGAGGTCCCCGCGGGTTGCATGTACACACCGGTGTGTGCGTGTGTCTGCATGATGCATCACCTCCGTTTTGTCGACTATACGTGCTCGGTTGCCGGCTCCGTGGAGGCTGTGGGTGCTGCGAACCGGATGCTGGTCAGCTTCATCGTCCCGGCGCGGAGCGGCAGCGTCACTGAAGCGTGGATCGTGGTGAGAAGGTTGGTAGTCAAGGCGGTGACTGTCGGGGTGGAGTCGTCAGCGTTTGCCTGAAATCCGACCGGTGTGGGTGATCTGGGAGCAACTTCTGCGTCAGCTGCGCACAGCGCCACTGCTGAGATGACAAGGTCCTGCCGGTGGGGTTCGACGACGAGGTCAGGCCACAGGCTCACCCGCCGAACTCGAAGCCCAGCAAGGGGTGGAAGGTTTGTGAGCGGCGGGTCGGTGCGGTCGCCCCACGCAGGGTCAAGGAGACGTTCGGCGGTGATCTGAGACAGTTCAGTTCGCACCGCCGTGTAGTCCTCGGCGCTGAGCACCCCTGTTAGGACCGCTCGAGGGAGCGGGACCTGCGATTCGGGGTGCTCGTTCCGGATGTCGGCAAGTGGGAGGAAACTGCCCTTCGCAGTGATCCGCACTGGCAGCGTCGCGTAGACGTAGCGGATGAACGGGTTGAAGTACATGCCACGGGTCTCAGCGATGACCAGGTCCAGGATCGTCGCGGTACGAACGTCGACGCGGTTGGCGGCGTCGCGGGCCGCTTCCGGCTTGAGCACGATGGTCTTTCGCGGTGACCCGTACGCGTTGACACCCGTCTCGACACCGAACCGCGAGTCGTGGTCCGCGACGTTGACCACGTCAGGCACCCAGGGGCCGTAGTGGTTGAACACCCAGTCGATGTCAGTGATCTGCCGGCCGGAGTCTTGCACGGACCGCCAGTCCGCGAGGTACACCAGCTTCGTCAGTCGTGCGTTGGAAAGTTCGGATTTGTGCGGGTAGCGGGCGCAGAGGTACGCGACGATGTCTGCGAGATGCTGTTGCTGGGTCATGTTGTCACCTCCTCCTCGTCGTCGTCGGGCCGCGCTTCGATGGGGTTGTTCAACGCGATCAGTCCGCGCAGCGCTGCCGCTGTGCCGCCCTTCAACTCGATCTCATCGCCGAGGTGACTGATGGCGGGGGATTTTGCTTCGGTGGATTCGACGGCGACAACACCGACAGGCTCGTTGCGATCATCGGTCAGCGGTACCACATCGTAACAACGCGATTTCATGCCCAGTCCTTCCACTTCTCTGCCGATCAGACCACCGCCGTGGACTCGATGCCACCCGTTGTACTGTTGCCGGTTCTTCTGTGGCGGCGCCCCATCGACGGATATGCGGCGGTTCGTCTGCGCCACGAGACCGATGAGACCGAAATCAAAGTCGTACCGGCGCTCGCGTGTCTCCTCCGAGATGGTGCGGTACACCTGGTTCCCGCTCCAGCGGCACACCACGGCGAGTTCGCCGGCGTCGAGGCGATACACCGTGACGCGGTCTTCTGCTGCGAGGCCGTGCGCGGTGGCGGCCGAGCGCATCACCTCGTCAGTAATATTTTTCGCATCTTCGACGACTTGGGTGAGCACGTCGTTGTCGCTAAGGAGTTGCTGGTTCTTCTTCCGCACGGCGATGAGGTCCTCACCAAGCTTTGCTTGCTGTCGCGCCGCGAGCCGGCCGAGGACGAACCCTGTCAACGTCGTGGCGGTACCGACGATGAAGGCTGCGATGTACGAACCGGTCCAGTTCTCCCACGCAGGCTCCGCCGACTTCACCAAGCCACCAACGCCCAGAATGACGGTGCCGCTGTACGTGAGTGTGGGGTGCAGCCACGGACTGTCGCGCATCCACCGTCCGATGGTCCGCAACGGGTTCACGTCAGTGGTGTTCGCCGTCGGCTGGACGCCGCTCACGAAGCCTCACCGACTGCCCTGCACATCGACATCAGTTTAGGAACACTCAGCATCATGCGCGCGGCGACGCACGGGGCAATCCGTACTCGCGTGGGGTGTGCCGCGAGCCTGTCGCGGTCTCGGGAAGCGCTTCCGTCACGGACCGGTGCGCAAGGACATGAGGTAGCCCGGCCCGCTCGGTTCGACATCATCGAACCACGAGAACGGGTGTCGGGCGGTGAGAATGGCGGGCAGCGCAGTGTGCCCGTCTATGTTGTCGGGCTCGTCCGCGGAACGATGTTCGGCGCTGCCCTCTGACAGTCGGACGCGGTGTACAGAGCGCAGGTCGGGACTTGTCTGCGCTCCTAGACAGTCGCCGCTTGAGGGGCTTCTGGCAGCGGCGTTCTCCCGACCACGACGGCGCCTTTCAAGGTGCACGCGCGCCACCCTTCGTGGACCGAGCCCACAGAACCGTCCCGGGCACTCATCGTCACGTCGCAGCCGCACTCGCCGGCAGCGGAGATGTCCAGAGTGGCGGGTCCTGCAAAGTCGGCACTGGTGCCGTCGTCACCGAGCCATGCTGTTCGGGTGCCGGTGAATTAGAGGGTCTTCGCGACGGTGAAGACGTGGTGGCTCAGTTGCTGCTGTTTCGACTTCCCGAGATTGGTTTCGTGGCCGTCGACGCCGAACTGGTGCAGGGTGTTGAACCCCGGCGAGGCAAGGAATCGGCCGGGCGTTGTCTTGGCCTGCTCGGCGTCCAGGTGTGCTATCGCCTGGAGCAGCTTCACACCGACGGGCGGGGCACCGGCGATACGATCGTCGGAGAGGAAGTGCTGCACACGCAGCTCGTTCGAAGTTGGGTCCTGGAAGGTCATATGCACAGCGACGGCACCTGCGCCGTTGCCACCCCCTGACGGGTATCGCGGCGGCTTCGGGTTGAGGATCGTAAAATCGCCAAATCCATCTGGGCTGTACGACTTCGGGTCAAGGCAGAACGGCGACTCCGATGGGTAAAGAGCATTTGTGACCGTCGTGAAACGCGACTCAAGCGCGACGACAGGAACGCCAGCCAAACCTGTGCGGTAGTCGGTGACGTTGACGCCCGGGCTGATGAAGACCCGCGGTACTCGAGAGCCGAGCGCCGTCGCGAAATCCTTCGGGGGAAGGCCTGCGCCGAGCACAACGAACGCCACCTCCCGGTTTGGGTAGGCGGCGAGGAATCCCGACACATCCGATGCCGTCGTGCCCGTAAACACATGCATCGTCGGGATGACAAGACTAAGCTGCGCAACATACGGCGCCGTTGCCGTGGGGAATGCTGCCTGCGCGCTGAGCGTCTGGAACGCCCCGCGGGTCGGGTTGACCACCAAGTGTGTTCGAACGCCGGCGGCGAGGAACGTATCGAGAAGCTTCGTCAAGTCGTTCGGCGGTGTATACGGCTCGAGGATCGGAAACACCCTTTGGAGACCGCCGAGGTGCGGTGCGACGTCGATGAGCGCATCACGTTCGGACTGTTTGGTGTAGAAGTACGGAAAGTACAATTGGGCCCCCATGGTTGAACTCCATGCTGGCCGGATGTGACGGGTACTCAAACACCCCAAACGGGGGGTATTGGTTGCTGCAGTCGCCGTAGCAACCGTTCTCCGGCCGCTTTCGACAGTGTCGCGGAATACGCCAAGGCTCGAGCTGATTGCGGCAGCTCCGCGTGCGCTGCCACCCTCGTCGCCTGCATTCCCCGGAGTCGCAGCGCGTTGACAGCGCCGCGATGCGCGTCCGCCGAGTCCAGTGCTGCGAAAGCGGAACGGAGCGCTTCCCACCGTTCCGCGGGACCTCCGTCCGCGTTCGCCGCCGCGGCACCGACCACACGTTCCGCTTCTGCGCGCCGTAGGAGCCCGAATATGTGCTCCGAGCGCAATCGCGGACGGTTCGATTGGGCTGGGCGTACCTCGGTCAGGGCCCCGTTCCGGCGGAGCGCAAGCACCCCAACGTGGTCCGGCACGTACCGTTCCGCTGCAATCGCTCGCGCGTCGGAGACCACGACGTGAACGAACTCGATGCGGCTGCTGTAGTCCCTGATCTGCGAGTCGAGGCGGGCGAACGAATCGAGGTCGGTCTTGATCTCGTACACGGTCGACGTGCCGTTGAACACGGCGACATCGGCGAAGGAGAAGCCAACCGGGAGCTCGAGGATCGCGGACGCTGTCGTTGGACGGTGCCGGCCGAAAACGATGTTGGAGACGATTGTGTTCTTGAACACGTACTCGTTGCGGTAGTCGCGGCGCAACGTGGCATACGCGGCGTCGAACACATCCGCCATCGTCCGGGCACCTGCCGCGCCCGCCGACGGCGCTATCCGCGCCAGTCGAGTCATGGCTTCCAGCGGTTGCTGTGTCGACAGGCTGCGGAACGTCGCAGACGACAGCACCGCGGCGACATGCGCGATGTTCTGTTCGACCGTCACTTCGTTCCGCACCGCAGCAGCATACGCATCGAAGGCAGCGTCAGGAGTCAGCTCGAAGGCAGCGTCAGGAGTCAGCGAAAGCGAAGCGGGTGCTGGGGAGATCATGCATGGCCCATGCCGCCTCAGGAGAAGCAGGCGCCATCGGTGCCAGTATCCCTCCCGGTCATCCCCGCCGTCACGCCGCGCATTCGGCGCTGGAGAACCTCCGACGACACGATCGATGACGTCTTCGGGTGCGTCGACGACGACGTCCGAGCATCCTCAGGACGGGTGCGCCGAGAGTGCCCGGTTTCGTCCGCGCGCCACGACTGGTGAGCGATTGGCGTGCGCCGCGCGGGCCCGGTTGCCAGCACTGGTCGTAGTTCGGCACTGGACGTGCGTGCTTGCTTTTTAACGGCTTTGGCAACACCGTTTGCCGACGAGTCGAAACCACCGGCGAGGTACGCTCATCACATGGCTGCCGGCATAGCAAAACACGCGTTCATCTCCTACGTGAAGGAAGATAAGGACGCCGTTGACCGGTTGTGTCGCGTCCTGGACCGCGCCGGGGTTCCATATTGGCGTGACCGGAAGGACCTCGCACCTGGGGATGCGTGGCGGGCGAAGATTCGTTCCGCAATCCGCGACGGATCGTTGGTGTTTCTTGCCTGCTTCTCCGATCAGTCACGGGCACGTAGCAAGTCCTACATGAACGAAGAGTTGACGCTCGCGGTTGACGAGTTCCGTCAGCGTCCGCCGGGCGCAACCTGGCTCATCCCAGTCCGATTCGACGAGGGTGAGGTTCCCGAGTGGGACCTTGGCGCCGGTCGTTCGTTGACGGACCTGAACTACGCAGACCTCTTCGGTGAGAGCTACGCGGAGGAAGCAGCGGGCCTTGTCGCCAGCGTGACAGCGGTGATCGGCACGGAAGTGGACCCCTCTGTGCAGGTGAGCGCCGTTGTCGCCGAAGCCGATACGGACGAGCGGAGCGCGCTACTGCGATGGCATACGAAAGCGATGCTCCCTGACTCGAGCCGACACATCGTCCTGGACGATCTGATTCGGCAGGAAACTCGCCGTGTCGTTGATGCGTTGACGGGGCCAGATTTTCCCACGTCGCCGAACGGCGTCCCGCAGGAGCAGATGCTCGCCTTCGCGGTGGAACAGGCGCTCGAGATGGTCCGGCTCGTGGAACCGCTCTGCTGGTCGATGCAGGTAGCGGGCCGCTGGGCGGAACCGTCAACCATGCGCTTATGGTGCGACGCGCTGAAGTCGGTCGCAGCCGCGGGAACGCAGGTGCAGAGCGGGTATACCGTCCTCGTGGCACTGCGGTCGCTTCCAGCGCTGACGCTGCTGACCACCGGCGTGCTCGCCGCCCACGCGTCGGGCCGGTGGGACAACGTGCACGCACTAACGTCGTTAACGATTCCGGACCAACGGCGGCAGGCCGAACTGCTTGTGAACCTGGTCACGCCGTGGAACGCGTTCGACTCCAACGAATTGCTGCCGAACGTCCTGGCGCGCTCGAATCGAGACGGCAGCGACGCCAGCGTGCACTTCGCTTCGCTGCGTGCGGGGCGGACACCGAAACTGCTCACGCCGATCAGTGACTGGCTTATGGCATGGCTGCAGCCGTGCTTCGATGAGCAGTTCGCGTCGAACGCGGAATACGAGAACGCGTTCGCCGCCGCCGAAACCTTCCTCGGCGTCCTCTCCGAAGATGCGGCCGCGACTAGCGAGCACCGGTTCGGGGGCTCGGCCTGGTATGGTCGCGACACGTGGCGAGACCGCTACAGCGACACGAACGTTGTCGACGACCTCCTCGCTGAAGCTAAGTCGGCTCAGGAATATTGGGCGCCGTTGCGCAGCGGGTTGTTCGGAGGCGATCACCGACGTGCCCTGGAAGCGCTCCGCAAGTACCGAGAGAACTTCGTTCGAGTGGCGCGCGATCGAAGCTGAGCAGTGGCCGTGTTGCGGGATGGTGCTTACCACCTGCAACGTACGCTGCGACTTCGAAACCGACATCAACTGTCAGTAGGTAGCGATGCCGTCACGCGGACGGTACGGGTGATCTCGTCCGGCCTCTCGGCGCCCACTCGGCCTCACTGCAATAGTGAGCCACCGCGGAAGCATTGCGGTAGCAGACCGGTCACCGGTTGCGCCTCACGATGCTTCGGGCGCTGGCGGGCCATACCGACCGTTGCCATTCAGGAGTTCGGCTGTCGGAAGGGACTGCTGCAGGTTCTGTTGACTCCTGGCGAGTAGGGGCATGGGGTCCTGCTGGAAGGATGTGCGCCATGGTGAAGGCGTATCCGGGAGAGTTCCGCCGTGACGTGATCGCGGTCGCCCGGAGAGGCGAGACATCGATGCGGCAGGTCGCGAAGGACTTCGGAATCTCCGAGACCTGTCTGGCGCGCTGGCTTCGGCCGGCGGGGCCCCCTCCGTTCGGCCGCGACGCGGTGGAGGTCTTTGCGTACCGTGACGCTCACGAAGGGGTGAGTAGGAGACGCCGCGGGGGATCTCGGCCGAGATCGGACTGCGGTTGGTCGGGATCGGCGGGGTCGCCGCACGACGCGAGCCTTCAGGGGTGGACCAAGCCGAGATGAGCGGCGACCTCTCGGACTGACGGCGTGTAGAGCGGTCGGCTCCGCAACCTGAATTCCTCGAGCTGCGGGAGGTCGAGGAGTGGTGACAGATCGCCGTCGGCGACATGCGTGCTCTCCCACAAGATCACCTCCCGCAGATGGGCGAGCCCCGCGAGAGGATGCAGGGATTCGATGCGGCCGCAATCGGCGATCGCGAGCCGAACCAGTGCCGTGAGTCTGCGCACGAAGTCGATCTGGTCGAGCCGCCTGCAGGACTCGATCCAGAGCGATTCGAGGCCGACAGCGAGCTCCGACAACGAACGAAAATCCTCGAGTCTGCTCGCGCCCACCACCTCGAGGTGCTGGAGCCGCTCGAACGCTTCTGCCCCTGCCAACGAGCGCAGTGCGGGACGATCTTTCAGCCGGAGACTCCGGAGTTCCGTGTGCCCCGTGAGTGGACGAAGGTCCGCCTCCCTGTAGTTGCCGACGTAGAGACTGCGCAACTGGGTCGTCGCGACGGCAGACTCCTTCACCTGGCCCAGTTCTCGACGCTGAGCGACCGGAGGCGCGGCAAGCGAGACAGGTCCAGGACGGATGTGCGTGCAGTCGCGATCGACAGCACCTCGAGTGTTTCCGCACTGGCGTAGACGGGAAGCAGGTCCTCGACGTCCCGCGCTGTCACCTGCAGTCGCCGAACGCGGAGGCCGTGGAGGAACGTGAGGTCCCCCGTGAAGCCCCGGGCATGGTTGAGCACGAGGCCGTCGGCGCGCCTTTGGTCCCACGCGTCGCGTGCCTCTGAACTCCAACGGTCACGGACGACCAGGTTCGTGACACCGGTGGTGTCGGATTCGAATTCGTATCTCATCGCAACGCGGTCCCGCCGACGGTGGTTTTTCATGACCGTACAGGGCTCCTGATGCTGATCGGACCACGGGTCAACTGTGATGCGTCTCGTTCCGCGTTGCTGCGCCCGGTCGCCGCAGGACCGTCGGAAGCGGTCGTCAGCGGGCAGAGTGGTCCTCATGGGGATCCCGGCGGCACGAGCGTGGGCCTCGATGACGGCGAGTGTGCTGCTGCTCAGTGCGTGTTCGATGCAGGGCGCCCACGACGGCTATCTGACCCTGACTGCCGGAGAGGCCACGCTGACCGCATGTCCTTCGGCAGGACCAGTAGCCGTGGAGACGTTGCGGACGTCCGCGCTGCCGACGTGTGATCCGGTCGGTCAGGTACTCGTCTTCCCCGACGGGGAACAACTCCAGCTCTCCGAGCAGCAGGGCGGTGGAGGCGCTTCGTCAAGTGCGACATCGAGCTACTGGTACGCCTACGAAGATGTCGGGAACTGGGGACTCGTTGCAGCCCGATCAGATTCCGAGTGCTCGGAAGTACTCGAGTGGGGCAATCCCGAGGCGCTTCGCCGTGTCCATGAAGCGTTCGGCACGGGATGGGCGTGCCGGTGACGGTGGAGGCGTAGGAGGGGCCGTGCGGATGTCGCAGCAGAGAAGCAACCAGTGTGGAGCTCCACGTGCCGGGCGGAGGAGGGCCGTCGGCCTCCGGTCGGCAGGACTGGGGCTGCTCGCTGTCGCCGTCCTCACGGGATGCGGCGAGGGTGCTCCGGCGACCACGGACGAGGCGGAGCACTCCGTGGTCACGTTCGTCGAGGAGACGACCAGCGTGGTTGGCGACGACTGGGACGTCAGCGACGGACCGGGCCTCGGGAAGTGCAGCCGCAGCTTGGGGCAAGGTGGTGTCCAGTACGTCTACGCCGAGGTGCGCTCCGCGAGCGCCGACCCGAAGGCTGACGTGGTTGCGGTGGAGCGCCATTGGAAGGAACTCGGGGTCACGACCGAGCGCTACCAGACCGGCGGCGAGGACCCGATCCTCGGGGTGCGGGGCAGAGGCGGGCCGGTGAGTTCCTCCGACTTCCGAGCGGATCCTCGGGGGTACACGATCGACGGTAGCTCGCTGTGCGTCGCAGGCGACTTCGACAAGATGAGCCGCGACACGCTGAACTGAGGGCATCCGTGTCGTGACGAGCGCAGAACCGATGTCCCGGCAACCTCCGCTCGAGGGTCCGCCTCCGCGCTTCGCCGAACTCTCGGCGTCTCGATGGTCTCGGTCGCGACGACGGTCGCGATCAGTTCTTCGAGGTCGTCAAGCGAACGACGGACACCACCGCCCAGTCCCTGTGGCGGTCAAGGGCGTCTGAGATGGGAGGTGCTCCTCTTGATCGGGAGCCAGAGTGCCAGTGATGCGCCGAGGGTGGGGACGAGCTGGTCCCCGAAGACGCAGAGAGTCGGCTCCCAGGGGTGGCCGAAGGTCCCGTTGGTCATGTCCGCTGTGACGAAGGCGTAGTAGTCGCCATCGGGATAAACCGTTGGGTAGTCGTCAACAGGGTCCCTCGGCGTGGTGTCGAGCGCTTCGGCGTGAGCGTCGAACCGGTACGCCGGATGCTGCCAGTCGAGTACGAACATCGAGTCGGAGCCAGGCAAGTCGGTGACGAAGCAGCGGAGGGCTTCGGCTTGGATCGCGTCGACGGAAGCCGCCCATCTCGAGCCGGCTTCGAGGCCGTTGAGGTCGAAGGTGACGGACGGAGTGGGGTCGTTGATCACGGGGGCTGCGAGCCCGCGGGAGCGATCGAATCCGAAGAGGTCGGTGAACCTAGTCCACACGGCGTCGTACTCGGCATGGTCGAGTTGCTGCCACGCTCGTCGCGAGATCGGTGGGTACTGAGCGTCCACATCGTGGACGGTAGAGCATGGAACCCCTTCTCCGGGGGTGGCTTGCCGCGGCTTTCTCGAGCAGCGCGGATGGGATCGGTCAGCGGACAGATGATCGCGGCGTTGTGGGCGCGGAAATGTGGTCATGCTGACCGAGCGGGTAGCGCTCGATCTCGCACCGAAGGCGTTGTCGCGCTCGAAGCGCGCGGAAGCCGGTCATCCCCAGGGCGGCGAAGTGGTTCGCTTCGTCCGAACGAAGAGCGCCGCAAACCGCATCGTCACTCCACGGGACACATACGCAGGCGGCTTTGACGAGATGAAGCTGTGACGCGCTGGACTGAGGGAGTGGAGCGGGCAGGTCGTGGTCGTTCGCTGCAGTTCCTGCGCAGCGATCACCACGTCGCCGAGGAAACGGAAGTCGCCCTCCGCCCGCCTTCGCTGCGAGCAGGTCCCACGCCGCACCCCACTTCGTGAGCGTCAGTACCCACTCCACGAAGACCTCGACGTCGTCGCTGCTCGGTGTGGATGCTCCGTCGTCGCTCGTCGCTCGTCGCTCGTCGCTCGTCGCTCGTCGCTCGTCGCTCGTCGCCCGGAATTCTCCCGAGCGTGCTCTGCAGGAACATCGGCGCACCGGTGCTGCTCACGCCGGCGGCGTCGTGCCGGCGCCCTCGGTGTCGTCTGCGCCGGCTGGGCCGGTGCCTGCCTGGTTGAGGTTCTCGTGCGGGTCGCCCATGTCACCGGTCGCCCGACCGATGGGCGACATCCCGAAGTGTCTGCGGACGGCATTCGCTTCGACGATCGACAGAGTGTTCCCGGCAGGGGAGGAGGGCGCCCCCTTGATCGCGCTCTTCGTGTAGCCGACGTGCAGGTCCGTGCCGTCGAACGAGGCGTCCTCGACCGGGACGAGCGTGGTGTCGCTCCCGAAGAGCCCCGCCCTGACGCTGATGAATGCAGCGCTGCCGTCGTCATCTGAGGGGAACACCTGCACAACCTTGCCGACCGATGCACCGTTGCGGTCTCGGACGGTCGCGTTCTCGACCTCATGGATCTTGCTCTTGGCGATCATGGGCGTAGTCAACGCCTCTGGCCTTGAGCGATCGTGTCAGGCCGTGCCCGAACTCGAACCCCAGTCAGCGCTGAGGTGAGGATCGGCGCACGGCGCGGTGTGCGGCCGAGACGGACAAGAGTGCGCCTCCTACGAGCACGACTGCGGCGACGATCACCGAGCTCGGCGTGCGGGGCGGCACGATGGTGATGCTCAGCGCGCACCAGACAACTGTCATCGCTCCGGAGACCATCGTCGGACTCAGAGCTGCCCGGTGTCCGATCCGCCAAGCCGCCTCGCTGGACATCGTGACCGGCGTCCGGACCCCGGCGAGCGCGTTGCGGGAGAGCTTCCCCCTGGCTGCGATCCAGGTCACCCACGTCACGAGGACAGCCGCGCCCATCTCGAGCGCCAATGCGAACACCGTCGGTCCACTCATCCTGTCTCACCGTGCGCGATCGGAGGAAGGCGCTGTCGTCGCATCGGCAACCGCCCGCACAGCCGCGGTGAGCGATGTTCCAGGGTGGTCTTCGCGGTAGTGCCGGACTTCCGCCGGGTCGACCTCAGCGTTGGCGGACAGCTCTGTCGGCTTGTTCGATCCCCAACGAGTCGTCGCCCACCACAATGTGGCTACTCCTGCGAAGCCCGCGAGGAGGGGGCTGAGGTACAAGCAGCCGTACGCGGTGGCGGCCACACCGATGACGACGCCTGGTAGTCGGATCCACTTCTGCATGCACAGCAGGATGCTGCGACCAACCAGTATGTGCAATACCAGCTTCGGAGGTGGGCCGTGGTGAGCGCGGTGCTCCCGGATGCGCGACCGAGGGCGGTGTTGGTGTCATCCGCTCCGGATGCGCTTCCACTGCGCCCGATCGAGGAAGTAGAAGTGGGCGCCGTACTCGTTCGGGCGGTCCTCGGGATCGACGCGCTCGACCGCGAACTCGACGCCGTGCAGCAGGAACCTGCCACGCGCGAGCTCCTGGAACCCTTCTGCGGCGAACGGGAAGCCGTCGCTGATCCCGTAGCTCAGCGACCCGTCGGGCCAAGCACGGTGCGTGTCGAAGTCCCAGAAGTCGACGTACCAGTCGCCCACCAGGCGCGGACGGACCCACCGCCGGTTCCACCACGGGCCCTCGACGTCATACGCATGGTCGGGCTGCACGGAGAGGTAGCCGGCGAGTTCGGTCGGATGGTCCGGGAGGTGCAGCGTGTACAGGTCCGCTTCGACACCTGCTGGCAGCGGCGGCGCGGACTCCTTGACCGGCCAGAAGAACACGACGACAGGGTACTTGCAGCTTGGGTCTTCGATGGCGCGCGCTGCGCGGCGGACGCGAGCCGAGCCTCCAGGCAGCCCGCTACCGGACCGATCCGGCGGCGACGTCGAGGGCTCACGAGTCGGGATACGGCAGTGTGCCGACCTCGGCGATGTCCCTGGAGCTGGTGCATCGGCGCCCGAGTGTCCCGTACGTGTTCGGCTCCGCTCGACCGGTTACCTTTCAGGTCCCCGGGGCACCCATCGCAGCAGGGGTTCGAGGAGGCCGTACCCAGTGCAAGCGACTGCCGCCGCGACGACCGCCCCGAGCGTGCTGGCCAAGATCACGTGGAGAGCGCCGGCAAGGAAGACGAACACCACCAATTCGGCGCACAGCTGTTGTGACCGTGGGCGGCCCGGCAGCAGCGCCCGCATCAGTCGCACGGGCCGCTCGCCGATCACGACTCCCGCGACGACGATCACCCCGAGGGCTCCTGCCACTGCCGGCATGGAGATGCCCGGACGAGCGCCTCCGAGGCCTGGAATGCTGCACGCGACGACGACTCCTGCGATGGCCGGCAACGCTGCGAACAGCAGCGCTGCGAGGAGCCACATCACGACGAGGACGGATCCTCCGATGGTCGGGTGGCGGTCCGGCTGGGAATCGTCGTCGCGTGGTCGCATCA
The DNA here is from genome assembly GCF_007673775.1 of Curtobacterium sp. 9128. Lineage (GTDB taxonomy): Bacteria > Actinomycetota > Actinomycetes > Actinomycetales > Microbacteriaceae > Curtobacterium. The sequence goes on along the minus strand of NZ_VEAF01000008.1, from coordinate 166,463 downwards.
GAGGCCGACGAAGACGACGATCCACTGTGCGGTGGTGACCGCGACGTCGTACGGGATGCCGACCTTGGTCAGTGCGAGGACGACGGCCCCCTGCTGGAACTGATCGATCTCCTCGACGACGTTGATGATCTTGTTGACGTACGGACGGATGGCGGCCGGCAGCTTGTTCGTCCCGTATCGAAGCGCGGCGACGACCGCCTTCTTCGCGATGGTCGTCCAGATGTTCCGGTGTACGGGGTCGCCGGTCGCGGTACTCGCGACATGCTCGGACGCAGCGAGTGCGGCTACTGCGCCCTCGGCGTCACCGGCCGCCCTCGCCCGCTCGGCGACCTCTTGCCAGTCGCGTGTGGTCCAGCCAGCGAGCGGCTGGACCTGAATGCTGTTCGCCCCGGACGGTGCCGCCGCAGACGCTGCCGTTGCGGCGACCGGCCCGCAGAGCAAGGCGGTGGCGACGACGATTCCCGTGGTCATGGTCAGAGTGCGCTTGGTCACGATGATCTCCCTTCCGGCGGCGTTGCCGGTTCATGTGCAGCGGATTGCTGTACCGAGATCCTGGCCGCCAGTATGAAAGATGTCAAACGTCATTCTGCCGGTCGGGTCTGCTCGGATGAGCGCTCGTCGTGGCCCGTATCCCGCTGATCGGGCCGACCGCGTGGTCCGTCGCCAGGCGCGGCCACGGCCGTTCGATCTCCGCGGAGAGCGACTGCGGTCCGGAGCGACGGAGTTCAGAACCACCGCAACCCGGGAAGCCGGACGGAGGCCGAGCCTCCCGGCTGTGCTGCCTGCCGAGCATCTGACCGATGCGACACGAACGACGGCTCGTCTCCTTGCGGAGGCGAGCCGTCGTGCAGGTGGGAGCGGTCAGCGCGCGATCGGGGCGGTGAGGCCGGCGAGCTCAGCCCGCACGATGCCCGCACCAGCAGCCAGCGCGCTGAGCTTCGAGAGCGCCGCCCCCCGCGCCAGCGGCGCCATCCCGCAGTTGGTGCTCGGGATGAGCTTGTCGGCATCGACGTGGTCGAGCGCCCGACGCAGCACCTCCGCGACCTCCTCCGGCGTCTCCACGGTCTCGGTCGCGACGTCGATCGCGCCGAGCATGACCTTCTTCCCCCGGATGAGCTCGACGAGCTCGAGCGGCACGTGCGAGTGGATGCACTCGAGCGACACGATGTCGATCGAGGACTGCTGCAGGAGCGGGAACGACTGCTCGTACTGCCGCCACTCGGCGCCGAGGGTCTCCTTCCACCGGTTGTTCGCCTCGATGCCGTAGCCGTAACAGATGTGCACGACCGTCTCGGCGCGCAGGCCCTCGGCAGCGCGTTCGAGCGCGGCGACGCCCCAGTCCTGCACCTCGTCGTGGAAGACGGTGAAGGCGGGCTCGTCGAACTGGATGATGTCGACGCCGGCGGCCTCGAGCTCCCGGGCCTCCTGGTTGAGGATCGTCGCGAACTCCCACGCCAGCTTCTCGCGGCTCTTGTAGTGCTGGTCGGAGAGCGTGTCGATCATGGTCATCGGGCCGGGGAGCGCCCACTTGATCGGCCGGTCGGTCTGGGAACGCAGGAAGCGGGCGTCATCGACGAACACCGGGGCGGGACGGCCCACGGCGCCGACGACCGTGGGGACCGCAGCGTCGTAGCGGTCGCGGATGCGGACGGTCTCCTTGCGCTGCTGGTCGATGCCGTCCAGGTGCTCGATGAACGTCGTGACGAAGTGCTGGCGCGTCTGCTCGCCGTCGCTGACGATGTCGATGCCGGCGCGCTCCTGCTCGTGCACAGCGGCCCGGAGCGCGTCCTGCTTGCCCTCGACCAGTGCTGCGCCGTCGAGCTGCCAGGGGGACCAGAGCTTCTCGGGCTCGGCGAGCCAGGAGGGCTTCGGCAGACTGCCGACGATCGCGGTGGGCAGGAGGGTGCTCATGGTCAGGGAGGTCCAGTCGTTCGAGGAGCGGGGTGGGCGGGCTTCAGCGGGTCAGGGCGGTCGCGGTGGTGCCGGTGGCCCACTGCTCGAGGAGTGCGCGGTGCGGCGTGACGAGGTGCTCGTCCGTCCACCGGCCCTGGACGACGCCGAGGCGGCTGCGTTCCTCGCGGTCGTAGGTGACGTCCGGCCGTGTGAAGTCCGTGTGGTCGAGGCTCGGGCGGTAGGTGCTCGGAGCGGCGGTGTTCGCGTTGTAGATCTCCGGGCGGTAGATCTTCTGGAACGTCTCCATCGTGCTGATCGTGCCGATGAGCTGGAGGTCGGTGTAGTCCGCAGTGAGGTCGCCGCGCGTGTAGAACGCGAGCGGCGCCTTCGCCCCGGGCGGCATGAAGTACCGCACCCGCATGCCCATCCGACCGAAGTAGTCGTCGGTGAGTGAAGCGTGCTCGTGGTCGTACTCCGCGCCGAGGACGGGGTGGACGTACCCGGACTGCCGGTAGGTCTGGCTGGTCGAGACGCTGATGCAGACGACGGGTTCGCTCCGGAACTGGTCCTGGAACGCGGCCGACTCGAGGAAGCGCTGGAAGAGCGCGCCGTGCAGCTGGCCGAAGTCGTCCGGCAGGCCCGCACTCGTGTCCAGGGACGGCAGCAGCACGGCGAAGTCGTAGTCGCGGAGGTACGACGAGAAGTTGTTGCCCAGGATGCCCTGGTGGCGCTCGCCGGTGTGCTGATCGACCATCACGACGTCGAGCATCTCGAGCAGGGGGAACTCCGCGACGGTTCCACCGTCCTCGAACTGCATCGCGACGGAGACGATGTCGAGCTCCACGCGGTAGCGCCCCTCGTCCTCGTCACCAGCGAGGTCGTTGCAGCGGTCGTCGATCATGGCGATCGCTGCGCGCAGGTTCCGCTGGCGGTCCTCGCCTCGGGCCAGGTTGGCGAAGTTCGTCGTCAGCCGGGAGCTGTCCGAGGGGGAGTAGTCCTCGTCGAACCGGGTCCGCGTGATGCTGAAGGTGCAGTCGTCCGCCATGCATCGATCATGACCGGACCCGCGGGTCATCGGGTAACTCGGAATCACTATGCGCTGGTATAGCGTCCACCTATGGCTCGGGTCTCGAAGGACATCACGCTGCAACAGCTCCGCTACTTCATCGAGGTCGCGTCGGAGGGTTCGATCAGCGCTGCGGCCGACCTGCTCTACGTCGCGCAGCCGACGCTCTCCGCGGCGATGAAGGACCTGGAGGCTCGGATCGGCCGGGCGCTCTTCCTCCGTTCCGCACGTGGTGTCGAGCTCACCGTCGACGGCGTCGAGTTCCTCGGGTACGCCCGGCAGGTGGTCGAGCAGGTCTCCCTGCTCGAGCAGCGGTACGTCGGTGGGCAGCGGTCGCGGCGCCTCCTCGGGGTGTCCGCCCAGCACTACTCCTTCGCCGTGGAGGCGTTCGTCCGGATGGTGGGATCAGCGGCGGCGGACGAGTACGAGTTCTCGCTCCGGGAGACCCGCACGTGGGACATCATCGAGGACGTCCGCACGCTCCGGAGCGAGGTCGGCATCCTCTACCGCAACGACTTCAACCGGCAGGTCCTCGGCAAGCTGCTCCGGGACGCCGGTGTCGTCTTCACCCCGCTCTTCGTCGCGGAGCCGCACATCTTCGTGGCGCGACGGAACCCGCTCGCGTCGCGGAAGCGCGCGACGCTGGCCGATCTCGCCGACCTGCCGCGGCTCACCTTCGACCAGGGTGCGAACAACTCCTTCTACCTGGCCGAGGAGATCCTGTCGACGATGTCGAGCAAGCGGGAGATCCGCGTCTCCGACCGGGCGACGATCTTCAACCTCATGATCGGCCTGGGGGGCTACACGATCTCGACCGGGCTCATCAGCGACGACCTCGACCCGGAGATCGTCGCGATCCCGCTCGACGTCGACGAGCGCATCGAGATCGGGTGGATCGCGCACGCCTCGGTCCCGCTCACCGTGCAGGCGCAGGCGTACCTGGACGAGCTCCGGGCGGTGGTCACCAGCTACGGGGTGGAGCCGCTCGGGTAGTGAGACGGGGGGGGGGGGCGATGGCCCGACAGCGGCCGCAGTGACCGTCACCCCTGCGCGGTGGGTCGGACGATGACCTCACCGACGTCGACACCGTCGGGCTGCTCGATGGCGAACGCCACGGCTCGCGCGATCGCGTCGGCCGGCATCGCGATCGCGTCACGCTGCTCGATGAGCGACGCGGCGACGTCGGGGCTCGCGCCGGCACCCACGCCCTCGGTGTCCGTGAAACCGGGGGTGACGACGGTGACGCGGAGGGAGGGACCTGCCTCTTGCCGCAGGCCTTCCGACAGCACGCGGACCGCGGTCTTCGTGGCCGCGTAGACGCCCTGCGACGGCCCGATCCGGTGTGCTGCGGTGGAGGCGGTGTGGATGAAGTGCCCGGACCCCTGTGCGCGGAAGACCGGCAGCGCGGCCGCGATCCCGTTGAGGACTCCGGTCAGGTTCACGTCGATCATCTGTTGCCAGTCGTCGACGCGGATCTCGTCGAACGGGGAGATCGCCATGCTGCCGGCGTTGGAGAACAGCACGTCGAGTCGGCCGAACCGCTCGCGGGCGGTGCTGACGAGCTGCTCGAGGTCATTGCGCTGGCGGACGTCGATGGGAACCGCGATCGCACGACCGCCGTCGTGCGTGATCTCGTCGACCAGTGCTCCGAGACGGTCCGCCCGACGGGCGCCGAGGATGACGGTGCCGCCGGCTCGTGCGAGGCGTCGAGCGGTCGCTGCGCCGATGCCGCTCGAAGCGCCGGTGATGGCGATGGTCTTGCCCGCGATGCCGTTGGTCATGGGTCCTCCACTAGAGTAAGTGGACACTTGTCCACACTGATCAGGGAGCGTACCGGACACATGTCCACTTCGTCGAGTCATCCGGGCTCAGGGCTTCGAGCAGACGCGCAGGAGAACCGCGCCCGGATCGTCGAGATCGCGCGCGAGGCCTTCGCGAACGACGGGTCGGCGACGATGCAGTCCATAGCCCGCGCGGCAGGGGTGGGGCAGGGAACGCTCTACCGGCGGTTCCCGACGCGAGAGGCCCTGCTGGTCGAGGTGTACCGGGAGGACTTCGAGGCGCTGACGGCTGCGGCAGGAGGCCTCCTCGAGCAGCACTCGCCGATCGAGGCCCTGCGTCGCTGGTTCGATGCCCTCGCAGCGTTCGGGCACATGAAGCACGCGCTCTCCGACGTCCTGGATGCGGTGACCCGAGCGGAGCTCCACGACGAGCAGTACGAGCGCATCCTGGCGGCCGTCGCGGAGCTCCTCGACGCGGGGAAGGCCCGCGGGGAGATCCGCGCCGACATCGAGCCGGACGAGGTCTTTCCGCTCCTGAGCTTCCTCTGGCACGTCGCCCCCAAGGCTGAGGAGCGCACCGGTCACCTCCTCGACCTGGTCGTCGACGGGCTGCGCGAGCCGCGACGCTGAACGGTCCCCGGGGCGTGGTCCTGGCGCGCTGGCCGGTCACGCGCCGGACGGCAGCTTCCCGCTGTGCCGGGAGCTCCGAGACGGTGTGCAGAGGAGATCGGCGCGCTCGCGGGGCCGGAACCGTTCCGCGAAGTCGCGCTCGTTCGGGATCCAGACGTCGTGCCAGAGCGCATCGTGGTTCCGTCCGAGCCCCCGATCGCGGGCGATTCCTCGGCGAGCGGCAGTGTCGAGGTCGACGTCGCACCAGATGGTCACGTCGAGAGCGCCGAGTGCTTCGGGGTGGAAGAGCCCGATGAGGTCCACGATGAGCGTGCGGGCCGAGGGCACGGGCTCCTCGGGGCCGAGTTGTCGCCGCGACCAGTCGTGACGCCGGAAGTGGCTCGTGCGTCCCTCGTGGAACGGTTCCAGCACCGTCGCCACCAGGCGTTCGCGATCGACGCCGTCCCATTCGGAAGAGCGACGGTGTGAGCGCGACGGGTCCAGGAAGTCGTCGCCGCGCATCCGCACGGCGTCGGGCAAGGCCGCGACCATGGCTCGCGCGAGCGTTGACTTCCCGGACCCGCAGTAGCCCGAGATCCCGACGACTGTCGGACGATCCGCAGTCCGCTCGCGCTCGAGGATGTGTGCGAGGACGTCGTCCTGATGCATCTCGCGAGAGTACAAGGTAGTGCCCACGGCTCCGCAGGCCGCTGCTGATCCGCCGCCCCGAGCGCTGCTGCCGATCCTCTCCCGAGGTCAGCCGAGGCCAGCAGCCCCGGTGAGGGCGTCCGCGAGACCGAGCAGCACGAACACGGCGATGACCGAGGTCAGCAGCCACGCGAAGCCGAGGAGGTGCTCGAGGACGATGCCACCGGCGGTCGCACGGTGGCGGTTGTCGGTCAGTCGATCCAGCCGACCCGCGAGACCGGAACTGAACGGGTCCAGCAACACGAGCGGGCGCAACCGTCGGTCGACGAGGACGACCCCGTGGCTCGTCCCGACGTTCGTCATGATCCGGAAACGCACGGTGCATGCAGCCGGCAGGTGGAGTCGTCGACGACCGAGCACGGTCAGCGCGACGATGTCGTCTCCGTCTCTCCAGCTCGCTCTCGGTGACGTGGACAGCCCGAACAGCCAGTGCCAGAGGAGCCCGACCACGACCAGGACCACCATGGTCACGTTCGGGATCCAGCTGATCGCGAACCCGTCCGCATCGAAACCGTCAGCGGTCCAGCGAGGCCGGGTCAGCAGCGTGACCACGAGCGCGACCGCGGCGAGGAGGAGGATGCCCCGTCCCGCCCAGAGGGCGACTCGGAGCCACGGAGTGCTCCCGTCGGCAGACGACGGGCGCGACGCCCTGAGGGGGTCGGAGTCGGCGCGATCCCGCGACGCCGCAGGGGTCATCTGGTCCATCGTCGATGATTCTGCACCATGCCTCGCGGGACGGAAACCGGCCGTCACCGCGACGGTGCCTGGCCTCCCGCGAGCTGCTCGAGCAGACGGACGAGCGACACGCGTTCTCGGCCCTCGAGGTGGTCGATCAGGTGCCGACGGACCGCCGCGGCGTGAACGGGTCGTGCAACCCTGCCCAGGGCCGCGCCCTCGTCCGTGATCTGCACGAGGACGCCGCCGTCGACACTCTGGCGGTGGAGGAGTCCGCGCTCTTCCATGCGCGTCAGCTGGTGTGACAGGCGACTGCGGTGCCACCCCATCGAGGCGGCGAGGTCGTTCTGGCGAAGGCCGCCGCTGCCCAGTTCGACGAGTCGGGTCAGGATGCCGAAGTCGGGGTCGGACAGGCCCGTTGCGTCTTTGATGTCGTCGCCCACGCGTTGTCGCACGTGCTCAGTGGCGCGCTTCCACGCGTGCCAGAGACGCTGCTCCTCGGCGTCGAGCGGCTCCGTCATGCGTCGACCCTAGCAAGTTCAGTGTTGACACGACAACACCGGCAAACGCATGCTGTTGTCATGACAACACAAGAAGTCGCACCCTCCAAGACCGCCCTCGTCACCGGTGGGAACAAGGGCATCGGCCTCGCGATCGTGCGGGGGTTGGCGCGGCAGGGTTTCACGGTCCTCCTCGGAGCGCGCAGCATCGAGGCCGGCCGGCGGGCAGCGTCGACACTCGACGGCGAAGTCCGGCCGGTCGTCCTCGACGTGACCCGCCAGGAGGACGTCGACACCCTCGCAGCGGTCGTCGCCGACGAGTTCGGCCACCTCGACGTCCTGGTGAACAACGCCGGCGTGAACACGCTGACGTTCCACCCGATGGACCACCTCCCGACCCCCACCGAGGAGACGGTCGAGGACATCAGGAACGTCTACGAGGTCAACGTGTTCGCCGTCGTGCGGATGATGAACGCGTTCCTGCCCCTGCTGGAGCAGTCCGACGCACCGCGGGTCGTGAACGTGACGAGCAAGCGCGGCTCGATCGGCGAAGCGGGTGCATGGGTCGGGCAACCCTCCATGGTCTACTCCAGCTCGAAGACGGCGTTGAACGCCCTGACCGTGCACTACGCCCGCGCCTTCGCCGACACGGCCATGAAGATCAACGGTGCAGCTCCCGGGCACGTCGCCACTGACTTCAACGACTTCCGTGGCACCAGGACCCCGGACGAGGGCGCTGCGGTGGCCGTCCGTCTCGCGACGCTCCCGGCGGACGGCCCGACTGGTGCGGTCTTCGAGGACGACCAGCAACTCGCCTGGTGACCTGGGGCGGATCGGTGGCGATGCTGCTGCGGACGGGAGGCGCGGTGCCAGCTGGCACCGCGCCTCCCGTCCGGCAGCAGGTCGCGACCAGACCCCACACCGTGGATGATTCTGCATCACCGGTGCGCGCTCGGCCCCTCTGGCTCGAAACCGCGCCGGACCTCCTCCGACGAGTTCGGCGAGCCCGCCGTACAGCGCTTCTGCGGAAAATGTGTGGACGAATCTGATGTTGTGCATTTCACCTTCTCTCGCCAGAATCGAAAGAACGGAGCGCCCAGCATCGTGCTGGGCCCAGCAACGCCGCTGAAAGGGGAATCCACATGAACGTCTCGACCACCACCCCAGCACGCGCCGCCCTCGTGGGTGCTGCGCTGGCAGCCATGCTCGGCTCGACGCTCGTTGCAGGTCCTGCGCACGCCGCAGAGTCCCCCGTCACTGACGAGGAGGTCACGGCGATCCGGACCGCGATGACCGACGCAAGCATCCCCAAAAGCACGCAGGAAGCGCTGATCGCGAAGTTGCAGTCGGGGCTGCCGGCCGACTCGGAACGTCCGGACGCACGACCGGTGGCCATCGCTGAGACAGCACTTCCGGACGGCGGGACTTCGCGCGTTGCGACGTTCGCCGACGGTTCGCAGCGGACCACTTCTGCGGTACCGATCACGACTGAGGGATCAGCGGGTCCGATCACGACGTTCACGACCATCGAATGCAACCTGATCCACTGCACTGTGCTCTTGAGCAGGGCGCAGACCAAGACGATGGCCTCTGGCTCTGTAGCTGCAGGTGCGATCATCTCAGCGTTGTGTGGACCAGCCGCATGGGCGTGCGCGATCGCCGTCGGGCTCATGGTCGACACGGCGAACCGAGCCGTCAGCCAGGGGAAGTGTGCCGGTATCCGTCGCTTCGTGACCGCGGCACCTGTATGGCCGATCATCGAGCCGTGCCGCCAGTGACGACGGGAAGCACGCCATGACCATCACCACACAGCGCAGCTACGCTCCCCGCACTCGTGGAGGCCTGCTGATCAGTTGTCTCGGTTTCGCTGCCCTTGCCGCATCAACGGTCGTCCCCGCGCTGACCGCCGCCGTCGGTCCGGCGATGGGCCTCGGCTTCGTGATCGCGATCCTGGTCGTCGTCGCCGTGCCGAGGATGATCACGCCGGGGCCGACCTGGACCCGGGCGGCGCTGCCCGGCACGTTCGCCTCCATCGTGTTCATCGGCTCCGGAGCTGTCGCACTGGCCGCTGTCGCGATGCACTTGGCGGTCGAGTCGTCGGTGTGGGGTCACGTCGCGACCGCCGCGATCATCGTGGGAGCAGTCTCGGTCGCATCGGTCCCTCCGCGAGGTGCTCGCCGGCCCCGGTCGTGACGCCGAGCACCGTCGATCCCGGCCACGCGAGCCGAGACGGACGGGAGGCGCGGTGCCAGCTGGCACCGCGCCTCCCGTCCGGCAGCAGGTCGCGACCAGACCCCAAACCGCACGAGCAGGCAGCTACTCGCTCCGCGTGAGCTCCGGAAGAGCTGCCGCGAGCCGGTCGCGGTCCCAGACGCGCGTGCCCTCCGGAACGACTCCGAGGACCGCGCGTTCCTCGGAGGTGGGGCTCCGCAGTGCCCCTTCGGCCCGCAGCCAGCGCCACATCCGGTCGGCGAAGTCCGTCTGCGTGCCCTGGTACGTGTCGATGTACCAGCGGCGGAAGTGGTCGCGCGTCTCGGCGATGACGATGCCCGGCTCGAGGTGTCGCCGGTGGTGGCTGATGAACTCGTCGAGGAGGGCGTCGCGTTCCGGTGCGCCGGCGTCCGTCTCGGTTCGCGCCGACCAGGAGACGATGCGGTCACGGACCTCCGCCGGGAGCGGGTGCGGGTACCGGAGGAAGCCGGCCATCGTCGCCTCGAACCGGTCGACGTCGGTGACCTCCCAGTACCGCCGTCCCGACAGCGGCATCGGCAGCTCCGTGCGGTGGTGCACCGCCCAGCGGACGCCCCGACGTTCGAGCGCACCGATCGCGGAGGACCGGAGCCGCGCGACGGCGCCGGCGTCGAGCAGCGCACGGCGGACGACCTCGATGGCGGGGCCCGGGTTGCCGCCGTGCCAGGTGTCGACGGCGCGGTAGCCGACGTCGAACTCGTTCACGTACGGCGGGACGGTGTCGCCGACCTCGAGGGCCGGGTGTCGCTGCGGTTCACCCAGTGCGGCGGTCTCCTCGAGCTGCGTCACCCACGCATCGGCGATGACGTCGAGCACGCCGGCGTCCGGCGGGTCGTACGGATCCCCTGTCACGGCGATCGCCGCTCGGCTGCTCGCTGCCAGTCGTCGTTCGTGTCGGCGAGGTGCGGGTACACCGCCAGCATCCGCTGCGGGTCCACTTCCCACATGTCGTCGTCCCAGTCGCGCCGTCCGACGCCGATGGAGCCCGGGTGGTCCTGGACGCGTCGGGCCACGGTCGCCTCGGCGATGGCGGCGCGGGCCTCGTCGACGATCGGACGGAGCGCCCCGGCGTCGACGAGCCACTCCACGACGGCGTCCATCACGGCACGCCCCGGTCCGGTCCCCTTCGTGTCGTCCATCAGTGCCGACCAGACCCGCCCGGGCATCACGACCCAGCCGTTCGTCGCGGGAGCGTCGTCGAGGCTGTCGAGGTGGCGCCCCCACGAACGGGCCTCGACGATCTCCCGGAGCAGGTACGTCTCGGAGCGGTGGAACGCGGCCAGGTCGGCTCGCCCGAGCTCCGGGTACGGGATGGAGGCCCGGCCCGCGTCGAACGGACTCGGCTGCGGTCTCGCGTTCTCCCGCCGCCACCAGTCGCCGAGGCGGCTCACGCCGGCGCTCCGCGCTGACCGGGGAACAGGTCGTCGTCGAACGAGTTCGGCTCGCGCGGATCGCGGTCGGGGCTGGCTGCGTCCATCGCTCCACCGTAGCGAGGACGATCGTCCCCGGGCGTGGCCGCGGGATACGGTGCGGCATGCCGACCGCCTCGTTCGTGGACCGACGCCACTTCTGGCGGGACGTCGGCTTCTGCGCGGTGACGGTCCTCGGGGGAGCGATGCTCGCCGTGGCGACGGTCGCGCTCGGGAAGCTGAGCGACGCATCCGTCGGATGGGACTCCGTCGCGTTCGTGTCCGTCTACGCGGTGCCCGTCGGCGTCGTCGCGGCCGTGGTGATCGCTGCGATCGCCGTTGCCGTCCGGAACCACGGCGAGCGGAACGGAGCGGCGCACCCCGTGCGTCGCGCAGCCTCGACCGCCGGGCTCCTCGCACTCGTCGCGACGGTCCTCGGCGGCCTGTTCCTCACCGTCGCGGACTGGATGGTCGTCGTCGTGGCCGCGTTCGCGTTCGCCGGGGTCGTCGCCGCACTCGCCGCGCTGGTGCTCCGACGCCCCGGAGCGCGTCCGTGGTCGCAGACCCGGGCTGCGGACTCCGCGGAGAACGACCCCTCGGCGCGTGCGGAGCGTCGGGCGCCGTAGGACCACGTCCGCGTGACGACCTCGGGGGTCTCCCCGGGCACGTACCCGAGGAGACCCCCGAGGGCCGCCGTGTGTCCGACCGACCTCGTTACTGCGCGACGCCGTTCGTGTACGTCGTGACGGTCTGGGGCTGCCCGGAGACCGCTCCGGTGGCTGCGGTTCCCTGCCCGTTGACGACGTGGTCGATCGTGCCGGCGTTCGTGTTGAGCGCAACGGTCGTCAGATCGTGCAACACCACGCCCGGTCGGTCGGGGACCTCGAAGGACTGCGTCGCGTGGAGGGACGGGTCGACGTTCGTGTAGATGTAGCTGCCGAGTCCCCAGGCCTCGTGCGTCCGGACGGTGTCGGCGACCTTGTACGCTGCCCAGCCGTTCACGGCACCGTGTCGCCACGCGGCCTGGTTCGGCGCGTCGTAGGGCAGCTCGTTCTGGAAGAACACGGTCCTGCCGCGCTCGCCGTTCCACACCACGTTGTACTTCTGGTAGTGCTCCACGAAGAGCCCGGTCGCGGTGACGTCGTCGCCGTTCACGACGACGCCGGTGTCGGCGGTGTTGACCGTCCACCCGACGGAACCGGCGACGCCGTGGTCGGCACGCCAGGCCCAGATGTCGTCGAGGATGGTGTGGTCGGTGTTCACCTCGAGGCTCGTCGTCGCCTTGCCGACGTGCGGACCACCGATCCGGAAGAACACGTCCTGCAGCGCGGTCGGGTCCGCAGCACTCGCGACGTGGGGACCGCCCTTGTCGTGGCCGGTCCCGATGCGGAGCAGCGTCGGCGAGTTGACCGTCCCGGCGTCGAACGTCAGGCCTGCGATGTCGACCCCACGTACGTCGGCGACGGTCATCGGCACGGCACCGTTCTGCGCGGTGAAGGTCGCGAGACCGAGTCCGAGGACGACGGTGTCGGCCCGCTTCACCGCGATGCTCTGCGCGACGTCGTACACGCCGGGCGTCACGAGCAGGTTCTTGCCCTGCGCGAGCGCGGAGTTGATCTTCGCGATCGGGTCACCGGGGTGTGCCACGAAGAAGCTGCTCAACGCCAGCGACGTCCCCGGCGTGTGGCCGCCGGCCCAGCTCGTCCCCACCGAGTCCGTCCGCGCGCTCGGGACGAACACGCGGTAGGCGCCGTTCCCGTCGACGTACAGGTACGGCTTCTCGCGGGAGACCGGTGTCGCGGTCAGCGTCGTGTAGGGCGGCTGCGGGAACGACTGCGCGGGGGCGTTCCGGTCACCCGAGAACACCTGGTTCCACACGCCGTTCGACCAGCCGGCACCGAGGTCCGTGTTGCGGACGTAGAACTGCTGCTGCGAGCCGTTCAGTGCGCCGCCCTCGAGCTCGGAGTCCGCGACGAACCCGCCGCTGGCGTAGTTCGGGCTCTCGCAGTACGGCATGAAGGTCGTGTAGTCCTTCACGTCGACGCGTCGCATCGGCGCTGCCTGCGAGACCGCCCACATCTCGTTGCCGGTGTGGCAGGCGTCGGCCGTCGGCACGACATGGATCGTGAGGTTCGACACCGAACGCCAGAAGGTGTCCAGCGAGCCGCTGCCGTTGCGCCCCGTCGCGGTGACGCCGCCGTTGATCGTCACGCCGGACGGGTCCTGCCCGAGGCCGTCGACCTCGGTGTAGTAGCCGACGCGGACGTCGAGCGGGTTCGTCGCCGAGCCGTACGTGCCCGGTTCGAACAGCAGCGCGTACCGCGCCGTCCCCATCTCGTTGTCGACCTGCTGGTCGTAGACGGCGTCGATCTTCGCCTGGATGTCGGCCTGGGCCATGTCCGGGGAGAAGACGAGCACGTTCGGCCCGAGGTCGGCGGCGGTGGAGGTAGGTGCGGGCGGTGCGGCCGCGGCGACCTGCGCCGGACCGAGGACGCCGAGCGCCGCGGCGCTGACGGCCGCGGCGGCGCCGACGACGCGCGCCGCGGTGCGGGGCGTCCTGGTGGGGGAGTGGGCAGAGGAGTGCACGATGACCTGCTTCCTTGCAGATACGTGGCCGCTCGCGCAACCGGGAGGACGTCGCTGTCCTCGGGGGCACTCGTCGACGGCCTCCTGGATGGGGTGGGAGCAGCGTAACAACAGGACGCGCCCACGGAGCACGGTGCGCGCGCCGCTGTCCTCCGCCCGCACCGCGGTAGCGTGCCAGGGTGCAGATCGTCGAGGGCGTGTGCGTCTGGTGGGACGACGACGAGGGGTGGGGCGCCCTGCGGTCGAAGCAGGTCGAGTCCGACGTGTTCGTGCACTTCTCCGCCGTGGTCACGGACGGCTTCCACACGCTCCGTGCCGGCGAACGTGTCGAGTTCGCGGTCGAGCCCTTCCCGTCCGGGCAGGACGGCTACTTCTTCCGCGCTCACGGCGTCGTTCCCCTGCCCGAACCCGCAGGGCAGGCGCGGAAGGCGGCGGCGAGACGTGCGCGACGGGCGAGGCGCTCGGGCGAGGTCTGAACGACCGTGGCCCGACGGTCCGGGAGCCGCGGACGGCCTCGCGGGGATGCACCGGACGGGAGGCGCGGTGCCGGCTGGCACCGCGCCTCCCGTTTCGGATGTGCTCGGTCAGGTGCTGGCGGATCGCAGCAGGACGTCGGCGACCGACGCTGCGAACGCATCAGCGCCGGCGTGGTCGTCGGCGGTCACCGTCACGACGGTGTCGCCGTCGAACAGGAGCATCTGTCCGTAGGCGCCGTGCAGCCGCCACAGCTGCCCCGGGCCGCCCCACCCGGCCATCGCGTACCGGTCGTAGCCCGGCCCGGCCTCCGGCCGCACCACCCACTCCGAGTGCATCGCGCGGCACCAGCGTGCACTGACGACCCGGCGTCCGCGGAACACGCCGTCGTCGCGGATCAGCTGTCCGAGCCGGGCGACCTCCCGCGTGGTGAGTGCGATCCCCGCACCCCCGGCGACGTGGCCGATCGAGCAGCGCTGCCAGGTCACGTCCGGGATGCCGATCGGTTCGAAGAGTCGCCGTGCGACGAAGGCGCCGACGTCGCCCACCCGGGTGGCCAGCACCCGCATCGCGGTGTACGTGCTCGCGTTCGCGTACTGGAAGACGCGGCCGCGCGAGGGACGGCCGAGGAACTCCCGGGCGAGGTCGGGCCAGTCCGTCAACTCGCTCTCCGACCAGGGCATGTCGATCCCGCTCGTCATGGTGAGGAGGTGCCGGAGGGTCACCTGGTCGCTCCCGGCGCCGAACGCGACGTCGGTCAGGGACCGGGACACCGGCTCGTCGACGTCGATGAGTCCGTCGTCCGCGGCGATGCCGACGGCCAGGACGCTGACCCCCTTCGCGACGGAGTGGACTTCCCGGCGGACGTCCGGGCTCCAGTGGTGCTCAGCGGCGTCGTCCCCGACCTGCACGTGCAGGCCGTGGGCGCGGAACCCCGATTCCTCCACCCGCATGACGAGGGAGTCGAGGAGGCGCTGCGGAGGATGCACCCCGACATCCTCTCCCGGACGCGGACGCGGACGCGGACGCGGACGCATGTCGCACCGCGCGGCAGCGGGTCAGCCGTGGTGCCCGCCGTGCCCACCCATGTCGGTGAGCGGTCCTCGCAACCGGCGGCGGCGGAGCCGCGCTAGCGGACCACCGCGGTCGGGGTCGCGCCCAGCGCGTCCTCGTCGGCGGCGACGTCCTTCTGCACCGCGAACTGCGTCCGGTGCAGTTCCTCGTACCGACCGCCCTGGGCCAGGAGCTCGTCGTGCGTGCCGCGCTCCACGATCGACCCGTCCTCGACGACGAGGATCTGGTCGGCGCTGCGGATGGTCGAGAGGCGGTGCGCGATGACCATCGCCGTGCGCCCCTCGAGCGCTTCGCTCAGCGCTGCCTGCACGGCGGCTTCCGACGTGGAGTCGAGCGCCGCCGTCGCCTCGTCGAGGATGACGACGCGCGGCTGGGCCAACAGCAGCCTGGCGATGGTCATGCGCTGGCGCTCGCCGCCGGACAGGCGGTAGCCCCGCTCGCCGACCATCGTGTCGAGCTGGTCGGGCAGGGAACGGATGAGCGGCTCGAGGCGGGCGCGACGCACCGCGTCCCAGACCTCGTCGTCGGAGGCCTCGGGTCGGGCGAGCCGGAGGTTCGAGCGGATGGTCTCGTGGAAGAGGTGACCGTCCTGCGTCACCATGCCGAGGGTGTCCCGTATCGCGGCGAAGGTGACGTCGCGGACGTCGGTCCCGGCCAGCCGCACGGCGCCGCTGTCGACGTCGTACAGGCGGGAGAGGAGCTGGGCGATGGTGGACTTGCCGGCGCCGGAGGTCCCGACGAGCGCGACCGTCTGCCCGGGCTCGATCCGGAAGGAGATGCCGTGCAGCACTTCCTCTCCACCGCGGGTGTCGAGCGTGGACACCTCCTCGAGGGAGGCGAGGGACACCTTGTCCGCGGACGGGTAGGCGAAGTGGACGTCGTCGAACTCCACCGCGACGGGGCCGGCGGGGACGGTGACGGCGTCGGGCTTCTCCTGGATGAGCGGTTCGAGGTCGAGCACCTCGAAGACGCGCTCGAAGCTGACCACGGCGCTCATGATCTCCACCCGGGCGTTCGCCAGGCTGGTCAGCGGCGCGTACAGCCGGGTGAGGAGGAGCGCCAGGGTGACCACGTCACCGGTGTTGAGCTGGCCGGCGAGCGCGAAGAAGCCGCCCAGGCCGTACACGAGCGCGAGGGCGAGCGCGGAGACGAGCGTCAGGGCGGTGACGAAGACGAACTGCAGCAGGGCCATGCGCACGCCGATGTCACGGACCCGGGCGGCGCGGACGCGGAACTCCTCGGCCTCGTCGTCCGGTCGACCGAACAGCTTGACGAGGGTGGCCCCCGGCGCGGAGAAGCGCTCCGTCATCTGCGTGCTCATGGCGGAGTTGTGGTCGGCGGCCTCGCGGCGGAGTGCGGCGAGGCGGCTGCCCATCCGGCGGGCGGGGACCAGGAAGATCGGGAGCATGACGATCGCGAGGACCGTCACGAGCCACGACGTGCTGAGCATGACGGACAGGGTCAGGACGAGCGCCACGACGTTCGTGACGACACCGGACAGCGTGCCGCTGAACGCCTGCTGCGCGCCGATCACGTCGTTGTTGAGCCGGCTGACCAGGGCGCCCGTCCGCGTGCGGGTGAAGAACGCGATCGGCATCTTCTGCACGTGGTTGAACACGGCGGTCCGGAGGTCCAGGATCACGCCCTCGCCGATCCGTGCCGAGTACCACCGGGTGGCCAACGAGGTCCCCGCGTCGGCCACCGCGACGAGCGCGATGACGACGGCGAGCCAGACGATCGTGCCGACCGCGCCCCGGGCGACGATCACGTCGACGACCCGGCCCGCGAGCACCGGCGTCGCGACGGCGAGGAACGCCCCCACGACGGACAGCGCGATGAAGAGCAGCAGCTTCGCCCGGTAGGGCACCGCGAAGGTCATGATGCGTCGGAGGGACGCACGCGAGAACCCGTGCTTGCCGTCCCGTGCGGTGGAGATCTTGTAGAGCGAGCTCCAGGCCACGCCTTCCATGCTCATGACAGTTCCTTCCGGCGGCACGAGGCCTCGGGATCGTCCCCGGCGGCGAGCCACGGCCAGGATACGGCGCAGCCGGTGACATCCGGTCGACGTGCCGTCGAAGCCGTTGTCCGGCGGCGACGTCGGAGGCGGTACCGAACCGCCGGGACGCGGAGCGCGCGCCGGCGCGGTCGACACCCCTGAGCGCGGCCCTTCGTTCTCTGCGGACGGAGCTCGATCCGCGAGCCAGACGGTCCGTCTGCGCTCCGCGTCGGAACGCCGATGCGGGTCATGGTGCACCCGACCGCCTCGAGCTGAGCGCGTCGGCAGTCCTCAGGCCGACGGGCTGCCGACCCGCTCGCGCGTCGGCCATCGGAACCGGTCGACGAACACGGCGGCCGCCCCCGACCGCGTGACCAGCACGAACAGGCCGTAGCCGATGACGCCGCCGAGGACGTTCGTCATCCAGTCGTTGACGTCGGCGATGTGTCCACCGAAGGCGGACTGTGCGGTCACCATCTGCACCAGCTCGATGGCGAGGCTCGCACCGGCGACGACGGCCAGCACCCGCCACCAGCTCGGCCGCGCGGTGAGCAGCGGGACGAGGACGCCGAGCGGGATGAACACGCCGACGTTGATGAGCGCGTCCTCCATCCCGTAGTCGACGAACGGCACCAGCCAGAGCGCCAGGGGCCGTGGACCACGGTCGGGCCACGTCCCGAGGTGGATGAAGATCGGGAAGACCGTGTTGGCGAGCACGCCGCCGACGTAGAGCGCGAGGACGGCGGCGACGCTCACCCGGGGGAGCGTGACCCGGCCGCGCGAGCGGAGCACCCACAGCAGCACCGCGAAGAACACGACCCCGAGCGGGACCACGATCGGCAGCATCGGGACTTCGACGGACCTCACTGACTGCCTCCGGTGACTGCGTGGTGCGGTGCAGGAGCACCGGTCCGATCGTAGGGGGTCGGACGTTCCGCCTGCGGCGAGGGGTGGACTCCCCGGATGGCCCCCGGGTCACAGCGCTCTGTCATGATCACCCCATGCCGACCATCGCTGCCGTCGTCCTCCAGGCCGAGCAGACGAGCGATCCCGTGCTCCTCCGGACGCTCGGCGAGCGTCCGGAGGAGGCCGTTCGTCGAGCGGTGGCGGAGAACCCCGCGACCGATGACGGGACGCTCGCGCGACTCCTGCACGATCTCGTCGACGTCGTGCGCGCGACCGCCGCGACGGGCCTTGCCGATCGCCCGCAGCTGCACGACGACGCTGCTCGGTCACCGGACCGCTGGGTCCGTGCGATCCTCGCGCACACGTACGCCCGGGACGACCGACGGTCGCTTGCGCTCCCGGTGCAGCGGTTGCTGGCCGCCGACGACTTCGACGAGACCCGCGGCCGGGTCGGCGCGACGACTGACGACCCAGAGGTCTTCGCCGCGCTCCTCGACGACGCGTCACCGCGGGTCCGAGCCTGGTGTGCGAGCAACCCCCGCATCTCGCGAGCGCAGATGGAGCGTCTCGTCACCGATCCGATCCGGCACGTCCGTGCTGGTGCCGCGGCCAACGGCCTGCGCTGGCCCGACGACGATCAGCTGCTCCGCCTCGCACACGACCGCTCCGTCGAGGTGCGTTGGGCGGTGGTGTTCCGCGTCGATCGGCCTCGGGAAGCGCTCGAGGTCGTCGCGAGGGACTCCGACGAGTGGAACCGTCGCCATGCGGAGCTCGCTCTCCAGGACGAGCGGAACATCAACGCCGACCAGGTCGTCGCGTCCGCGCGCACCGAGCGCGCTCGCGTCCGCGACCTCCGCCCGTTCGACGACTGACCCCTGGCAGACGGACGGGAGGCTCGGTGCCAGCTGGCACCGAGCCTCCCGTCCGGTGGGCCTGCGCCCCTCGACGACTAGAGCGTGATCGTCGCGGCGTCGAGGTTCAGGAAGTTGCCGCTCCCGCTGCTCGTCGTGTCCGCAACGACCAGGGCATCGGAACCCGAGGTGAACGGTAGGTCCACGGTGACCGTGCTCCACGTCGCCCACGACGACGTGGCGGGGAAGGTGATGTTGACCGGTGCCGACCCGTTGACGCTCACCGCGCGGACGGCGGTGCCGGCGGCTGCCGCGTAGCGGAAGGTCACCGTGTGCGTTCCGGCCGTCGCCACGTTGGTGTGGAAGGTGGCCGCCGTGCCGTCCGTGTTCCACCCGGCGAGGTAGCCGCGCCCGGTGTGGCCGGCGTTCGAGGCCTCGGTGGAGATGCCGGGGTGATCGACGTTCTCCGCCTGGTAGGTGCCGTCGCCCTCGACCACGGCGGTCGAGCCGTCGGGCACCGCCTGCTGTTCGACGGCGACGGTCGCCGCCGCGCCGAGGGACTGCTGCGGGGTCGTCGCGGTCGAGGGCGTCGGAGCGTTCCAGTCCGGGCCGCCGATGCCCTCGGGCGACACGTGGTTCGCCGCCTGGGATGCGTTGGCGGTGAGCACCTGCTCGTACTGGGTCTGCCCGGCGTCGTCGACCAGCGCGCGGAGGTCACGGGTCAGGACGGCCTTGAAGCCCTCGGTGTCGCTCGTGCCCTCGTTGACGAAGGTCCCGGCCGTGGTGAGGTTCGCGACGGCCCAGTCGGCCGCGGTGGTCGCCTGGGTGAGGTACTGCGTGTCGTGGGTCGCGAGGTACATCTGCAGGGCTGCGCCGGCGTACTGGCCCTGGTTGTAGGTCCAGTCGAAGTCGGTGAACTGTCCGGTGCCGCTCACGTGGTCTCGGATGTGGCCGCCGTTGTCGAAGTCGCTGTGCAGCCAGGCGTAGATCCGTTCGGCGGTGTCGCGGTAGCTGGTGTCGCCGGTCGCCGCGTAGAGGCGGAGCGCTGTCCACACCGCGGTGCCGTTCGTCGCGACGTTCTTCTCGTTCTTCGAGCCGTCGCCGACGTCCACGTTCTTCCACCAGATGCCGCCGCCGTAGGTGGTGTCCTCGTACTGGGCGATGTAGTGGAAGACGTCCTCGGCCTCGGTGAGGAACCGCTGCTCACCGGTGAGTTCGTAGGCGCGGATGCTGCCGCGGGCCCACCACCCCATGTCGTCGTTCCAGTCGTTCGTGCGGAAGTCGGGGTAGGCGGCCTGCCAGCCGTCGAAGACGTCGTCGATCATCTGCCGGCTCGCGCTGTCGTGGGTGCGCTCGTAGCGGTCCATGACCGCTTCCCAGTTCTGGGCCTCCCACCAGTAGTCGGTGTACAGGCCGCCCTGGGGACCGACGGCGTGCTCGCTGTGCACGCGATGGTCGCTGTACGTGAAGAAGTACTTGGCGTCCGGGTCCCAGTAGGTGTCCACGAACGCGTCGTACGCGTCGGTCGCCTGCGTGGTGGTCAGCGCGGCGGCATGGTCCGGTGTCACGGTGAGCGCGACGCCGGTGAGTGCGGCGCTCGCGAGTGCGCCGGCCGTCACCAGGCCGAGGAGTCGGTGCTGCATGGGATCCCCTTCGATCCGACGATCCCCGTGCCCTGTGCACCACAAAAAGTATACTCAAACTACTTCTTGCGCGGAATCGATCAATCCATATAGTTGGAGGATCATCACCGGAAGTCAAGGG
This sequence comes from Curtobacterium sp. 9128, assembly GCF_007673775.1. GTDB lineage: Bacteria > Actinomycetota > Actinomycetes > Actinomycetales > Microbacteriaceae > Curtobacterium. The sequence continues at coordinate 145,921 of NZ_VEAF01000008.1, read as the reverse complement.
AGCAGCGTGGCTCAGCAACACGACGACCTCATCAACACGGTCGCCACACAGGTGACGGACCGCCTCGGCCCGTCGGTCGGGGAGCTCTTCGCGAACTGCTTCGCGAACACGCTCGCCACGACGATCACGACCGAGCCGGACGGCACCGCCTTCATGGTCACCGGGGACATCCCCGCGATGTGGCTCCGCGACTCGTCCGCGCAGCTGACGCCGTACCTGCACTTCGTGGCCGACGACGAGGCGCTCGCCGACACCGTCGCCGCGGTGTCCCGACGACAGCAGGCCTCCGTCCTCGCCGATCCGTACGCGAACGCCTTCAACCGCACCGCCGACGGCGCCGGGCACCAGGACGACCGCACGGCGATGACCCCGGGGGTGTGGGAACGCAAGTACGAGATCGACTCGCTCTGCTACCCGATCCAGCTGGCGCACACGCTCTGGGCACGGACCGGGCGGACTGACCACCTCGAGCGGTTCGGTGCCGTCGCGGACGCCGCCATCCGCGTCTGGACGACGGAACAGGATCACGAGGCACGGTCGGCCTACCGGTTCGAACGGCCGGACCCGCTCCTGCCGTCGGACACCCTGGTCCGTGCTGGTCGAGGACCGCTGACCGTGCCGACCGGCCTGACGTGGAGCGCGTTCCGACCGAGTGACGATGCCACGGTGTTCGGGTACAACGTCCCCGGCAACGCGTTCGCGGTCGTCGCGTTGCGGCTCGTCGCCGAGCTCGCGACGGCCGTCCTCGACGACCAGCACCTGGCCGACCGCGCGGAGCGGCTCGCCGTCGAGCTCGACCGGGGCATCCGCGAGCACGGCGTCGTCGACCACCCGGAGCACGGGCGGGTCCTGGCGTACGAGGTCGACGGGCTGGGCGGCTCGCTCGTCGTGGACGACGCCAACGTGCCGAGCCTGCTGTCCCTCCCGCTCCTCGGGTGGTGCGCGGCCGACGATCCGCTCTACCTGCGCACCCGCTCCGCCGTGCTGTCGCCGACGAACCCCTCGTGGTTCACCGGGAGCGCCGGCAGCGGCATCGGCAGCCCGCACACGCCGGGCCGGAACGTCTGGCCCATCGCGCTCGCCGTGCAGGGCCTGACCGCGACCTCGGAGGACGAGCGGCAGGAGCTGCTCCGACAGCTCTGTGCGACGCACGCCGGAACGAACCTCATGCACGAGTCGTTCGACGTGGACGACCCGAGCGCGTACACCCGACCGTGGTTCTCGTGGGCGAACGCGATGTTCTGCGAGTTCGTCCTCGACCTCGCCGGGATGCGGCGACCCGCGGTCGCCGCGGCGACAGCGGCCGCTGACGGAGGTGTCCGGTGAGCATCGTCACCTCGTCCGAGGAGCAGGCGGTGACCGGCCGGGAGGCCCTGCTCGCCCCCGAGACGCAGGTCGCGCCTCCAGGCCGGCGCCGTCGGCGACGCGCACCCGAGCGCGGTCAGGGCGTCAGCGCCACCCGCAAGCAGCAGACCCGGGCCGCCTGGGTGTTCCTCGCCCTCCCCGGTGCGCTGTTCCTGCTGTTCACCGCACTGCCCGTCGTCGTCGCCGCCGTGGTCAGCCTCAGCGACTACGCCGTGATCGGCAAGCTCACCTGGGTCGGGTTCGACAACTACACGCGCATCGCCAGCGACCCGTTCTTCTGGATCGCGCTCCGCAACACCGTCTTCTACACGGTCCTCTACGTGCCGCTCGGGCTCGTCATCGCCCTCGCGACCGCGCTCCTGCTGAACCGCAGCGGCCGGGCCGTCCGCATCTTCCGGACGCTGTTCTACATCCCGGTCGTGTCCTCCACCGTGGCGACGGCCACCGTCTGGTACTGGGTCCTCAACCCGCAGCACGGTCTCCTCAACGCCGCGCTCGGCTGGTTCGGGATCGATGGACCGGCGTGGCTGTACGACTCGCACTGGGCGATGTCCGCCATCGTCATGATGAGCGTCTGGGCGGGCTTCGGCGGCAACATGATGATCTTCCTCGGGGGGCTCCAGGGCGTCTCACCGGACCTCCGCGAGGCCGCACGACTCGACGGCGCCAACGCATGGCAGGTGTTCCGGTACGTCGTGCTCCCGAGCATCCGCCGGACGACGTTCCTGGTGTCGACGCTGCTCATCATCAACGCGTTCCAGGTGTTCGACCAGGCGTACGTCCTCACCAAGGGCGGCCCGGGGAACTCCACCGTCACGACCGTCTACTACATCTACGACCGCGGGTTCGGATCACTGCAGATGGGCTACGCGTCCGCGCTGTCGTTCATCCTGTTCGTGATCATCCTCGCGTTCTCCCTCGTCAACGCCCGCCTCACGAACCGGGACACCGAACGATGACCACGACCACCGCGACCACCGTCGGCACCGCCGACGCCGCGCCCGACCGCAACCGGCTGCGCCGCCGAGCCGCCACGACCCGACGAAGACCATCGCCTGGTGGGTCGGCGTGGTCCTCGTCAGCGTCGTCACCGTCGCGCCGCTGATCTGGACGCTGGCGACCTCCCTCAAGCCGGCGGGGGAGATCCTCGCGCACTCCCTGTCACTGATCCCGTACAGCCCGACCATCCAGAACTACGTCGACGCCGTCACCACCGTGCCGTACGGCCGGTACTTCGTGAACACCCTGGTCCTCGGCGTCGGCGGGGCCGTCGCGAACCTGTTCTTCGGCTCGCTCGCCGGGTACGCACTCGCGAAGCTCCGGTTCGCCGGGCGGCAGGCCGTGTTCATCACGTTCCTGTCCTCGCTCATGGTCCCGAGCATCGTCACGATGATCCCGACGTTCCTGGTCCTGCGGCACTTCCCGCTGCTCGGCGGCAACGACATCAGCGGCAACGGCGGCCTCGGGCTGATCAACACCTACTGGGCCGTCATCGTCCCCGGCGCCGCCGGTGCGTTCGCGGTCTTCTTCATGAAGCAGTTCTTCGAGTCCCTGCCCGACGAGCTCGGTGAGGCAGCACGCGTCGACGGCGCCGGCGAGTTCCGGATCTTCACCTCGATCTACTTCCCGCTCACCAAGGCCGGACTGGCCGTCCTGGGTCTGCTGAGCTTCCAGGCCGGGTGGAACAACTTCCTCTGGCCGCTCATCGTGCTCAACGACCCGAAGATGATGACCGTCCAGGTCGGGCTCGCCGGGTTCGTGAACAACTACACCACCAACTACGGCCCGCTCATGGCCGGGACCGTCATCACGATGGTCCCCGTCCTCGTCGTGTTCATCCTCGCCCAGCGCTGGATCATCGAGGGCATCGCCCACGCCGGCACCAAGTGACCCAACCCCCACCCACGGTGCCGTCGTTCCGGTACGGCACCGGTCAGCAGAAAGCACGATGACGATGAAGTCACGACGTCTCCTCGGCGCTGCCGCAGCACTCGCCGCCGCAGCCCTCGTCCTCACCGGTTGCTCGTCCGGCTCGTCCGGCGCGAGCGGCTCCGGTGGTCGCCAGGAGGTCACCATGTGGGGCTCCTGGTCCGGCGACCAGGTGCAGCAGATCAACCACATGACCGACGCGTTCAACAAGTCCCAGAAGCAGTACACGGTCAAGTACGTCCCGCAGGAGCTCGTCGAGCAGAAGCTCCTCACCGCGATCGCGGGCGGCCAGGTGCCCGACCTGGTGCTCTGGGACCGCTACCAGACCTCGCTCTACGCGCCGAAGGGTGCACTGCAGTCGATCGACGACCGAGTCAAGGCGGACAAGATCGACACGAAGGAGTTCTACCCGCAGGCGCTGTCGGAGATGCGGTCAGGGGGCAAGCTCTACGGTCTGCCGCTCCTGGTCGACAACCGGTCGCTCGTCTACAACAAGGACCTGTTCGACAAGGCCGGTCTGACGCCGCCGACGACGTGGGACGAGCTGAAGAGCGACGCGCAGAAGCTGACCGTCGACGAGGGCGGCAAGCTCAAGCAGTCCGGGTTCATGCTCAACGACCCCGGCCTGTTCTCGATGTGGCTGCAGCAGGCGGGCGGGAAGCTCCTCAGCGCCGACGGCACGAAGACCGCGTTCGACAGCTCCCAGGGCATCGAGGTCCTCGACTTCTGGAAGTCGCTCATGGACGACGGCGTGTACACCAACGGCTTCGGTGACAGCAACGACGTGTTCGCCGCCGGGCAGGCGGCGATGAAGTACGACGGTCCGTGGGACGTCCCGAACCTGGACAAGGCGGACGGGCTCGACTGGGCCGTCACCGAACCGGTCACCGGTCCCGGCGGGGACAAGGGCGCCGTGATGGGCGGCTTCGGCCTCACCATCCCGACGGGCGCGAAGAACGCCGACGGCGCGTGGGCGTTCGAGAAGTGGTGGGCGACGAAGGCTGCCAACGGGGTCGACTTCGCCAAGATCTCCGGCTGGATCCCCGCGAACCGGTCGTCCGCGAACGACCCGTTCTTCACCGACGACCCCCGGTACGCCGGGTTCGTGAAGACCCTCGACTACGCCTCGGTGCGTCCCGACGTCGCCGGGTACAGCGACGTCGAGGGCAAGGCGCTCACGCCCGCGCTGGAGAAGTTCATGTCCGGGCAGCTCACCGCCGAGCAGGCGCTGTCACAGGCAGCGAAGCAGGGCGACCGCATCCTCGAGGAGAACCGCAAGTGACGACCACGACCACCCGCACCTGGGCGGACCGGGCAGACCGGATCCAGGACAGCATCGAGCAGCTCTACGGGGCGCCGTGGCCGCAGTACCTGCACAACTCCTGGCCGGTCGACGGCAGCGACGACACCACGTTCAACTACTGGTGGTTGGCGCACCTGATGGACGTGCGCCTCGACGCACACGAGCGCACCGGCAGCCCCGAGCGGCTGGAGCAGGCGCGTCAGGTGCACCGCAACATCGTCGAGCGGAACGCGGGGTCGCTCTTCAACGACTACTTCGACGACATGCTCTGGTTCGCCCTCGCCACCCTCCGGCTGCACGACGCCACTGCGGAGCGGCGGTACCTCGACGACGCCGTCGCGCTGTTCGACCACTGCGTCGAGCACGGGTGGAACGACGCCGGTGGCGCGAGCCTCGCCTGGCGGAAGCAGCAGCTCGCCTACAAGAACACCCCGGCGAACGGGCCGCTCGTCATCCTCGGTGCCCGCCTCCACGCCCGGACCGGCGAGCCCCGGTACCTCGACCTCGCCCGGCAGTCCTTCGACTGGCTCACCCGGACGCTCGTGCACGACGAGGACGGTTTCGTCGAGGACGGCATCAACCGCACCGGCGACGGCCGGATCGACACCCAGTGGCGGTTCACCTACAACCAGGGCCTCTACGTCGGTGCGGCGGTGGAGCTCGCGAGCGCGCTCGGCGACCCCGCGCTGGACGACGTCGCCGCCCGGACGGCCGTCACCGCCATCACGCAGCTGTCCGACGGTGTCGTGTTCGGACAGGAGGGCGACGGCGGCGACGAGGGGCTGTTCAAGGGGGTCTGGTACCGCTACGCGGGGCTCCTGCTCGAGCGCCTGCCGGACTCCGATGCCCGTCGTTCGACGATCGCCGACTTCGTCCGGGCGAGCACCGACGCACTGTGGGCGGGTCTGCCCGCTGCACTCGACGCGCCGGCAGCGAACACCTGGGGTGGAGCGGCGGACGAACGGGTGCCGTACTCGACGCAGCTCAGCGCCGCGATGGCGACGGAGCTCCGCGCGCGACTCGACCCCTAGTCGGCCGAGGCCACCGCGCCGGTCGAGGCGCCGTCGACCAGCTGGGCGGGGACGAGGATCTTCCGGGACCCGTCCTCGCCCCGCGCCTGGCGCAGGAGCTGCTCGACGGCGCGTCGGCCGACCCCGGGTTGGTCCTGCGCGATGTGCGTGAACCGGAAGAGCCGCCGGTCGAAGGTGGCGTCCGGGTGGTCGAAGCACACGATCGACACGTCCTCGGGGACGCGCCTGCTCACCTGCTCCAGTGCGTCCCGCAGCAGGAGCGCGATGTTGTACTCGCCGGCGACGAACCCGGTCGCCCCCGGGTGCTCCTCGACGAAGGTCACCAGGCGTGCGACGTCGTCCTCGGGTCGCTCCGTCGAGCCGGGCAGCGTCGACTCGATCCCGTGGAACGCGAGACCGTCGTCGAGCTTCTTGTCGTTCCGCGCGTGCGCGCCGACCCATCCGCGGCGCCGGTCGTCGTTCGACGTGACACGGCTGTCCGAGGTCACCAGCGCCACTGCCCGATGCCCGAGCCCGAACAGGTGCTCGGTCGCGAGGGCACCGGCGGCGATGTTGTCGGTCGAGATGTCCGAGACGGGGATGCCCTCGTAGCGGCGGTCGAGGATCACCACCGGGAACCCCGTCGGGAGCAGTTCGAGGACCGCCGGTGGGATGAACTCCGAGCTGCTCGGCAGCACGATCAGCCCTCGTGCCCGACGTGCCAGGGTCCGGATCGCCGAGTCCTCGGCGTCGTGGTCGCCGTGCGTCCGCTTGAGGATGACGTGGACGTCCGCGCCGGCCTCGTCGAGCATGCCCTCGAGCATCCGCGTGCCGAACGTGTCGTCGAAGTTGGTGAGGACGACGCCGATCTCGAGGGCGTCGGTCGCGGACAGGATCGACGGTTCGACGCTGACCACCGTGGTCCCCACCCGAGGCCGGCGCTCCACGTACCCGGCCTCCCGCAGCATGTCGAGAGCCCGACGCAGGGTGATCGCACTGATCTCGTAGTGCGCGAGCAGGTCGGCTTCGGACGGCAGACGGTCGCCGACGGCGAACTCGCCCGCGCGGATCCGATCGCGCAGGTCGTCGTACGTCGACTGGTACAGCATCCGCGCCTCATTCCGTCTATTGCACATACGGTAACAGCGTTCTCGGGAGGAGCGTCGTTCTCGAGCGCGGGAGGAGCGTCGTTCTCGGGCGGTGACGTGTCATTGACCCTCGCTCGGGTGGGAGCGCCGGATCGCGACGCCTCGCTACGGTGAGCAGACCTGCGACCGCGTCGGTCGCGCCCACCCGAAGGGTCCCCGTGTCCTCACGCTCCGCGCGGCGTCATCGCCGTGCCCGCTTCTCGGCGGCAGCAGTCGCCGCCGCGCTCGTCGCAGCGCTCTCCGTCATCGCGGCACCCGCCGCCTCCGCCGCACCGGCAACCGGCACGGTCGACCGTTCCGCCGCTTCCGATGGCGGAGCGATCAACGGGAGCGGGACGTTCGGGCAGGTCTTCATCGCCGGGCGCAGCGGGGTGCTCACCGGTGCCGACGTCAACTACTACCCGAACAACACGTCGAGCTGGACGAACGGCGCGACGTCCGGAACGGTCTTCGTGTACGCCGGCGCCGGACCGAACAGCACGCCGCTCGCCAGCGGCACCATCTCGCTGCAGGGCGGATGGCAGACGGTCGAGTTCGCGACGCCGCCGACGGTGACGGCCGGCTCCTCGTACTTCCTGGCGCTCCCGCCGAGCGCGGTCTACACCGGGCGGGTCGCCACGCCGGGCGAGGGCATGCTCAACCGCATCTACGACTACCGCGGCAGCACCTCCTTGAACTACCGGGAGTACGTCCTCTCGATCCCGGCCCCCACGGGCGTCGCCGCCACGGCGGGCGCCGGGTCCGCGGAGCTGACCTGGAGTGCCCCGACGCTGCCCGCCGACACAACGCTCACCGGGTACGAGACGGAGTACGCCGTGAGCGGTTCCGGCGAGTGGAGCAGCCCGACGGCGACCACGTCGACCACGGCGACGGTCAGCGGACTGACGAACGGCACGCCGTACGACTTCCGTGTCCGTGCGACCACCGATCACGGCTCCGGGCTGTGGAGCGCCACGGCGACCGCGACCCCGATCGCGGACGTCGCCGGCGGCACGCTGACCGTGTCCAGCACGGCACCGGCCGTCGGCGCGACCGTCACCGCGACGACCGACGGCTGGACCCCGACGCCGACCCTGTCGTGGAAGTGGACCGTCGCCGGCGTGCCGGTGAGCGACTCCTCCTCGTACACGCCGACCCCCGACGACCTCGGCAAGGACATTCAGGTGACCGTGACCGCGAACGCCGACGGGCGTCGTCCGGCCACGCGGACCGCCGACCTCGGCGCCGTCGCCGCCGGCACGATCGTCCCCGGTGCCGTCCGGATCGCCAGTGGTCAGGACTCCCCGGTCGGGTCCGCAGTCGGCGCCGGAACGCTCCTCACCGCATCGCTCCCCGCGGTCGAACCGTCGGGTTCCGCGGTCACCTGGCAGTGGTACCGCGACAGCACGAACGTCCCGATCCCCGGCGCGACCACGGCCGAGTACACCGTCACCGGCCGCGACGCGGTCGGCGGCCACGGTCTCTTCGTGATCGCCTCGGTCGCCTCGCCGGGGTACACCGCGACGACGGCGACGTCGGCCACCGTGATCGCCGAGAACGGCACCCAGACCGGCGCCGTCACGACCAGCGGCGCAACCGTCGGCCAACCCGTCACCGCGGCGACGACCGGATGGTCGCCCTCCGGCGCCACCGTCACGTACCAGTGGTACGACGGCGAGCAGGCGATCCCCGGCGCGACCTCCAGCACCTACACACCGACCGCCGCACAGGCCGGGCACGCGCTGCACGTCCTCGCGACGGGGACCGCCGAGGGCTACGACACCTCCTCCGTGGCGAGCACCCCGGTGGTCGTCGCCGAGGGCACACCGACCGGCACCGTCGGCATCGACGGCACCCCGACGGTCGGCAGCGCACTCACCGCGACGGACAGCGGGTGGCTGGCGGGCACCACCTTCGACCGCCAGTGGACCCGGAACGGCGCCGCCATCGACGGTGCGACCGGCGCCACGTACACGCCGACCGCCGACGACCTGGACGCCGTGATCGGCATCACGGTCACCGGACGGCTCGCCGGCTACACCGACCGCACCGCCGTCGCCGCCACCGGGACCGCAGTGGTCGTCGGGACGCAGCACGGCACCGTCGCGATCGACGGCACCGGCCCGGCGCAGGTCGGTACCGGACTCACCGCCGACAGCACCGGCTGGGTCGACGGCACCGAGCTCTCCTACCGGTGGCTCCGTGACGGCTCCGCGATCGACGGGGCGACGGAGGTGACGTACACGCCGGTGGAGGCGGACATCGACCACGTCGTCACCGTCGAGGTCACCGGCACCCTCCCCGGCTGGAACCCGCTCATCGTCACCTCCGCCGGAACGGCGCCGGTCGCGGGCGTCCCCGCGTCGGTGACGCCGGACAGCGCGGTGCCGACGACCGCCGTCGCCGGCAAGCCGTTCCGGTACCACGTCGACGTCGCCGGCTCCCCGGCACCGACCGTCGCCATCGACGGCGCGCTGCCGGCGGGTCTGCGGTTCGACCCGGCGACTGGCGACCTCACCGGCACCGCGACGAAGGCCGGCCACTCGGTCATCCGGTTCACGGCGGTCAACGGGATCGGCATCCCGGCGGTCACGACCGTCACGATCAACGTCGTGCCGGGAGCGCTCGACACGCTCACGCTCACCACCGCTGGTACGGGCACGGCGAACGGCGCGGTCACGGCGAAGCAGGGGTCGACCATCCGGGTCACGGCGACCGGGTTCGACGCATGGGGCAACGCGCTCGCGACGCCGGGTGACGTCGCGCTGACGAGCAGCATGGCGTCGGACGAGGTCCGCGGTGACACGGTCACGTTCCACCACGCGTCGCCGCACGTGATCACGGCGCACGTCGGGACGGTCAGTGCGTCGGTGACGGTCGAGGTCAGCCCGACGGCAGCCGTCGCCCCCGCTGCTGCGACGGGTGCCGACACCACGACGGCGCAGACCTCGGGCACCCTCGCCTACACCGGTGCCGAGGGCGCCGGCCCGACGGCCATCGCGGCGTTCCTCGCCGTGCTCCTCGGGTTCGGGCTGCGCACGGGTGTCCGCCGGAGCCGCCAGCGGTCCTGACCTGACCCCCTGACGGACGGGAGGCTGTGCTCACCACGCGAGCACAGCCTCCCGTCTGTCGTCCCGCCGCCGTGCACCGGTCACCTACGCTTCGAGTCGTGGTCACGATCGCCTCCGCCAACCCGCACGATCCGCTCGCCGACCGGATCGTGCGCGCGTACATGGTCGACGTCGCCTCACGCTGGTACGGCCGACCGGCCACCGCCGGGGAGGTCGACCGCGCCCTCCGCGACGAGCCGTACGACGACCTGCAGGGCACCTCCGGTGTGCTCTTCGTCGCTGTCGACGGCGACGAACCCGTCGGCTGCGCCGGGGTCCGCTTCGTCGACGGCGTCGCGGAGCTCACGAAGGTCTTCACCCTGCCCGCTCACCGGGGCCGTGGTGTCGGCTCCCGCCTGCTGTGCGAGGTCGAGGGGGCCTGCCGAGCGCGGTCGATCGGCACGCTCCGGCTCGACACCCGGGCGGCGCTCGCCGAGGCGTGCTCCCTCTACGAACGGTCGGGGTTCGAACGCGTCGAACCCTTCAACGACGAGCCCTACTCCGACCGCTGGTACTGCAAGACGCTCGTCGCCTCGGCCGGGGACCGCTGAACCCGAGGTCCGCGCCGTCGGACAGCGTTCCTCATCGCGTCGTCTGCGGACGCCGGTCGACGATGACCGTGAGCAATGTGAGCAGTGTGAGTGTGGCGGCGATCGCGAACATGACTGCGCCGCCGAGTGGGATCAGCGCGCCGGCGACGGCCGTGCCGACCGACGAGGACGCGACCTTGATCCCCGCCATGCTCACGAACACCTGCGCTTCTGCGCCGGCCGGTGAGAAGGCCGCACGAGCCGCGAGACTCGCGGTGAACAGCACGCCGGTCGCGACGCCGAGCAGTGCGAACACCACCGCTCCCACCGGCACGGACGAGACCAGCAGCCCGAGCGCGAAGCCGACCGCGACCACGACGACACCGAACCGGACGAGCCGGTCCGCAGTACCGCGGAGCGGCACGGCGATCAGCACCGCCGACACGACGAGGTTCCCAGCGCCGTACGCCGAGGTGAGAACAGCTGAAGACGCCTCGGCGGCACCGAGCGAATCGACCGTCGCCACAGCGAGGAGTGGGACCGCACCGAGGGGGACGGCCGTCACCGCCGTTGCGATCGTGGTCCGTCGGAGACCCGGCAGACGGACGAGCATCCCGAGGGCCGCGCGGAGCCGGACCGCCGTCGGCGCACTCCGAGAGGTGTCCGGCTCGACGTTCGGGAGCAGCAGGACGACGATCGCCCCGACGCCAGCTGCGACCGCGGCGATGAGGACGGCCGTGGTCGGCGTGCTGGTCGAGGCGATGACGGCGACGACCGCCGGTCCGACGGTCGCGGCGACGCCGTACGTGAACGCGTCCACCCCCTGAGCCCGGCGCCGGGTCCGTTCGGTGGGACCGACGATCGCCGCCAGCTGGCTGCTGAGGCCGCCGGTCAGGAGCGGGCCGGCGAAGCCCGCGACGAGGAGTCCACCCGCTGCGGCCACGACGCTGATCGGCAGGAGGAGGACCGCGCCACCCAACGCGACGGCGTACACGACGCCCGCGCCCGCGAGGACGAGCTTCTTCCTCCGGGCACGGTCGAGGAGTTGCGCAGCGATCGGCCCGGCGAGGTGGGGCAGCGTGATGCACGCGGCCAGGACGCCGGTCACATCGCCGGTGCCGACTCCCCGGGCCGCGAGCACGATGCCGATGATCGCGGCGGCGTCCGCTCCCCGCAGCAGACACGCAGCGAGCGAGTAGACCAGCATCCCCCGTGCTCGCACACGCACCCCCTCGTGAGCATCCGACGGTACCGCGTACGCGCCCGGTCTGATCGGACACCGGTACCGATCAGTGGTGCGGTCCGATGTACCAGTCGGCGTCCGGGTGTGCACGGCGGAACTCGGCGGCCTCCTCCGGCAGGGCCAGTTCCTCGGCGCGCATCTGTCGGAAGGCCCGCGCAGAGTCCTCGTTGGTCCCGACCTCGCTGCTCGCGAACCGGCGCCGGCGTCGCCCGTTCGCGTTGATCAGGTCGACGACGAAGGGGGAGCCGACCTCGAGCGCGAGTCGTTCCGCTGCTCGCTCGCCCGTCATCACCCGCTCGGGGTGCCGCGCGTACTCCTCGACCAGGCGTCGGAGATCGTCCGACAACCGGGTGTCCTCCCACTCGAGCGCCCCGCCGTACCAGATCGGTGCCTCCGGCACGTGGACGTCGAGCCGGATCACGTCCTCGTCGGCCGGCTCGAGCTTCATCGGATCAGCATGCCAGAGCCGCCTCGTCAGGCGAGGGCCGCTGCTACTGCGGAGACCCCGCGGTGTCCGGCCCGGTGCGTTCCGCTTCGAGCGCCTGCAGCTTCCTGAGCTTCGTCCAGGGCCAGCACGCGACCCATGCGACCGATGCGATCGCAGCCCCCATGATCATCGACGGCATGTCCATGCCGCCGACGCTACCCAGGTCATGATCGGACGGGCTCGGCGACGTGCCTCCGTGTCTCGGCCACCCCGGTCGCACCCGTCGAGGTGGCACGCGGCAGGATGGGGCGATGCGCTTCGGGGACTTCCAGAACGAGATCTACTTCCGTGGGCTGCAGGGCACCGTGCCGCCGTGGCCGCTGACGGCTGCCGCGCTCGAGTCCGCCGCCGAGGCTGCGATGCCGGCGTCGGTGTGGTCCTACGTCGCCGGCGGTGCCGGCGACGAGCGGACGCAGCGCGCGAACGTGGCGTCCTTCGCCCGTCGTGGCATCGTCCCGCGGATGCTCGTCGGCGCGGCGGAGCGGGACCTCGGTGTCGACCTGTTCGGGACGCACCTTGCGTCGCCGGTGTTCCTCGCGCCGGTCGGGGTGCTCGGCATCGTGGCGCAGGACGGGCACGGAGACCTGGCGACAGCTCGCGCCAGCGCACGCACGGGGGTCCCGATGATGGCGTCGACGCTCTCCGAGGACCCGCTCGAAGCGGTCCGCGAGGCGCAGGGGGAGACCCCGGGCTTCTTCCAGCTCTACACGCCCACGGACCGGGAGCTCGCCGCCAGCCTGGTGGAGCGCGCCGAGCGGGCCGGCTTCGGTGCCCTGGTCGTGACTCTCGACACCTGGGTGACCGGATGGCGCCCACGTGACCTGCAGACGGCGAACTTCCCCCAGCTACGGGGCGCGGCGCTGGCCAACTACCTGAGCGACCCGGTGTTCCGGGCTGCGGTGCCGGACGCCGCGTCGGACCCGCGATCGGTCGTCGAGTACTGGGCCCGCATCTTCGGCAACCCGCTCACATGGGCGGACCTGACGTGGCTCCGGAGCCTGACCGACCTGCCCATCGTGCTCAAGGGCATCTGTGCCGCCGACGACGCCCGCCGGGCGGTCGACGCCGGGATGGACGGGGTCTACGTCTCCAACCACGGCGGACGGCAGGCGAACAGCGGGGTGCCGGCGCTCGATCTGCTCCCGGAGGTCGTCGCCGCGGTCGGCACCGGGACGCCGGTGCTCTTCGACTCCGGCGTCCGCTCGGGCACAGACGTCGTGACGGCGCTCGCGATGGGCGCCACGGCCGTGGGCATCGGACGGCCCTACGTGCACGGACTCGCCCTCGGCGGCGCCGCGGGCGTCGAGCAGGTCATCCGTTCGTTCCTCGCCGAGGCCGACCTGCTGATGGCGGTCGACGGCTTCCCGGACGTCGCCTCGCTGCGGTCCGCCGACGTCCGGGTGGTCGACCTGCCGCCCGCGGTCTGATCAGGACCAGTCGCCCTCGTCCGTACCGAGGTGTTCGCGGCCGAGTTCCGTCACCGGGACAGCGGCCAGGCTCGTGAGCCCGATCTGCAGGAGCGTCGCGCGGGAGACCCCGGCGCCGCCCAGCGTCGTCATGCCCTCGATCACCGCACAGAAGTAGGTCCCGAGCGCGTCGGCGTCGGCGTCGGCGTCGATCTCGCCAGCCTGCTGCGCCTCGACGATGCATGCCGCGTAGTGCGCGCGGATCGAGTCGAACGTGGCGGCGACGGTGGCGGCGACCTCTGCGTCGCTGCTGAACAGCTCCACGGCGGTCCGGAGGAACAGCGACGGTGGCGCCTGTGCTGCACCGTGCTCGACGGCGGTCCGGACCAGCTGCGCCCGGATCCGCACGATCGGGGCGTCGGCCCCGTGCCGGATCGACTCGACGGCGCCGACGGCCTCGGTCGTGTCGCTGAGGAAGGCGCGCATGAAGAGCTCCTTCTTGCCGCCGAACGCGTTGTAGAGGCTCTGCCGTGCGAGCCCGGTCGATGCCAGCAGGTCGTCGAGTGACGTCCCGGCGAACCCGGACTCGGCGAAGGTCCTGCGTGCGCGGTCGACGACCTCGGCCTCGTCGAACATCCGTGGTCGTGGCATCGGGACCTCCGTGGAACTCGTTGTTGACTCTTGCAGGACGTCTCCCGCCGGACCCTGTTCGTCGTACCAGGCAGCTCGCATCGCACCACACCTCTCGTCATCGGCAGCGTGGCGGCGAGGGGTGACCAGCACGGATGATGGTGGCTGGGAAGCTGGAGCACAGCGAACGAGGGGGGAACGGATGTCCGAGCGTGATCGGTCCGGTCAGCAGTCGACGTGGTGGCGGCGTCACCGAGCCTGGGTGGTGCCAGCGGTGCTCGCACCGGTCGGGTACGTGGTCTTCGTGCTCCTCGGGGCATGGCTGAACGGTCTGGGCGAACGGACGGGCAACGTCGGCTGGTCGCTCCTCGCGCTGGTGTCCTTCCTCGCCGCCTTCGCCTCGCCGGTCGTGTTCGGGATCATCGCCCTCCGGAAGGGGTACCGGGCGTTCCGGCGGTGGCGCCGCGCACACGGCCACCTCACGAAGCACGAGGTGGCGCTCCAGCAGCACGAGGACGCGTACGCCCGCGCATGGCAGCACGCGTCGGCGCTCAAGGGGGCGCTGATGCGACGGGAACTGCCACCTGAGATCCCGGTGTGGTCGGTCGTGCCGTGGGCCGGGGAACGGTTCTTCCTCTCCGGCGGCCTCGGGTACGCGCGGTACTACGGCACCGACGTGGTCTACGGGCAGTCGAGCGTGGTGGCGTTCGGCCGTCCGGCCTGGGTGGCGGGCGCGCTCATCGGGAACGCGATCGGCAACTCCATCAGCCGGTCCCGCGCGCAGGCGACGGCGGCCACGCAGTGGCGCGAGCACCAGCAGGTCGAGGTGGTCGTCAGCAACCAGCGGATCGCGTGCAACGTCGCCGGCCGGGGGTGGTTGAGCTTCGACTTCGCCTCGGTCACGGCGATCTACCCGGACCCGGAGCACTTCACCGTCGTGCTCGAGTTCGGTGGCCAGACCTCGCCGATGTCCCTCACCGGCCCGATGGCGCCGGCGCTGGCCACCCTCGCCGTGATGCTCACGCACGGGCACGACGCGCTGCGGGCGCACCCGGCGCTCGCCGCGTTGCAGGACTGATCCGCGCCGACGTCCGGAGTCACCGCCTTCCGTCTCAGTCGAGCAACGAGCCCCACTCGACGTCGCCGTGGAGGAAGACGGCGGTCGATCCGTCGACCTCCCAGACGTCGATCCAGGTCGGTGTCGTGCCGTCCACGACCATGCGCGGCTCGGACCGCTTCGCGACCGCCAGCGACGCCGGTGCCTCCAGCCAGCGGGGTCGGCAGGGGCCGCCTCCGCCGCAGCCACAGCTCTCGAAGACGACCGCCGCACCGTTGCGGACGGCTGCGGCCGCCCGCTCGGCCGTCACGTCGGCGTCGGCCCGAGACAGTCGGACGCCGGACGGCGTGAACAGCTCGCCGGCGAGGTTGAAGGTGCCCGGACGGACCGCGTACCTGCCGGTGGTCACCGGGCGCTGCACCGGATCCGCTGCACGCTGCGTGGTGCGTGCTCCTCGCTTCGCCATGGACGAAGTGTACGGAGTGCCTGGACAGGACCGTACGGTCCGTCCGTCAGACCGCCGCGAGCTCCCGCACGAGCGCCGCGACGAACGCGTCGATGTCCTGCTCCGACGTGTCGAACGAGCACATCCACCGCACCTCGTTGCGCGCGGCGTCCCAGTCGTAGAAGCGGAAGTGCTCGCGGAGCCGGTCGGCGACGCCGGCGGGCAGCGTCGCGAACACGCCGTTCGCCTGGGTCTCCTGGCTGAACGCGACGCCGGTGATGCTGCCGTCCGCGATCCCCGCCTCGAGTGCGCCGCGGAGCCGCTGCGCCATGGCGTTGGCGTGCGATGCCGACCGGAGGTAGAGGTCGTCGGTCAGCAGGGCGATGAGCTGCGCGGACACGAACCGCATCTTCGACGACAGCTGCATGTTCATCTTGCGGAGGTAGTGCAGGCCCTCCGACGCCGCGGGGTCCAGCACGACGATCGCCTCGCCGTAGAGCATGCCGTTCTTCGTGCCGCCGAAGCTCAGCACGTCGACACCGGCGTCGGTGGTGAAGTCGCGCAGGGGGAGCCCGAGCGTCGCCGCGGCGTTCGAGATGCGCGCACCGTCCATGTGCAGCCGCATGCCGAGGGCGTGCACGTGGTCCGCGATCGCGCGGACCTCGTCGACGGAGTACGCCGTGCCGAGTTCGGTCGTCTGGGTGATGGACACGACGAGCGGCTGCGCGCGGTGCTCGTCGCCCCAGCCCCATGCCTGCTGGTCGATGCGGTCCGGCGTGAGCTTGCCGTCCGGGGCGTCGACGGTCAGCAGCTTGATGCCGCCGACGCGCTCGGGAGCGCCTGCCTCGTCGGTGTTGATGTGCGCGGTCGACGCGCAGACGACGGCACCCCACCGCGGCAGCATCGACTGGAGCCCGACCACGTTGGCACCCGTGCCGTTGAAGACCGGGAAGGCCTCGGCCTGCGGCCCGAAGTGCTCGCGGATCACCTCGTTGAGTCGCGCCGTGTAGACGTCCTCGCCGTAGGCGATCTGGTGGCCGTCGTTCGCCGCGGTGATCGCCTCGAGGATCTCGGGGTGGATGCCGGCGTAGTTGTCCGAGGCGAAGCCCCGCAGGTCCAGGTCGTGGAGTCGAAGGGTCACGGATTCATCCTAGGAGTGGGGTCGCTGCCGGTGATGCCCGCCGTGGACGCGATGACGGCGGCCATCTTCTTGTCGAGGGCCTCGTAGAACATCGACAGGGGGAACTCGTCGTCCAGCACGGCGTCGGTGTAGCCCTTCGGCGGTCCGGCGAGGGTCTCGGTCGGCAGTCCCGCGGCCCACCGGGAGGCGGGGTGCGGGGTGAGCGTCCGGCTCACCAGCGCGTGGGCGGCGAGCCAGTGCGCCGTCTTCGGACGGTCGATCGACTGCCAGTACAGGTCGTTGATCTCGTCACTCAGCGCGATGACGACGTCCGGTACGGCCGGCCAGTCGATCGTCAGCCGCGTGTCCGTCCAGTGCAGGACCCCGTGCTGGTGCAGCCACGCGAAGAGCAGCTGGCCGCCGAGCCCGTCGTAGTTCCGGACACGGCTGCCGGTGATCGCGAAGCGGAAGATGCGGTCGAAGATCACCGCGTACTGCACCAGTCGCGCGTGGTCGCGGATCGCGCGCTGTGCCGGGTCGAGGTCCTCGTCGGGCTGCTCAGACAGCGACCGTTCGAGTCGGACGGACTCGCGGAACGCGGTGAGGTCGCAGCGCAGTTCCTCGAGCGAGTAGAGGAAGAACGGCATGCGCTGCTTGATCATGAACGGGTCGAACGGCAGGTCGCCGCGCATGTGCGAGCGGTCGTGGATGATGTCCCACATCACGAACACCCGCTCCGTGAGCTCCTGGTCGTCGAGCATCGCCGCGGCGTCGGCGGGGAGCTCCAGCTTCGTGATCTCGGCTGCGGCGCGGACGACACGGCGGTAGCGCGCTGCCTCGCGGTCCTGGAAGATCGCGCCCCAGGTGAAGGCCGGGATCTCGCGCATCGCCACGGTCTCCGGGAAGAGCACCGCGGAGTTCGTGTCGTACCCGGGGGTGAAGTCGACGAACCGCAGCGCGACGAAGAGTGCGTTGCCGTGGTCGCCGGCCTCGAGCGCGGCGATGAACTCCGGCCAGATCACCTCGACCAGCAGGGCCTCGACGAGCCGCGACGCACTGCCGTTCTGCGTGACCATCGGGAACACGACCAGGTGGCCGAGCCCGTCGACGCGGTGCTGCTGCGGCTGGAAGGCGTTCAGCGAGTCGAGGAAGTCCGGCACCCCGAACCCCTCCTGTTCCCACCGCTGGAAGTCACGATGCAGGGCGGCGAGGTACGCCGCGTCGTGCGGGAAGTGCGGGGCCAGTTCGGCGACGGCCGGGAGGATCGTGGCCAGGTACCCGGACGCGGTCCGGTGGTCCGACTGGTCCGGTACCGAGCCGTCCGCGGCCTGCAGAGCACGGAACGCCACGACGGTGTCCCGGAGCGCCCGCCATGCGGGGAGCTCCGCCACCTGACGGACCGACAGGGGGTCCTCGACGACCTCGGGCTCTCCGACGATGGCGTCCTGCGTGGGCTCCTGGACGAACTGTGACATGTCGAACCTCCCGTCATCGGGTGCGGCCGGCCCGCAGCGATCCTGCGAGGAACCGGGTCTTGCGATGAGCCTAGGGAGGATCGGGAAGCGGTTTGTTGCCACTTCCCGGCAGATTCCTGCGCGTTCCTGCCGACCGCGCAGATCGTCGATGCTGCGACGCAACGATCCGCCGATCCGACCCCGCTGATTCCTCACGGAGACCCGGATAGGTTGGACCCATGGCGGAGCGGACGACGCGCGACCGGCGGTTCCCGGTACCGGTGCGCCGGGTCTTCCCGTGGTGGTACCTGGTCGGCGCAGTCGTGTCGCTCGGGCTGCTGGTCCTGCTCGCCCCTGGGTACGGCACGGCGCTCGTGGCGTTCTGGGGTCCGGCGATCGGCATCCCGATCCGCGAGCGAGAGGACCTCGCCCGGACCCGCCTGGACCGCGGCCAGCCGGTCGACCGGAACTCGCTGCTGGCGCAGCGCTGGCTCGAACCCACGTGCGCCCTCCTGCTGCTCGGTGTCGTCGTCGGTCTCGGGCTCCTGGTGGGCGCGTTCTTCGCGCAGCGGATGTCCTCCACGACCTGGGGCGGTGTGGTCGTCCTGACGTGCACGGCGTTGTGCTTCCTCGTGCTCGTGGTCGTCCTGCGGCTCCGGCGACGGGTGCGACGGTCCGAGTGACCCCTCCGCCGGCGGAACCGGCGCGCTCGGGAACCTGATGATCCGGCAAGGGAGTGCGCCGATCCGCGCTGTCCGGGGTCGGTGTACCCCGCTCGGACAGGGGCCGGAGCCTAGCGTGAGGGCGTCATGGCAGCCGAACACCGCAAACCCGTCGAGCCCGATACGGCTCCCACCGCCCCGCACCACGAGGCCCACCACGTCGCGACGGCGGAGGAGCCGCAGACGCCGGACCGTCCGCAGCAGGACTCCGGTGACCAGCCCGACCCGAACCGCTGGAAGGCCCTCGTCATCTGCCTGCTCGGCGGCGGGATCGTGCTCCTCGACGTCTCGATCGTCAACGTCGCGCTGCAGTCGATCTCGAAGGGACTCCCCGGTGCCTCGCCCGAGGCCGTGCAGTGGATCCTCTCGGGCTACGCCCTGTCGTTCGGTCTGCTGCTCGTGCCCGGCGGCCGCCTCGGTGACGCCTCCGGCCGACGCCGGATGTTCGTCATCGGCGTGGGACTCTTCACCCTCGCGAGTGCCCTGTGCGGGTTCGCTCCGAACGGCCTCGTGCTCGTCATCGCCCGGCTGGTGCAGGGGCTCGCGGGCGGTCTGCTCACGCCGCAGGTCACCGCGCTCATCCAGCAGCTGTTCCGCGGCAAGGAGCGGGGGACCGCGTTCGGGCTGTTCGGCGCGACGGTCGGCATCGCGACCGCGATCGGTCCGCTCATCGGCGGCCTGCTCATCACCGCGTTCGGGACCGAGAACGGATGGCGGTTCGTCTTCTTCGTGAACCTGCCCTTCGGACTCGTCACGATCCTCCTGGCCTTCCGCTACCTGCCGGCGGCGAGCCGGTCCGAACGCGGCAAGAAGCACGACTTCGACCCGGTCGGCATCGCGCTGCTCGGTGCCGCGGTCGTCGCTCTGCTGCTGCCGTTCGTGCAGTCCGAGCAGTGGAAGAGCAACGCGAAGTGGTGGCTCGTGGTCGTCGCGGTCGTGCTCGGCGTGGTCTTCGTGCTCTGGGAGCGGCGTTACCAGCGGACCAAGGAGCCGGTCATCGACCTCGGGCTGTTCCGTCGACGGTCGTTCTCCCTGGGTGTCGGGCTCGCGACGCTGTACTTCGCCGGCTTCACCCCGCTGTTCTTCGTCCTGACGCTGGCCCTGCAGTCCGGGCTGCACTACTCGGCGCTCATGGCTGGCGTCGCCTCCGTGCCGTTCGCGATCGGGTCCGGGATCGCGGCGACGATCGGCGGCCGCGTGGTGCACCGCTTCGGGCGCCACCTCATCGTCGTCGGGACGATCCTCGTGCTCATCGGCCTCGGTGCCGTCGTGTGGGTCGTCGCGAACCACTACGAGTCCGACCTCGGCTGGTGGCTCGTCGCACCGCTGCTCGTGGCTGGCATCGGCTCCGGACTGACCATCTCGCCGAACCAGACCCTGACCCTGTCGGAGGTGCCGGTCGAGCAGGGCGGCTCCGCCGGCGGGCTCATCCAGGTCGGCGCGCGGGTCGGTTCCGCGATCGGCATCGCGGCCGTCGGCAGCGTCTTTTACTCGGCCCTGGCGGACTCGCACGGGGACTACGCGAACGGGCTGCCCCTCGGGCTCGGCGTCTCCCTCGGGTTCGTGGCCGCAGCGATGATCGCGGGGATCGTCGACGTGGTCGTCGGGAAGGTCCGGGGAACCGAGGCGACCGTCTGACGCCGGGTCAGTCCTCGTCAGGACCCCGCCGCACGGCCCGTCCCGCGGCGGCGGCTCCCCAGAGGGCGCCCGCGACGAGCACGCCCGCGGCCAGGACGGTGGTGCCGACGTCGTCGGCACGTCCGACCACGATGCAGACGACACCGAGCGCGAGTGCCACGGCGGCCGCGACGCACATCGGGAGGAACGCCGCTCGGTGCCCGCGCTGCCAGCTCGCGTCGTCGCGCATCGTGGCGCGCGTCCGATCCCGAGGGGCGTGGTCCGCCGGGGACATCAGGCGAGTAGTGCCTCGCTCACGGCCCACAGCCGACGGGCGTCCTCGGCGTCGAGCATCGCCGAGTTCGCGTCCGCGGGGATGCTGTCGGCGGTGAGCGGCCGGATCTCGTCGTCGAGCGGTGCGACCTCGCCGTCCTTGAGGTAGACGCCGCCGACCCCGTCGAGCACCGGGCTCACGGCGCCGAACACGATCGTCGCCGCGCCCTGCTCGATCGTCTTCTTGCCGTTCTCCGGGTCGATGACGGTCGTGCCGTCGGCGTCGACCAGCCCCTGCGCCCGGTACGAGTCGATCCGTTCCGGGGCGTGCGGGCCGGGGCCGATGACCACGCCGGGGTGCGCGGCGAACGCGCGGATGCCCGTACCGGCGTACCGGCGGTCGAGCTCGACGGTGAACAGGACGTTCGCGCGCTTGGCCTGTCCGTAGGCCGCACCCGGGTCGTACCCGTCGGCGAACGCCAGGTCGTCCCACCGGATCTGCCCGAACCGGGCCGCGCCGGACGTGACGGTGAGGACTCGCGCTCTACGAGCCTCCAGGAGGGCGGGGAGGAGTGCCCGCGTGAGCTGGAAGTGGCCGAGGTGCGCCGTCGAGAACGACCGTTCGTTGCCGCGCGCGTCGCGCTGGAGCTCCGGTGTGAACAGGGTTGCGGCGTTGTTCACCAGCGCGTGGAGCGGGCGTCCGGAGGCGAGCCACCGCTCGGCGAAGGCGTCGATCGACGCCGGGTCGGTGAGGTCGAGCTGTTCGACCTCCACGCCCGGGACGTCGCGGACGGCGGCGGCCCCGCGTTCGACGTCGCGGGCGGCGACGGTCACCGAAGCGCCGGCTGCCGCGAGGGCGCGGCTCACCTCGTGGCCGAGTCGGCTGTGGCCGCCGGTGACGACGACGGTGCGTCCGGTGAGGTCCACGCCGGCGAGGACGTCGTCGGCGGTCGACGTCGGGCCGAAGCCCGATCCGATGGGGTGCTGGTCGGTGATCACGTGCGTCCTGCTCTCGTCGTCCTGGAGGTCGTGGTCGCCGTGACAGGGCGACCTCACGTCACGATACGGAACGGCTTTCCGGAAAGCAAGGCCAAACGGAAGACGATTCCGTTACGGTGCAGCGCGCTGGCCTCGGGCTGCAGCGCGGCACCGCCGGTGGCGGGCCGACACTGACGTGTGCCAGGCTCGGTGCCGGCAGTCGGGAGGGGACCGCGATGGACGAAGCACTGTTGTACGACCTGTGCAGTCGTGCCCGGCTCGTGCAGCTCCGGTCGGTGCACTCCGACGCCGGACTCCGCGGCCTCACCGACTTCATCGCCGAGGCCGCGGGTACTGCCGACCGCTTCTCCCACGAGCAGCTCGTGCAGATCCTCCAGGCGGCACCACGGCCCATCGGCTTCCGCATCGGGCTCCGGCGCCTCGTCGCCATCAGCGCGCAGCAGACCACCCCACCCGACGGGTTCTCCGGAGCCGAACGAACCGAGTACCGCGCCGCGCAGACGGCGATGCGGCAGGCCGTCGGACGCGACTCCGGCGAACCGGCGCACGGTGTCGTCGGCGTCGCGCGGAACGTCCTCGAGCAGTTCGTCCTCCGGTGGTTCTGAGCACCGACCCGGCGGTCCCGGTCCGCTGGTACGACCCGCCACGACCTGCGGTGTCGTCGACGCCGACGCTGCTCTGGGTGCACGGCGGTGGGTTCTTCCGGGGTGTGCTGGACCAGCCGGAGGCCGACGCCGTCGCCCGTGCACTCGCCGACCGCGGCGTGCGGGTCGCCACGGTGGACCACCGCCTCGCCCCGGTCCCGTTCGTCGGGCGGGTCACATCGAGCGGTGCCCGGCGACCACGGGTGCGCTTCCCGCTGCCGCTCGACGACGTGGTCACCGCGCACCACGAGGTGCTCGGACGCTCACCCCACGGGGTCGTCCTCGGGGGTGCGAGCGCGGGCGCGTGCCTCGCTGCGGCCGCCGTGCTCCTGGCCGTGGACGCCGGGTCGCCCCCGGCCGGTGCGGTGTTCGCCTACGGGTTCTTCCACGCCAGGCACCCGCGGGTGCGCGACCCGCGGATGCGTTCCCGAGGGCACCGCCGTGTCGCCCACGCCGCCTGGGCGTTGGACGTCGCCAACCGCAACTACGCGGGCTCGACCCGAGCGCTGGGAGAGCGCCACGCCTTCCCCGGTGGCCACGACCTCACCGGCTTCCCCCGCACGCTCGTCGTCAACGCCGACCACGACGCCATGCGCGCCTCCGGCGACCGGTTCGCCAGCGAGCTCGCCACGGCCGGTGTCGAGGTCGAGCGGCACGTGCTCCCCGGGACCCGCCATGCCTTCCTGAACCGACCGCAGCTCGACGCCTTCGACGCGGCGATCGGCCGCATCGCCGGCTGGTTCCACGCGGTGTCAGCGCGTTCCTGAGCGTTCCCGGTGGCGAGCACGTGCCGTTTCACGGTCGCCTCACGGAGCCCGCCCTAGGGTGTCGCCATGTCGAACCCCCTTGGCGACCCCGAGTCCGACGTCGTGCTGCAGCGCTCGCCTGCAGTGCGGCACGGACGGCAGCGTCGCAGCCGGCTCCGCATCCTGCCCGCGATCGGCGGCGTGCTCGCGATGGTCCTGGTCCTCACCGGCGGGTACGCGGCGTGGTCGTACACGCAGCTCGACGACAGCGTGACGAAGGTGCACCTGGCGCTCCCGCACCCGACGGCCTCGGCAGGTGCCGACGTCGACGGGGCGGCTGAGAACATCCTGCTCGTGGGCGACGACCACCGTCCGGCCGACGCGACCCCGGAGGAACTCGCCGAGCTCGGCACCCAGCTCGACGGCGGTGCCACGAACACCGACACGATGATCGTGCTGCACATCCCGGCCGGCGGCGGGAGCGCGACGATGATCTCGTTCCCGCGTGACTCGTGGGTGCCGATCCCCGGGCACGGCACGTTCAAGCTCAACAGTGCCTTCTCGGACGGCGCGGCGAACGGCGGCGGCGACGCCGGCGGCATGCGGCTGCTCATCCAGACGATCGAGAACATCAGCGGCCTGTCGATCGACCACTTCGTGCGGGTGTCGCTCCTCGGCTTCTACCAGATCGTCAAGGCGCTCGGACCGATCCAGGTCTGTCTGAACAAGGCGGTCGACGACCCGAACTCGAACACCGACCTCCCCGCCGGGAACTCCACGTTGAACGCCTCGCAGGCCCTCTCGTTCGTGCGCCAGCGCGACGGCCTGCCGCGTGGTGACCTCGACCGCGAGGTCCGCCAGCAGTACTTCCTGTCGCAGGAGGCGAAGGAGGCGCTCTCCGCTGGCACGCTCCTCAACCCCGTGAAGGTGTCGAACCTGCTGCACGGCGTGGGCGACGCGGTGCAGATCGACGACGGTCTCAGCATCCCGAGCCTGGTGAACACGTTCCGGAGCATCGACCTGTCGGACATCCGGTCGACGACCATCCCCACGACGGGCACGCCGATGATCGACGGCTACTCGACCGTCGCGGTCGACTTCGCTGCCCTGCCCGCCTTCATCCAGGGCATCGTCGGGCCTCCTGCGGCCTACACGTCGGCGACCGCCGCGGCGCCGTCGAGCGTGCACGTCGACGTCGAGAACGGCGGCTCGCTGCCGCGCGGCGCGACCGAGGCGTCGACCGCGCTCACCGCCGCGGGGTTCCAGGTCGGCCCGCCGGCGGACACCACGACGACGACGCAGACCGTGGTCGAGTACCCGAAGGGGTCGGAGGCGCAGGCGAAGGCCGTCGCCGACGTCGTCCCCGGTGCGGTCGCCGTGCCGTCGACCACGGTGTCCGGCGTCACGCTGGTGCTCGGGACCGACGGTCACACCGTGACGACCGGGCAGACCGCTCCGGCCTCCGGACCGACCACCGGTGCGACGACGGCGCCGAGCGCGCCGACGGCGTCGCCGTCGCAGACGCCGGTCGGCAAGGCCTATGGCGACCAGGGCACCTGCGTCAACTGACCGGCAGACGCGACGGACGGGAGGCTCGGTGCACGACGCGCGCCGAGCCTCCCGTCATGAGCGGGGCGACCGTCAGAAGCGGGTCGAGCCCCGCAACCGGCGCGGTCGCCCGTCCGGGTCCACCGCCAGCGCGGCGGCCGGGCGCGCCCAGAGGCGCTGCAGCGCCGAGACGGGTTCCGGTTCGTGCATCCGGATCCGGCCGGGCGGCCGCGGGCCGGGCTCGCCGTCCTCGTGCCAGTGGTCGAGCGCCGTCGCCCGTGACCGCCAGTGGTCCAGCAGCGCCGCCCCGGAGCCGAGCAGCGCCGGGTCGTCCGGCGTCGTCGCGAGGTGTTCGGCCCAGAGCTGCAGGCGGAGGTCCCGCGCGAGTGATCCGTCGCCGTCACCGCCGTCGACGACCGCACAGGTCAACTCGCTGTCCGTCGTCCACGACCGGCGGTTGAAGTTGTCCGACCCGATCGTGCACCACTCGTCGTCGACGACGCAGATCTTCGCGTGGATGTAGATCGGGTGCCCGGACTCGTGCTCGAGGTCGAACACGCCGACGCGGTCCGGAGCGGTCCGGCGGAGCGTGCGCATCGCCTCGATCTGCCCGAGGCGGCTCGGTGGCCCGCCGAGGGGGCCGTCGGAGTTCGGCCAACGCGGCACCACGATGACGACCCGGAGGTCCCGGTTCCGCTCGAGCGCCTCGGCGATGCCGGACGCGACCTCGCGGGACCAGAGGTACTGGTCCTCGATGTACAGCAGGGACCGCGCACGCGAGAACGCCTTGGCGTAGGCGCGGGCGATGCTCCGCTCACCCTCGGGGGCGAACGGGAACGGCGGGCGCTTGACCCCGTACGTGCGGAGCAGCTGCACGGCGTGGTCCCCAGCTGGCGGCGGCGGGGGCGTGCGCTCGGGGAGGGGCTGCGGGTGGCGGGGCATGTGTGTCAGGCGCTGCAGCAACATCCGGTACGGCAGGCTCCGGTCGAGGGGATGTGGGTCGTCCCACCGCTCGGCGAACACCGCGAGGACGTCGGCGACGACCGGACCGCGGAGCTCCATCGATGCGTCGTGCCAGGCCGGACGCCCGCCGTACCTCGGGTCGATCGACACGGGCTGCGGGTCGCCCTCGTGCCCGGCGTCGTCGCGGCGGCTGTGCGAGAGGTCGATGCCACCGACGAACGCGACGTCCCGCGACGGGTCCGCACGGTGCTGGATCACGAAGAACTTCTGGTGGTGGGATCCGAACACGCGCACGCGCTGGTCGAGCAGGACCTCACCCCCGGCGTCGTTGATCTTGCGCCCGAGCAGCTCGTTCGACCGGGCGCTGATCGAGGCGGAGACACGTTCACCGTGGGAACGCCAGATGAGTCCGCGCACCTCGACGCCCGCCCGGGCGCGGTCCGCGAGCAGATCGCCGATCGTCGGACCGTCCGGCAGGAGGCGCTCGTCGGCGTCGCCGCGCCAGTCCGTGAACCACACGCGGTCGCCCGGCTGCAGGGCGGTGAGCTCGTCGTGGATCCGGGCGAAGTACGGCGCACCGTGCACCAGCGGTCGGACGAGGTTGCCCTCGGACCACGGGGCGGCGTCGTCCCGGCCGGCGTGCACGTCGGTGGCGGTGTTGCCGCGTTCGTCGCGGGCGAGGAACCAGTGACGTGGATCGGTACGCACACCCGAACACTACGGGCGCGCGATCCCGGGCGTGCGGTGGCCTCTGCTCCGGTTCACTCAGGTGCCATGATCGGAGCATGACGGACGAGGACGACCGACCGAGCGTGGTCTCGGTGAGCCGGGACGACGACCACCGCTTCAGCAAGCCGGTGGTGGACGAGATCACCCTGATCGCGGGGTGGGGTGTGGAGGGCGACGCGCACGCGGGCACGACGGTGCAGCACCGTTCCCGGGTCGCCCGGGACCCGTCGCAGCCGAACCTCCGCCAGGTCCACCTCATCCACGCGGAGCTGTTCGACGAGGTCGCCGCAGCGGGGTTCGCGGTCGCGCCCGGGCAGATGGGCGAGAACGTCACGACCCGGGGGATCGACCTGCTCGGGCTGCCGACCGGCACCCTGCTGCACCTCGGCGCTGACGCATGCGTCCGGGTCACCGGGCTGCGGAACCCGTGTCAGCAGATCAACGGCTTCGAGCCGGGCCTGCTCCGCGCGGTGCTCGGGCGTGCCGAGGACGGCTCCGTCGAGCGCAAGGGCGGGGTGATGGCCGTGGTCGTCACGGGTGGCGTCGTCCGTGCCGGCGACGACGTGCGCGTCGAGCTGCCCGTCGGGGAACGGGAGCAGCTGGCACCGGTGTGACCAGGGGGCGTGTCCCGCTCGGTGGACGCGCTCAGAGCCAGGACGCGACGCCGCCGTGTGACGAACAGGTACCGCGCCGCGACTGGCTGAAGCTGTAGGTCCCGTCGACGCACTTCGCCGTCGCGCCGCTCGGTGCCGTGCTCGACACCTCGGGGCGGCAGACGGTGGCACCGGCGCTGTTCGTGTAGGTGCCGTTCGTGCAGGTCGGCGCGGCGGGTGCCGGGGGCGGCGGCGCCACGTACGTCCCCACCGTCGTCACCTGTGCGACGGGCGGAGTCGTCGTGACGTCGCTCGCGAGGGTGCGGCCCGTCTCGACACCGTCGGTGAGCGACACCGTCCAGGTCTTGGTCTCGACCCCGTCCACCCCCGCGGTCGTGACCGACGAGGAGCCCTGGGCCAGGGTCGCGTTCTCGACGGTCGTCGACGTGAACGGGATCGGCAGGGTCTCGGTGATCGTCTTCGTCGTCACGACCGGCGTGGGCGTGGGTGTCGGGGTCGGTGTCGGTGTCCGGTGCTTCGTCGGTGCGGCCGACGGGACGGCTGCCACGACCGCTGCGGGGTGCGCGGCGGTCGTCGACAGCTCGGGGTGGGCCGCGCCGTAGGCGGACGACGAGCCGATGAGCACGACGAACGCGACCGCCGCAGCGATGCCGGCTGCGGTCCGCTTCCGGGGGAGGCAGAGCCACGTCGTGCGACGGAAGAGGACGCCGTAGACCGTGGTGGCGAGGACCACCAGGGACGCCATCAGGACCATCGTCCAGACGCCGCCGGTGGCGAGACCGATCAGGGCGGCGAGGGCGGTGCCGACGATGCCCACCCAGGTCGTCACCGGCAGCCGGCGCGTGCGGGTGTGCGGCGGCTGTGTGCCGTCGGTACGGGGTCGGGACATCGCGTTCCTCCAGAGTTGAGAACACCGCAAGTCTGGAGGGTGTCGGAACGCGCGGCTCGCCCCCGTTCGGGGTGGGAGCGAGCCGCGTCCAGGGGGTCAGAGGTAGCGCACGGCCGACAGGACGATGCCGGCGATCGCCACGACCCACACGTACGGCAGGACCCGGAGCATGACGGCCTGCGGCGAGACGCCCGCGTACTGGGACGCCCACACCGTCTGGGTGCTCGTCGGGTCCGCGACCCCGAACACCTGGTTGTACGAGGTCATCAGCCCGAGGACCGCCATCGGCGAGTAGAAACCGATGGCCGTCATCGCGCCGGCGATGCCCGCGCCGAGCCCGAAGATGTTCAGCGGCCCGCGGTACAGGCAGAGCGGGACGAGCACCGAGAACACGATGACGTAGAGCCAGATGTTGGTCGGCGCGACGGTCTCGACGATCGGGCGGAGCGCGGCGACCGACCCCGGCAGTCCGACCGCCGCGAGGAGCATGCCGATCGCGATGAACAGGGTGATCGGCGGCGCGGCCACCTTGAAGCCGTCGTAGAGGGACCGGAGCAGGGTGGTGCCCCAGAGCCCTGGACGGGTCGTCGTGACGACGGCGAACAGCACGCCGGCGAGCAGCGAGGGGATGATCGGGACCTGCAGCACGAGCGCCAGGACGATCGGCACGAGCGGGGTCAGCAGTGCGAACCAGGGTGCGTCGCCGAGACGGCGACGCCGACTCCGCGCGACGGGGGCAGAGCCCGCGGGAACGGAGTCCGCGGGAGCGGCGAGTGACCAGGCATGCACGGTGCCCCGACGTCGGGTCTCGACGATGACGTAGGCCACCGCTGCGGCGGCGGCGAACGGGAAGAGCAGGATCATGAACGAGCGCACCTGCGGCACGGGGAGGTGCAGCGCGGTCGAGAAGAACTGCCAGACCGGCAGCTCGAACGGCACCCCGGCACCGATGCCCATCAGGATCGTCCCGGCGGCGGTGACCTTCGGCACGCCGACTGCGATCATCGCCGGGATCCCGATGACGCCGGCGAGCAGTGCGGCGGGTGCCGAGCCGGTCACCGCGCCGCACAGGGCCGAGATCACCAGCACGCCGAGTGCGATCACGACGGGGCGGTCACCACCGAACTCGACGGTCTTGCGGACCAGGGTCGACGCGATCGCGGTGTCCCGCATCAGCGACCCGAGCCAGGACCCGAGCAGGATGGCGATCATCGTGGATGCGAGGGTGATCGCACCGTTCTGGATCACCGTGGTCAACACGCTGTTCTCGGCCCCGACGAACGAAGCGCCGCCCGCGAGGGCGATCGCCACCGCGAGCAGCACGAGGGCGAACGCCGTGGGGAGCTTGCCGGTCAGGATCAGGGCGACCCCGATCGCCATGATGACGATGATTGCGATGCCCATGGGTCAGTGCTCCTTCGGGTTCGGTGCGGTGCGCGCGTCTCTGCGCGTCCGGATCGCGGCCGTTGCCGCTGCGGTGATCAGGAGTGGAGACCTGTCGAGTCCGAGGCTCCTGGTGGCGAAGGCGTGCGCGGCGACCTCGTCGGTGCCGGCGATGTAGGCGAGTCGGCGGAACCGACCCACCCGGAACACTTCGTGGTCGAGTGCCGCGCGGAGGCCACGTGACCGGTCGGCCGTGACGAGGTGGTGTGCCCGCTCGTGCTCGACGGCCGCGGCCCGGATGCTGCCCACCGGGAAGAGGCGGCGCCACCCGAGGTCGTCGACGAGTGCCTCGCAGAACGCGATCGTGTCGGTGAACAGGTCGATGCGGTGCTGGCGTGCGTCGTACTGCGCGAGGAGTGCCGCGTCGAGCCCGCCCTCGTGCTCGACGACCTCGGGTGCACCTGAACCTCCGGGGGGCGCGGTGGCCAGCGCCCCGCCGAAGACGGTCGCCCGGGTGGCGTGCCGCAGCAGTTCCTCGTCGCTGCGGGACTCGTTCGTCGGGACGCCTCGGAGCAGCCGGGCGCCGAGCTCGGTGTCGCCGACGTCCTCGAGAGCGCGCAGCGACGCCGCCTCGACCACGACGCTCACGACCGGACCTCGAGCACCGCGACGAGCGACTCGGCCCGGTCGTGGGACTCGACCTCGGTCCGCGCGAGCGACACGAGCTGCGACTCGTCGAGCACCCCGGACAGGTCGGCGATGCGGGGCCCGACAAGGAGCTGGAGCGCGGGTGCACGGGACCCGCCGTCGCCGTAGGAGGTGTGCTCGCCGATGAGCCGGGGGATGGCCTCGGCACCGGCGCCCGCCGTGGTCTGGTCCACCCGGGCGTCGCTCGACGCGAAGCGGATGACGCCGTCGCGGTCGAGGACCCGGACGGGGTGCTTCGGCTTCCGGAGGAACCGACGCTCCTCCGGTCCGCCGAACACCACGTGGCTGTCGGTCGACGCGAGCACGGTCACCACGTGCCGGTCGACGCCGAGGCTGTCGGCCGCGACCGCACGGAGGTCGTCCTCGGTGAGGCGTGCCGTCCGGTCCTGCGTGCGGAGTTCGGTCGCCCCGGTCGCGACGGCGCGGACGGTGTTCGACTGCGGGTCGACGGTGACGTCGACGGACACCTCTGCCGGTGCTGCTCCCTGGCTGATCACCGCCTGTTCGGCCTCACGCCGGACGGCGAGGATCTGCTCGTCGGTGGCACCGGGGATCACCCGCTCGACCTGCTCGCGGATGAGGGCGAGCGCGACGCCGATGGGGCTGATGACCTCGCTGTGGTCGGCGATCCGCCAGGGCTTGCCCGAGCGCTCCCCGGCGTACGGGGTGACCGATGTGGCACCGCCACCACCGCCCACGAGCAGCACGGTCTCCTCGGGGATCCGGTAGTCCTCGACCATGCGCTCGACGACGGCGCGGACGGGCGCGACCCCGGCGTCGAGCACTGCACGTGCGGCGCCGTCGACGTCGGTCCCGAGGGCGCTCGCGAGTGGCGCGAGCGCGGCTCGTGCCACCGCCCGGTCGGCGTGTGCGTAGTCCGTGTCCGGGACCAGGCCGAGCGCGTTGGCGGCACAGGTCATCGTGACCGCGAAACGGCCACCGGCGGCGTCGACGACGGCGTGGTCGGCCGGATCGCCGTCGACCGGCGCGACCGTCGACAGGGTGGCGCCGTCCAGGTCAGCGAGCGTCGCGAAGCACGCGTAGGGGAGCCCCGCGATGTGCGCGCTGCGCGGGCCGACGTGCGTGACCTGCGCCGAGCCTCCCGTCTGGATGCGGACCATGGACCCGCCACCGACGCCGACGGTGCGGACGTCGAGCGCCGACAGGTACGTCGAGCTGCCGCCGAACTCGGTGTACTGCACCGCGACCTTGCCGCGGCGGATGACCGAGATGTCGGTCGAGGTCCCGCCGGTCTCGAGGAAGACGCCGTCGGAGAGCTTCTCCTGCATCAGCGCCCCGGCGACGCCGGCTGCGGGACCGGACAGCACCGTGAGCAGCGGGCGCCGGCGCATCTCGTCGAGGGACATCACACCGCCGTCGCACCGCATCACCATGAGCGGTGCCGTGATGCCGGCCGCGTCGATGCTCGACTGCACCAGGTCCGCCGTGGCGAACATCCGCGGCAGGATCACGGCGTTGAGGACGGCGGTCCGCGTCCGCTTGCTCAACCCGTAGAGCGAGCTGATGTCGTGGGTCGCGGTCACGAGGAACCCGCGGGCACGCGCCCGATCGGCGACGCGCTGCTCGCCGATCGGGTCGTCGACGGAGAACGGCTCGGTGACGACGAGCGACCGGATGCCGGCCCGTTCGAAGCGGTCGAGGACCCCGTCCACGTGCCCGTCGTCGTCGGCGCGGGGGACGTGCTCGTACGCCACGGGGAGCTTCTTCCCGTCCGCGATCTCGATCTTCGCCAGCCGGCGGAGGCGCTTCGCGAAGAAGCCCGCGGGGCCGGTCCCGATGCCGATGAGACCGACCGGATCGACGTCGCCCTCGAGCAGGGCGTTCGTCGCCTGGGTGGTGCCGTGTGCCAGGAACACGACGTCCTCGGCGGAGCGGCCGATGCGTTCGAGCACCTGGTGGAGCGCAGCGACGATGCCGTGCGCGACCCCGTCGGGGTGGTCGTGGCTGGTGGGGACCTTGGCCTGCCCGATGAGCTGCAGGGTGGCGGCGTCGATGGCGACCGCGTCGGTGAACGTGCCACCGACGTCGATGCCGATGCGCAGTGCGTTGGGTTTCACGTCGTCGTGACCTTTCGGGTGAGGTGGAGCGTCAGGAGCCCTGGCCCGCGGGGCCAGGGAGCGTCAGTAGCCCTGGACCGCTGGCCAGCGCCGTTCGACGCCGTCGCGGTCGAGGAGGGCGGCGAAGTCGGCGAAGCGGGAGTCGTCGGCCTGGACGGCCTGCGGGGTGGAGCCGGTGGCGATGCAGTGCGCGGCGAGGGCGCCGGCGACCTCGCCGACGTTCCACTCGACGGGGTGGAGTCGGTAGCAGCCGTTGGTGATGTGGGTGGTGCCGATGTCCTTGGCGGCCGGCAGGAGGTTCGTCACGCGGCGGGGGACCAGGGCGCCGAGGGGGATCTCGAACGGGACACTGGCGATGTCGACGTAGTTGTCGCCGCCGGTCGACGGGTGCAGGTCGATGCGGTAGCTCCCGACGCCCACCGAGTCGCGGTACCGCGTCCGTCCGGTCACGCCGAGGACCTCGGCCGAGACGTCCTGCTCGACGATCGTGGTCACGGCCCTGATCCGACGGGACTCGCGGATGTACGCGGCCTTCGCGAGTCCGTCGTCACTGCCGGTGACGTCGCCGCGCAGGCGGAGACCGGGGAAGCCCGCGCCGCCGTCCGGTCGGGGGGCCTCGGTCTGCAGCCAGTACAGGACCGACAGCGAGAGCTGGCGTGCCTCGTGCAGCGCGCGCCTCGTGGTCGCGGCGTCCGTCTCCGCGTCCCCGGACGTGCCGATCACCGGCTGCAGCCAGTAGTCGTTGAGCGGCCAGTTCACGAGGCAGATGTCCGACGCGAACGCCCCGTCGGTGAACAGCTTCCGCGCGACGATGCGCCGGAAGCCCCAGAGCTCCTTGTCGCCCGCGTCGGCACTCTGGTCGGCGGTGACGGCGAGGGGATCGGTGTCCGGGTTGGGTTCGAACGTCCGCGGGTGCGCCTCGAGTGTGCGGGGGTCCGGAGCGAGGAACCCGATGAGCGGTGCCGGCCAGAAGTCCGGCTGGTAGGAGCGCCAGAAGTCGTACATCTCGGGGCGCTGGATGGTGTGGTCCTCGCCGTCGTGGTGCGACACCGCGAAGCAGAACGTGATGCCCTGCTGGTTCGCCGGGTCCGCGACCTCCGGCGCGTGCGGCTCGTCGTGCTCGTCGCGGGACTCGGCACCGACGACGTGCTCCACGCCAGCGAGCGGGAGGACTGCACCGGTCTCGGTGGCGTCGAGCACGAACGCGCCGCGGAGCTCGGTCCTCCGGCCGTCGGCACGCTCGACGGTGACGCTCGTGACCCGGTCGCCCTCGGCGGATGCGGCGACCGGACGCTGGTCGAGCATGACCGTCAGGAGCCCGGCGGTGCGGTACGGCTGAAGCATCTCCTCGATCACCGCGAGCGCGACGCGCGGCTCGTGGCAGAGCTTGCTCACCCGACCGGCACCCGGGTTGAGGTCGCGCAGGGCCGCGGCCTCGGCTCGGAGCGGCGCGGCGCGGCGGTAGTGGTCGCGGATCCCGTCGCGTAGGGCCCGGTAGCTCCGGGTCACGCCGAACTGCTCCACCCACGGGTGTTCGTCCGGCGGGACGGCCTGGCTGGTCAGCTGGCCGCCGAGCCAGTCCGTCTCCTCGGTGAGCACGGCGCGGCGTCCGGCGCGGCAGACCGCGAGGGCGGCGGCGACGCCGCCGAGGCCGCCGCCGATGATGACGACGTCCGTGCTGACGGGGACGGCGGTCGTGGTCGAGGGGGTTCCGGGCATGGTGCAGCGACTCCTGTCGAGGGGGGTGGTGTGCGGGTGGTGGCGGGGTGGGTTCAGCGCGACGGCGGGCCGAGTGTCGTCCCGTCGACGATGGCGCAGGCGAGCAGCTCCTGGACCGGGGGTGGCGCTTCACCCCGTTGCACCGCGGCGATGCGCTCCGTCAGGGCCGTGACGGCACGCGCGCCGAGTTCGGTGCGCGGTGCACTCAGCCGCGTCACGTCCGTCCCGCGGTCGCGATGGCGGGTGTGCTCGCCGAGCACGACCACCGAGACCGCAGCCGGGACCGCGACGCCGGCGGCGGAGAGCAGGTCGAGCAGCTCCTCGCCGTCGTCCGGGTCCTCGACGAGGACGACGGTCGGACTGGAGGCCCGGATCGCCTCCCAGGCGTCGGCGACGGTCGGGTGGTCGGTCACCGTGGCCTCGGTCAACGCTGCTGCGGCGTCGAGCCCTGCTCCGGCGAGGGCGTCGACGATCCCGTCGTGGCGGTCTCGGGACGACTCGGCACCCAGGGAGAGGCGCAGCAGGCCGAACCGGGTGTGCCCGAGGTCGAGTGCGCGCTGCACCAGCTCCCGCGTGGCCGAGGCGTAGTCCACACCGATGTAGGGCACCCGGCCGTGGGCGGCGTCACGTCGGCCGATGGCCACGAAGGGGTAGTCCGTGGCCAGGAGCCGCTCGAGCTCGTCGGCGTCCATCTCCCTGCCGAGCAGGATGCAGCCGTCTGCCAGCCGGAGCCGGTTCGACTCGTGGAAGAGCCGTCGTCGACCGTCGACCACAGGGGTGCTCGTGAAGACCAGGAGGTCCGCGGTGACCTGCTCCGCCGCGCTCTCGATGCCCGTGAGCAGCGGCGTGTAGAAGTCCGACGAGCGGGTGGGGAACGCCGGTTCGTACGTGAAGACGCCGATGAGGTCGTTCGTGGCCCCGGCGAGGCTCCGAGCGACCGGGTTCGCGACGTAGGTGGTCTCCCGGATGACGTCGAGCACGCGGTCGCGCGTCGCAGCCGGGATGCGGCGCGACTCGTCGGCCTTGCCGTTGAGCACCAGCGACACGGTCGACTGACTCACGCCGGCGATGTCGGCGATCATGCGCTGCGTGACGCGTGCGCGGGGTGCTGGCATGGGTTCTGCTCCGGAGCTCGGGACCTCGTCGATGAGGTCATGCGGATGACCGTACGCGATCCCGCGCGGTCATACGTATGATCAGCGGAATTTCTCCGGAAGCGATCCTGTGCCGGCTCAGGCGGTCCGGAACCTGGCCACGAACGACCTCCCCGCGGCACCGCCGACCGGCACCGCGATCTGCAGGCGGGGGGTCGTCGCGACCACGCGGACCTCGGCGTCGCCCGGGTCTGCCGGGTCGCGCTCGAGCACCGCGCTGTCGAGCGTCACGACCACGTCGCCGGTGACCCGCTGGGTCGGGTCGCTCACGGCGACGGCGAGCTGGTCGCCCTGCCGCCTGAGCACGACGGAGGCGCGCTGGTCGACCTGGATGCCCGCGGCCGCCGGCGGCGTGGTGGCCTTCCAGAAGTTGGCCATGGTGACGTGGCCGGCGCTCGTCGTCGCGGCCGTCCTCCGCGTCACGGCCTGCACGTCGGCGGTGTTCGCGACGATCGTCACGTCCGCCGCGGTCACAGCGGCGCCGGCGACCTGCGCCTGGGTCGCTCCGGGGAGCTGGATGTAGGCGTACTCGGCATCGGTGGGGTCCGCGCCGTGGTCGATCCAGAACCCGATGAACCGCCGCGAGTACGTCGTGTCGTCCTCGTACGTGCCGCGGTCGTCCATGTCCGTCCACTTCCCGGTGCGGTCCTCGCGCACGACCTGCACCGTCGTGTCGTCCTCCGGGAACAGGTAGCCGCCGGTGTTCGGGATGTACGCCCAGTTCGGGGTGAACGCGGTGGGGGTGCTCCGGACGGTGTCGAACAGCGTGCCGTCGATGATCGGTGCCGTGCGGCCGGCCGGCCCGACGTTGCGCTGTTCGACGATCGTCTGGATGACGTTGCCGTCGGTGCTCGTGATCCCCGCACCCAGGCACACGACGACGTCGCCGATGCAGAACCACGACTTCCGAGCGCGGAGTGGCTGGGTTCGGAATGACAAGCCCATGCCGACGGCTGCGTCGCCGTCGAGCACCGCGCCACCCGCCCAGGTGTTCGCGACGGTGGAGCGGACGCCGACGCCGACCGTCGGGGTCTGCTGCACGACGGTCGTCCCGGGGATGCGGGTCTTGTCGGCGGTGGGCCACCACTCGTTCGCCCACTGGCCGAGCTGGTTCGGCAGGTACAGGTACACGGCGCCTTCGCCCTGGTACCAGCCCATCCGGTTCTCGCCGTTCGCACACTCGTAGGGCTTGATCGCGGTGGTCTCCATGGCGAAGCCCATCGCGAACCCGGGTCGCCGGTGCACCGCGCGGGCCATCGAGGTCGCGACGACGGTCCTGGTCGACTCCTGGCCCGTCGGGACGCTGGAGTCCGCCATGAGTGCGCGGCCGAGGACCACCGACGTGAGCAACACCTGCTGGATCGGCACCGGGTCGTACTCGAAGAACCCCGGCTGCCGCTCGCCCGGGGTGCTGCCGTCGAACGCGTACGAGTCGTACGCGGCGATCCACCCCTTGACCTGGGACCGGAGCTGCAGCGCCGGAGCCGCCGGGAACACCGCCGCGAGCTGGAGCAGGACGCCGAGCACGAGCCGTCCCTGCCGACGGTCCGTCTCGTAGAACCGCGAGATCCCGCGACCGTGGTTCATGTCCATCAGGCCGCCGCCGTAGATCCACGGTGCGTAGTTGTCCTGCGTCCAGTCGAACACCTCCGCCACCTGTCCGGTCGAGAACGCCCACGGGGTGTCCGACGCGGCGATCATGACCGTGCCGAGGACCTGCAGGAGCGACAGGCCGTACCCGGCGGTGTACGCGTAGGTCACGTGCTGCACGAAGCCGCCGTCGGTGTACATGCCGTCGCCCGCCGTCGCGTACGGGAAGATCGTCTCGAGGTCGTGCCGTGCGCCGTCGACCACCGCCTGGTCGCGGCTGATCGCTCCGCGCAGCATCGTCACGGCGCAGGCCCAGTTGCGGTTCGCGCCCGTCGAGGTCAGGCCACCCGTCACCTTCGGGTCGGGTTCGTAGTGTGCGATCGCTGCCATCGCTCGGCTGATCTGGTCCGCAGAGAGGTCGTCGTACATCAGGACCACGAAGTCGTTCAGCGCGAGCGGGGTGCCGATCTGCCAGTCCCACCAGTTGTCGTGGTACGACGTGGCGTCGTACTTGTGCGCGAGGAACCAGTCGAGCGCTGACACCAGGTCAGCGCGGAGCGCGCCGTTCCCGGACAGGCTCGATCCTGCGGACCGCAGTGCCAGCGCGAGCTGCCGGAGACGGTTGGCGGTGCTCGTCACCGTCGACGAGGTGGTCGGGCTCGCGAGGTCCGCCCACAGGGTCGTCCGGTCCGTGGAGGTGTCCAGTGGCGTCGTCCCGCGCCAGAACGCGTCCGCGGCGACGGCGGTGTCCTGCACGTACGTGACGAGCACCGGATCGGACGTGTCGTAGTCGGCGACGAGCGTCCCGAGCCACTGCGACCGGAACCGGTCGAAGTCGGTCGTCACCGCAGCCGACGCGCGCCACGGAACGGCGACGGTGTCGACCGTGGCGAGTGCCGCGACGGCCGAGGCTCCGACGAGCAGCGACCGGCGGGAGAGGTCGAACGAGGTGGATCGAGCAGGCATTGCGTCCTCCGGGGATCGTCCCGTGGCGGGCGGCGGTGCCCGTCACGACCCCGATGATCTGCGCCGCTGCGCACCCCGGTCAAGGTGCTCATACGGATTACTGCTGCTCATGATGATGAGCGGCGATCCCGGCGTCGGCGGTGCCGTGCTGGACGGGTCGACCGGCGCGCGACGGGCCCGCGCCGGAGGGGCGAACGGCGCACGACGGACCCGCTCCGAGCCTCCAGTCCGTCAGCGGGTGTTCACCGCGGCGGACCGCAGCGTCCGCTCCGCGTCGTCGAGGTAGCTGGCGAGCAGCGCGGACGCGCCGTCGGTGTCGCCGGCGCGCAGGGCCGCGACGATCTCCTGGTTCCGGTCGACGAAGCCGGCGTGGAACGACGCCGGGTCGTCCGTCGTCAGGAAGGCGAGCCGCATCTCGGCCAGCAGCGCGTCCATCAGGGCGTGGACCCTCGTGCTCGGGACCGCCCGCACCAGCGCGGCGTGGAAGGCGATGTCCGCCGTGCCGACCGCGCGCCAGTCGCCGACCGCAGCGGCGGCACGGGCGGCGTCGACCGCGGTCGCGGCGGCGTCGAGTGCCGACGACCCCGGGGTGCAGGACCG
The DNA here is from genome assembly GCF_007673775.1 of Curtobacterium sp. 9128. Lineage (GTDB taxonomy): Bacteria > Actinomycetota > Actinomycetes > Actinomycetales > Microbacteriaceae > Curtobacterium. The sequence continues at coordinate 107,763 of NZ_VEAF01000008.1, read as the reverse complement.
GACGGCCGCCTCCTCGAGCACCCGTCGTGCCACGTAGAGGTCGCCGACGTCGTCGGCCGAGAGCCGGCGGACGAACACCCCGCGGTTGAAGACGTGCTCCACGAGTCGGTCGCGTGCGAGCAGCCGGAACGCCTCGCGCAGGGTGTTCCGGGACACGCCGAGCTGGTCGCTCAACCGCTCCTCGGACAGCTGCGCACCGGGTGCGTACGCGCCGTCGGCGATCGCCGAGCGGAGCCGCGAGGCGGCGGCCTCGGCACTGCCGACGGAACGGGTCATGCCCCGATCCTGGCATGAGCCCTCCACCGGGCCGCGTGTGACCACCGTGTTACAGATCTCCCGAGGTGCTTGCGATTGTTGAACAATCGCGTCCAGACTGTCCCGCATGTTCGTCCTCATCGGCGTCGCCGTCGTCATCATCGGGTTCGCGTTGCGCGTCAACGCGCTGCTCGTGGTGACCGTCGCGGGCATCGTCACCGCGGCCATCGGCGGGATCGGTCCCGTCGGCATCCTCGACGCGTTCGGCAACGGGTTCGCCTCGAGCCGGTCGGTCACCACGTTCGCACTGGTCCTGCCGGTCATCGGGCTCATCGAGCGCTACGGCCTCCAGGACCAGGCCAAGCGCCTCATCGCCAAGCTGGACCGGCTCACGACCGGGCGCATCCTCGCGGGCTACCTCGCGGTCCGGCAGGTCACGGCCGCAGTCGGGCTGACCAGCATCGGCGGTCCCGCACAGACCGTCCGCCCGCTCGTGAACCCGATGGCCGAGGGGGCCGCGATCAAGAAGTACGGCCGGATCGACGAGTCGATGCGCGAGAAGATCAAGGGCTTCTCGGCGTCGTCGGACACCGTCGGGGTCTTCTTCGGCGAGGACGTCTTCGTCGCCGTCGGGTCGATCCTGCTCATCACGACCTTCGTCGACACCACCTACGGGCTGTCGCTCGAACCGATCGACCTGGCGCTCTGGGCGATCCCGACCGGCATCGCGGCCCTCCTCGTGCACGGCACCAGGCTGCTGTTGCTCGACCGGAAGCTCGACCGGATGGCAGCCGACATGCGCGGCGCGGCCGCCGACACGGAGGTCCACGCGTGATCACCAGCGAATGGCTCTACTGGCTCATCGGCGCGTTCTTCATCGCGGTGTCGGTGCTCATCGTCACGGACACCACCCACGCCAAGCGCCTCGGCAACGCGGCGTTCTGGGGCATCCTCGGGCTGTCCTTCTTCTACGGCACCTTCGTCGCGGCGAAGACGGCCCCGGCATGGGCGCTCGGTGTCGCGGTGCTCGTGATGGTGGCGCTCGCCGGCCTCGGCTTCACCGGGACCACAGCCCGCGGCGGTCGGCCGAGCCGGACCCGCGTCGCGAGCATCCCCGGTGCCGGGGTCGGGGCGGAGACCGGACCGGCTGAGCCGACCGGTGCCGTGGTCAAGCCCGGCAGCACCGGCGTCCTCGCGACCACGTCGCCCGACGAACGCGCGACCCTCGCGGCCCGCTTCGGCAACCGGCTGTTCGTGCCGGCCCTCGTCGTCCCCGTGGTCGCCGTGCTCGTCGCGACGCTCGGCCCCCTCGTGTCCGTCGGCGGGAAGCCGCTCCTCGCCGAGGGCAGTGCCACCCTGACCGGTCTCGGCATCGGCTCCGTCCTGGCGGTCGTGGTCGCCGTGTTCGTCCTCCGCCCACCATCCGTCGCCACGCCGATCCGCGAGGGCGGACGCCTGCTGCAGGCGATCGGGTGGGCAGCACTCCTGCCGCAGATGCTCTCGACGCTCGGCATCGTCTTCACGCAGGCCGGCGTCGGCAGCGCCGTCGGCACGATCATCGGGTCGATCCTGCCCGGTGGTTCGCTCATCGCCGCGGTCGTCGTCTACTGCCTGGGCATGGCCCTGTTCACGGTCATCATGGGCAACGCGTTCGCCGCGTTCCCGATCATGACGGCCGCGATCGGGTGGCCGGTGTTGGTCCAGGGCTTCGACGGCAACCCCGCCGCGGTCTTCGCCATCGGCATGCTCGCCGGCTTCTGCGGCACCCTGGTCACGCCGATGGCGGCGAACTTCAACCTGGTCCCGGCGGCCCTGCTCGAGATGCGGGACAAGTACGGGCCGATCAAGGCGCAGATCCCGACCGCCGTCATCCTGCTCGTCGTGAACATGGGAGTCATGTACCTTGTCGCATTCTGACCTCGCCCGCGCCGCCTGGGCAGAACGGTTCGCCGCCGTCGCGGCGGACAACACCACCCGCGAGTACCCGTACGCGGCGCACCACACGACGTCCGGCCCGGACGACCGCGCACTGCCGGTGGAACTGCACCCGGCGTTCGCGACGTCGTACGACTGGCACTCCTCCGTGCACATGCACTGGCTCGCCGCGCGCCTGGTCGCCTTCGGACTGCCGGCCGGACCGGAGGCCCGGATCACCTCCGTCCTGCAGGCCCACCTCAGTGCCACCCACCTGGCGACGGAGGCGGCGTACCTCCGCGGGACGCCGCACTACGAGCGCCCCTACGGGTGGGCCTGGCTGATGCGGCTCGCCGCCGAGGTGTCCGCGTCCGAGTCCCCGGCGGTCCGGGAGCTCGCACCCGGGTTCGTCCCCGTCGTCGACGTCGTGGAGGAGCTCGTCACGGCATGGGTGGACGGCGCCGCTCATCCGGTGCGCCACGGCGTGCACGCGAACTCCGCGTTCGGCCTGCTGCTCGTGCTCGAGGCGGCACGGTCACTCGGGCGGGACGCCCTCGCCGCCACTTGCGAGCGCACTGCCCGTGCGTGGTTCGGCGACGACGCCGGGTGGCCCTTCGCCTGGGAGCGGAGCGGACACGACTTCCTCTCCGCCGGGCTCGCCGAGGCCGACCTCATGCGGGCGGTGCTGCCTGCGCCCGAGTTCGCGCCGTGGGCCCGTGCGTTCCTGGCCGAGGTGCGGGCGGGGGACGCGATCCTGACCTCCACGACCGTCCGCGACGAGAACGACCCGCAGCAGGTGCACCTGTTCGGGCTCGACCTGTCGCGCGCCGGGGCCGCGCGCCGCATCGCCGATGCCCTCGGCGATGGTGATCCGCTCGGGGGACTGCTCGACGAGGCCGCCGACCGGCTCCTCGCCTCCGGGCTGGCCGCGAGCGTCGGCGAGGAGTACTACTCCACGCACTGGCTGGCGAGCTTCGCCTGGGACGCGATGGAGGCCCGCGAGCACGCTGCACGCTGACCGGGCGCTCGGGCTGCCGCGTGCCCGGGCGCGCAGTCGGTAGCGTGGTCGGCATGGCCGCCTTCACGCCCCCGCCCGCCGACGCCGTCCGTGCGCGACTCCTCACCGCGGGGCGTGCGGAGTTCGCCGCCGTCGGGCTCGCCGCGTCCCGCGTGGAGCGGATCGCCGCGGCGGCGTCGAGCAACAAGGCGCAGGTCTTCCACTACTTCGGCAGCAAGGAGGGGCTGTTCGACGCGGTCGTCGCGCAGTCCGTCGCCGAGACGCTCGCGGACGTCCCGCTCGAGGCCGAGGACCTGCCCGGGTACGCGGGACGCCTGCACGACAGCTTCGTCCGGCGGCCGGAGGCACTGCGTCTGGCCACGTGGTACCGCCTGGAACGGCAGGAGCACAGTCCGATCGAAGCGGTCCTGGCCGGCAACCGCCGAGCGGTCGAGGCCGTCGAGCACGCACAGCGCGCCGGACTGGTCGCCCGCAGGCACCGACCGGCGGTGCTGCTCGGCCTGGTCCTCGGCATCGCGGCGCTCTGGAGCACGCTGCCGCCGGGGTTCGAGCCGCTCGTGGGCGCGGTGACCCCGGCGCGGCGACGGCAGGTCGTCGTCGACGCCGTCGCCGCCCTGGTCAGCTGACGCTCACCGGGGCACCATCTCGGAGAAGAAGTCCTTCGCCGTGATCTGCGTGCCGTCGTTCGACGACGCTGCGAGTCGGACGTACTCCAGGTCGAGCACGTCCGTCGGGTCCGTGACCGAGAACGCGCACCACCCCTCGCCGGACTGCCCCTGGTCGATCGACGCGAACGCCGGGTAGCCGGCCGCTTCCATCGCGTCCTCGATCACGGGCGTCGTGCCCTGCGACGTGTAGGACTCGGTGCTGCCGTGCGCCTGCACCCGGATGGAGCCGCAGTCCATCGTCGAGTAGAACTTCTCGCCTGCCGTCATGGTCACGTGCACGAGCACCTGCTCGTTGTCGTCGCGGTCGGCGAGCCCGGACTGCGCGGAGGTCCAGGGGAAGTCGCGGACGACCCGGTCGGCCTGCGCCGTGTGCCCCATCTGGTCGTCGACGATCTTCTCCGACGTGACGGCGACCTCGCCGGACGCCGTGGCCGACTCGGTGGCGGACGGCGTCGGCGTCGCCCGGTCCGCGGCGGCCGAGCGGGACGGCTTCGCAGCGGCGGAGTCGTCGTCGCCGGATCCGCCGGCCGAACAGCCGACGAGGGCGAACGACGCGATGGCGATGCCGGTGATCGCGACGGTGACGTGCTTGCGGTACATGGTTTCCTCCCAGAGACGACACCGGGGAAGACCTGCTGCCCCCAGCGCGCGTCACGGTCTCGTACGGGTGACCGTGACGCGGTCGCGCAGCCGCACGCCCCCGCGTGCGCCCCGGCGCCGCCCTCAGGGTCGGCCGCGCTCGGTCCAGCCGAGGCACCTCGACGCTACCCGATCCTGTGCGCTCCTGCAGCCTCAGCCGCGGACGCGGAACCGGACGGTGTCACCCGGGCGGAGCTGGGCTGCCCGGTCGACGGACCCGGGGGTGAGGACCGCGACGACCGGGTAGCCGCCGGTCACCGGGTGGTCGGCGAGGAACAGCACCGGGAAGCCCGCCGGCGGCACCTGGAGCGAACCCGTCTCGACGCCCTCGCTCGGGAGTTCGCGCGTGACCGCACGGACGAGGGGCGCCGCGGCGGTCGTCCTGACCCCGACACGGTCGCTGTCCGGGCTCACGTGGTGGTCCTGGCCGGCCAGGGTGCTGCGCCACGCCGGGGTGAACCAGTCGTCGCGCGGACCGGGCGTCACCGTGAGGACCACGGGGTCACCGGGCCACGGCGTGCGCGGTGGTGCGACGGCGTCGACCAGGGGCCACGCATCCGCGTCGTCCCCGACGGGCAGCACCGTCCCCGCCGACACCGGTTCCGGGCCGAGCTGCGCGAGCGAGTCCCACGAGCGGCTGCCGAGGACGGGCTCGACGGCGAACCCACCGCGGACGGCGACGGAGGTGCGGAGGCCCGTCGCCGGCACGCCGAGCGTCAGGACGTCGCCGGGTGCCAGGGTGAGGACCTCGAACGCCGCTGCGCCACGCACCCGTCCGTCCGCGTGCTCGACGGTCACCGCCGGAGCCGCACCGGTGACCGCGACGACCACGTGCGCGTCGGCACGGAGCGAGACGGAGCCGAGCAGGGCCTCCAGGACGGCCGCGCCGGGTCGGTTGCCGACCAGGCGGTTCGCGAGTGCTGCGGACCCGCGGTCGGCGGAACCGCCGCTCCCGAGTCCCATGTCGCTGAGTCCGGGGCGGCCGAGGTCCTGGATCGTGGCGCCGAACCCGACGTGCAGGACGGTGAGCGCGCTCACCGGGCCGCTCGCACGAAGCGGATGCGGGTGCCGGCGGGGGCGAGCGCCGGCGGGTCGCGGTCGACCGACCACATGGCGACGTCGGTGCGGCCGATGAGCTGCCACCCGCCGGGCGAGGGGCGCGGGTAGACCGCGCTGAACTCGCCGGCGAGCGCGACGGCGCCGCTCGGCACGACCGTGCGCGCCGTCGTGCGGCGGGGGAGGTCGAGCGACGGGCTCGTGCCGGTCAGGTAGCTGAAGCCCGGTGCGAACCCGCAGAACGCGCTCGTCCAGACCTGGCCGGTGTGCCAGGCGACGAGGGCCTCGCGGGTCATCCCGGTGATGCTGCCGACGGCGTCGAGGTCGTCGCCGTCGTACGTGACCGGGACGACGATCGGCTCGTCGTCGTCCCGGTGGCCGCCCGCGACGGGCCGGACCCGCGCCAGGTCGGTGCGCAGGCGTCCGGCGTCGGTGGCGCCCCGGTCGAACCGGACCAGGAGCGTGCGTGCTCCGGAGACGACCTCGGTCACCCCGGGGAGGGACGCTGCGGTGAGTCCGGCGTGGAAGGCGACGACCTCGTCGAGGGACTCGAAGGTCACCAGCAGTGCGGCACTGCCGGCGGACCGGACGTCGCCGGTCACGGGGCCGGGGCGAACGGTGCGACGGAGACGCCCTCGGTCGTCAGCAGTGCGCGGATCGCCCGTGCCATCGCGACCGCGTCGGGTGAGTCGCCGTGCACGCACACGGAGTCGGCACGGACCGCCACGTCCGACCCGTCGACGGCCGTGGTGACGCCCTCGGTGACCATCCGGAGGACCCGGGTGGCGACGTCGGACGGGTCGTGCAGGACCGATCCCGGTCGGCTCCTCGGCACCAGCGAGCCGTCCGGTTCGTACGCACGGTCGGCGAAGGACTCGGACACGGCGCGGAGCCCGTGCCGCTCGGCTGCGCGCAGGAGCTCCGAGCCGGGCAGGGCGAGCACCGCCAGGGACGGGTCGACCTCGGCGATCGCGCGGGTCACCGCCTCGGCCTGCACCGGGTCGGCGCAGGCGGTGTTGTAGAGCGCGCCGTGCGGCTTGACGTAGGTCACCGCGGTGCCGGCGACCCGGGCGGTGGCGGCCATCGCACCGAGCTGGTGGACGACGTCGGCGTGGAGCTCGTCCGGGGTCACGTGTACCGGCCGCCGGCCGAACCCGGCCAGGTCGCGGTACGCCACGTGTGCGCCGATCGCCACGCCCCTGGTGGCGGCGGCACGGGCCGTGGCGAGCATGATCGACGGGTCGCCGGCGTGGAAGCCGCACGCGATGTTGGCGCTCGACACCACGTCGAGCATGGCGGTGTCGTCGCCCATCGACCAGGCGCCGTAGCCCTCGCCGAGGTCGCTGTTCAGGTCGATCGTCGTCACGAGTGCTCCCTGTCGTCGCCGGGTTGTTCAACAATCTACCGTCGAACCGGAGCCGGCGCACCGGTCGCGCTCCGGCCGCGGGCCCTCCGCGCTCCGGAGGGCGTCGGGCAGGCCGTAGTGTTCGGCTGTGGATGCACCGCTGCCCTCGGGGACGACCAGACGCCGCGTCGAGCTCCGGATCGTGAAGCCGCCGTTCGCGTGGGGCGCGCGGCCGACGGTCACGGTCGACGGTGTCGGGCAGCCGGCGCAGTGGGGGACCGGCACGTGGGCGGTGCCGGACGCGGGCGGGTCGACGATCGGCGTGTACCTGTTCAACCGCGTCTGGCGGTTCGGGGCCGCCTCCGTCGTCGTCGGTCCGACCGCCCAGGTGGTCGAGTACCGCGCCGGACTGCTGCCGTTCGCGCGCGGCCGGCTCGTCGTGCGTTAGTCCGTCGCGGCGTCGGCCCGGTCGGCCTCGTCGCGGAGCGCTGCGGTGAGCTTGTCCATCACGCCGGCGGTCTGCGCGAGCACCGCCCGTTCGGCGGGCTCCAGGGCGCGCTCGGCCGCCTCGAGGATGCGCGTCGACCGTCGGAGTCGCAGTGCGTCGATCATCGCGATGCCCCGGTCGGTCACCGAGACGAGCACGCCGCGGGCGTCCGACGGGTCGGGAGCCCTGGTCACGAGGCCGCCCTGCTCGAGGTCGGCGACGGTCGTCCGCATCGACTGGTGTCGCACTCGCCGGAGCCGTGCGAGGGTCGCGATGCTGCAGGCGCCGTCGCGGACCAGGAAGCCCAGGACCTCGACCTGGCCCTCCGGCGTCGACTCGAACCGGCGCATCGCCCGGACGCTGTCGCCGATCGACCGACGCAGGCGGTCTGCGTCGTCGAGCGTGAAGGGTCGCGCATACGGGGTCATGAGCAAAGTGTACAGGGAGACTGTACACTTTCTGGCATGGACCTCACGAAGTACACCCACGCCACCGTCGTTCTCGCGAAGGGCGAGCACACCCTCGTGATCGACCCCGGCGCCTACACCCCGAACTCCGCCGAGCTCGTCGCCGGCACCACCGCGGTGCTCGTCACCCACGACCACCCGGACCACTTCGACGCGTCGGTCCTGACCGTCGCGCTCGACGCCCAGCCCGAGCTGCGTGTCTGGGCTCCGGCGAACGTCGCCGCCGAGCTCGGCGACCACGACGGGCGCGTCACGTCCGTCACGGCCGGTGACCAGTTCGACGCGGCCGGTTTCGCCGTCCACGTCGTGGGCGGCGAGCACGCCGTCATCCACCGGGACATCCCGACCATGAGCAACGTCGGCTTCATCGTCGACGGTGTCCTCTACCACCCGGGTGACGCCTACTTCGTGCCGGAGCAGTCGGTCGAGACGCTCCTGGTGCCGACCTCCGGTCCGTGGGCCAAGCTCGGTGAGCTCGTCGACTTCGTCCGCGCCGTGCAGCCGACGCGGGCCGTCCAGATCCACGACCTCATGCTGAGCGAGGTGGGCAAGGGGTCCTTCGCGCAGTTCGCCGGACAGCTCACCGGTGTCGACCTGGTCACCCTCGCCGACGGCGAGACCATCGCGGTCTGAGGCGGCGCATGACGGACGCCAGGCGTGGGGCCGGCCGGCACCGGGCCTGGCGTCCGTCACCGGTCACCATCCGGATACCGCAGCGGGACCGCCCTCGGGGCTGTCCCGCGATCGCGGGGGCACCATCGGTCGGGGGTGCGACGTATCCTGTGGACGGAAGCAACGACGGTTCCGCTCACCACTCCTGTCGACCTGAAGCCTCCCGTGACTGAACACATCATCGAGTACGTCGCCCGCGACCGAACGGGCATCACCGCCGTCGTCACCACGACGAGCGTCATCGACGTGGACACCGTCATCCACAACATCCGCTCCGGCCACTCCGGCTACGTCGTGCGCGCGGGGGAGTGGCGTCGGGCGCAGGTCCGCAGCCTGTCGATGATCGGTGGCTCGTACCTGTTCGCGAACTGGGACGGCTCGAAGCGCAACAACCTGCACGACGTGGCGTTCCAGGCACCGCGTGTGCTCGTGCCTGCTCCGCGGAGCGGCTCCGGCACCCTCACCCGCGCGGCGTCGGCCGTGCGGGCGTGGTTCCGCCGCGGGCGCTGATGGGCCCCGGGCGTGCGGTGGGTCCGCACGCCGCCTGGTCGTCGCCGTCCGGTCGTCTGGTCGTGCGCCGTCAGGCCGCGAAGCGTCGCGCCGCCGTCAGGCCGTGAAGCGTCGCGCCGTCGTCAGGCCGATGAGCGACACGACCGCGACCACCGCGGCGAACACGACGCCGGCCGGCACCAGGCCGATCCCCGCGGCGAGGAGACCCGCACTGATCGCGGGGATCGAGATCGACAGGTAGGCCAGCACGAAGTACGACGTCGTGGCCTCGGTGCGTCGTGACGGCTCGGTCGCTGCCGTGATCGCCCGGAGTCCCGTCGTGAACAGGAGTCCCTGGCCGACGCCGGCGAGCACCGATGACACGACGAGCAGTGCCATCGACGTCGCGAGCAGCGACCACGCCAGGACGCCCATGCCGGCGGCCAGCGCGATCGAGCCGGTGACGACGAGCGTCCGGTCCGCCAGCCCGCGCAGCGCGATCTGCGCCGTCGCGGACGCCCCGAACAGTGCGAACACGACCACGCCCACGACGACGGGCGAGTGCACGCCGAGCACCTGCCCCATGAAGTTCGGGGCGACGGACGAGAACAGCCCGCACACCGCGAACCCGACCACCGCACCGGTGCTCGACGCGGCGAACACCCCTCGGCTCTCCGGCGGGATCCCGGGGAACTGCAGGCGGACCCTCGACCGGTCCGGTGTGACGACGTCACGCACGGCGAGCAGTGCGATGCCCGCGACGACGAGCAGGACGGCGTGCACGACGTACGGTGCGTGGAGCGGCCAAGGGGTCAGGGTGGCGACGCTCCCGGCCAGGAGCATCCCGAGTCCGAGACCCCCGATGTTCGCGGCGGTGGCCAGTGCGCTGGCGATGCTCCTGCGGCGCTCCGGCGCGTTCTCGAGCACCGTGACGGTCCCGGTCGCGGTGAACACCCCGGCGGACAGACCGGACAGCACCCGTGCGACGAAGAGCATCCACTCGGCGGTCCCGACGGCGAACACGACGGCGGAGGCGAGCGAGCACGCGATCCCGACCAGGAGCACCGGACGACGACCGACCGCGTCTGACAGCCGGCCGCCGAGCACCAGGGCCAGGATCACGCCGCCGGCGTAGACGGCGAAGAGCACGGTCGTGACCGTCCCGCCGAAGCCGAACCGCGCCTCGTAGGTCGGGTAGAGCGGTGTCGGCATCGTCGTGCCGATCATCACGACGGCGAAGACGTACGTGGCAGCGACGAGCGACCAGCCGGTCGCGGGGCGTGCGTCGGAGCGGGCGGGCATGGCTGCAACGCTATGCCCGCCCTGGAACGCTCCACTCAGTCGACGGCGGGCGGCCCGCTCGTGATGCCCGTCGGTGGTCCGCGGGCTCAGCCCAGCAGCAGGCGGAGCTCGATCTTCCGGTTGCAGGCGACGGAGGCCTCGGTCGCGACGGCCCGAGCGGTCTCGGCGTCGGGCAGGTCGAGCACCCAGAAGCCCGCGACGTACTCGTCGCCGACGAACAGCGAGCCGCTGCTGACCTCCGGTTCGCCGTCGCTCCGGGCGTCGACGACGAGCGCCTCGTCCGGCGCCGTGAGCCCACCGGCGAACAGGATGCGCCCGTCCGCCAGCAGGCGTTCGTTGAGCGCGCTGACCGCGTCGCGCTCGGCCGCGGTCGCGGAGTCGGTGCGCCCGGCCGCGGCGGCCTCGCCGCTGTCGACGACGTTGACGAGGAACTGCACGGAGCACCATCTCCCTGGGTCGGTGTGGCACATCCTGCTCGCGTCGGGCACTGGTGTCCAGACCCGACGGACGGGAGGCGCGGTGCGGGTCGCTCCCGCGCCTCCCGTCCGGACGCACCCGCGCGCACTGCGCGCCCCCCAGAGCCGGTCAGGTCACGCGAGCGCGTCGCGGCGTCAGCCGCAGTACTCGTACGGCGGGTTCGGGTTCGTGCTCACCCAGATCGTCTTCACCGGCCCGTCGTCGTCCGCGAGCACGAAGGTGATGTGCCGGCTGCCGTCGGAGGTCGTCCACTGCGGCAGACCGTAGGACTGGGTGTTCGGCAGCGGCTCCAGGTCCGGGTACGCCGCTCGGAGTTGCGCGAGGGTGCTTCCGACACCCACCCCTTCGGCCGTCGTCGGTCCGGTGCCGAGCGGTTGGTCAGGGCGTTCGTTGCCACCCACCGTGACGCCGAACACCGTGCCGCCGACTGCGGTCACGACGAGGCCCTGCTCGGCGCCGTTGCTGAAGAAGAAGACGTCCGGGTTGCTGCAGAACTCGTCCGTTTCGCGGGTGTACGCCGCGTCGAGGTCGTCGAGTTCACCCGCGACCGGTGCGCCGAGGGCGACCGGGCCGACCTCGTCGAACCCGATGGTCCACGACGTCGGGTCGTCGAGGGTGAACGGCTTCCGTGTCGGCGTCGGGGTGCTCGTCGGCTCGTTGACGACCGGGGCCGACGACCGTGTCGGGGTCTCCGACGGCTCGACGGGCGCTGCTGGCGCGCTCGGCGCGGGGGCGGCGGCGAAGGGCTGCGGGATCATGCCGAGGGCGACGCCGCCGCTGGTGGCGCCGATGCCGAGGACGGCGATGATGCCGATGACGATGCCGGCGCGACGTCCTCGGCGTGGGCGCTGCGTGCGCTGCTCGGCGGCGCGTGTGAGCACCGTGCGTTTCATCGTCACGAGCATCTGCTCGAGGTCGTCTCCGGTGGGGGGTTCAGTGTTCATCGTGCGTCACCGCCTTCTTCAGTCGCGCGCGGGACCGGGAGACCCGCTGGGTGACCGCGCCGACGCTCAGTCCGAGCATGGCCGCGGCTTCGGCGTAGGAGTGCCCCTCGAGGAGGCAGAGTTCGCAGATCCGACGGTCGGTCTCCGGGAGCGCGGCGATCTCGTCGCGCACCCAGCGGAGCCGTTCGCGGGCGTCGTCGGCGTCGGTGGGCGCTGCGAGCTCGGCGGGGAGCTCGTCGCCGGCGTTCTTCGCCAGGCGTCGCGCCTGGTTCCTGGCGTGGTTGCGGCACACGACCAGCAGCCACGGCAGCAGGGTGCCGGTGGACAGTTCGATCGTCGCGGCCTTCTGCCAGAGCGTCAGGAGCGTGTCCTGCACCAGCTCCTCGACGTCCTGCTTCGAGCCCGCCAAGGCCCAGGCGTACCGGGTCACGGTCGGTGCGTACCGGTCGAACGCCGTCGCCAGCGCGCCGGTGTCGTCCAGTGCCATGCGCCGCACGAGTGCGGCATCGTCGTCATCGGGTGTCACGGATTCCCCCTCTCACCCCAGAAGTGTCGGGCGAGCGGCGTTCCTGTCGCGTCGTGACCGATCTGTGACCAACGCGTGTCGTCGAGGGTCAGATCCGACCGCGGTTGCGACGCCGGATCTCCTTCGGCGCGCGGCCCGCCTGGAACGAGCGTGCCGGGTCGACGACGAAGCCATGGCGCAGTGCCTCGCGGCCGATGAGCATCCGGAAGCCCATCTGGTCGCGGTTGCTCAGGGTCACCTCGGCCTGCACCGTCCGTCCGGCGAGTTCGATCTCGGTCAGGACGACGATGCGCTCCTGCGTGTGCCCGGACGAACTGCGCACCACACGGCGGTCGTGCACGTCGCACTCCACCGTCTGGGGATCGGCGTCGGAGTCCTGCCACGGGTGCACCGAGAAGCGCACGCGGTCCCCGGGGAGCTCCTCGAGGTCGAACGCGTGCAGCGCCGAGGTCCGCGCGCCCGTGTCGAGCTTCACCTTGATCCACGGGATGTCGAGGTCGGGCAGTGCCGCCCACTCACGCCACCCCGCGACGATCGGCCCGCGGCGGGCGGTCTTCGGGGCGTCGGCCATGTGCCCATCCTGGCAGTCCGGCGGGTCGGCGGTACACGACGCGCCCCCGAGGGTGTTTTGATGGAGCGTCGCTCCTCGGCCGGAGCGGTGCCGCCCCCACGACCCCCCGCGGAGCCCCGATGAAACTCGCCATCCTGTCGCGCGCCCCGCAGGCGTACTCGACCGAGCGGCTGCGGGCGGCTGCGCTCGACCGCGGGCACGAGGTGAAGGTCCTCAACACACTGCGGTTCGCGATCGACCTGACGGGGGACGCCCCCGACCTGCAGTACCGCGGACGGCTCCTGTCGGACTACGACGCGATCCTGCCGCGCATCGGCAACTCGATCACCTACTACGGCACCGCGGTGGTGCGGCAGTTCGAGCAGATGGACGTGTACACGCCGAACACCGCGAACGGCATCACCAACTCCCGCGACAAGCTCCGGGCGAACCAGATCCTCTCCCGGCACGACATCGGCATGCCGGCGACCACCTTCGTCGCCGGACGCGCGGACGTCCGTGGCGCGATCGAGCGCGTCGGCGGAGCGCCCGTCGTCATCAAGCTGCTCGAGGGCACGCAGGGCATCGGCGTGATCCTGGCGCCGGAGGCGAAGGTCGCCGAGTCGATCGTCGAGACCCTGCACTCCACCAAGCAGAACGTGCTCATCCAGAGCTTCATCTCGGAGAGCCGCGGGAAGGACATCCGCGCCCTCGTCGTCGGCGACCGGGTGGTCGCCGCGATGCGCCGGAGCGCGAGCGGTGACGAGTTCCGGTCGAACGTCCACCGCGGCGGCACGGTCGAGCAGGTCACGCTGACGCCGGAGTACGAGGAGGCCGCGGTCCGCTCCGCGCAGATCATGGGGCTGCGCGTCGCCGGGGTCGACATGCTCGAGGGCAACGACGGCCCCCTGGTGATGGAGGTCAACTCGTCGCCGGGGCTCGAGGGCATCGAGCGTGCGACCGGCCTCGACATCGCCGGCGCGATCATCGACTTCATCGCGAACCAGGTCGCCTTCCCCGAGATCGACGTGCGGCAGCGGCTGTCCGTGTCGACGGGCTACGGCGTGGCCGAGCTGCTCGTCCACACGAACGCGGACCTCGTCGGCAAGACGATCAAGGAGTCCGGGCTCTGGGACCGGGACATCACGGTCCTGACCCTGCACCGGGGCTCGAGCGTCATCCCGAACCCGCGCAGCGGTGTCGCGCTCGAGCCCGGGGACCGACTGCTGTGCTTCGGCAAGCTCGAGGAGATGCGGTCGATGATCCCGGAGCGCCGCAAACGGCGTGCCAAGCTCCGGAAGCTCCCCAAGGAGCACCTGCCGGAGCAGTGACCGCCGCCAGGCGCGGCGCGGGCCCGCACCGCGCCTGGCGTCCCGACGCATCCGCGCGCACTGCCCGCCCCCCAGAGCCGGTCAGGTCGCGCGGGTGCATCGTGCTCTCAGCCCCAGACCTGTTGCTCGATCGCCGCGAGCAGCCCGTTCGTGGGCGCGTTCGTCTGGCCGATCCGGACCCAGGTCGACCCCCGGACGAAGTAGGTCACCGTGGTCTCGACCGGGTACGGGTCCGCCATCGTCGTCAGTTGGCAGAACCGCCCGCCGTCACGATCGGAGCAGGCGTACCCCGAGTCGACGAGGCGCTGCTCCATCGCCGGTTGGTCTGTCGGTGTGCCGAGGCTGATGTCGATCCCGCTGACGTCAGCGCCCGGATCGTGCCAGATGCACCACAGCGCCTGCCCCGGGAGCGACCCGTTCCCGAAGTCCGTCCCGGCCGGGTCCTGGAGCGGGGTCCCACCGAAGAGCCGGCCGTACTCCGATGCCGGGACGAGGGAATGACAGTCGGACGGGATCACGCCCGCCGACGACTCCGGGGTGGGTGTGGTGGTCGGTTCGTTGACGACGGGCGCGGAGGACCTGGTCGGGGTCTCCGGGGGCTCGGTCATGGTCGGGGAGGGCGCCGGTGCGGCGGTGAAGGGCTGCGGGATCATGCCGAGGGCGACGCCGCCGCTGGTGGCGCCGATGCCGAGGACGGCGATGATGCCGATGACGATCCCGGCGCGGCGTCCGCGGCGTCTGGGGGTCGGGTGGTCGAGCTCGGCGCGGGTGAGCACGTGCTGTTTCATCGTGACGAGCATCTGTTGGAGGTCGTCTCCGGTGGGGGGCTCAGTGTTCATCGTTGGTCACCGCCTTCCTGACTCGCTTGCGGGATCGTGAGACCCGTTGGGTGACGGCGCCGACGCTGAGGCCGAGGATCGTGGCGGCTTCGGCGTAGGTGTGGCCGTCGAGGAGGCAGAGTTCGCAGATCCGACGGTCGGTCTCGGGGAGTGCGGCGATCTCGTCGCGGACCCAGCGGAGCCGCTCACGGGCGTCGTCGTGGTGGTCGGGTGTGGCCAGGTCGGCGGGGAGCTCGTCGCCGGCGTTCTTCGCCAGGCGTCGCGCCTGGTTGCGCGCGTGGTTGCGGCAGACGACCAGCAGCCAGGGCAGCAGGGTGCCGGTGGGCAGGTCGATCGTGGCGGCCTTCTGCCAGAGGGTGAGCATCGTGTCCTGGACGAGTTCTTCGACGTCCTGGCGGCTGTCGGCGAGTGCCCATGCGTAGCGGGTCAGGGTGGGCGCGAACCGGTCGAACGCGTCGGCGAGCGCTCCGGTGTCGCCCAGCGCCATGCGCCGGGTGAGTGCGGCGTCGGCGTCGTCATCGGTGGATGTCACGGATTCCCCCTCCTACCCAGAAGTGTCGAGGAACCACACGGACCTGACACGACGTCGTCCTCACGGCGTGTCGGGATGGTCGCCGGGTGCAGGATCGGGGGTCATGGACCTCCCCGAACCGCTCAGCAGCCCCGTGCACGTCGCCCCGATGGCCGGCGGACCGTCGACGCCCGCGCTCGTCGTCGCCGCCGCCCGGTCGGGGCACTTCGCGCAGCTGGCGGCGGGGTACCGCACGCCGGAGGAGCTCGCCGCGCAGATCGCCGTGGTGCGGGCGGCGACGGACCGGTTCGGAGTCAACCTGTTCGCGCCGAACCCGGTGCCCATCGAGGACGACGCCTACGACCACTACCGGGCATCGCTCGGCGTCGACGGGCTGCCCGACAAGCGCGAGGACGACGATGCCTGGGCGGACAAGGTCGCGCTGCTCCTGGACGACCCGGTGCCGGTGGTGTCCTTCACGTTCGGCCTGCCGGACGCCGACCTGGTGTGGGAGTTCCGGAGACGCGGGACCGTGACCATGCAGACGGTGACGAACCGCGACGAGGCCCTCGCCGCTGCGGAACGCGGCGTCGACGTCCTCGTCGTACAGGGTGAGGCCGCCGGCGGCCACTCCGCGGTGCTCGACCCGGCCGCCGATCCGCTGTGGCAGCCGCTGCCCGACCTCGTCCGCTCCGTCGCGGGCGCCGTGGAGGTGCCGGTGATCGCCGCCGGCGGGATCGGGAGCGCGTCCGACGTCGAAGCCGTCCGGCTCGCTGGAGCGGGGGCGGCGATGGTGGGGACGCTGGTGCTGCGGACGCCGGAGGCCGGCACGGGGCAGACCCACCGTGAGGCGCTCGTCGACCCGGTGTTCGACCGGACCGCGCTCACCAGGGCGTTCACCGGGCGTCCGGCCCGATCCCTCGTGAACCGCTTCGTCCGGGAACACGAGGACGCACCGCTCGGGTACCCGGCGCTCCACCACCTCACGAAGCCGCTCCGAGCAGCCGCTGCCGCGGCCGGAGACGCGCAGTCGCTGCACCTGTGGGCCGGCCGGTCGTGGCGGGCGGCGGTCGACGCACCGGTCGCGGACGTCCTGGAGGCCCTGCTCACGTGAGCGGCGCCGGCCACCCGGGCCGTGCCTCCCGTCCTCCCCAGCGGCGAGACTGCGGTGGCCTTCCACCGGTCTCCTGCCTGTGCGCACCGGGTCGCGGACAGCACTACGCTCGGATGCGGCCCGCGTCGCAGCGTTGCGGAGGTCCGCGGACCAGTCACACTCAGCGTTCAGGAGGACCGAAGTGACCGAAACCGCACCCGTCGACCCCACGACGACCGACGCGTGGAAGACCCTCGCCGGCATCGCCGACGGCTTCTCGCCCGACCTTCGTGGGTGGTTCGACAGCGACCCCGGCCGTGCCGAGCAGTACACCTTCCAGGCCGGTGACCTCACCGTCGACCTGTCGAAGGGCCTCGTCACGAAGGAGATCCTCGACGCGCTGCTCCAGCTGGCCGAGGACACCGGCGTCGCCGCGCGGTACCAGGCGATGATCTCCGGCGAGCACGTCAACCCGACCGAGGACCGCGCCGTCCTGCACACCGCGCTCCGTCGTCCGAAGAGCGGCGACCTCACCCCGGCCGCGCCGTTCGTCGTCGACGGCCAGGACGTCGACGCCGACGTGCACGCCACGCTCGACAAGGTGTACGCGTTCGCCGAGCAGGTCCGCTCCGGTGCCTGGAAGGGCGTCACCGGCAAGCGCATCGAGACGGTCGTGAACATCGGCATCGGTGGCTCGGACCTCGGCCCCGTCATGGTCTACGAGGCGCTCAAGCCCTACAAGCAGGACGGCATCGAGGCGCGCTTCGTCTCGAACATCGACCCCGCCGACATCTACGAGAAGACCGCGGACCTCGACCCCGAGACGACGCTCTTCATCGTCGCGTCGAAGACCTTCGGCACCCTCGAGACCCTCACCAACGCCCGTCTGGCCCGCCAGTGGCTCTGGGAGCGGCTCGACCTGACCGAGGCGGCCGACGACGCCAAGAACGACGCCGTGGCGAAGCACTTCGTCGCCGTGTCCACCGCGCTCGACAAGGTCGCCGCGTTCGGCATCGACCCGGAGAACGCGTTCGGCTTCTGGGACTGGGTGGGCGGCCGCTACTCGGTCGACTCGGCCATCGGCACCAGCGTCGTCATCGCGATCGGCAAGGACAACTGGGAGGACTTCCTCGCCGGGTTCCACGCCATCGACGAGCACATGCGCACCACGCCGCTCGCGCAGAACGTCCCCGTCCTGATGGGCCTGCTCAACGTCTGGTACTCGAACTTCCTCGGTGCCCAGAGCCACGCGGTCCTGCCCTACACGCAGTACCTGCACCGTTTCGCCGCGTACCTGCAGCAGCTCACCATGGAGTCGAACGGCAAGCGTGTCCGCTGGGACGGCACCCCCGTCACGACGGACACCGGCGAGGTCTTCTGGGGTGAGCCGGGCACGAACGGGCAGCACGCCTTCTACCAGCTCATCCACCAGGGCACGCGCCTGATCCCGGCCGACTTCATCACGGTCGCGAACCCGGCGCACGCGCTCAAGGACGAGACCGGTGACGGCAAGGCGGTCGAGCCCGGCCAGGACGTCCACAACCTGTTCCTCGCGAACTTCTTCGCGCAGACCAAGGCGCTGGCGTTCGGCAAGACCGCCGACGAGGTCCGGGCCGAGGGCACCACGGACGAGGCGATCGTCGCGGCCCGTACCTTCACGGGCAACAAGCCGTCGACGTCGATCCTGGCGCCGGCGCTCACCCCGAGCGTCGTCGGTCAGCTCATCGCGCTGTACGAGCACATCGTCTTCACCGAGGGCACCATCTGGGGCATCGACTCGTTCGACCAGTGGGGTGTCGAGCTCGGCAAGCAGCTCGCGCTGCAGATCGCTCCCGCGGTCGACGGCGACCAGGACGCGCTCGCGTCGCAGGACTCCTCGACGAAGGCGCTCATCGCGAAGTACCTCGAGCTCCGGAAGTAGCGCGACACCACACCACCGGAAGCAGCCCGCATCGCGTCCCCACGCGATGCGGGCTGCTTCCGCTTGTGCGGCCAACCGTGCGAGCGGGGCTGGACCCGGTCCCGGAACCGGAACAGCCGTCCGCGAGTGGTCACAACACCCCGCTCGGTTCCCCCGAGTGGTCACGGAACGTCGGAACCGCAGCATGTCGACGACTGTTCGCGACCACTCGCCGTACGCCCGCGGGGTGTCGTGACCGGTCGCGCGGTGCGGCGTGCTCCCGGTCGTGCGGACGATCCGAGGAACCGCAGGCTGAGCGGCACGTCCGGCACCCCGGCGGGCCGCTCGACGTCAGCGGCGGACGGGGTCCAGGTTGAGCGTGGTGCCCTGGTACAGGTACTGCTGCTTGCCGTAGACCTGCATGCCGCCGTTCAGCCAGATGAGTGTCTGGACGGTGATCCCGAACCGTGCGGCGACGTCCCCGATGAGGTCGTCCGGCGCGACCACGTAGGACCGCGGCGCCCCGGAGGCCGTCGTCGCCGACACCGTCCCCGTCGCGTTCGGCCGTGCACCGGCGTCGACCGGGTGCACGTTCGTCGTCCGTGCCGGCACCGACCACGGCACCTTCGTCACCGCGAGGACCTTGTCCGGGCCGATCTCGACCGGGATCGACGGGTCCGCGCTCGCCGAGGAGTACGTCACGAGTGCGCCGAGCCAGGACGGGTCGTAGCCGGCCGCGTCGATCGGCACGGACACGGCTGCCGAGGGCGTGGTGGTCGCTCCGCCGAGCTGGTCGTCCCCGATGCCGTGGTAGGTCAGCCCGTCCCCGACGCGGGGCGCGTCCTCGAGGAACGTGGCACTCACCGGCACCGGCAGCGTCGACGTGAACCCGGAGTACTGCACCACGAAGCGGTCGTCCGGCCCGGCGACCACCCTGTAGTGGAAGTGCACGCTGCCCTTGGGGGAGGCGACGTCCCCCTCGGCGACGACCGTCCCGGCCGCGATGGTGGAGATCTCCGGCGCCGGTTCGGCGGCCTGCGAGGGCTCGGGTGTCGGCGGCCGCGGCGAGGCCGACTCCCGCAGCAGGTCGGCGTCCGACTCGCCGTCGTCGGTGGGCGTCGCGGTCGGGGACGCGGACGGAGACACCGACGCGGACCTCGTCGGGGCCGGGACCGCTCCACCGCCGGACCTGAGCAGGGAACACCCGGAGGCACCCACCACCATGACCACGGCGAGCCCGATCGCGGCGACGCTCCTGTTGCTGCTGTGCACGTTTCCCCTCCGGTGCGGGATCGTACCCGACGGATCGTCACCCCACGAGGGCCGCCGCGGGACACTGTGTCCGATGGCCCATCGGCGGGCGTCCCCCACCACTCAGCGCATCCGGATCGCGCATCCAGCCCAGATGCGGAAGTATGTATCGGTGACGATCATGACGGACCGACCGGTCGACCAGGCGACGAACAGCGAACCCGAACGGCCGGGCAACGCGACAGCCAGGCACGACAACGTCGCCCTGCTCTCGGTCGCGACCACCGTCGCCGACCGCGTGACGACCTCCGCGGACATCGAGGAGCGCCTGCGCGGGGTGCTCCGACGCCTGCGCCTCCCGATGGGCCTGCTCGAACGGGTCGCCGGCGTCAAGGAGCGTCGCAACTGGGGCGAGGGGCAGACCTTCCAGGACGCCGCGATCGACGCCGGTCGCCGGGCCATGGCCGAGGCCGGGATCCAGCCGCAGGACGTCGGCCTGCTGATCAACACCTCCGTGACCCGTCCCCACCTGGAGCCGAGCGTCGCCGTGCGGCTGCACCACGGGCTCGGTCTGCCGTCGTCCGCGATCAACTTCGACATCGCGAACGCCTGCCTGGGCTTCGTCAACGCCATGAGCGTCGCCGCGGGCATGATCGACTCCGGCCAGATCAAGTACGCGCTGGTGGTCGACGGCGAGGACGCCGACCAGGTCCAGCTCAACACGATCGACCGGCTCAACCAGGGTGGCCGGAACCGCAAGGACTTCATGAGCGAGTTCGCCAGCCTGACGCTCGGCTCCGGTGCGGCGGCGGCCGTCCTCGGCCCGGCGGACATGCACCCGGGCGGTCACCGGATCGTCGGCGGCGTCACCCGTGCGGCGACCCAGTGGTACGACCTCTGCGTCGGCAGCGTCGACGGCATGTTCACCGACGCCAAGATGCTGCTGAAGGGCGGCATGGAGCTCGTCGTCGCCGCCTGGAACGAGGCGCGCTCGCACTTCGACTGGGCCGACATGGACCGCTACGTCCTGCACCAGGTGTCCGACGTCCACACGAACGCCTTCGTCGAGGCCATCGGCGTCCCGCGCGACAAGGTCCCCACCACCTACCAGCGCTTCGGCAACGTCGGCCCCGCGTCCATCCCGATCACGCTGGCGGACGAGGTCGCTGGCGGCCGGATCCGCCCCGGTGACCGCGTCTTCCTCGGTGGCGTCGGCTCCGGCATCAACACGGCGATGATGGAACTCCGCTGGTGACAGCCGGGTTGCCCCGCGTCGCCGCGAGCACCGCTCCGGCGACGCAGCCGCCCTCCCTGCCCGGACTCGACCCGGCGTGGTCGCGTCTGGTCACGGTCCCGCCCGTGCCTGGAGGGACGGACAGCGCCGCGCGCACCTGGCACCTCCTCGACACGGCCGGTTCCCTGGCCGCACTCGACGTGGAACCCGTCGGCACGCTCCTGTGCGTGCACGGCAACCCGACGTGGTCGTACCTGTGGCGGTCGGTGCTGCGCACCTCGCTCGAGGTCGCGGCAACCGGCGGTCCCGCGTGGCGCGTGGTCGCCGTCGACCAGCTCGACATGGGCTTCTCGGAGCGCACCGGACTGCAGCGGGGACTGCCTCAGCGCGTCGCGGACCTCGGCGCCCTGACCGACGAACTCGGTCTCACCGGACCCGTGGTGACCCTCGGGCACGACTGGGGCGGCGTGGTGTCGCTCGGCTGGGCCGTCGACCACCCCGACCTCGTGGTGGGCGTGACGACGTGCAACACCGCCGTGCACCAGCCCGACGACGCACCCATCCCGGCACCGCTCCGGCTCGCGCTCCGTCCGGGCCTGCTCGGGCGTGCGACGGTGCACACCCCGGCGTTCCTCGAGACGACGCTGGCGATCGCACACCCGAAGCTCGACCGGCCCGTCGCCGACGCCTTCCGCGCGCCGTACCGCGGTGCGCACCGTCGCGGCGGGATCGGCGGCTTCGTGGCGGACATCCCCGTCGACGCCCGGCACGACAGCGCCCCGGAGCTCGACCGCATCGCCGCCGGGGTCGCCGCGCTCGACGTCCCGGCGCTGCTGCTCTGGGGCCCACGCGACCCGGTGTTCCTCGAGCGCTACCTCGACGACCTGGCCGGGCGTCTGCCGCACGCGGACGTCCACCGCTTCGAGGGTGCCGGCCACCTGCTGCCGGAGGACGCCGACGTCGCCGGGACGGTGTTCGACTGGCTGGGCGACCGGCTGCCGGACGGCCACGTGCCCGCCGGAGCCGAGCGCGGCCTCCCGGCCGGAACGGAGGCGGACGCACCGCGACCGCTCTGGGCCGCGCTGGACGAGCTGCGGGAGTCCGACGACCCGGCCCTCGTCGAGATGGCCGCCCCCGGCGGCGGCGTCCGCACGATCAGCTGGCGACTCCTCGCCCGGCGGATCGACGAGGTCGCCGCTGGCCTGGTCGACGTCGGCGTCCGTGCGGGTGACCGTGTGTCGTTGCTCGTCACCCCCGGCGCGGACCTCACCGCGGCGCTGTACGCCTGCATCCGCATCGGTGCGACCGTCGTGGTCGCCGACGCCGGCCTGGGGCTCCGGGGGCTCACCCGCGCGGTGAAGGGCGCACGGCCCGACTGGGTCATCGGCGCGCTCCCCGGTCTCGCCGCGGCCCGCGCCCTCGGGTGGCCCGGTCGCCGCATCGGGACCCTCGCGCTCCCCGCGCCGGCACGCGCCGCACTCCGGGTGGAGCACACGCTCGCCGGCGTCGCCCGGCGCGGTGCCCGCCGTCTCGCCGCCGGGGCGACCCTGCCCGCCGCACCGTCGTCCGACGTGCCCGCGGCCGTGCTCTTCACCTCCGGGTCGACGGGTCCTGCCAAGGGCGTCGTGTACACGCACGGACAGCTCGGCGCCGTGCGCGACGTGCTCGCCGCGCAGTACGACGTGGGTGTCGGGACCGGCCTCGTCGCCGGGTTCGCGCCGTTCGCCCTGCTCGGACCGGCACTCGGTGCCCGGTCGGTCGCACCCGACATGGACGTCACCGCACCCCGGACGCTCACCGCGAAGGCCGTGGCCGACTCGGTCGCCGCCGCCGACGCCACCGTGGTGTTCCTGTCGCCGGCGGCGATCGCGAACGTCGTGGCGACCGCCTCCGCGCTCGGCGACGACGACCGTGCGGCGCTCGGCCGGGTACGGCTGTTCCTGTCCGCCGGGGCGCCCGTGTCGGCCGCGCTCCTGTCCGCTGCCACCGAGCTCATGCCGAACGCGAGTGCGCACACGCCCTACGGCATGACCGAGGGCCTGCTCATGACCGACGTGGACCTCGACGGCATCCGCGACGCGGCGTCGGCCGGGGGTGCGGCAGGCGGTGTGTGCGTGGGCCGCCCGGCCGCCGGGGTCACCGTCCGCGTCGCCCCGCTGTCGGCGTCCGGTGCCCCGACCGGAGCGCTCACCGACGAACCGGAGGTCACCGGCGAGGTCGTCGTCGTCGCGCCGCACGTCCGCGACCACTACGACCGGCTCTGGCGGACGAACCGTGCCTCGCGGCTCGGACTCGACCACGCCCGCGCGCACCGCACCGGTGACGTCGGACACCTCGACGCGACAGGGCGGCTCTGGGTCGAGGGCCGGCTCCAGCACGTCATGACCACGCCGTCCGGGGTCCAGACGCCGGTCGGCCCGGAACAGCGCATCGAGGCGGTGCCCGGCGTCGGCCGTGCCGGGGTCGCGGGTGTCGGACCGGCGGGGACGCAGCAGGTCGTCGCCGTCGTCGAGACCGTCCCGCCGACGCGGCGTCCGGGTCTGGCGCCGTCGTCGCTCGCAGCCGCGGTCCGCCGCGCCGCGGGCGTCCCCGTTGCGGCGGTCCTCGTCGTGCCGGTGCTGCCGACCGACATCCGGCACAACTCCAAGGTCGATCGCTCCCGCCTCGCCCGATGGGCCACGTCCGTGCTCGGCGGCGGCCGGATGGTCCGCCCGTGAGGGTCCTGGTCACCGGGGCCAGCGGCTTCCTCGGCGCTCGGACGGCCGCCGCGGTGCGCGACGCCGGCCACGACGTCGTCACCTTCCAGCGGCGGCCGTCCGGCGTCCCCGGCGCACGGGACGTCCTCGGGACGATGACCGACCCCGACGCGGTCACCCGCGCGGTGGAGGGCGTGGAGGCCGTCGTGCACCTCGCCGCCAAGGTGTCCCTGGCCGGTGACCCCGCCGACTTCACCCGGGTGAACGTCGCCGGGACCCGCACGCTCGTCGACGCCGCACGCGCCGCGGGGGTCGCGCGCTTCGTCGACGTGTCCTCCCCGTCCGTGGCGCACACCGGGACGTCGCTCGTCGGCGCCGACGCCACGCCCGCGTCCCCCGAGGGGGCGCGCGGGGACTACGCCAGGACGAAGGCCGCCGCGGAGCTCCTGGCGCTCGCCGCGGACGCGCCGGGCTTCGCCGTGGTCGCCGTCCGGCCGCACCTGGTGTGGGGGCCGGGCGACACGCAGCTCGTCGGGCGCATCGTCGACCGTGCCCGGCGGGGACGTCTGCCACTGCTCGACTCGGGTGCGGCGCTCATCGACTCCTGCTACGTGGACAACGCCGCGTCGGCGATGGTCGCCGCGCTGGAGCGTGCGGCCGACGACGCCGTGCACGGGAACGCGTACGTCGTCACGAACGGGGAACCACGCCCCGTCGCCGACCTGCTCGACGGGATCTGCCGGGCGTCCGGCGTGCCGACGCCCCGCCTGCACGTCCCCGCCGGCCTCGCCCGCGTGGCCGGGTCGCTCGTCGAGGCCGTCTGGCGCGTCCGACCCGGTGTCGACGAGCCGCCGATGACCCGGTTCCTCGCCGAACAGCTGTCGACCGCGCACTGGTTCGACCAGCGGCGCACCCGTCGGGACCTGCGCTGGGCGCCGACGGTGTCCATCGACGAGGGCCTCGCGCGACTGGCCGGCTGA
Source organism: Curtobacterium sp. 9128 (assembly GCF_007673775.1). Classification (GTDB taxonomy): domain Bacteria; phylum Actinomycetota; class Actinomycetes; order Actinomycetales; family Microbacteriaceae; genus Curtobacterium. The sequence goes on along the minus strand of NZ_VEAF01000008.1, from coordinate 83,119 downwards.
ACGGGTTCCCGGGCGCGTCCGTACTGTCGAGGACATGACCACCACCGTCCTCGTCGCAGGTGCCACCGGAGACCTCGGCGGGCGCATCGTCCGTGAGCTCCTGACGCACGACACCACCGTCCGCGTGCTCACCCGCCCCGGGAGCACCACCGCCGTCGACCGCTTCGGCGGCACGGACCGGATCGAGGTCGTCACGGCCTCGTACACCGACGACACCGCGCTCCGGTCCGCGCTGACCGGTGTCGAGGTGGTCGTCTCCGCGGTGAGCGGGACCCGGTCGGTGATCGTCGACGCGCAACGGGCGCTCCTCGCCGCGGCCGTGGACGCCGGCGTCGAACGGTTCATCCCCTCCGACTACTCGGCCGACTACCGACGCACCACACCGGGCACCAACCGGAACTTCGAACTCCGTCGCGAGTTCGCCGCGGACCTCGACGCCGCCTGGATCCGCGGTACGTCGGTGCTCAACGGGGCGTTCACGGACATGCTCACGGGCCAGGCACCGATGATCCTGTTCGACCGGCAGCGGGTGCTGTTCTGGTCGTCCGCCGACCAGGTCCTCGACTTCACGACGAAGGACGACACCGCCAGGGTGACGGCGCAGGTCGCGATCGACCCGGCCGCCCCGCGGGTGGTCGAGGTGGCCGGCGACCGGGTCACCGCGCGGAGCATCGCCGAGACGATGTCGCGGCTGACGGGGACGCCGTTCCGTCTGCAGTGGGCCGGCACGACGGGGACCCTCTCCGCCATGGCCCGCGTCGGGCGACGTGTCAGCAAGAACTCCGACGAGCCGTTCCCCGCCTGGCAGGGGATGCAGTACTTCGTGACGATGTTCAGCGGCGAGGGCGAGCTGCGGCACGTCGACAACTCGCCGTTCGGCCACGAGTGGACCACGGCGCAGGACGTCCTCGCCGAGCACCTGGGCGTGACCGCGGCCTGACGGTCGGCGGTGTCGGCACGGCGGGGTACCGTCGTCCCATGGACAGGTCGGAGATCCTCGCAGCAGCCGCGGCCGCACACGCCGCTCGGATCGCCGAGGCCGGCGGCGACGCCACCGCGGCACGTGCCAGGGCCGAGTCCGTCGCCGACGCCCCCCAGCCGGGCAGCTCGGACCGCGACCGCGAACGTGCCCGCGCGGCCGAGGCCGACCGTGCGGCCGACCGGACCGAGGGCGCACTGTCCGACTGGCACCGGATGGGCACCCGGCGCGGGGTGACCCCGGACGAGCAGGTGCGGTCGGCGTGGTCGATCGCCGGAGTCCCGGACCCCGGGGCCGGTCGCGCGCTGGCGAACGTCCTGCTCTCGACCGCCGGGCACGCCGGACGCGTCGCGGACGCCGCCCGACGGAACCAGGCGCTCTCCGGGGCGGCCCGAGCGGCTGCCCGACGGACGGTCCGGCGCTACACCGACCACGGCGCCGAGATGTCCTCGCTCAGTGACGTCCTCGGCGAGCAGGGGCCGCGCGACGACGTGTGAACACGTCTCCACAGGAATGTACATGTCTGGTTGACAGGACAAAGTCCGGGTCTACCATCGACCCAGCGACGGCGCACGATCACTGACGAAGGAGTCTCGATGGTCGACATCAGACCGACTGTGACGAACACGCTCCCGCCCCTCGGCACGGGCCCGCACCGCCGGCGGCTCGGTGTCCTCGCACTGGTCGCCACCTTCGGCGGACTGCTCTTCGGCTACGACACCGGCGTGATCAACGGTGCGCTCCTCCCCATGCGCCAGGAGCTCGGGCTGACGACCCTCACCGAGGGGGTCGTCACCAGCTCGCTCCTCTTCGGTGCCGCGGTCGGGGCGATGCTCGGCGGGCGCATCGCCGACGGATGGGGTCGGCGGCGGACGATCATCGTGCTCGCCGTCACGTTCTTCGTCGGCACGGTCGTGTGCGTGGCGGCGCCGACGTTCGGCGTGATCGTGGTGGGCCGGGTGCTGCTCGGGCTCGCCGTCGGCGGGGCGTCCACGGTCGTGCCGGTCTTCCTCGCCGAACTCGCCCCGTACGAGATCCGTGGGTCGTTGTCCGGGCGCAACGAGCTGATGATCGTGATCGGGCAGCTCGCCGCGTTCGTGGTGAACGCCGTCATCGGCAGTCTCTGGGGCGAGGGGCACGGGGTGTGGCGTGTGATGCTCGCCGTCTGTGCACTCCCCGCCGTCGCGCTCTTCGTCGGCATGCTGCGGGTCCCGGAGTCGCCGCGGTGGTTGGCCTCGAGGGGGCGGGACGACGAGGCGCTCGCGGTCCTCGGCCAGATCCGGTCGCCGGAGCGCGCGAGCGCCGAGCTCGCGGACATCACCCGCACCCGGGATCGCGAGGCGCAGGGGTCGAGGGATCGCGGCTGGCGCGTCCTGCTCGGCAACCGGTGGTTGATCCGGATCGTGCTCGTCGGTGCGGGCATCGGCGTCGCCCAGCAGCTGACCGGCATCAACTCGATCATGTACTACGGCCAGACCGTCCTCACCGAGTCGGGGTTCGAGCAGTCGGCAGCCCTCATCGCCAACATCGCCCCCGGTGTGATCGCGGTGGTCGGTGGCGTGATCGCGATCGCCAACATGGAGCGGATCAACCGCCGGACCACGCTCGTCCTCGGCTACTCGCTCACGACCGTGTGCCACTTCCTGATCGGCATCGCGTCGGTCACGCTGCCGACCGGCAACCCCGCGAGACCCTGGGTGATCCTGTTCCTCGTCGTGGCGTTCGTCGGGTCGATGCAGACGTTCCTCAACATCGCCACGTGGGTGGTCCTGTCGGAGATCTTCCCGACGCAGATCCGCGCGCTCGGCATGGGCATCGCGGTGTTCTGCCTCTGGACCGCGAACGCGTTCCTCGGGCTGTGGTTCCCGACGATCGTCGCCGCCACGGGCATCACCGGCACCTTCTTCGGCTTCGGCGTCGTCGGCCTCGTCGCCCTCGCCTTCATCTGGCGGTTCGTGCCGGAGAGCCGCGGACGCACCCTCGAAGAGGTCGAGGCCGGTGTCACGACCGGGGACGTCTTCACGGTGGACCGATCGGGGCGCCGGACGTCGGGTCGGTAGCACCGCGGGCGACGACGCGAGCGGCGACGCTCGGTCCGAGGCTGCGAAGATGGGTGCATGACCGACTCCGTCCCCGAAGGGACCGATGAACTGCTCGCTGCGTCCCGAGGGCTCCTCGGTGTCGTCGCCCGGTCGATGGCGCCCGCGCTCGAGGACGTCACCGTCCCGCAGTTCCGGCTGATCGTCCTGGTCGTGACGCTCGGTCCGACGCGGTCGGGCGACCTCGCGGAACGCCTGGCGGTGGGGCCGTCCACGCTGACCCGCAACGTCGACCGGCTGGTCGCCGGCGGGTGGGTGGAGCGACGTCCCGGGGAGGAGAGCCGTCGCGAGGTCCTCATCGCCGCGACACAGCGGGGATGGGACCTCGTCGCCGAGGTCACCGAGCGGCGTCGGCAGGAGCTGGCCACGGTCCTGCTCCGCGTCCCGGAGGCGGAGCGTGCGGCCGTCGTCACCGGCATGGGCGCCCTCCGCCGCGCGATGGGGGAGCCGCTCCCCGAGGAGATCTCCGGCTTCGGTGGCTGAACCCGGTCAGCCCGTCCCGTCGATTGCATGAGTACAATCATTGTGTCCATGCAATCGACCGAGGAGGACCGTGTCCGCTCCCGCCACCACCCGACCCCACCTGCACCGCGCCGGCACGCGCTTCGGCGGAGCCGCCGTCCGCCTGGCGCTCCCGGCACTCGTGGTCGGGGCTGGGGCGGGTGCCGCCGCCGTGGTGTTCCGTTGGCTCATCGAGCACGCCACGTGGGTCTTCAGCGGGCACGCGGACTACTCAGCGACGCACGGGCACCCGGCGAACCCCTGGGTCCCGTGGCTCGGCGCCGGCTTCGTCGTCCTCGCGCCCGCCGTCGGTGGGTTGCTCTACGGGCCGCTCATCCAGCGCTTCGCGCGTGAGGCCCGGGGGCACGGCGTCCCCGAGGTGATGTTCGCGGTGGCGCGCAGCGGCGGTCGGATCCGGGGGAGCGTCGCGGTCGTGAAGGCGCTGGCGAGCGCGATCTGCATCGGTGCGGGCGGCTCGGTCGGGCGGGAGGGTCCGATCATCCAGATCGGGTCGGCGCTCGGGTCCACGATCGGGCGGTGGATGCGGATGCCGGAGGTGCGGCTGAAGACGCTCGTGGCGTGCGGCGCGGCCGGCGGCATCTCGGCGACGTTCAACGCCCCCGTCGCCGGGGTCTTCTTCGCGCTCGAGCTCCTGCTCCGCGACTTCACGCCGACGTCGTTCGGCGCGGTCGTCATCGCGAGCGTCACGGCGGCGCTCATCGGCCGAGCGGCCTTCGGGGACACCGCGTTCCTGCACCTGCCCGCGATCGGGTCGATCACGGCGCCCGAGTACCTGCTGTTCGCCCTGCTCGGCCTCCTCGCCGGTGCGGTCGGCATCGGCTTCACCCGCGTGCTGTACCTGATCGAGGACCTCTGCGACGTGCTCTGGAAGGCCACCCGCGGCCCGGAGTGGCTGCGCCCGGTCGCCGGGGGACTGCTGCTCGGTGCGCTGCTCCTCGTCCTGCCGCAGATGTACGGCGTGGGGTACCCGGTGCTCGAGCGCGGCGTCGGCGGGGAGTACGCGATCGGGTTCCTGGCCGTGCTCGTCGTCGGGAAGGTCCTCGCGACGTCGCTGACCCTCGGCATCGGCGGGTCCGGCGGCGTCTTCGCGCCGTCGCTCTTCGTCGGCGCGATGACCGGCGCCGGGTTCGGCGAGGTCGTCGCGATGGTCGACCCGTCGATGCGCGGGCAGGTCGGGGCGTTCGCCGTGGTCGGCATGGGAGCGGTCTTCGCCGGGTCGACCCGGGCCCCGATCACCGCGGGCATCATGCTCTTCGAGCTGACCGGTGACCAGGCCCTGATCCTGCCGGTGTTCGTCGCGATCGTGATCGCCACCGCCGTGTCCAAGGTGCTCTCCCGCGACACGATCTACACGCTGAAGCTCAGTCGGCGCGGGGTCGACCTGACGGACTCCGCCGTCGCACCCGCACGCTCGTCGGGACGGACGGCGGGGATGTCCGCTCGGCCGCTCGGGACGGTGCTGACGACCGAGGCGCCGGCGTCGCGTGCGCTCGAGGCGCTCGAGGACAGCGGCGGGACGGCGGTCACGGTCGTCGACGGCGACGGGCGCTTCGTCGGGGTGGTGTCGGCACGGTCCGTCGGGGACGCGGTGCTCGGTGACACGGACTTCGCGTCGAGATCCGTCCTCGACGTGGTCGCCGAGACCGACCCCGTGCCGGAGTCGGCGGACCTCGAGGACGTCCTCACCGACGTCGTCGACGCGACGGAGACGGCGGGGCTGCCCGTGGTCGACGCGGCGGGCCGGCCCGTCGGCTGGCTCGGGCAGGCTGACGTGCTCCGGGCCCTGGTGCCGGCCGCCGTCTGACCGGCGCCTCCGCGACCGACCGCAGGGTGCCTCCGGACGTGAGGACCACATGCCGGGAGGCACGGTGCCAGCTGGCACCGGGCCTCCCGGCATGCAGGTGGTGCGTCAGGGACGGAGCAGGACCTTGCCGATCCGGCCGGCGGTGTCCGAGGCGCGGACCGCGTCCTGGACGTCCTCGAACGCGAACGTCTCCGACACGGGGAGCGTCAGCGACCCGTCGAGCACCCGGGTGATGAGCTCGCCGAACAGCTGCTGCTTCGTCTCGGCCGGCATCGTGCGCGAGACGACGCTGCCCCAGAAGCCCTTGACCGTGAGCTGGCCGAAGATGACCTTGCCGGACGGGATCTCGAGGGTCGGGGAGGCCATCGCGCCGAAGACGACGAGCGTGGCGTCCTCGCCGAGGACCGAGGCGATGTCGCCGGCGGCCTTCCCGCCGACCGACTCCACACCGGCGACGATCGGCGCACCGCCGGTGAGTGCGGCGACCTGGTCCTTCCAGTCGTCCGCGTCGGTGGCGACCACGCGCTCGATGCCCTGACCGCGGAGTTCCTCGACACCGGCGGCGCGGCGCACCAGGCCGATGACGTTGATCCCGCGAGCCGCGCCGAGCTGGGCGACCATGCGGCCGACCGCGCCGTTCGCGGCGTTCTGGACGATCCAGTCGCCCTCGTGCAGGTCGAGCGAGTGCAGCAGGCTGATCGCGCTGAACGGCATCGAGACGAGCTGTGCGGCGGCCTCGTCGGTCATCGCGTCGGGGACCGGGACGAGCCCGGCGGCCTTGGCGGTGTAGTACTCGGCCCAGACGCCGAAGGCGCCGCCGGCGACGCGCTGGCCGACCTGCAGTTCCGTGACGCCCTCGCCGAGCGCCTCGACGACGCCGAGGGCCTCGGTGCCGCTCGCTGCGGGCAGCTCCGGCTTGAAGCCGTAGGTCCCGCGCACCGTCCAGAGGTCGTGGTTGTGGATCGGGGAGAGCACCGTGCGGACGAGGACTTCGCCGGCGGCCGGGGTGGGGACCGGGCGCTGCTCGACGTGCAGGACCTCGGCGGGCTCGGCGAAGGTGTCGTGGACCACGGCGCGCATGGTGGTGGGGGTGGTGTCGCTCACGGGTCAGTCCTCCGAGACGGTGATGGTGACGTCGATGTTGCCGCGCGTCGCGTTCGAGTACGGGCACACCTGGTGAGCGGCGTCGGCGAGGGCCTGGGCCTCGTCGTGCTCGATGCCGGGCAGGACGACCTCGAGCAGCACGGCCAGCTGGTAGCCGCCCTCGCCGTTCGGGCCGATCTGGACGCGGCCACCGACCGAGGACTCGTCGATCTTGACCTTCTTCGCCCGGGCGACGCCCTGCAGTGCGGAGTGGAAGCACGCGGCGTACCCGGCGGCGAACAGCTGCTCGGGGTTCGTGGCGCCCCCGGGGCCGCCCATCTCCTTCGGGATCGCGAGGTCGAGCTCGAACGAGCCGTCACTCGTGGCGACGCGGCCGTTGCGGCCGGCGCCCGTGGACAGGGCCTCGGCGGTGTAGAGGGCTTCCATGGGGTGTTCCTTCCTTCGTGGGGGTTCGCTTGCTTGCGATGGTTCGCGCTGTCCGACACTCCACGCGCTGCAGAGCGCGTGGAACGTCGGTCAGCGCGAGACGTCGGCCGGCGCGGGACTGCCGGCGGCCGCGTGCATGGTCTCGGTGAGCCGCCGCAGCGTGGCGATGAGGTCGGCGGCGGACTGCTCGTCGGGGAGCCCGGTGCCGCGGGCGATGCGCCCGGGGATGTCGGCGAGCTCCGCGCGGAGCGCCCGTCCGCGGTCGCCGGTCGTCACGGTGACGACACGCTCGTCGGTGCTCCGGCGTTCCCGGCGCACCAGGTCGGACTGCTCCATGCGGCGGAGCAGCGGGGACAGCGTCCCGGAGTCGAGCTGCAGGTGCTCGCCGAGCGTCGAGACGGTCTGGTCGCCCTCCACCCACAGGGTCACGAGGACGAGGTACTGCGGGTAGGTCAGACCCCACGGCTCGAGCATCGTGCGGTAGGCGCTCGTCGTCGCACGGGTCGCCGCGTAGAGGGAGAAGCACACCATCTCGTCGGTCACCGGCATGGAGCAAGCATTGCACGCAACCGAGTTGTGCACAACCCAATCGCAGCGCGAACGCCGCACTTGGTACCGTTCCGGAATGACCTCCGTCGTCGCCCCGCGTCGGTTCGCGGCGCTCCGTGACCGACACTCGCGCCCCTACCTGTTCACCGCGGGGCTGTCGATGATGGGCGACAACATCGAGCACGTGATCACCTACTGGGTGCTCTGGCAGGAGTTCCACTCGCCGGCGCTCGTCGGCTTCGAGGTCATCAGCCACTGGCTGCCGTTCCTGCTGCTGTCGGTGTGGTTCGGCGGCCTCGCGGAGAAGTACGACTGCCGTCGTCTGATCCAGATCGCCCAGGGCCTGTTCATGCTCGTGTCCGTCTGCTGGGGCGTCCTGTTCCTCACCGGCACGCTCCAGGTCTGGGAGGCGTGCGTGCTCCTCGTCCTGCACGGCTGCGCCGGCGCGCTCTGGGCACCGGCGGAACAGCTCCTCCTGCACGACTTCGCCGAGCCGGCGGAGCTCCCCGGCGCGGTGCGGATGAACGCCACCTTCCGGAGCCTCGGCATCCTCGCCGGGCCGGTGGTCGGCTCGGCGCTCCTGCTCGGCCTCGGCCCGACCTGGGGCATCCTGGCGAACGTCCTGTTCTACCTGCCGATGACGCTCGTGATGCTGCGGACGCCGTACACCGGTCACACCCGCGACGGGTACGTCCAGCGTGCCCGGCTGACGATCCTGGACGGCTTCCGCACCCTGCGCCAGGTCGGGAACGACCGGGTGCTCGTCGCGATGATCGTGCTGGCGGGACTCGTCGCCCTCTGCGTCGGCGGTTCCCTGCAGGTGTCGATCCCGTCGTTCGCGGACGCGCTCGGTGCGGGGAGCGCCGGACTCGGGTACGGCGTGCTCCTGTTCGCGAACGGCGCCGGCGGGGTCCTCGGCGGGTTCCTGCTCGAGGCCACCGGAGCCCTCAAGCCGAACACCCGGGTCGTCATCGTGACGACGGTCCTCTTCGGTGTCACGACGGCTGCCGTCGCCCTGACCGGCAGCTTCGCGGTGGCCGTGGTCGTGCTGTTCGTCGGCGGGGTGGCGAACCTGGCGAGCACGTCGATCGGGCAGGCGGTCGTGCAGCTCCGCGCGCCGGTGGAGCAGCGCGGGCGGGTCGTCGGGGTCTACAACATGTTCGGCAGCGGCCTCCGTACCGGCAACGGGGTGACGCTCGCCGTGCTCGGCGCAGCGCTCGGCGTCGGGACGGCGGTCTGGATCGGCGGGGCGGCGCTCGTCCTCGGGGCAGTGGTGGTCGCCGTCGTGATCGGGGCGGCCGGGCGGCGTCGGAGTCGGCGCGCCTGAGCCTGCTCCCCGTCCGGTCCGCGCAGCCTCGCACCGTGCTGAGCCGGGGGACCGGAACGCCGGTTAGGCTGACCACACCAACGATGACCAGCAACCACCCAGCCACAGCACGGACTCCGACGCCTCGAGTCGGGTCTTCGTCCTCCCACGGCAAGACGATCCTGATCGGAGAGCACGCCGTGGTCTACGGTGCACCCGCGCTCGTGCTGCCGGCCAACGACGTGCTGGTCACCGCGACGGTCACCCCGGTCACCGACGGGTCCGGCCACCGCCTCGAGTCCGCCGTGCACACCGGGCCGCTCGACCTCGCCCCGGCCGCCGTGCTGCCGACCGTCACCGCGGTCACCGCCACGCTGCGACACCTCGGCGTCACCGGGCTGGACCTCCACGTCCGTGTGGAGAGCGACGTGCCGACCGCCAGGGGGATGGGCTCGAGCGCCGCGGTCGCCGCCGCCGTCACCGCGGCGGTGGCCGACGCACTCGGTGTCACGCTCGACGCCGAGACGCACCACGAGCTCATCCAGGAGTGCGAGCGCGTCGCCCACGGCCGCCCGTCCGGCCTCGACGCGCGGGGCGTCGTCGCGGACGTTCCGGTCTGGTTCGAGGACGGGCACGTCGCGTCGGTCGAGGTCACCGGCGAGTTCGTCTTCGTGATCGCCGACACGGGCGTCCCTGGTCACACCCGCGAGGCCGTCGCCGCCGTCCGCGACCGCCACGACCGTGCCCCGGAAGCCGTCGACGCCGTGGTCGACCGGATCGGCGAGCTGTCGCGACGGGCCCGGGGGACACTCCGGGATGGCGATGCACAGGCACTCGGTGTCATCATGAACGCCGCGCACGAACTGCTCACCACCCTCGACGTGTCGAGTGCTGACCTCGACCGGCTCGTCGGTGCCGCACGTGCTGCGGACGCCCTCGGCGCGAAGCTCACCGGCGGTGGGCGCGGCGGCTGCGTCCTCGTGCTCGCCGCGGACGGCGAGCACGCCGACCGCATCGCGGTCGCACTCCGCGGCGCCGGTGCCGCCGCCACCTGGACCACTCGGATCGGAGACCGCGCTTGAGCACTGCCACCGCCGTCGCGCACCCCAACATCGCGCTCGTGAAGTACTGGGGCAAGGCGGACGCCGACCTCGCGCTGCCCGCGACGGGCAGCGTCTCGATGGGCCTCGACGTCTTCCCGACGACCACCACCGTCACCCTCGTCGACGGCCAGGAGGCCCGGGATGCGCTGGTCCTGAACGGGCACGTCGCCGAGGCGGGTGCGCTGATCCGCGTGCAGCGGTTCCTCGACCTCGTCCGCGAACTCGCCGGCAGCACGGCGCGCGCACTCGTCGAGTCGACGAACGAGGTGCCGACCGGGGCCGGGCTGGCCTCGAGCGCCTCCGGGTTCGCGGCGCTCGCGACGGCAGCGGCCGCCGCCTACGGGCTCGACCTGTCCGAGCGTGACCTGTCCCGGCTCGCACGGCGCGGCTCCGGGTCCGCCACGCGGTCGATCCCCGGCGGGGTGTCGGTCTGGCACGCCGGCGACGACCAGGGCTCCTACGCCGAGACGATCCCGGCTCCGGCGATGGCGATGGTCGTGGTCACGATCGACGCCGGACCGAAGGCGATCGGCTCGCGCGAGGCGATGCGCCAGACGATCGCCACGTCGCCGTTCTACCCCGCGTGGGTGACGAGCACGACCGAGACCGTCGAGGACATGCTCGCGGCCTGCGCCGCGGGGGACTTCACCCGCGTCGGCGAGCTCACGGAGAGCAACGCGCTCCGCATGCACGCCACCATCGAGGGGTCCTTCCCCCCGATCCGCTACCTGAACGCCCGCAGCGTCGCCGTGTTCGACGCCGTCGCCGCACTGCGCGCCGCCGGCACCGAGGCGTACGCCACGGCCGACGCCGGCCCGAACGTCGTCGTCCTCACGAGGCCGGAGGACCGCGGCGCCGTCGCCACCGCGCTGTCCGGGTTCGGCGACGTGATCGAGTCCGGCACCGGACCCGCCGCGCGGGTCGTCCGCTCCGAAGGGACGGGGGAGCACCAGCACCCCGACCAGAAGGAGTCCGCCGAGTGATCGAGTTCCGCGCCCACGGCAAGCTGTTCGTCGCCGGGGAGTACGCCGTCGTCGAACCGGGGCAGCCCTCCGTCCTCATCGCACTCGACCGCGCCATCACGGCCCGGGTGTCCGAGGGACACGGCGCCGGCAGCGTGCACTCCGAGGAGTACGGGCACCTGCCGTTGACGTGGACCCGCGCCGAGGACGGCCTGGCCCTCGACCGCGAGCACCACCCGTACGACTACGTCATGGCGACGATCGACCTGGTCGAGAAGCTCCGTGCCGAACTCGGCATCGAGCCGCGGTTCCACGACCTCCGCATCTCCAGCCAGCTCGACGACGCCAGCGGGCGGAAGTTCGGGCTCGGCTCCTCCGCCGCGGTGACCGTCGCCACCGTCGGCGCGCTCGACCGCTTCTACGGGCTCGGGCTCTCCCAGCGCCAGCGCTTCCAGGTCGCCCTCCTCGCCACGATCCGGGTCAACCCCCGCGCGTCCGGCGGCGACCTCGCCGCGAGCACCTTCGGCGGGTGGCTCCGCTACAGCGCCCCCGACCGGGAGCGTCTCGCCGCCCAGCTCGACCACCGCAGCGTCGCGGACGTCCTGCACGACGCCGACGCCTGGCAGGGCTTCGACGTGCAGCGCCTCCCGGCGCCGGAGCACCTCCGCCTGCTCGTCGGGTGGACCGGTTCGCCGGCGTCCACCACGAAGCTCGTCGGCGTCGTCCGTCGGCACCGCAACGGCGGGTACGCGGCGTTCCTCGACGACAGCCGCGCAGCCGTCGACGACCTCACCGCCGGCCTCGTCGACGGTGACGCCGAGCGGACCCTCGACGCGCTCCGTCGCGCCCGCGGCCTGATGCAGCGCCTCGGTGACTCCGTCGGGTCGAGCATCGAGACCGAGCGCCTCACGACCCTATGCGACGTGGTCGAACGCGCCGGCGGGGCGGCCAAGCCGTCCGGGGCCGGCGGCGGCGACTGCGGCATCGCCCTGGTCCCCGCCACGAGCGACACCGCCGGCATCCTCCGCGAGTGGGAGGCGCACGACATCCGGCACCTCACCATCGCCGTGCAACCCCCGGAAGGCCCCGTCGAATGAGCGGAACACCGATGACCTCGGTCGACAAGACGATCACCCAGACGCCGATCCCGACCCGGTGGGTGGGGCCGCTCCGGGTGAGCGGCAACGCGGTCGAGGGCGAGCACGCGGTGCCCCTCGCCACCTACGAGTCGCCGCTGTGGCCGTCCGTCGGCCGTGGTGCCCGCATCTCCCGCATGGTCGAGGGCGGCATCGTCGCGACCGTCGTCGACGAGCGGATGACCCGGTCGGTCGTGGTCCGTGCCACGAGTGCCGCCGCCGCGCACATCGCCGCCGGCCAGATCCTCTCCCGCCAGGCCGAGCTCGAGGCCGTCGTGGCCGGACAGAGCCGCTTCGCCAAGCTCATCGAGGTGCACCCGGAGATCGTCGGGGACCTGCTGTTCCTGCGGTTCGCGTTCACCACGGGCGACGCCTCCGGGCACAACATGGTCACGCAGGCGGCGGACACCCTGCTGCCGACGATCCTCGGCTGGCACCCGGAGCTGTCCTACGTGTCGATCTCCGGCAACTTCTGCTCGGACAAGAAGGCGACGGCGGTGAACGGCATCCGCGGCCGCGGCCGGAACACGATCGCCGAGATCGTCCTGCCCGGCGAGGTCGTCGAGCGGTTCCTCAAGTCCTCGACCGAGCGGATCGTCGAGCTCAACACGGCGAAGAACCTCGTCGGGTCGACCATCGCCGGGGCCCTGCGCTCCGCGAACGCCCACTACGCGAACATGCTCCTCGGGTTCTACCTGGCGACGGGGCAGGACGCCGCGAACATCGTCGAGGGCTCCCAGGGCATCACGTTCGCCGAGGCCCGCGGCGACGACCTGTACTTCTCGTGTTCGCTGCCCCACCTCATCGTCGGCACGGTCGGCAACGGCAAGGGCAACGACCTGCCCGTCGTCGAGGACGCCCTGGTGCGCCTCGGGTGCCGCGAGGACCGCGAACCCGGCGCGAACGCCCGACGACTCGCCGGCCTGTGCGCCGCGACCGTCCTCTGCGGTGAGCTCTCCCTGCTCGCCGCGCAGACCAACCCCGGGGAGCTCATGGCGGCCCACGTCGCGATGGAACGACGCCCCGCCCGGAACGGAGACACGGCATGACCGCCATCGGCATCCACGACATCGCGATCGCGACCGGGCACCACGTGCTGGAGCTCGACGACCTCGCGGCGCAGCTCGGCGTGGACCCGGCCAAGTACCACGTCGGCATCGGCCAGGACGCGTTCAGCGTGCCCGCGCCGGACGAGGACATCGTCACGATGGGTGCCGCGGCCGCGAAGCAGGTCGTGGACCGCCACGGCACGGACGGCATCCGCACCGTGCTCTTCGCGACCGAGTCCGGCATCGACCAGTCGAAGGCCGCCGGGGTGTTCGTGCACGGGCTGCTCGGCCTGCCGCAGGCCGTCCGCGTCGTCGAGCTGAAGCAGGCCTGCTACGGCGGCACCGCGGCGCTCCAGCTCGCACTCGGCATCGTCGCGCGGGACCCGAACGAGCGCGTGCTCGTCATCGCCGCCGACGTGGCCCGCTACGACGTCGACACGGCCGCCGAGCCCACGCAGGGTGCCGGTGCCGTGGCGATGCTCGTCGCCGGCGATCCCGACCTCATCGAGATCGAACCCGTCGCCGGCCTCTTCACCGCCGACGTCGACGACTTCTGGCGTCCGAACGACCGCTCCACCGCCCTCGTCGACGGGCGCCTGTCGGTCAGCGCCTACATCGACGCCTTCATCGGCGCCTGGGACGACCTCGCGGCGCGGGGCGGCCCGGCGTTCACGGACATCCACCGCTTCGTGCACCACCAGCCGTTCACGAAGATGGCGCTCAAGGCCCACCGCAAGCTCACCCAGCACGTCGGCGCACCCTTCGACGAGTCCGAACTGACCACGGGCTTCACGTACAACCGCCAGGTCGGCAACACGTACACGGCGTCGATCTGGATCGCCCTCGCCGCGATGCTCGACCTCGACGACGAGCTCGGCGGCCAGCGCATCGGCATGTTCAGCTACGGGTCGGGGAGCGTCGGCGAGCTCGTGACCGGGGTCGTCCGTCCGGACTACCGCGAGCACCGCCGCACCGGTTCGGTCCGGTCCGCGCTCGATGCGCGGGTCCCGCTGACCGTCGCCGAGTACCGGGCGCTGCACGCCGCGGGCGCCGCGACGAGTGCGGACACCGACCGTCCGCGCGTCACCGGGGCGCCCTTCCGGTTCGCCGGCGTCGTCGGCGGTGCACGGCACTACGAGGCGACCAGCCCCTCGGCGTGAGCCGATCCACGGTCGTCCGGTGCGCCTCCCGGCGGGCCGCTTCCGTGCGCAGCCGTTCCCCAGTACGGTGCAGGTGACCGCTCGTCGTTCCCGTCGACGCTGGCTCAGGGTGCTGCGCCGACGGGGGAGACTCGGATCAGGGGGCTCCCCGGAGGCTTCGAGTGGTCAGGGTCGCCGTCCCGCTCGAGGATTCGGGTTCCGAGACCGGGACGGCGACCCACCCCTCCTCAGACGTAGCGTCGGGCCGCGCTGAGCGCACCTTCGGCGTAGGAGCCGCCGAACAGGAACACGTGCAGGAGCAACGGCGCGAGCTGGTGCAGTGCGATGCGCTCCTGCCACCCGGCCGCCAGGCGTGACTCCGCGTCGTACGCGGCGAGCACGGTCTCGAGCCGGGGGAGGCCGAACAGGCCGAGCAGCGCCAGGTCGGTCTCCGCGTGGCCGCCGTGGGCGATCGGGTCGATGAGCACCGCGCCGGTCGGTTCGGTCGCGTCCGTCGGCCAGAGGACGTTCCCGGCCCAGAGGTCGCCGTGCAGCATCGCCGGTCGGTCCCCGACGAGCGCGGGCTGCGGGGAGCCCAGCGTGCCGTCCTCCACCCGGGCGGCGACCCGTTCGAACACGGCGGCCTGTGCCGCGTCGAAGCCGCCCCGGTCGACGATCCGCCGGACGAGGTCCCGGATGCGGTACTCGGCGAAGAACGCACCCCACGACGTCGGGGCGTCGGCCGCGGACGTGAACGGCGTCCGGGAGCGGCCCATCCGCAGCGGACCGGACGGGAAGCCGGGCGGCGGCGCACCCCAGTGCGGTGCGCCGGCGGCGTGCGTGTGGGCGAGTGAGCGACCGAAGCGCTCCGCCTGGGCACGGGACGGGGACCCGTCGGAGATCCGTTCCAGGTCGAGCACGGTCGGGCGGGGGCGTCCGAGCACCCGGGCGATCCGCGTGCCGCCGGCGTCCTCCGCGGTCGCGAGCCACGCCAGGCCGGCGGCTTCGGCTGCCGCCTCCTCGGGGGAGGCGAAGGTCTTCACGTGGGTCTCGGGCATCGCTCCATCCTGCCCACCGACCCTCACCGCGAGGTCAGACCGCGTCGACGAGGGCCTTCACCAGCGGGTGCCACGGCCGGGAGGTCGGGCCGCTCAGCACGAGCGTCCGCTCGAGTCGTGGCTCGGTCGGGACCATCACGAGGTCGTCCGGCAGCATCACCCGGCCGAGCGTCGGCACGACCGACACCCCCTCGCCGCGCTGGATCATCCCGAACATCGTGCTCATCTCGCGGACGCGGTGGGCGTAGCGGAACGGCTGCCCCGCGAGCTCGTGCATCCGCTGGACCTGGTGCTCGCAGCCACCACCCCCGGCGACCAGGCCGTCCTCGTGCAGGTCGTCGAGGGTCAGCGCCGGCAGGTCGGCGAGCGGGTGGTCCCGCCGGATCACGGCGGCCATCTCGTCCCGCGCCACGACGACGCCGCCGTCGGGCACCGACACCGGGTCGACGAGGACGGCGGCGTCGACCGTGCCCGCTTCGAGCCACTCGGGCATCTCGTCGTCGTCGCCCTCGTAGACCTGCACGTCGACGTCCGGCAGCGTGACCGCCCACAGCTCCCGGAGCCGCGGCAGGAGGCCCTGGCACACGGTGGGGACGGCCGCGAGGCGCACGGTGCCGCGCGCCGTGCCGGGCCGCACCACGGCCTCCAGTGCGTCGACGGAGGCGAGCACGCTGCGGGCGTGCCCGAGCAGACGCTCGCCGAGCGGTGTCGGCGACACGACGCCGCCCCGGCGGAGGACCGCACCGCCGACCTCGCGCTCGAGCCCCGCGACGGCGTGCGAGACGGCGGACTGGCCGACCCCGAGCGCGGCGGCGGCGAGCGTGAACGACCCGCGATCGGTGGTCGCGACGAGGGCGCGGAGCTGCGCGACGGTGATGTTCATGTGCTTCCTTCATGCCGGCATGAACCGGATGTGTTTGCCGCATGACCGCGGCTGGCTCGACACTAGCGGCATGAACGGCATCCTGTACCTGCTCGTCGCCCTGACCTGGGGCTCGAGCTTCCTGTTCATGAAGATCGGACTCGAGGGGCTCTCCCCGCAGCAGGTCGCGCTCGGACGGGTGCTGCTCGGTGCGGCGACGCTCGTGGTCGTCCTGCTCGTCACCCGTCGGCGCTGGCCGCGCTCGCCCCGGCTCTGGGGCCACCTGCTGGTCGTCGCCGTCTTCCTCAACGCCGTGCCGTCGTCGCTCGTGGCATGGGCGGAGCAGACGGTGCCGAGTGGTCTCGCGAGCATCGTCAACGCGACCACGCCGATCATGGTGCTGCTCGCGATGCCGCTGCTCCTGCCGGCCGAGCGGCTCCGTGGTCGGCAGCTCGCGGGGGTCCTGCTCGGGATCGTCGGCGTGCTCGTGCTCGTCGGGCCGTGGGACCTCATCGGTGACCCGGCGCTCGTGTCGACGGTCCCCGCGCAGCTCGCCCTGCTCGGCATGACGGCGTGCTACGGCTTCGGGCTGTCCTACATGCGGCGGTTCGTCGCGGGCAGCGGGCACGACGCGGTCACGCTCACGACGGTCCAGCTCACGCTCGGTGCCGGGGTCATGCTGCTGGTCGCGCCCGTCACGGCGCTCGCGCCGATGCACCTGGACTGGAGGATCGTGGCCGCGATGGTCGCGCTCGGTTGCGTCGGCACGGGGCTGGCCTACGCCTGGAACACCGGGCTCGTGCAGGCGTGGGGCGCGGCACGCGCGTCGACCGTCACGTACCTGACGCCCGTGGTCGGGGTGGTGCTCGGCGTCCTCGTGCTGGGGGAGCGGGTGCGGTGGAACGAGCCGGTCGGAGGGGTGGTCATCCTGCTCGGGATCGCGATGGCGTCCGGGCTGGTCCGGTGGCGGCGCCCGGTGCTCGCCTAGGCTGGCAGGGTGAGCGCCCGGACCGAACTCGTCGAGGTCGCTCGCCAGACCGTCCCCGCACCGCCCGCAGCGGACGCGTCCGCGTTCCGCCGCGCCGCCGTCCTGATCCTCTTCGGCGTGCTCGACGGCGAGCCGAGCGACAACCTGGCAGAGGACTCGGTCGTGTCCCGCGACCTCGACGTGCTGCTGCTCGCCCGTGCGGACACGCTCCGGGCACACCCGGGCCAGGTCGCGTTCCCCGGCGGCCGCGTCGACCCGGGGGACCGCGACGCCGTCGGAGCCGCCCTGCGCGAGGCGCAGGAGGAGACCGGCCTCGACCCGTCCGGTGTCGAGGTCCTCGGTACGCTGCCCGCGCAGCCCCTCGACTTCTCGCGGCACCTCGTCACGCCGGTGCTCGGCTGGTGGCGGGACCCCTCGCCGGTGCGCGTGGTCGACGTCGCCGAGAGCGCCGCGGTGTTCCGGGTGCCGGTCGCGGACCTGCTCGACCCCGCCCACCGTGGCGTCACGGTGATCCGCCGCGAGGGGCAGGAGTGGCGTGGTCCGGCGTTCACCGTCGACACCGCTGCCGGTGTCCAGGTGGTGTGGGGCTTCACGGCGATGCTGCTCGACGGGCTGTTCGACCGGCTGGGGTGGACCCAGCCGTGGGACCGTGCCCGGGTCGTCCCGCTCCCGCACATCTAGGCTGACCACATGACCTCCACGGTGCGGTTGCTCCTGGCCTCGTCGCACCCGGGCCCGACGCTCACCGTCACGGTGCTCGCCGCGGTCATCGCGAGCGCCGTCGGTCACCCGGTGTGGCTCGTCGTCCTCGTCGCCGCGGCCGTCGTCGCCGGGCAGCTGTCGATCGGCCTGGCCAACGACTGGATCGACGCCGACCGGGACCGCAGCGTCGGGCGGTCCGACAAGCCCGTCGCGCAGGGACTGATCGCCGTGTCGACCGTCCGGACCGCGGCGTTCGTCACGGCCGGCGTCGCCGTGGTGCTCTCGGTGTTCCTCGGCCCCGTCGCGGCGGTCGCGCACCTCGTGCTCGTCGGTGCCGGCTGGGCGTACGACGCCGGCCTGAAGCGGTCGGTCTGGTCGGTCGTCCCGTTCGTCGTCGCGTTCGGGTTGCTCCCCGTCGTGGCCGTCGCGGCGGGCCCCGCGGCGGAGTCCCCGGCGCCGTGGGCGATCGCGACGGGGGCGGTGTTCGGCGTCGCGATCCACTGCACGAACGTGCTGCCCGACCTGGTGGACGACGCGGCGACGGGGGTCAGGGGGTTCCCGCACCGTCTCGGGCTGCACGCTGCCGGGGTGCTCGCCTTCGCGTCGCTGGTCGTGGCCGCCGGACTGGTGCTCGTCGGGCAGCTCGCCGGTGACGACCCCGTGCGCGGCGCCGGGGTCGTGCTCGCGGTCCTCGGCGCGCTGGTCGTGGTCGTCCTCGCCGCGGTCGGGATCCGGCTCGTGCTGACCGGGCCGCCCACGCGGACGCTCTTCCGCCTGGTGATCGTCGCGTCACTGGTGCTCGTCGTGGAGCTCGGCTTCGCGGGCGCACGACTCGTGGCCTGAACCGCTCAGGACCACCGCATCGCGTAGACGTCGGCGAGCAGCCGTGCCGACGGGAGGCCGAGGGCCGTCCGCAGCAGCACCCCGCGTGCCAGCGCCGCCGGGCCCGAGATCGGTCGTCCGAGTGCCATGTTCGCCTCCGCCTGGCGGGCGGCCCGCCGTGCGACCGCCTGGCGGCGCGCGGCGTACGCGGGCCACGGCCCCGCTGCGCCGGTCCGTAGCGCCTCGGCCAGCAGCGGAGCGAGGGCGGCGGCGTCGAGCCACCCGAGGTTCATGCCCTGACCGCCGATGGGGCTGATCTCGTGCGCGGCGTCGCCGATCAGGACCGCACGTCCCACCCCGATCCGTTCTGGCTCCGTGCGGCGGACCCGGAAGCGGGTGAGCATCGAACAGGTGTCGGCGTCCACCCGGACGCCCGTCCGTTCCAGGACGGTGCTGGCGAGGGTCTCGGCACGGGCCTCGTCGGTCGAAGCCGCACCCCGACCGGTGAGCACGACGTACCGGCGACGCGACCCGGGCAGCGGGAAGGACTCGACGACGCCCGCCGGCCCGATGTCGACCAGGGCAGCACTCCGTGCTGCGTCCGGCTCCGGGTCGGCGAAGTCGCCCATCACGTACCGGTCCGGGTACTCGCGACCGGTCGTGGCGATCCCCAGGAGACCTCGCACCGTGCTCCTGGCGCCGTCCGCCCCCACGACGAACGCTGCGCGGAGTGCGACCGGACCGTCGGGTCCGGTGCCGGTCACGTCGACGTGGTCGTCGTGCCGGGTCAGTGTGGTCAGCCGCGTGCCCGTGCGGAGCGCTTCCGGGGCTGCGGCGGCGAGCCGTTCGCGGAGGATCGCCTCGGTGCGGTGCTGGTCGAGGGTGGCGACGTACGGATGCGTGGCCGAGGCGTGTGCGAACGACAGGGTGCCGAGCGTGCGCCCACGACTCCGGGCGACGCCGGTCCGCACCAGGCAGGCCTCGTCGAGCACCGGTTGTGCGGCTCCGATCAGGGCGAACGCGTCGAGCGACGGCGGGTGGATGCCGATCGCCCGCGAGCCCGCGGGCGCCGTGGACCGCGCCTCCCAGACCTGCACGTCGACACCCGCGTGCGCCAGGAGCGCGCCGAGGAACAGCCCGACTGGACCGCCGCCGGCCACCAGGACTCCGGTTCGCTGGGGGGTCACGGACCCGAGCCTACGGAGCGGCCGGTGTCCGCGTGTTCAGCCGCGCGTCTGCGTGACGGACCGCTCCGCTGCCAGCAGGCGCCGAGCCTCCCGGAACCGGCGGCGGAGCCGCTCCACCGGTACCTCGACGGCGTAGGCCGCACCGACGGCGACCAGGACGGCGCCACCCAGCAGCCAGATCCGGTCGAACGCGCCGAACGCGCTCGCGGCGACGGTCCCGAGCAGGGCGATGACGAGCGGGTGCCAGAGGTACGCCGAGTAGGAGACCCGCCGGCCGAACCAGGCGATCGGCGTCCAGGAGAGGGCGACCGACAGCGGGCTCCTGACCGACACGAGACCGCCGATGAGCACGGCCGACACCGCGCCCGTCGCCGGCAGGAGCAGGCCGAAGGTCCACGCGTGCTGCGTCCAGTCGTCGTCGATCCAGGACAGCACACCGGCGAGCAGCGCGATGCCGACCCAGGTGCCGAGGTGCCCGGCGAGCCCCCGGGCCCACACCCGGACGCGCTCGTCGTCGAGCAGCAGCGCGAGCAGGCACCCGGTGGCCAGCGGGACGACTCCGAGCACGGGCGAGAAGTACACGTCCGGTGTCGAGCCGCCGCCAGGGGCCCGGTAGCTCAGCCACGACGCCGTCGCGCCGCCGGCGATGACGGCTCCGAGCCCCGTCACGAGGACGCGACGGCGGGCACGCAGGGCGAGCAGCGCGACGAGGACGACCGGCCACACCAGGTAGAACTGCTCCTCCATCGACAGGCTCCAGGTGTGGGCGAACACCCCCTGTGTCGTGTTCCAGAACGCCCGGAAGAGGTTGCCCGTGTAGGTCAGGGCGATCGCGGCGGCCTCGCCGGCGGAGTACGAGGCGCCCTTGTAGTCGCCGACCCACGACCAGAGTGCCACGCCGACGGCGACGAGCACGACCAGCGCCGGGTACAGCCGCAGCATCCGCTTCAGCCAGAAGGCACCGAGCCGGATGCGTCCGGTGCGGCGGCGCTCGCCGAGGAGCAGCGTGGTGATCAGGAAGCCCGAGAGCACGAAGAAGACCGTGACGCCGATGAAGCCGCCCCCGAAGCCGGGCACGTGCAGGTGGTAGAGCATCACGATCAGGATCGCGACCGTGCGGAGGCCGTCCAGCGCGGCAGCCCGGTGGGCGAGCGCACCGCCCGGGTCCGACGTCCGGCGGTCGTCGGGTCGTGCGGGCGCGGCGGTGGTGCTCCGCTCGAGCGTGGTGGTCGACACATCGCCTCCTCGGTCCCCTGGTCCGAGCCAGGATGCCCGGCTTCGCCAAGAACGACCTCAGTGTGCGGTGGCGGTCACCATGGCGGAGAGGGCGTCGAGTCGCTCACGGGCGATGGCGTCGAAGGGACGGTCCCCGTCGTCGACGATCCACTGCTGGAACGAGAGGTGGAACACCGTCACCGCGGTCTCCGCGGCCAGGGTCGCCGCCGGTTCGCCGATGCCGTGGTCACGCAGGACCTCGCCGAGACGGACCTTGAGCGTCGCGAGCTTGGACAGTTCGCGTTCGCCGAGGGAGGGCTCGGCGTCGATGACGGTCTGCCGAGCGCGTGACCAGGGGCGGCGCTCCTCGGGGAAGAACCTGCCGGCCGCCTCCAGCGATCGCGCGATCAGGGTGAAGGGCGGTGTGTCGGCGTCGGCGGCGTCGATCGGGTCGATGAACATCGCCAGGAAGTCCTCCTGCCCGGCGAAGATCACCTCGCGCTTGTCGGCGAAGTGCCGGAAGAAGGTGCGCTCGGTGACGGACGCCGCCGCGGCGATCTCCGCGACGGTCGTCTGCTCGTAGCCCTTCGTCGTGAAGAGCTCCAGCGCCGTCGCCTGCAGACGCTCGCGCGTCCCGGGTTGCCATCGGACCATGGGAGGAGTCTACTGATGACAGTGCATGACATCGGGTGTACGGTGAGTGATGTCAGTCAATGACATCATCGTTCGGAAGGAACCACCATGCACGTGTTCGTCACCGGAGCCTCCGGTTGGATCGGCTCAGCCACCGTCGACGACCTCATCGCCGCCGGACACCAGGTCGTCGGGCTCGCCCGCTCGGACGAGTCCGTGGCCCGCGTCGAGGCGGCCGGAGCCACGGCGATCCGCGGCGACCTCGACGACCTCGACGCCATCCGCCGCGGTGCGGAAGCGGCCGACGGCGTCGTCCACCTCGCCAACAAGCACGACTGGGGGAACGCGGCTGCGACGAACGCCAGCGAGCGTGCCGCCGTCGAGATCATCGGCACGGCCCTCGTCGGCAGCGACCGCCCCTTCGTGGTGGCCTCGGGCGTCGCCGGACTCGCCGCCGACCGACCCGCGACCGAGGAGGACCCGAACCCCTTCGTCGGCCCCGACGCGATGCGCGGCGGCAGCGAGAACCGGGGGTTCGACTTCGTCGAGCAGGGCGTCCGGACCATCGCGGCCCGGTTCGCGCCGACCGTGCACGGCATGGGTGACCACGGCTTCATCGCCGCGATCGTCGCCGCGGCGCGCCAGCACGGCGTGTCGGGCTACATCGGCGACGGCGCGAACAACTGGTCGGCGGTGCACCGCTCGGACGCGGCCCGGCTCGTCCGGCTCGGGCTCGAGAGCGCACCGGCCGGCACACGCCTGCACGCCGTGGCGGAGCCCGTCGTGTCGACGCGGTCGATCGCGGAGGCCATCGGCGCCGGACTCGGTCTGCCCGTGACGTCCATCGACCCGGCAGACGCAGAGTCGCACTTCGGGTTCATCGGGCGGTTCTTCGGCATGGAGATGTCGGCGACGTCGACGGCCACGCAGGAGCTCCTCGGGTGGACGCCCTCGGGGCCGACGCTCGCCGAGGACATCGCCGCCGGCGCGTACTTCGCGGTGCCGGTGCGCTGAGGCCCGTCGTCGGCTGGGGGCCGGGGCTGGGTGGCCGTCGTCGGCTGGGGGCGTTCGGCGTCGAGGTTCGGCGTCGGCTGGGGGCGTGGAGGCCCGTCGTGGAGGCCCGTCGTCGACTCGGAACGACATGGTCGATGTCGTACGACATCGACCATGTCGCTCCTTGCGTGTGCAACTGTTGCGCGCCGCAAGCGACGACAGTGTCGACGTCGTGCGACAGCGACCGTGTCGCTCCTTGCACGCGCAACTGTTGCCGTGCGCGTGCGGGTGCTCCCCGCAAGTGACGACAGTGTCGACGTCGTACGACAGCGACCGTGTCGCTCCTTGCACGCGCAACTGTTGCGCGCCGCGAGTGACGACAGTGTCGATGTCGTACGACAGCGACCGTGTCGTTCCTTGCACGCGCAACTGTTGCGCGCCGCAAGCGACGACAGTGTCGACGTCGTACGACAGCGACCGTGTCGTTCCGAGTCGACTCAGGGCACTCCGCGCCCCCGCGCCGCGCCCGCGCCCGCGGACGCCCGCGCTACTCGGCCTTCTGCATCTGCCACGGCTCCGGCTCGCGGTCGCCGTTCGGCCGCACGGGCCGCACGTCACCGACGATCGGGATCGCCCGCTTCCGCATGAACCAGAGGTAGCGCACGAAGAAGTGCGACAGCGTCGACAGCCGGTTGCCGTTCCCGAGCAGCGACGCGATGTGCACCACGACCCACGCGGCCCAGGCCACCGGCCCGACCATCGTGATCCCGCCGCGGAGCTGCGCGACGGCGGCGTTCGTGCCGATCGTCGCCATCGTGCCCTTGTCGAAGTACTTGAAGTGCTCGGTCGGCCTGCCTTCGAGCGAGCGCTTGATCTGTCGGGCGATGTGCTTGCCGCCCTGCAGCGCCGGCTGGGCGAGCTGCGCGAGGGCGTCGTCCTGCGCCGCGATGTCCCCGGCGGCCCAGATCCCCTCGACGCCCTTCACACTGAGGTCGTCGTTCACCTGGATGCGGCCGCCGTGCGTCTGCGGCATGTTCCAGTTCGACACCTCCTTGTGCGCGGCGACACCCGTGGCCCAGATCACCTGCGACGCGGGGATGACCTCGCCCGACGCCGTCTTCACGCCGTTCGGCAGGACCTCGGCGACGCCGGTGTTGAGCCGCAGGATCACGCCGCGCTTACGGAGGACCTTCGCCGCGTACCGACGGAGTCGTGGTGCGAACGGCTTGAGCAGCTCGCCGCTCCGGTGCACGAGCGTGATCGTGATGTTGCCGCGGAGGATCTCCGGGTACGCACCCTCGAGCGCCTGGTCGCGGAGCTCGGCGAGCGCACCGGCCATCTCGACGCCGGTCGCACCGCCACCGACGATGACGATCTTGATCTCGTCCGGCCCCTGGTTCGCCGCGGCCTCTTCGAGTCGGGTGAAGAGCTCGTCACGGATGCGGAGCGCCTGGGACCGGGAGTACATCGAGTACGCGTACTCGTACGCACCCGGGGTCCCGAAGTAGCTCGTGTTCACGCCGTTCGCCAGCACGAGGTGGTCGTAGTGCAGGTGCTCACCGTCGGACATCTCGGCGACCCGGGCAACAGGGTCGATGCCGGTCAGCAGGCCGTGCCGGAACTCCGCGTTGTCCTGCCGCGCACGCAGGCTCCGCAGGAAGTACGTCACGTCACCGGCGTTCAGGCCACCGGTCGCCACCTGGTACATGAGCGGCTGGAACATGTTGTAGACGTGGCGGTCGACGAGGGTCACGCGCACGGGTGCGTCCGCGAGCTCGCGCATCGCGGAGACGCCGGCGAAACCACCACCGACGATGACGACGTGGGGGCGGGTGTCCTGCGGCATGGTGAGCTCCGGGGTTGTGCGGTGAACGGCACCCACAACGGTACGCCCGTTCCGCGGTGGCGCGGTCCACCCGGCCTGGAGGCTCGGCTCGCCCCCGTCAGACCGCGAGCGGCGCGTAGGTGCTCACCACGTTGCCCTTGCTCGTCACGGTGCTCTCGACCAGGCGCAGCCGCATGGCCGGGTCGGTCGGCTCGAACAGCTTCCGCCTGTGGCCGGCGACGGCCGGGTGCACCATCAGCTGCAGTTCGTCGAGGAGTCCCGCGAACAGCAGACTGCGCACCAGCGTGACGCTGCCGCACACCGCGATGTCCCCGCCGTCCCGCTCTCGCAGCTCGCGCACGAACCCGTGCACGTCGCCGGGGATCCTGGTGGTGTTCTGCCACGTCAGGTCGTCGCCGAGCGTGGTCGACGCCACGTACTTCTCGATCGGGTTGATCCACTGCCCGAACGGGTCGTCGGGGTGCTCCGGCCACCAGGACGACCACTCCGTGTAGCTGTTCCGCCCGAGGAGCACCGTGTCGGTCCTGGCCATGAAGGCCCCCATGCCGGCACCGAGCTCGTCGTCGAAGCTGTCGTACTGGAACTCGTACGGGTCCTGCACGACGCCGTCGACCGACGTGAACAGTCCTGCCGTGACCTTCCGCATGCCGGGAGCGTACTGCTCAGCTGTTCGGAGCGGAACCGTCCGAGCTCCCCGAGCCGGAACCCCGAGCGGTGCCCTGTCCAGGGACCCGTCCCGTGCTGCCGTCGGACCGTCCGGGAGCGCCGTTCCACCCGTACCCGGGCACCTGTGTCGTCGAGGAGTGCGACCGGTCGACGCCGATCGCGTGCCCGACGGCGAACCCGGCACCGCCTCCGGCCAGCAGGGCCGCCAGCCCGACCGCCGCCGCGATCACCGGCCAGAACCACGGCGGGCGCGGCCGGCTCGCCGGTGCCGGGCCACCGGGACCGGCGCCGTACCAACCGGTCGGACCGACGGGAGCGGGCTGCGCGGACCAGCTGCCCCAGCCTCCAGGGCCGGCCGGACCAGGACCCAGACCCGGGCCCGGGGCGGGCTGGCCCGTCGAGTACTGCGCAGTCGAGTACGGGTACTGGTTCCCCGGACCCGCGGACGGCGCCTGTCCCCATCCGCCGGGCTGGGCGGACGGGGTGGGTGAGGCTGTTGCGCCCGCGTCCTGGTCGTGGTGATCGGTCATGGCAGCAGTCCACGTCCGCTGCCTGTGCGGAGTCGATGACGAGCCTCCCGAGCGCCTGCGAATGCCGCCTGCGTACTGTCGACATGTGCGCGCACTCGTGGAGACGGTCTCGGTGGACGGCCTGGAGGTCCGACTCCGGACGATGGCGCCGGCCGGACGTCGACGGGACCAGCTCGCACCGACCGTGGTCCTCGTCCACGGGCTCGGGATGTCCCACCGCTCGTTCGCGCGGTCCCAGCAGGTGCTCTCGCGGACGCACCGGACCGTGTCCGTGGACCTCCCGGGGTTCGGCGGGGTCCCCGGCGCGGGTCGTTCGCTCGCGATCGGTGAGCTCGCGGAGCTCGTGATGCGCGCGCTCCGGAGCCGCGGGGTGCACGAGAGCATCCTCGTCGGGCAGTCGATGGGCGCCCAGGTCGTCGTCGAGGCAGCAGCGCGGCACCCCGCCGACGTCGTGTCCGTCGTGCTCGTCGGGCCGGTCGTCGACGACCGGCGCCGCACGCTCGCGCACCTGGCGCTCGCGCTCGGCCGGGACGGCGTCTTCGAGGGCATCCGGATGAACGCGGTGCTCGTCACGGACTACCTGCGCAGCGTCCGCCAGTACGTCCTCCAGCTCCGGCCGATGCTCCGCTACCCGATGCGGGACGCCGTCGCCGGCCTCCGCGTGCCCGTGCTCGTCGTGCGGGGGACGCGCGACCAGATCGCGTCGAGCGGGTGGGCCGGTCGACTGACGCGGGTCGCACGGCAGGGGGCGCTCGTCGAGCTGTTCGGGGCGCACCACGTGCAGGAGCACCAGCCGCGCGCCTTCGCCGAACTCGTCGACGAGTTCCTCCGGGCGCAGACGCTCGAGGGCGTCCGGTGACCGCGCCGACCACCGGTGCCACCGGCCCGATCCGGGTCGGCCTGCTCCGTCGGGCGTGGTGGGCTGCCCTCGACTGGGTCTACGCGGTCCGGTGGCAGGTCCAGAGCCTCGGGCCCACGACGGCGGACGACTACCGCGACGGCGACGCGTGCCCCGTCGTGGTCGTGCCCGGTGTCTACGAGACCTGGCACTTCATGCGGCCGCTGATGGACGCGCTGCACGACCGCGGGCACCCCGTCCACGTGCTCACCGTGCTGCGCCACAACCTCCGTCCGGTGCCGGACTCGGCGGCGGACGTGATGGCCTACCTCGACGAGCACGACCTGCGCGGGGTGGTCGTCGTCGCGCACAGCAAGGGCGGCCTGATCGGGAAGTACGCGATGGCGGAACTCGACCCCGACGGGCGCATCGACCGCATGGTCGCCGTGTCGACGCCGTTCGCGGGCTCGGTGTACGCGAACCTCGCCCCGGTGCGGCACCTGCGGGTGTTCCGCGCGGCGGACCCCGTGCTCGCGCGACTCGCTGTCGAGCGCGACGCGAACGCGCGGATCACCTCGGTCTACGGCGTCTTCGACACGCTCATCCCCGGCGGCAGCCACCTCGCCGGAGCCCGGAACGTGCGGGTGCCCGTCGGCGGCCACTTCCGGATCCTCGCCGCGCGGCAGACCCGGGACGCGGTGCTCGACGCAGCCGAGGAGCGCTGACCGGCGTCGCTCGGCGGGGACCACCGCGGCATCGACGCGTCGGCGCGGGTCATGGGGTGGAGCGTACGCTCGCGCGTTCCACGATGCGGTGCGGGATCACGACGGTCGCGGCCGGGGCGTCGCGGTCGGCGATGCGGGCGGCGAGCAGGTCGAGGGCGGCCCCGGCGAAGGACCGGCGGTCGAACGACACCGTCGTCAGGGCCGGGATCGCGAAGGCCGCACCGTCGACGTCGTCGAACCCGATGACGCTGACCTCGTCCGGCACGCTGATGCCCCGCGCGGCGAGCACGTGCAGGACACCGAACGCGATCGAGTCCGTGAACGCGAAGACCGCGTCCGGCAGCGGGTGGTGGTCGAGCCACGCGGCGAAGGCGGACGCGGCGTCGGACGTCGTCCACGAGGCGACCGGCACCCGCAGGGCCGGGTCCGGCTCGACGCCGGCCGCTCGGAGTGCCTGCTCGTACCCGCTGACGCGGAGCTCGCTCGTCGCCGTGACCCGGGTGCGGTCGGCGGTGGCCGCGGGAGCGCCGACCGCAGCGATCCGCCGGTGTCCGCGGTCGAGCAGGTAGCGGGTCACCTCGGTGGCCGCGGCGACGCTGTCGACGTGCACCTGGTCGACGTGCTCGGGCTCGACCTCGCCGATCACGACGGTCGGGGGGAGCCCCACGGTCGACGCGAGCACGCTGGCGCTCAGCGACACCGGGTTGAGGACGAGGCCGTCGACGAGGTGCGCTCGCGCGCGGGACACGAGCTCCTGTTCCCGTTCGGGGTCGCTCCCGGTCTGGTCGAGCTGGACCACCCAGTCGTGGTCCCTGGCGAGTTCGACGAACCACCGGGCGAGCTCGGCCGCGTACGCGCTGCTCATCTCCGGCAGGGTCAGGGCGACCACGCCGGAGCGGCCGTTCCGCAGGCCCCGTGCGGACAGGTTCGGCACGTAGTCGAGCTGCGCGAGTGCCTGCTCGACGCGAGCGCGGGTCTCCGGTCGGACCACCACGACGCCGTTGATGACG
The DNA here is from genome assembly GCF_007673775.1 of Curtobacterium sp. 9128. GTDB lineage: Bacteria > Actinomycetota > Actinomycetes > Actinomycetales > Microbacteriaceae > Curtobacterium. Next base: position 54,866 of record NZ_VEAF01000008.1, on the reverse strand, counting down.
TTGGAGACGGTCTTCGGCGACACCCCGGCCAGGGCGGCGACGTCCCGCACGGTGGCGCGCATGGAGCAACCGTAGCGCCAGGGGGTGTCGGTTCCGACTCAGGGTCGGACGTACCGGTGCACGTGCGTGACGTACGGCACCGCGATCGTGGCCCGTCCCGCCGTCGTCGGGTCGCTGTCGAGCAGGTGCTCGACGTCGCGCAGCAGGGCGTCGCGCTCCGCGCCGGGGAGCACGATCACGTAGCTGCGGGACGCGACCATGTCGAGCAGGTCCGACCGCGACTGCTCGTGCACCCAGGGGAACGCCCGGTGCTCCCCGTCGTGGAACGGTGCACCGACGACCGGTCGGTCGTACTCCATCACGCGCGACTCCGGACGCTTGATGAGGTCGCCGAGGCGCCGTGACCAGTCGAGGGACTCGTCGCGGACGTTCCAGACCAGGCCGAGCACCCCGCCCGGACGGAGCACCCTGGCGACCTCGGTGGCGCCGGCTCCGGCGTCGACCCAGTGCCACGACTGCGCGAAGGTCACCAGGTCGGCGCTGCCGTCCGGGACCGGGATCGCCTCGCCCGTTCCGTCGAGGACGTCCACGCCGGGGACCGCCCGGGCGAGGCGCTCCCGCATCGCCGCGTCGGGCTCCACCGCGGTGACGGACCCGGCGACCGCCGTCAGCACCGCGGTGAACTTCCCGGTGCCCGCTCCCACGTCGACCGCCCGGGCGACCGGGGCCGGCGCGAGCCACGACGCGACCGACTCCGGGTACCCCGGCCGACCCCGCTCGTACGCGTCGGCCGCGGCGCCGAAGGACTGTGCGTGCTGCTCGAAGGTCATGGGTTCAGCCTGCCACTGCCGTCAGTGAGCGGTCACTGGACCGTTACAACGATGGAAACACATGGCAACATCTTGCCGGATCAGTGCAATATCAGACATCGTCGCTGCGGGATCCATTGAAGGAGGCCGGAGTGACGAAGCTCGACGCAGGAGTGCGACCCGAAGTCGCGAGGGGCGGACCGCCCGGGGGAGGGTCGGTCGTCCGACGGCGATGGACCACGTGGGAACGGGTGAAGCGGGACCGGGTGCTGCTCCTCATGGGGCTCCCGGGGCTCGCGCTGCTGCTCGGCTTCCACTACCTGCCACTGCTCGGCAACCTCATCGCGTTCCAGGAGTACCTGCCCTTCGTGCCGCTCGGACGCAGCCCGTGGGTCGGCCTCGAGAACTTCGCGGTGATCGTGAACGGCGACCCGGAGTTCCTCGGCGCACTCCGGAACACGCTCGTCATCACGCTCGTGCAGGTGGTGTTCGTGTTCCCGGCGCCGATCGTCCTGGCACTGATGCTCAACTCGCTGCTGTCGGAGCGCATCAAGCGGGTCGTGCAGTCGGTCCTCTACCTGCCGCACTTCCTGTCCTGGGTGATCGTCGTCGCCGTGTTCCAGCAGATCCTCGGCGGCTCCGGCCTCGTGAACAACGCCATCCGCGCCGCCGGCGGTGACGCCGTCGACTTCCTCGGCAACCCGAACGGCTTCATCGCCCTGCTGACCAGCCAGGTGATCTGGAAGGACACCGGCTGGGCCACGATCCTGTTCCTCGCGGTGCTCTCGCAGATCGACACCAGCCTCTACGAGGCCGCGAAGACGGACGGCGCGAGCCGGATGCGCCAGCTCTGGCACGTCACCCTGCCCGGGATGCGCGGGATCGTCATCCTGCTGCTCATCCTGCGGCTCGGGGACTCGCTCACCGTCGGGTTCGAGCAGATCCTCCTCCAGCAGGCAGCCGTCGGACGGGCCGCCAGCGAGGTCCTCGACACCTACGTCTACAACAACGGCGTGCTCGGCGGCCAGTGGGGGGTCGCCGCTGCCGTCGGTCTGGTCAAGGGCATCGTCGGCGTGCTGCTCGTGCTCGGTGCCAACAAGCTCGCCCACGTCTTCGGCGAGTCGGGCGTCTACCAGAAGGAGTCTCGATGAGTGCCACGCGCAGCGTCACCGTCCCCGGATCGCGGACGCCCCAGCGGAAGCGGCTCGACGCCCCGCCGCTGCCCGGGCGCATGCTCACCGGCTTCGTGCTGTTCGTCATCTGCCTCGTCGTGCTGCTGCCGTTCCTCGGCATCGTGTCGACGTCCGTCGCGCCGACCAGCCAGGTGAACGACGCCGGCGGGTTCGTGATGTGGCCGAAGGGGCTCGACTTCAGCGCCTACGAGAGCATCTTCGCCGGCGGCGTCGTCACCCGGGCACTGCTCGTCAGCGTCGGCATCACCGTGGTCGGGACGCTGATCAGCCTGTTCGTGAGCGCCATGCTCGCGTACGCGCTGAGTCGACCCGGTACCTACGGGTCCGGGTTCGTCCTCAGCCTGGTGCTCGTCAGCCTGCTGTTCGCCCCTGGGCTCATCCCGAACTACCTCGTCGTGAAGCAGTTCGGGCTGCTCGACTCGTACTGGGCGCTCATCCTGCCGACGGCCCTCAGCGCCTTCAACGTGATCGTGATGCGGTCGTTCTTCATGAACATCCCGAAGGAGCTCATCGAGAGCGCCCGCATCGACGGCGCCGGGGACTTCGGGGTCTTCCTGCGGATCGTGCTCCCGCTGTCGAAGGCCGTCCTCGCCGTGATCGGCCTGTTCTACGCCGTCGGCTACTGGAACGCCTTCTTCACCGCCCTGCTGTACATCAACGACACCGCGAAGTGGCCACTGCAGCTCGTGCTGCGCACCTACGTGGTCAACAACGCCCAGCTCGGCGGCGCCGACCTCGGCACGTCCTCCGACGCCCTGCCCCCGCAGGCGTCCATCCAGATGGCGATCCTCGTCGTCTCGATCGTCCCCATCCTCATCGTCTACCCGTTCCTGCAGCGGCACTTCGCCACGGGTGTCCTGACCGGCGCCGTGAAGGGCTGAACCATGACCACGAACCTCACCCGCCGCGCGCTCATCGGAGGCGGACTCGGCATCGCGGCCACGAGCCTCCTGGCCGGGTGCTCCACCGTGACCCGCTCCACCGACGTCGCGGCGATCAACAGGGCGGTCGCGCTGCCCGACTACGTCCCGTGGACCGGGGGACCCGAACCGGTCCTGCCGAAGACGAGTGCGCTCATGCCGAGCGCGTTCCGCCGGATCCCGGACACGCTCGTCCCGACCGCCAGGAAGCCGGGCGACGGCTCCACGGTGCACGGCAGCGTCCCGACGAACTCGCCCGTCCCGCCGGCGAAGGCCAGCAACCCGTACTGGCAGGGCCTCGACGACCGGATGGGCATCGACCTCGACCTCACGATCACCCCGAACGCGGACTTCGGCAACAAGTTCGCCACGCAGGTCGCCGGCGACACGCTCGGCGACGTCTTCACGGTGTTCGGGTCCTTCCCGTACCTGCCACAGTTCCTCGAGGCGAAGGCCCAGGACCTCACCGAGCACCTGTCGGGCAGCGGCGTGCGGGACTTCCCGTACCTCGCGAACCTGCCGACGGCATCGTGGCGCGGAACGGTGTTCTCCGGCGGCATCTACGCCGTCCCCGTGCCGCGTGGCCCGTTGACCTCGCAGGTGCTCTACCGACGACAGGACCTGTTCGAAGGACTCGGCGTCGACCCGTCGTTCAGCAGCCTCGACGAGTTCGTGCAGCTCTGCCGCGAGGTCTCCGACCCCCACGCGAACCGCTGGGCCCTCGCCTCGGTGCCGACGAACGTCCTCGCGCCGATGCTCGACCTGCCGAACCAGTGGGAACACCGCGGCGGCGAGCTCACCCACATGTACGAGCTCGACGCCTACCAGGAGCTCCTCGACGTCTCGCGTCGTCTCATCGCCGAGGACCTCGTGCACCCGGACAGCATCACCGCGTACAACGGCAAGGTCTGGCTCGTGCAGGGCTCCGCGCTGATGCTGTCCGACACGTACAGCGCGATCCCCGGCATCGTCCAGCAGGCGACGCCCGACAGCGGCTTCGAGTTGACCACGGCGCCGTTCGTCGGGCCGTCCGGCGCGAAGCCGAGACCCTGGCTCGGCGATCCGAACAACGCGATCACCGCGCTCGCCGCCGCGTCCGAGGACCGCATCCGCATGCTGCTCGGCGTCCTGGACTGGTGCGCGTCGCCGTTCGGCACGGAGGCGTGGACGTACCGCAAGTTCGGCATCGAGGGGCGGGACTTCGAGTACCGGGACGGGACGCCGGTGCTCACGAAGACCGGCAACAGCGAGACGGCGCTCGGCGAGTTCCCGCTGCAGTACTTCACCGAGTGCCCGCTGCCGCTGTTCTACGCGGGGCGTCCCGGCATGACCGACACCGTCTACGAGTCGCTGTCGTCGTGGTTGGACGACGGCGTGCCGAACCCGACGTACGGGCTGTACTCGCCGACGAACTCGACGAAGGGTCCTGCCGTCGGCACCTTCGTCACCAACGCGATCAACGACGTCCTGCTCGGACGTGCGCCGGTGTCCGGGTGGAAGAACGTCGTCCGTGAGTGGCGCCGCCGTGGCGGCGACGCGATCCGCGACGAGTACCAGGAGGCCCTGCAGGCGCGCGGCCGGTCCTGACCCGGCCACGTCCGGACGCCAGGCTCGGGTGCGGCCCGCCCCGATCCTCCCGGCCGGTGGTCCGGACGGGAGGCTCGGGTGCGGGCCGCCCCGATCCTCCCGGCCGGTGGTCCGCTCGTGGCGACCGCCCTGCCGGAGGTCAGCCGACGCCGAGCCAGGACGGCTCGGCGAGGAGCTGCTCGACGTCCGAGATGAGCCGGCTGGTGTGGAAGCCGTCGGCAGCCGCGTGGTGGACCTGCACCGCGAGCGGCATCAGGGTGCGACCATCGCGCTCGTGGTGGCGCCCGATGGTGAAGATCGGGAGCAGGTGGTCCCAGCCGTCACCGACCTGGATCGTGAACCCGGAGAACGTCGTGCGCGGCAGACTCGACACGTCGAAGGCGTTCGGCGGCGCGGGCGGTCCTGGGAACATCGCGGTCGCGCCGCGGTGGGTCACGAGTGCCTCGGTGACGGCGGCGTGGAAGGCGTCGAAGTCGGGGTCGTACGGCACCCACACCGCGCTGAAGGTCTCGCGGTCGGGGTTGAACACCGTGAAGCCCGGGTGCACGACGTCCCACACGGCGGGGGACCGATCAGGCAGCAGCGTCATCCGGAACTCGGGATGCCGGTTCACCGCCGTCGCGAGCGCCCAGATCTGTGCTGGGTACGTCTTCCGGCCGTGTTCGCGCAGTGCCCGCACGAAGGCGGTCACGTCGACGTCGACCGTGGCGGCGTAGGTGCAGGGGACGACGTCGCGGTAGTGCTCGAAGTGCTCGCGGCGCGGCCACGTGGCGAGGTCGATCGGCGACGGTGCTGGATCGGTCATGGCTCCACTCTGGCGCACGTCCCTACGCTGGCGGACATGACGGCGACGATCGTGCTGCTGAGCGGGGCACCGGGCAGCGGGAAGAGCACGCTCGCTCGGGCACTCCAGGCGGAGCTCGGCTGGCCCCGGGTGGAACGCGACGAGCTGTACGCAGGGCTCATGGCCGGTGCGGGCCTGACGCGTGGCGACGTCGTCCCGCGCGGCGTCGAGCTGTTCTGGAGGATGACCGCCGCGTACGCCGACGCCGACTGCAGCGTGATCGCGGACGCGACGCTGTACCGGGACCAGTCCGAGGCCGACGTCCGGACGGTCCTCGTTCCGGCGGGCGTGGTCTGCAACGTGCACTGCCGGACGGACCTGGCCCTCGGACGGTTCGCAACGCGCGGTCACGGTGCGGCGATGGAAGCACGCGTGCGCGGGAACCTGCCGCGTGTGGAACGCCCACTCGACCTCGGCGTCCCGCTGCTCGAGGTCGACACCACCGACGGCCACGACCCGCTCCTCGCCGACGTCGTCCGGTGGGTGCGCGCGCAGAACGCTTGACATCGACCGGCGGTAACGCTCTACTGTTATGGTGTTCATGAACAGTAGAGCGAAGCGGAGCCTGCGTGCACATCGTCCTCTCCACCACCAGCGGCGTGCCGATGTACGAGCAGATCAAGAACCAGGTCCGCTCCTCCGTCCACGCGGGTGACCCGCCGGCCGGAGCCCTGCTGCCGTCGCTCCGGGGCCTCGCCGCGGAGCTCCGGGTCAGCGTGATCACCGTCACGCGCGCCTACAACGACCTCGTCGCCGAGGGCATCGTCGTCAACGAACACGGTCGCGGCTTCGTCGTCCAGGCGGTCGACACCGCGGTCGCGAGCGCAGCGCTGGCCGACCGGGTCGACCGCGCCGTGGCGGAGGTCGTCGCAGCAGCACGGGTCGCACGCATGGACCTCACCCAGATCACCGAGAAGGTCGAAGAGGAATGGAACGAACGATGACCATGAACGCCGTGTCGGTCCAGGGACTGACCAAACAGCGCGACGCCTTCGCGCTCCGCGACGTCACGATGACCGTCCCGAGCGGGTACGTCACCGGACTCGTGGGGCCGAACGGCGCGGGGAAGACCTCCCTCCTCAAGAGCATGCTCGGGCTGCTCACGCCGGACGCCGGCACCGTGCAGGTCCTCGGCGGCGACCCGGCCGCCCATCCCGGGGCGCGAGACCGGGTCGGCGTGGTGCTCGACCGGGTGACCGCGGCTCCGGAGTGGCGGGTCGGCACCATCGGTCGGCGGATCGGGCGGCTCTACGCGCACTGGGACGAGTCGACGTGGCGAGACCTGCTCGACCGGTTCGGACTGCCGGTGGGCAACCGCGTGGACGCGCTCTCGCGCGGACAGACCGTGAAGCTGTCCCTGGCGATGGCGCTCGCACACGACCCCGACCTGCTCGTGCTCGACGAACCGACGAGCGGACTCGACCCGGTCGCCCGCCGCGAGCTCGCCGACCTGATCCGCGAGTACATGACGGACCCGGGCCACTCGGTGTTGTTCTCCACCCACATCACGGCCGAGCTCGACGACCTCGCGGACCACATCGTCGTCCTGAACGCCGGTCGGGTCGTCTTCGCCGGGATGCTCGACGAACTGCACGACCGGTTCGCCGTCGTCCGCAGCAGCACCCCGATCACACCGGGGGTGCGCACCGCGGCGATCGGAGCCCGCACGGGACCGAGCGGCGGGTACGAGGCACTCATCCGTACCGACGACACCGCGGCCTTCGGCTCCGACGTCGTCATCGACCAGGCGACCACCGACGACGTGGTCGTGCACTTCGCCGAGGAGGCCCGCAAGTGATCACCGCGTTCACCAGGTTCGACATCACCAGCTTCGCGACGACGCAGGCACGACGGGCACTCGTCCCGCTGGCGTTCGTGGTCGTCTTCGGGGCGGTCATCCCCGTCCCGGGACTCGCCATCGTGGTGGGCGCGGTGATCGCTGCCGTCTCCGTGTCCTACCCGTTCCAGGGCGACGAGCGCGGGCAGCTCGACACCCTGTACGCGAACACCCTGGTCCGGCGCCGGGACGTGGTCGTCGGTCGCTTCCTGACCGTGCTCGCCTTCGCAGCCGCCGCGGTGGCGCTCGGCGTGCTGGTCTCCCTGGTCACCGCGGCAGTGCGACACGAGACGATGGCGTGGTCGACGGTCGGGACGCTGCTCCTCGTGGCCTTCGGGGTCACGGTGGCGTGTGTCGCCGTCCAGCTGCCGTGGTTCTTCGCACTCGGCTACACCCGGGCCCGGCCGATGCTGTACATCCCGGTCGCCGTCCTCGCCGTCGGGTCGTGGTTGGCGGGGCAGACGGGGCTGCTCGACGGTGCGACCTCCGTCACGATCGGCGGAGGGCCGTCGCCGGTGGTCGTCGTGGCGGTGCTGGTCGGGGGTGTCGTCGTGCTCGTCGCCTCGGCGCTCGTCTCGACTCGGCTGTACGAGCGCCGCGAACTCTGACGACCTCGCTCGGTCGGTCGGTCTGCCTGCGGTGCTTGCTCGGTCTGGCGGTCAGCCTGCGGCGCTTGCTCGGTCCGGCGGTCTGACAGCCGTGCTTGCTCGGTCTGGCGGTCTGCCGGCCATGCTCAGTCGGTCGGGTGGATGAGGCAGAAGGGGTGGCCGGCCGGGTCGAGGTAGACACGGAAGCCGTCGGTCCCCGCTCCGGTCGCCCTCGCTCCGATCGCGAGCACCGCTGTCTCACCCGCGTCGAGGTCGTCCACCTTCACGTCGAGGTGGATCTGCTGCGGCACCAGTTGTCCCGGCCACTCGGGCGGCCGGTGGTCGTCGACCCGCTGGAAGGCGACGATCGGGCGGCTCCCGGCGACGGGCAGCATCACCTCGGCCCAGTCCTCGTCGAACTGGACGATCTCGCCGCCGAGCACCTCCGCCCAGAACCGTGCGAGTGCCCGGGTGTCCGGACAGTCCAGGACGATGACGTCGAGGGAACCGATCACGAGCGGACTCCTGTCGTGCGGTGGCTGTTCGGACCGACGGTACCCGTCAGGCGGAGGCGGCGGACAGCGCCTTCGTGATGCGCTGGAGCGAGACGGTCTCGGCGGTGCCGAGCTCCTGCGCGAACAGGCTCAGTCGGAACTCCTCGAGCATCCACCGGGCGTGCACGAGTTCGGGGTGCGCCCCGACCGCAGGGGGGAAGGTGCCGCCGGCGTCCTCGTACCGGCCGGTCGCTGCGGCCACTTCGCGCATCCACGTGGCGTCACGCCCGGGGTTCTGCAGGAGCTTGGTGACCCGCGCCTCGACGCCCTGCAGGTACACGCGGATGCGCCGCAGCCGGTCGACGCCGGCGACCGAGACGAACCCGGGGAACACCAGGCGCTCGAGCTGCTGGCGCATGTCGTTGAGCGCGGGGAGCAACGACATGTTCGTGGCCTGCTTCAGAGCGCGCTCGGCGGAACGCAGCGCCGCGAGCACCGCCGCGACCTCCGACACGGCGCCGAACATCGTGTCGACCACCGACGCTGACACGGCATCGCGCACCGACTCGAACGCAGCCCTCGTGAAGAGCATCCCGTCCGGGTGGACCCGTCGGATGCCCGCGTCCACCACGGCGGCGAGGACGTCGTCGAACAGTGCCGTCGTCGACGGGTAGGGGCTGGCGGCGAGCGCGAGCTTCTCCTGCGAGGTCAGGTGCGACTGGATGTAGGACACGGGGGACGGCACCGCGAGCATCACCAGGCGTCGGACACCGGCGGGCATCCGCACGGCGCGGTCCGACGGGGTCGCGAGGAGCTGGACGCCGACCGTCGCCTTCGGACCGGATCCCTCCTCGACGAGCGCCGGGTAGGCGCGGATGACGCCACCGGCCTGCCTGGTGTCGAGGGTCTCCGGCAGGTCCTCGTCGGGCCAGGCCACGAGCCCCGACCGCTCCACCTGCCGGCCGGAGGACGCCTCGGCGACCCGTGCCGAGCCTCCCTGCCGACCCGGCCGCTGCGTCGCCGCGGCGACGCTCTGCCGGGTGCGGTCCTTGAGCTTCGTCTGCAGCGCGGAGAGGTCCTTACCGGCTTCGACCCGGCGCCCCCGCTCGTCGACGACGGCGTACGTCGGCAGCAGATGTGCGGGGACGCGGGACATGTCGAAGTCCTGCTCCGACACCGGCACGTAGGTCATGCGCTGGATGGTCTTCGCGAGCGTCGCGCGGAAGCTCTCGGTCGGGGTCGTCGGTGCGTCGTCGGGGAGCTCCTCGACGATCTTCTCCGCCCAGTCGGCGGCGGGGACCACGTTCTTCCGGATCTGCTTGGGCAGCGCCTTGATGAGCGCCGTGACGAGCTCCTTCCGGAGGCCGCGGACCTGCCAGTCGAAGCCCTCCTCGCGCATGCGGGGGAGCAGGGCGAGCGGCACCTGCACGCTGACGCCGTCGTCGGCTGCGCCCGGTTCGAAGCGGTACCGGACCGCGAGGCGCTGGTCACCGGAGCGCCACTGCGTCGGGTACTCCTGTTCGTCCTGCGCCGCTTCGGCGGCGGACTCGTCGAGGAGGTCCTGGCGGCGCATCGTCAGGAGCTCGGGCTGGTCGCGGCGAGTGTGGCGCCACCAGCCCTCGAAGTCGCGGGTCGTCGCCACCTCGGCGGGGATGCGGGCGTCGTAGAACTCGTAGACGGTCTCGTCGTCGAGCAGGATGTCGCGACGCCGAGTCCGTTCCTCGAGCTGCTCGAGTTCCTTCCGGAGCTTCCGGTTGGCCCGGTCGAACGCCTGCTGCGAGTCCCACTCGCCCTCGACCAGGGCATGTCGGATGAACAGCTCCCGCGAGTGCACCGGGTCGATGCGGGCGTACTGCACGCGGCGGCGTTGCACGATCGGGACGCCGAACAGCGTCACCCGCTCGTGTGCGACGACGGCCCCCTGCTTCTTCTCCCAGTGCGGTTCGCCGTAGGTCCGCTTGAGGAGGTCGCCGGCGAGCTGCTCCGTCCACGCCGGATCGATCTTGGCGGCCGTACGGGCGAACAGGCGGCTGGTCTCGACGAGCTCGGCTGCCATCACGGCGTCGGGCTGCTTCTTCGCCAAGACGCTGCCCGGGAAGAGCACGAACCGGGTGTTGCGCGAGCCGAGGTAGTCACGCTTCTCTCGGTCGCGCAGACCGATCTGGCTGAGGAGACCGGCGAGCAACGAGCGGTGCACGGCGTCCGGGTCGTCCTTGCGCTCGCGCCCGACGTGGATGCCGACCTGCTTGGCCGCGCGCGAGAGCTGCCGGTACAGGTCCTGCCACTCGCGGATGCGGAGGTGGTTGAGGAACTCCGCCTTGCACAGTCGACGGAAGGCGCTCGAGGAGAGTTCTTCTTGCTTGTCCTCGAGGTAGTTCCACAGGCCGAGCAGCGTCAGGAAGTCGCTCGTCGGGTCGGCGAAGCGGGCGTGCAGTTGGTCGGCGTGTGCGCGCTTCTCGAGCGGACGCTCACGCGGATCCTGGATGCTCAGCGCCGAGACGACCGCGATGACCTCGCGGCCGACGCCCTGGCGCCCGGCTTCGAGGACCATCCGGCCCAGGCGCGGGTCGATCGGCAGTCGGGTCAGCTGTCGCCCGGACTTGGTGATCGCACCGTCCTTGTCCACGGCGCGGAGTTCGCGGAGGAGGTCGAGGCCGTCCTTCACGCCGCGGGAGTCCGGCGGCTGCAGGAACGGGAACGACTCGATGTCACCGAACCCCAGCGAGATCATCTGCAGGATCACGGCCGCGAGGTTGGTCCGCAGGATCTCGGGATCGGTGAACTCCGGACGGCGCTCGAAGTCGTCCTCGGAGTAGAGCCGGATCGCGATGCCGGCACTGGTGCGGCCGGCTCGGCCCGAGCGCTGGTTCGCGCTCGCCTGCGAGATCGCCTCGATGGGCAGGCGCTGCACCTTCGCCCGGGGGGAGTAGCGGGAGATGCGGGCGGTCCCCGTGTCGACGACGTACTTGATGCCCGGCACGGTGAGCGAGGTCTCGGCGACGTTCGTCGCGAGGACCACCCGCCGGCGGATCCCCGGCGTCCCGCTCCGTTGGAACACCCGGTGCTGATCGGCAGCGGAGAGCCGACCGTAGAGCGGGAGGACCTCGGTGCCGGGGTAGTGCTTGCCCTCGATGGCGTCCTGGGCATCACGGATCTCGTTCTCGCCGGACAGGAACACGAGGACGTCGCCCGGGTCCTCGCGGGCGAGTTCGTCGAGTGCGTCGGTGATGCCGGTCAGTGTGTCCCGGTCATCCGCACCCGGACCGGCGTCGGCCGTGCGGGAGTCGGTGTCGTCGTCCCCGTCGTCGTCCGGGTCCTCGGCGACGAGCGCGCGGTACCGGATCTCGACGGGGTAGGTGCGCCCGGAGACCTCGATGATCGGAGCGCCGCCGAAGTGCTTCGAGAAGGACTCGGGGTCGATCGTCGCACTCGTGATGATGAGCTTGAGGTCAGGGCGTCGGGGGAGCAGGCGCTTGAGGTACCCGAGCAGGAAGTCGATCGTCAGCGAGCGCTCGTGCGCCTCGTCGATGATGATCGTGTCGTACCGCTTCAGGTCACGGTCGAAGTGGATCTCGTTGAGCAGGATGCCGTCGGTCATCAGCTTGACCCGGGTGTTCGCGCTCACCTTGTCGGTGAACCGCACCTGGTAGCCGACGAGGTCCCCGAGCTCGCCGCCGAGTTCCTCGGACACCCGCTCGGCGATCGTCCGCGCTGCGATGCGTCGGGGCTGGGTGTGTCCGATGTGTTCGCGCCCGAGTTCCAGACAGATCTTCGGCAGCTGCGTCGTCTTGCCCGAGCCGGTCGCGCCGGCGACGATCACGACCTGGTTGTCGCGGATGGCTGCGGCGATGTCGTCCCGGCGCTGCGAGACGGGCAGCTCGGGCGGGTACGTGATGACCGGGGGTGTGGGAGACATGAGCATTCCAGGATACCGCCAGCACTCACGCCGACGTGAGCTGGACGGTGAGCTCGTCGACGCCGCGCGCGGGGAGGGCGCACACGCGGTCGTGGCAGACGTACGCGGCGGGGTCCAGCCCGTCGCGGGAGGCGAGGAGCTCGAACCCGGCGTCGGCCCACGCGCGCGCCTGGTCGGGCGTCACCACCACGACGACGGTGCCCGGGCGTCGCGCCGCGGTCGCGCGCTGCTGCATCGCGGCACGCAACCCGGGCTCGGACGCCACCACGACGACCTCCCGCGAGGGTCGCTGGAGCGCGAGCGCCACACCCAGGGCATCGGCGTGGCCGAGCGGCCGGTCGAGACCGGTCCGTGCGCGGTCGGCCACGAGCCGGGCGGCCGCCGTCCGGTACGTCGTGTCGCCGGTCAGCGTGGCCACCAGCAGTGCGGCGTTCGCGAGTGCGACCGTCCCCGACCGCATGGCGGTCTGCGGCTGCTCGCCGGTCGCCGTGCCCGCGGCAGCGAGGACCGCGTCGACGGGCGCAGCGCCAGCGAGACCGTCGTCGACCAGGGAACGGGCCGTCGTCGCGTACCCGGGCTCTCCGGTGACGAAGGCGAGCTCGAGCAGCCCCTCGGCGAGCAGCCCGATGTCCTCGACGGTCGGCGGTGCGTCGGAGGTCCCCCGCGGCGTGCTCGACCGCACCACCACGTGGCCGTCCTGCACGTGGGCGGCGAGGACCGCGTCGGCGGCGTTCCGCGCGAGCGCGAGCATCTCGGCATCGCCGGCCCGGGCGCCCGCGATGGCGAGACTGCGGATCGCGAGGCCGTTCCACCCGGTGAGGACCTGGTCGTCGATCGGCGGTGGATCGAGCGTCGCGCGCTCGGCCAGCGGTCGCCGGTACCACGCGCCCTCGACACGGCGGCCGTCGATGGTGGACTCGCTGTCCTGCGCCGCGGAGAACGCACCGTCGGGGCCGCGCAGGGTGTCCCGCAGGAACTCCGCGATGCCCCGCGCCTGGTCCCGCGGCGCGATGGCGAGGAGCCCCGCGTTGTCGTAGAGCATCCGCTCGTAGTGCGGGACGCCCCAGTCCCGCTGGGTCGCGTACCGGAACACCCCGCCGTCGGCGTCGGTGAGGTCCGACCGCGCGATCACGCCGAGCGTCCGCTCAACGAGCGCACCGGCGGTGGCCGAGCCATCGGCAGCCGCGTCGGCGAGGAACTCCAGGAGCGGTGCCGACGGGAACTTCGGTGCGCCACCGAAACCGCCGTACTCGGGGTCCTCGCCCCGGGCGAGGGTTTCGACGACCGCATGGATCGCGTCCACGGACGGGAGGCGCGGCTCGGCTCCGACGTCACCGTCACCATCACCTGCCGCCGCGTCGGATGCGCCCTGCCGGATGGCCGAGGCGAGCGCCGTGGCGTTCGCGTCGACTTCGGTCCGGCGGTCGCGCCAGGCGTCGAGGACTGCGCCGAGCACCTGCCGGAACGACGGGTGCTGCCCGACCGGCGACGGCGGGAAGTAGGTCCCGGCGAAGAAGACGTGCGCATCCGGTGTCATGAACGCCGTCAGCGGCCAGCCGAGTTGCTCGGTGAACGCTGCTGCCGCCGCCATCGTGCTGGCGTCGACGTCCGGTCGTTCTTCACGGTCGACCTTCACCGCGACGAAGTCTCGCCGCAGGAGCTCGGCGATCTCCGGGTCGGCGAAGCTCTCGCGGGCCATGACGTGGCACCAGTGGCACGTCGCGTAACCGATCGACACCAGGACCGGGACGTCTCGCTCACGGGCTTCCGCGAAGGCGTCGGTGCCCCATTCGCGCCAGTCCACCGGGTTGTCGGCGTGGAGCCGCAGGTAGGGACTGACTGCTGTGCCGAGTCGGTTGTCGTTCATGCGTCCAGCGTGCCCGTTCGGCGCTGAGCGGGCAGGGCGGCGGGACGATCTGTGGACGACCGGCCTCCGTCCACAGACGTCAGGCGGGGAGCCAGCCCGTCAGGGAGGCGAGCCGGCGTGCGACGTCGGCTGGGGCCATGGCGTCCGTGTCGATCCGGGCGACCTCGTCTGCGACAGCCGCGTCGAGCCTCCCGGCGGTGCGTGCGGAGTGCGCGGACTGCGCCTCCGGGACCGAGCCACCCGCCCGTCGTCCCAACCGGGACGCGGTCGTGTCGTCGGAAGCACGCAGCAGGACGGCGACCACGAGGGGGTCGTCGCCCATCGCAGCGGCGAGCCTGTCGGCCTCGAGGACCGAGACGGTGTTCGTGTAGACGAGCCGGTGGTGCCCGAGTCCCCGGTGGTTCGCCCACACCGCGGCGAGGTTCCGTTCGGCGAGCCGCGCCTCCGGGTGCTCGATGTGTGGCGGCGGGTACGCGAGGTCGAGCACGTCGCCCTCGATCACCACGTGCCGGACGTCTGCCTCGGCGAGGAGGTCGTGGAGCGCGAACGCTGCCGTCGACTTGCCGACGCCGGACCGGCCGCCGATGAGGAGCACCTCCGACCTGGGCACGGGTCAGTTCCCGATCGACAGCATGACGAGGGCGGCGTCCTCGGGACCGTAGTCGAACATCCGGTCCCAGAACGGGTCGGTCGCCCACGGGACGTCGCCGTCCACCGGGGTGCGGTGCGCTGTCTCGACCAGCCAGTCGAGTTCCGGGACGACGGCGTCGGCGAACCGCGGCGGGGTCCACCCGAGCGCCTGGGCTGCACCGGTGTCGAGCACGAACGGGCTCGGCGACGACCACGGCGTGGTCCCGAGGAAGGGCGGAGCGTCCGCGTCGAGCAGGACCTCGTCGAACCGGTGGTCGAGGTGACCGGCGATGGTCCGGACGATCTCCAGCACCGGCGGTGCGGCGTCGTCGGCGACGTTGAGGATCCGGCGGTCCGGCGCGTCCGCGACGAGGCGCACGAGCGAACCGATGCCGCTCGCCGCCGTCGTGTGGTCCACGCCGCGGCCGCCGTCGGCGAGCAGGATGCGCTCCCGCCCGTCGAGGACTCGACGCACCACGAACCACTCGCGCGGTCGACCGATCCC
Source organism: Curtobacterium sp. 9128 (assembly GCF_007673775.1). Taxonomy (GTDB): domain Bacteria; phylum Actinomycetota; class Actinomycetes; order Actinomycetales; family Microbacteriaceae; genus Curtobacterium. The sequence continues at coordinate 39,677 of NZ_VEAF01000008.1, read as the reverse complement.
GACGCCGTACACCTTCGAGGGGCGGAGCACCGTCACGGGAGCGCCGTGGTCGAGCAGCAGCTGCTCGGCCGCGACCTTCGCGGCGGCGTACCCGTCGCGGCTCGTCGGGTCGGCGTCCGCCGCGGTGACGGTGGGCTGCAGCTCCGTCACGGGGCCGCCGAAGACCGGTTTGTCGAGCGAGTTCGCGTGCCGCCCCTGTTCGTCGACGTAGACCGCCTTCGACGAGGTGAACACGGTCGATCCGACGTCGCCGAGGAACGGCAGGAGCTGTGCGGCGTCGTCCCGTGTGGCGCCGACGGCGTCGACGAGCAGGTCGGCTCCTGGACGCAGGAGGTCGCGGAGCACCGTGGTGTCCCGCCGGTCGCCGGGCACGAACGTCGCGCCGTTCCTCGTCAGTGCGTCGGCGACGTCACCCCCGCGGCGGGCGACGACGTCGACATGCCAGTCGTCACCGCCACGACCGGAGGCGTCGAGGAGTTCGCGCGCGACTGCGGAGCCGATCCCGCCCGTTCCGCCGAGGATGACCGCGCGTCTGGAGCTCATGGTGCCAACGCTAGTGCCGCGGCCCGCGTGGGGTGCGCCGGTCCGGCTTCCGGTCGGGAGGCTGCGGGCGTCCGGTCGGGAGGCTGCGGGCGTCCGGTCGGGAGGCTGCGCGCGTCCGGTCTGCAGGCTGCGCGCGTCCGGTCAGGAGGCTGCCGACTCCGTTCGGGAGGCGGCGCGTTCGGTCAGGACGCGATGGTCTCCGGCTCACGGCGCCACCAGTCGGCGAGGGAGCCGTCGTAGACCTGGACCCGGTCGTGCCCGAGGATCGTCAGGGCGAGGGCGTCGACGCACGCTGCGCTGCCCACCCCGCAGTACGTCACGATCTCGTCCGCGTCCAGCACCGGCGCGAACATGTCCGCGAGCACGGCCGGACGGCGGAGCGCGTTCGACTCCTGGTCGACGATGCGACCGACACTGATCGGGATCGTCCCCGGGACCAGCGGGGCGTGGTCGTCACCGAGGGTGGACTCGTCGGTCGCCAGGACGAGCGCCGCGGGCTGGGTACCGTCGACGGCACGTTCCACGCGGGCTCGATCGGCCCAGAGCGGACGTTCCTCGCCGGCGAGGAAGGCCTGCTGTGCCGTCGGCTCGTCCGCACGCGAGGTCAGAGCACCCACCCGGACGGGACGGCCCTCGTCGCGCCACTTCACGAACCCGCCGTCCAGGACCGCGACGCTGTCGAACCCGAACGCGCGGAAGATCCACCACAGCCGTGCCGACCACTCGCCGATGTCGTCGTCGTAGACGACCACGGTCGACTCGTTCGTGACGCCGAGTGTGCGCGCTGCGAGTTCGAACTGCTCGGCGCCCGGACGGGTGAACGGCAGGTCGGTGTCGGGTGCCGAGAAGTCGTGCACGAGGTCGGCGTACCGCGCACCCGGGATGTGCCCGTGCTGCTCGTAGGCGTCACGTGCCGGGGACCAGCGCGTGCCGAAGCCGGTCCCCGCGGTGTGCACCGAGGCGTCGAGGACGACGAGGTCGTCGGCGCCGAGGTGGTCCGCGAGCCACTGCGTGGACACGAGCGGCGAGGTGAGGACGGGGGCCATGCCGCACACCATAATGCGGACCCCTGACGTCTGACTCGGGAACCGCAACACTGCGCAATCGCGATCTGGTTCAGCGGTGTCGGGCCGAAGAACGTTCGGGGGAGCGGACTCGGAACGACGAAGTGCATGTCGTACGACAGCGACGCTGTCGTTCCGGGTCGACCGTCCCTTCCGCGCCCCGCCCGCGCCGCCGCGCCGACCCGCGCAGCCCCACCTCGCGCACGCGGAAGGCCCGCCCGACCGGAGTCGAGCGGGCCTTCTGCGTCGTGCTTGGCGTCAGTGCGCCGCGGTGGGGACACTGCCCGTCGCGTTGGCGCTGAGGTGCGCGAGCTTCTCGAGTCGGACGGACTGCCGGTTGATGAGCAGCCCGCTGGCGATGGCCACGATGACGAGCACGCCGGCCGAGATCGCGAAGGCGACGTGGTAGCCGTCGAGCGTGGCCTGGGCCTGCTGCAGCTTCGTCGGCGCCGCGGACAACCCCGAGAGGCTGTTCTTGACGACGTCCGCGAAGATCGTCGACAGGAGTGCGGTCCCGATTGACCCACCGATCTGCTGCATGGTGTTCACCGTCGCCGACGCGACACCGGCATCCGCACGGGCGACCCCGGTCGTCGCGGTGTTCATGGCGGACGAGAAGATCGTGCCCATGCCGAGGCCGATCACGACGAGTGCCGGCAGGACGGTGCCCGCGTACGAGCTGTCGAGGTCCGTGCGGAGCAGCAGGAGGAGGCCCGTTGCGGCGACGAGGGCTCCGGCGAAGATCAGGACCTTCGGACCGACGCGGGGGAGCAGACGGCCGCCGATCTGCGTCGCGGAGATCATGATCGAGAGCGGCATCGGCAGGAACGCCAGGCCCGTCTGGAGTGCGGAGAATCCGAGGGTCTGCTCGAGGTAGTACGTCAGGAACAGGAAGATCCCGAACATGCCGATCGCGACCAGGCCGATGGCGATGAACGATCCGCCGCGGTCACGGTCGAGCACGACGCGGAGGGGCAGGAGCGGGTGCGCCACGCGGGTCTCGATGAACACGAACGCCGCGATGAGCACGACGCCGACGGCGAGCATGACGATGGTCAACGGGTCGTCCCAGCCGTTCGTCTCGGCGTTCGAGAAGCCGTAGACCACACCGACGAGGCCGAGGGTGATCGTGACCACGCCGGCGACGTCGATGCGCGGACGCTCGACCTTCGGCGGCTTCACCATGAAGACCAGCGCGCCGATCACGCCGAGGACGGCGAAGACGACGTTGACGTAGAGGCACCAGCGCCACGACGCGTACTCGGTGAGGACCCCACCGAGGAGCAGACCGATCGCCGCGCCGGACCCGGCGATCGAGCCGAAGATGCCGAACGCGCGGCCGCGCTCCTTCGGGTCGCGGAAGGTCGTGGTGAGCATGCCCAGTGCGGACGGCGCGAGCAGGGCGCCGAACGCACCCTGGAGCGCACGAGCGGCGACGAGCAGGCCGAACGAGTCGGCCAGACCGCCGAGGACGGACGCCACGGCGAATCCGACCAGACCGATGATGAAGGTGTTCTTGCGGCCGAAGAGGTCACCGAGGCGGCCACCGAGCAGCAGCAGCGAGCCGAACGCCAGCGAGTAGGCGGTGACGATCCACTGCCGCTGGTCGGTGCCGAAACCGAGGTCTTGCTGCGCGGACGGCAGGGCGATGTTCACGATGGTGGCGTCGAGCACCACCATGAGCTGTGCCAGGGCGATCACCGCGAGGGCGATCCAGCGGTGCTCCTTGCGGGGCGGTGCGCTCGGAGTGGTGGGTGCCGAGCCCGTGGGAGCCGGCGCGGTCTGTTCTGCCGTCACGGCAGCCTCCTTGAGAGGGATGGTGCGATGTCGGAGCGCGCGCCGTCGGGCGTTCCAGGTCTACGAGGTGAAGTGGATGCGACGCATCCGCTTCGAGCCAGTGTAGACCAAAACGGAAGGTCTGCATCCGCTTATTCCCAGAATGTTCAACTACGTTTGCTGGGTGACCACGACCGACCAGCACGCCGAGCTCGAGCGCCCGCTCCGGGCCGACGCCGCACGCAACCGCGAGCTGATCCTGCAGACCGCACGCAAGTGCTTCGCGGAGCGTGGGCTCTCGGTCACGTTGAACGACATCGCGCACGAGGCCGGGGTGGGCGTCGGCACCGTGTACCGCCGGTTCGCCGACAAGGACTCCTTGATCGAGGCGCTCCTGGCGACCAAGTTCGAGGCGATGAACGCCGCGGCTGAGCGGGCTGCGGAGGAGACCGATCCGCGGGAGTCGCTCCGGCTCTACCTCATGGGCGTGTTCGAGTTCCGTGCTCGGGACCGCGCGCTGGCCGACGCGATCGTCCGCGCCGGCAAGGGGCGACCGTCGATCGTCAACGAGCGAGACCGACTCGAGACCCAGGTCTCGGCGATCATCCGTCGTGCGCACGACGCCGGGGTGGTCCGCGTCGGGTTCGACTACCGCGACCTCCCGATGTTGACCACCATGGTCGGGGCCGTCGCCGACGTGACCCGTGCCCACGACCCGAACGCCTGGCGTCGGTACGCCGAGCTCGTCATCGAAGCCGTCCTGCCGCAGGACGCCCGAGCCGGGGACCCGATGCTCGGCGTGCCGCTCGACCGCGAGTCCATCGAGCGCGCGCTGCACGCCCAGTCCTGACCGGTCAGGACCTCCGCCGACTCGTCACGGCCGCCGACTGGTCACGACACCCCGTTCAGGTCCGTCGAACGGTCATAAACCGTCGTCGCTGACGGCGTCACCCGACGGTTCGTGGCCCCTCGACACCGTGCACGCGGTGTGTCTCGACCACTCAGCGGGGACGACCACGCAGCGGGGACGAGCGCCGCAGCGGGCACGAGCGCCGCAGCGGGGACGAGCGCCGCAGCGGGGACGAGCGCCGCAGCGGGGACGCGCGCGCCGACAGGAGCCACGAGGTGGTGACCCCCACCGACCCGCAGGCGGCGTGTCGGAGGCGACCCGAGCCTCCAGGCGGGACGGACCCAGGCCGCACCGACCGAAGCGGACCGACCCAGGCGGACCGACCCCGGCCGCCCCTTACAACCAGCTCGGCACCCAGTAGTGCGACCGGATGAAGTCCCACGGCACCTGGAGCGCCGTCCACATCGGGTACCAGTACGCCGACGCGAGCACCACCACCGCCAGGTACACGCCCACCCACACGATCGCGCGGGTCCGGCGGGGTCGAGGGTCCTCGCGTGAGCCGAGGACGAGCCCGACCCCCGCGGCGAGCGCCATGACCATGTAGGGCTCGAAGGCGATCGTGTAGAACTGGAACACCGTCCGGTCGACGTAGAGCAGCCACGGCAGGTAGCCCGCCGCGACGCCCATCACGACGAACCCGTACTCCCACCGGCGCCGCAGCACGAACAGCACCAGCAGCGCGACGACCGCGACCACGGACGCGTACCAGATGAAGGGGTTGGCGATGTCGGTGATCGCCGCACCGCACCGGGTCGCCGAGCAGCCGTCCTGGCCGGCGTTCGTGCCGACGTAGTACATCGACGTCGGGCGCTGCATGAGCAGCCAGAGCAGGGGGTTCGCCTGGTACGCGTGCGGCGTGTGCAGCCCGATGTTGAAGCCGTAGATCTCGGACTGGTAGTGCCACCAGTTCTGCAGGCTCTCCGGGACCCACGCCAGGACGCCGGTCCACCGCTGCCCGCCGCCGGCGATCCAGTTGCGGTCGTAGCCGCCCGACGTCACGAACCACCCCGTCCACGACGCCAGGTAGGTGACCGCCGCGATCGGGACGGTGAGCAGGAACGTCACCGGTCCCTGCTGCAGCCACGCGCTCGTGGACCAGAACTCGATCCCGGCGCGGCGCCGCAGCATCATGTCGGTGAGGACGGCGTAGATCGCGAAGAACGCCAGGAAGTACATCCCGCTCCACTTGGTGCTCGTGGCCAGGCCGAGCGCCAGGCCCATCGCGAGCAGCCAGGGGCGCCACCACAGGAACGGTCCCCAGAGCGTGTCCCGTCCGGCGGCGGTGCGGTTCGCCACCCAGGCGTCGAGCCGCCTCGTGGTCCACCGTCGGTCGAGGAGCAGCGCGCCGAAGCCGAGCAGCACGAAGAACGTCACGATGCCGTCGAGGAGCGTCACCCGCGACATCACGATCGCCTGCCCGTCGACCGCCATGAACCCGCCGGCGAGCGTGCCGACGAGGGTCGAGCGGAACAGGGACCGGGCGATGACGGCGACGAGGAACACCGTGGCGATCCCGAGCACCGCGACGGCGAAGCGCCAGCCGAAGGAGTTGTCCGGTCCGAACAGCAGCATCCCGAGGCCGATGAGGTACTTCCCGAGCGGCGGGTGCGCGATGAACTCCGCCGTGCTCGTGAAGACGTCCGTCTGCCCGTCGGCGAACCGCTCGTCGGTCGTCGGTTGCGATTCGTCGGTCGGGTTCCCGGGCCAGGTGCCCTCGTACCCGAGGTGGACGATGGACCAGCCGTCCTTGACGTAGTACGTCTCGTCGAACACGAGCGAGTGCGGTCGGCCCAGGTCGACCAGGCGCAGGACGGCTCCGAGCAGGGTGACCGCGATCGGGCCGCCCCAGCGCCAGGCGGTGAACCGCCACCCGACGCTGAGGACCCGTGCCCACCAGTCGTCGAGGCGCGAGCCACGGAGCGCTGCGGGCGCAGAGGTGGGTGCGTCGGCCAGGTCCGTGGTCACCGGAGCATCCTACGGACGCCGCTTCGGGGCTGTCTGCGACGGGCGGATGCGGCGTCCTGGCTCGCTGCGACATGCGGATGCGGCGTCCTGGCCCGCTGCGACGACAATGGAGCCCGTGATCGTCCTCGCAGCAACGCCCATCGGCAACCTCGGCGACGCGTCGCGCCGCCTCGTCGAGACCCTGTCGAACGCGACCGTCGTGGCTGCGGAGGACACCCGCACCGCCATCCACCTGATGCGGGCCCTCGGCATCGAGAACCGGCCGCGCCTCATCGCCCTGCACGAGCACAACGAGCGCGCCCGTGCGGCCGAGGTGGTGGAACTGGCGCGGGACGAGGACGTCGTCGTGCTCACCGACGCCGGGATGCCGGCGATCAGCGACCCGGGGTTCCCGCTGGTCGAGGCCGCTGCGGCAGCCGGCGTGACCGTCACGGCGCTTCCAGGCCCGTCCGCGGTGCTCATGGCGCTCGCCGTGTCCGGGCTGCCGACGGACCGGTTCACGTTCGAGGGGTTCCCGACGCGGAAGTCGGGGGAGCGCCGTCGCGCGTTCGAGGGGCTCGCGGGCGAACAGCGGACGATGGTCTTCTTCGAGTCGCCCCACCGGCTGGCGGACACGCTGACGGACATGGCCGCCGCGTTCGGCGAGTCGCGCCGAGCGGTGGTCTGCCGCGAACTCACGAAGCTCTACGAGGAGGTGGAGCGCGGCTCGCTCGGCTCGCTCGCCGCGTGGGCGGCCGAGGGCGTGAAGGGCGAGATCTGCGTCGTGGTCGCCGGGGCGTCCGGCTCGGTCGACGAGGTCTCCATCGACGAAGGTGTGCGCCTGGTCCTCGAGCGGGTCGCAGCCGGTACCCGGATGAAGGAAGCCTCAGCCGCCGTCGCGGACGCGACGGGCCTGTCGAAGCGCGACCTGTACGAAGGTGCGCTGGCGGCACGCTGACGGGAGGCTCGGCTCGGCCCCGACAGGCGCGCGGCGGCTGCGCGCTCCGCACCGTGGCGACCCCGGGTCGGGTTCTCCACAGCCCGTCGCGGCCGCGTCATGCGGCTCCCGGCCGCCCGTAGGATGGTCGGCATGTCCGACGGGTCCTCGTTCAGCATCACCACGCCGATCTTCTACGTGAACGACGTGCCGCACATCGGGCACGCCTACACCGAGGTCGCCGCGGACGTCCTCGCGCGCTGGCACCGGCAGCGTGGGGACGACACGTGGCTGCTCACCGGTACCGACGAGCACGGGCAGAAGATCCTGCGCACCGCCAGTGCCAACGACGTCACCCCGAAGGAGTGGGCGGACCGGCTCGTCACCGACGCCTGGAAGCCCCTGCTCAACACGGTCGACGTCGCCAACGACGACTTCATCCGCACCACGGACGAACGGCACGAGCGCGGCGTGACGGCGTTCCTGCAGAAGCTGTACGACGACGGCTACATCTACGCGGGTGAGTTCGAGGGCTTCTACTGCGTGGGGTGCGAGGAGTACAAGCAGCCGAGCGACCTCGTCCCCGGTACCGGTGCGTACGAAGGCCAGCAGGTCTGCGCGATCCACTCCATCCCGGTCGAGGTCCTGTCCGAGCGCAACTACTTCTTCCGCATGTCGGACTTCGAGCAGCGGCTGCTCGACCTCTACGAGTCGAACCCGCAGTTCATCCAGCCGGAGAGCGTCCGCAACGAGATCGTCTCCTTCGTCAAGCAGGGCCTGCGCGACCTGTCGATCTCGCGGTCGAGCTTCGACTGGGGCATCACGATCCCGTGGGACCACGACCACGTGCTGTACGTCTGGTTCGACGCGCTCCTGAACTACGTCACGGCGCTCGGCTACGGCAGCGACGACGACGAGGCGTTCCGGCGCCTGTGGCCGAGCGTGCACATCGTGGGCAAGGACATCGCCCGGTTCCACGCCGTGATCTGGCCGGCGATGCTCATGGCCGCCGGGCTGCCCGTGCCGGAGCGCGTCTTCGGGCACGGCTGGCTGCTCGTCGGCGGCGAGAAGATGTCGAAGTCGAAGCTGACGGGCATCGCGCCGTCGGAGATCACCGACACGTTCGGCTCCGACGCCTTCCGGTACTACTTCCTCCGCGCGATCACGTTCGGGCAGGACGGCAACTTCAGCTGGGAGGACATCTCCGCGCGCTACTCCGCCGACCTGGCGAACGGTTTCGGCAACCTCGCCTCGCGCCTGGTCGCGATGCTGCAGAAGTACTTCGACGGTGCCGTGCCCGAGCGCGGCGACCTGACCGAGTCCGATCGGACGATCGACGCACTCGCCGTCTCCGTCACCGAGCGGGCGGACGCGGCGATCGGTGCCTTCGCGCCGCACGACGCGATCGCTGCGGTGTGGGAGCTCGTCGACGCCCTGAACGGCTACATCACGGAGCAGGAGCCGTGGGCGCTGGCGAAGGACGACGCCCGTCGCGCCCGCCTCGGCACCGTGCTCGCGACGGCCCTGCGTGGTCTCGGCACCGTGAACGTGCTGATCTCGCCGGTGATGCCGAAGGCCACCCAGAAGCTCTGGGAGTCGATCGGTGCCGGCGGTTCCGTCGCCGACCAGCGCGTGGACCGGGCGTGGGAGTGGCAGAGCGCCGAGCGCGTGTCCCCGCTCGCGTCTGGGCTCTTCCCGCGCATCGAGCAGGCGGAGCAGGGCGCAGCGTGACCGACGCCCACCTGCGGTCGCGCGGCGAGGGCGCCGAGGGGTCCAAGCGCGACCTGACCTACCCGCCGCTGCCCGAGGCACTCGTGGTGGCCGTGTACGACAACCACACGCACATGGAGATCGCCGACGGTGGTCCCGAGGGTGCGCTGGACTGGCGTGAGCACCTCGACCGGGCCTCGAGTGTCGGGGTCCGCGGTGTCGTGCAGGTCGGGACCGACCTCGCGACGTCGCAGTGGTCGGCCGAGATCGCCGCGCGGGAGCCCCGTGTGCTCGCCGCCGTGGCCCTGCACCCGAACGAGGCGCCGGAGCTCGCGGCCAAGGGGCTGCTCGACGAGCACCTCGCGGGCATCGAGGCGCTCGCGTCGCTGCCACGCGTCCGGGCGATCGGCGAGACCGGCCTCGACTTCTTCCGCACCGGCGACGACGGCCGCGACGCCCAGGTCCGGTCGTTCGAGGAACACATCCGGATCGCCAAGGAGCACGACCTGGCGCTCACGATCCACGACCGTGACGCCCACGACGCCGTGGTCGAGGTCCTCGACCGCGTCGGGGCCCCGGAGCGCACCGTGTTCCACTGCTTCTCCGGCGGCCCCGACCTCGCTCGGTTGTGCGCCGAGCGCGGGTGGTACATGTCGTTCGCCGGCACGGTGACGTTCAAGAACGCGCAGCCCCTGCGGGATGCCCTCGAGATCGCGCCGCGGCACCTGCTGATGGTCGAGACCGACGCGCCCTACCTGACGCCGACGCCGTTCCGCGGCCGGCCGAACGCGCCGTACCTCATCCCGCTGACGCTGCGGTCGATGGCCGACACCCTCGGGACCGACGCCTCGATGCTCGCCGCGCAGATCGCCTCGAACACCGAGCTCGTCTACGGTGCGTGGGACGCCCAGCCGATCACGGTCGAACAGTGAGCGCGCTGCTGGGTCCCGCCGAGATCCGCGACCTCGCCGCGGAGCTCGACGTCACCCCGACGAAGAAGCTCGGCCAGAACTTCGTGCACGACGCCAACACGGTGCGGCGCATCGTGGCAGCCGGTGGCGTGACCGCCGAGTCGCGGGTGCTCGAGGTCGGTCCGGGCCTCGGTTCCCTGACCCTCGGCCTGACCGAGACCGGTGCTCCCGTCACCGCGGTCGAGATCGACGCCCGGCTCGCCGCGCAGCTGCCGACCACGGTCGCCGCGATGCAGCCCGACGCGCGGCTGCGGGTGGTCCATCAGGACGCGCTCAGGGTGTCTGCGGACGACCTGCCCGAGGCACCGACGCACCTCGTCGCGAACCTGCCGTACAACGTCTCGGTGCCCGTCCTGCTGCACCTGCTCGCGACCTTCCCGTCGATCGAGCGGTCGCTCGTCATGGTGCAGGCCGAGGTCGGCTACCGCCTCGCCGCGGACCCCGGCAGCAAGGTCTACGGTTCGCCGAGCGTGAAGGCCGCCTGGTACGGCGAGTGGCGGATCGCCGGGCAGGTGAGTCGGCAGGTGTTCTGGCCCGTCCCGAACGTCGACAGCGTCCTGGTCGGGTTCGTGCGGAAGGACCCGCCGGGGGACGAACTCCTGCGGTCTCGGGTGTTCGCCCTCGTCGACGCAGCGTTCCAGCAGCGGCGGAAGATGCTGCGCCAGGCGCTCTCCGGGCTGCTCGGGGGCAGTGCGCACGCGTCCGAGGTGCTCGAAGCGTCCGGGATCGCGCCGACGGCCCGCGGCGAGGAACTCGGCGTCGACGAGTTCGTCCGCCTGGGTCGCACCGTGCTCGCCGCCGCGGGCTGAGCGCGTTCCCCGGTCCGGCCGCTGCGGCGACGGCGTCAGCTCCGGCTCGTCGGGGTCCCGGCGCCCTGCCTGGTCAGCACGGCGAGGACCCGTTCCGGATCGCCGCACCGGAACGACAGGTCGCGTCGGCCCTCGATCCCGAGTCGCACGCCCGGCCCGTCGTCCATGAGCACGACCGTGCCCTGACCCGGAGCGAGCCGGACGCCCCAACCGCCGACCGCCCTCCCGCGGAGGTCGACCACGGACGCCGAGGTGATCGTGCGCGGGTTGATCGTGCGCCGGTACCACGGCGTCATGCGGACCGTCAGGAGGTCGTCGACCTGCACGGTGAGCCGGGACGCCGCGAGCCCCACCCCGAGCACGGCCACGAGGACGAGCGCGATGCTCGCGATGACGAGGTCAGTGCCGGAGGCCTCCTTGCCCGGAGTCGGCGGGACGACGGCCACCAGTGCGCCGACGCCGACGCTCCCCGTGACGGTCGCGATCCCGAGCACGCGGAAGAGCCGCGATGCGCCGGTCGTCTCGGTGTACCCCTCGTTCCCCATGCCTCCATGCTGTCGGAGGCCAGGCCTCCAGTCCAGTGGCATGCTGCATACGCGTGCCGTCGCGGACACACCGCCCGCGCGCGCGCCCGCCTCAGTGCCCCCGCCCGGCCAGCGCCTCGATGAGCTGCTGCTGGGTCCCGTCCCGCTCGGCCCACCGCAGCGGCAGCACGTTCTCGACGAGGACCTCCGGCCCCGTGCCCGAGGACAGCAGCGCCACGACCTCGGAGAGGAAGTCGTCGAGCGGCATGCCGCCGAAGTCCACGCCCTCGCCCATCAGGTCGGTCGCGACGGCCGGGGGCGCGAGCTCGAGCACCGACACGGGGGAGCCGGTGAGCTGCTGCCGCAGCGACATCGTGTACGAGTGCACCGCAGCCTTGGTGGCGCTGTAGGTCGGCGTCGCGGCGAGCGGCGTGAACGCCAGACCCGAGGAGACCGTCATCACGGTCGAGGCGGACCGCGTGAGCAGGTGCGGCAGGAACGCGTCGATCAGCCGGATCGTCCCGAGCAGGTTCGTCTCGACCGTCGCGACCGCGTCGTCGATGTGCTCCGGCGAGCGGAGGTCCTCGCCCCGCATGATGCCCGACATGGTGATCAGCGTGTCGAGCTCCGGGTGTGCCGCAGTCACCGAGGCCGCTGCGGCCGCGATCGATCCGGGATCGGTGACGTCGAGCTCGACGGTGTCGAAGCCGTGCTCGGCGGCGAGTGCGTCGAGGCGTGCACGACGCCGTCCGCCGATGACGACGGTGCTGCCGGCCTGCTGCAGGCGGAGCGCGAGCCCGAGCCCGATGCCCGAGGTCGCGCCGGGGATGACGACGGTGGCGTTGGTGATGTCCATGCCGACCACGATCCAGCACCCCGCCGCAGCCGACCAGGGTCCGGACATCGGGGGACCGACGCTCCCTGGCAGAGCGCGCCGCACCGCAGGAGACTGGGAGCCATGGACCGTCCAGCGCTCGCCGACTTCCTCCGACGTCGTCGGGAACTCCTCCGACCCGAGGACGTCGGACTCGGGACCGGGGCTCGCCGGCGGACACCGGGCCTCCGCCGTGAGGAGGTGGCGGCGCTCGCCGGCATGAGCGCCGACTACTACACGCGCCTCGAGCAGCAGCGCGGGCCACAGCCGTCGGAGCAGATGGTGCAGGCGATCGCGCGGGCCCTGCGCTGCACGCTCGACGAGCGCGACCACCTCTTCCGCCTCGCCGGCCACAACGCCCCGGCCCGGGTGCACCGTGCCGACCACGTCGACCCGGCGATCCTCCGCGTGCTCGACCGACTCGAGGACACTCCGGCGATCGTCGTCAGCGACCTCGGGGAGACCCTGGTCGAGAACCGGCTCGCGGTGGCGCTCCTCGGCAGCGCGGTCGGGCTCACGGGCAACGAGCGGTACCAGCCGTGGCGGTGGTTCACGTCCGACTCCGAACGCGCCCGGTTCGTGCCGGAGGAGCACGACCGACTCGCTCGTGCACAGGTCGCGAGCCTCCGGGCCGCGGTCGGTGCGGCCGGGCCCGGAGACCAGCGCGCGCAGGACCTCGTCGCGGACCTCGAGGCGGCCAGTGCGGCCTTCCGCGCGCTCTGGTCGCTGCACGAGGTCGCGAGTCGGTGGCAGGACCACAAGACCTTCGTGCACCCCGAGCTCGGCCGGATCAGTGTCGACTGTCAGGTGCTGCACACCTCGAGCCAGACCCAGGCCCTGCTGCTCTTCACGGCACCGGCAGGCAGCGAGGATGCGCAGAAGCTCGAACTCCTCGGCGTCGTCGGTCAGCAGACCTTCGCGCGCTGAGGACCTCGCACGGTGCGCAGTCAGCGGGGCCGCCGCGCTGCGCGGACCTCGCACGGTGCGCGGTCAGCCGGGCCGCCGCGCCGCGCGACCTCGCACGGTGCGCGGTCGGCACCGGCGGTGCGACGTTGACCGCCTGGTGCGAGCGTAGAAGCCCGCACCAGGCGATCAACCTCGCACCACGCGGGGCGGGGCCTCCACACCGCACCCCGCCCCACCCCGAGCAACACCACGTCACACACCTGGCACCCGCACGGACAGCGTGCCTAGGGTGGGCGCGTGAGCACTCCGCGCGTGTACGTCATCCACGAGAACCCCGAGTGGTTCCCGCCGCTCGCCGCCGCCTTCGAGGCCGAGGGGGTGCCGGTCGAGGAGATCCTCCTCACCGAGGGGCAGATCGACCTGGCCTCAGAGCCCGAGCCCGGCGTCTACTGGAGCCGCATGTCCGCGAGCAGCCACACGCGCGGCCACGAGCACAGCAAGGAGTACACCCGCGCACTCCTCGGCCACCTCGAGCGCGCCGGTCGCCAGGTCGTCGGCGGCAGCCACGTGCTCGAGCTCGAGGTGTCGAAGGTCGCCCAGCACGGGCTGCTCCAGCGCGCCGGGTTCGACGTGCCCCGCACCACGGCGGTGTTCGGCACGACGACCCTCAAGCAGGCCGCGCGGGCCTTCACCGACGGCCAGGACGTCCCGTTCATCACGAAGCACAACCAGGGCGGCAAGGGCCTCGGCGTCCGCCGCTTCGACTCGCTCGCCGAGTTCGACGCCTACGTCGACAGCCCGGAGTTCGAGGAACCCGTCGACGGCATCACCCTGCTGCAGGAGTACCTGACCGCCCGCGAGCCCTTCATCACCCGCGTCGAGTTCGTCGGCGGCGAGTTCGTCTACGCCGTCCGGGTCGACACGAGTGCGGGCAGCTTCGAGCTCTGCCCCGCCGACGCGTGCGAGGTCCCACAGACGCAGACCATCGCCGGAGCCGTCTGCGAGGTGCCCGGCACCGACGCTCCGAGTGCGTTCTCTGTCCGCACCGAGGTCACCGCCGACCACCCGCTCGTGCAGCAGCTCCGCACGTTCCTCGCCGAGCAGCGCATCACGATCGCGGGCGTCGAGTTCATGGAGACGACCGACGGCCGCCACGTCGTGTACGACATCAACACGAACACGAACTACAACCCCGCCGTCGAGGAGACCGCGCCCGCCTCCGGCCCGCGTTCCATCGCCCGCTACCTGGGTGCGCTCCTGGCGGAGCAGTACGCCGCCGCGACCACGGCCTGAGACCTGACCACCCACCGGACTGGAGGCCCGGCTCGCCACCGGCACCGAGCCTCCAGTCCGTCCGTCCCCACCTGAGGAACCCCCGTGCGATTCGGATACTGGACCCCGCTCTTCGGCGGCTGGCTGCGCAACGTCGACGACGAGGCCATGCCGGTCACCTTCGACTACGTCAAGCGCCTGGCGCAGCGCGCCGAGCGCATCGGCTTCGACCTGACGCTGGTGCCGGAGCTCAACCTCAACGACATCAAGGGCGTCGCGGCGCCGAGCCTCGAGGCCTGGGCGCTCGCCGCGGCCATCGCGGCGACGACGGACCGGCTCGAGATCATGGCGGCCATGCGCCCCGGGTACCACCTGCCGGCCGTCACGGCGAAGCAGGCCGCGACGATCGACGACATCTCCGGCGGCCGGTTCACCTTCAACGTGGTGAGCGCCTGGTGGGCCGAGGAGGCACGGCAGTACGGCGGGATCTTCTCCGAGCACGACGACCGCTACAAGCGCACGGCGGAGTTCGTCGAGGTCATGAAGGGGCTGTGGCGCCAGACGCCGTACTCGTTCCACGGCGAGTACTACGACGTCGAGAACGCGCACCTCGAGCCGAAGCCGCGGGTGACACCCCGCATCTACGCCGGCGGCGAGAGCGAGGCGGGCAAGGCGAGCATCACCCACTACGCCGACGCGTACGTGACCCACGGCGGCACCGTCGAGGAGCTCCGGACGAAGATCGCCGAGATGCGTCGTCGTCGTGACGAGGCCGGGCTGCCGCCGTTCGAGGCGTTCGGCATGGCCGCGTACGCGATCGTCCGCGAGACCGAGGAGGAGGCGCAGGCCGAGCTCGCACGGATCACCGACGTGCAGCACGGCAGGGCGTACGAGTCGTACCAGGACTTCATCTCCAAGTCGCAGCTCGAGCACGTGCCCTCGCTCGAGGACTACTCCGTCTCGAACCGCGGGCTCCGGCCGCAGTTCGTCGGGACGCCCGAGCAGGTCGCGGCGCGGATCCGCGAGTACGAGGACGCCGGGGTCGACACCCTGCTGCTGCAGTTCTCCCCGCAGCTCGAGGAGATGGAGCGTTTCGGCGAACAGGTCATCCCGCTCGTTCGCACGTCGGTGCCTGCCTGATGGCCGCTCCCGAGGACGGCTGGCACTTCGAGACCCGGCAGATCCGGGCCGGCTACAAGGCCGACCCCGGCTGGGGTGCGAACGTGCCGCCGATCGCGCAGACGGCCGCGTTCGTCTACCCGTCGGCCGAGGACGCCGCCGAGCGCTTCCTGCTCGACGCACCCGGCCACACGTACTCGCGGGTGAACAACCCGTCCGCGGCGGCACTCGAGCGGCGGATCGCCGACCTCGAAGGAGGCGTCGGCGCGCTCGCGCTGGCGTCCGGGCAGGCGGCCACGACGCTCGCGGTCCTCGGCCTCGCCCGGGCCGGCGATCACCTCGTCGCGAGCGCGTCGCTGTACGGCGCGACCTACACGCTGTTCGCGTCCACGCTCCGTGACCTCGGGATCACGTTCACCTTCGTGCAGGACCCGACCAACCTGGCCGAGTGGGCCGCGGCGGTCCGTCCTGAGACCCGCGCGTTCTTCGGGGAGTCGATCCCGAACCCGCGTGGCGACGTCCTCGACTTCGCCGGGGTCGCCGGGGTCGCACACGACGCCGGCGTGCCGCTGATCGTCGACAACACGATCGCGACGCCGTACCTGGTCCGCCCGATCGAGCACGGTGCGGACATCGTCGTGCACTCGGCGACGAAGTACCTCGCCGGACACGGCAGCGCCATCGCGGGGCTGATCGTCGACAGCGGGAACTTCGACTGGGCCGCGTACCCGGACAAGTACCCGCAGCTGACCACCGTCGAGCACTCGGGCTTCGCGGGGACCGCCTTCACGGAGAAGTTCGGCCCGCGCGCCTTCATCCAGCGCACCCGGTCCAAGCTGTCCGCGGACCTCGGGCCGGCCATCGCACCGTTCACCGCCTTCCTGGTGTTGCAGGGCATCCAGACCCTCTCGCTCCGCATGGACCGGCACGTGGCGAACGCGGCCACGGTGGCCGCTTGGCTCGACGCCCACGACCAGGTGGAACACGTGCACTACGCGGGCCTGCCGAGCTCGCCGTGGCACCACCTGCAGCAGCGCTACGTCCCGAAGGGGCCGTCGGCGGTGCTGGCGTTCGACCTGGCCGGCGGTGTGGCCGCAGGGCGGCGGTTCGTCGACGCCCTCGAGCTGTTCGACCACGTGTCGAACATCGGCGACGTGCGCTCGCTCGTCGTGCACCCCGCGTCGACGACGCACGTGCAGATGACCCCGGACGAACGAGCCGCATCCGGTGTCGGCGAAGGGCTGATCCGGCTGTCGATCGGCCTGGAGCACCCGGACGACATCCTGGCCGACCTGGAGCGTGGTTTCAGCGCAGCGCGCGCGGGATAGGTTGGTCGCATGACCTCGCTGGCCGCACCGACCCGCGTGCGGACGCGCGCTCCCGGCAAGATCAACGTGTTCCTGTCGGTCGGTGCGCTGCAGGACGACGGCTACCACGACGTCGCCACGGCGTACCAGGCGGTGTCGCTGTTCGAGGACGTCGTCGCCGAGCACGCTGACGACGTCTCGGTGACCTTCACTGGCCCGATCGACACCAGCGCGGTACCGGTGGACGACTCGAACCTGGCGGTGCGCGCGGCGCGGCTCGTCGCCGAGGCGGCCGGATACCGAGGCGGTGCCCGTCTGACGATCGAGAAGCGCGTCCCGGTCGCCGGCGGCATGGGCGGCGGGTCCGCGGACGCGGCTGCGACGCTCCTCGCCGTCGACACCCTGTGGGGCACGGCGCTCGGCCGCGACGAACTGCTGCGGCTCGCGGCGGAGCTCGGTGCGGACGTGCCGTTCGCGTTCGCCGGCGGCACCGCGGTCGGTACCGGCCGGGGCGACGAGCTCAGTCCGGCGTTGGCGAAGGGTGACTTCCACTGGGTCCTCGGGCTCAGCGACGACGGGCTCTCCACGCCGGCCGTCTACCGCGCGCTCGACGAGCACCGTGAGCGCTACCGGGCCGACATCGCCCCGGCACCCTCGACGCCCGTGGTCGACGCGAACGTGCTGCAGGCCCTGCGCGCCGGCGACCCAGACCTGCTGGCCGACTGCCTGCACAACGACCTGCAGGCCCCGGCGATGCGCCTGCAGCCGGCGCTCGCGAAGACGCTCGAGCTCGGGGAGAAGTCCGGCGCGCTCGCGGGCATCGTGTCCGGCAGCGGCCCGACGGTGGCCTTCCTGGTCGCCGACACCGACACCGCGCTCGAGGTCCAGGTCGCGCTGAGCGCCGTCGGCATGGTCGCGGTCCGCGCGAACGGTCCCGTCCACGGTGCCCGGGTGGTGCACTGAGCCGACGCCGAGGCGCCGGGGTCAGTGCCCGGGTGGTGCGACGTCGATGCGTCTGCGGTCAGTCCGCCAGGCGCTGGAACAGGACGTGGTCCTGCCACCGACCGGCGATCCTGAGGTACCGCGGCGCGTAGCCGTACCGCTCGAACCCGTTCTTCTCGAGCACCCGCTGCGACCGCTCGTTGTGCGGCAGCGTCCCCGCCTCGACACGGTGCAGTCTGAGCTGGTCGAAGGCGAGACGGACCGTGCGCCCCACGGCGGCGGTGGCGGCACCGTGCCCCGCGGCGTCCTCCGACACCCAGTACCCGAGCGTCCCCGACTGGAACGCGCCCTGCACGATCGAGTTGACGTTGAGCCGACCCACCACGACGTCGTCGGTGGTGATCACGAGCGGCAGCATCTGCCCGCGTTCCCGGCGTCGGATGCACGCGAGGATCTCCGCGCGCTGCCCGTCGGTGGTGAAGAAGCTCTCCGGTCGGACCGGGTCCCAGGGGGCCAGGTAGTCCCGGTTCTGCACGAGCAGGTCGGCGAGCCGCTCCGCGTCGGACGGGACGATCGGGCGGACGTCGTGGCGCATCCCCGCAGCATCCCACACCGCCGGTCACCCGGTGGGGACGTCGCGCTCCGCGGTCAGGAGGCGCGGACGTACTCCGTCAGCAGCACCTTGCCGGTGCGCCAGTGCTGCGCCGCGGTGAACCCGTGCTCGCCGAGGACGGAGGCGACCTCCGGCTCCGTGTTCCGGGACGGTCCGCCGACGAACCACACGGTGTCGATGTCGCCGAGCCGCGCGGGGATCGTCGTGGCGAGGTCGCCGTTCTGGTTCCAGAGCACGCCCGACTCCGCGCCGTTCTGCTCGACCGCGAGGTCGGTCATCCCGGTGAACGCCCAGGGGTAGGAGATCCGGATGATGTCCGCGGTGGTCGTCGGGTGCCGGTACACGCTGCCGAACACGACGCCCTCGTCGGCGTCCGGGTGGGCGTCCCGGACGCTGGCGATGATCGATGCGGCGTTCGCCCACGTCGAGTCCTGCTTCGCCTGCGGCGTCTTGACGTCGAACGCCGAGGGGACGGAGAGCACCATGACCGCGGCGACGGCGGCGGCGAGCAGCACCTTCGGCCGAAGCAGGGTGAGCGCGACGGCGATGAGGAGCGCGACGAAGGGCAGGCTGAGGCTCGCGTACTTCGGGGAGTACAGGTGTTCACCGAGCGCCGTCGCGCCGACGAGGAGCCCGGTGGGCACGAGCGCGAGGGGGAGCGCGACGCGGACTGCTTGTGCACGGGACAGGTCGCGGACGGTGGGAGAGCCCCGGCGCACCCGGACGAGCGCGACGACCACGCCGACGGCGATCAGCAGCCAGGCGATCGTGGCGTACCAGTTCAGGCCGCCGAACCACGCCGTGGCGAACACCTGCGCCGCCGTGCGTGAGGTGATGCCGGAGATCCATGCGACCTGCCGGGACTGCGACGCGACCTCGAGCACGACGGGGGAGACCACGACGGCCGCAGCGACCGCGGCGATCGCCCAGCGGACGAGGGCGGTCCGCGACACCATGGGAGCCGTCGACCCGACCCCACGCGTGCTGAGCGCCGTACGACGCTGGTCGGCCCGTCGGACCCAGACGGTCCAGGCCAGGACGACCGCGTGGGCGACGACGGCGAGCGCGAGGTAGACGTTGAAGGTCACCGCGAGGGCAGCGAGTGCCCCGTACGCGACCCACCACTGCACGGCGTGCCTGCCACCGGTGCGGGTGCGCCGGACCGCGGTGAGGCCGACCAGCGTGAGGCAGACCGAGAGTGCGGTGACCGTCGCGTACGGTCGTCCCTCGCTGCCTGCCCACTGCACGCGGGGGAGCGCGATGAAGACGAGTCCGGCGACGATGCCGAGCCGACGACCACCGAGTCGCCGGCCGAGGGCCACCACGAGCCCGGCCGCGACACCGATGGCCAGGGCGCTCGGGAAGCGGAGCGTGAACGGGGTGTAGCCGACGAGCCAGAACCAGAGGTGCATGAGCGCGTAGTACAGGCCGTGCACGGCGTCGACGGTGTGCAGCTCCGCCCAGAGCTGCGGCCAGGAGCGCTGGGCGCTCGTGACGGTCGCGCCCTCGTCGTACCAGAGCGACGGCACCCACGCGAACGCGGCCGCGGTCAGTGTCCCGACCGCACCGATGGTCAGCTCGGGGGTGCGGACGACCGACAGGCCGACGACGCCCGCGGCACCGCGCAGCCGGGTCCGGACCGCGGGTGTCCCGACGGGGGTCCCGATCGGACCTGGTACCCGGATGCTGCCGGTGCGGGGGGAACTCACGGCCTCGACGGTAGCGTCGTCCCCTGGACGAGACCCCGAGAACCGCGCCTTCCGGCTGTGGATTTCAGATGCGGTGTGGGAGCTCTCACAGGAAGGGCCGGGAGCGCTCCGGCGGCTAGCATGCGGGGATGAGTCGTCTGCGGATCAGGGATGCCGCCCGGTACCTCGGCGTGAGCGACGACACGGTGCGCCGACTCGTCGAGAACGGGACCTTCACCCGCTTCGTCGACGACGGCGGCCGTGCGGTCGTGGACGGCCGCGAACTCGCCACGCACGCGAAGGGGCAGGGCGCGACGCTCCCCGACCCGGCGGGCTCGACCAGGAGCTCGGCGCGGAACCGCTTCGTCGGCATCGTCACGGACCTCGTCGTCGACACCGTGATGGCCCAGGTGGAGCTGCAGTGCGGCCCACACCGTGTGGTCTCCCTGATGAGCGCCGAGGCCGTCCGCGACCTGGGGCTCGAGGTCGGTTCGGTGGCGGTGGCCTCGGTGAAGGCGACGATGGTGACGGTGGAGACGCCCGATGTCGACGACTGACCCGACGGACGCTCCTGCACCCGTGTCGCCCGTCTCGCCAGGTCGACGCCGGCTCGGTTCCCGGACCGCCGCGCTCGACGCCGGCGGCGAGGCCACACTCGGTCGGCTCGCCGCGGCCCGCGTGCTCGTCGTCGGCGCCGGTGGCCTCGGTGCCCCCGTGGTCGCCTACCTGGCGGGGAGCGGCATCGCGCGGCTGACGATCGTCGACCCCGACGTGGTGGACGCCTCGAACCTCGCCCGACAGACCCTCTTCGGCACCGCGGACATCGGTGCCGCGAAGGCCGAGGTCGCCGCTGCCCGGGCCCGCGCCGTCGACCCGGAGTGTGAAGTCGTGGCGGTCGTGGGCGCATTCCGCCCGGATCTCGTCGCCGGACACGACGTCGTCGTCGACGCGGCGGACTCGGTCGTCGTCACCCGGGCCGTCTCGGACGCGTGTGCCGAGCGCCGTGTGCCGTTCGTCTGGGGCACGGTGCTCGGCTACGACGGACAGGTCGCGGTGTTCGACGACCGCGTGGTGGACTTCCACGACCTGCACCCCGAGGTGCGCCCGGACGAGGGATCGTGTGCGGTCGACGGGGTCCTGCCGGCGCTCTGCGGTGCCGTGGGCTCGGTGATGGCGGCACAGGTCACCGCCCTCGTGGCCGGCCTCGGGGAGCCGCTGCTCGGTCGCGTCCTCAGCGTGGACGCCCGTCGGTGGCGCTGGACGGAGAGCCCGCTGCGGCGCGGGCCGGCGTCCCGCCGACCGGACCCTGCGGCGGTGCCGGACACCGCGGGCCGCATCGCACCGGCGGCACTCGCCGCGCGGGTGGCCGACCCCGCGGACGCCGTCGTGGTCGTCGACGTCCGGACGCCGGAGGAGCGCCGGGCAGGGGTCGTCCCCGGGGCCGTCGCTCCGGAGGACCTCCCCGACGACACCACGCCCGTGGTCGTGGTGTGCGCACGAGGACCCCGCGCGATCGCGTGGGCCGCGACGACACCCCGTCCGACGGTGGTCCTCGACGGCGGCATGCAGGCCTGGGAGCGGGAGGGCCTGCCCATCGAGCAGGCGCATCTGCGGCTACACTCGGACGACTGATCCGCAGGAGCGGACCAGACGACCGCGGGAGCGGATCGACCGACCGAGGAGCCCCGATGCGCCGCACGACCACCACCGCGGCGGTCATGGCCGCCGTTGCCCTGACCGCCGGCCTCGCCGGGTGCAGCACCGGCAGCGCCGACTCCGCCGACAGCACGGCGACCCCGAGCGCCAGCGCCGGACCGACCGGCTCGATCACGGTCTTCGCCGCCGCCTCCCTGCAGAAGACGTTCACGCAGCTCGGCGCCGACTACGAGCACGCCCACCCCGGCACCACGATCAGGTTCTCCTTCGCCGGCTCGAGCGACCTCGTCACCCAGATCCAGAACGGTGCGCCGGCGGACGTCTTCGCGAGCGCCGACGAGCCGAACATGACGAAGCTCACCTCGGCCCACCTGATCAGCGGGGGCAGCCCCGCGTTCGCCACCAACGTGCTCGAGATCGCCGTCGCGCCGGGCAACCCGAAGCAGGTCCACGACCTCCGGGACCTCACCGCGCCCGGGCTGCAGGTCGTCACCTGCGCGGCGCCCGTGCCGTGCGGTGCCGCGACGGCGGCGGTGGAGCGGGCGTCCGGCGTCACCCTGCACCCGGTCAGCGAGGAGCAGTCCGTGACCGACGTGCTCGGCAAGGTCGAGTCGGGGCAGGCCGACGCCGGGCTCGTCTACGTCACCGACGTCGCCGGTGCCGGCGGCAAGGTCGACGGGGTCGCCTTCGACGCCTCGAAGCGCGCCGTCAACACGTACCCGATCGGCGTGGTCGAGGGCTCGTCGAACGCCGCGCTCGCGAGGGCGTTCAGCGCGTACGTCCGCTCGACCGACGGCGAGCGGGTCCTGCGGGCGGCGGGCTTCGGCGCACCGTGAGCCGCACACCGGCGAGCGTCGCACCCAGGAGCGCACCGTGACGCGGCACGTCCGGACGGTCGCCCCGTGGTGGTTGCCCGTCCCGGCGGTCGTCGGCGGACTCTTCGTGGTCGTCCCGGTGCTCGCGATGGTCGGCCGCGTCGACTGGTCCTCGTTCGTCGCCCTGGTGACCGCGCCCGCCTCGCTCACCGCGCTCGCCCTCAGCGTCGGCACCGCCGCCGCCGCGACGGGCATCGCGTTCGTCGTCGGCTTCCCGCTCGCCGTCGTGTTCTCGCGGGTGCGCTCCCGCTGGGTCGGGGTCGCCCGCGCGGTCGTCCTGCTGCCGCTCGTGCTGCCGCCCGTGGTCGGCGGTCTCGCCCTCCTCGCGGCGTTCGGACGGCTCGGCCCGGTCGGCGGGTTCCTCGCAGACCACGGCGTCCGCATCGCCTTCACCACCACGGCGGTCGTGATGGCGCAGACGTTCGTCGCGATGCCGTTCCTGGTGTCCGCGATCGAGGGCTCGCTCCGGACCGGCGGCGACCGACTCGAGCGCGTCGCCGCGACGCTCGGCGCCGGACCGACGCGCGTGCTCTGCACGGTGACGGTGCCGCGGGCCCTGCCCGGGATCGCCTCGGGACTGGTGCTCTGCTTCGCGCGGGCACTCGGTGAGTTCGGGGCCACGCTGACGTTCGCCGGCAGCCTGCAGGGGGTCACCAGGACACTGCCGCTCGAGATCTACCTGCAGCGCGAGGTGGACCCCGACACCGCGGTCGCGCTCGCCCTGGTGCTCGTGGTGGTCGCCGTGGCCGTGATCGGGCTGACATCGGTCCGCACCGGCGCCAGGACGGCCGCACCGTGACCGGCCTGCACGCGCACGTCGTCCTGACCGACCGGGACGTCGACGTCGCGGTCGAGGTCGGCCCGGACGACTGCGTCGCCCTCGTCGGCCCGAACGGCGCCGGCAAGTCCTCGGTCGTCGAGGCCGTCGCCGGACTCCTCGCCGTCGACGCCGGCTCCGTGCGCATCGGCGACACCACGGTCGACGACGGACGTCGCCGGGTCCCGCCGCACCGCCGACGCGTCGGCCTGGTCGCCCAGCGAGGCGACCTCTTCCCGAACCTGACGGTCGCCGGCAACGTCGGCTACGGCCCGCGGGCGGCCGGCATGCGCGGACGGGAGGCACGGCTCGCCACCGACAGGGCCCTGGCACGCGTCGACGCGGTCGCCCTGGCCGACCGTCACCCCGCGACGCTGTCCGGCGGGCAGGCGCAACGCGTCGCGATCGCCCGCGCGCTCGCCGCGGACCCCGCGGTGCTGCTGCTCGACGAACCGACCTCCGCGCTCGACGTCGAGGCACGGGACGACGTCCGGGCCGCGCTGGCCACCGCGATCGCCGGACGGCCGACCGTGCTCGTGACGCACGACCCGATCGAGGTCGTCACCCTCGCGACCCGCGTGGTCGTCGTCGACGGCGGACGGGTCGTCGAGTCGGGCAGCACCGCCGAGGTCCTCGGCCGCCCGACCAGCGCCTTCGGTGCCGCGTTCTCCGGTCTGGCGCTCCTCGCCGGCACGGCGACCGGTCGGGGGATCGCGCTCGACGGCGGCGGCGAGCTGCCGTCGCGGACCCACACCGTGCCTCCCGGCCAGCGAGCCCTCGCCGCTCACCACCCGACGGCCGCCGTCGTCGGCCGGGACGGATCCGGCCCGGGGCGTCGCGTGGTCGCGCTCGAGCCGCGGGACGGACTGGTCCGGGTCCGGACCGAGGACCTCGTGGCCGACGTCACCGTCGCGGTCGCGGCCGAGCTCGCGCTCCGGACCGGCGACCGGGTGCACGTGACGGTGCCGCCCGACGAGGTGGACGTCTACCCGCCCACGCGGTCGTAGGGCTCAGCCGCCGGCGAACGGCGGCATCACGTCCACCAGCTCCACGCCCGCGAGCGGTGTCGAGCGGTCGCGGGTGCTGACCCCGTCGACCAGGTACGAGCAGCGCTCCTGCAGGGCCGCCCACCGGTCGGCGTCCGTCGCCGTCACCGTGCTGAGGGCGACGTCCAGCGTCGTCGCGTCGGTGTGCGTCTCGTCGAGGCCGACGGCTGCCCGCGCCGCGGCGAAGAACCGGATGGTCGTCACCTCAGCCCCCGATCGCGCTCATGCCGCGGGACGGGTGCACCATGCCGTCGGCGTCGTCGCCGTGGTCACGCGGCTTCGCCCACATCGCCCGGCGCCACAGCTCGAGCACGGTTGCGTCCGGGGCCCCGGCGCGCATCGGGCCGAGCAGGTCGGACTCGTCGTCGGAGAACAGGCAGCTGCGCACGTGGCCCTCGGCGGTGAGCCGAGTGCGGGTGCAGTCGCCGCAGAAGGACTCCGTGACGCTCGCGATGATGCCGACCGTCCCGAGCGCACGACCCGTCGCGCTGTCGGTGACGCGGAAGCGCTCGGCCGGGGCGCCGTCGCGCGGTGCGTCGTGCGGGGTGAGGGTGACGTGCTCGGCGAGGATCGCGCGCGTCTCGGCGGCGGTGACCATGGCGTCGCCGTCCCACGCGTGCCCGGGGTCGAGCGGCATCTGCTCGATGAAGCGGAGCTCGTGTCCGCGCTCGAGGCACCACGTCAGGAGCTCCGGCGCGAGGTGGTCGTTCACCCCGCGCAGCAGGACGGCGTTCACCTTCACGCCGAGGCCCGCGTCGGCCGCGGCGGCGATGCCGTCGAGCACGCGGTCGAGGAAGGGGCGGCGCGTCACCGTGGCGAACACGTCGGGGTCGACCGTGTCGAGGGACACGTTGATGCGGTCCAGCCCCGCGGCGCGGAGGTCCGCCGCGCGAGCGGCCAGCCCGATCGCGTTCGTGGTCAGGGAGACCTCGACACCGAGTGCCGCGGTCCGGGCGACGACGTCGGCGAGGTCGCGGCGGAGGAGCGGCTCACCGCCGGTGAAGCGGACCTTCCGCACGCCGAGGTGCTCGGCGCCGAGGCGGACCAGGCGTTCGATCTCGTCGGCGGTCATCAGTGCGTCGTTCGGGATGACCGGCAGGCCCTCCTCCGGCATGCAGTAGGTGCAGCGGAGGTTGCAGCGCTCGGTCAGGGAGACCCGCAGGTCGATCGCCCGTCGGCCGAAGCGGTCGACGAGTCCCGGGTCGTCCGGACGGTCGGGGAGCGCCGGGGAAGGCACGCGGACGCGCCGCAGCAGACCGGTCGACGGGACAGTGCCGGTCGACGGGACGGTGCCGGTCGACGGGAGCATGCGGGCCGTCATACCGGCGATGATACGGCGGGTTCCTGGCGGGGCTCGTCACGCGCTCCGTGCCCGTGCAGCAGGCGGTGACGCCAGCGGAGCCAGTCGGCCCGGTCGGTACGGACGAGGGTCACCACCACGATGACGAGGACCGCGGCGGCGAGCCACCAGCGGTAGGCGTCCACCGACGGCCACACCCCGCGCAGGCCGATGGCGAGCGCGATCGACATCCACTCCCACCGGCCGGAGAGCACCACGAACGGCACGAGGAGCAGCGCGTACCAGGGGTAGCGGGGGGTGACGGCGAGGAACGTGACGCCGATCATCAGGACCTCGCCGGACCACGGCCGGGACGGGTCGGACAGCCGCCAGGCCAGCACGGCCCCGACGAGGACCGCCAGGCCGACGATCAGCGTGCCGGCGTCGCCCTGCACCACGAGCGAGACCAGGGCGAACCGGGACCCGTCCTCGTAGCCCTCCTCGGTCAGGTAGCCGGGCAGGTAGCCGAGCACCTTCGCACCCGTCGAGGCGACGTAGGGGACGTAGAGGAGCCCGAACACGACGACGCCGACGGGCACGGCCCACCAGTTCCGCCAGCGACCGAGGAGCGCCGGGTAGACGAGCGCCGGGATGAGCTTCGTGCACGTCGCCGCGCCGAGCATGATCCCGCCCCACACCGGCCGACCGAAGGCGACGAGCACGGCGCCGGCGGTGGCGAGGGCCGCCCCGACGACGTCGACGTGCGAGTTCGTGACGGCCTCGGAGGCCACGAGCGGGCACCAGGCCCAGATCGCCGCCCACCAGAGCGGGCGGCCGATACGCCGGAGGACGACGACGAGGCCGACCGTCACACCGAGCGAGACGACGAGGCCGGCGATCTGGAACGGCAGGTACATGACGGTCGCCGGGACGGCGAACCGGACGAGAGCGAACCACAGCTCGGCCATCGGCGGGTAGATCGTCGGCACGTCGGGCCGGTTGATCGCGGTGCAGTGCCCGTCCGCGCCGTCGCCCAGGCCGCGGTAACGGGGGAGCAGGTTCTCGCACGTGCCGTTCACCTTGTCCGGGAACAACCAGTCCGGGCGCAGACCGGACAGTGCCGTCGACTGCGGCGTGTGCGCGTACGGTGAGACGCCGGCGTGCTGGACGATGCCGTCCCAGGCGTACCGGGCGGAGTCGGTGCTCGTGTTCGGCTCGCCGACGAGTGCGGCGAGTCCCACCACCACGGCGCCGCCGAGGACGATGATGGGCACCAGTCGCGCCGGGACGAAGCGGAGCGCGAGCACGGCGATCCCGAACACCACCCAAGCGATCAGGGTCCACGCAACGAATGGTGATCGATGACCCGACCGGAGGAACCCCAGATGCGTGACGCCGAAGGCGACGACACCCGCCAGGGCGAGGACGCCGACGACGGCGAGCACGGTCGGGAGCAGGGTGCCGGGACGCAGACGCATGGTGCGTCGAGGCTACCGATGTTCGTCCGGCACGGACTCCACGACGCCAGGGCGGCGATGGCCTCCCCGAACCGCAACGCCCGGTCGGCCGTGGTCGTCGGCCGGTTGCTCGGGATCGCGTTCCTGATCTGCTTCGGCACCGGCGTCTACAGCCACCTGCTCCAGGACCCGCTGCCGTGGATGCACTTCCCGACCCGGCCGGTCCGGCTCTACCAGTTCACCCAGGGGCTGCACATCACCGCGGGCATCGCGATCATCCCGCTGCTCCTGGCGAAGCTCAACACCGTGATGCCCGCCCTGGCGCAGGACCCGCCGGTGCGGAACGTGCTGCACCTGCTGGAGCGGGCGTCGATCGCGGTCTTCGTCGCGGCGAGCGTCGTCCAGGTCGGGACCGGTCTCGTGAACACGTTCCAGTGGTACCCGTGGCCGTTCCCGTTCCGGCAGGTGCACTACGCGCTGGCGTACGTCATCATCGGCTCCCTCGCGATCCACATCGGCGCCAAGCTCCGGGTCATCGCCCGGTACTGGCGGAAGCGGGACTCCTACGACGCCGACGGGCGGTTCGTCCGTGACGAGACGGTCGGGAGCGAGCTGCCCGCGTACGACGCCACGGCGGCGTACCCGCGGGGGATCACCGGCCGCGTGATGCGGTGGGCCGACGGGACGGCGGCGAGCCGGGCCTCCCGTCCGGCCGTCGCGGCAGACGCCGAGCCAGCGGCGGCGCCGTCGTCCGCTGCGGCCGGTCGTCGGGAGCGGATCGCGCGACGCGGCTTCTTCGCCGGGATCGCGGCCGCGACCGCTGGTGTCGTCGTGCTGACCGCCGGACAGTCCTCGACGCTCGCCGAGCCGTTCAACGTCTTCGCCCCGCGGAAGCGGCACATCGGTCCCGACGGTCTCCCCGTCAACCGGACCGCCCGTGCCGCCGGCGTGCTGGCGACCGCGACGGCGGCGGACTGGACGCTCACCGTCGTCGGGCCCGCCGTCACCAGGACGTTCTCGCGCGCGGAACTCGTGGCGCTCGGGATGGCCGAGGAAGCGCTGCCGATCAGCTGCGTCGAGGGGTGGAGTCAGATGGCGACCTGGAAGGGCGTGCGCATGCGAGACCTGCTCGCCGCGGTGCAGGCGGAACCGGCCTCGCACGTGCGGGTGACCAGCCTCGAGCGGCACGGCGGCTACCGGATCATGGACATGGGTCCCGAGTACGCCTCGGACCCGACGACGCTCGTCGCGCTCGAGGTGAACGGCGCCACGCTCGACCTGGACCACGGGTTCCCCGCACGCATCATCGCGCCCGGGCGGCCAGGCGTGCTGCAGACCAAGTGGATCGAGAAGATCGAGGTGCGCTCGTGAGGGCCGCTCGCACCGTGCTCGTCACGCTCGGGGTCCTGGTGATCGCATTCGGGGCGGTCGTCCTCGTCACGACCGTCAGCCCGGCCCGGATCGGCGGTCTGGCGACCTGGCTCCTGGCAGCGGTGATCCTGCACGACGCGATCCTGTCGCCGTTCGTCGTGCTCGTCGGCCTCGGGCTGCGGCGGGCCGGACGGGCGCTCCGCGTCTGGGTGCTCGTCGTCGTGCAGGCGGCGGTCGTGCTCGGCTGCGTCCTGGCGCTCGTCGTCCTGCCGGAGATCGCGGCGAAGCACCACGGGGCGAAGAACCCCACGGTCGTGCCGTTCGACTACACGACGCGGTTGCTCGTCGTCGAAGGTGCGCTGCTCGTCGTCGTCGTCGCGGCGCTCGCCGTGGGGTGGCTGACCGCGCGCCGCAGATCCAGGGTGGTTGAAACGACAACCATTTCGTAGGATGGGTGCATGACCGACGAGACCCCGTGGCTGACGCGCGAACAGCTGCGTGCCTGGATGAAGCTCGTCGCCGTCATGGAGCTCCTGCCCGCGGCGCTCGACCACCAGCTGCAGCGGGACGCCGACCTGACGCACTTCGACTACATGGTCATCGCGATGCTGTCCGAGACCGAGGGACGGACGCTCCGGATGTCGGCCCTGGCATCGGCGACGAACGCCTCGCTCCCGCGGCTGTCGCACGTGGTGTCCCGGCTCGAGAAGCGCGGACTCGTCGCGCGCTGCCCGTCGGTCGACGACCGGCGAGCGACGGACGTCCGGCTCACCGAGGCCGGGTACGCCGCGATCGTCGACGCCGCCCCGGACCACGTCCGGACGGCACGGAAGTTCGTGATCGACGCCCTCACCGCGGAGCAGGTCGCGCAGCTCGACGCCATCGCGAAGTCGATGCTCACCACCCTCGACCCCGAGGGGCGCTTCGCGGCGGTGACGTACCCGCGTGACGAGGACGACGCCGCGATCTGCGAGGCCCGGCTGACGGGCGCCGCGCTGGACTGAGCCGGTCGCGGCTGCGCTGCGCGCGGCCGCGCTGCGTTCGGTTGCGTCGCGTTCGGTTGCGCTGCGTTCGGCTGCGCTGCGCTCGACTGCACTGCGCTCCTGCCTCGCCCGTAGGGCCGTCGCGCGGTGCAATAGGCTCGGCGGCATGAGCCAGCCGGACACCACGAGCGAGACGTACAGCTACCTCGGACCGGCCGGCACCTTCACCGAGGCCGCGCTCAAACTCGTCGAGGCAGCGGCCGGCAAGCCCTGGCGGAGCGTCAACAACGTCGGCGAGGCGCTCGACGACGTGATGTCTGGCCGTTCGGTCGGCGCGGTGATCGCGATCGAGAACAGCGTCGACGGTGGAGTCAGCGCCACGCAGGACGCCCTCGCCCGGATCCCCGGCGTGCGGATCGTGGGGGAGTACCTCGTCCCCGTCGACTTCGTGCTCGTGGCCCGGCACGGCACCGCGCTCGCCGACGTCCGGACCGTGAACGCCCACCCGGTCGCGTACGCCCAGACCCACCGCTGGCTCGAGACGAACGTCCCCGGGCACGGGCACATCCCGGCGTCCTCGAACGTCGCCGCCGCCGTCGCACTGCTCGACGAACACCCGACCGCCGACGCCGCCGTCGCCCCGCCCGGGATCACCGACCACCACGACCTCGCCGTGCTCGCCGAGTCGATCGGGGACAACACGAGCGCGGTGACCCGGTTCGTCCTCGTGTCGAGGACGCTGCGGATCCCGGAGCGGACCGGATCGGACAAGACCAGCGTGATCGTCGAGCTGCCCGCCGACCACCCCGGTGCCCTCGTGGACATGCTCGAGCAGTTCGCGACCAGGGGCATCAACATGGGGCTGCTGTCCTCGCGGCCGATCGGCGACGAGCTCGGGCGCTACCGGTTCGTCATCGACCTCGACGGGCACGTGGCGGACGAACGCGTGGCCGACGCGCTGCTCGGGCTGCGTCGGTTCAGCCCGCGCGTGACGTTCCTGGGGTCGTACCCGCGTGCCGATCGACAGGAGTCCGACGTGCCGCTGCGCTACTCGGACGAGGCGTTCGTCGAGGCACGCGACTGGCTCCGCGCGATCGTCTCCGGCGAGCCGGAGGCGTAGGCGCCGGACAGCGCGGCGCTTCCCGCACCGTGCGCGCTTGTGCGCACGGGATGCGGTGCGCACGGTGCGCCCTTGCCGGTGGTGCGGAGTTGACGGACCGGTGTGCGGTGCGCACTTGCCCGGTGGTGCGGCGTTGACCGCCCGGTGCGGGGTCCTAGCGGCGCACCGAGCTACCAAGCGCGCACGGGCTGGGGAAGCGCGCACCGTGCGGACGGGCGAACCGCGCACCGTGCGGAGTCCGCCCCTCCCGTCAGCGCCCCCACGTCAACGCCGCCCCCGCCCAGCGCGCCCCCGTCAGCGCCGCGTCGCCGCCCGCACCTGGCGCGTCTGGCGTGTCTGGTCGCGCGGCCCGGCGACGCGGACGCGCAGCCCTCCCGCCTGGATCGTCGCCTTGAACGCGATCACCTTGCCCACCGGGTCGCCGTCGATCTCGAACTCGTCCGGCTGCTCCAACCGTGCGGTGAACTCCTCACCACGGAGGTACCGCAACGGCCGCTCCTCGCGCGCCCGGGTCGTGATGCGCTCACCGATCGCGGTCTTCCCGAGCGCCGACCGGCGGAAGGACCGCAGGATCGCGTTCTCCCAGAGCATCCGCGCCGCGATCCGGACCCAGCCGAAGAAGCCCCGCGGACGCATGACCACCACGTCGAAGACGCCGTCGTCGATCTCGGCGTCGGGCAGCAGTGTCGCGCCGGCCTGCAGCATGCCGCAGTTGCCGACGATGAGCGAGTGCGCCCGCACCGACCGGTTGCCCTCGTCGTCCAGCCGGTACCGGAACTCGAACGCATCGGCGTCCCGCAGCGAACGGACCAACGAGTCCACGTATGCGAGCCACCCGACCTTCTTCTTGAGCTCCGGGTTCGTGTTCGCGAGCATCCGCGCGTCCAGCCCGAGGCCGGCCATCACCAGGAACGCGAACTGCTCACGGGAACCGTCCGGCCGCTCGACACCGAGCGTCCCGATGTCGATGGAACGGTCCTCGCCACGGAAGATGGTGTGGATGCTCGCGTCGAGGTCGTCGATCGGCGCCGGGATGTTCCGGGCGAGCAGGTTGCCCGTACCGCTCGGCAGCAGCGCGAGCGCCGCGTCGGACTCCCACACGACCTCGGCCACCGCGCGCACGGTGCCGTCCCCGCCGGCCGCGGCGACGACGTCCACGCCGGCCTCGACCGCCTCGCGGGCCATGCCGCCACCCGGGTCCTCCTCGGAGGTCTCGAACCACAGCGTCTCGTTCCACCCCGCTTCGCGCTGGTACCGCTCGACCGTCTGCTTGAGGGTCGGCAGGTCCACCTTGACGGGGTTGTAGACCACGGCGGCGGTGCGGTGCTCGGTGGCGGGGGCGTCCGACTGCGCGGGCGCGGTCTCCGAGGGCGATGACATGCATCGAACGTACCGGCGGGGGCTGGGGAGCGCGCGGCCGGACAGGAGGCTCGTGGCGGCGCCGCCACGAGCCTCCAGTCCGGCTCTGGCTAGGATGAAGCGGTGATTGACCCACAGCTGCTGCGCGACGATCCCGATGTCATCAAGGCCTCACAGGCTGCGCGCGGCGCCTCCGTCGACGTCGTCGACGAGGCGGTCGCCGCGGACGCCGCCAGGCGGAGCGCGATCTCGTCGTTCGAGGCCCTCCGTGCCGAGCAGAACGCCTTCGGCAAGACCGTCGCGAAGGCCCCGAAGGACGAGAAGGCCGCGCTCGTGCAGCAGGCCCAGGCGCTCGCCGCCGGCGTGAAGGAGGCCCAGGCCGCCGTCACCGCGGCCGAGGAGACCTTCACCCGGGTCGTCCGCTCGATCCCCAACGTCGTGCTCCCCGGCGTCCCCGAGGGCGGCGAGGACGACTTCGTCACCATCAAGACCGTCGGCACCAAGCCCTCGTTCGACTTCGCACCGCGCGACCATGCCGACCTCGGCGAACTGCTCGACATCATCGACATCCCCCGCGGCGTCAAGGTCTCCGGCTCGCGCTTCTACTTCCTCAAGGGCCTCGGCGCCCGGCTCGAGATCGCCCTCATGTCGCTCGGCCTCGACCGGGCGGTCCAGCACGGCTTCACTCCGCTCATCACGCCGACGCTCGTGCGTCCGGAGGTGATGGGTGGAACGGGATACCTCGGTGAACACGCGACAGAGGTCTACCGGCTCGAGGCCGACGACCTTTACCTGACCGGTACCAGCGAGGTCGCCCTCGCCGGGTACCACGCGGACGAGATCCTCGCGTTCGAGCCTGCGGACCCGGCCCTCCGCTACGCCGGGTGGTCGACCTGCTACCGGCGCGAGGCCGGTTCGGCGGGCAAGGACAACCGGGGCATCCTCCGGGTACACCAGTTCAACAAGCTCGAGATGTTCTCCTACGTCCACCCGGACCAGGCGGACGCCGAGCACCAGAAGCTCATGGCGTACCAGGAGTCGATGCTCCAGGACCTCGGGCTGCACTACCGCGTGATCGAAACCGCTGCCGGCGACCTCGGCACGAGCGCTGCGCGCAAGTACGACCTCGAGGCATGGGTCCCGACGCAGGACACGTTCCGCGAGCTCACCTCGACCTCGAACTGCACGACGTTCCAGGCGCGCCGCCTCGACACCCGCTACCGCACCGAGAGCGGGAAGACCGCGCCGGTCGCCACGCTGAACGGCACCCTCGCCACCACCCGCTGGCTCGTCGCGATCCTCGAGACGCACCAGCAGGAGGACGGCTCCGTGGTGGTGCCGGAGGTGCTCCGGCCGTACCTCGGCGGCGTCGAGGTGATCGAACCCCGATGAGCAGCGTCTCCGGCGGTCACCGGCACGGTTCGTCCGTCGGCGCCGAGACCCGTGTGAAGCGGTGGCTCGTCGCCCTCGACATCGACGGCACGGTGATGCGCGAGGACGGGGTCGTCACGGACACCACCGTGCAGGCCATCCGGGACGCCGCGGCTGCCGGGCACCTCGTGATGCTCTCCACCGGCCGCAGCGAGGGCATGACCGTGCCGGTGCTGCAGCGACTCGGCATCGAACCGGAGTACCTCGTGTGCGCGAACGGCGCCGTGACCCTGCGGCGGTCGAGCGCCCCGCACGCGAACGACGGCTACGTGCGCGTCCACGTCGAGACCTTCGACCCGACGGACGTCCTGCAGACCATCCGCGGGGCACTCTCGAACGCCGCCTACGGCGTGGAGTCACCCGACGGGCGCTACCTGCTCAACGGGGAGTTCCCCGACGACGCGATGACCCGCTCGGGCGAGAAGGTGGCCTTCGAGCAGCTCCTCGGCGTCCAGGCGACCCGCGTCGTGGTCATCTCGCCGGAGCACGGGCTCGAGGAGTTCCTCGCGATCGTCGACCGGATGGGTCTGCACAAGGTCTCGTACACCGTCGGCTGGACCGCATGGCTCGACATCGCTCCCGAGGGTGTGACGAAGGCCACCGCGATGGAGCGTGTGCGCGAGTGGCTCGACGTCCCGCGCTCCCGGGTCTTCGCCGCCGGTGACGGGCGGAACGACATCGACATGCTCCGTTGGGCCTCGACGTCGGGCCGCGGCGTCGCGATGGGGCAGGCTCCGGACGACGTGGTCGACGCCGCGAACGAGATCACCGGCAGCGTCTCGGACGACGGACTCGCAGCGGCGCTGGACAGCCTCCCGCGCTGACCTCGGGCGCGCTGACGCCCCACTGAACGACACGAACGCCGAAGGGCACCGCAACCGCGGTGCCCTTCGGCGTTTCTGCGTTCCCGCGTTCGGCCCTCGCGATACCGCATCTTGCGTGTGACACTCAGTATTGTTATATTTCAGCCTGAGAGTCACCGGGCCGAGTCACGGCGCCACTCTCTCGAACCCCGAATCGATCAGAGAGGCCCCATGTCGTCCCCGTCCTCCCGTCTCACGAAGCGTCGCCCGATCGTGCGCGTCGTCCTCGTCGTCGTGTCGCTCATCGCGGCCTGGCACATCTTCGCCCAGCTGCTGTGGATCGCCCCCTACTCCGCGGCCATGCGCTCCCTCGTCCCCGGCAACTTCCTGACCAGCTGGCAGATCCCGTTCTTCGGGCAGAGCTGGTCGGTGTTCGCCCCGGACCCCATCAACGGCAACTACCACTTCTACGTCCGGGCGGTCGAGACCGTCGACGGCAAGCAGCAGAACAGCGAGTGGATCGACGCCACCGAGGCTGAGCTCAAGCTGTCCCGCCACAACCTGCTCCCGCCGCGTGCCGCCGGCCTCGCCAACGAGCAGGCCAGCAAGTACCGCGACGCCTACAACAAGCTCACCGAGCAGCAGCAGGAAGTCGTCCAGGCGAACTACTACACCGGCGCCGACTGGAAGTCCCGCTTCGAGACCGCCCTCTACAAGGCCTCGGGCGACGACGCGACGGCCAGGACGAACGCCGGCTCGTTCATCACCCAGCACGCCTACACGAGCGCCTACGCCACCCAGGTCGCCAAGACCATGTGGGGCGAGGACGTCACCACCATCCGCTTCGCCGTCTCCCGCCAGAACGCGGTGCCCTTCGACCAGCGGAACAACCCCGACGCGAAGGAGGAACCGGAGCAGTGGTCCCCGACGGGCTGGCGCGGCGCCTTCGTGATGCCCGGGCAGTCCCACGAGGACTTCGCCGACACCTTCAAGAAGCTCGCAGAGGAGAAGTGACCATGAGCACCACCTTCACCACCGAGGCCACCCGTCTCGGCCGCATGCTCAAGGACCTCGTCTGCGCGGGTCGCGCCGGCGCCCTCACCCTGCTCCGGCGCGGTGCCGGGTTCTCCGAGGACTGGCTCCTCGGCAAGAAGCGCGCACTGTACGGCCTCGCCGTCTTCCGCATCCTGATCGGTGTGATGGGGATGGGCATCCTCGCCGCGAACTGGTCGACGCGCCTCTACGCCTACGGCGCCGGCTCTGCCTGGACGGGACAGCACCTCTACCCGGGGAGCGACTTCCCGAAGATCTGGCTGTTCGGTTGGTTCAACTTCGTCGGCCCGAACGACGTCGGCTTCACGCTGAGCTACATCGGCCTGTTCGTCGTCGCGTTCCTGGTGGCGATCGGCTGGCGGACCAAGTTCGTCCTGCCCGTGTACCTGGTGTTCTACGTCTCGTTCATCGAGATGAACGACCTGCTCAGCGACCAGAGCGACAACCTCCTGCGCATGGTCATGATCTACATGCTCTTCGCGGACACGTCGGCCCGCCTCTCGCTCGACGCCCGTCGGCACGCGAAGTCGCACGACAGCCTCCGCCGTTTCGATCAGCGCAGCCGGATGGTCCGTCCGTACAGCGCGATGTTCCACAACATGGCCATCGTCGTCACGACCATGCACGTCGGCTTCGTGTACATGTCCGGTGCGCTCTACAAGGCGCAGGGTGGCACGTGGGGCGCCGGCACCGCGGTGTACGGCCCGCTCATGGTCGACCGGTTCTCCACCTGGCCGGAGATCGCCAAGCTCATCACCGCCTGGGGCCCGATGGTCGCCGCGTTCTCGTGGGGCACGATCATCCTGCAGATGATGTTCCTGCCGATGCTGCTGAACCGCATCACCCGGATCGTCGTCCTCATCGGCATCATGTCGTTCCACCTCGGCATCGGTGTCCTGATGGGCCTGCCGTTCTTCTCCATGGCGATGATCGCCGTCGACGCGATCTTCGTCCGCGACCACACCTGGCGCGCGATGGGTCGCGGACTGGGGCGGGCATGGCGGAACGCCGGACGTCGCCCGGACCTGATCCCGCTCGCCGAGCGCCGCGAGACCGCAGCCGCCGTCGCGGCGGAGCCCGTGGACAACGCGTGGGTGGGTCGCCGTCCGGCACCCCAGCCGGTCGGACTGGAGGCCCACAGCGCCCCCGCCTCGCCGGTCACCGCCGACGTGCCCTCCTTCACGAGTGTGCCCATCGACCCGACCGCGGCCTCCGTGGCGGACGACACCCGAGCCTCCCGGCTGGCTGCTGAGAAGTCGGCGGCGCAGCGCGACGCCGTGGACGCCTGAGCGTGCGAGCGATCGTCGTCGGCAGCGGGCCCAACGGGCTCGCCGGTGCGATCCGGCTCGCGCAGGCCGGCGCATCCGTCACCGTGCTCGAGTCGCACTGGCGGGTCGGGGGAGCGGTCGGCTCCGCGGAGCTGACCGAACCCGGCCTGATCCACGACCTCGGCGCGTCCTTCATGCCGCTCGCCGCCGCGTCGCCGTTCCTCCGCTCGCTCGAGCTGGAGCGGCGAGGCGTGCGGTGGGTGGAGGCCCCCGCGGCACTCGCGCACCCACTCGACGACGGCAGTGCCGGCGTCCTGCGACGGGACATCCTCGAGACCGCCGGCGGCATGGGACTCGACGGGTCCACCTGGCGCAACCTGTTCGAGCCGTTCGTGGACCGGTTCGACGACCTGACGGCGGACACCCTGCGGCCCCTCGCCCGGATGCCGCGGCACCCCGGTCTGATGGCCCGGTTCGGCGCCCTCGCCGCGCAGCCGGCGCTCCGGCTCGCCGGGTCGTTCCGCGAGGAACGGCACCGAGCACTCTTCGCGGGGATCGCCGCGCACGCCTTCGGGCGACTCGACACCACCTTCTCCTCCGCCATCGGTGTCATGCTCACGGCGGCGGGACACGCGGTCGGATGGCCCGTCGTCGAAGGTGGGGCGCAGGTCCTGGCCGACGCGCTCGAGGCCGAACTCGAATCGCTCGGCGGACGGGTCGAGACGGGGTGCACCGTCACGGACATCCGGCAGGTCGAGGACGCCGACGTGGTGCTCCTCGACGTCGCGCCGAGTGCAGCCGTCGAGATCCTGCACCACCGGATCCCTGAGCGTGCACGCCGCGCCTTCACCGAGTTCGCGCACGGCCCCGCCGCCTACAAGGTGGACTTCGCGATCGACGGCGAGATCCCGTGGACCGCGTCCGAGTGTCAGGAGGCCGGCGTCGTCCACCTCGGGGGCAGCGCGGCAGAGGTCGCCGAGGCGGAAGCGCGGGTCGTGTCGCGGAAGTCGGCGCGGGCGCCGTTCACGCTCGTCGGCCAGCAGTGGAAGGCAGACCCCTCGCGGTCCGTCGGCGGCCTCAATCCGGTGTGGTCGTACGCGCACGTGCCGTACGGATCCACGGTCGAGGCCGAGCACCGCATCGTCAGCCAGATCGAGCGGTTCGCGCCCGGCTTCCGCGACCGCATCGTCTCCACCCGGGTCACCAGTGCGATGGGCCTCGCGGCGGCGAACTCGAACTTCGTCGGTGGGGACATCAACACCGGTGCCAACACCTTCCGGCAGCTCATCGCGCGGCCCACGTTCGGGCCGAACCCGTACCGAACCGGGGTGCCCGGGGTCTACCTCTGCTCGGCGGCGACGCCACCAGGGCCCGGGGTCCACGGCATGAGCGGTGTCAACGCGGCAGAACGGGCGCTCGACATCGCATGAACGACTTCCGGCCCGGGTGCCATCGCCCGGGCCGGGCTCGACCGGAACATCCCCCATGTGAGCCGGTCGGGGACCCCTGCACGTGATGCGCGTGTGCAGGGATCAACCAGGAGCCGTCGGCGACGGCGCTCCACTACAGAAAGAACGATCACATGAGCAAGCACAAGCGCTCTGCCACTCGCAAGGTCGTCGCAGCGTCGGCGATCGGTGCGATCGCGGCATCGGGTGCCGCGTTCGGCGTCTACTCGTCCGCTCAGGCCGACGGCAGTGACGGCATCGCCGGACTGCCGAACAGCCTCAACCGGTACTTCACTCCCACCTCCACGGACACGATGGAGGGGCCGGTCGTCATCCAGGCGGGCGACCGGCCGGGGTTCTACCGCTTGAACGGAACCGGCGCGGAATCGGAGTACCACGCTCCGCCGCTGGACTACTACGCCACCTACGCACAGGCCGCCGCCGCGAAGGGTGTCGTCTACACGATGCCCAAGCCCGGCAAAACGGCCAACATCAAGCCCGTCGGCATGGACAACACCTGTCTCGGGGGCCAGATCATCTTCCAGCAGGCGGGACCGACCGTCTGGATCAAGATCAACGACCACGCGCACATCGGATCGTGCGATGCAACCGCGGATCCGGCTGTCAACTTCGGTTACCGATGGACCCTCGAGGAGGGGTCAATGAAGTTCCGCGCCGATGACGTGTCCGACAGCGCTCCGAACCTGCCGTACAAGGCCACCTACCTCAAGAGTCGCGCTCCTTTGGCGAACGGCAACAGTGTTGCAACCGTGGGAACGGGCGGAAACGTCGTCGTTCCCCCGAGCTCCGGGAACAAGAACGCCTCGGCGTCAGCTGCTGCCTCCGGCCGCGCGGACGGGAACAACAACCCCGCTGCGGTCGCCGCTGCGCAGGCAGCGGCAAACGACGACGCGACGTCGGTTGCGGATGCCGCAGCAGACCGCTTCGGCAACTCGGCGGCGAAGACCGCTGGGAACCAGGTGACCACGGCCGCGGCAGACGCTGCACAGAACGTGTCGTCGGACCCGAGTGCTGCCGGATCGGTGGCGTCGAAGGGGGCGACGAACGGCGACAACAGCGCGAACACGCAGGGCGCGGCGAGCGTCGCGGCGAACGCTTCGCCGAACTCGGCGTCGAAGGCCGCGGCCATCGCCGATTCCTCCAAGGACGCATCCACCGAAGCGAACGGCAACCGGAACGCGTCGGCGTCGGCGTCGGCATCGGCGGACGCTGACGGGAACAACAACCCGGCGGCAGTCGCCGCCGCAAAGGCTGCTGCGAACGACGACGGCACCTCTGCAGCATCCGCCGCGGCTGACGTCACGGCGAAGGCTGCCGCACAGATCGCGGGCAACCAGCTGACGACGGCGTCCTCGGACGTCACCAAGGACGCCGACTCTAACCCGGGCAGCTCCTCGAAGGCTGCAGCGAAGGCCGCGGCGAAGGCCGACAACTCGACGACGACGAACGGTGCTGGTTCGATCGTGGGCACCACGAACCCGGCTGCGGCGTCCCAGGGCGCCTCGATCGCGTCGTCGTCGGCAGACGCATCCTCGGAGGCCGCGGCTGATGTCGACGGCAACCAGGACGGGACGCCGGAGGGCGACCAGGAGGGTACGCCGGAGGGCAACCAGGACGGCAGCCCGGAGGGTGGCCAGGACGGTACCCCGGATTCGAACGTGGACGGCACGCCGGACTCGAACGTCGACGGGACGCCGGACTCGAACGTGGATGGCACGCCGGACTCGAACGTGGACGGCAGCCCGGAGGGTGGCGAGGACGGTACCCCGGACTCGAAC
>NZ_VEAF01000007.1:216715-239505 GCF_007673775.1 Curtobacterium sp. 9128 | reverse complement strand
AGTAGGACGCCGCCGGACTCAACGTGTAACACCAGGGAACCCCTGACCAGTACTGGTCAGGGGTTTTCTGCGTTCACCGGCCGTCTGCTGACTCGATGCCCACGGTAGGATCGACGGCGTCATGACTGCGCCATTCACCACCGCCACCGGTTCCGCCGTCCGCGTCCGTTTCTGCCCGTCACCGACCGGCACCCCGCACGTGGGGCTGATCCGGACGGCCCTGTTCAACTGGGCGTACGCCCGCCACACCGGCGGGAAGCTCGTGTTCCGCATCGAGGACACGGACGCCGCCCGGGACAGCGAGGAGTCGTACGAGCAGATCATCGAGGCGTTGCGCTGGCTGCGGCTCGACTGGGACGAGGGCGTGGAGGTCGGGGGACCGCACGGGCCCTACCGGCAGTCGGAGCGCACAGCCGTGTACCAGGACGCCATCGACAAGCTGACGGCCGCCGGCCACCTCTACGAGTCGTTCGTGACGCCCGAGGAGATGGAGGCGCGC
Organism: Curtobacterium sp. 9128; assembly: GCF_007673775.1. GTDB lineage: Bacteria > Actinomycetota > Actinomycetes > Actinomycetales > Microbacteriaceae > Curtobacterium. The sequence continues at coordinate 239,006 of NZ_VEAF01000007.1, read as the reverse complement.
AACGTCGCCGCCGGTCGTGACCCCAAGCAGGGCTACGACAACCACGAGCGCGACCTGACCGAGGACGAGCGCCAGGCCTTCCGTGACCAGGGACGCGCGCCGGCGCTCCGCCTCCGTGTCCCGGACCGCGACCTGAGCTTCGACGACGTGGTGCGCGGCGAGATCACCTTCAAGCAGGGCACGTTCCCGGACTTCGTCGTGGTCCGTCCGAACGGCAAGCCGCTCTACACCTTCACGAACCCGCTGGACGACGCGTTGATGGGTGTCACACACGTGCTCCGCGGTGAGGACCTGCTGTCCTCGACGCCACGGCAGATCGCGCTGTACGAGGCGCTGTACGAGATCGGCATGGCGGAGTTCATCCCGCGCTTCGGGCACCTTCCCTACGTCATGGGGGAGGGCAACAAGAAGCTGTCGAAGCGCGATCCCGAGTCGAACCTGTTCCACCACCGTGCGAACGGCATGATCCCCGAGGGGCTCATCAACTACCTGGCCCTCCTCGGGTGGTCGATCGGCCCCGACCGCGACGTCTTCTCGATCGACGAGATGACCGCCGCGTTCGACGTCGTCGACGTGAACCCGAACCCGGCACGCTTCGACCACAAGAAGGCCGAGTCGATCAACGGCGACCACATCCGGATGCTCGAGCCCACGGACTTCCGGGAACGCCTGAAGCCCTACCTCACCACGTTCCTGTCGGACCCGGCGACCGAGGAGCAGGAGCGTGTGCTCGAACTCGCGGCACCGCTGGTGCAGGAGCGCATGCAGCTGCTCAGTGAGGCTCCGGGGATGCTCGGGTTCCTGTTCACGGCGGACGAGGACCTCGTGGTCGAGGACGACGCGCTCGCGTCGCTGAAGGGCGACACCGCCGAGGTGCTCGCGGCGTCGATCCGAGCGCTCGAGGGCGTGCAGGAGTGGCGGACCGAGGCGATCGAGGGCGCCCTGCGCGCAGCACTCATCGACGAGCTCGGCCTGAAGCCCCGCGTGGCGTTCGGACCGCTGCGCGTCGCGGTCTCCGGCCGTCGGGTGAGCCCGCCGCTGTTCGAGTCGATGGAGATCCTCGGCCGGGACTCGACCCTCGCCAGGCTCCGCACGCTGTCGGACCGCTGACGTGGTCGACGTCGCGGTCATCGGCGCCGGCCCGGCTGGTCTCAGCGCTGCGCTCAACCTCGTGCGGGCGAAGCGCACGGTGCTGCTGCTCGACGCCAACCGACCACGGAACGCCGCGACCCTGCGGTCGCACGGCTACCTCACCCGCGACGGCGTGTCCCCGCTCGAGTTGCGGAAGCTCGGGCGTGCGGAGGTGGAGCAGTACGCCGAGGCGACGGTCGTCCAGACGGTCGTGGACCGGGTCGCTCCGGACGCGGACGGCTGGCGCGTGCACGGGACCTGGCGCGGCGCCGAGGTCGACGAGGCCGCCCGCGCCGTCGTCATCGCGACCGGGCTCCGGGAGGAGTTCCCCGCGCTGCCCTCACTCCGGGCGTTCTACGGCACCGCGGTGCACAGTTGTGTCGAGTGCGACGGCTACGAGAAGGCGGGTGAGCCGCTGGCCTTCGTGTGCGAGACGGCCGACGTCGTGGACCGGGCGCTGCTCATCGCCGCGTGGACCGACGACCTCGTGGTCTACACGAACGGCGTCGCTCCGCTCGACGACACCGGCCGTGCGCGTCTCGCCGCTGCCGGGGTGCGCGTCGACGAGCGTGCCCTCGCGGACCTCGAGGGCGACCGCACCGGGATGACGGGTGTCCGGCTGGCCGACGGGCACGTCGAGCCGCGGACCGGGGCGTTCGTCCGCCCCACCTGGCACGTCGACCTGGACTGGATGGACGCGCCACTCGAGCGTGACTCCGAGGGGCTCGTGATCGTCGACCGTTGCGGCCGGACGAGTGTCCCCGGGCTCTACGCCGTCGGCGACGTGACGCCTCCCGGGCCGGAACAACTCATCGTCGCAGCGGGGCACGGCGCCACGACCGCCGCCGCGGTGCACCGTGACCTCGTCGGTGGTCTTGCGGACCTCCGGGATGCTGTACAGTAGATGACCGTGCCCCGGACAACGGGGACAGAGGGCCAGCAGGCCTTTTGGGGTATGGTGTAATTGGCAACACAGCGGTTTCTGGTACCGTCGTTCTTGGTTCGAGTCCAGGTACCCCAGCACTCGTGAGACAGGCCCCCGGCAGCGCCGGGGGCCTTCTTCGTTCCATGGGTGCTCGGACGTGACCGCTTCCGCCACGCCCGGCGGTCATCGCCCGCCTCCACGGAGGTCCGTACCGGAGCTCACGGACCGAGCGAGCGAGCCCGGGAGGCCCGTGGCGGCGCCGCCACGAGCCTCCCGGTTCGTTCGATGCGGCCCGCGCGCCGTCGGCGTCTCACCGGAGCCGGCCGCGCCCGTGGCGACGTCGGCAGCACCGCGTTGCGGCTTTCCGTATCCGCACTCGGCGCCCCGCAACGCATCGCCCACCGCATTGACCCGATCGGCGCGCACGGCGAGGGTGGGAGTCTCCAGGGAACGGCGTACCCCCGATCCCGTGGGGACGACGGCGCACCCTCGCCGTCACGAACCGCAGCTGACGCACCTGATCCCGTCCTCGTCCGTACCCGCGGACGCGCCATCGCCGCTCGCGCGATCTCACCCGTATGCAGCCCTGAACCCGACAGGAGCACCATGTCCGCCAGCACGATCCGACCGAGGGACCCCCGCGTCTCGGTGGTCATCCCCGCTCGGAACGAGGCGAGGAACCTCGAGATCATCCTCCCGAAGCTCCCGCCCGTCCACGAGGTGATCCTCGTCGACGGCAACTCGGTCGACGACACCATCGCGACGGCGCAGCGCCTGATGCCCGACGTGGTGGTCGTCCAGCAGACCCGCAAGGGCAAGGGCAACGCGCTCGCCTGCGGGTTCGAAGCGGTCACCGGCGACGTCGTCGTCATGTTCGACGCCGACTGCTCGGCCGACCCGGACGAGATCCCGCGTTTCGTGGACGCCCTCGTGGCGGGCGCGGACGTCGCCAAGGGAACCCGCTACGCGCACGGTGGTGGCAGCGACGACATCACGATCGTGCGCAGCCTCGGCAATCGCGGGCTCAACATGGTCTGCAACGTCCTGCTCGGTGCGCGCTACACCGACCTCTGCTACGGCTACAACGCCTTCTGGGCGGACACGCTGCCGGCGATCGGACTGCTCTCCTCGACGCTGCCGAAGCCGATCGACGGTTCGATGCTCTGGGGCGACGGCTTCGAGATCGAGACGATCCTGACCTGCCGCTGGTCCGCCGCCGAGCTGGCGATCACCGAGGTGCCGAGCCACGAGAAGCTCCGCGTGCACGGCGTGAGCAACCTCAACGCCGTCACCGACGGGATCCGCGTGCTCACGTCGATCATGCACGAGCGTCGTCGGGCTGCTGCGGCACAGGCCCGTGCCCGGCTCGCACCCGTCACCACCCGCGTCGTGCCGACCGCCGTGCCGGCGCTCGACGAGGAAGCCGCGTGAGCGCCCCGACCATCGCGGTCGTCATCTGCGCGTACACGCAGCTGCGGTGGGGTGACCTGCAGGACTCCGTCGAGTCGGCGAAGCGCCAGCCAGCGGCCACCGAGGTCGTCGTCGTCATCGACCACGAACCGGAGCTGTTCCTCCGCGCGGCGGCCAGGTGGCCGGAACTCCGCGTCGTGGAGAACGCCGAGGACCGCGGTCTGTCCGGAGCCCGGAACACGGGCGTCGCCCTGACCGACGCCGACGTCGTGGCCTTCCTCGACGACGACGCGACCGCTGACGACGACTGGCTCGCCCACCTCGTCGAGGCGCTCGCCCTGCCGGACGTCGTCGGCGTCGGCGGTCGAGCGACACCGTCGTGGCCGACGACGACCGGGGCCGGACCGTACCCGGACGAGCTGCTGTGGATCGTCGGGTGCAGCTACACCGGGCTCCCGGTGGAGGCCGGCGACGTCCGGAACGTCATCGGGTCGAGCATGGCGTTCCGACGGGACGTGGTCCTGGCCGCCGGCGGGTTCCGCTCCGGCATCGGCCGTGTCGGGAACCAGCCCCTCGGCTGCGAGGAGACCGAGCTCTGCATCCGCATCAGCAGGATGCACCCGGGGGCGCGCATCCGGTTCGAACCGCGCTCGAACGTGTCGCACCGGGTGTCGGCCGACCGCGTCAGCATGCGGTACGTCCGTCGGCGCAGCTACTACGAGGGCATCTCGAAGGCCGTGCTGAGCCGTCGGGTCGGCGCGAAGGACTCCCTGTCGAGCGAGTCGACCTACCTGGCGCGGGTGCTGCCGAAGGCGCTGTTCCGGGAGCTCCGCGACGTCCGACGTGGTGGTGCCGAGCGTGCCGTCGCCATCGTCTCGTGCGTGCTCGGCACCGTGCTCGGCTACGCCGTCGGCCGGTTCCTCGGCGCGTTCGTCGTCACCGCGCCGGCGCCCGTCCCCGCCCGTGCCGCAGCCGAGCAGCCCGTGGGCGCCCCGTGACCCGCGGCACGCTGGCGATGGTCCTCGCGCCGATCGTGCAGAGTCCATTCGCCCCGACGTGGGACGGGGCGCTGTGGGTCGGCGAGGTCGACCGTCAGGCGCTGCACGCGTCCAGCCACCGGGACGTGATCGCGCTCGCCGGGGCTGAGGGCTACCGGCGTGCCCGGCTGCTCGTCCGCGACCGCGGCGAACCGCTCGGGTTCGTCGAGGCGGAGATCACCGAACGGCGACGGACCGGCGCGACGATCGACCTCCGGTCCCTCCGACGGGCGATCCGGCCGATGCCGACACCGGCGGCGCGTCCGGCAGCAGACCAGGTGCTGCCGTCCTCGCCGTCCCGCACGGTCACGGTCGTGCTCTGCACGGACGGGGCGTCCTCGGCGACGATGCGGTCCGTGCTGGCGTGCCGGTACGACGCGTTCGACGTCGTCGTCGTCTCACCCGCCGCCGACCCCGACGACGACGCGGTCGTCGCGATCGAGGGGCGCCGGGTCACCACGATCGCCGCGCCCGACGGTGGCCTGGCGGCCGCGCGCAACGCCGGGCTCCTCGCGGCGACCGGGGACGTGGTCGCGTTCGTCGACGAGGGTGCCGTGGTGGACGCGGGATGGCTCGAGGCCCTCGTCGTCCCCTTCGCCGGGGACGACGTCGCCTGCGTCACCGGACTCGTGCCGAGTGCGGAGCTCCGGACCCCGGCGCACCGCTGGCGCGACGACCGGACCCCGGCCGCGACCGCCGTCCGCCGCCGGGTGTTCCGGCTCGGCGACGACCAGGACGACGTCCCGACGCACCCCTTCGCCGCGTCGGCCTACGGCACCGGCAGCAACCTGGCCGTGCACCGTGCCACCGTGCTCCGACTGGGCGGGTTCGACACGGCGTTCGGACCGGGTACCCGAGTCGGCGGCGGCGACGACCTCGACCTCTTCACCCGGCTGCTCTTCGCCGGCGCGGCGATCGCCGTCGAACCCGCCGCGATCGCGTGGCAGCGGTCGCCGGACGACGTGGCGTCGCTCCGGCAGACCGCAGCAGCGCACGGCCACGGACTCGGAGCCTGGATGACGAAGAACGCACTCGACCGCGACACGGTCACCGCCGCGGTCGACCGGGTCCCCGAGGGGATCAGCGCCTTCGCCCGGCTCGGCCTGGAACCCGCGGACGTCGTCCTGGACACGGCCGGAGGTCGCGCGGGGGTCCTCGACGCCGTCGACGCGGAGTTCGCATCAACGAAGCGCCGACTGCGCGGTGTCGAGCGGCGGTCGGTGCTGGGCGCCCCGTTCCTCGCACTCCGCGAGCGGATCGGTGGTGCCGGCACGATCGACCGGACCGCGCGGGGCCGGCACGAGCTGCAGCGTGGGCTCGCCTCGGCGGGTCCGGCGCGGCCGACCCCGAACGGGGCGATGGGCCCCGCCGCACGACTCGCCGCGTCCGGGCTCGTCGTCCTGACGCTCCTGGCCGCGGCGGTCGGTTCGCTCGCCGGCCTGCCGGTGCTCCGGGCGAGTGCCGTCGGGGTCTTCCTGTTCGCCCTGCTCGGGGTCGCGCCGATGCTGCTCGTCCGACCGATGCCACTGCCTCGGTTCGTGGTGTTCTCGGTCACGGCGTCGCTCGTCGGCACGATCGGCATCGGCTACACGATGGCGACCTTCCACGTCTGGGATCCGCAGGCGCCCTTCGCCGTCGTGGTCGTCCTGACGGCCGCGGCGGTCGCCGTCACGGTGCCGCGTGAGCTCACCGACCTCCGCCGCGCGCGGTACGCCACCCCGACCGTCCGTCGTCCTCGGTGGGGGACCACCGCCACCGTGACCACCGGGTCCCTCGTCGGGCTCGCGGTCGTCGTCGTCGCCGCCCTCACACACGTCGGCGACCCGGTGCCCGCTGGTCTGTTCGGCTCGCTCGGACCGGGGCTCGTCGTCGGGATGGCGATCGTCGTCGCGGCGGCCGTGCTGGCGCTCGTGCGCGGTCGCGGGGTCGCGGTGCCGGTCGTCGTCCTCGGTGGTGCCGTGCAGCTCGCGCAGGCGATCGCATACGGCATGCCGACGGTGATGGCGGCAGCGCGGCACATCGGCGTGCTCGAGTACATCCGCCGGTACGGCGGCACGAACCCCGCTGCGGACATCTTCCAGACCTGGTCCGGGCTCTTCGCCGGCGGCGCCTGGGTGGCCGACGTCGGGGGCATCGCGAACGCCATGCTCATCGCCGCGTGGGTCCCGGTCCTGCTCGCGTTCAGCACGACCATCGCGGTCGGGGTCCTGGCAGCGCACTGGCTACCAGGCGCCAGGCGGCCGTGGATCGCCGCGTTCCTCACCGCGATGACCGGCTCCCTGAACACCACGTACTTCTCGCCGCAGTCCACCGGTGTCCTGCTGTCGATCGTGGTCCTGGTGCTCGCCACCGCCCCGCTGCGCGCCGCCGTGGCCACCACCGCTGACGGACGGTCCGTTGCGGCCCCCCGCGCTCGCCGCACCGGGCTGTCGCGCATCGTCGCGATCGCCGCGATCAGCGTCGTGCTCGCCGTGACGCACCAGATCTCGCCGTACCTGACGGTCGCGGCGCTCGTCGTGCTCGTCGTCTTCCGGCTCTCGCGGCCGTGGTGGACGCCGGTCGTGGTCCTGGTCCCCGCCGTGGTCTTCGCGGTGATGAACGGGAGCGTGCTCGACAAGTTCCTGTCCCTCGCCGCGGTCGGACGGCTGCTCCAGAACGTGCAGCCGCCGACGCACGACATGACCGTGCTGCCGAAGCCCCTGGTGACGCGGCTGGCGTTCGACGTGCCGGCCGCGGCGCTGGTGGTGCTCGGGCTCGTCGCGCTCGTCACGGTGCTGCTCCGCCGTGACCGTCTGCACGTCGGGCTCCTCGTGGCCGCGGTCAGCCCGATCTCGCTCCTCGTGGCCACGAACTACGGGCAGGAGGGGATCTTCCGCGTGGTGCTCTTCGCGACGCCGTGGATCGCAGTCCTCGCAGCCGGACTGCCGATGCCGCGCGGCCGACTCGCCTGGGTCGGCGCCGCCGTCGGCCGTGCGATGCGTCCGTCGGGCGTGCGGTTCGCGGTGGCCGCGGTCGGTGTGGCCGCACTCGTCGCGATCGGCGCGTTCGGGCAGACGGCGCTCGACTGGAACCGGGTGATGACGCGGAGTCAGTCCGCGGCCACGCAGTTCTACGACAGCACCGCGCCGAAGGGGTCCGTGATGCTCCTCACCGGATCGGCCAACGCCGTCCCGAGCAACACCGGGGCGCGGTACTTCGACGTCGCCTACCTGTCGCGGGAGGCCCTCGGCCCGTACCCGGACCCGGCCGGGGCCTACGACGCCCGGAGCGACGTGGCCCGGGTCACGCGGAAGCTCGTCGACAACTGGCCGGCCACGCAGTACTACGCCCTCGTCGCCGAGCCGTTCGGCGCGTACGACGAGCGCTACGGGTACCAGAGCGACGCCGACTACCAGCAGCTCGCCGCCGCGATGGCCTCGTCGCCGTACTGGCAGCGGGTCTGGTCGTCGGGAACCACCGCCGTGTACGAACTGACGCGGGAGGGGCTCGCGCATGCCGCGCGCTGACCGACGCCAGGGGCGGGGCCGCCGGACGCCGTCACCGGTCGCGTCGAGCAGGCCGACGCGACGGGTCCGCCGGTGACCGTCACCGATCCCGTCGAGCCCACCGACGCAGCCCTCGCTGCGCCCACGACGCCGTCGCACGGCGCGGGCCTGTCACGACACCGCCCGGTGGGTCGTGCCCGGCCTGCCGCGGCGCGTCGTCGGCGCGGGGTCGCGGTGCTCGTGGGGGCCCTCGTCCTCGCAGCGGGAGCGGTCGCGCTGGCGACGACCAGCAGCGGCGCCGACGTCGGCCCGAGCGGCGTCGCGATGCCGACCGGCGACGGCGACGGATGGCGCCGGGTCTTCTCCGAGGACTTCACGGTGACGACGCCGACCGGGGGCTTCGAGGCCGACTACGGCAAGCGGTTCTCCGTCTACCACGGGTTCGCCGACACCGCGGGGACGGGGCGGTACTCGGCGTCGGCACTGACGGCGCACGACGGCGTGCTCGACATGCGCCTCCGTACCACTGCGAGCGGCACACCCCTCGCCGGCGGGGTCGTCCCGCTCGTCGACGGGCGGTGGGGCGGGCAGACCGCCGGCCGGTACAGCATCCGGATGCGGAGCGACGAGGTCGACGGCTACGGCGTCGCGGTGCTGCTCTGGAGCGACGACAACGTCTGGGAGCACGGTGAGGTCGACTTCCCGGAGGGAGCGCTCGGCGCCCCGGCCTACCTCAACGTGCACTGTCTGAGCGACCCCGCCCAGAAGTGCATCCAGCACGACACCGGCGTCTCGTTGGCGGACTGGCACACGTACACGATCGAGTGGACCCGCGAGCGCATGTCGTTCCTCGTCGACGGCACGGTCGTCGGTACGACGACGGAGAACATCCCGACGGCGCGGATGCACCTCGTCCTGCAGGCCGGGTCGAACGACGGCAGGCCGCCGCGACGTGCGGACGGGTCGCTCCAGGTCGACTGGATGACGATCGACGTCCCGGCAGCCGGTGCCGGTCCGACCGCGTCGCTCCCGGCCGACCCGGCCGCGAGGACGCTGCCGTCGTGGGTCGGCGACGCGCGGCCGGCGCACACCACCTCGGGCTGAGCGACCGCGCCGCCGCGCGCACGCTGGCACCGCGCGCACGTCGGCGCCGCGCGTCCACCGGCGCCGGGGCGGCGCGACCGCCGCATGCCGTCGGTGACTCAGCGCCGTGCGTGCGCGCGCAGACCGTCCAGGAGCCCCCGGACGTGCGGCGTCCGACCGTAGTGCTCGTCGACCCACGTCCGGCACCGCGCGCCGAGCTCGGGGTCGTGGACGGCCTCCTCGAGGACGTCGAGCACCCGCCGCGCCAGCGTGTCCGTGTCCGTCGGGTCGACGGTGAACCGGGCCCACTCGCCGGACAGGATCTCGCCGGTCCCGCCACCCGCCGCGGCGACCAGCGGTCGTCCGGTCGACATCGCCTCCACGACGACCCGACCGAAGCCCTCCGGCTCGATCGACGGCGCGACGACGAGGTCGGCCGCGTGCAGGAGGGGGACCACGTCGTCCCGCTCGGGCAGCACCATGACCGAGCCCTCGGGGAGCGCCGCCACCGCACGCCGGACGTCGTCGGCGTCGTCCGGGTACACCGCACCGGCGAGCACGAGGAGCGGCGCGGTCCGGACGGACTCGGCGGCGGCCGTGGTCGGGACCGGCTGGCGGGCCGCAGCCGACGTGAGGACCTGGCCCCATGCCTCCAGGAGGGCCAGCACGCCCTTCGAGCGCGTGAGCCGACCGTAGTAGAGGACGGTGGGGGTGGCGTCGTCGATCCCGAGCACGCGCCGGGCCCGGCGGACGTCCTCCGGTGCCGCCGCCGGGAACGCCCGCGTGTCGACGCCGTTCGGGACCACGGTGATGCGCGCCGCCGGGACACCAGCGGCCGTCCACGCCTCGGCCATCGCGTGCGACACGGCGAGGTAGTGCGTGCGTCCGCCCGCGATCGGGCGGAGCCGGCGGTAGTTCGGCGCATGGTGCAGGTGCACGACGAGCGGGACCCCGGACACGACGGAGACGGTCCGTCCCCACGGCAGGAACTCCGGGCGGTTCAGCCAGAGCACGTCGAGTCGGGACCGGCGGATGCTGAGGCCCTCGCGGACGAACCGGGTCGCGTCGCGGAGCGCCGTGCTGATGCCGAAGCGGTAGTCGCGGGCGTCGCGGAGGCGGACCCCGAGTGCGTCGAACGGTGCGCGGGCGGTCGCGCCGCGGCCGGCGGCGGAGGCTCGGTGCCAGACCTCGACGTCGTGTCCGGCGGCGACGAGCTCGCGGGTGTCCTCGAGGACGCAGCGCTCCACGCCGCCGACGATCGCGAGGTCGTTGGTGACGACGCCGACGCGGAGCCGGGCGTCGCCGACCTGCCCGCTGTCGCGGTGGCCGGTGCCGGGGTGTCCGTCGGGCTCGCGGCGGGGGCCGAGGCGGCCGTCGCGCTGGCGGCCGTGGTCGGTGTGCTCGTCGCGCTGGCGGCGGGGGGTGGGGCTCACGAGACGCCTCCGCGGGCGAGCCGCAGGCGGCGGAGGAACCACGGCAGACACGCCAGGACGCCCGCGACGCGGACACAGTTCCACACGAGGTCCTGCGGGACCGCGACCGACACCGCGGCCACGGCGATCGCGGCCAGCGCGGTGAGGACGACCCGGAGGCGGGGGCCGAGCCACTCGCGGCGGTCCGGGAGCGCCGCCTGCTGCAGGGCAGCGAGCACGACGTACGCGACGACCGTCGCGACCGCGGCACCGGCGATCCCGAGGAACGGGACGAGCACCAGGTTCGCGCCGATGTTCACGGCGCCGGCGACGGCGGCGATCACCCCGACGGCCACCCCGCGACGCTCGACGAGCAGCAGGCGACCGGTCGCTCCGCTCGCGATGACCGGGAAGGCGGTGATCGCCACGATGAAGACCACGACCGTGAGTTCGTGCACGCGGTACGACGCCGGCGCGAGGACCGGCAGCGCGACCGGGGACACGAGCGTCACGGCGAGGAGCACGGGCGCGAGCAGCATGTACAGCGCGTCCCGGGAGTGCATCGCGAGCCGTCGGCGGTCGACCGCGTCGCGGAGGGCGGCGAAGTGCGGCGCCCAGGCCTGGTTCGTGAACGTGAGCAGCAGGATCACCGCGGAGCCGACCACGTAGGCGATCTGGTACCGGGCGACCTCGTCCGGGCCGAGGAGCCGCTGCACGACCAGGCGGTCGCCGGCGTTCAGCACGAAGTAGGAAAGGTTGCCGAGGGCGACGGGGACGCCGAGCCGGAAGGCCCGTGCCGTGGTCCTCCGGTCGGCGAGGCCGGCGAGGCGCGGACGGGTCGCGGCGATCCCGATGCCCATCGCGACCGCCTGTGCGACGACGCCGCCCCACGCGTAGGTCGTGGCGTCCGCGTGCACGAACGCCAGCAGCCCCAGACCGATGATCGAGCCGCCGATCGAGGACAGCAGGCTCGTCACCGCGAACACCCGGATCCGGTCCTGCGCGACGAGGAGCGCGAGCGAGATCTGTACGATCGCCGCCGGGCCGGTCCAGAGCACCGCCACCAGCAGCAGCGGGTGCTCGCCGACGAACCCCGCGGCGTCACCCCACAGCGGGATGGTCGTCAGCGCCGCGACCGTGACGGCGACGGCGGTGACCATGCCGACCGCGAGGAGCCCGCGTGCCCGCCGGTCGTCGCCGTCCTCGGCGCGCTGCAGCACCGCGGCCTGGTCGATGCCGGCGACGGCGAGCACCACGAGCGCCTGGTACAGGGCGATCGCGGACGCGAGCACGCCGAACTCCGCCGGGGGCATGAGGTGCGCGAGCACGGGGGAGATGAGCGAGGAGACGACGAGCTGCATCGACCAGACGACGACGTACAGCAGGCCGCGGCCGAACAGCACGCCGGCGCCCCGGCGGACGGTGACGCTGCCCGTGTCGGTCGCGGACGATCCCGAGGTCGCGGCCGGTACCGGCGTCGCCGCGGCGACGGCCTCGGCACGTTCCCGGGCGGCCCTCGCCGCACGGCGGGTCGGCGGGGGTGACGTCATGCCACGGCCTCCCGCGGTTCCGCCGGCTCCCGCGGTTCCGCCGCCTGTCGCGGCTCCGCCGCCTGCCGCAGCCCGAACGCCCCGTCGACCACGTCGAGCAGGTCCGAGCTCCGCTCCGTCGAGAACTTCCGCGCGAACAGGTGCGGCAGCGCGGTGTCGGCGACCGTCCGACGCTCGAGCAGCCGGCCCGCGTCGGCGGTCGTCAGCCACGGCGGACTCTTCTGCGCCGTGCCGTCCCACCCGATCCACCACAGCGCGTGTGGCACGTGCTCCTGGGCGAAGTCCGGCGTCAGCGCCGGCGAGCGCAGCACCGAGGGCACGAACGTCTCGTCCGCGATCCACGTCCGACGCCAGAAGCGCACGAGGTCCGGCCGGCTGTCGACCACGTCGACGACCGCCGCGGCGTGCCGACGGGCCAGGACCTTCACCTGCGACCCACCGGCGGGCACCACGTCCTGCGGGAGCCGCCGCGGCACCGGCAGACGGAGCATGTGCTTCCGCCACGCCCAGTGCCGGTAGCGGAGCCGGGCACGACCTCCGTCGCGGCCCCACGCCGCGAACGGCATCGGGTGCACGGCGAGGAAGGACTCCTCACGGTGTGCCTCGAGCAGCGCGGTGATCTCCGCCGCGTCGGCGAGCGGGTAGTCGCTGCCGGTCAGGACGGCGACGTGCGTGACGTCCGTCTCCGCGAGCGCCGCCCGGTACCCGGCCACCTCGGCCGCGACGTTCTCCCACTTCGCCCACCCGGTGCGCAACCGCGGCAGCAACCGGACCCGGTCCGGCAGCCCCGTCGTCATCGCGCCGAACAGCGCGTCCGACGTCCGGGCGTCGCAGTGCAGGAACACCGGGAACGGGTCCAGCGCCTCGACGAGTCGACGCACGTGCACCGGGTCCTCGTGCGCGAGGACGACGCAGGCGAGTCGTGCGGTGGGGAGGGGCATGGTCGCGACGCTAACCGGGCCGTTCCGAGGCCGACAACCGGGACCTCGGCCCTCTGCGGGGAAGCGGCGGTTTCCCGCACAGGGGCGGTCAGCGGCCTCCGACGGCAGCGCCCGACGTCAGCGCCCGCGGCGGAACCGCGGGCAGTCGCAGAGGGCGCAGTCGGTCCCCGGACGGTAGTGCTCGTGCGCGTCCTGCTCGTGTCCGCAGACGCACGTGACCCGGTCGTCGGTCGCGACGAGCACGAGCGGACGGCCTGCCTCGGTCGTGGGGCGCAAGGGCATTCGTCCTCCTCGTGCCCGGCGTGCTCCCGCCGGGTCGTGTCGCTCGATCCTACGAGGCCCACCGGTGCTCGTGGCGGCAAACCGCAAGAGCGACGACCGTCGCCGCATCCGCCGCGCGCACGCGTTGACCGCGCGCGCGGTGCCCCGGACCATCGGGGACATGACCGACCAGCAGGTGACCACGTCCGGCGTGCTGACGCTCACCCCCGCGATGCCGTCGCCCGAGGCCCCGGTGTGGCCCGGTGCCGCCTGGGTCGGCGCGGTCGACCGGCAGGAGGCGCTCGCCGCCGCCACCGTGGAGCTCGCCGGCGCCGACGGGTTCCGACGAGCGCGCCTGCTCGTCCGCGACGGCCTCGAGGTCGCCGGCTTCGTCGACGTCGCCGTCGACGCCGACGGCGACCTCGACGCGGTCGAGCTCGGCCGCGCACTCCGCGCCCTCCGCCGGACCGGGACGCTCGAGACGTCCGCGACCGCGCCCGGCCGCATCTCCGTCGTCATCGGCACCCGCGACCGTCCCGACGACGTTCGCCGCTGCCTCCGCAGCGTCCTGGCCTCCGACCACGACGACTTCGAGGTCCTCGTCGTCGACAACGCACCGAGCACCTCCGCCACCCGCGACGTGGTCGCCGCGTTCGCGGACCCGCGGGTCCGACACGTCCTGGAGGCCCGACCCGGCGTCTCGCGCGCACGGAACGCCGGACTCGCCCTCGCCACCGGCGCCGTGGTCGCCTTCGTCGACGACGACGTGGTCGTCGACCGGCACTGGCTCGCGGCGCTCGCCGCGGCCTACGCCCGCGACGCGGACGTCGTCTGCGTCACCGGACTCGTGCCGAGCGGAGAACTGCGGACGCCCACCCAGCGGTTCTTCGACGAACGCGTGACCTGGGCGCGCAACACCGACCGCCGGGTCTTCCGGACCGCGGCGCCGCCGGCGGACCTGCCGCTGTTCCCGTTCTCGGTCGGCGCGTTCGGCACCGGCGCGAACATGTCCCTCCGGCGGTCGGCAGCGCTCGCGCTCGGCGGCTTCGACGTGGCACTCGGCCCCGGGACACCGGCCCGGGCGGGGGAGGACCCGGACCTGTTCACCCGCGTGCTGCTCTCCGGCGGTGCGCTCGCCGTGGAGCCCTCGGCGCTCGTCTGGCACCGGCACCGTCCGGACCGGGCCGCCCTGCACGTGCAGGCGGTCGGCTACGGCAGCGGTCTCGGGGCCTGGGTCGCGAAGCTGGTGCTGCGACCGCGGACCGCGGTGGCGGTCGCCCGCCGCGCCGTCGGGGCGCTCCGGCAGCTCGGCGCGCTCGGTCAGGGCGCCGGCGCCGGGCAGGTCGACGCCGCGGTGGACACCGTCGGCGGCTGGCCGGTCGACGACGAGTTCCGCGCGGCGACGGCCGGGCTCAAGCGCGCCGAGCTCCTCGCCGCGCTCGGCGGACCGTGGCGCTACCTGCGCGGTCGTCTGGCGTCGCGCGGGTAGCGGATCCGAGGAGCGGTCGTCGCGACGGCCGGGCCGGCCTCGGGGCCCGATCGCGGCGTCCGCACGACGGAGAGCACCCGGCACCACGGGACTCCGCGGTGCCGGGTGCTCTTCCCTGTGCGGAGCGTCTTCGTTGACGCCCCGCACGGCTCGTGCCCCGCACGGTGCGGGGACCGCACGGTGCGGGGACCGCACGGCTCGTGCCCCGCACGGTGCGGGTACCGCCGGCGCTACGGGCGGAAGCGCCCGGCCTCGACGTCGCGCCACCGCCGGCGGCTGCGGAACCAGGCGGCGGGCCCGGCGGGGAAGCCCCGGAGCTCGTGGAACGCCAGCGACCGGGGGATGCGCGTGGTCGAGGCCTCGGTCGTGGTGTCCGCGGCGGCGTCACGACGACCGGCCAGGCGCGAGGCCATCTGCTTCGCCTTGACCTGCACGGCGAGCGGCATCAGCCGGGCGAGCACCATCAGGTGACGGCGGTCCCTCGCGGCGAGCGCGCACATCAGCGCCGTGAAGCCGACGCCGTTCCCGTGCAGCTGCGCGTGCAGGTCCTCGATCGTCTGGCGGTGCCGGTGGTGCACGACCGCGTGCGGCTCGAACCCGATGCGTCCGCCCCGCCACAGCGTCTCGATGAACATCGCCAGGTCCTCGCCGCCGCGGGCGGGGGACCCGGCGCCGAGCGTCGTGTCGAACCCGCCGACCGCGTCGATGAGCGTGCGACGGTAGGCCATGTTCGCGCCGGCGCCGTAGGCACCGATGCCGTACACCGCGAAGTGCTTCCGGACGCTCCCGTCCGGCCGCACCGCGGAGACCCGGGCGTGCCGCATCGTGCCCCGGACGTCGTCGGGGACGATGGTGACCGGGGCGAACGTCCGCTCCGCACTGAAGCCGCCGTAGTACGCCTCGTACCAGATCTGCGCCGGTGTGGAGAGCTCCACGGGGAGGATCACCCCGGTGACGGCGTCGAGGTCGGGCTCGCGGACGAACCGGGTGCCGATCGCCCGGAGCCAGCGGGGGTCCACGCGGACGTCGTCGTCCGTGAACGCGATCACGTCGCCCGTCGCCGCAGCCACCCCGGCGTTGCGCCCCGCGGAGAGCCCGGGACGCCGTTCGACCACCAGGCGGACGTCCCGACCGAGCAGGAGGGCCGGCAGCGCGTCGACCTCCGGCACACGGACACGGTTGTCGACGAGGACGACCTCGTACCGCGGGTAGTCGAGGTGCTCGAGCACGTCGAGGAGTGCCGCCAGGTCGTCCACCCGGTCCACGACGGTGGAGACCACGACGGAGATCGTCGGCAGCGCGTCGTCGGACACCGGCGCGGCCATGTCGTACGCCCCCGCGGGTTCCGTCGCGTCGACCAGCGGGGCGATGGCCCGCGCGGCGTCCTCGGGGTCGGCCGTGAGCAGGACGTCGAGCGTCGTGACGGGATGGCCGGCGCGGTAGCCGATGACGAGCGCCGATGCGCCGGTCGCGTCGGCGACGAGGCGCGGCAGCGGCGCGTCGAGGTCGACGCTGATGACGCGGCGGGGGCCTGGCGTGGTGACGACGTTCGGGATGGCCATGCGCGGGACGCTACGGGGACCGCGGGTGCCGGACAACGGTGCACGAGGACCGTGGCGGGGATCGTGCGGGGTTCCGCAGCGCGTCCCAGCAGTCGCCAGGCGTTCAGCGAGTCACCGGGACTCCGAAGGTCACGCTCAGGTCACGAGTTCGATGCAACCGGTTGCAGTGCGTCGGACGCGGGCGTAGCTTCACCTCCCAGCAGGCAGCGTCGCCTGCTCCAGCGTGCATCGTCCGGTTCCCGGTACGGCGCCGCTGGTGATCTCGATGAGGAGACAACGCTGTGAAGAACACACGTGCCAAGGTGCGACTCGCATCCGTGGCCGGGGTCGCCGTGATCGGTCTGGCCCTCGCCGGTTGCTCGAGCGGGAGCTCGGCATCGAACGACGCCAAGAGCGGGCAGGACAGCCGCGGCCCGATCACCTACGTGCAGGGCAAGGACAACTCCAACGTCGTCCGTCCGCTGGTCGCGAAGTGGAACAAGGCGCACCCGGACGAGAAGGTCACCTTCAAGGAGCAGTCCGACCAGGCCGACCAGCAGCACGACGACCTCGTGCAGCACTTCCAGGCGAAGGACGACGGGTACGACGTGGTCGACGTCGACGTCGTGTGGACCGCGGAGTTCGCCGCGAAGGGGTGGCTGACGCCGCTCACCGGGGCGATGAAGGTCGACACGGCGAAGCTGCTGCCGGCGACCGTGAAGACGGCCACCTACAACGGCACGCTGTACGCGGCCCCGCAGACGTCCGACGGAGCGCTGCTCTACTACCGCAAGGACCTCGTCAAGACCCCGCCGACCACCTGGTCCGAGATGATGAGCGACTGCCAGATCGCGAAGGACAACGGCATCGGCTGCTACGCCGGCCAGTTCGCGAAGTACGAGGGGCTCACCGTGAACGCCTCCGAGGCCGTGAACGGCAGCGGCGGCTCGATCCTCAGCAAGAGCGGCACGCCGGAGGTCGACTCGGCCAAGGCGAAGGCCGGTCTGCAGAACCTGGTCGACGCGTTCAAGGACGGCAACATCCCGGCCGAGGCGATCACGTACCAGGAGGAGCAGGGCCGCACGGCGTTCGAGGACGGCAAGCTGCTGTTCCTCCGCAACTGGCCGTACGTCTACAACCTCGCCAAGACCGACGGTTCGTCGAAGGTCAAGGACACCTTCGGCATCGCCCCGATCCCGGGTGCGGACGGCGTCGGCGCGTCGACGCTCGGTGGCCACAACGCCGCGATCAGCACCTACTCGAAGCACAAGGCGACGGCGCACGACTTCCTCGAGTTCCTGATGTCGAACGACACGCAGAAGTTCTTCGCGACGCAGGGCTCGCTCGCCCCGGTCGTGGGCGACCTCTACACCGACTCCGAGCTCACGGCGAAGCTGCCGTACCTGCCGACCCTGCTGAAGTCCATCCAGAGCGCGGAGCCGCGCCCGGTGACGCCGTACTACCCGGCCGTCACGAAGGCGATCCAGGACAACTCCTACGCCGCGCTCAAGGGCTCCAAGAGCGTCGACCAGGCGATGAAGGACATGGACGCCGCCCTCAAGGCGGCGACGACCAGCAACTAGCGGCGCTCGCCGCACCGGACGGGAGGCTCGTGGTGACGCCGCCACGAGCCTCCCGTCCGGCCCCCACAGCGTTCCGACACCGGCAAGGAGGCCGTCAGTGTCAGCAGCAACCGAGATCCCCGCAGCCATCCCGAACCCCCAGGGCCTGGAGCCGCCGAAGCGGCGGCGCGGCGGGTTGAACGCCGAGCACGGCCGGTGGGCCGTGTACCTCGTCGGCCCGACGATCGTGCTCCTCGCCGTGGTGATCGGTTACCCGGTGGTCAGCGCGATCATCCAGTCGTTCCAGCTCGACGCCGGCCTCGACAAGGCCACCGGGCTGTTCGTGCAGGGCGGGTTCGCCGGCATCACGAACTACGCGCACTGGCTCGGTCAGCGGTGCGGCGACGTCACCTGCCCGCCCGGGAGCCTCGGCGCCCAGTTCTGGGTGTCGTTCGGCAACACCTTCTTCTTCACGGTCGTCACCGTCCTCGCCGAGACGCTCATCGGCGTCTGGATGGCGATCATCATGAACCGCAACTTCAGGGGCCGCGCCTTCGTCCGCGCCGCGATCCTGGTGCCGTGGGCCATCCCGACCGCCGTCACCGCGAAGCTCTGGTACTTCATCTTCGACGCGAACGGCGTGCTCAACCACGTCATCGGCCACCAGGTGCTGTGGACCAGCGGCGAGTGGGCGTCCCGGTTCGCGATCATCATCGCGGACACCTGGAAGACCACACCGTTCATGGCGCTCCTCATCCTGGCCGGGCTGCAGCTCATCCCCGAGGAGGTCTACGAGGCGGGCAAGATGGACGGCGCCTCGACGGTGCAGCGCTTCATGCTCATCACGCTGCCGCTGCTGAAGCCCGCGCTGATGGTCGCGATCCTGTTCCGCGTGCTCGACGCGCTGCGCATGTACGACCTCCCCGCCATCCTGACCGGGGGCGGCGGCGGGTCCGGCAACGCCACGACCACGCTGTCGATCCTCGTCGTCGACCAGATCCGGCAGGGGTTCAACTCCGCGTCGGCCCTGTCGACGATCACCTTCCTCGTGATCTTCGTCGTCGCGTTCCTGTTCGTGCGGTTCCTCGGCGCCAACGTCGTGCAGACGCAGGC
The DNA here is from genome assembly GCF_007673775.1 of Curtobacterium sp. 9128. Taxonomy (GTDB): domain Bacteria; phylum Actinomycetota; class Actinomycetes; order Actinomycetales; family Microbacteriaceae; genus Curtobacterium. Next base: position 220,066 of record NZ_VEAF01000007.1, on the reverse strand, counting down.
AGCCCAGCAGAAGGGTGAACTCAAGTGACCCTCGCAGCAGACCGACCCCGTTCGTCGGCTCTTCCCCGCGACCGCGCCGTCGACCGCAGCGACGTCCGGGTCAAGCGGCACTCCGGGCCGCGGATCCGCACCGCCGTGCAGGCGATCGTCATCGCGGTGTGGTGTCTCCTGCCGTTCTACTGGATGGTGGTGACGAGCTTCCGCGACGTCGGCTTCACCTTCGACCCGACACCGTGGCCGACCCACGTCACGCTGGACAACTACACGACGGCGTTCTCCACCGCGCTCGGCAACCACCTCGGGCGGGCGCTGCTCAACAGCCTGCTGATCGGCGGGGTGGTGACGATCATCGCGCTGCTCGTCGGCACCTCGGCGGCCTACGCCCTGGCCCGCCTGGAGTTCCGCGGGAAGTCGCTCATCGCCGGGGCCATCCTCGCGGCGTCGATGTTCCCCGGGGTCGCGCTGATCTCCCCGCTGTTCCAGCTGTTCACCGACATCGGCTGGATGGGCACGTACCAGGCGCTCATCCTGCCGAGCATCTCGTTCGTGCTGCCGCTGACGGTCTACACGCTCGCGTCGTTCTTCCGCGAGATGCCGTGGGACCTCGAGGAGGCGGCGCGCATCGACGGCTGCACCCGTGTGCAGGCGTTCCGGCGGATCATCCTGCCGCTCGCCGCACCGGCGGTGTTCACGACGGCGATCCTGGCGTTCATCTCGTCGTGGAACGAGTACCTCATCTCGTCGCAGCTGTCCTCCGACGCCACGCAGCCGGTCACGGTCGCCATCGCGTCGTTCGCCGGGAGCCAGCCGCACCAGGAGCCGTACACCGCGGTCATGGCCGCTGGGACGATCGTCACGATCCCGCTCGTGGTGCTCGTGCTGATCTTCCAGCGACGCATCGTGGCCGGCCTCACCGCCGGCGGCGTGAAGGGCTGATCATCGTGGCACACCGCGCACCACGCCGCCCCTCCGCCCCGATCGAGGAGGCCATCGGGTTCGTCGGGTTCTTCGGCGTCGCGTTCCTGGTCGTCACCGTCGTCTGCGAGGTCACCGGCCGACCCGCGCTCGGCTGGGCGCTCACCCTGCTCGCCTGCGTGCTCGCCGTCGCACTGCTCGACCGCTGGCGGGTGCGGGTGGTCCGGCGGACCGAGGCGTGGGCGCAGCCGTCCTCCCCGGAACCGGCCGTCCGGACCGCTCCCGGTCCGCGGACCGGTGTCGGGGTTGAGCTGCCGGGGACCGCGGACGTGCCGCACGGCGTGGACGGCTGACGAGCCTCCAGGCACGCCGATGGGGATCCAGGAGATCGCGACCGTCACCGGGCTGTCGAAGGCGACCGTGTCCCGGGCGCTCCGCGGGCTGCCGACCGTGGCGGACACCACGATCGACCAGGTGCGCCGGGTGGCGGACGAGCTCGGCTACGTCCCGAGCTCGGCGGCCGCCGGACTCGCCACCGGCCGGCAGCGAGCGGTCGGGGTGGTCGTGCCCGTGCTCGACCGGTGGTTCTACGTGAAGGCGCTCGGTGGCGTCGACGCCGAACTGCGACGGGCCGGGTACGACCTCGTGCTGTACAACCTCGGCGGCCCCGGCGGCGACCGCGACCGGGCGTTCCGACGGTCGATGCTCCGGCACCGGGTGGACGCGCTCGTGCTGCTGTCGCTCGTGCTCGACGCGACCGAGCGGAACGAACTGCAGCTGGCCGAGCACCCGATGATCGTCATCGGCGGACCGGCTCCCGGTCTCCGGAACGTCGGCGTCGACGACGTCGTGGTGGCCGGGCTCGCGACGGGGCACCTGCTCGGGCTCGGCCACCGGCGGATCGCGTACGTCGGTGGGCAGGACGAGGCCGGGATGAACGTCGCGGTGCCCTACCGTCGCCGGGACGGCTTCGTCGACACCATGCGTGCGGCCGGCAACCGGGTGCCGCGCGGGTGGCTCGTGGACGGCCGGTTCTCGTTCGCCGGTGGCATCGCCGCGGGGGAGGCGCTGCTCGGCTCCGAGGTCGACCGCCCGACCGCGGTGTTCTGCGCCTCGGACGAGATGGCACTCGGGGTGATGACCGCGGCGACGCGACTCGGCCTCCGCGTGCCCGAGGACCTCTCCGTGATCGGCATCGACGGGCACGAGTACGGCGCGTCCGTCGGGCTGACGACGATCGAGCAGGACCCGGAGGCGCAGGGACGCGTCGCCGCCAGGGCCGTGCTCGCCGAGGTCGACGGGGCCCGGCCGCGCCCGGTGCCCCCGTCGCCCGCGAGGCTCGTCGTGCGGAGGTCCACGGCGCCCCCGCGGTGAGGAGAGGGCGCTCGCCCGCCCCGCGATGTCGACTCGGAACGACAGGGTCGCTGTGTCGACTCGGAACGACAGGGTCGCGGTGTCGACTCGGAACGACAGGGTCGCGGTGTCGACTCGGAACGACAGGGTCGCTGTCGTACGACAACGACGCTGTCGCTCCTGCGCGCTCGCAACAGTTGCGCACGCGCGGTTGCGACAGTGTCGACGTCGTACGACATCGACGACGTCGTTCGGAGTCGGAGTCGGAGTCGGAGCGCCGAGCCCGCAGCCCGCAGCCCGCAGCCTGCAGCCCCGCGTACGCTCGCCCGCATGCAGGTCACGAAGCTCGAGCACGCGTGCCAGGTCGTCGAGGTCGACGGAGCCCGGCTCGTCATCGACCCCGGTGGCTTCACGCGGGACCTCGACCTCACCAGCGTCGTGGCGGTCGTCGCGACCCACGAGCACCCGGACCACGTCACCGCCGAGCAGCTGTCCCGCCTGCTCGCCGCGAACCCCGAGGCCGTCGTGTTCGGCCCCGCCGGCGTCGGCGCCGCGCTGGAGGGATCCGCCGTCGACGTCGTCACGGCAGGCGACGTCCGCACCGTCGGGCCCTTCGACCTCCGGTTCCACGGCACCCGGCACAACGTCATCCACGCCACGGTGCCGGTCGTCGACAACACCGGGGTCCTCGTGAACGGCCGACTCTTCCACCCCGGCGACGCCTACACCGACCCCGATGTGCCGGTCGACGTCCTCGCCGTGCCCATCGGCGCACCGTGGCTGAAGGTCGCCGAGATGATGGACTGGGTCGCGGCGGTCGCGCCCGCCCGCGCCTACCCCGTGCACGAGGCGACGCTGTCCGACATCGGCTTCGACATGCACGTCGGCCGCCTGCGTGAGGCCCTCGCACCGACCGGCGAGCTCGTCGTGCTGCAGCCGGGCGAGTCGCTGACGATCTGAGTGGGTGGTCCGGGAGGCCCGGCTCGGCCCCGGCGCGCGGCGCACCCGGGCGACACGCCTCGTTTTGGCACCCCGCACGGCGTGTGCCATACTTGTCGAGTTGTCGGAACGGCCCCATCGTAC
>NZ_VEAF01000007.1:192948-216619 GCF_007673775.1 Curtobacterium sp. 9128 | reverse complement strand
GTACAGCGGCCTAGTACGTCGCCCTCTCACGGCGGTAACGCGGGTTCGAATCCCGCTGGGGTCACCACAGGTGGCTTCGCCCCGATCCCGACAACGTGTGCCGCGGCCCCATCGTACAGCGGCCTAGTACGTCGCCCTCTCACGGCGGTAACGCGGGTTCGAATCCCGCTGGGGTCACACTGCAGCAACCGGAGGTCCTCGCCCAGACGGGCGGGGACCTCCGTCGTTCCCGTATCGTCGATCCCTGATGGACGAACCCCAGGGCGACCGGCAGCGACCACGCCCCACCGACCCCGGCAGCAGCCCGACCCTGCCGGACGTCGCGGTCGACGAGACCAGGACACGCCCGGACCGTCCGCCGCACCTGCGCTGGGGGTACCTCGGCGTCGTGGCGCTCGGCGGCGCCGTCGGCACGGCGGTCCGCGCGGTCCTCGCCGACCTCGTGCCGGCGGTGTCCGGGATCAGCTGGACGATCCTCGCGATCAACGTGGTCGGCGCGTTCTGCCTCGGGCTGCTGCTCGAGGCGCTGGCGCACCGCGGTGAGGACGTCGGTCGGCGCCGCCAGCTGCGGCTGTTCGTCGGCACGGGCGTCCTCGGCGGGTTCACGACCTACAGCACGCTCGCCGTCGACACGGCGCACCTGCTCGTCGACGGCCGGTGGGGCGCCGGCAGCGGGTACGCGCTCCTCTCCGTCGTGCTCGGGGTGCTCGCGGTCGTCGCCGGGCTCGGGGTCGCGGCGCGGGTTCGACCGAGGCAGGGGACCGAGGCGTGAGCGCGCTCGAGCTCCTCCTGGTCGCCGTCGGCGGTGGTGTCGGCGCCGCGCTGCGTTTCCTGCTGGACGGCCTCGTCAAGGCGCGGGTGCGCCGGTTCCCGCTCGGCACCCTCGTCATCAACGTCTCCGGATCGCTGGTGCTCGGGGTCCTCACCGGGCTCGGGCAGGCGGGGACACTTCCGCTCCCGGCGGTCGCCGTCCTCGGCACGGGCATGATGGGTGGGTACACGACGTTCTCGACGGCGAGTGTCGAGACCGTGCAGCTCCTCCGATCCGGTACGACCGGACTCGCCGTCCTGAACGCCCTCGGCATGCTCGTCGTCTCGGTCGGCGCAGCCGCGCTCGGCCTCTGGATCGGAAGGAACCCATGACCTCGGAACGCCCCGGCGAACTCGTCCTCGTCCGCCACGGAGAGACGGAGTGGTCGAAGAGCGGACAGCACACCGGCCGCACCGACATCCCGCTCACCGACAACGGTGTCGCCCAGGCCGAACGTGCCGGGCGGTACCTCGCGGATCGCGACTTCGCGCTCGCCCTGTCGAGCCCGCTGCAGCGCGCTCGAGACACGGCGGCGCTCATCGGCGTGGACCCGGAGATCGACGAGGACCTCTACGAGTGGGACTACGGCGCCTACGAGGGCCTGACGACACCGCAGATCCGCGTCCAGCGCCACGGACCGTGGGACCTGTGGACGGACGGCGTGCCCGCCGGTGACACCCCCGGTGAGAACGCCGCCGAGGTCCGCGTGCGTGCCGAGCGTGTCCTCGACCGTGCCCGCCCGGTGCTCGCCGACGGTCGGGACGCCGTGTTCGTCGCGCACGGTCACGTCCTGCGGGCGATCGGCGCCGCGTGGATCCGGCTCGCCCCGCAGGACGGCGCGGTGCTCGCGCTGTCGACGGCCTCGGTCAGCGTCCTCGGCTACGAGCACGGCCGTCCGGTCATCGACGCCTGGAACATCCAGCCGCGCTGACGCCCGACCGGCTCCGGTCAGAGCCGCATGGCCGTCCCGAGGCTCGGGTGCGACGTCGTCGAGCCGGAGCGAGCGGTACAGCAGCTGCCCCGGCGGGTCCCCGATGAGCGAGACGGACGCGCCGTCGGGGGCCCGGAAACCGGGTGGTGGTCGTCCACGGCACCATCGTCATGGACACCGCCGACGGCCGCCCGGCGACCGCCGACGCCCCGGACCCGGACCTCAGACGGTGCGGATGCTCGTCGTGGCGCCGAGGGCCCGCCCACGGCGACGCTCGATCCCGCGTCCCACCACCAGGAGCGCCACGCTGACGACGGCGCCCAGCGTGGTCTGGGCGATGCGGTCGAGCGCCAAGCGCTCCGGGGCCTCCGGCAGGCTCAGCCACGAGACCGCGAGCGCGAGCGGCGTGAGGAAGAGCAGGCACACGGCGTAGTTGCGCGCGACGAAGACCTCGGCGAAGAACTGTCCGACGACGGCGATGAGCACGATCCACCAGGCGCCGGGCTCCAGCAGCAGGATCCCGACGGCGATGACCGTCCCGCCGATGGTCCCGATGAAGCGCTGGAACGCCCGCAGGACCGTGTGTCGTTGCCGGAGTGCCGGCAGCGTCGAGACGACGGCGATGACCGCCCAGTACGGGTGTCCCAGCACCGGGATGCTCTCCGCGACGGCGCCGGCGACCAGCGCCCCGACGACGTTGATGGCCACCGTCTCCCAGAGCGCGGGGGAGCGGAGGACGCCGAGCCCGCGCTCCTTGAGCGGCGCGAGCGGCCGGAAGCGGTGCCTTGCGCGCGGGTGCCAGAGCCGCCGGATCACGGACCCGGACATGGCGACGAGCCACGCCCACGCGACGGCGCAGACGATGATCGTCGCCACCAGCGGCAGGTCCGCCGGCCGCAGCGGCACGAGCGAAGACACCAGGAAGGCGAACGTCGGGAAGATCGGCTGCGCCGGGATCGAACGGAGCGCGCTGAGCGCGCAGACCGCGACGACGAGCACGACGACGAGACCGCTCGCCTGCAGCCAGAGCGGCGCACCGGCGATCGACACGGCGACGCCGGCGGCCATGCACAGGGCCTGGAGGCCGCCGGCGACCCCGACGGTCACCGCGCGCTGGCGGTACGGCTCGGTCGCACCGAAGATCGCGGTGAAGCCGGCGAAGAGCGCGAAGGCCGCGTACCCGGGCATCCCGAGGGCGATGAGCAGCGCGAGGGGCACCGCGCCCGCGACCGCGGCGCGCGTCGCACCCTCGAGGTTGACCGTGCGGGAGGAGTGCGGGGGCTTCGTCATGACCGATCCATCCTGCCACCGCGACGGGTGTCGTCGAACGCGCGCCGAGCCTCCAGGCCGGGCCGGAACCGGCCACCTGCGGCGGTGGGCCGGTTGGTATACCAGTGCTAGACTCGCCGGATCGTGCCGTGCCAGCGGTACCGAACCGATGCGAACGGAAGGGTCGAGGTCATGGGTAGGACGCTCGCCGAGAAGGTGTGGGACGACCACGTCGTCGTCAAGGGGGAGGACGGCAACCCGGACCTGCTCTACATCGACCTCCACCTCGTGCACGAGGTCACGAGTCCCCAGGCCTTCGACGGGCTCCGCCAGGCTGGGCGCCCGGTACGTCGCCCGGACCTGACGATCGCGACGGAGGACCACAACACCCCGACGCTCGCGATCGACCGGCCGATCGCCGACCCGACCAGCCGGACGCAGATCGAGACCCTGCGTCGCAACTGCGCGGAGTTCGGGGTCCGCCTGCACCCGCTCGGCGACAAGGAGCAGGGGATCGTCCACGTGGTCGGCCCGCAGCTCGGGCTCACGATGCCCGGCGTCACCGTCGTCTGCGGCGACTCGCACACGTCCACGCACGGGGCGTTCGGCGCGATGGCGTTCGGCATCGGCACCAGCGAGGTCGAGCACGTGCTGGCCACGCAGACGCTGCCGCTGAAGCCCTTCAAGACGATGGCGATCACGGTCGAGGGGACCCTCCGGCCCGGCGTGACGGCGAAGGACATCATCCTCGCGGTCATCGCGAAGATCGGCACCGGCGGCGGGCAGGGCTACGTGCTCGAGTACCGCGGCTCGGCGATCCGGGCGCTCTCGATGGAGGGCCGTATGACGATCTGCAACATGTCGATCGAGGCCGGTGCCCGCGCCGGCATGGTCGGACCCGACCAGACCACCTACGACTACGTGCAGGGCCGCGACCACGCCCCGACCGGTGCCGACTGGGACGAGGCCGTCGCGTACTGGGACACCCTGAACACCGACGACGACGCCGTGTTCGACGCCGAGGTGTTCATCGACGCCGACACGCTGGAACCGTTCGTCACGTGGGGCACGAACCCCGGGCAGGGCGTGTCGCTGTCGCAGTCCGTGCCGGACCCCGCCGACTACGCCGACCCGAACGACCGTGCCGCGGCGTCCCGTGCGCTGGAGTACATGGACCTCGCCGCCGGGACCCCGATGAAGGACATCGCGGTCGACGCGGTGTTCATGGGGTCGTGCACGAACTCGCGGATCGAGGACCTCCGGGCGTTCGCGTCCGTCATCGAGGGGCGGCAGAAGGCCCCGGGGGTGCGCGTCATGGTCGTGCCCGGGTCCGCCCGCGTCCGCCTCGAGGCCGAGGCCGAGGGGCTCGACAAGGTCTTCACCGACTTCGGCGCCGAGTGGCGCTTCGCCGGGTGCTCGATGTGCCTCGGGATGAACCCCGACCAGCTGGCGCCCGGGGAGCGGTGCGCGAGCACCTCGAACCGCAACTTCGAGGGACGCCAGGGCAAGGGCGGCCGCACGCACCTGGTCTCGCCGCTCGTCGCCGCCGCGACCGCCGTCCGTGGGACGCTGTCGAGCCCGTGGGACCTGGCGAACGAGGAATCCGTCCTGGAAGGGGCCGTCTGATGGACAAGATCACCACCGTCACCGGGATCGCCGCGCCGCTCAAGCGGTCGAACGTCGACACCGACCAGATCATCCCGGCCGTCTACCTGAAGCGGGTCACGAAGACCGGCTTCGAGGACGCGCTGTTCTCCGGGTGGCGCCAGGACCCGGACTTCGTGCTGAACCAGGAGCGCTACCAGGGCGCCTCGGTCCTGGTGGCCGGACCGGACTTCGGGACGGGGTCGTCCCGCGAACACGCCGTGTGGGCGCTCCGCGACTTCGGCTTCCGGGTCGTCGTGTCCCCGCGGTTCGCGGACATCTTCAAGGGCAACGCCGGCAAGCAGGGGCTCGTCACGGCGATCGTGACCGAACCGGAGGTCGAGCGGCTCTGGGCCGCGATCGAGGCGAACCCGGGCATCGAGGCGACCGTCGACCTCGGCACCCAGCGCGTGTCGCTGGGCGATGTGGACGTGGCTTTCGAGATCGACGCTTACACTCGTTGGCGGTTGATGGAAGGGCTCGACGACATCGGGCTCACCCTCCGTGACGAGACCTCGATCACGGAGTTCGAATCCCGCCGCTCCAGTTGGCGGCCGAAGACATTGCCGGTGAACCAGTGAACTCTCTCGTACAGGACGCAGCGGCCGCAGGGGCGCGCGTGGGTCTCAAGTCGGACGAGATCGTCATCCGCGGCGGCAAGCCGCTGGTCGGACGCATCGAGGTCCGCGGCGCGAAGAACCTCGCGACCAAGGCGATGGTGGCCTCGCTGCTCGGCGACACCCCGTCGATCCTCAAGGACGTCCCGGACATCTCCGACGTCAAGGTCGTCCGGGCGCTGCTCGAGGTGCACGGTGTGCGCATCACCGACCCGGCACGAGGCGAACTCATCCTCGACCCGTCGAACGTCGAGACGGCGCACTTCGCCGAGATCGACGCGCACGCCGGCTCGAGCCGCATCCCGATCCTGTTCTGCGGTCCGCTGCTGCACAAGCTCGGCGAGGCGTTCATCCCCGACCTCGGCGGCTGCCGCATCGGCGACCGCCCCATCGACTTCCACCTCGACGCCCTCCGCGCCATGGGTGCGATCGTCGACAAGCAGATCTCCGGCATCCACATCACGGCGCCGAACGGCCTCAAGGGCGCGAACATCGAGCTGCCGTACCCGAGCGTCGGCGCGACCGAGCAGGTGCTGCTCTCGTCGGTGCTCGCCGACGGCACGACCGAGCTCCGGAACGCGGCGATCGAGCCCGAGATCATGGACCTCATCGCGATCCTGCAGAAGATGGGCGCGATCATCACGGTCGAGCCGAACCGCACGATCTTCATCGAGGGCGTGGACTCGCTGCGCGGGTACACCCACCGTGCGATCAACGACCGCAACGAGGCCGCGAGCTGGGCCTCCGCCGCGCTCGCGACGAACGGCGACATCTTCGTCGAGGGTGCGAAGCAGCAGGAGCTCATGACGTTCCTCAACGTCTTCCGGAAGGTCGGCGGCGGCTTCGACATCCAGGAGGACGGCATCCGCTTCTACCGGGAGCGCGAGGTCCTCAAGCCCGTCGTCATCGAGACCGACGTGCACCCCGGCTTCATGACCGACTGGCAGCAGCCGCTCGTGGTGGCGCTCACCCAGGCCGAGGGCCAGAGCATCGTGCACGAGACCGTCTACGAGAACCGCTTCGGCTTCACCGACGCCCTCAACGAGATGGGTGCCGACATCGTCGTGCACAAGGAGGGGCTGCCCGGACACGACCGGCGCGTCGCCCGTCGTCCGTTCGAGCAGGCAGCGGTCATCACCGGTCCGACGAAGCTGCACGGTGCGAACGTGCGCGTCCCCGACCTCCGTGGCGGCTTCAGCCACCTCATCGCGGCGCTGACCGCCGAGGGGGAGTCGCACATCACCAACGTCGGCATCATCAGCCGTGGGTACGAGCACTTCATCCCGAAGCTGCGCAAGCTCGGTGCGGACTTCGACTTCGCCGGATGAGCGCCGAGCGCGACCTCGAAGGCGTGACCACCGGCCTGCCCAACCCGGGCCGGCGGTGGAAGCGCGGCGACCTGAACCTGGCGTTCCGGATCACCGCGGTCTTCGTGATCCCGACGTTCCGGTTCACCGCGCGGTACCACTGGCACGGCCGCAAGCGGCTGCCTGAGCACGGTGCCTTCGTGCTCGCACCGAACCACTACACGAACATCGACCCCCTCGTCGTGGGGACCGCGGTGTGGCTCAGCCGCCGGCAGCCGCGGTTCCTGGCGAAGGCGTCGCTGTTCCGCGTGCCCGTGTTCGGCAAGCTCATGAGCGGCATGGGGCAGATCCCGGTCGAACGCTCCGGGCGGACGCGGCTCAGCGACCCCCTCGGCGGCGGCCGGTCGCTCATGGAACAGGGTGGCGCGGTGATCGTCTACCCCGAGGGCACCCTCACGCGCGACCCGGACCTGTGGCCCATGCGGGGCAAGACCGGGGCCGTGCGGATCGCGCTCGAGAACGACGTGCCGCTCATCCCGATGGCGCACTGGGGCACGCAGAAGATCATGGCGCGGTACTCGAACAAGCTCCGGCTGTTCCCGCCGTCGCGGGTCGACATCGTCTTCGGGGAACCGCTCGACCTGTCCGAGTTCCGCGGGCGACCGATCGACCAGCAGATGCTCACGAAGGCGACCGAGCTCCTGATGGAGCGGATCACCGAGCTCGTCGAGCAGCTCCGCGGCGAGAGCGCCCCCGAGACCCGGTGGGACCCGTCGGCGAAGAACCAGAAGGAGACCGGCAAGTTTGAGTGACGCACCCGGCAGCCGCCACACGACCGGCCTCCGCCCGCACGACGACCACCCGGACCCGGCGGCAGCCGCACGTGGAGCGGTGGACACCGCCGCGATCCGCGTCGTGATGCAGTCCACCGACAAGCCGCGCGTGGCCGTCATCGGGGCGGGCAGCTGGGGGACCACGTTCGCCAAGGTCCTCGCCGAGGGCGGTGCCGAGACCGTGCTCTGGGCACGGCGTCCGGAGATCGCGCGGGAGATCACCGAGACGAAGCGGAACTCGGAGTACCTCCCCGGCATCAACCTGCCGAGGACGCTCACCGCGTCGACCTCGCTCCCGGCCGTGCTCGACGGTGCCGAGCAGGTCTACGTCTCCGTGCCGTCGCAGACCCTGCGGTCGAACCTCGAGGCGATCCGGGTGCTCCTGCCACCGGACGTGCCCGTCGTGAGCCTGATGAAGGGCGTCGAGAAGGCGACGGGCCTGCGGATGAGCGAGGTGCTCCTCGCCGGACTCGGGATCGACCAGGACCGCGTCGCCGTCGCGAGCGGCCCGAACCTGGCGCTCGAGATCGCGCGGCGGCAGCCGACCGCCGCGGTCGTGTCGTCGACGAGCGCCGACACCGCCAGCGCGGTCGCCGCGGTCGCCACCAACCCGTACTTCCGGTCGTTCATCAACACCGACGTCATCGGCACCGAGTTCGGCGGCGTCCTCAAGAACCTGATCGCGGTCGCCATCGGCATCGTCGACGGCGTGGGCTACGGCGAGAACACGAAGGCGTCGATCATCACCCGGGGCCTCGCCGAGATGACGGAGTTCGCCGTGTCGCTCGGGGCGCAGCCGTCGACGCTGTCCGGCCTGGCCGGGCTCGGCGACCTCATCGCCACGTGCCAGTCGCCGCTCTCCCGGAACAACACCGCCGGACGGCTGCTCGGGCAGGGGTACCGCTTCGACGAGGTCGTGCGACAGATGAACCAGACCGCAGAGGGTCTGGCCTCGGTCGCCCCGATCCTCGAGCTCGCCCGGGCGAACGGCGTCGACATGCCCATCGTCGGGCAGGTCGGCGAGGTGCTCGCCGGTAGGCTCGATCCGCGCAACATCGCGCCGCACCTCACCGAGACCGACGAGCCCCAGGGCGAGTGACCGGTCCGGCCCCTGAGCACCCGGGAGCGCCCATGACCAGCACCACCACCGTCGTCGTCCTGTTCGGCGGGCGGTCCAGCGAGCACGAGATCAGCTGCGTGACCGCCGGCGGCATCATGGACGTCATCGACCGCATGCGCTACGACGTCGTGCCGGTCGGGATCACCAAGGACGGCGCGTTCACGCTGCAGCCGGACGACCCCGGCGCCTGGGCGCTCGTCGGGCAGGACCTGCCGACCGTGCCGGACAACGGCACCCGGGTCCGCTTCCCGAGCGCCGCGGAGCCGCGCGCCCTGACGGTCGAGCACGCGGACGGCTCGGTCACGACGATCCCCGTCGACATCGTGTTCCCGATCCTGCACGGGCCGTACGGCGAGGACGGCACCGTCCAGGGCATGCTCGAGATCGCCGGGCTGCCGTACGCCGGCGACGGCGTCCTCGCCAGCGCGCTCGCGATGGACAAGCACGTCGCGAAGGCCGTCCTCGAGCACGCCGGGCTCCGCGTGGCACCGTGGACCACCGTGCTCCGCCGCCAGTGGCAGGCCGACGAGCTCGGCGTCGCCGAGACGGTCGCGGCGCACGGCTGGCCCCTCTTCGTCAAGCCCGCCCGTGCCGGGTCGAGCATGGGCGTCTCACGGGTGGACGCGCCCGAGCAGCTCGCCGCCGCCATGCACCTGGCGTTCGAGCACGACAGCAAGGTCATCGTGGAGCCCCGCGTGGTCGGGCGCGAGGTCGAGGTCGCCGTCCTCGAGGGCCGTGACGGCACCCCGCGCACCAGCCTCCCCGGCGAGATCGTCGTGGCCGAGGACGGCTTCTACGACTTCGCGGCCAAGTACCTCGGCGGCGACGAGCAGCTCCTCTGCCCGGCACCCCTGACCGAGGCGCAGACCGACGAGATCCGCTCCATCGGCGCCCGCGCGTTCGAGGCGATCGGTGGATCCGGCCTCGCCCGCGTCGACTGCTTCCTCACCGACGACGGCTTCGTCGTGAACGAGGTCAACACGATGCCGGGCTTCACGCCCTTCTCGATGTACCCGCGCTGCTGGGCCGCGACGGGCCTGAGCTACGCGGACCTGGTCGCCGAGCTCGTCGAGCTGGGCCGCCGCGCAGTCCGCTGACCGCCGACCCACCAAGCGGGAGGCTCGGCGCACGACCGGCACCGAGCCTCCCGTCCGGTGGGTGGCGGCGTCGTGACGCGCGCTGAGGTCAGCCCTGCACGTCGGAGGGGTCGAGGCAGCGGTGCCCGTCCTCCGGGAGGGACTCGACCGCGGTCCCGATGTCCTGGAGGACCTGGTCCGTCGTCTTCGTCGAGTCGATGACGACCTGGACCGCGGGGTCGCGGCCGAACGTCGTGTAGACGATCCGCTTGCCCTCGTCGTCGCGGATCCAGTCCACGGAGCCCTTCGCGAAGCACGGCAGGTCGGACACCGTCGGGACCGCGACGCCGCAGTGGTACAGCGCAGCCGAGGGGTCGCCCCACGCCGCGGTCGACTGGGCGTCCGTGTTGCGGAGCGCGTACTTCGTGTCGACCGTGTCCGGCAGGCGGACCTGGGCCGCGGCGCAGGCGGCGGCGTTCGCGGACGGTGCAGCGGTCATCGTGACGGCGTTCGTGCACCCGGTCAGGCCGGCCGCGAGGGCGACGAGCACGCCGAGTCCGGCAACGATCCGCAGGGGGCGGCGCACAGTGTCCATCGGAGTCCAGGCTACCGTTCTCGTGTGGACGCGAAGGACGACCCCTGGACCGGACCGACCGTCGGTGAGCTCGGCGAACTCGCCGTGCTCGACCGGGTCACCGCGCGGCTGCCGACCGGGACGCCGCTCGTCGGACCCGGGGACGACTGCGCCGTCGTCGCCGCTCCCGACGGCCGCTTCGTCGTCACGACGGACATGATGGTGCACGGACCCGACTTCCGGTGGGCGTGGTCCTCGCCGGAGGACGTGGGGTGGAAGGCCGCGGCCACGAACCTCTCCGACGTCGCGGCGATGGGTGCCGTGCCGACCGGGCTGGTCGTCGCCATCGCCGCCCCGCAGGACACCCCGGTCACCGTGCTCGAGGGCATCGCCGACGGGTTCCGGCTGGCGGTCGACGCGCTCGCCCCCGGGTGCGGGGTCGTCGGTGGTGACCTCTCGACGTCGTCGGCGTTCACGCTGGCGGTCACGGCGTTCGGCGACCTGCGGGAGCGGGCACCGGTGCTGCGGTCGGGAGCGCGTGCCGGGGACACACTCGCCGTGTCGGGCGAGCTCGGGCCGGCGGCGCGCGGGCTGGCACGGCTCTTCCGGACGGGCGTCGACGAGGCCGGTGAGCCCTCGCGTGCGGCAGTGGTGGCGCGGGGACTCGACACCGACCCGGACGTGGGACGGCAGCGGCGTCCGGTGCCGCCGATCGGGGACGGGGTCCTCGCGGCAGCGGCGGGCGCCACGGCGATGCTCGACCTGTCCGACGGACTCGCGATCGACGCCGGGCGACTGGCGCGGGCGAGCGGGGTGACGCTGGAGCTGGACGCGGAGCTCGACGCGGCGGCGCTGCACGGTGGGGAGGACCACGGGTTGCTCGCGACCTTCCCCCGCGACGTGGCACTGCCCGGGGGCTTCCGGCGGGTCGGGGTGGTGCTGCCCCGGGCTTCGACGGACCTGGTGCGGGGCGGAGCGGCGGTCCCGACGACCGGGTGGGACCCCTACGCGGACTGGGACGGCGTGGCGGGCTGAGGGGCGGGTGCGGATCTGGGTGCGGGTCTGGTCCCGCAGCTGCTGCGGAGCGACTGCGTCGATGTCGTACGACAGCGACGGTGTCGTTCCGGATCGACACACGAGGGCCCGCGGTCGCGCGGGGCGGCGGGCCTGCGGGCGCGGCGCGGCGCGGCGCGGCTCAGGCGACCACGGCCTCCCACGCGACGGTCTCGCCGTAGCTGCGCTTGCTGAACGGCGCGAGCCCCGCCGGCCACGTCGGCTCCGGCGAGCGCTTGCTGCGCTCCACGACGACCACGGCGTCCGGCGTCAGCCGGGGCACCAGCGCGTCGAGCACCTCGGCGATCTCGGTCTCGGTGACCTCGTACGGCGGGTCGATGAACACCAGGTCGAAGGTGCGCACGGTCCCGCGCAGGAACCCGAGCGCCGGCTGCGCGTGCACGTCGACCCGCACGCCCGGCACCCGCCGCTGCACGGCCTTCGCGTTCTCGCGGCAGGCGGTGGCGGCAGCGGCGGCCCGGTCGACCAGTGCCACCTCGACGGCTCCGCGCGACGCCGCCTCGAGCCCGAGCGCCCCGGTCCCCGCGTAGAGGTCGGCCACGGCGGCGTCGTCGACGAGCCCCCGTGCCTCGAGCGAGGAGAACAGCGCCTCACGCACCCGGTCGCTCGTCGGTCGGGTCCCCGACTTCGGCACCCGGAGCGTCGTGGAACCGGCGGCGCCGGCGATGATGCGGGTCATGCAGCAACCGTAGCGGCCGTCCGGACCCCTCCCGCGGTTCTCCACAGGCCGGTCGGGAGGCTCGGTGCACGTCGGCCGTGGCCGGTACCGTTGCGGTGTGGTCACCTCAGGATCCGCAGCGCCAGCCGCCCCAGCAGACATGCAGTGGGGTCCCGCGCCGCTGGACACCAAGCTGGCCACGGTGCTCGGCGGTCGGACCGCGAAGGCGATCGAGAAGGCGTTCGGCTACCGCACGGTGGGGGAGTTCCTCGAGCACGCCCCGCGGCGGTACGCGGAGCGCGGTGCCCTGACGGCGCTGGACTCGCTCGCCATCGGGGAGTCCGTGACCATCGTCGCCGAGGTCGTCGACGTCCGTGAACGCACGATGCGGCAGCGGCGCGGCTCCATCCTCGAAGCCAAGATCGGTGACGGCAAGGGCCTGCTGACCCTGACGTTCTTCAACCAGGGGTGGCGGACGAAGGACCTCGTGCCCGGTGCCCGCGGGATCTTCGCGGGCAAGGTCGGCGACTACCGCGGCGCCCGGCAGCTGGCCCACCCCGACTACGAGCTCTTCGACGCCGACGACCCCCGCGCCACGGCCGACCCCGGGTCGGCGGAGGCGATCCGCTTCTCGCAGCAGCCCATCCCGATCTACCCGGCGACGGCGTCGCTGTCCTCGTGGCAGATCGCGAAGGCCATGGCGGTGGTGCTCGACACCCTGCCGGACATCGCCGACCCGATCCCGGCAGGCGTGCGCACCCGGCTCGACCTCGTGCCGTTCCGTCGCGCCCTCGAGCTCCTGCACCGCCCCGAGAAGGTGTCCGACTTCAAGCGCGCGCAGGACGCGCTGCGCTACCGCGAGGCGTTCGTGCTGCAGACCGCACTCGTCCAGCGCCGCATCGCCGCCCGCGCCACCGCGTCGACCCCGCGGACCGCGTCGGCGGGCGGGATCCTCGAACGGTTCGACGCCACGCTCCCGTTCACGCTGACCGACGACCAGCGCGCCGTCGGCGACGAGATCGCGCACGACCTGGCCGGCTCCTGGCCGATGCACCGGCTGGTCCAGGGCGAGGTCGGCTCCGGCAAGACCCTCGTCGCGATCCGGGCGATGCTCACGGTGGCGGAGTCCGGCGGACAGTCGGCGTTGATCGCCCCGACCGAGGTGCTCGCCGCGCAGCACCTCCGCTCGATCGTGAAGTTCCTCGGCCCCGACCTCGCCGCCGAGCTCCGCCCGGTCATCCTCACCGGGTCGCAGTCCACCGACGAGCGTCGCCGGGCCCTGCTCGCGGCGGCGTCCGGCAGCTCGCGGCTCGTCGTGGGCACGCATGCCCTGCTCGGCGACCGGGTCGACTTCGCCGAGCTCGGCCTGGTGGTCGTTGACGAGCAGCACCGCTTCGGCGTCGAGCAGCGCGAGGCCCTCCGGACGAAGGGCGAGCGTCCACCGCACGTGCTGGTCCTCACCGCCACGCCGATCCCGCGAACCGTCGCCATGACCGTCTTCGGCGACCTCGACGTCTCCACCATCGCCGGCATGCCATCCGGTCGCGCCGGGGTCGAGACCTTCACGGTCGGGCTCGCCGAGCACCCCGGATGGGAGTCGCGGATCTGGACCCGCATGGCCGAGGAGCTCGCGGCGGGGCGTCAGGCGTTCGTGGTGTGTCCGGCGATCGACGACGCCCACGCCGAGGACGACGGCGCCGCCGAACCCGACTCCGAGGACGACGCACCCCGCCGAGCACCCGCGACGGTCCTGGCCACCGCGGAACGGATGCGGACGATGCCGGTGCTCGCCGACCGCCGGGTCGAGGTCCTGCACGGTCGCATGACCGGCGACGAGAAGGACCGCATCATGACCGCCTTCGCCGGCGGTGACGTCGACGTGCTCGTGGCGACGACCGTGATCGAGGTCGGCGTGGACGTGCCGAACGCGTCGATGATGGCGATCCTCGACGCCGACCGGTTCGGGGTGTCCCAGCTGCACCAGCTCCGCGGCCGCATCGGTCGTGGCCAGTACGCCGGCGTCTGTCTGCTCGTCACCGCGGCCGAGTCGGAGACCACCTCGCGGGAGCGTGTGGACGCCGTCGCCGCCTCCGACGACGGCTTCGAGCTGGCCCGGGTCGACCTCGAACTCCGCCGCGAAGGCGACGTCCTGGGGGAGCGACAGTCCGGCGGCCGGTCCTCGCTCAACCTCCTGCGCGTCGTGCGCGACGCCGACCTCATCGTCGACGCGCGCGAGGAGGCGGAGCGGCTGCTGGAGGCCGACCCGACGCTCGAAGGACAGCCGGAGCTCCGTGACGCCCTCGCCCGGCGGCTCGACGAGTCCGACGCGGCGTTCCTCGGCAAGAACTGACCCGGGGCTCTGCCGTTAGGGTCGGAGGCATGGCGCAGATCGCGGTCGTCCCCGGCTCCTTCGACCCCGTGACCCTCGGGCACCTCGACGTGATCGCCCGGGCCGCCGGGCTCTTCGACGAGGTGCACGTGCTCGTCGTGCACAACCCGGACAAGAAGACCGCGATGTTCGACGCGGTCGACCGTGTCCGGCTCATCGAGGAGTCGCTCGCCGAGGTCGGTGCGCCGACGAACATCCGGGTCGGGGAGTGGACGGCTGGTCTCCTCGTGGACTACTGCCGACAGGTCGGCGCGACCGTCCTGGTGAAGGGCGTCCGCTCCGGCGAGGACGTCGCCTACGAGACCCCGATGGCGATCATGAACCGGCACCTCGCCGACGTCGAGACGGTCTTCCTGCTGCCGGAGGCCTCGCGGGCGCACGTGTCGAGCTCGCTCATCCGGCAGGTCGCCACGCTCGGCGGCGACGTCACCCCGTACGTCCCCGCCGTCGTGCACGAGGCGCTCCGGAACGCCGTCGGCTGAGACGGAGCCGCGACACGGCTCCGCGCTCCTCGACGTGGGCGATGGTCCGCGCTAGGATGGTCGATCGTGTCTTCCCCCGTGAACAGCCCCTACGCCCTGCGCGTGCGTGACCTCGCACACCGCCCGGGCGAGATGCGCGAACACACGCTCGACTTCGACGTCCCCGAGACGCTCGGGGCCGGTGTCGTGGCCGTCCGCGAGGGCGACCCGATCCACATCGAGCTCAAGCTCGAGGGGCTCCACGAGGGCGTGCTCGTCTCCGGACACGCCTCGGCCGAGGCCACGGGACAGTGCTCCCGCTGCCTGATCGACATCAGCGAGCCCGTCGAAGTCGATTTCGCCGAGCTGTTCGCGTATGATGCCTCGGAGGATTTCGACTTCCATGTTCACGAAGACCACGTGGATTCTGAACCGGTCGTTCGAGACGCGGTGGTGCTGTCACTGCCGTTCCAGCCGGTCTGTCGACCGGACTGCCCAGGACTCGACCCGGTGACGGGTGAGCGCTTGGCGGACACGGGTCGCACGGCTCCCGAGCCGACGGATCCCCGCTGGGCTGCACTCGACGGACTGACGTTCGACGAGTCCGACAGTGAAGCACGAAGCGACAGCTGAAGAACGAACACAGCACCTCCACCGACTGACCACCGACCAACCGAAAGAGAACCACCATGGCCGTTCCCAAGCGCAAGCAGTCCCGTGCCAACACGCACGCCCGTCGTTCGCAGTGGAAGGCCGCGCCGGTCCAGCTCGTGAAGACGATCGAGAACGGCAAGGTCACCTACAGCCTCCCGCACCGCGCGAAGGTCGTCGAGGACTCCGCCGGCACCGCCCTGTACATGGAGTACAAGGGCCGCAAGGTCGCCGACGTCTGATCGACGCACGCATGACAGCGACGTCCGACTCCCAGCCTGCTGACCCCGTGGGGTCCGGCCAAGCGGGGTCGGACGTCGTTCGTCTGCAGCGCCTGCTCCGGGTCGACGTGTCCCCGGAGCTGCTGCAGCTCGCCCTCACCCACCGGTCGTACGCGTACGAGCACGGTGGCATCGGGCACAACGAACGGCTCGAGTTCCTCGGTGACTCGATCCTCGGTCAGGCCGTGACCGTGAAGCTCTACCGCGACTTCCCCGACCTCGACGAGGGCGACCTGGCCAAGCGCCGGGCGAGCCTCGTCTCGACGGTCGCCCTCGCGGAGATCGCCCGGCTCAACGGACTGGGCGCCTACCTGCGTCTCGGCAAGGGCGAGGAGCTCACCGGTGGACGCGACAAGTCGTCGATCCTCGCCGACACCGTCGAGGCCGTCATCGGCGCGACCTACCTCTCCGCCGGCCCCGACGAGGCGACCGCCCTCGTACTCCGGCTCGTGGAGCCGCTGCTCATCGACCCCGACCGCTTCGGCGCCGCGATGGACCCGAAGACCAGCCTGCAGGAGCTCGCCGCGTCGCTCGCGCTCGGGAACCCGGCGTACCGGGTCACCGAAGAGGGCCCCGACCACGACAAGACCTTCCACGCGACCGTCGTCCTGCATGGCGTGGACATCGCGTCCGGATCCGGGTCGAGCAAGAAGACCGCCGAGATGGCCGCTGCCCTCGACGCCTGGACCCGGCTGTCCGGTCGCGACGGAGACACGACCACCACGGCGGACACCGCGGCGCGCGTCGGCAGCGCCGGAGCGTAGCGCGTGCCGGAACTCCCCGAGGTCGAGGTCGTCCGCGCCGGCCTCGAACCCGCCGTCAGCGGCGCGCGGGTGCTCGCCGTGCACGTCACCGACGAACGAGCACTCACCCGCCACGACGGTCCCGCCGAGGACTTCGCAGACCGCCTGACCGGACGCACCATCGCCGCCGCGGTCCGGCGCGGCAAGTTCCTCTGGATGCCGCTCGAGCAACCGGGTGGCGACGGCACCCCGGAAGCGCTCGTCGCTCACCTCGGCATGAGCGGCCAGATCCTGCTCGGCCGCGACCGCCCCGCAGCGCGACACCGCCGCATCGTCATCGCGGTCCAGCCGAGCGGCACCGATCCGGACGGCGCGCCCGAGGCACCCGTTGAGCTCGAGTTCGTCGATCAACGGACCTTCGGGTCGATGGCGATCGACACGACGGTGCCGACCGTCGACGGTGCCCCGGCCGGCTTCGCGGGGGCGTCGGACGACCGGGCACCGGACGCGGCGTGGCGCCGGCGCATCCCGACGCAGGTGTCGCACATCGCCCGGGACCCGCTCGACCCCGCGTTCGACGACGACCGGTTCCTGCAGATGGCCAGGAAGCGCTCGAGCGGCATCAAGCGGGTGCTCCTCGACCAGGGTGTGGTGAGCGGGATCGGCAACATCTACGCCGACGAGTCGCTCTGGGCCGCGAAGCTGCACTACGACCGTCCGGCGGACCGGCTGCCCCGTGCGGCGCTCCGCCTGCTCCTCGAGGAGGTCCGTACGGTGTTGCGGCGCGCGCTCGAGGACGGCGGCACCAGTTTCGACGCGCAGTACGTCAACGTGAACGGGCAGTCCGGGTACTTCTCGCAGCGGCTGAACGTGTACGGGCAGCAGGGGAAGCCGTGCCCGCGGTGCGGCACGACCATCGTGCGGCAGGAGTTCATGAACCGGTCGAGCCACATCTGCCCCGTGTGCCAGCCACGTCCGCGCCTCCGGACGCGTTAGCCTGACGCGCGACGAGCAACGTCTAGTGACGCGACAGCGAGAGCGACACCTCCGGAGACCCGCATGTACTTGAAGAGCCTGACCATCAAGGGGTTCAAGTCCTTCGCGCAGCCGACGACGTTCGCGTTCGAACCCGGCGTGACGTGCATCGTCGGTCCGAACGGCTCCGGCAAGTCCAACGTCGTCGACGCGCTCGCCTGGGTGATGGGGGAGCAGGGCGCGAAGACCCTGCGCGGCGGCAAGATGGAGGACGTCATCTTCGCGGGCACCTCGACCCGCGGTCCGCTCGGTCGCGCGCAGGTCCTCCTGACGATCGACAACACCGACGGTCTGCTGCCGATCGACTACAGCGAGGTGACGATCTCGCGCACGCTCTTCCGGAACGGCGGCAGCGAGTACGCGATCAACGGGGAGAACTGCCGACTCCTCGACGTGCAGGAGCTCCTCTCCGACACCGGCCTCGGGCGGGAGATGCACGTCATCGTCGGGCAGGGCCAGCTCGACAAGGTCCTGCACGCCACCCCCGAGGACCGCCGCGGCTTCATCGAGGAGGCCGCGGGGATCCTCAAGCACCGCCGTCGCAAGGAGAAGACCCTCCGCAAGCTCGACGCGATGCAGACGAACCTGACGCGGCTGTCCGACCTGGCGGGGGAGATCCGCCGGCAGCTGAAGCCGCTCGGGCGCCAGGCCGAGGTCGCCCGCAAGGCGCAGTCCGTCGCGGCGGTCGCTCGGGACGCCAAGGCGCGCATCCTCGCCGACGACGTCGTGCGCCTCCGCAGGGAGCTGCACGAGCACCAGGAGGTCGAGGCCGGCCGGAAGTCCGAGCGGATCGTCCTCACCGAGCGCCTCGACCAGACCCGCGCCCGGCAGCAGCACGTCGAGCAGAGCATGGTCGGCGACGACGTCGACCGTGCCCGCACCGTGGTCCACCGCCTGGAGAGCGTGCAGGAGCGCCTGCGCGGTCTGTCGAGCCTGGCGAACCAGCGCCTGATGCTCCTCGCGCAGCAGTCCGACGTGCCGCAGCAGGGCCCGACGATCAGCGCCGAGCAGGTCGCCGCGGTCCGTGCCGAGGCCGACGCGCTCGACGCCCAGGCGACGACCATGCAGCAGGAGACCGCCGCGGCCGCCGACCGCGTCCGGCAGGCCCGCGCGACGCTCGACGCCCTCGACGAGCGCATCGCCGATCAGGCCGCGCAGGTCTCCCGACACGACCTCGACGCGCAGCGACTGACCAGTGCGGTCGACGTAGCGCGGTCGAAGCGGGGCTCCGCCGTGGCGGACCGCGAGCGGCGTGAACGGGCGTCGGCCGAGGCGACCGAGCGCGCCCGCGTCGCGGACGCGGCCCTCGCCGACGTCGGTACGGACCCGTCGACCGAGACCGACGCCGACGCGCTGCAGGCGGCGCTCGACGCAGCGCGCGAACGGCTCGAACGGGCGCAGACCACCCGCGACGACCTCCGCGACCGGTTGCACGCGTTGGAGCGCGAGCGTGATGCCCTCGACGCGCGGGTGTCCGCGCTCGGCATGTCGATCGATGTCCGGGACGGGTCGCAGGCCCTCATCGACGCCGGACGCGCCGGGATCGTCGGGCGGCTCGCCGACCACCTCACGGTCGAGCCCGGGTACGAGGCCGCGGTCGCAGCGGCACTCGACGGCCTCGCCGACGCCGTGCTCGCCGAGAGCCGGGACGCCGCGCTCGACGCGGTCGCGCACGCCAGGGCTGCCGACATCGGCCGCATCGACGTCGTGGTCGCCGACGCCTCCGGCGCCGGTGGCGCACCGGTCGTGCCCATCGGCGTCCGTCGGGCCCTCGACCTCGTCACCGGGCCCCCGGCACTGTCCGCGATCCTCGCGGACACGCTCGTCGCCGAGTCGGACGGGGTCGACCTGGAGGCGGTGCTCACCACCGCCCCGCACGCCACGGTCGTGACACGGGACGGTGACCTGGTCCGTGCGGTCCGCGTGACCGGTGGCGGCGCGCGCACCACCTCCCGCATCGAGCTCGTCGCGGAGCGGGACGACGCGGTCCGTCGGCGCGACGCGATCGCGAGCGACGCGGCGGAAGTGGCCACGGGCCTCCAGGCCGCACGGACCGACGTCGACGACGCGCGCCGCGCGGCGGACGAGGCCGACCGGACGAGCCGTGCGCACGCCGGCGCCGTGGCGGAGTACGACCGCAGGAGCGCGACGGTGCGGGCGCGGTCCGAGAACGCGCACGCCGAGGTGGACCGACTCCGTGCGGCGTTGGCGGAGACCGACGGTGCGGTCGAGGCCGCGGAGGCCGTCCTCGCCGAGGCGGAACAGGCGCAGCAGGACCACGCCGCCCTCCCTCGCCCGACCGTCGACGCGTCGGGCCGACCGGCGCTGCAGGACGCGCTCGAGGCGGCGCGCGCCGCGGAGATCGAGCAACGCATCCAGATCGAGACCGTGCGGGAGCGCGCACGGGCCGAGCGGGCGCGGGCCGACCAGCTCGACCGGCAGCTCGCGGCAGAACGCGCTGCGGCAGCCGAGGCGGCGCGACTCGCGGTCATCCGGCGCGGGCAGATGGCGACCGCGGAGAGCGTGCTCGCAGACCTGCCGGAGGTGCTCGGAGCAGTCGACCGGTCGCTCGCCGAGGCGCGCGTGCAGCTCGCCACGGCGGAGGCGGAGCGGTCGAAGCGGAACACCGAGCTCCAGACGATCCGGAACGAGGAACGCGAGCTCCGGGACCGTCTGCAGTCGATCACGGACGGCGTGCACTCGCTCGAGATGGAGATCTACGAGAAGAAGCTGCACGTGTCCGGCGTGCTCGACCGGGCGCAGAGCGAGCTCGGGCTCGTCGAGGCCGTGCTCGTCGCGGAGTACGGCCCGCACGTGCCGGTGCCCGTCGACGTGCTCATCGACCCGCGGGTGCTCGCGCGTCGGCACCGGGATGCCGAGCGGGTGGCGGTTGCTGCTGCGGACGAGTCGCTCGCCGACGCGGCACGCGTCGGGAGCGCGGTGCTCGACCGCAGTGACGGCGGCGACGGCGGCGACGGCAACGACGGCGGCGACGTCGACGACGTCGTGGTCGTCGACGCGGAGTCGACGCTGCCCGGTGGCCCGGCGCTCCCCGAGTTCGACGCGACCGAGGACGTCGACCCCGCCGACGTCGAGACCGTGCCGTACGTGCGAGCCGAGCAGGAACGCCGGCTCGCCGCCGCCGAGCGTGACCTCGGCCAGCTCGGCAAGGTGAACCCCCTCGCGCTCGAGGAGTTCCAGGCGCTCGAGCAGCGGCACGCGTTCCTCGCCGAGCAGCTCGAGGACCTGCAGAAGACCCGCACCGACCTCATGACGATCATCGACGAGCTCGACATGAAGATGCAGACGATCTTCGAGTCGGCGTTCACCGACACGAAGGACGCCTTCGACGTCATCTTCCCGATCCTGTTCCCCGGAGGGTCCGGGTCGATCACGCTGACGAACCCGACGGACCTCCTCGCCACCGGCATCGACGTGCAGGTCAAGCCCGCCGGCAAGAAGATCGACCGGCTGACACTGCTGTCCGGCGGCGAGCGGTCCCTCGCGGCGGTGGCGCTCCTGGTCGCGATCTTCACCGCCAGGCCGTCGCCGTTCTACATCATGGACGAGGTCGAGGCGGCGCTCGACGACGCGAACCTCGGGCGACTGCTCACCGTGTTCGAACGGCTCCGCGAGTCGTCGCAGCTCATCGTGATCACGCACCAGAAGCGCACGATGGAGATCGCCGACGCGCTGTACGGGGTGTCGATGCGCCAGGACGGTGTCTCCGCGGTCGTGGGGCAGCGCGTGCAGCGCCGCGAGCCCGAGCCGACCGCGGAGGCCGTGGTCGCGTAGGCGGGGCGGTGGCGCCGCGGCGTCAGGCGGACGGCTCGGCCGCCTTCGGCTCACCGGTCGGGGTCAGCCCGCGCGCCCGGCGCTTGTTCGAGACCACCAGCGAGGCCACCGTCGCGACGGCGATCGTCAGCATGATGAACCCGAGCGAGAACCAGATCGGGATCTCCGGCGCCCACTCGATGTGCTCGCCGCCGTTGATGAAGGGCAGCTCGTTGACGTGCATCGCGTGGAAGACGAGCTTCACGCCGATGAACCCGAGGATGACGGCCAGGCCCTGGCCGAGGTAGATCAGGCGCTCGAGGAGCCCGGCGATGAGGAAGTAGAGCTGGCGGAGTCCGAGCAGCGAGAACGCGTTCGCCGTGAACACGATGTAGGCGTCCTGCGTCAGGCCGAAGATCGCCGGGATCGAGTCGAGGGCGAAGAGCACGTCGGTCAGGCCGATGGCGACCATGACGAGCAGCATCGGGGTGAAGAGGCGCTTGCCGTCGACCTTCGTGGTGAGGCGGTCGCCGTCGTAGTGGTCGGAGGTCGGGATGATGCGCTTGAGGATCCGGATCAGGCGCGAGTCGCCCTCGTCGGCGCTGTGCTCGTTCCCGCTGCGGGCCTGCGACCAGGCGAGCCAGAACAGCAGCGCGCCGAACAGGTAGAACACCCACGAGAAGTTGTCGATGATCGTGACACCGAGGGCGATGAACACGCCGCGGGCGAGCAGGGCGATCGCGACGCCGACCAGCAGGACCTTCTGCTGGAACTCCTTCGGTACGGCGAACGAGCCCATGATGATGAGGAAGACGAAGAGGTTGTCGACGGACAGGGCCTTCTCGGTCAACCACCCGGCGAAGTACTCGCCACCGGCCTGCCCGCCGCCGAACACCCACACGCCGATGCCGAAGACGATCGCGAGCGCGATGTAGACCGCCGACCAGATGGCCGATTCGCGGATGTGCGGCACGTGCGGCGTGCGGACGTGCGAGAAGAAGTCGAACACCAGCAGGCCGAGGATGCCGGCGATGGTGATGATCCAGACGAGGAACGGAACGTCCACAGTGGGGTCCTTCAGGGGTCGGGCGTGGGTACGCCGAGGCCTGAAGGTCTCCTCCGCCGATCTGACGATCGACCGGTGCCCCGGATCCGGATCGGCCCGGACCGTACTGACGAGGTCACCGAAGTGGAGTACTCCCCTTCGTGTTGCCGAGCCTAGCGGTCAGGGGCGCGCCCTAAGCTGGGAACATGGCGAGTACCTGGTCACTGTCCTCCCGGCTGCGCGGGCTCTTCCAGCGCAAGACGATCGACGAGAACACCTGGGACGACCTCGAGACGGCGCTCATCGGCGCGGACTTCGGCCCCGACATCTCCGAGGAGATCATCGCGGACCTGCACGCCCGCGTCGACCGGTACGGCACGACGGACCCCGCCGACCTGCAGCGCATGCTCCGGGAGGTGCTCGAGGAACGGCTGTCGAAGCTCGACACGACGCTCAAGCTCAGCGCGCGTCCCGCCGTGGTGCTCGTCGTCGGTGTGAACGGGGTCGGCAAGACCACCACCATCGGCAAGTTCGCCAAGTTCCTGAAGACCTACGACCGCACCGTGCTCGTCGGCGCGGCGGACACCTTCCGTGCCGCCGCCGTCGAGCAGGTCGCGACCTGGGCCCAGCGCGCCGGCGTCGACGTCGTGCGGCCCTCGCAGCCCGGGCAGGACCCGGCCTCGGTCGCCTACCAGACGGTCGACAAGGCGATGCGTGACGGCACCGAGATCGTCGTGATCGACACCGCGGGCCGCCTGCACACCAAGGCCGGCCTGATGGACGAGCTCGCCAAGATCAAGCGCGTCGTCGAGAAGCAGACCGAGATCGCCGAGGTCCTGCTCGTCCTCGACGCCACCACGGGGCAGAACGGGCTCGCGCAGGCGCAGGCCTTCATCGAGGGTGCCGGCGTGACCGGCCTCGTGATCACCAAGCTCGACGGGTCCGCGAAGGCCGGGTTCGTCCTGAGCGTGCAGGAGAAGACCGGCATCCCGATCAAGCTCATCGGGCAGGGCGAGGGCATCAACGACCTCACCGGGTTCACCCCGCACGTGTTCGTGCAGAACCTCGTCGGCTGATTCCGGGTACGGTCTGCGGCAGTACAGGGATCGTCCAGGTACGCGGAAGGACTCCTCACATGCCAGCACTCCTGATCATCGCGATCGTCATCGGCCTCGTCCTGCTCTTCAGCGGGATCTTCGTCGGTGCGCTGAAGTTCCTGCTCTGGATCGGCATCGTCCTGATCATCCTCGCGATCATCGGATGGCTGCTCCGCAGCATCCGCGGTCGCGCGTAGCGAGCGCGGTGCCCCCGGGCACCCACCGGACAGGAGGGGCCCCGCCGCCCCCGGGGCGGGCGCCGCGGGTGTGTGGCGGGCGGG
>NZ_VEAF01000007.1:0-192938 GCF_007673775.1 Curtobacterium sp. 9128 | reverse complement strand
GCCGCCACCGCCCGCGCCCCGCCCGCGGACGGCCCCCCCCGCGGCGGGGGGGGGGGGGCCTCCTGTATGTCCGTGGCCGGGCCGACCGCCGGTCAGACGGCCTGCCGTCCGACCGGCGCGTCGACCAGGTGTGCGAGGTGTTCCGGCACCGTCCCGCCGCGGGCGACCGTGGCCCGCGCCCACAGCCGACCGGCGCGGTACGAGGACCGCACGAGCGGACCGGCGAGCACGCCGGCGAAGCCCATCCCCTCGGCGAGTTCGCGGAGCTCGACGAACTCCTCGGGCCTGACCCACCGGGCGACCGGCAGGTGCCGGGGCGACGGGCGCAGGTACTGCGTGAGCGTGATGATGTCCGTCCCGGCGTCGTGCAGCTGCTGGAGGGCGTCCTCGACCTCGGCGCGCTCCTCGCCCATGCCGAGGATGAGGTTCGACTTCGTGACGAGCCCCGCGTCCCGTCCCTGGCTGATCACGTCGAGCGACCGTTCGAACCGGAACGCCGGGCGGATCCGCTTGAAGATGCGCGGGACGGTCTCGACGTTGTGCGCGAAGACCTCGGGACGTGCGTCGAACACCTGGCCGAGCTGGTCTGGACGGCCGTTGAAGTCGGGCACGAGGATCTCGACGCCGGTGCCGGGGGAGTGCTCATGGACCGCGCGGATCGTCTCCGCGTAGAGCCAGGCGCCGCCGTCGGGCAGGTCGTCCCGCGCCACACCCGTCACGGTGGCGTAGCGCAGGCCCATGCTCGCGACGGAGGCCGCCACGCGGCGGGGCTCGTCGCGGTCGAGCGGTTCGGGGCGGCCGGTGTCGATCTGGCAGAAGTCGCACCGTCGGGTGCACTGCGCACCGCCGATGAGGAACGTCGCCTCGCGGTCCTCCCAGCACTCGAAGACGTTCGGACACCCGGCTTCCTGGCAGACGGTGTGCAGCTGTTCCGCGCGGACGAGCGCCGACACCTCGCGGAACTCCGGGCCCTGGGTCGCGCGGGTCTTGATCCACGGGGGCTTGGTCTCGATCGGGGTCGCGGCGTTCCTGGCCTCGACGCGGAGCATGCGGCGGCCTTCCGGAGCGAGGGTCATGCGGGGATCCGTTCCTCGGTGCTGATGCGGTGTCCGGTGTGCATGCCGTCGAACGCCCGCTGGACCAGGTGTGCGACGACGTCCCGGACCTCGGCGACGGTGACCGGCCGCGCGGCGGCGGCGCTCAGGGTGGTGACACCCGCGTCGGCGATGCCGCACGGGACGATGGCGCGGTACGCGTCGAGCGCGTTGTCGCAGTTGAGGGCGATCCCGTGACTCGTGACGCCCTCGGCGACGTGCAGGCCGACGGCGCCGACCTTGTCGGTCGTGCCGTCCTCGTGCCGGACCCACGCGCCGCTCCGGCCGGTGACCCGCGACGCGTGGACCCCGACGGCGGCTGCGGCGTCGACGAGGACCTGCTCGAGGTCACGCACCCACGCCACGACGTCGAGCGGCTCGGCGAGGCGGACGACCGGGTAGGCGACGAGCTGCCCTGGGCCGTGCCAGGTGATGCGGCCGCCGCGGTCGACCTCGACGACGGGGGAGCCGTCCGTCGGCAGGTCGGTCGGCTCGGTCCGTCGTCCGGCGGTGTACACGGACGGGTGCTCGCAGACCACGAGCGCACCCGGCGACCGCCCCGCGACGACGTCGGCGCGGAGGCGTCGCTGCAGCGCCAGGCCTTCCGCGTACGGCAGGAGTCCCGGTGGGCGGACGACCTCGAGTTCCGGCATGGACGGCATCGTACGACGTTTGTGGACGGCGTCCAACAACCCGGCAGTCGGGTCACCGGTCGTGTCGGACGGGTCCCTGTAGAATCGTCGGATCATGGCGCAATTCGGATCTCTTTCTGATCGGCTCACCGAGACCTTCCGCAACCTGCGGACGAAGGGGCGACTCTCCCCGTCGGACGTGGACGGCACCGTCCGCGAGATCCGCCGGGCCCTGCTCGACGCCGACGTCGCGCTCGAGGTCGTCAAGTCCTTCACCGCCGCGGTGCGCGAGCGTGCCCTGTCGGACGAGGTCAACCGTGCGCTGAACCCCGCGCAGCAGGTCGTGCAGATCGTCAACGAGGAACTCGTCGGCATCCTCGGCGGCCAGCAGCGTCGGCTCGAGTTCGCGAAGCGGCCGCCGACGGTCATCATGCTCGCGGGCCTGCAGGGCGCCGGCAAGACGACGCTCGCGGGCAAGCTCGGCAAGTGGCTCAAGAAGGACGGCCACACCCCGATGCTCGTCGCGGCGGACCTCCAGCGCCCGAACGCCGTCCAGCAGCTCCAGGTCGTCGGCGAGCAGGCCGGCGTGCACGTCTTCGCCCCGGAGCCCGGCAACGGCGTCGGCGACCCGGTCAAGGTCGCGAAGAACGCGATCAAGGCAGCCGTCGACCAGCAGTACGACACCGTGATCGTGGACACCGCCGGACGCCTCGGTGTCGACGCCGAGCTCATGAAGCAGGCGGCGAACATCCGCAAGGCGGTCGACCCGGACGAGGTCCTGTTCGTCATCGACGCGATGATCGGTCAGGACGCCGTCGCCACGGCGCGTGCCTTCCAGGAGGGCGTCGACTTCACCGGTGTCGTCCTCTCGAAGCTCGACGGTGACGCCCGCGGTGGTGCGGCCCTGTCGGTCGCGAGCATCACGGGACGTCCGATCATGTTCGCGTCGACGGGCGAGTCGCTCGACGACTTCGAGCCGTTCCACCCGGACCGCATGGCGAGCCGCATCCTCGACCTCGGTGACATCCTCTCCCTCATCGAGCAGGCCCAGGGTGCCTTCGACGAGGAAGAGGCGCGCAAGGTCGCGGACAAGATCGCGACCGACAACTTCACGCTGAACGACTTCCTGCAGCAGATGCAGCAGCTCCGCAAGGCCGGCTCGATCAAGGGCATGCTCGGCATGCTCCCCGGCGCCAAGGGCATGCGCGAGGCGCTCGACAACTTCGACGAGCGCGAGATCGTCCGGACCGAGGCGATCATCCAGTCGATGACCCCGCAGGAGCGCGAGCTGCCGAAGCTCCTCAACGGCTCCCGCCGCCTCCGCATCGCGAAGGGCGCCGGCTCGACCGTGACCGAGGTCAACCAGCTCGTCAACCGCTTCGAGCAGGCCGCCAAGATGATGAAGACGGTCGCCCGTGGCGGCGTCCCGCAGATGCCGGGCATGGGTCCGATCCCGGGCATGCACGGCGGCAAGAAGCAGCAGCAGGGCGGCGCCAAGAAGAAGAAGGTCGGCAACCCGGCCAAGCGTGCCGCGTTGGCCGCCGGTGCTGCCGCGGCCCCGCAGCAGGCGCCGAAGGGCTCCGGTCTCGGTCTCGGCGGCGGCAAGAACGGCAAGGCGCCCACGGAAGAGGAGCTGGCCAGCCTGCAGAAGTTCCTGGGGCGCTGAGCGCGCCCGAATGACGGACACCAGGCCCGTGGCGGATCCGCCACGGGCCTGGTGTCCGTCTGCTGATCGGCGGGCGCGCGCCCGTCTTGTCTCCTCCCGCCGACTCGGAACGACATCGTCGCTGTCGTACGACGACGACGGTGTCGTTCGTTGCGCGCGCGAGCAGTTGCGGGCGCGCACGAGCGACACTGCGGTTGTCGTACGACAGCGACCGTGTCGTTCTGAGTCCGCGCGCGGGGCGGTGTCGGGGCGGGCGCGCCGGGCGGGCGGCGGCGCGCGCCGCGCTCAGAGCGAGTCGCGCAGCTCCTGCACCAGGTGACGGACCACGGCGCGCAGATCGCCGTCGTGCTGCTGTGCGACCGCGAGCTGCCGCTGGTACGACGCACCGTGCTCGATCATCGTGTCGAGGTGGTGCAGTTCCTGCTGGCAGCCGAGCCGCTCGGCGACCGGGTCGAGCCGCGCGACGAGGTCGTGCACCTCGTCCGTGACGAGTCGTTCGTCCCCGGCGGTGTTCGTGATGATCTCCGCGTCCATGCCGTAGCGGGCCGCCCGCCACTTGTTCTCACGGACGAACCACGGCTGCATCGTCGGCAGGGTCTCGCCCGCGTCGAGTCGGTCGGAGCACTCCGTGACCAGGCTCTGCACGAGCGCGGTGACGGCCCCGACCTCGTCGACGGTCGAGATGCCGTCGGACACCCGGTTCTCGAGCGTGCCCCACTGCGGTGAGGGCCGGATGTCCCAGCGGAGGTCCTGCACCCCGTCGATCACCCCGGTGTGGGTGAGGTCGCCGACGACCTCCTCGAAGTTCGCCCACGCGCCGAGGTGCGGCGGCAACCCGCCCGTCGGCAGCTGCTGGAACATCAGCGCCCGGTTCGACGCGTACCCGGTGTCGGTGCCCGCCCAGAACGGGCTCGACGCGGTGAACGCCTGCACGTGCGGCACGTACGCCAGCATCGCGCCGAGGATCGGGAGCGCCTTGTCGCGGTGGTCGATGCCGACGTGCACGTGGACGCCCCAGATCAGCATCTGGCGGCCCCACCACCGGGTCCGGTCGATGAGCGTCGTGTAGTGCTCGCTGTCCGGCGTGATCTCCTGCTGATCCCACACGGCGAACGGATGCGTGCCGGAGCACATGACCTGGGCGTCGAGCGGCTCCGCGGCGTCGACGACCTCGCCGATGATCCCGGACAGCTCCGCAGTCGCTCCCCGCACGGTGCGGTGCACGCCCGTGACGACCTCGACGGTGTTCGTCAGGAGCTCCTCGGTGACCTGCTGGCGGGAGCCGAGACGCTCGCGGACAGCGGCGATCACCGCGGGGGCCCGCGGGGTGAGGTCCGCGGTGTCACGGTCGACCAGGGGCAGCTCCCACTCGACGCCGATGGTCGACGCCGGGGACTCGGTGAAGCGGATGTCCATGGTGGACATCCTGCCCGGGTCCTTGTCGGACACGCACAAACAAGCGTTCGCCCCGTCGTGGGATGCAGTTTCTCAGGACTTACCCATGGGGACTACCGTAGAAGCGCTCAACAGGGAAGAGGAACGCATGCAGCTGGTGGTCCGCGGTACGACCGCACCGCTCGTCGGAGAGCTCGACATCCCGGTCTCGAAGTACCACGCGCACCGCGCGCTGGTCCTCGCGTCGCTGGCGAAGGGGACGAGCATCGTCTCCGGCATCAGCACGACGCGCCAGGTCGAGTGGACCGTGGGCACGCTCCGCGCCCTCGGCGTCGACGTCAAGCGCCGCGGCAACGAGTACCACGTCACCGGGCTCGGCGGCCGCTACGAGGCGACGGACGTCGTCGACCACGGTTCGCGCGGAGCCGACGGCCTCCTCAACATGGGGTCGTCCGGCACCACGCTCTACTTCATGACGGGCCTGGCGTCCCTGGCGGACAAGCCGATGACGCTGTCGGGCATGAAGTACTTCCAGCGCCGTCCGATCAAGGCACTGCTGACCTCCCTGACCCAGATGGGCGTCGAGCTCGAGGCGACGAACGACTGCCCGCCGGTGACGGTGCAGCCGAAGCGTCCCCGCGGCGGCGACGTCACGATCGCCGGCACGCTGTCGCAGTGGATCTCCGGTCTGCTCCTGGTCGCGCCGTTCGCCGAGCAGGAGACGCGCGTCCACATCACGGGCGGCCGCCTGAACGAGCAGCCGTACGTCGAGCTCACGGTTCGGATGATGCGTCAGTTCGGGCTGCAGGTCGAGGTCTCCGACGACTGGCTCGAGTACCGGATCCCGGCGAACCAGCAGGCGACCCCGCACGACTACGTCATCCCGCCGGACATCGGCTCGGCCGCGTTCGGCATCGCCGCCGCCGGCATCCGCGAGTCGAACGTGCTGCTGCGCGGCATGACCTCGTTCACCACAGCGGACACCGACCACCCGGAGAGCGAGTTCCTCGACCTCGCGACGGCGATGGGCGTGCCGATGCGGATCGACGAGGAGACCGGCTTCGTCCGGATCGAGCACGACGGCTCGCCGCTGAAGCCCCTCGACATCGACTGCCAGCCGATCCCGGACCTCCTGCCGATCCTGTCCACGATGGCGACCTTCGCCGAGGGCACGACCCGGCTGTGGAACGTGGCGCACATCCGGCTCAAGGAGTCCGACCGCGTCGCCGCGATGCTCCAGCTCAACCGCATGGGCGGGCGCGCGGAGCAGGGGGCCGACGAGCTCCGCGTCACCGGGGTCGCCCCGGGTGCGCTACACGGTGCGTCGATGTCGTCCTTCAACGACCACCGCGTGCTCATGTCGCTCGCCGTCGCCGCCTCGAAGGCCGACGGGGTCTCCGCACTGACGTACCCGCGCGCCTACCGGATCTCCTACCCGACCTTCCTCGAGGCGATGAACTCCGTCGGGCTCGAGATGGAGGTCGGTGACGCCGAGGCCGCCATGGCCGCCGCCGACACCCGCGCCGAGCGCGCCGACGTCGCCGACCAGCACACCGACCTCGGCGAGGACACCGACCAGGTCGCCGCAGCAGCCGACCTGCCCGAGCTCACCGGTGTGGACGCCGACCCGCTCGTGCTGTCCGAGAAGGTCCGCACGCTGTCCGAGACCGACCCGGACGGCCTCGCCGTGATCGAGGTCGGCGGACCGGAGCCCGTCAACACCACCTGGCGCGAACTGCAGGACGAGGCCGACAAGGTCTCCGCCCTGCTCCTCGAGCTCGGCGTGCGGACCGGCGAGTCCGTCGCCATGCAGCTGCCGAACTGGCGCGAGTTCGTGTCGATCACCCTCGGTGCGATCCAGATCGGCGCGGTCGCGACGCCGATCATGCCGGTGTTCGGGCCGCGCGAGACCACGATGACGCTCGCCCGGTCCCGGGCCCGCGTCGTGTTCCTGCCGAACGTGTTCCGCAAGCGTCGCCCGGCGCTCGAGCTGCTCGACGTCGTCGACGAGGCGAAGGCGCAGAAGCGTCGCCTGTCGGTCGAGCACGTCGTCGTGATCCGCTCGGAGGCCCGCGGCCAGGACGACACGCCGACGAACCAGCCCCCGCTGCCGGCCGACGCCTTCGACCGCGTGAGCGCGAGCGAGTGGAACTGGCGGTACTTCGACACCGCGCTCGAGAGCGTGCAGGTCGACGTCGATCAGATCCGCTCGCACGCCCCGACGCCGGACGACGTCTGCCAGCTGCTCTTCACCTCCGGCACCACGGGCGAACCGAAGGGCGTGCAGCACCCGCACCGCACGCTCGGCCTCGCCACCGCGATGCACGTCGCGCAGTCCGGCCTGACGAAGGACGACCGGATCTACATCCCGTCGCCGCTCGCCCACCAGACCGGCTTCCTGTACGGCATGCTGCTGGCCTTCCGGCTCGGCGCCGCCCAGGTCATCCAGCCCGTGTGGGACGGCAAGGTCGCCCTCGACCAGGCGTTCGGCGCTGCCGGAGCGACCTTCGTGCAGTGTGCGACGCCCTTCCTCACCGACCTCGTCGACCTCGTCGAGGCCGGAGCGCCGCAGCCGGAGTCGCTCCGCGTCTTCGTGCCGACCGGTGCCGCGGTGCCGCGTGCGCTCGCACAGCGGGCCAGCACCGTGCTCGGGACCGCGATCCTCGGCGCGTTCGGCACGAGCGAGACCTGCCTCGGCGCGCTGTCCAGCCCGTCCGA
The DNA here is from genome assembly GCF_007673775.1 of Curtobacterium sp. 9128. Lineage (GTDB taxonomy): Bacteria > Actinomycetota > Actinomycetes > Actinomycetales > Microbacteriaceae > Curtobacterium. The sequence goes on along the minus strand of NZ_VEAF01000007.1, from coordinate 185,433 downwards.
CGACCCGGCGGACGCCTACGGTCACGACGGTCGCGCGCTGGCGGGGATCCGGATCCGCATCGTCGACGACGAGGGCAACGAGCTCCCCGCCGGCACCGAGGGCAACTTCGAGCTGCACTCGCCGACGATGTTCGACGGGTACCTCGACCGCCCCGACCTGACCGACGACGTCTTCACCGAGGACGGCTGGTACAAGACCGGTGACCTCGCGAAGCTGTCGGACAAGGGCTTCCTGTCGATCACCGGCCGCGTCAAGGACGTCATCAACCGCGGTGGCGAGAAGATCCCCGTGGTCGAGATCGAGAACCTGCTCTACCAGCACCCGCTCGTCACCGACGTGGCGATCGTGGCGATGCCCGACGAGCGGCTCGGGGAGCGCGCCTGCGCGTTCGTCGTGTCCGCCCGCCAGGACGAGACGCTCGACTTCGCCACCATGCAGCAGTACCTCGAGAAGTCCGGTGTGTCGAAGTACTACTGGCCGGAGCGACTCGAGTACATCGACGAACTGCCGCGGAACGCCGTCGGCAAGGTCCAGAAGAACGTCCTGCGCGAGCAGGCGGCCGCGCTCGTCGCGACGAAGGAGAACTGAAACGATGACGATGGTCACGGAAACCGCAGTGGAACAGGACTTCCAGCAGCTCAAGGCCGAGGTCACCGAGTGGGTGCGCGGCCGCGGTGAAGAGTGGGCGAACGAGATCGAGCGCACCGGCCAGGTGGCCCCCGCGCTCTTCCAGGAGCTCAAGGACAAGGGGTGGCTGTCGCTCGCGGCGCCGACCGAGCTCGGCGGCCGCGCGATCCCGTTCTCGCGCTACCTCGAGGTCATGGAGATCGTGTCGCGATCGCACGCGTCGATCCGCATGCTCGTGCACGTCATCAACGGCACCTGGCGCGCCATGGCCCCCTACGCCTCGACGGAGCAGATCGAGCAGGTCGTCAAGCCGAGCGTCGCGGGGGACAAGCTCGTCGCGTTCACGCTGACGGAGGCCACCGCCGGCACCGGCGCGGACATCCGCACGACGGTCCGTCGCGAGGGCGACACCTACGTGATGAACGGCGAGAAGCACCTCATCACGTTCGGCGTCAAGTGCGACTACTGGCTCATCGCCGCCCGACTCGAGGGCACCACGGGCCAGGACGGCACCGTCGCGTTCCTGATGCCGAACACCGGCCTCCCCGGTGCCGAGGTGATCGACGACTCGGACACGATGGGCATCCGCGGCACCGACCACGCGATCCTCCGCTTCACCGAGACCCCGATCCCCGCGAGCGCCCGCCTGGGCGAGGAGGGCCAGGGCCTCGAGGTCGCACTCGGCGGCTTCCTGCTCCCGAGCCGCGTGTCCGTCGCGATGAGCGCCGTCGGCCTGGCCGAGCGCGCGAACGAGCTCGCGGTCGAGTACGCGAACGAGCGCGAGACCTTCGGCAAGAAGCTCTCCAGCCGCCAGGCGATCCAGTTCTACATCGCCGAGAACTACGCCGACATCGCCGCGGCCCGGGCCCTCGTGCTCGAGGCGGCGCGTGCCTACGAGGAGGGCCGTCCGGACGCCGGTACGCTCTCCAGCGCCTCGAAGATGGTCGCCGTCGACATGCTCGCGCGGGTCACCGACAAGGCCCTCCAGGTGCACGGCGGCCAGGGCTACTGGAAGCGCAACGCGATCGAGCGCGTCTACCGCGACGCCCGCGCGCAGCGCTTCGAGGAGGGCACGAACGAGATCCAGAAGCTCGTCGTCGGCCGCGCCGTCGTGACCGGCCAGGCCGGGTTCTAGCCGCACAACGCACCGGGCGGGAGGCTCGTGGCGAGCCCGCCACGAGCCTCCCGTCCGCACCCTGCTCATGCAACAAGAAGGACTGAAGTGACCGACAGCACCGCACCCATCGCGCTCATCACCGGGGCCTCCCGCGGCATCGGCCGCCTGCTCGCGCAGAAGCTCGGCCAGCGCGGCGTCACCGTCGTGGTGACGTACAAGGGCAACGCCGACCTGGCCGAGGAGTCCCTGGCCGACGTCAAGGCCGCCGGTGGCGACGGCATCACGGCGCAGGTCGACATCGAGCAGCCGGAGTCGATCGACGCGCTGTTCGACCTGGTGCGCGACACGTACGGCCGCCTCGACTACTTCGTCGCGAACGCCGCCGCCAGCGCGTTCAAGCCCGTCGCGGACCTGAAGCTGCACCACCTCGACCGCAGCTACGCGACGAACGCGCGCTCGTTCGTGCTCGGTGCCCAGCGTGCCGCCGAGCTGATGGACAACGGCGGCCGGATCGTCGTCGTCACGTCGTACGGGTCGCTCCGGGCGTTCCCGACGTACGCCGCACTCGGTGCCGCGAAGGCGATGAGCGAGTCCTACATGAAGTACATGGCGGTCGAGTTCGGCCCGCGGCAGATCACCGTGAACGCGGTGAACGGCGGACTCATCGACACGGACTCGCTCGAGTACTTCTACACGAAGGTCCCCGGCCAGGCGCCGATCGAGACCGTCTACGAGAAGCTCCCGCTGCAGCGCCCGGGCACCGCGGACGACATGGCGGACGCCGTGGACTTCCTGCTGTCGGACAAGGCGTCGTACATCACCGGGCAGGTCCTGTCGGTGGACGGCGGCCTGACGGTCATCGCGCCGCCGTACTGGGCGGACACGACGTCGCCACTGCGCGACGCGGTGCTGCCGCCGGCCACGACCGCTGCGGACGCCTCCTAGCCATGGCGACCGCCGCTCCCGACGTCGCCGTCGTCGCCTCCCCGTGGACGCTCGGCCCACTGCGGCTGCCCAACCGGGTGGTCATGGGGTCGATGCACACCGGGCTCGAGGTTCACGACGACGGCGGCGCCGGGATGGCGGCGTTCTACCGTGAGCGGGCCGCCGGGGGAGCGACGTGCATCATCACCGGGGGCATCGCAGTGAACGACGAAGCCCGCGGTGGCCCGGACTTCGCGGTGTTCGGCGTGGACGGCGCGGACGAGCGGTTCCGCGTGGCCGTGGACGCCGTGCACCGGGAGGGCGGAGCGATCCTCGCCCAGCTCTTCCACGCCGGGCGGTACGCGCTCGTCGGCGGCATGACCGACCGGCACGGGAACCCGCAGCGTGCCGTGGCGCCGTCGGCCCTGCCGTGGGCAGCGGCCAGGGGCGTGCTGCCCGAGGCGCTGACGGGCGAGGAGATCGAGCGCACCATCGCGGACTTCGCGGCTGCCGCCCGCACCGCCAGGGACATCGGGTTCGACGGCGTCGAGATCATGGCGTCCGAGGGCTACCTGATCAACCAGTTCCACTCGCCGCTGACGAACCTCCGCGACGACGCGTGGGGCGGCTCTGCGGAGGCTCGGCGGCGCTTCCCGGTCGCCGTCGTGCAGGCGGTCCGCGCCGCCGTCCCGGACCTCGCCGTGACGATCCGCCTGTCCGGCGCCGACCTCATGCCGGGGTCCTCGACCGACGACGAGGTCGACGCGCTGGTCCACGACCTGCTGCCGCTCGGACTCGACGGCATCTCGGTCGGCATCGGCTGGCACGAGTCCAGGACCCCGACCGTGCAGGCCGCCGTGCCGCACGGGGCATGGCTCACCCACGCGTCGCGCATCGCCCGCGTGGTCCGGGCGTCGCCGTACCCGGACGTGCGGGTCATCGCCTCGAACCGGATGACCGACCTCCGCGACGGTGAGGCCGTCCTCGCCGACGGGCTGCTCGACGCGGTCGCGCTCGCACGGCCGTTCCTCGCCGACCCGTCGATCGTGGAACGGTCCCTCGCCGGACGGTTCGACCTCGTGAACACCTGCATCGGCTGCAACCAGGCCTGCCTCGACCGATCGATCGTCGGGCAGCCGGTCTCCTGCCTCGTGAACCCCCGCGCTGCGCGGGAGGTGGCCTTCCCGGCACGACCGACCACCGACCCGAAGCGCGTCGACGTCGTCGGCGGCGGCCCCGCCGGGCTCGCCGCCGCGGTGGACGCCGCCCGTCGTGGCCACCGCGTCACGCTGTGGGAGGCCGCGGCGGAGCTCGGTGGGCAGTTCGGCCTCGCCGCGGTCATCCCCGGGAAGGAGGACTACGCCGCGACCGTCCGGGCTGCCCGGGCCGAGCTCGACGACCGCGGTGCGACCGTGCACCTCGGCCGCGCGGCGACGACGGCGGACCTCCTGGACAGCGACGCCGTCGTGCTCGCCCCCGGCGTGGTCCCGCGCGAGGTCGACGTCCCCGGCGCCGACCTGCCGCACGTGCTCAGCTACGAGCGGGCCCTGCGCGAAGGCGTCCCGGCCGGCACCGTGGCGATCATCGGCGGTGGCGGCATCGGTGTCGACACCGCGGCGTTCCTCACCGAGTCGCCGGACGAGGTCGTCCGCGCCGCCGACTTCGCCGAGCGCTGGGACGTCCCCGTGGCGTCCGACGTCCTCGGGGACCTGCCACAGCGCCAGCCGGTCGCCGTGCGGACGACCCGCCCCGGCGACCAGGTCACCGTGCTCCGTCGCTCCGGCAAGTTCGGCCAGGGCGTCGGGCTCACGTCGCGCTGGGTCGCTCTCGGCCGCCTCCGGGACGCGGGCGTCCGGATGGTCGGCGGCGTGCAGGAGTACCTCCGCATCGAACCGGGTGCGTTGTGGATCCGCGACGAGGACGGCGAGGAGCGGCGGATCCCGGCGGACTCCGTCGTGGTCTGTGCGGGGCAGGAGACCGCGGTGCACGCCGACCGCGACGGTGCCGCCGGACTCGAGCCGGGCCTCCGGGCGGCCGGCGTGCCGTACGCGGTCGTCGGTGGCGCACGCGACGCACGGAGCGTCGACGCGGTGCGCGCGACCTCCGAGGCACTCGAGGCGGTCCGTTCCCTCGCACCGTGACGGCGCGCCCTGGCTCGCTTCTTGCTCGGAAACCTGCAAGAATGAACGGTCGAATCGTGTCCGCTCGACCCTCTATCCAGCGGTGCACGATCTCATCCGAGCTTCCACCGCGCGTGCCCCCACGCCCGCGGTTCCGGTTCAACCACAACAACACGCAACAGGAGCATTTGTGGCTGTCAAGATCCGTCTCAAGCGTCTCGGTAAGATCCGGGCGCCGTACTACCGTGTCGTCGTCGCCGACTCGCGCACCAAGCGCGACGGCCGCGTCATCGAGGAGATCGGTCAGTACCACCCGACCGAGGAGCCCTCGGTCATCAAGATCGAGTCCGAGCGTGCGCTCTACTGGCTCGGCGTCGGCGCGCAGCCGACCGAGCAGGTCGCCGCGCTGCTGAAGCTCACCGGTGACTGGGCCAAGTTCAAGGGCGAGAAGGACACCGAGTCCAAGGTCAAGGTCGCGGAGCCGAAGCAGGCCTTCGTCGCCGACACCGCCAAGAAGGCCGTCCTCCAGCCGAAGTCGGAGAAGAAGGCCCCGGCCGCTCCCGCCGACTCGGCTGACGAGGCCGCAGAGACGACCGAGGCGTAATTCCTTGCTCGAATCCGCGCTGACGCACCTCGTCAAGGGGATCGTCGATCACCCTGACGACGTGCGCGTCGCCAGTTCCACCTCCGCGCGGGGCGAGGTCCTCGAGGTGCGTGTGCACCCCGAGGACCTCGGCCGCGTGATCGGACGCGCCGGTCGGACCGCAAAGGCGCTCCGCACCCTCGTCACGGCTCTCGCCGATGGCAAGCGGGTGCGGGTCGACGTGGTCGACACCGATTCCTGACGAGGCGACCCAGCTCCGGGTGGGTCGCATCACCAAGGCGCACGGGCTCAAGGGCGGTCTGAAGCTCGAGCTCTACACCGACGACCCGGATCGTCGGTTCACGCACGGAGCGGTCTTCACGCTCCAGGTCCCCGAGGACTCCCCGTGGTCGGGCAAGACCATCGCCATCGACGAGCTCCGCTGGTACAACGGCCACCCGGTCGCCTTCTTCGAGGGCATCGGTGACCGGTCGGCGGCGGAGACCCTGGCGCGGGCCATCCTCTGGGTCGACCAGGACCCCGATGAAGAGACCGGCGAGGACGACGCCTGGTACGACCACCAGCTGGTCGGCCTGCGTGTCGTGCGCGACGGCGTCGAGGTCGGTACCGTCGCCCGGGTCGACCACATGCCGGCACAGGACCTGCTCGCGGTGTCCACGCCGGACCGCGGCGAGGTCCTGGTGCCGTTCGTCTCGGCCATCGTGCCGTCCGTCGACATCGCCGGCCGCACCGTCACGGTGACGCCGCCGACCGGACTGTTCGAGGACCCCGAGGACACGTCGCGTCCCGAGACGGTCTCGTAGCCGTCGTGCGCATCGACATCGTCACGATCTTCCCGGAGTTCTTCGGGGTGCTCGACGTCTCGCTGCTCGGCAAGGCGCGGCAGGGAGGCCTGCTCGACGTGCACGTGCACGACCTGCGCACCTGGACGACGGACCGGCACCGCACCGTCGACGACACCCCGTACGGCGGCGGTGCCGGGATGGTCATGAAGCCCGAACCGTGGGCGCAGGCGCTGGAGTCCCTGCTGCGACCGGACGGCTCCTCGACGCTCGTCGTCCCGACGCCGGCCGGGACGCCGTTCACGCAGTCGATCGCGCGCTCGCTCGCCGCGGACGCCGACCACCTCGTCTTCGCCTGCGGGCGGTACGAGGGGATCGACGCCCGGGTGTTCGCGTGGGCGGCGTCGCGCTGCACCGTCGTCGAGCTCTCGCTCGGCGACTACGTGCTGAACGGCGGCGAGGTCGCCGCGATGGCCATGATCGAGGCCGTCGGTCGGCTCGTCCCGGGCGTCGTCGGGAATCCCGAGTCCCTGGTCGAGGAGTCGCACGAGGACGGGCTGCTGGAGTACCCCTCGTACACGAAGCCCGCGTCCTGGCGGGACCTCGACGTCCCGGAGGTCCTGCTGAGCGGGCACCATGGGCGGGTCGCCGCGTGGCGGCACGAGCAGCAGATGGAGCGGACGCGGCGCGTCCGACCGGACCTGCTGCCGTAGACGGCCGCACCTGACGGACGGGAGGCCCGTGGCGACACCGCCACGGGCCTCCCGTCCGTCTACTGGTCGCGCTGGGCGCGACGGAGGGTCAGGATCTCCGGACCCTGCTCGGTGACCGCCACCGTGTGCTCGACGTGGGCTGCACGTGAGCCGTCGACGCTCTTGAGCGTCCAGCCGTCGTCGTCCTGGTACAGCTCGTCGGTGCCGCGCATGAGCCACGGTTCGATCGCGACGACGAGGCCCGGCCGGAGCTTCAGTCCGCGTCCGGGGCGTCCGTCGTTCGGGACGTGCGGGTCGCCGTGCATGGTGTGGCCGACGCCGTGCCCGCCGAACTGCAGGTTGACGCCGTAGCCGCCGGCGTGCGCGACCGCGCCGATGGCGTGCGAGACGTCGCCGAGCTTGTTGCCGGGTCGCGCCTCGGCGATGCCGGCCACCAGGGCGCGCTCGACCGTGTCGATGAGCCGCTGGTCCTCGGGGTCCGCGGTGCCCACCTGCACGGTGACCGCGGAGTCGGCGACCCAGCCGTCCACGCTCGCGGCGAAGTCCATGCTGACGACGTCGCCGTCCCGCAGGATGCGGTCGTGGGGGAGCCCGTGCAGTGCGGCGTCGTTGACGGACGTGCAGAGGTGCTTGCCGAACGGCGACTTGCCGAACGAGGGGTGGTAGTCGACGTAGCAGCTGACGGCACCGCGGTCGGCGATCATCCGCGCGGCGACCCGGTCGAGGTCGAGCAGGTTCACGCCGACGTCCACCGTCGTCAGCAGCTCGTCGAGCACGTCGGCGACGAACCGTCCGGCGACCCGGAGCCCGTCGAGTTCGGCGGGGGTACGGAGTTCGATCATGGGTCCATCCTCCCGCGTTTCGTCTCGGCGCTGTTCTGTGGCAAGATTGGTAGCCGTGCCCTGGCTGGACTCTGCCACGGGGGAGTCGCCGACACCGGGTACATCTCTTCTTTTCCGAAACCGATCCGCGGCGACCCGTGTGCGTCCGCAGAGAGTGAACCGACCATGAGCCAGCTCCTCGACTCCGTCGACGCAGCATCGCTGCGTACCGACGTCCCGGACTTCCGTCCGGGCGACACCGTCAAGGTCCACGTCAACATCATCGAAGGCACGCGCTCGCGTATCCAGGTCTTCCAGGGCGTCGTCATCGGCCGTCAGGGCCACGGCCTCGGCGAGACCTTCAAGGTCCGCAAGGTCAGCTTCCAGGTCGGCGTCGAGCGCTGGTTCCCGGTGCACTCGCCGATCATCGACCACATCGAGGTCGTCACCCGCGGTGACGTCCGTCGCGCCAAGCTGTACTACCTCCGCGAACTCCGCGGCAAGGCAGCGCGCCGCAAGATCAAGGAGAAGCGCGACAACTGATCGCCTTCACAGCGAGGTCCGCGAGCCGGACTCCGCTGGTCGCCCCTCGTCAATGTACGGTTGTGCATCGACGGGGGGCTTTCCCGTTCCCCGTTTTTTCCGTGACATGAGGGTGGAATGACCGACACGACCGAGAACGAAGGGCGTCGGCCGCGGGCCACCAAGCAGCGGAACGGTGTGCTGACGTTCCTCCGGGACCTCCTCATCATCTTCGTCGCGGCACTCCTCGTCTCCTTCCTCGTGAAGACGTTCCTGATCCGCTCGTTCTACATCCCGTCCGCGTCGATGGAGAACACGCTGCAGATCAACGACCGGGTCATCGTGAACGAACTCGTGCCAGGCGCCGTGGCACTCAAGCGCGGTGACGTCGTCGTCTTCAAGGACCCGGGCGGATGGCTCACCGGCGCCGAGGTGCCGAACGTCACGCCGCAGACGCAGCCGGCGAAGGCGATCGACTGGCTCCTGACCCAGGTCGGACTCGGCACCGGGGACAGTGACGACCACCTCATCAAGCGCGTCATCGGACTGCCGGGCGACAAGGTCGCCTGCTGCAACGACCTCGGCCAGATGACGGTCAACGGCGTGCCGCTCAAGGAGCCCTACCTGAAGCTGCCCCTCGGCGAGACCCGCGCGTCCGGGACGGACTTCTCGGTCACCGTGCCGAAGGGCACCATCTGGGTGATGGGCGACAACCGCTACGACTCCAAGGACTCCCGGTACAACGGGGACACCCCCTCCAAGGGCTTCGTGCCGCTGTCCGACGTGACCGGGCGTGCGTTCGTCATCTCCTGGCCGACCAGCCGGTGGACCTGGCTGCAGGACTACCCCGACGTCTTCGCGGGCGTGGAGGCGAAGGACAAGTGACGCCCGTCCGGCCGTCGCTCCGGGTCGAGAAGGCGCACTTCTCGGCCGGACGCGTGACGGTCATCGGTGTGGACGAGGTGGGCCGTGGCGCGATCGCCGGACCCGTCGCCGTCGGTGCCGCGGCGGTCACCGTGGACGTGCGACGCGTCCCGCAGGGGCTCGCGGACTCGAAGCTCCTCTCGGCCGCGCGACGGACGGAACTCGTCCCGGTGGTGACGCGGTGGGCCAGGACCGCCGTGGGCATGGCCTCGGCGTCCTTCGTCGACGAGCAGGGGATCGTGCCGGCGCTCGGGCTGGCGGGTGCGCGGGCGCTGGAGTCCCTGGCCGCCTCCGGCGTGTCCTTCGCGGACGCCGTGGTCGTCCTCGACGGGTCGTTCGACTGGCTCTCGCGCGCGCTGCCGCCCGCACTGACCGCCGACGCGCCGCTCGACGTGGTCGTCCGGGTGAAGGCGGACCGGGACTGCGCGTCGGTCGCGGCGGCCTCCGTCGTCGCCAAGGTCGAGCGCGACGCCCTGATGACGGCGGCACACGACGAGGCTCCGCACTACGCCTGGGCGTCCAACAAGGGCTACGGCTCGACGGCGCACTACGACGCGATCCGCGAGGTGGGACCCCACGCACTGCATCGGCGGACGTGGTTGCACGCGGCGTCGAGCGTGGCCCTGGATGGGTTCGAGGCGCTGGAGTCGGTCGGTTAGGCAGTTCTGGTCGTTCTGGTCGTTCCGGTCGTTCTGGCCGGGTGGGTCTGCTCGCCTGGGCGGTCCGGGCTGTTCGCTGAGCGCTTCCGGTCGGGTGTCCGTGGTGTGCCGGTGCGCCGTAGACTGTGGGCGCAATGGATGACGACGAATTCGACGACTACGACCGCGAGGTCGAGCTCGCCCTCTACCGTGAGTACCGCGACGTCGTGTCGCAGTTCCGATACGTGGTCGAGACCGAGCGCCGTTTCTACCTGGCGAACGAGGTGGAACTCGCCCGGCGGGACACCGAGCACGACTTCTACTTCGAACTGACGATGAACGACGTCTGGGTCTGGGACGTCTACCGCTCCGACCGGTTCGTGAAGTCCGTGCGTGTGTTGACGTTCAAGGACGTCAATGTCGAGGAACTCACGGCCCGCGAACTCGAACTGCCGAAGGAACTCGCTCTCGACGAGTGATCGTCATTTCGACACAAGTGCTGGGAAACGCGGCGGGAATTGCGCGTGCAATCTGTCGAGGCGATACGCTGGTGCGGATTTCTTCCCCCGCACAAGGAGTACGCAATGGCACAGAAGGTCACCGTTCAACTCGTCGACGATCTCGACGACTCGCCGATCACGCCCGGTGACGGTCGCACGGTCGAATTCGCATTCGACGGTTCGTCGTACGAGATCGACCTGTCGAACGACAACGTGGACAAGTTCCGCGAGGCGATCTCGGACTACGTCGCCGCGGCGCGGAAGGTCAGCGGACGTCGTACCGGCGGAACGGGTGCTCCGAAGGCCGCGCCGAAGCGTGGGAACTCCGAAGAACTCGCGAAGGTCCGCGAATGGGCCAAGGAGAACGGCTACGAGGTCTCCTCGCGCGGCCGGATCTCCACCCAGGTGCAGGAAGCGTACGCAGCGGCGCACTAGTAGTCACACACCATGAAGCCCGGTCGACCATTGGTCGACCGGGCTTCGTCGTTCCTCCACAGCCGCTCGTCGAATTCGTTTTCTCCACAAACGTCGGGGTGCGGCACCGTTGGACCGCGCGGGTCACCAGCCTGGAGGTATGGGAACACGGACTCTGCGAACACGGGCGTCGGACACACGGGCTCTGGGGCTCCACGGTGAGGCAATCGCCGCGGAATGGCTCGAGCACCACGGACACGTCGTCATCGACCGCAATTGGCGGTGCGCCCGCGGCGAGATCGACATCGTCACGAGGCGATCGGACGACCTGGTCTTCGTCGAGGTCAAGACGCGGTCCGGCGCATCGGCGGGGCATCCACTGGAAGCGATCACGCCGGACAAGATCGCACGACTCCGTCGACTCGTGCCGGCGTGGTTCGCCGCGCATCCGGACGAACACGCCGACCACATCCGCATCGACGCCATCGCGGTCCACGTGCTGGGTGAGCGGTCGGTCGTCGAGCACGTCGAGGCGATCGCGTGACCGACATCGGGCGGGCCTCGGCCGTGGCGTTGCTCGGGACCGCCGGGCGGCTCGTCGAGGTCGAAGCGCACCTGTCGAGCCAGTTGCCGGGGTTCAGCATCATCGGGCTCCCGGACACCTCACTCGGTGAGGCCCGCGAGCGGGTTCGGTCGGCAGCAGCCAACGCGGGGTGCCCGCTGCCTGCCCGTCGCATCACCGTCAACCTGACCCCCGCGGCCATCCCGAAGCGCGGCTCCGGGTTCGACCTCGCGATCGCGATGGCCGTGCTCGCGGCGGCGGGCACGGCGCCGGAGGTGTCCCACCGGATCGTCTACGTCGGCGAACTCGGGCTCGACGGTCGGGTCCGACCGGTTCCCGGGGTCATCCCGATGACGGTGGCCGCCCGCGATGCCGGCGCCGACCGCGTGGTCGTCCCGGTGGGCAACCTCGCGGAGGCGCAGGTGGTCCCGGGCGTGGTCGTCACCGGAGTCGACTCGCTCCGCGGTGCCGCCATCGACGCCGGAGCCCTGCTGCCGCCGGTCGACGTCGACCCGGTCCTGGCCGACACAGCCGTGCCGCTGCCGACGCCGACGGCGGAACTCGCCGACGTCGTCGGGAACGCGATCGGTGTCCGCGCGGTGCTCGCCGCTGCTGCCGGGGGCCACCACGTGCTGCTCCTCGGTCCACCGGGTGCCGGCAAGACCATGCTGGCGGAACGCCTGCCGGCACTGTTGCCGGACCTGGACGCCGAAGCGGCGCTCGAAGTGGCGTCCGTGCGGTCGGTCGCCGGCCTGGGAGCACGGTCGTGGACGGTCCGGCCGCCGTGGGAAGCCCCACATCACTCGGCCTCGGCCATCGCGCTCATCGGCGGGGGCTCCGGGACGATCCGACCCGGGGCCGTTTCACGGGCCACCAGGGGCGTGCTCTTCCTCGACGAGGCCCCCGAGTTCCCCCGAGCCGTGCTCGACGCGCTCCGCCAACCGCTCGAGTCCGGTCGCATCACGGTGCACCGGGCAGCGGGAGCGGCAGAGTTCCCCGCGCGGTGCCAGGTCGTGCTCGCCGCGAACCCCTGTCCCTGCGGCAACGCGGGCGCGAGGTCGGGGGAGGAGAACGCCCCGGTCTGCGCCTGTTCGGCGACGACCCGCCGACGCTACCTCGGCCGGATGTCCGGTCCGCTGCTCGACCGCATTGACATCCGCGTGCGGGTCGACCGGGTGACCACGGCAGCCCTCCGCGCTGCCGACGGATCCGCACCCAGCACCCGCGAGGCCCGCGCCGTCGTCGATGCGGCTCGAGCCAGGATGCACGACCGGCTGGCCGGCACCGGCTGGACGCGGAACGCCGAGGTCCCGGGGACGTGGCTCCGCGGGCCCGGACGCGCCGCACCGGGTTCGACCGCGGAGCTGGACCGGGCGCTCGACCTCGGGACCCTCACCATGCGCGGCTGGGACCGCGCACTCCGGCTGGCGTGGACGATGTCGGACCTCGACGGCGTGGAGCGACCGGGGACGGAACAGGTCCGCGCCGCCATCGGGCTGCGGGGCGCACTGTGAACGGGCAGCACCGGGCCACCAACGTCGACGTCACTGCGGTCCGTCGCGCCGGGGTGGACACCGACCCCGAGGCGGCCGCGGCCCTGGTCACCTGGAGCACCCTCGCCGAACCCGGCGATGCGGTGGCCGGCGCGCTCATCGCGGCGCTGGGAGCGGTGCGCGCGCTCGGTGCCGTGCGTTCCGAGGCTCGCGGTCGTGTCGGTGCCGTCGCCCGAGCATGCCTCGACGTCGGTGGTGTCGCAGATGTGGAACTCGCCGCGTTCGAAGGATCCGTCCGGGGCGCGCTCGGACGGTGGAGCCCACGGCTCGACGGGGCCGAGTCGGCGGCCACCGGAGCTGTCGCACGGGCGGCCGCAGTCGGCGCGGTGTTGGTCCTGCCCGGCGACCCGGAGTGGCCGGACGGGATGGCCGACCTCGGCCACCACGCGCCGGTCGTGCTCTGGAGCCGAGGCCGTGGGACAGCGGACGTCCTCGCGCACCCGACGCTCGGCGTCGTCGGTTCCCGGGCGAACACCGTCGCCGGTGCGGAGGCCGCGGCGGAGGTGACGTCCGCTGCCGCCGACGCCGGGTGCACGATCGTCAGCGGGGGAGCGTACGGCATCGACGCCGTGGCGCACCGTGTCGCGATCAGCGCCGGCGTACCGACCGTCGCGGTCCTCGCGGGTGGGATCGATCAGCTGTACCCGACCGGGCACGTGGAACTGCTCGGGAACGTCGCTCGGCAGGGCATGCTCCTCGCCGAGTCACCGCCCGGGACCAGACCGACCCGCTGGCGGTTCCTGGCGCGGAACCGGTTGATCGCCGCGCTCGCCGACGCCGTGGTGGTGGTCGAGGCTGCCGCCCGTTCCGGGGCACTCAACACCGCGCACCACGCGGGGCAACTCGGTCGCCCGGTGTTCGCCGTCCCCGGAGCGTTCTCGTCGCCGGCATCGGTCGGGTGTCACCGGCTGGTGGCCGACGGCGTGGCGCAGCTCGTCGTCGGACCGTCCGACCCTGCTCGAGCAGCCAGGGGCGTCCACGGTGACGGCGGCATCGAGCCGACGCCCGCGCTCGCCGCGCCGGCCGAGGACCCGGAGGTACTCCGCGTCGTCGATGCCCTCGGCCGTCGACCGATCGGCGTGACCGAGATCGCCCGACGGTCCGGGCTGTCGACCGTTGCGACGGCGGACGCGCTCGCACTCGCGGAGCTCCAGGGGCTCGTCCGCGCGGAGTCGGACGGGTGGTTGCGGGTGGGAGGAACGGGAAGCGCGGGCCGTGGCGCGCGGACCGGCAGACGGGAGAGGACGTGAGTGGAGTGGGACGACCCGCCACCCGGGCACGCCGAACGTCCCACGAGACCCTTCGGCCGAGCACGCTTACGCTGTGCTCCATGGACGACCACGGCGCGACACTCGGCGCGGCCGTCACGGCCTTCCTCGACGATGCCGCACACGTCCGAGGGTTGAGCGCGCAGACCGTCCGGGCGTACCGCGGCGACCTCGAGGACCTGCTGCGCTTCGCCGAGGACCGAACCGTCGCTCGCGCGCAGGACGTCTCGCTCGAGCTGCTCCGTGACTGGCTCTGGGACGCCAACGAGCGTGGACTCGCTCGGTCGAGCATCGCGAGGCGGTCCTCGTCCGTCCGGGCCTTCAGCCGGTGGGCGACCGAGACCGGGATCCTGCAGGTCGACCCCGGGGTCCGGCTGCGTGCTCCGAAGGGCGCCGCGCACCTTCCGCGGGTCGTCTCCCAGGACCAGGTCCGCGTGCTCCTCGACGGGCTGAGTGCCCGCGCGGTCGGCGACGACGCATCCGCGCTGCGCGACCTCGCCCTCGTCGAGCTCCTCTACGCGGCCGCGATCCGCGTGAGCGAACTCGTCGGGATCGACGTGCCGGACGTCGATCGCGGGCGCTTGACCGTGCGGGTGCTCGGCAAGGGCGGCAAGGAGCGCGTCGTCCCGTTCGGCACGCCGGCGCGTGACGCACTGGAGGCGTGGCTCGAGCGAGGCCGCCCGGTGCTCGCCGCACGTGGTGCGATCGCCGGAACGGGGCAGTCGGCTGCGACGGGTCAGGCGCTCTTCCTCGGCGATCGGGGTGGGCGGCTCGGGGTCCGGAGCGCCTACCGGGTCGTGGCGCGGCTGCTGCAGGATCTGCCCGGCGAGGGTCCGAGTGGGCCCCATACGTTCCGGCACACGGCAGCGACGCACCTGCTCGACGGCGGCGCGGACCTCCGGGCAGTGCAGGAGTTGCTCGGTCATGCGAGTCTCGGGACGACGCAGATCTACACGCACGTGTCCTCGGCTCGCCTCCGCGAGGTCTACCGGACAGCACACCCGCGAGCCTGAACCGCGACCGGCCGGAACCGCGTCGACCGAAACAGCGTCGGGCCGGAACCAGGACGGGCCGCAGCCACGACGGGCCGCAGCCGCGACGGACCCGAACGGGAGGCCGAGCGGTGTCGCGCACGCCGGACGGCGACCCCCGGCGGCGAGGGTCGGGACGGGCAACAGCACCGCGCAGGTCGGGACGGTCACCCGGGCCACGCCGACTCCGGGAGCAGCACCGGCCAAGCGGCGGGCGGCAGGAACGGCGTCGGATCGACGTAGCGGCCGTCGACCCGCGCGCCGAGGTGCAGGCAGGGCGCACTCGCGGGACAGTGCCCGGCCACGACCCGGCCGACGACCGCGCCCTGCCGGACCTCGTCCCCGGCCTCCACCGCAGGGTCGAGGGAGTCGAGCGTGCTCACCACCCCGTCGCCGTGGTCGATCGTCACGAGGGGACGCCCGCCGACCTGGCCGGCGAACGCCACGACGCCGTCGTCCACAGCGACGGCAGCCGTCCCGAGCGGCGCCGGCACGTCGAGCCCACGATGCCCCGCGGAGTAGTCGTCGTCCGGTGCCTGCCACGGACGTTCGACCACGCGCACGCCGGTGGGCCAGACCCACGGCTCGGACCCGCGCGCCGCGGCGGACGGAAGTGGGGGAGTGCGCGCCGGAGGCTGGTCCGGCGCCGGCGCCGGCGCCGGCGCGGCTGCAGGTGCGGGTGAGAGCGCGAGCAGGACACCGGAACCGGAGCGACCGAGCAGCCCGGCGCCGACGGGCAGCTCGTTGCCGACGGGTGGTCCGGCGCCGACGGACAGCACTGCGCCGATGGACAGCAGTGCGCCGATGGACAGAGCGGCGATGAGGGACGAGGCGGCGGTACGGATCACCTTCATCAGCCTCGTGCAGTGGAGCAGCGCCGTGTCGGACGGAGGCCGATCTGTGGACGGTGTGCCGAGCCTCCCGGCAGTGGAGGGAGCGGCGCGTGCGCAACGGACGACAACGTCGATGTCGTACGACAGCGACACTGTCGTCACCCGGCGTGCGCAACAGTTGCGCGCGCAACGAGCGACGACGTCGATGTCGTACGACAGCGACACTGTCGTTCCGAGTCGACGACCAGCCCGCCCCCGCCCGCCCCGGCCAGCCCCGCCCCCAGCCCCCGCCCCGCCCCGCTCCCTCGCACCCGGTTATGACCACTCGCCGCCGAAGGAGTATCGTCGGGGCCGCTCCGGAACACGCAACGCCGCTCGGACGGCGAACCAGCCGACCGCCGGGGCACCGTGCCCACGAGAGCACGGCGGCAGAACCCAGGAGCATCGTGGCAAACACGACCACCGGGCACGGCGAGGACCGTGCGTTCAAGGGGAAGGTCACCGCGTTCGCCATCGCAGCAGCGGTGGGCGGTTTCCTCTTCGGTTTCGACTCGTCGGTCATCAACGGCGCCGTCGACGCGATCAAGGGCGAGTTCGGCCTGTCCGAAGCCGCCAGCGGGTTCGCCGTGGCCTCCGCCCTGATCGGCTGCGCCTTCGGCGCCTTCTTCGCCGGCCGTCTCGCCGACCGCTTCGGCCGCACCCGGATCATGTTCTGGGCGGCGGTGCTGTTCCTGGTTTCGTCGATCGGCTCGGGCTTCGCGTTCGCCACGTGGGACTTCGTGATCTGGCGTCTGGTCGGCGGTCTCGGCATCGGTACCGCATCGGTCATCGCCCCGGCCTACATCTCCGAGGTCTCCCCGAAGGCGATCCGCGGGCGCCTGGCGTCGTTCCAGCAGCTCGCCATCACCCTCGGCATCTTCGCCGCCCTGCTCTCCGACCAGTTCTTCGCGGTGACCGCGGGCAGCGCGTCGGCCGAGGTGTTCGGGCTCCCGGCGTGGCGCTGGATGTTCCTCGTCGGCGTGGTTCCCTCGATCGTCTACGGCATCCTGGCGATCACGCTGCCGGAGTCCCCGCGCTACCTGCTCGCGAAGGGCCGGAGTGACGACGCCCGCGACGTGATGACGAAGATCGTCCCGCGCGACACCGTGAACACGAGCCTGGAGGAGATCCAGGACGGCATCGACAAGGAAGCCACGGAGAAGAAGGGCTCGATCCGCGGCAACCGCTTCGGTCTCCAGCCCATCGTCTGGGTCGGCATCATCCTCGCGGTGCTGCAGCAGTTCGTCGGCATCAACGTGATCTTCTACTACTCGACGACCCTCTGGCAGGCCGTCGGGTTCAAGGAGAGCGACTCGTTCCTCATCTCGACCATCACCTCGGTCGTCAACGTCGCCGTGACCTTCATCGCGATCTTCACGGTGGACAAGCTCGGCCGGAAGCCGCTGCTGACCGCCGGTTCCGCGGGGATGTTCGTGTCGCTGCTCATGGTGGCGATCGCGTTCTCGCAGGCGACGATCGTGGACGGCTCGCCGCAGCTGCCCGGTGCGTGGGGCATCATCGCGCTGATCTTCGCGAACCTCTTCGTCGTCTCGTTCGGCGCCACGTGGGGGCCGCTCATGTGGGTCCTGCTCGGCGAGATGTTCCCGAACCGCATCCGCGCCACGGCGCTCGGCATCGGTTCGGCCGCCAACTGGGTCGCGAACTTCCTCGTCACGATCACGTTCCCGGTGCTGTCCGGCTTCAACCTCACGGTCACCTACGGCATCTACGCGCTGTTCGCGCTGATCTCGCTCTTCTTCGTCATCGCGAAGATCCCCGAGACCAAGGGCCGCTCGCTCGAGGAGATGGGCATCACCGCCGAGGGCGACACGGTCGACGCCAAGGCGTAGACCCGGCAACAGACAGGAGGCACGGTGCGGGTCGGACCCGCACCGTGCCTCCCGTATGTCCTGCTACTATTTCTGCAGCAGCGCGCTGTGCGCGCTGACTTCGCGTGTCCACGTGGCGCACCCGATCACCGGTCCCGTTCTCGAACGGGCGGTCGCGTGCCAGGGCACCAGGGACCACGACCTCCGGTCGTGGTCGACACAACCGCACCAGGTGCACGGTGATGCCGTGCGCCGAGAACACATGAAGGAGGACGGCACATGGCCGTCGTCACCATCCGCCAGCTGCTGGACAGCGGCGTCCACTTCGGACACCAGACCCGTCGGTGGAACCCGAAGGTGAAGCGCTTCATCCTCGCCGAGCGCTCGGGCATCCACATCATCGACCTGCAGCAGTCGCTGGCCTACATCGACCGCGCGTACGACTTCGTCAAGGAGACGGTCTCGCACGGTGGCACGATCCTCTTCGTGGGCACCAAGAAGCAGGCGCAGGGCTCCATCGCCGAGCAGGCGACCCGCGTCGGCCAGCCGTACGTCAACCAGCGTTGGCTCGGCGGTCTGCTCACGAACTTCCAGACGGTCTCCAAGCGCCTCGCGCGCATGAAGGAGCTCGAGGAGATCGACTTCGACGACACGACGAAGGGCTTCACCAAGAAGGAGCTCCTCATCAAGAAGCGCGAGCTGGACAAGCTCCACAAGACCCTCGGCGGCATCCGCAACCTCACGCGGACCCCGAGCGCGCTCTGGATCGTCGACACGAAGAAGGAGCACCTCGCGGTCGACGAGGCGCAGAAGCTCGGGATCCCGGTCATCGGCATCCTCGACACCAACTGCGACCCCGACGAGATCACCTACCCGATCCCGGGCAACGACGACGCGATCCGCTCCGTCGGCCTGCTGACCCGCATCATCGCGGACGCCGCGGCCGAGGGCCTCAAGACCCGTCACAACGGTGGCGACGACGACGAGGCCTCCGAGCCCCTCGCCGAGTGGGAGCAGGAGCTCCTCGGCGGCGAGACCGCCGCTCCGGCCGCCGCCGCGACCGAGGCACCCGTCGAGGAGAACGACGCGGACGCCCAGGTCGCCGCGAAGGAGATCGGCGAGCCGATCCCCGACGAGGCGAAGAACGCCGAGCCGACCGCCGAGGCCGAGGCCGCCGCGGAGACCACCCCCGCCGAGTGAGTGTCCGAGGGCGCCGGGCCGTTCGGCTCGGCGCCCTCGACGCCGCTCTCTCTCCACACACGTACAGTCCCAGAAAGGACGCCAGTCAATGGCAAACTTCACCGCTCAGGACGTGAAGAAGCTCCGCGAGGACCTCGGGGCCGGCATGATGGACGCGAAGAACGCGCTCGTCGAGGCCGACGGCGACTACGACAAGGCCGTCGAGCTGCTCCGCATCAAGGGTGCGAAGGCCGTCGCCAAGCGCGACGACCGCGCCACGAGCGAGGGTGTCGTCGTCGCGACCGCCGAGAACGGTGCCGCCACCGTGATCGAGCTCGCGTCCGAGACCGACTTCGTCGCGAAGAACGAGAAGTTCACGACCCTCGCCGACAAGGTGCTCGGCGCTGCCGCCGCCGCGGGTGTGACCGACGTCGCCTCCGCGAACGCCGCGCCGCTCGAGGGCAAGACCGTGCTCGAGGTCGTCAACGAGAGCGCTGCCGCGCTCGGCGAGAAGCTCGAGGTCCGCACGGTCCGCCGTGTCGAGGGCACGAACTTCGAGATCTACCTGCACAAGACGAGCCAGGACCTGCCCCCGCAGATCGCCGTGGTCGTCGCCTACGACGGTGACAACGCCGCCGAGGCCCGCTCCATCGCGCAGCACGTCGCGTTCGCCAACCCGTCGTACCTCACGCGCGACGAGGTCCCGGCCGAGGCGATCGAGAAGGAGCGCGCGACGGTCGAGGCGATCACCCGCGAGGAGGGCAAGCCCGAGGCCGCCCTCCCGAAGATCGTCGAGGGTCGCGTCAACGCCTTCATCAAGGGCATCGCGCTGCTCGACCAGGACTACGCGAAGGACAACAAGATCTCCGTCGCGAAGGCCGCCGAGAACGCCGGCATCACGATCCAGGGCTTCGCCCGCGTCAAGGTCGGCGCGTAACGAACCCGTGACGGGGTCAGGAACCAATCGGTTCCTGACCCCGTTTTCGCGCCCGCCGCGTCAGCGCGGCCCGGGCGCTGTTAGATTCCCACGAGACTCCTCGACGAAGGGTGCGAGCACATGACCGATGAGAAGACCGGACGACGCCGGGTCCTGCTGAAGCTCTCGGGGGAGGCCTTCGGCGCCGGCTCCCTGGGCGTCAACCCCGACGTGATCAGCAGCATCGCGAAGGAGATCGCGGTCGCCGCGCAGGACGTCGAGATCGCGATCGTGGTCGGCGGTGGGAACTTCTTCCGCGGGGCGGAGCTGTCGCAGCGCGGCATGGACCGCGGGCGTGCGGACTACATGGGGATGCTCGGCACCGTGATGAACGCGCTGGCGCTGCAGGACTTCCTCGAGCAGGCCGGCGCCGCCACGCGCGTGCAGTCGGCGATCAGCATGACCCAGGTCGCGGAGCCGTACATCCCGCGCCGCGCCGAGCGCCACCTGGAGAAGGGTCGGGTCGTGATCTTCGGCGCCGGCGCCGGGCTGCCCTACTTCTCGACCGACACCGTTGCGGCCCAGCGCGCGCTCGAGATCGGCGCGCAGGAGGTCCTCGTCGCCAAGAACGGCGTGGACGGCGTGTACTCGGCCGACCCGAAGAAGGACCCGACCGCCGAGAAGCTGCACCACGTCACGTACCAGGACGCCCTGATGCAGGGACTCAAGGTCGTCGACGCCACCGCCTTCTCGCTCTGCATGGACAACGGCATGCCGATGCACGTCTTCGGGATGGAGCCCGGCGGCAACGTGCAGGCCGCCATCCGGGGTGAGCGCATCGGCACCGTGGTCAGCAACTGACCCGCAGCGCTGACTAGACTCGACGACGTACCGAAGGAGAACCACCGTGATCAGTGATGTCATGACCGAGGCCACCGAGAAGATGGCGAAGGCGGTCGACGTCGCCAAGGACGACTTCGCGACCGTCCGGACCGGCCGCATCAACGCCGCACTCTTCCAGAAGATCCCGGTGGACTACTACGGCTCGCCGACGCCGCTCGCGCAGCTGGCGTCCCTCCAGACGCCGGAGGCCCGGACGCTCATCGTGACGCCGTACGACAAGTCGGCGCTCAAGGAGATCGAGCGCGCGATCGCCACGTTCCCGAACCTCGGGGCGAGCCCGACCAACGACGGCGAGATCGTGCGCGTGACGATCCCCGAGCTGACCCAGGACCGCCGCAAGGAGTTCGTGAAGCTCGTCCGCGGCAAGGGCGAGGACCACAAGGTCGTCATCCGCAACATCCGCCGCAAGGCCAAGGACGACCTCGACGCGCTGAAGGGTGAGATCTCCGACGACGAGATCGCCCGCGGTGACAAGGACCTCGAGGTCCTCACGAAGAAGCACGTCGACCAGATCGACGACGCGCTGAAGAAGAAGGAAGCCGAACTCCTCGAGGTCTGATGCCCCGTCGTGACGAGGGCGCAGACCGCCCGACAGCAGATGACACCCGACCGTCGGCGAAGGGTCTCCGGCAGGACTTCGATGCCAGGGCCCGCGCCGCTCGGTCGGACTTCGAGGCGCAGATCCGCCAACGTCGCGCGTCCTTCGACGCGCGCAACGAGGCGCTGACCGCACGGACCGGCCGCAACCTGCCGGCGGCGATCGCGATCGCGCTCGCCTTCGCGGTCGTGATGCTCGGTTCGCTGCTCATCTGGTCGCCGGCCTTCATGGTCGTCGCGGCGTTCCTGATCGGCTTCGGCGTGTGGGAGCTCGCGAGCGCCATGCGCTTCGCCGGGCGGGACGTCCCACGCATCCCGAGCGTCGCCACCGGCATCGCCATGGTGCCGGCGGCGTTCCTCGGTGGCCAGGTCGAGGCGCTGTTCACGATCCTCGGCGGCATCGTCCTGATCTCCGTCTGGCGCCTCGTCGAGGTCGCGGTCAGCCACGATCGGCCGTCCGCCGGTGACGTGGTCCGCGACCTCACGAGCGGGCTGTTCGTCCAGGCCTACGTGACCCTGCTCGGCGCCTGCGTCGTGCTGCTGTCGGCACAGCCCGGCGGGCCGCTGTGGGTCGTCGGGTTCATCCTCGTGGTGGTCGCGGTCGACACCGGCGCGTACGCGACCGGCCTCAACCTCGGCAAGCACCCGATGGCGCCGCGGATCAGCCCGAAGAAGACGTGGGAGGGCTTCGCGGGCTCGGTGGCGGCGAGCATCATCGTCGGCATCGTCGTGTCGTGGCTCATGCTCGGGCTGCCCTGGTGGGCTGGCATCGTCCTCGGTGTCCTGATCTCCGGTTCGGCAACGCTCGGCGACCTCACCGAGTCGATGATCAAGCGGGACCTCGGCATCAAGGACATCTCGTCGTTCCTCCCCGGACACGGCGGCCTGCTCGACCGGATCGACAGCATCCTGCCCTCGGCAGCGGTCGCGTACGTGCTGTACCTCCTCGTCAACCACTGAGCGACGCGTTCAGCGCGTCCAGCTTCCCCCAGGGAACCGGGCTGGCAGAATGTCGCCGTGCCCACGACCTTCCCGATCGCCCCCCGCTCCGTCCTCGGCTACGACGTCGACGAGGTGGACCGGTTCCTCGAGGACGCCCGTCGCGCCTACACGGCCAACGACAGCGCCCCCGGGATCGAGGCGGCGAAGATCCGCGCCACAGCCTTCTCGATGAAGAAGGGCGGCTACTCCACGCAGCACGTGGACGCCGCGCTCGAGCGGCTCGAGGACGCCTTCGCCTCGCGCGAGCGTGAGCGGGAGATCGCCGAGGTCGGCCAGAAGACCTGGTACGCCGAGGCGCGGACGAAGGCCTCCGACGTCGTGGCACGGTTGGAGCGTCCCGACGGGCAGCGGTTCCACCGGGTCAGCTTCCTGTCCACCGGGTACCACCCGAAGGACGTCGACGCGTTCGCGAAGCGGCTCGCCGGGTACTTCCGCGAGGGCAAGCCGCTCAGCCTGACCGAGGTGCGCTCGATCGTGTTCCGCCCGAAGCACGGCGGCTACCGCGAGGTCCAGGTGGACGCGCTCCTCGACGCGGTCGTCGAGGTCATGCTCGCCGTCCGCTGACCGGACCCGGAGCGGGCCGCCGACCGGACCCGAGATCGTCCGCTGACCGGACCCGGAACCCTCTGGATCGAAGCCGACGAAACGCCGCCTGCTCCCGATGCTTCGCTTTCCGTGATCGCTCCGTTATCCTGGACGGACTCATGGGCAGGCACACGGCAGACATTCGATCCGACCGCGCATCCCGGCAGCAGCTCGACCACCAGGTCCCCAGCGAACGCCGCGCGGCACTGAACCGGATCCGCACCGCGGAGACCCCGGTTCCCCTGGTGGACGCCACGCTCGGCGCAGTCGCGTCGGAGCGGGCGCAGTCGACCCCGACCGCGGCGCACGGTGCCACGACCGAGTCGCGCTCCGCGGCGACGTCGGCCCCGAAGTCCGTCGCGGACAACCGCGTCAGCGACACCACGCAGGCGATCGCCGAGGCCGTGCCCGCCACGCCGGCGGACGCCCGTATCGTGCAGCAGCGTCGGACGGGGGCTCAGCGTCGCGCCGTCGCGACCCGTGCAGCCTCCGGTGCCGCGCTGACCGGTCCGCGGTCGACGCCGAAGGACACGACCCTGAACGGCTTCATGCGCCGCCGGTCGACGATCCCCGCGCTGTCGTTCTTCGCGGTCGCCTTCCTCGCGGGCGGTTCGCTCTTCAACCCACTGCAGGCCGACGTCGCCCAGGCTGCGGTCACCACGCCGGTGCTGACGAAGGCCCCGGCAGCGCAGGTGTACACCGCGCACGGCACGTACGGATCGTTCGACGTCGCCCGCGACGGGTACGACATCACCAAGCCGGCACCCGTCGTCGTCGCGCCGGTGGAGACCCCGGCAGCGACCACCGACGACGCGACGACCACCACGAAGAAGGCCGTCACCCCGTCGAACAGCCTCGCGGCCGTCGCCGCCGCCCCGAACCCGGGTAGCGCCCAGGCGATCGCGCTCGAGCTCGTCACCGCCCGCGGGTGGGGGACCGACCAGTACAACTGCCTCGTGTCCCTCTGGAACAAGGAGTCGGGCTGGCGCGTCAACGCGTACAACCCGAGCGGCGCGTACGGCATCCCGCAGGCACTGCCCGGCAGCAAGATGGCGAGCGTCGGTGCCGACTGGCAGACCAACCCGGCGACCCAGATCACGTGGGGCCTCAACTACATCTCCGGCGTCTACGGCACCCCCTGCGGTGCGTGGGGTCACAGCCAGTCCTTCAACTGGTACTGATCGGCGGACCCCGAGGTGCCGCGCAGCAACCGGCCGCGGCGCGCCCGCGGGCAGACCCGTCCGGACGAGCTCGACGAGCCCGGCGGTCTCGATCGTCTGATGAGCGGGTGGCGTCGGACCGAGGTCCGGCGTGGTCGTGCGTTCGCCGTGCAACCGATCTCCGCCGCGTCGGCGCAGAAGGAGTACCTCTGCCCGGGCTGCGGACTGACGATCGAACCCGGCGTCGCGCACGTCGTCGTCTGGCGCGCTGACGGCGTGCTCGGGGACGCGGCGGACCTGGCGTCGCGCCGGCACTGGCACAACCACTGCTGGAGGACCGCGTGAGCACCACCCCCGACACCGAGATCCGGTCCGGCACCGAGCTGCCGGCCGACCGGACCGACATCGAGCTCGTCACCGACGACCACCTCACGCTGGTCGGTGAACTCGCCGAGCCGCACGGACGTCCCGCCCGCGGCACGATCGTGACGCTCCACCCGCTCCCGACGGCGCACGGCTTCATGGACTCGCACGTGCTCAAGAAGGCGGCAGCCCGGCTCCCGGAGCTGGCCGACATCGCCGTGCTCCGGTTCAACTTCCGGTCCGTCACCTCGCCGCGGGGGACGTCCGAGGGCACGTTCGGCGACGGCGTCTCCGAGGGCTTCGACCTGCGGGCAGCCGTCGCCGAGGTCACGGCGCGCGCTCTCCCGACCCCCTGGCTCGTCGGCTGGTCCTTCGGTACCGAGGTGATCCTGAAGCACGCACGCGAACACGTGGACGCCAGCACGGTCGCCGGCGTGGTGCTGCTGTCGCCGCCACTGCACCGCACGACGGACGAGGAGCTCGCCCGGTGGGCCGACGTGTCCGTCCCCGTGGTCGCGCTGGTGCCCGAACACGACGACTTCCTCCGCCCCGAGGAGGCCGCCGTGCGCTTCGCCGTCGCGCCGAACGTCCGGGTGGT
The DNA here is from genome assembly GCF_007673775.1 of Curtobacterium sp. 9128. GTDB lineage: Bacteria > Actinomycetota > Actinomycetes > Actinomycetales > Microbacteriaceae > Curtobacterium. The sequence continues at coordinate 160,308 of NZ_VEAF01000007.1, read as the reverse complement.
GCCCGTTCCGGGTGCGAAGCACCTGTGGGTTGGCGAACGGTACGTCCGGATCGTGCTCGACACCGTCGCCGACCTCGTGGTCCCCGGCAGCGCGCCGCTGCCGACGCACTGGACCGCCTGAGGGCCGTGGGCCGCCGCGGCGACCACCGACGACCGTGACCGGACTGGAGGCTCGGGTCGAGCCTCCAGTCCGGCTGTCGGTCTACGAGTCGGTCGGTTCGGCGCGGACGGGGGAGTCGTCCATCACGCCAGCAGCGTGCGAGAGCACGCCACGCAGGTTCTCGAGGTACCCGGCGACCGCCTCGCGCTCGGTGCGGATCGCCGCGAGTCGGTCCTCGGCGTCGGCGATCTCCGCTGCGGACCGCTCCTCGGCCTCGGTGACGAGCCGGTGTGCGCGCTCCTGCGCGTCGGCGAGCAGGGCACGGGCGCGCTCCTCGGCGTCGGCCGTGCTCGTGCGCTCCAGCTCGTCGGCCTCCTGCTGGAGGCGCTCGGCCCGCTCGCGGGCCTCCGTCGCACGCCGCGTCGCCTCGGCCAGCTGCAGGTTCGCCTCGTCGAGGTACTTCTGCGTCTCGCGCACCGTCTCGTGGTGCTTCTGCAGGTAGTCCTGCTCGGCGTCGTCGCGACGGGCGGCGAGCTCGGACTCGAGCGTCGTCCGCGCTTCGTCCCGCTCGCGGGCGATCTCGGCGCGCACCTCGTCGCGCTCCTTGGCGAGGTCGGCCCTGGCGGTGTCGATCTCCTGCCGGAGCGCGGTCCGCTCCGCCTGGAGGCTGCCGAGCTCGGCGCTCCGGCGCTCGGCGATCTCGGTGTCGACCTCGGCGTGTTCGCGATCCCGCCGGGCTGCGAGCTCGGCGTCGTGCTCCTGGGCGGCACGTTCGGCGGCCGCGGTCGCCTCGGCACGCTCACGGTCGATGCGCTCGCGGTGTTCCTCGGTCTCCCGGGCGATCCGCGCGGCGGTCTCCTCGACGAGCCGTGCGTTCTCCGCTGCGGTCTGCTCCTGGTCGATGCGCAGCTGCTCGCGGGCGGCACCGAGCTCCTGCGCCAGCGCGGCCCGCGCGGAGGCGAGTTCACGGTCCCACTCGGCGCGGGCGGCGGCGAGCTCCTCGTCGAGGACGCGGCGACGGTCGGCGAGTTCGGCGTCGAGCTCGGCGCGCCGGGCGTCCACCTCGGCGGTGAGGTCGGCCCGGGTCGTCGTGACCTCGAGCTCCAGCGCTCGTGAGCGCTCGGCGTGCTCGTGCTCCCACGCCGCGCGGCCGTCGGCGATCTCGCGGTCGAGCGCCTCGCGGCGGGTGCGCTCATCGCGGTCGAGGTCCTCGAGCCGGCGGGCGTGGTCGGCCTCGAACACGCTGCGGCGGTGCTCGGTGTCGCGGTCCAGGTCGGCGGCGGCGGCGCGGGCGTCGGCGGACTCGCGCTGGGCGAGCTCACGGAGTTCGGCGACCTCGTGCTCGACCGACGCGCGGAGGGCGTTCGTCTCGCGGATCGCGACGGACCGGGTCTCCGCCGCCTCGGTCACGGCGGCACCGCGGACGGCGGCGGCCTCGTTCCTGGCGTCCTGGACGAGCAGGCCCGCCTCGGAGCGGGCACGTTCGACGGTGTCCGCCGCCTCGGCGCGGGCGCGGGCGACCTCGTTCGTCGCGCGGGTCCTGGCGTCCTCGAGGGTCTCGCGGGCTTCGTCCCGGGCCTCGCGGAGGGTGCGTTCGGCCTCGGTGCGGCTCGAGGCGCGCAGGCGTTGGGCGTCGATGTCGGCCTGGCTGATCAGCCGGGTGGACTGCTCCTCGGCGACGCGGAGGGTGGACTCGAGCCGGGTGCCGAGTCCGCTGTACGTGGGGGTGCCCGCCTCGTCGAGCTCGGCCTGGAGGTCGGCGACACGGGACTGCAGCAGCCGGATCTCCTTCGCGGCCTCGGCGCGGTCGTTGTTCGACTTGATGAGTTCGCGGCGGAGGTCGTTCAGGGCACGGTCGACGTCGTCCTTGCGGTACCCCCGCATCTCGGTCCCGAACTCTGCCTCGTCGTTCGCCACGTGTCGCTCCCGGTGGTCCTCGAGGACGGCGCCGTGCCGCCCGCGCGTCGAGTGTAGTGGTGCCCGACGAGCCAGGTCTGAGTCGGCGGACAGCCGGCGGGGATGCGCTCTCCAGGCTGTCTCGCGTATCCTGGGTCGTTGTTTCGCGCGCCGATTCCCCCCACCCCGGCGCCGAGGGAGAGAGATCCGTGCGATTCGTCCTGGCGATCATCAGTTTCGTGATCGGGCTGCTGCTCGTCGGTCTGGGCGTTGCCCAGCGCACCGTCTTCGCGCCTCCGTCCTCCACCGTCGCGCAGGCGTCCTCCATGGCGTCCGCCCCGGTCACCGTCATCCCCGGCTCGACGCTGAACGCGAACCCCGGGTACCAGCGCATCAACATCGCCGGCTCGGGCACGGTCTTCGCCGCCTACGGCAAGACCAGCGACGTCGACGCCTGGGTGGGCAAGGCCAAGCACAACACCCTCCGCTACGACGCCGAGGACGAGCGCCTCGTCGCCCGGACGAGCGGCAGCGCCGGATCGGTGCCGGACCCGAAGGGCAGTGACCTCTGGTACCAGGAGTACGACGGCGCAGGACAGTTCACCGTGCGCCTGCCGCAGGACGTCTCCATGGTGATCGTCGGCGACGGCAAGTCCGCTGCCCCGTCGGACGTCTCCGTGACCTGGCCGCGTGACACCGCGACGCCGTCGGTCGGGCCGCTCATGGTCGCCGGTGGGGTCTTCGTGCTCGGCGGCATCGTCCTGCTCGTCTGGGCGTTCGTCCACCAGCGCCGATCCCGGGGCCCGCGTCGTCGGAGCGGCGGGACCAGGCCGCCTCGCGTCCGCGCCTCGCGCCGGGCCGCGGCAGCCGGTGCGCAGGTGCCCACGCGGTCGCGTCGTGGCCGCAGGTCCCTGATCGCCGTCCCCGTCGTGCTCGTCGGTGCCCTCGCACTCACCGGCTGCTCGGCCGAGTACTGGCCGCAGGGCGGCGACGACCCCAGCGCGACCGCGACCCCGAGTGCATCCGCGACGGGCGCAGCGGAGACGACCGAGCCGACCGCGGCCACCCGACAGCAGATCACCCGCATCGTCGGGCGCATCGCCGAGGTGGCGACGAAGGCCGACGCCGACAAGGACGCCGACCTCGCCGCGACCCGCTTCGCCGGTCCTGCGCTGGAGCTGCGCAAGGCCAACTACCAGATCCGCGGCAAGGACCAGGACGTGCAGGCACCGCCGGCGATCTCGGACACCGACATCTCGGTGGCGCTGCCGCAGCAGACGGACAGCTGGCCGCGCACCGTGTTCGTGGTCACCTCGGACCCGAAGGACACCAAGACCGCGCCGCAGGCCCTGACGCTCGTGCAGGAGTCCGCCCGCGCCGACTACAAGGTCGTGTACGACGTCTCCCTCGAGGCCGACGCCAAGCTGCCGTCGGTGGCGCCGGTGTCGATCGGCACCGCGCAGCTCGCCTCGGACACGAAGCTCCTGGCGATGGCTCCCGACGAGATCGGGGCCGCGTACGGCGACATCCTGTCGAAGGACGCCGACAGCCAGTACGCCCGCATGTTCCAGTCGGACGGGGACGACCTCCGCGCGAAGATCGGCAAGGCGTACAAGGACGAGAAGTCGTCGTCGCTGCCGGACACCGCGAAGATCGAGTACTCGTCCGAGTCGCCCGACGGCACCGCGATCGCCCTCGCGACGAACGGTGCCGGCGCGATCGTCTCGGTCGACCTCAACGAGATCGAGAAGGTCACGCCGACCGCCGACGGCGCCGAGGTCAACACCGAGGGTGCCGTGAAGGCCCTGTCCGGCGTCGACTCCAGCAAGAAGGGCATCAGCGCTACGTACGGCGTCCAGCTGCTCTTCTCCGTGCCGGCGGTCGGTTCAGACGACAAGATGGTCCTGCTCGGGTTCACGCAGGGCCTGATCGCAGCGAGTGAGGTGCAATGACGAACGTCCCCCCGACCCCGTCCGGACTCCGCGGAGCCGTCGACCTGTCGTCCCTGGTCGACCGCGCGAACCGTCCACCGGCCCAGCAGGGCGCCCCCGGCGCCGTCCCGACGACCGGCGCCGCCCCCGCGGGCGCGCCCGGTTCCGAGGCGGGCGGTGACCTGACCCTCCCGTCGCTCGTCATCGACGTCACGGACCAGACCTTCCAGGACGTCCTCCAGCTGTCCTCGATCGTCCCGGTGATCGTCGACATCTGGGCTGAGTGGTGCGGTCCGTGCAAGCAGCTCTCGCCGATCCTGGAGCAGCTCACCGAGGAGTACGCCGGACGCGTCGTCCTGGCCAAGGTGGACGCGGACACCAACCCGCAGCTGGTGCAGGCGTTCCAGGCGCAGTCCATCCCGACCGTCGCCGCCGTCATCGGCGGACGTCCGCTCGGGCTGTTCGTCGGGGCCCTCCCCGAGGCGCAGGTCCGCGACGTCTTCGAGCAGGTCCTGCAGGCGGCGGAGCAGAACGGCGTCGCCGGCCGCGTCGCCGTCGACGGCGCCGCCCCGGGACCCGACGGTGCCGAGGCCGAGCCGGAGCCGCTGCCGCCGCACCACCAGGCGGCCTACGACGCCATCGAGCAGGGCGACTACGCCACCGCCATCCACGAGTACAAGACCGCCATCGCGCAGGACCCGCACGACCAGATGGCCGTCGCGGGCCTCGCGCAGGTGTCGCTCCTCGACCGACTGCAGGGCCGCACCGCGGACGAGATCCGGTCGGCCGCTGGTGATGCCCCGACCGACGTCCAGGCGCAGCTCGCCGTCGCCGACCTCGACATCAGCGGCGGCCACGTCGAGGATGCCTTCGGTCGTCTGCTCGACATGGTCCCGACGGTGTTCGGTGCGGACCGCGAAGCGCTCCGGGTCCGTCTCGTCGAGTACTTCGAGCTCATCGGGTCCGAGGACCCGCGGGTCGTGGCGGCGCGTCGCCGCCTCGCGAGCGCGCTGTACTGAGCCGCGTCGCCGCGACGGACGGGAGGCCCGGTGCCAGCTGGCACCGGGCCTCCCGTCCGTTGGTGGGCGCGTCCGGCGCCTGCGGTCCCGGGGTCCCCGGCGATCCGGCGCCAGGTTCCGTGATTCTGGAACCTCGCTCGGCGAGGTGCCGGAATTGCGGAACCGGGGCGGACGTGAGCGGCGAGTCGTGGAACCTCGCCGCGCACGCGCCGCCCCGGCGCCGGAGCGCTGCGCCTTACCCGCTGCGCGCTACTGCGCCAGCTGGAGCCAGACCGCGCCGAGCGGCGGCACCACCAGGTGGGCGGAGGCGGGACGTCCCGCCCAGGGGGTCTCCTCGGCGGTGACGACGCCGAGGTTCCCCACACCGGAGCCGCCGTACTCGGCTGCGTCGGTGTTGAGGACCTCGTGCCACTGTCCCGCCGACGGCAGACCGAAGCGACGCTCGACCGGCACACCCGAGAAGTTCACGAACACCGCGAGCCGATCGTCGCCGGCCTTGCGGAGGAACCCGATCGTGGAGTGCGGGGCGTCGCCGCCCTCGATCCACTCGAAGCCGTCGGCGGTGGCGTCGTGGGTCCACAGTGCCGGCGTCTGCTTGTAGACACGGTTGAGTTCAGCGACGAGCCGCTGGACACCGTTGTGCCCGGGGTCCTCGGACTGCCACCAGTCGAGGCCACGCTCTTCGGACCACTCGGCGACCTGGGCGAACTCCTGCCCCATGAAGAGCAGCTGCTTGCCGGGGTGTGACCACATGAACGACAGGTACGCGCGGACGTTCGCGAGCTTCTGCCACTCGTCTCCGGGCATCTTGCCGTAGAGCGAGCCCTTGCCGTGCACGACCTCGTCGTGGCTGATCGGCAGGGTGAACTGCTCACTGAACGCGTACACGAACGAGAACGTCAACTCGTCGTGGTGGTAGGCGCGGTACGCCGGGTCGCGCTGCACGTACTCGAGCGTGTCGTGCATCCACCCCATGTTCCACTTCTGCCCGAACCCGAGGCCGCCCGCACTCGTCGGCTGCGTCACGCCGGGCCACGAGGTGCTCTCCTCGGCGATCATCACGATGCCGGGGTAGCGCTTGTACGCGGTGGCGTTGGTCTCCTGCAGGAAGGAGATCGCCTCGAGGTTCTCGCGGCCGCCGTGGATGTTCGGCAGCCAGTCCGTGCGGGAGTAGTCGAGGTACAGGATGGACGCGACCGCGTCGACGCGGAGGCCGTCGATGTGGAACTCCTCCATCCAGTACAGCGCGTTCGCGACCAGGAAGTTCCGCACCTGCGGCTGACCGAAGTCGAACACGTAGGTGCCCCAGTCGAGCTGTTCGCCGCGGCGGGGATCCGGGTGCTCGAACAGGGCGTACCCGTCGAACTTCGCCAGGGCCCACTCGTCCTTCGGGAAGTGGCCGGGCACCCAGTCCATGATCACGCCGATGCCCGCGGAGTGCAGGCGGTCGATCAGGTACCGGAGGTCGTCCGGGGAGCCGAAGCGCGCCGTCGGGGCGTAGTAGCCCGTGACCTGGTAGCCCCACGACCCGCCGAACGGGTGCTCGGAGAGCGGCAGGAACTCGACGTGGGTGAAGCCGAGGTACTGCACGTGCCCGATGAGCTGGTCGGCGGCTTCGCGGTACGACAGGCCGGGACGCCACGAACCGAGGTGCACCTCGTAGACGCTCATCGGTCGGTCGTGCGTGGTCGTCTGCGCCCGCTGCTCCATCCACGCGCGGTCCCCTTCGGACCACTCGTGGTGGGCGCTCGTGATCACCGAGGCGGTCAGGGGCGGGACCTCGGTGCGGCGTGCGAAGGGGTCGGCGCGCTCCACCCAGCCGCTGTCGGTGAGGATCTGGAACTTGTAGCGCTGTCCCTCGACGGCGCCGGGCCAGAACAGCTCCCAGACGCCGAGGTCGCCGAGTCGGCGCATGGCCGTCGTGCGGCCCTGCCAGCCCTCGAAGTCACCGATCACGCGGACGGCGGTGGCACGCGGTGCCCAGACGGCGAACGCGACGCCGTCGACTCCGTCGATCGTGCGGACGTGGGCGCCGAGGTGGTGCCAGAGCTGCTCGTCGCGACCCTCACCGAACAGGTGCAGGTCCAGGTCGCCGAGGGTCGGCGGGAACCGGTAGGCGTCGTCGGTGGTCCAGGTCGTGTCGTCGGCGTCCGTCGACTCGTCCTGGTCGTAGTCGGCCTCGACGCGGTACCGGCCGAGCGTCTCGGAGGTCGCCCCGGCCCAGAGACCGTCGCCCTCTGAGGTGAGCTCGATGTCGTCCCCCTCGGGGCGGACGAGCCGGACGGCGCGGGCGAGGTGACGGACCACGCGGACGCTCGTCCCACCGTCGACGGGGTGCGGGCCGAGGACGTCGTGCGGTTGCGACCATCGGCCCTCGGCGACCTGCTGGCGGAGCCACTCCTCGACCGGAGCCGGTCGCGGGGCGGGGAGGGCGGACGTCGTCGTTGCCGTGTTCGCGTCGGATGCGGTCGGCTCGGAAGCGGTCTGCTCGGGTGCGGCGTCCGGCTCGGGTTTGGCGTCGTCAGCGGTCGCCGGCTCCGGTGCGGCATGCCGCGGGTGCGCTGCCTCGGGGGCCGTTCCTGCCGGAGCCGTCGCGTCCGGGGCTGTGTCCTCGGTTGTCTCCGGGGCGGTGTCCGCCGGGGCCGTCTCCGCCACGGGCGCCGCGTCTGCGACCGGCGTGGTCTCCGGCATCGAGGTCGCGCCGCCGCCGAGGGTCTCGGACTCCTGCACGCCGCGGTCGGGGGACTCCCGCTTGGGCAGGCGCGCGCCGGGCATGTCCTCACCGGGAGCGGACGCGCGGGGTTCCGTCCGGGACGTGCCGCCGGAACCCGACGGCGAGGTCACCTGCGGCGGCGTCGCGACGGGTCGAGAGGGCACCGGTTTCGGCACGGCGGGCGTCGGTCGCGCCGAGACGGGCGGGGGCGGCGGCTGGACCGGCGGCACGCTCGGCCCCTGCCCGCGGTCCCGGGGTTCGTTCCGGTCGGCCTCGTTGGGGTCGGTGGTCATCGGTGTGGTCCTTCCACGACGAGCAGGTGCACGGGTTCCTGGAATGCGTCCAGGCGGACGTAGTTCGACGAGCCCCAGACCCAGCGCTGCCCGGTGACGACGTCGCGGACGTCGAACGCCTGCTCCGGGTCGAGACCGAGGGCGGTCAGGTCGAGGTGCACGGTGGTCTCCCTCGCCGAGTGCGGGTCGACGTTCGCGACGACGATCACCGTGTCGTCGCGACCCGAGCGGATGAACCGTCCCGGGAGGTGCTTGGAGTAGACCACGACGGCGTCGTCCTCGCTGGCGTGGACATGCAGGTTCCGGAGCTGCCGGAGCGCCGGGTGCGCCGAGCGGAACCGGTTGAGCATCGTCACGTACGGGGCGAGGCTCGCGCCCTCCGCTTCGGCGAGCGCGAAGTCGCGCGGCTTGTACTCGTACTTCTCGTTGTCGATGTTCTCCTCGGATCCCGGACGTGCGACGTCCTCGAAGAGCTCGTAGCCGGAGTACATGCCCCACGTCGGCGCACCGGTCGCGGCGAGCGCCGCCCGGACCTTGTACCCGGCGCGGCCGCCGAACTGCAGGTACTCGGTGAGGATGTCGGGCGTGTTGACGAAGAGGTTCGGACGGAGGTACGCGGCCGTCTCGTGGGCGAGCTCATCGAAGTAGTCGGTGATCTCGTCCTTGGTGTTCCGCCACGTGAAGTACGTGTACGACTGCTGGAACCCGGCCTCGGCGAGGGCACGCATCATCGCGGGGCGGGTGAACGCCTCGGCGAGGAACACGGTGTCGGGGTGCTCGTCGCGGATCTCTCGGATCACGCGTTCCCAGAACCACAGCGGCTTTGTGTGCGGGTTGTCGACGCGGAAGATGCGGATGCCGAAGGCGATCCAGTGCTTCAGTACGCGCTCGACCTCGGCGACGAGGCCGTCGGGGTCGGAGTCGAACTGGATCGGGTAGATGTCCTGGTACCGCTTCGGCGGGTTCTCGGCCGTGGCGATCGAACCGTCGGCGCGGACCGTGAACCACTCCGGGTGTTCCCGGACCCACGGGTGGTCGGGGGAGCACTGCAGCGCGAAGTCGAGCGCGACCTCCATCCCCGAGTTCTTCGCCGTCTCGACGAAGTCGCGGAAGTCGTCCTCGGTGCCGAGGTCCGGGTGGATGGCGTCGTGCCCACCGTCTTCCGAACCGATCGCCCACGGGCTGCCCGGGTCGTCGGGGCCGGCGTCGAGCGTGTTGTTCGGGCCCTTCCGCGCGGTGTGGCCGATCGGGTGGATCGGCGGCAGGTACACGACGTCGAAGCCCATGCGGGCGACTCCGGGGAGCCGGCGGGCGGCCGTGCGGAAGTCGCCGCTCTTCCAGGAGCCGTCGGCGCCCCGCTTGGCGCCTTCGCTGCGGGGGAAGAACTCGTACCAGGCGCCGACGCCCGCCCGGGTGCGCTCGACGTCGAGCAGCTGCACGGCGGACTGCGTCCGGAGCGAGGTGAGCGGCGCTTCCTCGACCTCGCCGACGATGCGGGGGTCGTCCACCGCCGCGAGCCGTTCGGCCGGGTCGAGGGAGTCGTCCCGGACGCGTTCGGCGGCGCGGGCAGCGGCGGGGGAGTCCGTCTCCGCGGCGAGCCGGTCGAGCAGCGCTGCGCCGTCGAGCAGGGTGGCCTCGGTGTCGACGCCGGCGGCGATCTTCAGGCGCGCGCCGTGCAGCCACGTCGCCCAGTCGTCGGAGTAGGCCTCGACGTGCCAGGCCCACACGCCGGTGTGGTCCACCTGCACCGTGGCTTCGTACCGGTCGGTGCCGGCAGCGACGAGGGTGAGCGGGACGGTCCTGGTGCCGCGGTCGGGACGCTCCAGGACGAGGTCGGCACCGATGACGCCGTGCCCTTCTCGGAAGACGGTCGCGCCGAAGGTGATCACCTCGCCGTCGAACGCCTTGCCCGGGAAGCCGTTGGGCGTCCTCGGGGCGAGATCGGTGATCGGGATGCGCCCGATCTTCGGACGCCGGGGTCGGTCTGCGGTGGCCACGGAGACGACGCTACCCGGCAGCACCGTTGCTGTTCCCCGGAACGGCGAGTCTGTGGACAACGCGCTGCTCGATCTCGGGTGCGTTCCCTCACGGTGCGCGGTTGATCGCACGGTGCGCAGTCACTCGCCGGCGGGTGTCGCCCCGCACGGTGCGGGGTTGTCGGCCGGTGCGGTCTTGCCCGACCCGTGCGAGCCTCCATAGCGGCACCGAGCGGTCAACGGGGCACCGGGTACGAACCGCGCACGGTGCGGACCGGACCAGCGCACCGCGGCCCGGACCGCGCACGGTGCGCGTTTGTTCGCTCGTGCGGGCTTATCCGAACCGTGCGAGCCTCCATGGCGGCACCGAGCGGTCAACGGGGCACCGGGTACGAACCGCGCACGGTGCGGACCGGGCCAGCGCACCGCGGCCCGAACCGCGCACGGTGCGGACCGGGCCAGCGCACCGCGGCCCGGACCGCGCACCGTGCGGACCAAGCACCCGGACCGAACCGCCCACCGCGCCCCGAACCGCGCACCGTGCGCGGCCCCCCGCACCCGACCCCTCAGACGACCTCGAACACGTGGATCCCCGGCCCGTACGCCGTGAACACCGTCCCCGCCGGCCGGTGCCGGTCGAGGTCCCGGTGCTTCTCGCTCGACCACGCCAGCCGGTAGGCGAGGACGTCCTCCCGCACCGGCAGCGTGAGGTCCCGCGTCCGCCCGCTGCCGTGCACCACGACGAGCACCCGGTCGTACGGCTCGTGCTCCGGCGTCGACTCGACGAAGTACTGCACCGCGCGGTGGATCGGCTCGTTCCAGGCGCCCTCCGTCATCGGACCGCCGTCGGGCCCGTACCAGCTCATCCGCGATGCGGAGGGCGTCACCTGCCCGTCGACCCCGAACCGCGACGGTCGCAGCGCCGGATGCGCCGCCCGCAGCCGGGTGAGGGCCGCGACGGACTCGGTGACGGACTCGGCGTCCTCGCCGTCGGACCAGTCCACCGGCGTCAGGTCCTCCGAGCGGACGTAGGCGTTGTTGTTGCCGTGCTGCGTCCGTGCGCGCTCGTCGCCGGCGGTGATCATCGGCACCCCGGCGGAGAGCAGCAGCGTCCCGAACAGGTTCCGCAGCGAACGGCCCCGTGCCGCGCGCACCCCGCGGTCGCTCGACGTCCCCTCGACGCCGTGGTTGAACGAGTTGTTGTCGTTCGAGCCGTCGCGGTCGTCCTCACCGTTCGCCGCGTTGTGCTTGTCGTCGTACGACACCAGGTCGAGCATCGTGAAGCCGTCGTGTGCGGTGACGAAGTTCACCCCGGCGAGGGGACCCCGGTCGGCGCCGAACAGACTGCGCGAGCCGGTCAGCGCGTCCGCGAGCCGCCCGATGCCGGTGTGCGGAGCGCCGTTCCGCCGTTCCTCGGCGATGTCGGTCAGCCAGAACCGCCGGACCACGTCCCGGAACCCGTCGTTCCACTCGGTGATGCGCTCGCCGAAGTGCCCGGTCCGCCAGCCGTCCGGTCCGACGTCCCACGGCTCGGCGATCACGAGCACGTCCTGCAGGTCCGGGTCGTGCCGGATGCGCTCCAGGACCGGGTGCGCCGGGTCGAACGCGTGGTCGGCGTCCCGGGCGAGCGACGCCATCAGGTCGAAGCGGAACCCGTCGACCTGCACCTCGCGCGCCCAGTACCGCAGGCTGTCGAGGACCAGGTCGGCGGTGGCCTCCACGGACGTGTCGAGCGTGTTCCCGCAGCCGGTGGTGTCGAAGTACGTGTCGTCGGCCGCCCAGCGGTACCGGTTCGCACCGTCGATCCCGCGGAGCGACGTGGTCGGACCGCCGAGCCCCTCCTCGGCGGTGTGGTTGTAGACCACGTCGAGGACCACCTGGATCCCCGCCTCGTGCAGGAGCCGGACCATGCCCTTGAACTCGCGGAGCACCCCGTCGGCACCCTGCTCCCGCGCCCCGGCGGAGGCGTACCCGGCGTGCGGGGCGAAGAAGCCCAGCGTGTTGTAGCCCCACGCGTTCTCCCGGCCGGCGTCCCGCAGCCAGCGCTCGGTGTCGAAGGCCTGCACCGGCAGCAGCTCGAGCGTCGTCACGCCGATGCGCCGCAGGTGCGCGATCGTGCTGGCGTGTGCGATGCCCGCGTACGTGCCGCGCAGGTGTTCCGGCACGGCGGGGTTCGCGGCGGTCAGCGTGCTGACGTTCGCCTCGTAGACGACGGCGCGGTCGAGCGGCACCGTCGGCTTCGGCACCCCGCCCCAGTCGAACGCGCCGTCCACCACCACGCTCGTCCAGCGCGCGGGGGAGTCGGCGGCACGCGGGACGATGCCCCGCGCGTACGGGTCGAGCAGCGGCCGTGACCCGTCGAAGTCGTGCCGCGGCCCGGACGGACCGTCGACGAGCAGGTGGTACGTGTCACCGACCCGCACGTCGTCCACCGACGCGGTCCAGAGGTCGGAGTCCCCGAGACGCTCCAGCGACGTCGCGCCCCGGCCGTCGACGACGAGCGTCGCCCGGGTGGCCGAGGCCGACCGCATCGCGAAGCGCGCGGTACCGTCAGCACGCAGGACGAACCCCTGGTTGGTCTCGATCGCGGTTTCATACACCTGACCAGGGTACGAGGACCAGCGGGTATCCTGAGAACGCACGAGAAAGGGGTGCCTGCGTGTCGGTCTACCTCGACCACGCCGCGACGACGCCGATGCTGCCGGAGGCGCTCGCCGCCTACACGGACGCACTCACGACGGTCGGCAACCCGTCCTCGATCCACAGCGCCGGGCAGCGCGCCAAGATGCTGCTCGAGGACGGCCGCGCCCGCGTCGCCGCGTCGCTCGACGCCGAACCGGTCGAGGTCGTCTTCACCTCCGGCGGCACCGAGAGCATCAACCTCGCCGTGAAGGGGCTCTACTGGGCCCGCCAGCAGGACCGTCCGCGGCCCCGCATCGTGGTGGCGGCGGGGGAGCACCACGCCACCGTCGACACCGTGGACTGGCTGGAGCGGCACGACGGTGCCGTCGTCGACGTGGTCCCGTTGGACGCCCAGGGTCGCCTCGACCTCGCCGGACTGGAGGCACGGCTCGCCTCCGCCGAGGACGTCGCCCTGGTCACGCTCCTCTGGGCGAACAACGAGGTCGGCACGATCCAGCCGGTCACCGAGGTCGTCGCGCTGGCGCACGCCGTCGGTGTGCCCGTGCACGCCGACGCGGTCGCCGCCTACGGGCAGGTCCCGGTCGCCTTCCGTGCGTCCGGGCTCGACGCCCTCAGCGTGTCGGCACACAAGGTCGGCGGGCCGGTCGGCATCGGGGCGCTCGTCCTCGGCCGCTCGGCGACGGTCGAGCCGCTCATCCACGGCGGCGGCCAGCAGCGCCAGGTCCGGAGCGGCACGCAGGACGCCCCGGCCGCGATCGCCTTCGGGGTCGCGGCCGCGACGGCGCACCCGGACGTCCGAGGGCTCCGCGACCGGCTGATCGCCGGCGTGCAGGACGCCGTGCCGTCGGCCGTCCTCCGAGGCGACCCGGTGGACCGACTCCCGGGCAACGCGCACTTCACCTTCCCGGGCTGCGAGGGCGACTCCCTCCTGTTCCTCCTCGACGCCGCCGGGATCGCCGTGTCGACCGGTTCGGCGTGTCAGGCCGGCGTCCCCGAGGCGTCGCACGTCCTGCTCGCGATGGGACTCAGCGAGGACGAGGCCCGCGGCGCACTCCGGATCACGCTCGGGCACACCTCGACCGACGCCGACGTCGACGCCTTCCTGTCCGCCCTGCCCGACGCAGTGGCGCGTGCGAGCGCCGCGGGCATGGCGTCCCGGCAGCCGGTCCTCGGGCGGTAGGTCTCGACGCCTAGGCTTGGCGGATGCTCTCACGACGCGAGGCCGCCGTCCGGCTCGACATCCCCCTCGAGATGGCGACCCACCACGGGATCCCCGCGCGGCTGAGCGAGGCCGACCTCGCTGCGATCGAGCAGGATCCGCCGGCGTGGCTCGTCCAGTCCCGCGCGAACCGCACCGGGACGAAGAAGGTCTGGGTGCGCCTGGAGTGCGTCGTCTGCGGGTACGCCGAGACGGCACGGCCGAAGAAGTGGTGGCCGGACTGGGACCACCTGATGTGCGACTACCACGCCCCGTACCAGGCGCCCGACCCGACGGCCGGACTCGTGCGCCGCGAGGTCGAGGGCATCGGCAGTCGGTTCGTCGCCCTCGTCGACGAGCGGGCCTGACCGGCACAGGCTCGGGTTCCCGCAGTCGGAGCTGCCCGCACTGCTCGAGGTGGGATGCTTGTGGGGTGCAGCACGACGACGGCCCCGCGGACATGGACGAGCTCCTGCGTCGCGGGGAGCAGTCCGTCCCCGCGACGTCCTCGGCACTCGGGCAGGTCGCCGGGCTCAGCGGGCTGCTCGCGGTCTTCAGCGGCGCGGTCTCGGTGCTCGCGGCGGGTGTGGTCGTCGCCGGCGGTGTCGTGGTGATCGTCGTCGGCATGCTGATCGCGGTTCCGTTCCTGCTGTTCTGACAGTCCTGCCGACCGTCCTGACGGTCCTGCCGGAGCTGCACCGTGCCTCCAGGCCGGGGAGCCCCGGTAGGATCGACGATCATGGTCGAACTGGACTTCACCGAGCAGATCTCCGCCCTCCGAGAGACCTTCGGCAACATCCGCTCGGTGGTCGACGTCGACCGCCTGCAGCGTGAGATCGCCGACCTCTCCGAGCAGGCCGGGGCCCAGGACCTCTGGGACGACGTCGAGCACGCGCAGCAGGTGACGAGCGCGCTCTCGCACCGGCAGTCGGAGCTGAAGAAGATCACCGACACGCAGGCGCGCATCGACGACCTCGAGGTGCTCGTCGAGATGGCGAACGAGGCCGACGACCAGGACTCCGCCGACGAGGCCGCCGCCGAGCTCAAGGCGATCACCAAGACGATGGGCGACCTCGAGGTGCAGACGCTCCTCGACGGCGAGTACGACGACCGCCCCGCGGTGATCACGATCCGTGCCGGCGCCGGCGGCGTCGACGCCGCGGACTTCGCCGAGATGCTCATGCGCATGTACCTGCGGTACGCCGAGCAGCACGGCTACAAGACGACGGTGATGGACACCTCGTACGCCGAAGAAGCGGGGATCAAGTCCGCGACCTTCGAGGTGGACGCGCCGCACGCGTTCGGCACCCTGTCGGTCGAGGCGGGCACGCACCGGCTGGTCCGGATGTCGCCGTTCGGCGCAGCGGGCAAGCGGCAGACGTCGTTCGCCGCGGTCGAGGTCATCCCGCTCATGCCGGAGACCGCCGTCATCGACATCCCCGAGAACGACATCCGCGTCGACGTCTTCCGCTCGTCGGGTCCCGGCGGCCAGTCCGTCAACACGACGGACTCCGCGGTGCGGCTGACCCACATCCCGACCGGCACCGTCGTGTCGATGCAGAACGAGAAGTCGCAGATCCAGAACCGCGCGGCCGCCATGCGCGTGCTGCAGTCCCGGCTCCTGCTCCTCAAGCAGGAGGAGGAGAACGCCAAGAAGAAGGAGCTCGCGGGGAACATCACCGCGAGCTGGGGCGACCAGATCCGCTCCTACGTCCTGGCGCCGTACCAGATGGTCAAGGACCTCCGGACCGAGCACGAGGTGAACAACCCCTCAGCGGTGTTCGACGGCGACCTGGACGGCTTCATCAACGCCGGCATCCGCTGGCGTAAGCAATCGGTGGAGTCCTGAGCCGCGCGCCTGGCTTGCTTTCCGAGCCGGGCGACCTACCCTGATCCGGTCATGATCAAATTCGACCAGGTCACCAAGGTGTACTCGGGCAACCCGAGTCCCGCGCTCGACAACGTCACCCTCGAGATCCTCAAGGGCGAGTTCGTCTTCCTCGTCGGCGCGTCCGGCTCCGGGAAGTCCAGCTTCCTGCGCCTCGTGCTCAAGGAGGAGAAGCCGTCGCGCGGCCAGATCCACGTGCTCGGCCAACGCCTCGGCGCCCTGTCCTCGCGGAAGGTGCCGTACTTCCGACGGAACCTCGGCGTGGTGTTCCAGGACTTCCGACTCCTGCCGAACAAGAACGTCTTCGACAACGTCGCGTTCTCGCTCCAGGTGATCGGCAAGAGCAAGGGCTTCATCAGCGAGGCCGTCACCGACGTGCTGAAGCTCGTCGGCCTGAACGGCAAGGCGACCCGCATGCCGCACGAGCTCTCCGGTGGTGAGCAGCAGCGCGTCGCGATCGCCCGCGCCGTCGTCAACAAGCCGTCGGTCCTGCTGGCCGACGAGCCCACCGGCAACCTCGACCCGACGACCTCGGCGGGCATCATGGCGCTCCTCGAACGCATCAACCAGGGAGGCACCACCGTGCTCATGGCGACGCACGACGCCAGCATCGTGAACCAGATGCAGCGCCGGGTCATCGAGCTCTCCGGTGGCCGCGTGCTCCGCGACGAGCAGTCCGGCGGGTACCAGACCCAGGCGCTCCCGGTGCAGCACCCCGCGACGGTGTCGAACACCACGGGCATCCAGACCATCCCGGGGCTCATCCGATGAGGCTCGGGCTCGTCATGTCCGAGGTCGGGTCCGGCCTCCGACGCAACGCCTCGATGGTGGTGTCCGTCGTCCTGGTGACCTTCATCTCCCTGACCTTCGTCGGCACCGCGATCCTGCTGCAGATGCAGATCAACCAGATGAAGGGGTACTGGTACGACCGCGCCCAGGTCGCCGTGTACCTCTGCACCGACACCGACACCACCGGCAACTGCACCGGGGCGAAGGCCACGGACGACCAGCGGCAGCAGGTCGAAGCACAGCTCAAGGGCTCGACCCTGGCGCCGTACATCGAGAAGTTCTACTTCGAGAACCAGCAGGACGCCTACACGCGCTTCAAGCAGCAGTTCAAGGACTCGCCGGCCACGGAGTTCGTCAAGCCCGAGTACCTCAACGAGACGTACTGGGTGAACCTCAAGAACCCGTCGCAGGCGGACGTGCTGCAGGAGAGCCTGTCGAAGGTGGCCGGCGTGCAGAGCGTCGTCGACCAGCGTGGGTACCTGCAACCGATCTTCAACCTGCTGAACGCCTCGTCGTACACGGCGATCGGCATCGCGGCGCTCATGTTGATCGCCGCCGTGTTGCTCATCGCCACGACGATCCGCCTCTCCGCGTTCTCCCGGAGACGCGAGCTCGGCATCATGCGTCTCGTCGGCGCGTCGAACCGCTTCATCCAGACACCGTTCGTGCTCGAGGGCGTGATCGCGGCGGCCATCGGTGCCGTCCTGGCCGGTGGGGCGATCACCGCCGTCGTGTGGTTCTTCGTCCGGAACTACCTCACCAGGCGGTTCTCCGGGACGGCGTTCATCGGGATGAGCGACGCGGCCGTGGTCGTGCCGGCGGTGATCGTCATCGGGGTGGTCCTCGCGGCGGTGTCGGCGTCGATCGCGATCCGCCGGTACCTCAAGGTCTAGCCGGGAGCCGCGGAGCAGTGCGGACGGGCGGCGCGCCGGGAAGGTGCGCCGTCCGTCCGGTGTTCGCTAGGCTGTAGGGCTGCACACCGCAGCGACCGTTCGAGAGGAGACGCGCATGGCGAAGGAACGCGGCGAGAAGATCGTGGCGACCAACCGTCGCGCGCGCCACGACTACCTCATCGAGGACACGTACGAGGCCGGCATGGTGCTCTCCGGGACCGAGGTGAAGTCCCTTCGTGAAGGGCGGGCGTCACTCGTGGACGGCTACGCCTTCGTCGACGGGGGAGAAGCGTGGCTCGACGCCGTGCACATCCCCGAGTACACCGAGGGGACCTGGAACAACCACGCTCCTCGCCGCAAGCGGAAGCTGCTCCTCCACAAGCAGGAGATCGTCAAGATCTCGCACAAGACCCAGCAGGGCGGCTACACGCTCGTCCCGCTGCAGATCTACTTCCACGACGGCCGCGCCAAGGTCGAGATCGCGGTCGCCAAGGGCAAGCGCGAGTTCGACAAGCGGCAGGCGCTCCGCGAGAAGACCGACAAGCGCGAGGCCGAGCGGGCCATGCGCAGCCGGAACCGTCTCGGCGAGTAGCGTCAGAGGCTGTTCCTGACGTAGACTGAACAGCTGCCTGCGGAAGCGGGCACCCACAACTCCACAGTGTGACAGCGGCTCGCTGTTCGGCCCCCATGGGGATGATCGGTTTCGACATCGCCTGTGTGCCGACGGGAAGCGGGCCGAGGACCCACGGTCATCTCGTCAACGATCCGTGGAAAACAACAAGTGCCAATTCCAAGCGCACTGACTTCGCTCTCGCTGCGTAAGCAGCCCAGCACATGAAGTCCGTCGGCCAGGTGATCGTCTCCTAACCTGAGTTCCGGCGTCATCCAGGGGACTTGCTGCACGGTTGCGCCTCAGGGCCGTGCGGGACTTGCACTGAGACTGGGCCCGTCGTCCAAGAAGCCGGTAGCAATGGACGGGGCCGAGCAGAACGCCTCATCCGGCTACGCCCGTAGAAGACGTCGAATTGCAGCGATGGACGGGGGTTCGATTCCCCCCATCTCCACCATCGCCGGACGACGCAGCCGCTGTCACACCGTGGGACCCCACCCACCCGTCAGGCCGGACGTCTACCCTCCGGTGCAGGCGTGGTCACCGGTCCTCGCCACATGAGTGGGAGGCGTTGCCGTGCAGGAGATCGCGATCCGAGTCCGTCTGCGAGAGCAGGAGCGGGTGGGCCTGGCCGAGTACGAGCGCATCGTCGGGTCCGTCGCGACCGTCGCCGCACTGGCCGCGTGGCTGCCGACGCCCGATGCGCGCCTGGTGATCCGTGGCCGCGGCGCAGAGCCCGTGCGCCTCGAGACCGTCTCCTACGGTTCGACGTTCGAGATGCTCGTCGTGCTCGACCAGCGCAGTGCCGCCGTCGAGCGGGCGGCCGCGACGATCGCCGCCCTCATCGAGTCCGTGCGGTACGAGCACGTCGAGGACGACGTCGCCGGTGTCGCCGGCGAACTCGACCGGCTCGACCGTTCGGCGCCGCGCGGGCGTTCCGTGGCCGAACGGTCGCTGCGGGCGTTCCTCGAGGGTGCTCGCGCCGACGTGCTCGCGCGGAGGAGCACGACGCGGCTCCGCGCTGCGTCGGCGCTCGTCCGCCTCGCCGAGGACGCCGCCGTCGTCACCGTCGAGCGGGTCGAGGACGCCCTGGCGACCGAGCTCACCGGCGAGCCGGTCGACGTGCTCGAGGACACCGGATCCGCCGTCGTCGTGGAACCCGTCGACGGCGTCGAGACGGACACCACTCCGGATCCGTCCGACCGTGTCCCGGCCGTCGACGAGCAGAAGCGCAAGAAGAACGACGGCAAGGAGAAGGACGAGAAGAAGAAGGCCAGCAAGAAGAAGGACGCCAAGAAGAAGGACGGCAAGAAGAAGGACGAGAAGAAGAAGGACGGCAAGAAGAAGAAGGACGGCAAGAAGAAGGCCACCAAGAAGTAGCCTGAGTGCTTATACAGGATGATTGTTTCCACCTGGTTACGAAATCGTCCGAAGTCCCCGCCGAGTGCCAGAGTCGATGACCACGCCCACGCCCCACGGGCCGTGGTCATCTCGACAGGAGCAACAGTGGCAACTTCGACAGCACAGGCGCTTCCCGACTCCGGGCTCAAGCGCAACGTCGGCTTCATCGGCCTCATCTGGGCGTCGACCGGATCCATCATCGGGTCCGGTTGGCTGTTCGGCTCGCAGGAGGCGCTGAAGACCGCCGGCCCCGCGGCGATCATCTCGTGGGTCATCGGCGGCGTGGCGATCCTCGTCCTGGCACTCGTGCACGCCGAACTCGGCGGCATGTTCCCGATCGCGGGGGGAACAGCGCGGTTCCCCCACATCGCGTTCGGCGGCATCGCCGGCGCCTCGTTCGGCTGGTTCTCGTGGCTGCAGTCCGTCACCGTCGCCCCGATCGAGGTCGAGGCGATGATCAAGTACGCCCAGCACTGGCAGTTCGCGCACCCGTGGCTGCACACCACGACCGTGGACGGTGAGACGCAGCAGCTCCTGACCGGTGCCGGCATCGCGGTCGCCATCGTGCTGATGGCGGTCGTGACCGTGATCAACCTGCTGAGCGTCCGGATCCTCGCGAACACGAACTCCGCGGCGACGTGGTGGAAGGTGGCGATCCCCCTGCTCGTCATCATCGTGCTGGCGTTCAGCGGATTCCACGGGTCGAACTTCACCGCCGCGAACGGGTTCATGCCGGAGGGTGCGAAGGGCATCCTCGCGGCGGTCTCCACCTCGGGCATCATCTTCGCGTTCCTCGGGTTCGAGCAGGCCGACCAGCTCGCGGGCGAGGCGAAGAACCCGAAGCGTGACATCCCCCGTGCCGTCATCGGCTCGGTGCTCATCGGTCTCGTGATCTACCTGCTGCTGCAGGTCGTGTTCCTCGGGGTCCTCCGGTCGAACGCGATCCAGGGCTCCTGGGCGACGGCGGACTTCACCAAGTACACCGGCCCGTTCGCCGACATCGCGATGGCCGCCGGCATCACCTGGCTCGCGGTCGTCATCTTCATCGACGCGATCATCTCGCCCGCCGGGACCGGTCTCATCTACGTGACCGCCACCTCCCGCATCTCCTACGGACTCAGCCGCAACGGCTACTTCCCGAAGGCGTTCGAGTGGACGACCAAGCAGGGCGTGCCCTGGGTCGGCCTCATCACGGCGTTCGTCATCGGGTGCGCCTGCTTCGCGCCGTTCCCGTCGTGGCAGGGCCTGGTCAGCCTCATCACGAGCGCGTCCGTGCTCATGTACGCCGGTGCCCCGCTCGCCCTGGGGGCGTTCCGGAAGCGCATCCCCGAGGTCGAGCGGCCCTACCGCATGCCGATCGCATCGGTGCTCTCGCCGATCGCGTTCATCGTCGCGAACCTCATCATCCTCTGGACCGGATGGGACACCGACTGGAAGCTCGGCGTCGCGATCCTCATCGGGGCCGTCGTCATCATCCTCAACAACGTGTTCCGCGGCGCGTCGAGCGTCCGGCCGCGCTGGGACTGGAAGGCGGCGCAGTGGCTGCTGCCGTACCTGATCGGCATGGGCCTGATCGTGTTCCTCAGCGACTTCGGTCCGCTGACGCACCCGGTGTTCCCGCTGTGGATCGACATCCTCGTGGTCGCCGTGTTCTCGCTGGTGATCTACTACTGGGCGGTCAACTCGGCGTCCCCGCGCGAGGAGATCCTCCGCACCGCCGAGGACGTCCGCGACGTCGAGGAGTCCTCGGTCGTGGAGCCGGTCCGGCACTGACCCCACCCCGAAGCGATGCAGACGGGAGGTTCGGTGCCAGCTGGCACCGAGCCTCCTGTCCGTCGTGGCCTCCTGTCCGTCGTGGCGTCAGAAGTCGAACAGGTTCCCGCGGATCCCGCCGCCGCCGTACTCCCGTCGGAGCAGTCCGCGCTGCCGCAGCACCGGCACGATGTCGCCGAACATCCGGTACACCTGCGCGGGGTGCAGGTCCCCGGAGAAGATGATCCCGTCGTTGTCCGCGTCGGCGCCGAGCTCCTCGATGAAGTCGGCGAACTCGCCAGCGGTGCCGACGAACCCCGCGCGCGCGTCGACGCGGCCCTTGCGGGCCTTGCGGGTGAGGAGCTCGCGGAGCGGTGCGTCCGGGGTGTCCCCGACGAGGCCACGGATCGTCCCGGCGGAGACGTGGTCGCCGAAGGTCCCCTCCGGGATCGGCCGGTCCAGGTCGAGCGACAGCAGGTCCGTCTCGGAGTCGCTCGACCACGCGACCGCAGCGGTGCGGAGGTCGTCGTCGGACGGGTGCGCCGACGCGGCCACGATCCGGTCGGCCTCCTCCACCGAGGCGACGACCTCGGGCTTCAGCACGAACAGGATCCGGAGGTCGGACGCCGAGCGCCCGGACTCGGCTGCAGCCGCCAGCACGCGTGCCCGATAGTCGGACATCGCGGCGGCCGAGAGCGGCGCGAGGGCGAGCTGCACGTCCGAGTGGGTGCCCGCGAAGCCGAGGCCCCGGCCGGACCCGCCGGGGGAGACCACGACCGGATCGGCGGCGAGCGGCAGTGCGTTGAGCGGTCCGTCGGCGGTGAAGTGCTCGCCCTCGTGGTGGAACGCGTCGAGCGCCGTCCCGTCCGCGAACCGCCAGCTCGACCGGTCGCCGACGTAGCCGTCGCCCCACGAGTGCCAGAACCGCCGGAGCAGGGTGATCCACTCCTCGGCACGGTCGTACGCCTGGTCATGCGGCAGCGGCGCCACGCCGGCGTGCCGAGCGCTCCCGACGTCGGTCACGACGTTGATCCCGAGTCGCTCGGACGACAGGTGCGCCAGCGTGGCGAACTGGCGGGCGGCGAGGTAGGGCGGGGTGAAGCCGGCGTTCACGGTCGGCGCGATCCCGATGTGCGACGTCGCGGCGAACAGGTACGGGGCGAGCAGCAGCGGATCGTGCTTGGGGCCGCCGTACGCCTGGCGGATCCGCAGGTCGAGCGTCGCCGGGTTCCCGAGGGAGATCGCGTCCTCGGCGATGACGAGGTCCATCCCCGCCTGCTCGAGCGCACGCACCGACTGCTGGTACAGGTCCGGCTTCGTCCAGTCGTGTCCCCAGTCCCAGTCGGACCGCCCCCACGCCTGCGGGCCGAACCCGCGGGAGAAGAAGTACCCGAAGTGCTGCAGGTCGGCCATCGTCAGATCTCCTCCGCGATCACGTGCTGTCCGGGGACCGTGTGTCCCAGGGACGTGAGCTCCGCGGCGGGGTCGAGCCGGGCCTCCCGGTCGGCGTCCCCGCGCACCGCGGCGAACCCGCGCTCGAGGTCGCGGACCAGGTCCGCGACGTCCTCGATCCCGATCGACAGCCGGATGAGGCCGTCGCCGATGCCCTGCGCCGCACGCTCCTCGGGGGTGCGGCCGGCGTGCGTCGTCGTGGCCGGGTGGAGGATGAGCGAGCGGACGTCGCCCAGGTGGGTCATCCGGCTGAACAGCTGCACCGCGTCGATGAAGGCGCGTGCCGCCGGCTCGCCTCCGGCGAGCGTGAAGGCGAACACCGAGCCGGCCCCGCGGGGCAGGTACCGCTCCGCCAGGTCGTGGAACGGACTGGAGGCCAGGCCCGCGTGGTCGACGCTCGTCACCTCCGGCTGCTGGTCCAGGAAGGCCGCGACGGCCAGCGCGTTCGCGCTGTGTCGCTCGACGCGGAGGCTGAGGGTCTCGATGCCCTGGCGCAGCAGGAACGCGTTGAACGGCGAGGGCGTCGGGCCGATGCGGGAGCTGACGACGTCGCGGGCGTACACGACCCACGCGCGGGCGCCGTACGCCTCGACGTAGCTCCGGCCGCCGAGCGCGCGCTCCGGTGTCGTCAGGTGGGTCCAGCGTCCGGGGGTGGCCGACCAGTCGAAGGACCCGCCGTCGACGACCACCCCGCCGAGCCCGGAGCCGTGACCGCTGAGGAACTTCGACGCCGAGTGGATGACGATGTCCGCGCCGAACTCGATCGGACGGACCAGGTACGGCGTCGCGAGGGTGTTGTCGACGACGAGTGGGACCCCGGCACGGTGCGCGGCCTCCGCGACACCGGTGATGTCGAGCACGTCGTTCTTCGGGTTCGGGATCGTCTCGGCGAAGAACGCCTTCGTGTTCGGCCGCACCGCGGCGGCCCATGCGTCGAGGTCGCGGGCGTCGGCGACGAAGTCGACCTCGATGCCGAGCCGGCCGAGGTTCTGCACGAGGAGGCCGCGGGTGCCCTCGTAGATGCTCCGCGCGCTGACGACGTGGTCGCCGGCCTGCAGCAGCCCGAGGAACGCGACCGTCGCGGCCGCCTGCCCGCTCGACACCAGGATCGCCTCGAGGCCACGTTCGAGCAGCGCGATCCGGCGTTCGACATCGGCGTTCGTCGGGTTGCCGAGCCGCGTGTACGTGTAGCCGTCGTCGGTGCCGGCGAAGCGGTCCCTGGCTTGGTCGAAGTCGTCGAAGAGGAAGCCGGAGGACATGTGGACCGCGGGGACCCGGGCGCCGTGGGCGGTGTCGGGGACGAACCCGCCGTGCACCTGTTCGGTCGCGAAGCCGTGGTCATCGGTCGCCATGGGACACCTCCGTCTGCCGGGTACTGCTCGGTACTGGACGTACTCTCGCAGCCCCGTGTCGGGAGGGGCCCGATTGCGGCGCTCCGTTACGGTCGGAGCGACGCCAGCACCCCGGCGAGACGGTCGGCGAAGCCGGTGGGCAGCGCGTCGGGGAGGGCGTCGACGGGGAACCAGCGGACGTCGTCGCTCTCGTCGCTGACCACGGTGTCCGTGTCGCGCGGGACGAGGGCGACGAAGCCGACGTCCCAGTGCGCCGCGCAGGAGAAGCCGCCGTGCAGGTCGTGACGGTCGAGGTCGACGACGTCGTCGGACAGGAGGTCGAGGTCGGCGATGCCGGACTCCTCGCGGGCCTCGCGGCGGGCGGTGTCGGCGAGCGTCGGGTCCCCGGGCTCCACGTGCCCGCCGAACTGCACCCAGAAGCGACCCTTGCGGTGGAGGCAGAGCAGCACGTGGGTCATCTCCGGTGAGAGGACGAAGCACGACCCGGTGAGGTGCTCAGGGCCGCCGTTCCGTCGGAGTGCGGCGTCGCCGTGGACCTCGACGAACGTGCGGTAGCGGTCGCGGAGCGCGGACGCGGGGGCGGTGTCGAGGGCGCGGAGGGCGTCGGCGGTGTGCACGGGTCCATCGTGGCAGGCGTGGGCCGGGGTGGGGGCGTGCGGGCGTGGCGGGGCGTGCGGGCGTGTTCGGGGCGTGCGGGCGTGCGGGCGTGTTGGCGGAGTGACGCGGAGCGACACGGTCGATGTCGTACGACGTCGACACCGTCGTTCCTTCGCGTGGTGAACGGTTGCCGCCGCACGGAGCGACATGGTCGATGTCGTACGACAGCGACGCCGTCGTTCCGAGTCGGGGAGCGGGGAGCGGGGAGCGGCGAGGAGGGGGAGCGGGCGCGGGCGCGCTACACGAACGCACGCACCCCGGCGGCGATCGTGTCCCAGACGGCGAGCAGCGGGTCGCGCGCGAGCCACACGGCGACGCCGTTGACGAGCACGAAGCACACGAACCACACGCCGGCGGGCAGGCGCATCTCCGCCGCGGCGATGTGGAAGTCGGTCTGCACGCGCGCGCCGGTGGCGATCCAGCCGGCGACCTGCACGACCGAGCGCAGACCGTCGACGACGAACAGCGCCCCGACGCCCGCGACGACGAGGAGCGTGGCCTCCGAGGGCCGGAGCGCGACCCACAGGGCGAGCGCGTCGAAGCCCACGACGACGAGGAGGCCGAACCAGTTCCGCACGAACAGCAGCGCGATCAGCCCGATCACGCCGAGCACCACGACCGGGAGCCAGCGCGAGCCGTGCAGTGCCCCGGTCACGAGCAGCGCCCCAGCCCAGAGCGGAGCGCTGTACCCGGCGTAGAGGTTCAGGATGCGCACGAGCCACCGGACGGCACCCGGCACACCGCCGAGCTGCACCCACGCCTCGCCGGACCCGTCGGGGCGCAGGTCGATGCGGCGGATGCAACCGCCGAACGGCACGACGACGACGGAGTGCCCGACCTCGTGCGCGATGGTCGTCGCGAGCCGCGCGACGCGGCCGACGACGGGCACGAACGGCAGCACCGCGCCGACGAGGATCGCGACGAACACGAGGGAGGCGGCGGAGGCGAGTGGTTCGGTGGTCATCGGCCGCCACTGTGACAGACGCGGCTAGGAACCCACCGAGGGCAGGACCACCGTGAGGACGGCCGTCACGGTGACGAGGACCGAGACCGTGGCCATCACGACCAGGAACAGCGTCAGGTGGTTCACGCGACCGTCACCGACTTGGCGAGGTTCCGCGGCTTGTCGACGTCGCACCCGAGCCGGAGTGCGAGTTCGCGGGCGAACATCTGCAGCGGCACGACCGCCTCGAGCGGTCCCCACGGTTCCGGCGACCCGAGGGCGGGGACGTCCGACCCGGGGCCACCGATCGTGATGACGCGGCCGCCGCGTGCCCGGACCTCGGCGATCGCAGCCTGCAGGCGGGGGTCGCCGTGGTCGACGACGACGACCGGCGTGCCCTCGTCGACGAGCGCCAGCGGACCGTGCTTGAGTTCGCCGGCCGGGTACGCCTCCGCCCAGCGGTAGCTGAGCTCCTTGAGCTTCAGCGCACCCTCGGCCGCGTAGGGCAGACCGGCACCCCGGCCGAGGAACAGGAAGCCGCTGGCGTCGCGCACGCTCGACACGAGCAGCGGGACGCGGTCGGCAGCGACCCGGCCGGCGTGCTCCATGCGGGCCGGCAGCGACCGCAGCGCGCGCACGTGTGCCGTCGCCCGGTCGGGGGAGAGCCGCCCGGACGCCACGAGCGCGGAGAGCATCGCGGCCACCCCGACCACCACCTGCGCAGTGAAGGTCTTCGTCGCGGCGACACCGATCTCGGGCCCGGCGTGGCAGTCGAGCACGGCGTCCGCGCGGCGCGCGAGCGAGGAGTGCACGTTGTTCGTGAGGGCGAGCACCGGGTGCGCGTCGCCGAACCGGTCGAGCGCGCGGAGCACGTCGGCCGTCTCGCCCGACTGGCTGATCGCCACGACGAGCGTCCCGGGCGAGAGCACCACCTGGTCGGCCTCGCTCGCGACGACGACGTCGGTCGGCACCCCGCCGATCCAGCGGAGCGCGGTGGCGATGACCTGTCCGGCGTGCAGCGACGTCCCGCACGCGACGACCGCCAACCGCTCCGGATCCGGCAGCCCGAGTCCTGCCCACATGCCACCGTCCGCGGCGCGCACCGCCACCCGGTCGAGGACGGCCGCGACGACCGCCGGCTGCTCCTCGATCTCCTTCGCCATGTGGTCGGGGTGGTCGCCGAGGTCGAGCGCCGCGGCGGCGAACGGCGACGGCGTCGGGAACGGCACCGGCACCGCGACACCCGCCGACGACCACTCCCACGACTCGCCGAGCTCGACGACGTCGCCGTCGCGGAGCGCCACGAACGTCTCGCACCACTCCGCGATCGCGCCGACGTCGCTGGCGACGAAGTCACCGCGTCCGGTCCGGGCGACGACGAGCGGTGACCGTTCCGCTGCGACGACCATGCGGCCCGTCACGGCGTCCAGCACGACGATCGCCCACGACCCCTCGAGCTGGGCGGTGGCGATCTGCACGGCGAGCATCAGATCGGCGTCGACCGCGAGTGCCCGCTCGACGAGGTGCGCGATGACCTCGGAGTCGACGTCCGACGCGAAGACGTGCCCCTGCGTCTCGAGGGTCGTCCGGAGCCGGTCGGCGTTCTCGACGATGCCGTTGTGCACGACGCTGACGCGACCGGAGCAGTCCTGGTGCGGGTGGGCGTTCCGCTCGGACACCCCGCCGTGCGTCGCCCAGCGGGTGTGGCCGATGCCGGTCCCGGTCAGCGCGGCGCCGGACCGGGCGGCGACGAGTGCACGCAGGTCCCCGAGCCGCGACACCGACCGGAGGACCTCGGTGCCGCCGACGGCCGTCCGCACGGCGATGCCGGCGGAGTCGTACCCGCGGTACTCGAGGCGTTCCAGGCCGTCCAGCAGGTACGGGGTGGCGTCGTCGGCGACGCGGGCCGCGATGATGCCGCACATCGGCAGGTCCTTCGGGTCGAGGCGGGGGAGCCGTCCGGGGGACGGGCGGCACCGACCGCCGCCGGGTGTGCCACGCGATCGGGACCGCCGGCCCTGACCGTCGCCCGTCCTCGGATCAGGCGAGGACGGACGACGGCGTTCCAGGGCCGACGGTTCGGGTACCGATCGGGGTACCGTGGCGTGCCTCCCGGAGGGGGCGCGGCGGTCGGTGCATGGACAGCATCGCCGGGCCGCCCGCCGCGGGACAACGCTGCCTCGCGCTTGTTGCGGTTCCACGCGTCGAGGGTGCGAGACCGCGCCGCGGCGTGCGGGGTCACGCAAGCGCGGACGGACGGGAGGCCCGGTGCCAGCTGGCACCGGGCCTCCCGTCCGGACGTGGTGACGCTCAGGTCACGTGAGCAGCGCGACCAGGTGGGACCGGGACCGCGCGCCGACCTTCCGGTAGATCTGCGTCAGTCGCAGCTCCACCGTCCGCTGCGACATGTAGAGCGACGACGCGATCTCGCGGTTGCGGTACCCCTCGGTCACCTTCTGCACGACGGCACGCTCCTCGGCGGTCAGCGACGTGAGCACCGTCGACGCGTCCGGCGCGCTCCGCGGCGTCCCCGGCGTGCCGGGCGTCGACGCGGAGAGCACGACACCGGAACGGTCGGGACCGGAGAACGGGCCGGAACCCATCGCGGTGCCACCGAGCGACGGCATCGCGACCGTCGGCGCCGGCGTGGCGAGCGGACGCCGGAGCCCCGCTGCCTCGTACGCCGCGGCGGCGGCGGCACCGAGCCGCGCTCGGTCGCCCGGCGCGGCGACCGCGGCGAGGGCCGCGAACGTCCTCGCCCGCTCGAACTGCGAGTCGTGCGGCTGGAAGACCTCCAGCGCACGACGCCGGGAGGTGTCGCGCGTGGTGTCGTCGGCGATGAGCGCGAGGCTCCGCGTCAGCACCAGTGCGCCCCAGCGGGACGGCCGCGCGTGGTGGTCCGCCGCCAGCCGTGCGGTGGTGTTCCTGGCGTCGTCGACCCGACCGAGGCGCGCGTACACCTCGACCAGGTCGCCGAGGTGGCGGAGCACCGCCGGGTTGCGGAGGCCGCGGCCGATGGCGTCGGCCGCCTCCAGGCTGGACGCGGCCTCCTCGAGCCGACCGTCCAGCAGCAGCACCTGCCCGCGCAGCGCGTAGAGCTTCGCGGTCGCACCCCAGAGGCGGTTCGTCGAGCGCTGGCGGAGGCAGTGGTCGACGACGTCGAGCGCGTCGGCGGACCGACCCTCTGCGAAGTGCCGCCAGGCGACCGCGATCGCCCTCGACGGTTCGCTGAGCCGTTCGACGACGGCCGAGCCGGCCTCCCAGACGTCGATCGCACGGAGCGCCTGCCGGAAGTTCCCGGAGCGCACCTCGTTCTCGGCGGACAGGTAGCGCGCTGCTTCGAGCCAGACCGGGGCCGTGTCGTTCGTCCTGGCCAGGACCAGCGCGAACACCCGCCGTGCGCTCCGGGAGCGCTCGGCGATGCTGAGCGACTGGGCGAGCATGAGCAGCGCGGGGTCGCTCATCGCGAGCAGCCGGTGTGCGGCGAGGCCCTCGTGCAGCTCGGCGTCCGGCGGCAGGGTGCCGTCGACCGCCGCCACGAGTTCCCGCGCCACCTCGAGGATCTCTGCCGTGTGGGCCGACGCGCGGCCCTCGAGCGGTTCCGCGCGGTGCAGCAGGTCGCGGGCCTGATCGACCTCCCACGCCTCCGCCCGGAAGGTCGCGACCATCGCCAGCAGCCCGGAGAACGCACCGGCCTCGGCGTCGTCGGAGACGTCGAACGGCATCATCAGCTCGTCGGCGTGCACGACGTCGCCGCTGAGGTACTGCACCGAGTACTGCACACGGAGCCGACGGACCTCGTGGCCGAGCGTGGCGAACGGCCGGATCGCGGCGAGGTACCGCGCCGCGAACCCGAGGAGGCGGTGCGCGAGGAGCGCCTCCGCGACCCCGAGCAGCGCGAGGTGTTCGGCCTCCGACGCGGACCCGATGTGCAGTGCGCGTTCGGTGAGCGTCACGGCGGCTCGGGCGTCGCCGTCCTCCGCGTACGACCGGGCGACGGCGAGCAGGCCGACGGCGTCCGGGACGGCGTCGGCGAAGCTCGCGTGCCACGCCGCCGATCGGTCGTCGTGCGCGGCGGCGCTCGCGGCCAGCTCGGTGTGTGCCTCCCGGCGGTCACGCGCCGGCATGCTCCAGTACAGGGCGGAGCGGACGAGCGGGTCGCGGACCGCGATCGACTGTCCGCGGACCGTCGCCAGCCCGGCACCGACGAGGTCGTCGACGGCGTCGCGGTCCCAGCCGGCCACGCGGGCCGTCGGGACGAGAGCGAGTCGCGCGAGGACGTCCAGATCGCGTCCCGCGGCGGCTTCGAGGACGAGTGCGGCGGCCGCCGACGTCGTCGGTGTCGGCCGGAGCGGCAGCACGATCGGTTCGGTGCCGACGAGCTGTTCGCGACGGAGGGCCCCGATCTGTTCGCGGAGCGCCCCTGGGTTGCCGCCGGTCTGGTCGGCGAGGACGGCGAGGACGCCGTCGTTCGCCTCCTCCGGCGCCATGTCCCGGGCGAGCACGAGTGCCTCGTCCGGTGTCAGTGGCTCGAGCCGGAGCGTCGGCAGCGCGGCGAGCGGACCGTCCGACGGCAGGCGTCGCACGGTCGCGACGAGGCGCAGGGCCGTCCCGGCGAGTCGCCCGGCCAGGAACGCGATGAGCTCCTGGCTCTCGGCGTCCATCCGGTCGAGGTCGTCGATGAGCACGAGCGTCGGCGGGAGCGTCAGCGCGTGCACGGCGTCGAGGAAGTCGTGCGCCGCGGCCAGGCCCTCGTCGACGTGCCGGACCAGCCGTGCGATGTGCGCGGAGGCCCTCGGGTCGTCGAGTGCGGTGAACAGGGAGGTCACGCCCGACATGGGCCAACGGGCTTCGGAGCCGTTGACGCCCAGTCGGACGACGGAGATGGAGACGCGGTTCGAGACCGCGTCGAGGACGCTGGTGCGTCCGGAGCCAGGGTCGCCGACCACGACCATCGCCGACTCCCGGGGGAGGACAGCGAGGGCCGCGATCCGGTCGACCTCAGAACGTCGACCGGTGAGTTCCATGGGGACTCACCGGCCTCCGGGTCCGGAGGCGAGCGCGGGGACGGATCCGAGGGCGCCAGGGAGCGCTTCGTGGATCCGGGCAGCCGGTCGGCGGGTGACCGTCCGGCTGTTCGGGAGTGCGGCGCGCAGGGACACGCCGGCGGTTCGGTGGTTGGAATGCGGTCGAGTGAGGGTGCACTCGATCCCGCTCGGGAACGATGATGTCATCGTCTGTATCACCCCTCGGGTTAGGGTCTTCGACGAACACGACCGGTCGGGCTCAGCATCGGGACTAGGGATCCCGAGACGCCACCTGACCTGCCGTCTGGAAGCACGATAGCCGAGGCATCGCCCTGGCGGGGCGATCCGGTCCCGCGGATCTGAATGTTCATCACCCCAGTACGGGGGGTCTCCGCCACGTTTCTCCGGGTCGCGCTCGGCGTCCTGTGGTATCGCGGCGGGATCAGTGCTGGCGGCGGATGACCTCGACGACGGCGTCGTGCACCAGCCCGTTCGTCGCCAGGGCGCTGCCGTGCCAGGGGCCCGGGTCGCCGTCGAGCGAGGTGAGGCGCCCGCCCGCCTCCTCGACGATCGGCACGAGCGCGGCGATGTCCCACGGCTTGAGGTCCGGTTCGCCGGCGACGTCGAGGACCCCCTCGGCCACCATCATGTACGACCACATGTCCCCGTAGGCCCGCGTGCGCCACACCGTGCGGGACAGGTCGACGAGGGCGTCCAGGCGGTCGTCGTCGTCCCACTGCTGGATGCTGTTGTAGCTGATGCTCGCGTCGGCGAGCTCGGTCACCCCGGACACGTGCAGGTCGCCGTCGAGCGAGTGGGCTCCCAGTCCGTGCGCGGCCCACCAGCGCTTGCCGAGCGCAGGGGCGCTGACGACGCCGAGGACCGGACGGCCGTCGACGGCGAGGGCGATGAGCGTGGCCCACACCGGCACGCCCCTGAGGTAGTTCGCCGTGCCGTCGATCGGGTCGACCACCCACTGCCGGTGCCCCTCGCTGAGCGCGTCCGCGCCGGAGTCCGCGGTGGTCTCCTCGCCGAGGAAGGAGTCGTCGGCGCGCTCGGCTGCGATGCGGGCCCGGAGCGCTCGTTCCACCGCCTGGTCCGCGTCGGTGACGTGCGTGCTGTCGGCCTTCCTCGACACGTGCAGGTCGGCGGCCCGGAAGCGCTCCAGGCTGATCGCGTCGGCGGTGTCGGCGAGGGAACGGGCGAAGTCCAGGTCGGCGCTGAGGTCCACGGATCCGAGCGTAGTGGGGCTACGCCGCGACGACCTCTTCCTCCTCGAGGGGGCTGACCATGCGTTCCCGGGCGATGCGGGAACGGCGGGCGACGAGCCCGTGCACGACGACGCAGAGGAGCACCGCGCCGACCAGCCAGAGCGTCAGCACGAGCGAGCTCCGGCCGAGTGAGGCACCGGGGAAGTACTGCAGGTCCTGGGCGGCCTGCAGCCACGCCGCTCCGCTCCAGAAGGCGTTCAGCGCCGCGAAGAAGCCGGGCTGGAACGCCGGCTGGAAGATGCCGCCGGACGAGGTGAAGTTGAGCATCACGAACAGCATCGTCAGCACCGGGGTGGTCCAGCGCCCGAGGAGCGGGTGCAGACCGATGCCGAGGCCGATGATCACCGCGTCGTACATCCACGCGAACAGGAAGATCTGCCACTGGTGCGTGGTGATGACCCCGTAGACCGGTCCCGCGATGACGATGCCGATCCCCGCGACGACACCGGCCGTTGCGAGGCCGATGACCGCGGTCCACACGGCACGGAGCCTGGTGGCGAACGCGGCGACGGCGATCGCGGACGCGTACCCGCCGACGCTGAGGGCGACGAGCAGGAAGAACAGCCCCTGTCCGGTGCTGTCCTGGTCGCCCGAGGGCACGACGTCGACCACGTGGAAGGGCAGGTGCTGCTCGTAGGCGATCGGCAGGAAGACCTTCTGCGCCGCGGTGGCGGTGGTCTCGCTCGCTGCGGTCGAGACGTAGAGCGTCGCGTCGGTCGTCGTCGGGGCGAACACCGCCGCGAGCTCGCGGTCGCGGACCTGCTGCCGGGCCGCGGTGTCCGTCGCGACCACGTGTGCCACCAGGGCGCCGTCGGACTGGTCCGTGACCGTCTGGGCGAACACCTGCGCGGTGGCGCCCTGGCCGACGATCCCGACCGGGAGGTCCTTCGGCGCGGGGGCGTGGAACGCACCGAGGTACGCCAGTCCCATCCCCGCCGCGAGGAAGAGCGGCACGAGGATGTGCGTGGCGAAGGTCAGGAGCGTCCTGCCGAGGCCGGTCGGGCGGAGGACGGAGGGCGCACGGTGCGGAGGCCGGGGAGCGGCATGGCCTCGGTGCGTGGTCGCGGCGTCGTCGGCGCGGTCGGTGAGGGCGGGAGCGTCGACGCGGGTCGGCGCAAAGTTGTACTTTGCAACTTCTGACACGAGGGATGATCGTACGCCGTCCCTGCCCACCCTGTCGACCGCGCCCGGACTGCCCAGTGCGTGGGCCAACGCGCCGAGGTTCCGCAATTGCGGGACCTCACCGCGCCCAGACCGTCCTTCGTGCGACCTCGGCGAACCTGAGCGGCGAGTTGTGGAACCTCGAGTGAGGGAGAACCCGGAGAGCCCGGAGAACCCGCGGCACGCAGGAGTCCCGCCCAACCCCGCCGCTACTCCGTCGAGGGGTCCGCCGCACCCATCCCGGTCAGCAGCGCCCGGAAGGAGTCGAGCCGCTCGATGCCCGTCGGCCCGAGCTCCCCGGCGTGCACCCGGTCGACGATCTCCCAGTCGTGCGCCTGGTCGAGCGGGATCCCGTCCCGGGGTTCGGCGACGGGGATCGCGTGCGCCGCGAAGGCCCGGAAGACGTTCGCCGGGTCGACGTGCCCGAGCCCGAACGACCGGACCCCCGGCGTGTCGATGATCCAGCCCCCGTCCCGGACCTGCAGCGCGATCGAGGACGACGACGTGTGCCGCCCCCGCCCGGTCACGGCGTTGACGACCCCGGTCGCCCGCGTCGAGCCGGTCAGGGCGTTCACGAGCGTCGACTTGCCGACGCCGGAGTGCCCGACGGTGACGGTGACCTGCCCGTCGAGCACCTCGTGCAGGGCGTCCAGGGGGAAGGAGTCGGACCGGCTCGTCACGATCCGCACGTCGAGGCAGTCGAAGTGCGCGAGGAACGGTGCGGGATCGGCGAGGTCGGTCTTGGTGATGCAGAGGACCGGGTCGAGGCCCGCGTCGAACGCCGCGACGAGGTACCGGTCGATGAGCCGCGTCCGGGGCTCCGGATCGGCGGCCGCGACGACGATGAGCATCTGCGTCGCGTTCGCCACGATGACCCGCTCGACCTCGTCCGTGTCGTCGGCGCTCCGACGGAGGAGCGTCGTGCGCTCGGCGACCCGCACGATGCGGGCGAGCGAGCCCTCGGAGCCGGAGACGTCGCCGGCCAGGAAGACCGTGTCGCCGGTGACGACGGACTTCTTCCCGAGCTCGCGCGCCTTCGTCGCGGTGACGACGCGGTCCTCGATGAGCACGCCGAACCGCCCGCGGTCGACGTTCGTCACCCAGCCGGTCGGGGCGTCGTCGTACGTGGGGCGCACCTTGGTGCGGGGTCGGTTGCCCTTCGGGTTCGGGCGGACCCGGACGCTCGACTCGTCGTACTGGCCGTACGGCTCGTCCTCGTCCGCGTCGCCGTCGACGTCGTCCCACCAGCTCATCGGGTCACGCCCCCGGTGCCGAGGGCGACGACGGACCCGCCGTGGCCACGAGCTGTGCCCAGAGCTCCGGGAACTGCGGCAGCGTCTTCGCCGTCGTGCCGATGTCGTCCACCACGACCCCCGGTGTGACCAGGCCGATCACGGCTCCGGCCGTCGCCATCCGGTGGTCCTCGTACGCGGCCCAGGCCGCGCCGTGCAGGGGGGCCGGTTCGATCCGCAGGCCGTCGTCGAGTTCCTGCACCGAGCCTCCCGTCCGGTGCAGGTCCGCCGCCAACGCGGCGAGCCGGTCCGTCTCGTGCCCGCGCAGGTGGCCGATGCCGGTGACGGTCGTGGTGCCGTCCGCGAGCGCCGCGAGCGCGACGAGTGCCGGAGCGAGCTCGCCTCCGCGCGTCAGGTCCAGTTCCAGCCCCGGGATGGAGGCTCCCCCCAGCACCCCGACGCCGCCGTCGACGACGAGGTCGTCACCATCGCGCGTCACGGTCGCGCCCCACAGGGGCAGGAGCGTCTCGAGGTCGGCGCCGACCTGCGTCGTCGCCGTCGGCCACGTGCGGATCCGGACGGTGCCGCCGGCGACGAGCGCGGCCACCGCGAACGGGGCGGCGTTGGAGAGGTCGGGTTCGATCGTGACGTCGCGCGCGGCGATCGGGCCGGGGTGCACGACCCACTCGCCGACGGCGGGCTCGTCGACGCGGACGCCGCGGGCGCGCAGTGCCGCGACGGTCATCTCGATGTGCGGCAGGCTCGGCAGACGCTCGCCCGCGTGTGTCAGGTGCAGACCCTCGTCGAAGCGCGGCGCGGAGAGGAGCAGCCCGGACACGAACTGCGACGAGGCGCTCGCGTCGATCGTGAGGGCACCGCCCCGGACCGATCCGGACCCGGTGAAGGAGAACGGCATCGCGCCGTCGCCGTCGTCGGTGACGTCGACGCCGAGCTCGCCGAGCGCACGGATGATCGCGCCCATCGGCCGCTTGCGGGCGTACGGGTCGCCGTCGACCGTGACGGTCCCGGTGGCGAGCGCGGCGAGCGGCGGCAGGAAGCGCATCACGGTGCCGGCGAGGCCGCAGTCGATCCGGACACCGCCGGTCATCGCGGCCGGGGTGATGCGGAGGTCGGGTCCGTAGGGGTTCGGCGCGCTCTCGGGCTCGACGGCCTCGATGCCGACGCCGAGTTGGCGGAGCGCCGCGACCATCAGGGCGGAGTCCCGGGAGTGCAGGGGGAGGTGGATGGTCGACGGGCCGTCTGCGAGTGCCGCGAGGACGAGCTCGCGGTTCGTCAGGGACTTCGATCCGGGCAGCGCGACGTCACCCGTGAGCGGCCCGCTCGCGACCGGGGCGGTCCAGGGTGCCGAGGTCTGGGAATGTGTCGTGTCTGCCATCGGTTCACAAGACTACTGAAACGATCGGGAGGACCCTTGGCGACAGCACTCGCACCGGCCCGGCGGCTCCTGCCCGCCGTGTCCACCGGGCTCGCTCTAGACTGGCCCGCGATGACCACCGAAGAGCCGCCCGCAGCACCCCACGACCTGGTCGAGGAGACCGAGGCGCAGCTCGACGCCGTCGAGGCCGAGGCGGAGGCGGAGGCGGTCGACGCGACGACCGTGTCCGACGCCGAACTCCGCAGGCTCTTCGAGGACCAGGCGCTGCCGTTCATGGACCAGCTCTACGGCGCCGCGATGCGGATGACGCGCAACCCCGCGGACGCGTCGGACCTCGTGCAGGAGACCTTCGTCAAGGCGTTCGCGGCGTTCCGGCAGTTCAAGCAGGGCACGAACCTCAAGGCGTGGCTCTACCGGATCCTGACGAACACCTTCATCAACACGTACCGCAAGAACCAGCGGAACCCCTACCAGGGCACGATCGACGAACTCGAGGACTGGCAGCTCGGCGGCGCGGAGAGCGTCACGCAGTCGATCTCGGCGCGCTCCGCCGAGGCCGACGCCATCGACCACCTGCCGTCCTCCGCCGTGAAGGACGCACTGCAGGCCATCCCGGAGGACTTCCGGATGGCGGTCTACTTCGCCGACGTCGAGGGCTTCTCCTACCAGGAGATCGCCGACATCATGAAGACCCCCGTGGGGACGGTCATGAGCCGCCTCCACCGTGGACGCCGGCTCCTCCGCGGGCTCCTGGCGGACCACGCACGTGAGACCGGCATCGTCCCGGACGCAGCGTCGACGGCGACGATGCGCGGGCGGGGCCGGGGCGCCACATCGGCGACGGACGCTCCCGCGTCCGGCGCGGCGTCGGACAGGGCAGCGACCTCGGGTCGCTCCGGACGGAAGGAAGCGCGATGAGCGGCTGCGACTGCTCGAAGGCCAAGGCGGAGCTCGAGGAGTTCCTGCACGACGAGCTCTGCCGCGAGGACGCGGCGGACATCCGTGAGCACATGGACGGCTGCGAGGACTGCACGACGGAGCACCGGGTCAACGTGGTGCTCATGGAGACCGTGCGGCGCGCGTGCAAGGAGACCGCTCCCGACCAGCTGCGGACCGAGATCCTCGCCCGCATCCGGGTGGAGCAGGCCACGCACTGACGCGTCCGTCGTCGGCGGCGTCTCACCGCCCGGCGGCGAACTCCGCGCGGATCATCGCGCCGTCGAGGACCCGGTGGTGGACGCGCACCGTGTCGATGTCGCCGGTGAACGCGTAGGAGCCGACGCCCGGCCAGCCAGACAGCGTCTGGCGCGCTGCTCGCCAGTACCCGTCGTACTGGCGGAGTGTGACGGCGTCCGTCCTGCCTCCCTGGCGGACGCCGTCCAGCCAGAGCTCCATCGACCGCGGCTGGAAGGTCGCGACCGCGTGGTGCCACTCGCCGTCGACGACACTGCTCGACGAGCTCACCGTGAACTTGAACTGGCTGCCGGAGCCCTCGACGCCGAAGCGGAGATGACCGTCCGCTCCGACGTACAGGTGGCGGTCCCGATGCGTGGAGGCGGATCCCCGGTCTGAACCGAAGCCGACGATCCGGCCCCCGTCGCTCCCGGTCGACCGGAACCACACCGAGACGGTGAAGACGTCCGGGGCAGCCACCGCGGTGTCCGTGACGACCCACCCCTCCGCGTCGCCGGCGGCCCCGAACGACGCGAACGGGTTGTCCGTGCAGCTGCCGTCGGCGCGGACGCCGCCGGAGCCGACGAACTGTCCGTCCTGCCCCGAGCCGCTGGTGTCGAGGACTCCGGGTCCGTTCCGTTCGGCGAAGTCCCACGCCAGGACGGCGTCGACGGGGTCGTGGTGGAAGCACGGGAACGACGGCGTCGAGGCGAGGGTCGATCGGCCGTCGGTGGTGCCGCTGAAGCCGGCACCCGCGGTGCTCACGGCCATCGCGGCGAGGGTCAGGGCAGCCACCGTCGGGAGCGCGACGGCGCCGACCGACAGGGTGGTCCGAGCGTCGTCGACCTCGGTCCGCAGATCCCACCGCGGCGTGCCGCACCGACGACACGGGACGCCGGTGCGCAGGTCGCGATCGGCGCGCCCGAGCAGGACCAGCAAGACGACGACCGCTGCGGTCGTGGCCAGAGCCGACCAGTCACCCGTCCTGAGCCACACGTTCGGGAGGCCGACGAACGGGAAGCGGAGCACGCCGACACCGATGACACGGTCGGGTCCCACGGCGGTGCGGTCGGGAGCGGGGTTCGCATCACCGCGGAGCCGCAGGGCACCGTCGGCCTCGATCCGTTCGAGTCGGTGGAGTCGCTGCCGGCCCTCGTGGTCGGGGTCCTCGACGAGGAGCACCTGCCCCACGGTGACGGCGTCGGCGTCGACGGGCATGGCCGCGACGACGTCACCCGCGCGGACGGCCGGGGACATCGACTCGGAGACGACGGTGGTCGCTGTCCAGCCGAGGAGGACGGGCACGGCGGCCCAGAGGGCCAGCAGGACGCCCGTGGCGAGCGTGGTGCGTGCTGCGACGCCGACGACGAGGGCGACGAGGTCGCCGTGGCACCGGTCGTTCCGTCTCGGGTTCCGTGTCATCTGCTGCTCCTCGGGTGTCGGTGCGTCGTGGTCGGCAGTCGGGGAACGGTTCCCTGGCGAACCGTTCCCCGACTGGGCCGCTCGGAGCGGCCGTGCCCGGCGCGGGTCAGTCCGTCTGCGCTTCCCAGACGAACGTGGTGCCGGCGGCGGACGCCTGCGCGGTGTTCGGGGTGTCGGTGCCGAGCGTGTAGGTGAAGCGATAGGTGGTCGACGTCGTGCCGACCGCGGGCGCCCAGTCGTCGACGCCCGCACCGAAGGAGTCGAGCGCGAGCAGGCCGGCGAGGGTGCCGTCGTGCACCGTGGAGCCGGTCGTGAACGTGCTGCAGTCCCCGGTGGTGGTGAGGGAGCCTCGCTCGACGGTCATGTCGAGGTGCTGTGCGATCTGTGCCTCGTCGGACTGGTCGGCGGTGTACATCCGGACCTGGGACGGGTTCGTCGTGGTCGAGGTCACGGTGATGCAGTTGGTCCCGGTGCTGCCGGGGATGAGGTCGTCGACGTCGAACAGAGCTGCTCCGGCGTCGTCGTCGGTCAGGGTCACGGCACCGGTGCGCCAGGCGTTGCCGGCGTTGTCGGTGGTGGCGGAGAAGGCGGCGTAGGACGCCGTCGCGACGACGGCCCCACTCGCGATCACCGCGAGGGGGAGGGCGATCCAGGCAGCGGTGCGGCCGTGGCGGGTGGTGATGTGCATCAGGACTCCTGGTGGTCGGGATTCGATATACCAGCAGTATATATGAATATCAGTTGCGAGGCCAGGGGGCTCCGACGTCGTCACATCACGGGAGCGGTCGATAGGGTCGCCGCATGACCATCACCGCCGAGTCGATGACCTCGTGGTCCGACACGGACGTCGCCGACGTCACCGCACTCGTCCGACTGCTCGGGCACACCGTGGACGAGACCGCGATGCGGTCCCGGCTCGGACGGCTGACGCCGGAGGCCGGGCACCGCACCTGGTTGGTCCGGAGCGAGGACGGCCGGGTCGTGGCCGTGGCCGGCGCACAGCTCACCTGGACCTACGCGAGCGACGAGCCGACGGCGCAGCTGCTCCTGCTGGTGGTCGACCCGACCGCCAGGAGGACCGGCACCGGTTCCGAGCTCATCGGCACCTTCGAGGAGTGGGCCGTGTCACAGGGCGCGCGACGGCTGAGCGCGGTCAGCGCGGCTGCGACGGACAGTGCGCACCGGTTCTACCAGCGGCGCGGCTACCACGAGGCCGGGGTGCGGTACACGCGGATCGTGTGACCGCTGCGCGGCGGAGCGCATCTTGCGCCCCGGTACGAGCAACGCGCCCCGCCATGACGGGGCGCGTTGCTCGTACCGGGGCGCGGTGGTGACTAGCCGAGCGCCTTCGTGATGACCTCGGCGGCCTCCTGTGCGGAGCGCTTCGAGGATCCCGTGGCCGGTGCGGCACTCGCGGGACGGGCGGCGACCGACAGCGGTCGGCCGTCGAGGTGCGGCGAGAGGGCCATGCACACGAACGGCCATGCCCCCTGGTTCTCCGGTTCCTCCTGTGCCCACACGACCTCGGCGTCCGGGTAGGACGCGAGCACGTCGAGGATGCGCCCGAGGGGGAGCGGCGCCAGCTGCTCGAGCCGCACCAGGGCCACGTCCGTCACGCCCCGCTTGTCGGCCTCGGCGCGCAGGTCGTGGTGGACCTTGCCCGAGTGCAGCACGACACGACGGACGGTGCCGCGGTCGGCCGGGTCGAGCGCCTGCAGCCGGTCGTCGTCCAGGACCTCCTGGAAGGTGCCAGACGTGAAGTCCTCGACGGGGCTCGTCGCCTGGCGGAGCCGGAGCATCGCCTTCGGGCTGAACACCACGAGCGGCTTCTGCGGGCGCTCCCACGCCTGGCGGCGCAGCAGGTGGAAGTACGACGCCGGGGTCGACGGACGGGCGACGACCATGTTGTCCTCGGCACACAGCTGCAGGTAGCGCTCGATGCGCGCCGACGAGTGGTCGGGCCCCTGGCCCTCGTACCCGTGGGGGAGCAGGAGCACGAGGCCGGACCGCTGACCCCACTTCTGCTCGGCCGAGGAGATGAACTCGTCGATGATGGTCTGCGCACCGTTCGCGAAGTCGCCGAACTGCGCCTCCCACAGCACGAGTGCCTCGGGCCGCTCCACCGAGTAGCCGTACTCGAAGCCCATCGCGGCGTACTCGCTCAGCAGCGAGTCGTAGATGTAGAACCGTGCCTGGTCCTCGGTGAGGTTCGAGAGCGGCAGCCACTCCTGGCCGTTGACGCGGTCGTGGAACACCGCCTGACGCTGGACGAAGGTGCCGCGGCGGGCGTCCTGCCCGGCGAGCCGGACGGGCTTGCCCTCGGTCAGGACCGACCCGATCGCGATGAGCTCGGCCATCGCCCAGTCGATGCCGCCCGTGCGGGTCATCTCGGTGCGCTTGGCGAGGAGCTGCTGCAGCTTCGGGTGGACCTGGAACCCGGCGGGCGGGTTGCCGTGCGCGTCGCCGACGAGCTCGACGAGTTCGCGCGAGACCGCGGTCTCGTGCACGTCGTTCTCCGAGTCGTCGCGCTGCGCGGTCGGTCGCTCGAGCCCCTGCACGGCACCGTCGTCGTCGACCGGGATCACCGGGATGGTGCCGGTCTGCGCCTCGTGCGTCTCGGCGAAGGCGCGCTCCAGGCGGTCCTGGAAGTCACGGTGCGCCTCGTCGTACTCCTCTTGCGTGATGTCGCCGCGGCCGACGAGCGCCTCGGTGAACAGCGTGCGGACGGAGCGCTTCGCCTCGATGAGGTTGTACATGAGCGGCTGCGTCATCGAGGGGTCGTCGCCCTCGTTGTGGCCACGACGGCGGTAGCAGACCAGGTCGATCACGACGTCGCGGTGGAACTCCTGCCGGTAGGCGAAGGCGAGGTCGGCCACACGGGCCACGGCCTCGGGGTCGTCGCCGTTCACGTGGAAGATCGGCGCCTGGATCGTCTTCGCGACGTCGGTCGAGTACACCGACGAGCGGGCGCTCTCCGGCGGCGTGGTGAAGCCGACCTGGTTGTTGATCACGAGGTGCACCGTGCCACCGGTGCGGTAGCCGCGGAGCTGCGACATCTGCAGCGTCTCCACGACGACGCCCTGACCGGCCATGGCCGCGTCGCCGTGCACGAGCACCGGCAGCACGCCGAACTCGCCGGCGGGCTTCCGGTCCTGCTTCGCGCGGACGATGCCCTCGAGCACGCCGTCGACGGCCTCGAGGTGGGAGGGGTTGGCGGCGATGGTGATCGGGATGGAGGTGCCGTCGGACGCCCGGAACACGCCCTCGGTCCCGACGTGGTACTTGACGTCGCCGGAACCCTGGCCCTGCACGGCACCGGGGAGCGTCGTGCCCTCGAACTCGCGGAAGATCTGGCCGTAGGTCTTGCCGGCGATGTTCGTCAGGACGTTGAGGCGGCCGCGGTGCGCCATGCCGATCGCGACCTCGTCGAGCCCGGCGGACGCCGCACCCTGGATGAGCGTGTCGAGGAACGCAATCGTGGACTCGCCGCCCTCGAGCGAGAAGCGCTTCTGGCCGACGTACTTCGTCTGCAGGAAGGTCTCGAACGCCTCGGCCTCGTTGAGCTTGCCGAGGACGCGCAGCTGCTCTTCCTTCGAGGGCTTGGAGTACGGCACCTCGATGCGGGACTGCACCCAGCGGCGCTGTTCCGGGTCCTGGATGTGCATGTACTCGATGCCGACCGTGCGGCAGTAGGCGTCGCGCAGCACGCCGAGGATGTCCCGCAGCGGAGCACTCGTCGTGCCGGCGAGCCCACCGGTCACGAACTCGCGGTCGAGGTCCCAGAACGTCAGCCCGTGGCTCTCGATCTCGAGGTCAGGGTGGGTGCGCTGTCGGTACTCGAGCGGGTCGACGTCGGCCATCAGGTGACCGCGGACCCGGAAGCTGTTGATGAGCTCCTGCACGCGGGC
Organism: Curtobacterium sp. 9128; assembly: GCF_007673775.1. Classification (GTDB taxonomy): domain Bacteria; phylum Actinomycetota; class Actinomycetes; order Actinomycetales; family Microbacteriaceae; genus Curtobacterium. Next base: position 118,212 of record NZ_VEAF01000007.1, on the reverse strand, counting down.
GGTCTTGCCGACGCGGTGCGCCAGGTCGACGTTGATGTCGTTCGCCCACTGGATCGGCTTGTACGGGATCCGGAGCGCGGCGAAGATGCCCTCGTAGAAGTCGTGCTGGCCGATGAGCCGCTCGTGCACCTTCTTCAGGTACTCGCCCGAGCCGGCGCCCTGGATGACACGGTGGTCGTACGTGCTCGTCAGCGTGATCGTCTTGCCGACGCCGAGCTCGACGAGGGTCTTCGGCGCCGAGCCCTGGAACTGCGCGGGGTACTCGAGGGCACCGGCGCCGATGATGGCGCCCTGGCCCTTCGTCAGGCGCGGGACCGAGTGCACGGTGCCGATCCCACCGGGGTTCGTCAGCGAGATCGTGGTGCCCTGGAAGTCGGCCGGGGTGAGCTTGTTGTCGCGGGCGCGCTTGACGAGGTCCTCGTAGGCGGAGAGGAACTGTCCGAACGTCAGGGTCTCCGCGCGCTTGATGCTCGGGACCAGCAGCGACCGGGTGCCGTCCTTCTTCGGGACGTCGATCGCGATGCCGAGGTTCACGTGCGCCGGCTGCACGACGAAGGGCTTGCCGTCGCGCTCCTCGTAGAAGACGTTCTGGCTCGGGAACTCCTTGAGTGCCTGCACCATCGCCCACCCGATGAGGTGCGTGAAGGAGATCTTCCCGCCGCGGGCCCGGCGCAGGTGGTTGTTGACGACGATGCGGTTGTCGATCATCAGCTTCGCCGGGATCGTCCGGACGCTCGTCGCGGTCGGGACCGTCAGCGACGCGTCCATGTTCGACGCCAGCGTCTTGGCCATGCCGCGGAGCGGCGTGGCCACGTCCTCGTGGGTCTCGTCGTGGTCGTCGGCCTGGTCGTTCGCCTCGGCGGGGATCGGCTGCGGCGACGGCTGCTTCGAGGTGGTGCGCGCCTGGATCTGGCCGCCCTTGGACTCGGCGGGCTTCGGGGAGTCGGCCCGTGCCTCCTGGGCGGCGGGTGCCGGAGCGGAGGCTGCCGGCGCGGCGGCGGCCGGTGCGGTCTGTCCCTTGCCGGCGGTCTGGTGGTAGCTCTCGAGGACCGGCCACCACGACTTGTCGACGGAGTCCTTGTCGGCGAGGAACTGCTCGTACAGCTCGTCCACCAGCCACTCGTTCGCGCCGAATTCGCCCGCGGTCTCGTCAGTTCCGGTCAGATGGCTCGACACAGCCGATCGCCCACTCTCCGTCGATTGATGCTCGTGTGTGTCGTGCGGGGCAACTCTGCACCGCACAGGCACCCAGCGTAGCCGTTTCCACATGTCCGTCCGGTGTCAGTCCGAGGCATGTCGCCGCGCCGTACAGTGGGCCGCATGAGGTTCTACGAGACGCGGCCGACGCACGATCTGACCTACTCCGACGTCTTCCTGGTCCCCAGCCGTTCGGCGGTGACCAGCCGGTTCGACGTCGACCTCTCCGCGAACGACGGCAGCGGTGCGACGATCCCGATCGTCAGCGCGAACATGAACTCGGTGACGGGCCCGCGCCTCGCCGCGACCCTGGCACGGCGCGGGGGACTCGGCGTGCTCCCGCAGGACATGCACCTGCAGGACCTCGACGCGGCGATCCGCTGGGTGAAGGACCAGCCCGTCGCGTTCGACACCCCCATCGAGATGGGCGCGGACACCACCGTCGCCGAGGCGCTCGGGCAGCTGCTGCCCGTCGCCGGGCGCGGCGTCGTCGTGCGTGACGGCGCTGGCGAGTACGTCGGCTGTGTCCCGGCCACGCGCCTCGGGACGGCCGGCCCGGACGCCACCCTCCGCGACCTGCTGCACGGTGCCTCCACGGCCGTCGACGCCGAGGACGCCGGCACCCCACGCCACGTGTACGACGTCCTCACCGCCGCCGAGGTCGACTTCGCGCCGGTGACCCGGCACGGCCGCGTCGTCGGCACCACGAGCCCGACGAGCGCGATCCGGTCGAGCATCTACCGCCCTGCCGTCGACGCATCGGGTCGGCTCCGGGTCGCTGCGGCGATCGGCATCAACGGGGACGTCGCAGCGAAGGCGCAGGCCCTCGCCGCCGCCGGCGTGGACGTCCTGGTGCTCGACACCGCGCACGGACACCAGGAGGGCATGCTCAGCGCGCTCCGCACCGTCGCCGCCCTCGACCTCGGCATCCCGCTCGTCGCGGGGAACGTCGTCACGGCCGACGCGGTCGCGCACCTCGTCGACGCCGGGGCCTCGATCATCAAGGTCGGCGTCGGTCCTGGTGCGATGTGCACCACGCGCATGATGACCGCGGTCGGGCGCCCGCAGTTCTCCGCCGTGCTCGAGACCGCGGCCGCCGCGCGGTCGCTCGACGCCCACGTGTGGGCCGACGGTGGCGTCCGCTACCCCCGCGACGTCGCACTCGCGCTGGCCGCCGGGGCGAGCGCCGTGATGATCGGCTCGTGGTTCGCCGGCACGCTCGAGGCCCCTGGGGTCCTCCGTCGCGACGCGAAGGGCGCCGCCTACAAGGAGAGCTGGGGGATGGCGTCGGCCAAGGCGGTCCGCGAGCGCTTCGAGCGACTCGACCCCTACGAGCGTGCACGCAAGGCGCTCTTCGCCGAGGGCATCTCCTCGTCCACGATCTACCTCGACCCGGAGCGCCCGAGTGTCGAGGACCTGCTCGACATGATCACGACCGGTGTCCGGAGCTCGGCCACGTACGCGGGAGCTCGGGACCTGGCCGAGTTCTCCGAACGGGCCCTGGTCGGCATCCAGTCCGCCGCCGGGTACGAAGAGGGCAAACCGCTCCCCGTCAGCTGGTAGCGAGGGCCGAGGGCAGGACAGTGCTCGTCGCGGCCCCGTCAGCTGGTGGCCGACCACACGACGGACGGGAGGCGCGGTGCCAGCTGGCACCGCGCCTCCCGTCCGTCTGTGCGTTCGTCTACCGGCGGCGGGTGGCGTCCTCGACGGTGCCGACGAGTTCCTCGAGGATGTCCTCGAGGAACAGCACGCCCGTGGTGCGACCGTCTGCGTCGAACGCCCGGGCGACGTGACGGCCGGCCGCACGCATGGTGGCGAGGGCGTCCTCGAGGTCCATCTCCGTGTACAGCGAGATGAGCTGACGGATGCGCTTCGGCGGCACCGGGTCGTCGAACTCGTCGGGGCGCAGGTCGATGACGTCCTTGACGTGCACGTACCCGGTCGGCTCGCCCTCGTCGCCGACGAGCACGTAGCGGGAGAACCCGCGCTGGGCCACCGCCCGCTCGACGTCCCCGGGGGTGGCGTCCTCGGGCAGCGTGACGAGTTCGGACATCGGCACCGCGACGTCCTTGACCTTCTTCTCCGTGAACTCGAACGCCATCCGGAGGGTGCCGCCGTCGTCGGACAGGGTGCCCTCGCGGCGGGACTGCTCGACGATCGTCTGCACCTCCTCGACCGTGTAGGCGCTGACGGCCTCGTCCTTCGGCTCCACCTTGAACAGGCGGAGCACGGCGTTCGCGACCTCGTTCAGTCCGACGACGACCCAGTGCAGGCCGTGCCCGATGTACCAGAGCGTCGGCACGAGGAGCAGGGCGGCACGGTCGGGCATCGAGAACGAGATGTTCTTCGGCACCATCTCGCCGAACACGACATGCAGGAACGACACCAGCAGCAGCGTGAACACGAACGCGATGATCCCGATGACGTCGACGCTCCACCCGGTCAGGTGCAGCGGGACCTCGAGGAGGTGGTGGATGGCCGGTTCGGACACGTTGAGGATGAGCAGCGAGCACACCGTGATGCCGAGCTGCGTCGTCGCGAGCATCCGCGTCGCGTGCTCCATCGCCCACAGCGTCATCTGCGCGGAACGGGAGCCCTGCTCGGCGCGCGGCTCGATCTGGGAGCGACGTGCGGAGATGACGGCGAACTCGGCCGCGACGAAGAACGCGTTGCCGGCGAGCAGCACGACGAGCCAGAAGATGCCCCACCAGTCGGAGCTCATCGGACGGCCTCCTGCTTCGTGGTCGTGGTCGTGGTCGTCCGGTCGGACCCGGGGACGGTCACGCCCGCGGCCGGCGTGTCCGCCGGGGTCGGCGTCCACCGGATGCGGTCGACGCGCCGCCCGTCCAGCCGCTCGACGCGGAACACGCCGTCCTCGAGCGGGACCTCGTCCCCGACGACCGGCAACCGGCCGAGCGTGGCCATGATGAACCCGCCGACGGTCTCGTACGGGCCGTCCTCGGGGACCTTCACGCCGGCACGGTCCTCGAGCTCGTCCGGGCGGAGGAGCCCGGGGAACGTCAGCCAGTTGCGGGAGCGGACCACGTCGATGCGGGCGCGGTCGTGCTCGTCGGACACCTCGCCGACGATCTCCTCGATGAGGTCCTCGAGTGTGACGACCCCGGCGGTCCCGCCGTACTCGTCGACGACGATCACCATCTGGTAGCCACGACCACGGACCTCGGTCAGCAGCGTGTCGCCCGGCATGGTCTCGGGGACGCGCTCGGCGTCGGTCATGAGCGCGCCGACGGGCACCTCGGCACGCTTCTCGCGGGGGACCGCGACGGCCTGCTTGACGTGCACGATGCCGACGACGTCGTCCGCGTCCTCCTCGATGACGGGGAAACGGCTGAACCCGGTCCGGCGGGCCAGGGCGATGACGTCCTCGGCCGACTCCGACACGCGGATCGTCGACAGCCGGGGACGCGGGGTCATCACGTCGCTCGCGTCGAGCTCGGAGAAGGACAGCGTGCGCTGCAGGAGCGTCGCGGTGTCCTGCTCGAGCGACCCCTCGGAGGCGGAGCGCCGGAGCAGCGAGGTGAGTTCCTCGGCGCTCCGGGCGCCGGAGAGCTCTTCCTGCGGCTCGATGCCCATGGCGCGGAGCACGCCGTTCGCGGTGCCGTTGAGCAGCGCCACGGCGGGCTTGAACACGGTCGTGAAGCCGATCTGCAACGGGACCACGAGCTTGGCGGTCTGCAGGGGCAGCGCGAGGGCGAAGTTCTTCGGCACGAGCTCACCGAGGATCATCGACAGCAGGGTCGCGATCACGAGCGCGACGATCGAGCCGACGGTCTCGACGACCCCCTCCGGCAGGGCCAGCGCCAGGAACGGCGCCTCGAGCAGGTGCGCGATGGAGGGTTCGAGCAGGTACCCGGTGAGCAGCGTGGTCAGCGTGATGCCGAGCTGTGCACTCGAGAGGTGCGTCGAGGTGACCTTGAGCGCGCCGATCACCGGCGTCAGGCCGCTCTCGCCGCGGTCCCGCCGTGCCTCGACGTCGGCGCGGTCGAGGTTCACGAGTGAGAACTCGCTCGCGACGAACACGCCGGTGCCGAGCGTCAGCAGGATGCCGCCGACGAGCATGACGACGTCGACGACGCTCACCTGGTCCACCCCCGGTGGGAGGTCGGAGCACACGGTGATGCAGGGCGGCTCACTGAGTGAGCGCCGGATGAGTGATGGGGCGAAGAGCTGTTCGGAGGATCGTCCACAGTGACAGTCATGCTAGTGCCGCGCTCCCGCGCGTTCCCGAGAATCCGCCCTACTTCGTGACGGTTGCTCGGTGGTACTGCTGCGGCTCGTAGTCGACCTGCACGCCGAGCTCCCGAGCGGCACGGAGCGCGAAGGACGGGTCGCGGAGGAACTCGCGGCCGACCATCACCACGTCGGCCTGGCCGGTCGCCACGATCTGCTCCGCCTGGAACGCGTCCGAGATCATCCCGACCGCGATCGTCCCGATGCCCGCGCGCTCCTTGACCGCGGCGGCGAACGGGACCTGGTACCCGGGGCCGACCGGGATCGGCGCGCTCGCGACGTTGCCGCCGGTGGAGACGTCGGCCAGGTCGGCACCGTGCTCGGCGGCCCACGCGGCCACCTGCACGACCTCGTCGAGCGTCAGACCGCCCTCGGTCCAGTCGGTCGCCGAGAAGCGCACGACGACGGGGAAACCCTCGCCGACCTCGGCACGGACGGCGTCGACGACGTCCAGCAGCGCGCGCGCACGGTTCTCGAGCGACCCGCCGAAGTCGTCGGTCCGGTGGTTGCTGAGCGGCGAGAGGAACTGGTGCAGCAGGTAGCCGTGCGCGGCGTGGATCTCGACGAGGTCGAAGCCGGCCGACACCGCGCGCCGGGCGGCCGCGGCGAACCCGAGCGCCACGAGCCGGATGTCCTCGGTGGTGAGCTCCCGCGGGACGTCGTAGCCGGGGAACGCCTCGGCCGACGGCGCGACGGTGTTCCAGCCGCCCTCCGATGCCGGGACGGTGCCCGTCGTCGCCGACCAGCTGCGGTAGGTGGAGGCCTTGCGACCGGCGTGGGCGAGCTGCACGCCGGCGGCGGCGCCCTGCGTGTGGATGAAGTCGACGATCGGGCGGAACGCGTCCCGCTGCTCGTCGTTCCAGAGCCCGAGGTCCTGCGGGCTGATCCGCCCCTCCGGAACGACGGCCGTCGCCTCGACGACGACGGCGCCGGCACCGCCCTTCGCGAACCCGCCGAGGTGCACGAGGTGCCACGTCGTCGGGACGCCGTCCTGGTCCTCCACCGAGTACTGGCACATCGGGGACACCCAGATGCGGTTGCGGACCGTGAGGTCGCGGACGGTGATGGGTTCGAACAGGGCGTGCGTCACGCGGGGACTCCTTCGGCTGCGTCGGCGAGCTCCTGCAGGAAGGTGCGGAGTCCGGCCGGCGACGTGTAGTGGTGGCCGACCGCCCCGACTGCTTCCGCACCGGAGGCGTTCTCGGCCCTGTTGTCCACGAACACCATCTGTGCCGGGGCGATTCCCAGCCGGTCGCAGGTGGTGCGGTAGATGGACGAGTCGGGCTTCAGCACGTGCTCCTCGGCGCTCACCACGACGGTCTCGAACATCGACGCCATCGGCGAGTGCCGGTACGGGTCGCCGAAGTCGAACCCGGCGTTCGAGAGCAGCGCGACCCGGGTACCCGCGTCGTGGAGCTCCTCGACGAGGTCGAGCACTTCCGGGTCGACCGCGAACCAGCCCGTGAAGTCGATCGCCCAGAACCGGTGGACCTCGCTGACCGACCAGGACCGACCGATGTGCTCGCCGATCGCCCGCCAGTACGCGAGCGTCGAGAGGTCACCACGGTCGAGGTCGTGCCGGAGCTCCTGGTACACCGGGAACAGCTCCTCGGCGGAGCACCCCGTCGCCGCGAGCAGCGCATCCCTGGCGGCGTGCGGCGTTCGGCTGATCACCTCCCCGTAGTCGAACACGACGACACGACCGGGGAGGAACAGACTCATGCGCTCCACCGTAACGTGGCGGTCGTGAACGACTTCGTGCCCGTCTCCCCGTCCGACGCCGCAGCATGGACGACGCCGCCGACCGGGGACACGACCAAGTACCGGCGCGGGGTCCTCGGCGTCGCGACCGGGTCCGCCGCGTACCCGGGTGCCGCGATCATGGGCGTGGACGCCGCGGTGCACACGGGGGTCGGCATGGTCCGGTACGTCGGACCCGAGCGGGCGACGGACTTCGTGCTCGCGCGCCGGCCGGAGGTCGTCTCCGGGGTCGGACGGGTGCAGGCGTGGCTCGTCGGCTCGGGCATCTCCGCCGACTCGCTCGAGGACCTCGACGACACCACGGCTGCCGCGTTCCGCCACGCCTCCGACGACGGTGTCCCGGTCGTGGTGGACGCCGGCGCCATCCCGCTCGTCGACCTGGGCCCGCTCGCGGTGCTGACCCCGCACGCGGGGGAGCTCGCGAAGCTCCTCGGCGTCGAGCGTGACGTGGTCGAGGGCGACCCGCGCGGCTCGGCCCTCCGCGCCGCGGAGCAGACCGGCAGCGTCGTGCTCCTCAAGGGGTCGGACACGCACGTGGTCACGCCGGACGGGTCCGTCCGGCTCGTCGCGTCATCGGCCACGCCGTGGCTCGCGGCCGCCGGCGCCGGGGACGTCCTCGGTGGTGTGCTCGGTGCCCTCGTCGCGACCCGGGCCGGCCAGGGCGAGATCGGACCGGACGACCTCGCACACCTCGCCGCCGCGGCAGCCGTCGTGCACGGCACCGCGGCACGGCGCGCGTCCGGCGGCGGCCCCTTCACGATGACGACGCTCATCGAGGCGCTCCCGGCCGTGGTCGGGGACCTCGTCGTCACGGGCGACGCGGGCGCCTGACCCGCGGCTGCGGCGGACCCGGTACGACAGCGCGGCTGTCGGACGACGACGGCGACGTCGTTCCGGAGCGGCGTGCCAGGGGCAGCCACGCGCGGACCGGAGGCTCGGTGCCGGTGGCGAGCTCCGCCTCCCGTCCGGCGCGGACTGGAGGCTCGGTGCCGGTGGCGAGCACCGCCTCCAGTCCGGTGCGGCGCGGGAACCCGCAACCGCAGCGGGATCACGCACCGCGTGTGGGAGTCCGCACCGATCCCGCCAGCGGCGGGGCGGACCCTCGTGGAGACGGGCGGGACCCACGTAGACACGGTGTCGAGGGACGACGCCCGGACGATCAGACGCGGCGGTCGGTCCCCGGGAAGTGATCCAGCACCATGCAGTCCGAACCGCACCACCAGTCTCCTGCGCGACCGACGAAGGTCGCCAGGGCACTGCTCGTCCTCGCCACCGTCGTCGCCGCGTCGGTGGTGCTCGGAACCGTCACGACGGCCGACGCGCGCTCGTGGGTCGGCGACCCGGCGTCACCCGCACCGACCGTCGTCGCGACGACCCCGCCCGGGGAGGGCACCGCTCCGACGTTCTCGGAGGACTTCGACACCCCCGCCGCAGCCGGCGGGCAGTTCGCCGCGACGTACGCCGACGCGTGGCAGCCGTACCCGGACGGCATGGGGGACAAGTACTGGTCGGGACCGCTCGTCAGTGCGCACGACGGTGTGATGGACGTGGCGCTCGACGGGTCGCGGGGTGCGGCCGGCACGTTCGGGACGCCGGACGGCGCGTGGTCGCACGTCGGCGGGACCTTCAGCGTCCGTGCCCGCGCCACCGGGGGCGACGGCAACGGTGCCGCCTTCATGCTGTGGCCGACCTCGAACGTGTGGTCCGAGGGGGAGCTCGACTTCCCGGAGGGGGACCTCGACGGGACGGTCGGCGCGTTCAGCCACAAGATGGTCCCCGGGCAGGAGTGGCAGGCGGAGGGGCTGCACACCGACGCCACCTGGCGGCAGTGGCACACCTACACGACCGAGTGGATCCCGGGGGTGGCGGTGCGCTACTCGGTGGACGGCGTGATCGTGCTCACGGTGACGAAGGACGTCCCGACGACCGCGCACCGGTACATGTTCCAGGTCGGGGACGTCGGTGCGCCAGGGCACCTCGAGATCGACTGGGTGCGGATCTGGGACCGGTGAGGCGGCGGTCCGGTGTCCTCACCGCTCCTGAGGCCTCGCTGCCGCGGTCTCGCTCTGGTGGCGGGCTCGCGCGGCTACCGCTTCGGTGTCGCATGGACCAGGAACTCGACGGCGCCGTCCGGGTCGACCTTCACGAAGCCGAGGCTCGGTGCCTGGACGCCGAAGTCCGCGAAGGTGATCGGGATCGAGCCCGACACGTCGACACCGTCGCCGTTCAGACCGACCTGGAGGGTCGCGGTGACCGACTTCGTGACGCCGTGCAGGGTCAGGTCGCCCCGCGCCTCGACCGTCGTCGTCCCGCTGCCCGAGGGGACCGCGTCGGCGACCGGGGCGGTCAGCGCGAAGGTCGCGGTGGGGAACGCCGACGTGTCGAGCGCGGAGTCCCGGAAGTAGGAGTCGCGCTGCTTCGAGTCGGTCGCGATGTCGGCCACGGCGACCTCGATCCGTGCCGCCGTGATCGAGGAGCCGTCGACGGTCGCGCTCCCGGTGACCTTCGTCGTGCGGCCGGTCACGGTCACGTCGGACCCGTTCAGGACCTCGTGCACGCGGTACCCGGCCTCGGAGTCACCGCCGACGGTCCAGTCGCCGGTGAGGTCCTTCGTGCCGAGCGTGGACGGCGCTCGCGACGCCGCGACGCTCGGTGTCGCCTCGGCCTTGGCGTTCTCGGCGTTCGAGTAGACCGTCGTCCCGACGACGGTCCCGACGACACCGAGCACGACGACGGCGGCCGCGATCGAGATCCAGATGGTGGCCCTGCGTCTGCGAGTGGTGGTCACGGGGAGACGTTGACACGTCACCCTCGGGAACTCCTGGCAATGCCGGAGCTCGAACGCGCGGAGTCGCCCGGTACGCTCGTCCGGTGCTGAAGTCCAGACGACTCGAGCTCGCCGGCTTCGCCGTCGCGTTCCTCGCCGTGCATGCGTTGCTGTGGTGGCTCACGACGTTCATCGCCAACCTGCCGCTCGGCGACGTCACCGGGATCTACCGGACCTGGATCGAGAACGGGAGGACCACGCACGTCTGGGTCGGCCTCGACTCGGACTGGGTGTACCCGATCCTGGCGATCGTGCCGATGGCTGCCGCCGCACTCGGTGGCCTCGCGTCGATCGGCACCGGGTGGCTCGTGCTGATGATCCTGCTCGACGCGGTGGCGTGCGCGTTCCTCTGGCGGTTCCGTGCCTTCGGCATCAGCGTCGTCTGGTGGTGGCTCGTGTTCCTGCTCGCGCTCGGGCCGATCGGCCTCGGCCGGATCGACACCGTGTCGACGGCCGTCGCGCTCGTCGGGGTGGCGTTCGTGGGTGCCCGACCGGCGCTCGCGTCAGCCGTGTTCACCATCGGCGCGTGGGTCAAGGTCTGGCCGGCTGCGCTCGTCGCGGTGCTCCTGGTCCTGCGGCGAGGGCACCGCGGTGGTGTCGTCGCCGGTGCCGCGACCGTCACCGCGCTCGTCGTCCTCGTGGACGTGCTCTACGGCGGGGCTGCCCATCTGCTGTCCTTCGTCGGGCAGCAGAGCGGTCGGGGCCTGCAGGTCGAGGCCCCGCTGGCGACGCCGTTCATGTGGGCCGCCGCCGCCCACGTGCTGGGCGCAGCGGTGTTCTACGACCGGGAGATCCTGACCTTCGAGGTGATGGGCAGCGGCACGCACCTCGCCGCGGCGGTGTCGACGCCGCTGATGGCGATCGCGGTGTTCGGCGGTGTCGGACTCGCCGCCTGGGCTGCGGCACGGGGCGCCCGTCGGACCGAGGTCGCGCCGGTCCTCGCGCTCGTGCTGGTCGCCGCGCTCATCGCGACGAACAAGGTCGGCTCCCCGCAGTACATCGGCTGGTTCGCGGTGCCGATCGTGTGGGGACTCGTGGCGGGGCGGGGGAGCGCCCGACGCTTCCTGCCGCTCGCGCTGACCGCACTGCCCATGGCCTTCCTGACACAGCTGATCTACCCGGGCTACTACGACCAGCTGCTCTCCGTGCAGCCGTGGATCCTCGTCGTGCTCACGGTGCGGAACGTCCTCGAGGTCGTCCTGCTGCTCTGGGGCATCGTGCTCCTGGTCCGGATGGCGCTCCAGGCGCGACGGGGTGCGGTGGTGCCGGACGCCGGCATCGGGGACGTGACCGGCGCGCGCAGCATCGGCGTCGCGGATGCCGGGGCCGATCCGGGCACCGGCGTGGAGTCCGCGCTCCGTCCTGGTCCCGCGGGCGGTGTCGAGGGCAGGATGGACGCATGATCGTCGCCTTCTCCGTCGCCCCGTCCGGTGGTCCCGCAGCGTCGTCCGACGGGTCGGTCCACGACGCCGTCGCCGCTGCGGTCCGAGTCGTCCGGGAGTCCGGCCTGCCGAACCGGACGTCGTCGATGTTCACCGAGATCGAGGGCGACTGGGACGCCTGCATGGCCGTCGTGAAGGCCGCCACCGAGGCCGTCCTGCCCTTCGGTACCCGGGTGTCCCTCGTGCTGAAGGCGGACATCCGACCTGGACACACGGGCGAGATCGACGGCAAGCTCGAGCGGCTCGAAGCGGCGCTCGACTCCTGATCGGCGACACGCCGCCGTCCTCCCGGGGATGTCGGTGGTCGGGTGTGTCCTGTGGGCAGATGGTCACACGACGGTGACCGCGGACGTGACGAGGAGATCGTGATGATGCACGACGGCTGGTGCCCCGACTGCGACCTGCGAACGGTCGTCATCGACGTGGACTCCGACGGCGATGCCGCCTGGGCCACGTGCACGGAGTGCGGCGAAGGCTGGGTCCACCGCGACGAGGTCCCCGCGGCCCCCGCGCGCCAGCAGCAGCCGCAGCGCCGCGCGGCCTGAGGCGCGCTGTCCTCGCGTCGCCCCTGTCCGTCGCGGAGCCACCGTGCTCCGCTGCGTCGGCGGCTCGGCTCGTGGACGTTGTTGGTGTCGAATCGATTCGGGAGGTCGCTTCCGCCATGCGTGTGGAGCGGTCTACACTGATCCGACCGGGCCGCTTCGTCGGCTCGGTCTCCTCCGCTCACCGCTGAACGGACCGGCATCGCCGGTCGCGACCTCGTGGTCCGGAACCGCGGGCCCGTCGTCGTCCGTCGCCTCGTGCCACTCGTCCGGGTCCGCTCGTGTGGTTCCGGTCGTTCGGATCCGTCCGTCGGGTCCGCTCGTGGGGTCCGTCCGTGCGGGCCCGCGGCTCGTACCGTTCCGTCCGCCCCGTCCAGAACAGGCAGCATGTCCCAGCTCACGCCGGCGCGCCGCGCACTCGCGATCATCGCCCTCGCCCTCGGTGGGTTCGCCATCGGGTCCACCGAGTTCGTCGCGATGGGGTTGCTGCCGAACATCGCGGCTGCCCTCCTGCCGAGCCAGTACGCCGCCGACCCGGACGCCGGGATCGCGCACGCCGGGTGGCTCGTCAGCGCGTACGCGCTCGGCGTGGTCGTCGGCGCACCCACCATCGCGGCGATGTCGGCGAAGTTCCCGCGCAAGGGCCTGCTCATGGTGCTGCTCGTCGGGTTCGTCGTCGCGACGGTCGCCAGCGCGGTGCTGCCCTCGTTCGGCCTGGTCCTCGTCGCGCGGTTCGTCGCCGGGCTGCCGCACGGTGCGTACTTCGGGATCGCCTCGATCGTCGCCGGCGACATCATGGGCCCCGGGAAGCGCGGCAAGGGGATCGCGATGGTGCTGCTCGGCCTGTCCGTCGCCAACGTGGTCGGCGTCCCCGCGATCACGTTCATCGGACAGAACGCCGGATGGCGTGTCGCGTACGGCGTCGTCGCCGTCCTGTTCGCCGCGACGTTCTTCGCGGTGTCGGCCTTCGTGCCGCGTTCGGCCCGTGACGAGACGGCGTCGATCGGTCGTGAGCTCCGCGCCTTCCGGGTACCGCAGGTCTGGCTCGTGATGGGCCTCGGCGCGGTCGGGTTCGGCGGGTTCTTCGCGGTCTACTCGTACATCTCGCCGCTCGTGACGAACGTCACCGGCCTCCCGCAGGCCGTCGTGCCCCTCGTGCTCGTCGTCGTCGGGCTCGGCATGGTCGTGGGTGGGGTCCTCGGCGGGCACCTCGCCGACCACAGTGTCAAGCGAACGATCTACGTCGGGATGTTCGCCCTGATCGGGGCCCTGCTCGTGGTGGTGTTGACGGCGCAGTGGACGGTCGGGGTCTTCGTCGGTGCGTTCCTGCTCGGGGCGACCTCGTCCGCGATCCCGCCGGCGGTGCAGTCGCGGTTGATGGACGTCGCGGGGGACGCGAGGACCATCGCGGCCGCGCTGAACCACTCCGCGTTCAACATCGGCAACTCGCTCGGCGCTGCCCTCGGCGGAGCCGTCATCGCTGCCGGGTTCGGCTTCGTCGCCCCGGGGTGGCTCGGCATCGCACTGGCCCTGCTCGGCGTCGTCATGACCGCGATCAGCTACACGGTCGAGCGGCGGTCGAAGCACCGTGCTGCGCTGGTGGCTCACCACCCGTCCACCGGTCCGATCACCGCCCCGGTGCCGCTCGGCTGATCCGCAGGGTTCGGCTCCGCGGGCCCGGCGTCGTCACCCCGAGGTGCCAGAATTCTGGAACCTCGAGGGGCTCGTTCGGCGAGTCGTGGAACCTCGGCGGACGTGAGCGGCGAGTTGTGGAACCTCGCGCAGGGCCACGCCGGACCACGCCACGCCGGGCCCGACCATGCCGGGCGCGGCGCTGTCGCCCCTACAGCCCGTGCGGCGACCCGTCCTCGAAGATGATGCCGTCGGTGATCGCCCGCTTGCGGAGCGCCACCTTCGTGCCGACGTCGAAGCCGGCCACGCGGTACTTCTCACGGATGCGCTTGAGGTAGCTCTTGGCGGTCTCCTCGGAGATCCCGAGCTGGTACGCCACGCTCTTCACGGGCTCGCCGCCGCCGTAGAGCGCCATCACACGACGCTCCTGCGCGCTGAGCTTCGGCACACCGCCCACGTCGCCGCTGTTGATGGCCAGGTCGAGTTCGGCGGAGACGTACTGCTCACCGCGCTGCGCCGAGCGGATCGCCTCGACGATCATCTCCGCGTCCTCGCTCTTGACCAGGTAGCCGAGGGCACCGGATCCGAGGGCCTCGCGCACGACGTTCGGCTCCGAGTACGTGCTCATGACGACGGTCTTGACGCCGGCGGTCTTGAGCGTCGAGATCTTCAGCGACACCGGGATGGAGTCCTTGAGGTCGAGGTCGAGCAGCACCACGTCGACCGGGAACGCCGGGCTGGTGAGCAGCTCGGGCCAGGTCGTGACGGCGGCGACGAGCGTGATGTCGTCGGCGGCGCCACGGATCCACTCCGTCAGCGCACCGAGCAGCATCCTGTGGTCGTCGACGAGTGCGAGTCGGATCGGGGCCTCTGGAGTCGCCATGCTGGCGTCCTTTCTCGTGGTCTGCGTGGAGAGCCTAGGTGGCACGCACATCCGGGCGTCGGAGGCTCGTCAGGATGTCCGGAACCCGTCACATCGACGGGTGTCGACTCACGACGCAGTGGGCGACGATGTGCAAGGCGCCGTCGCGCATGGTGTCGGTGTAGCTCCCGATGCGTGCGAGTCCGCTCCACGCGGCCGGACCGAGGCGTCGTCGGGGCACGCCCCTGGACTCGATGACGATCGGGACGTCCATGGTCTCGTCGGAGACCGGGTGGCCGTCGGACCCGACGGGACCGAGCGTGACGGAGACCATCGGGACCCCTGGCTGGAGACCCCGGCCGTCGCCGACCATCTGCCAGAGCGCCTGGAGCAGCCCGTCCCGTTGCGCGGGCGACAGGTGCCCGGCGAGCGATCCGGGGTCGGCGACGCTCACCGCCCGGCCGAGGTGGTCGGACTCGGTGATGGCGTGGTAGAGCCATGTCTCCCGACGTCCCTCGATGAGGTGCAGCCGGAGCTCCGTGGCGAGCGACGCCGCGACCGAGGACGACGCGTCCGACAGGGGGAGCGGGTCGGTGCCGTTCGCCACGGCGTCGAGGAGCTTCTCGGCCGCCAGGTCCAGTCGTGCGAGCTCGTCGGAGGCGAGCATGCCCACGGCGAACTGCGGGGCGGAGACGTTCGACTGAACGAGCACGCGGTCGAGCTCGCGCTGCACGAGCTGGCGGAAGCGCTGCATGACGAAGATCGCCACGGACGGGGGCACGATCACGAGCGCGAGCAGCGAGAACAGCCCGGGGATCGTGTCGGCGGTGATCGGGGTGGACGCGATCGCCATGACGACGAAGGCGAGCCCGAGCACCGTGATCGCGGCGGCGACCTCCCGCGCCGGACGGAGCGTCGCCACCGGGAGGAGCGCGAAGCCGGCCGCGACGGACGCACTCGCCGTGTGTGCCAGGTCGTGCTCGGGCCAGATCCCGATGAAGTCGAGGGTGACGATGCAGGCGAGGACGACGCAGATGAGCGCGAACGACACTCCGGTGAGCCGCTCGCCGTAGGTCATCACGCTGAGGCCGACGCCGATCGCCGCGATGGCGAACAGCAGCCACGCCGCCGCCGGGAGCCAGGGGTCGGCGAAGTCGGACCAGTGCGCGAGGAAGAACGCCACGCCCGCCACGGCCTCGAGCGCGGTGAGCACCGCAGCGCCGAGCCCGAGGTGCCCCGCACCGAGCGAGGCCCCGGGCTTCGCGGCCTGCCGCAGCGACCGCGCGCCGGTGGACGTCGAGGGGAGGCCGCGTGCCTGCCGACGTTCGGTGCCCCGGTACCGCTCCCGCGCCTCCCGTCGGGTCCGCGGAGCGGGCTGCTGGGTCTCGCCGGGCAGGCCACGGCCGATGGTGTCCTCCGGGACGCCGCTCATCGGGGCGCCTCCAGGACGACGGTCGTGCCGGAACCCGGCGCGGAGAAGAGGCGGGCGTCGCCGCCGACCTCGCGGAGGCGGTTGACGACGCTCTCCTTGAAGCCGAGCCGTTCCTCGTCGACGGCGCCGAGTTCGAAGCCGACACCGGAGTCGGTGACCATCGCGCGGACCATGTCCTCGTCGTGGACGATGGTGACGTGCGCCTCGGCGACGCCGGCGTGCCGGCGGACGTTCTCGAGGCACTCGGCGAGGGCGAGCAGGAACGCGTCGAGCACGGTCGTGGGCAGGAGCACCTGGCCGGTGCCGTGCCAGCTGACCTCGAGGCCCATCCGGCCGAAGCGCTGCTTCACGGACTCGAGGGTCTGTCCGAGCGGGGACTCCTCGGTGCGGGTCAACGAGTAGTCGCCGGACTGCTGCGGCTGCGGCGTCGCCCCGAGGCGGAGGTGGCGGAGGAGCCTGGCGTCCTCGGCGGCCTGCTCGCGCATCGCCTGCTCGGACACCCCGACGCCCGAGTGCGCAAGCAGGGTCAGCGTCGCGAGGACGGTGTCGTGCAGGAGTCGGGCACCCTGCCGGCGCTGTGCCTCGGTCTCGCTGGCCTGGCGTTCCGCACGGTGCGCGGTTCCGATGCTGTAGATGCGGCGCGCGACGCGCGGGATGCTGCGTGAGATCCAGTACGCGACCACGGCGGTGAGGACCCAGCCGAGGGCGGTGCCGCCGACGGCGTTCGAGACGAGTGCCCCGGCGGCGAACGCCATCACGACGATCGAGCAGGCGCCGCCGAGGACCGTCAGCCCGAGCCCGACGACGTGGCCACGCTGGGCCATCAGCAGGGAGGACAGGCCACCCGCGGCGAGGGGGACGAGGGCGCTCGTCACGACGGCGCGGTCCTCGCCCGTGACGCTCGTGGTGAGGAGCACCAGGGCGCCGAGTCCGGCGACGAGCGTGAGCGCCGTCCACCACGTGGAGCCGTTCCAGCCGAACGCCACGAGGGCACCCGTCATCACCACGATGCAGGCGATCCCGGCCGCGAGCGGTCCGGCCGGGACGGCGAACGAGCAGAGCACGCCCACGAGGCTGACCAGGGTGCACGCGATGCCCACGACGCGGGTCGTCGACCGGAGCAGCCGGTCGCGTTCCTGTGCCAGGGGTTCCATCGGTTCCAGGTGTCGTTCTCGTTCGTGCAGGGATCGTCGAGCCACCGATGGTTGGTCGGTTCGCACATCATTCCATGAGAGCGACTCGTTGCGGAGGGTTCGGCACGCCAGGGTGATGCGTTTGGCAACCAAGTCGTTACCGCGACGTCAGGCGTTGTCAGTCGAGCAGGCGGCGGAGGTGCGCCCCGACGGCCTCGTGTTCGATGAGGAATCCGTCGTGTCCGAACTCGCTCGTGATGACCGCCGCTCGGTCGCCGTCGAGCGTGTCCGGCACGCCGGCGGCGATGCGGTGCTGGTCCTCGACGGGGAACAGCCGGTCGCTGGAGATCCCGACGACGAGGGTCCTGGCGGCGATCCTGCCGAGCGCCGCCGCGACGCCGCCCCGCCCGGCTCCGAGGTCGTGCGAGTCCATCGCGTGCGTCAGCGCCACGTAGGTGGAGGCGTCGAACCGCCGGGTGAACTTGTTGCCGTGGAAGTCGAGGTAGCTCTCGACCGAGAACCGCCCGTCCTCGCCGAGTGGTGACACGTCGGACTGCCACGAGCGGTCGAACCGGCCGTTGAGTTCGTCCGAGGCCCGGTAGGTGAGCATCGCCATCCGGCGCGCGAGGGACAACCCCCGGGAGGGGCCGTCGCCCGGCTCGGCCTCGTAGTAGTCGCCGCCGGCGAACCCGGGGTCCATCTGGATCGCCGCGCGCTGCAGCGAGTTCGCGGCGATCTGGTCGGCGGTCGTCTGCGCCGTGCTGGCGAGGACCGCCAGGCGTGCGACCCGCGACGGCTCCGACGCGGCGAACTCCAGGGCGTGCATCCCGCCCATCGACCCACCGACGACGGCCGCGAACCGCTCGATGCCGAGGGCGTCGGCCAGGCGCACCTGCGCGGCCACCTGGTCGCGGACCGTGAGGAACGGGAAGCGCGAGCCCCACTCCACCCCGTCGGGTGCGACCGACGACGGCCCGGTCGACCCCTGGCAGCCGCCGAGCATGTTCGGCGCGACCACGAACCATCGGTCGGTGTCGATCGCCCGACCCGGTCCGACGACGTCGCCCCACCAGCCGGCCGTGGTGTGGCCGGGTCCGGCATCGCCTGCCACGTGCGAGTCGCCGGTGAGGGCGTGGAACACGAGGACGGCGTTGTCCCGTGCGTCGTTCAGGGTGCCCCAGCTCTCGTACGCGATCCGCACGGCCGGCAGCCGTCCGCCGCGCACCCACTGCTCGCCGAGGGACACGAACCGACGGGAGCCGGGGTGGTCGCCCGGGCGCCAGGCGCCGGTGACCGGGGGCTTGCCGATCGCGCCGAGTGCGGTGCCGGGGACCAGGGTGGACGGCACGGAGTCCTCGGGAGTCGTCTGCCAGTCCATGGTGGGTCCATTGTCCCGGTCGGAGCCGCGTGCCGTCGCCGTGTTACGCGGGAGCGGGGTGCGCGGGGTGCGCGGGTGTGGGGTGCTGGGTGCTGGGTGCTGCCGGCGCGGGCGGCGCGACCTGGAGGCTCGGCTCGTCTCCGGTGGGCGCGGCGCGGCGCGGCGGGCGGGCGCTTGCGTGCGGCGCGTGGGCGCTTGCTGTTGCAAGGAGCGACAGTGTCGATGTCGTACGACATCGACACTGTCGCTGTCGCTGTCGGGCGTGCGCAACAGTTGCGCGCGCAAGGAACGACGGGGTCGCTGTCGTACGACAGCGACCCCGTCGTTCCGAGTCGACGCGGCGGCGTGTTGCGCGTCGACGGCGGCGCGTTCCGAGCCGGCCGGCGGGCGCGCCCGCGCCGGCCCGTCCCGACGGGACGAGCGCGCGCGGCGCTACGCCCGCAGACCCGCCTGGGTGACGGCGCGCGCGGCGGTGAGCCCGGCCTCCAGGTCGGCCTTCAGGTCCTCGACGTTCTCGATGCCCACCGACAGTCGGACCAGACCCGGCGTGACACCGGTCGTGAGCTGCTGCTCGGGGGTGAGCTGCGAGTGCGTCGTCGATGCCGGGTGGATCACCAGTGAGCGCACGTCGCCGATGTTGGCCAGGTGCGAGAACAGCTGCAGGTTGTCCACGAGGGCGCGGCCCGCGTCGACCCCGCCCTTGAGCTCGAAGGACAGCACCGCGCCGACGCCCTTCGGCGCGTAGCGCGAGGCCGCGCCGTACCAGGGGGAGGTCGGCAGCCCCGCGTACGCGACGGTCGCGACGTCCGGGTGTCGGTCCAGCCACTCGGCGATCTCCTGCGCGTTCTGCACGTGCCGTTCGATGCGGAGCGAGAGCGTCTCGATGCCCTGCAGCAGCGCGAACGCCGTGTCGGGCGAGCTCGACGCGCCGAGGTCTCGGAGGAGCTGCACCCGCGCCTTGACGATGTACGCGAGGGCGTTGCCGACCGCCTCGGCGAACACCGCACCGTGGTACGAGGGGTCCGGGGAGTTGAACTCCGGGAAGCGCTCCGGGTGCTCCGACCACGGGAAGGTGCCGCCGTCGACGATGACGCCGCCGATGACCGTGCCGTGTCCGCCGAGGAACTTCGTCGCGGAATGCACCACGATGTCCGCACCGTGCTCGAACGGGCGGATCAGGTACGGCGTCGCGATGGTGTTGTCGACGATGAGCGGTACACCCGCCTGGTGCGCGACGTCGGCGACGGTCGTGATGTCGAGCACGTTGATCTTCGGGTTGCCGATCGTCTCCGCGAAGAACAGCTTGGTGTTCGGGCGGACGGCGCGGCGCCACTCCTCGGGGTCGTCCTGGTCCTCGACGAACGTGGTCTCGATGCCGAGGCGCGCGAGCGTGTATTTGAAGAGGTTGTACGTCCCGCCGTAGATCGACGACGAGGACACGATGTGGTCGCCGGCCTGCGCGATGTTCAGCACCGCGTACGTCTCCGCCGCCTGACCGCTCGAGACCAGGAGTGCTCCGGAACCGCCCTCGAGCGCCGCGATGCGCTGTTCGAGGACGTCGTTCGTCGGGTTCATGATCCGCGAGTAGATGTTGCCCGGCTTCGCGAGGGCGAACAGGTCACGAGCCTCGTCCGAGTTCGCGAAGACGTACGAGGTCGTCTTGTAGATCGGCGTCGCCCGGGCTCCGGTCGTCGGGTCCGGCTGAGCGCCGGCGTGGATCTGCGTGGTCTCGAAGCGCCACTCGGCGGCGTCGTTGTCGGTCATGTCGGGCTCCTGTTCCGTCTGCTGGCGTCCCGGCCGGGAGGCTCGGATCACGTGCGCGTCGCGGCTCACGCTACGGACGTGGCCCGGGCGGCACCAGCGCACCCGTCTCGTGACGTAACGCGGGTGGCGGGGTTGAGCCGTGCCTCCAGTCCGTGGGCGCGGGTGGTGTGGGTGCGCACGGTGCGGGGTTTGCGGGGGTGCCAGTGGTGTGGGTGCGCACGGTGCGGGGTTAGCGGTGGCTGGGGGTGGTGGGGGTGCGCACGGTGCGGGGTTTGCGGGGCTGCCAGTGGTGTGGGTGCGCACGGTGCGGGGTTAGCGGCGGCTGGGGGTGGTGGGGGTGCGCACGGTGCGGGGTTGGCGGCGGGTGGGGGGGTGCGCACGGTGCGGAGTTGGCGCGTGGTGCGCCGATGGTGGCATGGTGCCGGGCTAGTCCGACGCACGAGGCGATCAACCGCGCACCAGCGGCTGACCTCGCACGGTGCGCGGTGGCGCACGGTGCGGGGTTGGCGTGTGGTGCGCCGATGGTGGCATGGTGCCGGGCTAGTCCGACGCACGAGGCGATCTACCGCGCACCAGCGGCTGACCTCGCACGGTGCTGCGAGCACGGTGCGAGGGAAGCGGGCGCGGAACTCGCACGGTGCGGGGCTGCGGGGCTGCGGGGCTGCGGGGCACGGGGGCGTGGGGGACGGGAGCGCCGGGAGCGCGCAGGAGCGGGGCGACTCAGGCGGGGTCGCGGCGGAACAGCCAGCGCACGTTCGGCTCGAGGAGCCAGCGCATGCCCCTCCGGACGAACGGCTGCGCCAGGAACAGGCTCACCGCGCAGGCGAACCCGACCATGAGCAGCACGTACGGCCACGCCGAGTGCGCCCCGGCGAGGACGCCGGACTCCCGCACCGGGTAGAGCACGAACGTGTGGAGCAGGTACACGTACATCGTCGCCGCGCCGAACTTCGTGATCCACACCGTCCGTCGCGGCACGAGCACCAGGAAGGAGGCCGTGAGCAGCGCCGCGAGCAGCATCAGCCCGAACCGCACCGCCCCGGCCCACCACGCGTCCTCGCCGAGACCGGAGTACGAGTCGTCGTAGAAGAACCAGTGGTGCAGGTCGAACTCCTTGAACTGCGGGATCCACAGCGCGCACGCCAGGGCCCACGCGGCGAACACCGCGCCGGCAGCGATCCGCACCCGGACCACGACCCGACGGCGCGCGTCGTACCAGCGGTCGAACAGGCCCCACTGCTTCACCTGCCACCCGACGAGGAAGAACGGCAGGAGGCTGATCGCCCGCGACAGCGAGAGCGTCGAGTCCACGTTGTCGAAGTAGCCGACCCCGATGCTGAACACGACGGCCCACACCAGCGGCCACCGCAGCTGCGCCAGATACGGCAGGATCAGCCGGAAGATCCCCAGGGCGAGGAGGAACCACAGCGTCCACGTCGGCTGCGTCGGGTTGAACTGCTTCCCGCCCTCCACGAGACCTTGCACCACGGTCCAGATCGTCTGCATGATGATGTACGGCACCACGATGTCCGTGATCGTCCGCCGCATGCGCTTCGCCGTCGGGGTGTCCGCCGACGAGAAGTACCCGCTGATGACACCGAACGCCGGCATGTGGAACGCGTAGATGAACGTGTACAGCGCCAGGGCGTGCTCGCTCGCCGTCGTCTGCCGCTGGATGGCGTGCCCGATGACGACGAGGGTCACCGCCAGGAACCGCGCGGTGTCCCACATCGGGATCCGCTGCCGCGCACGACCGGGCTCCAACTCGGTGGCCGGGGCGGCGGGCACGGGAGGTGCGGCGTCCGTGGTCATGGCTCGTGACGTTACCGGAACGTGACCTCACCGGTTCCCCGGTAGCGTGGACGGAGCCCGCCGGAACCGCGTGCGGGCACCACGGACCACGACGGAGGAACCACCATGGCAGCACGACGCGCGGTCGTCACGGGAGCGAGCTCCGGCATCGGGGCAGCGACCGTGCGGACGTTCCGGTCCCGCGGCTGGGACGTGCTCGCCGTCGCCCGTCGCGCCGACCGGCTCGAGGCGCTCGCCGCGGAGCTCGGGGTCGACGTGCTGACCGCGGACATCACCGACGCCGCAGACGTCGCCCGCCTGGCATCCCGGGTCGAGGAGCTCGGCGGCGCCGACGTGCTCGTCAACAACGCCGGGGGAGCGTTCGGCTCGGCGACCGTCGAGGAGTCCGACGTCGAGGACTGGCGCGCGATGTTCGAGGTGAACGTCATCGGCACCAAGCGGGTCATCGCGGCCCTCCTCCCGCACCTGCGGCGGCGCGCAGCGGTCACCGGTGGAGCGGACGTCGTCACGGTGACGAGCACCGCCGGGTTCGTGCCGTACGAGAACGGCGGTGGCTACAACGCCGCGAAGTCGGCCGAGCACGCCCTCGTCGGTGCGCTGCGGCTGGAGCTGAGCGGTGAGCCGATCCGGGTCGTCGAGATCGCCCCTGGCATGGTGAAGACCGACGAGTTCGCCCTGGTGCGGTTCGGTGGCGACACGACCAAGGCCGCGGCCGTGTACGACGGCGTCGAGGACCCGCTCTCCGCCGACGACGTGGCCGAGGCGATCGTGCACGCGGTCGAGCTGCCGGCACACGTGAACCTCGACCTGGTCACGATCCGACCCGTCGCGCAGGCGGCGCAGCACAAGGTGGCCCGCGGACCCCTCCGGCCCCGCGGCGTCCAGACGTCCGAGGCGTAGCAGCGGGTCGGCCCGGGCTCCGCGCGCCCCGGACGTCGAACTCGGGTCGCGAGGGCAGGCCCGGTGCCGGTACCGTGGACGGATGCCGATCAGCAGCGAACCCGCCGAGCCCTCCTCGCCGGCCGTCGTGACCGTGACGAGCGGGCCCGAGGTGCTCGGCTGGCTCGAGTTCGGGGACGCCGCACGGCTCCTCGCGAAGGACGTCCTGTCCTCCGGCTTCGAGCCCGAGGTCGTCGTCGCCGTTGCCCGCGGCGGACTCATCATCGCCGGAGCGGTCGCGTACGCCCTCGGCACCAAGGAGTGCGGCTCGATCAACGTCGAGTTCTACACGGACGTCGAGCAGCGCCTCGAGGAGCCGGTCGTGCTCGCCCCCGCACTCGACGCGCCGAGCCTCGCCGGCAAGCGCGTGCTCGTGGTCGACGACGTCTCCGACTCCGGCCGCACGCTCGCGCTCGTCGTCGACATCATCGCGAAGGCCGGCGCCGACGTGCGCAGCGCCTGCCTCTACTCCAAGCCCGGCACCGTCCTCGAGCCCGACCACGTCTGGCGTCGTGTCGACGGCTGGATCACCTTCCCGTGGAGCGCCCTGGCCCCGGTGACGGCCGAGTCGTGAGCATCCACCTCGTCGGCGGTGGACCCTTCGCCGCCTCGGACGCCGCCGCGCCCTTCCTCGCCGAGGCCACCGCGCGGTCCGCGGCCGTCGGGCGCACCGTCCCGCGGATCGCACTGCTGTCGGTCGCCTCGGCCTCCGGCGCCAGCCCGTCGTCGACCGCGGACATCGCCGAGGTCCTGGGTGGTGCGCGCGCCGCCGAGGTCCTCGTCACCGAGGTCGCCCCCGGCCAGCCCTTCACGACGGCGGTCCTCAGCGACATCGACGCGCTCGTCGTCGGTGGCGGTCGCACACCCGACTACCTCGACGCGATCGCACCGCTCGTCGACCAGATCCGACTGCTCGTCTCCGACGGCCTGCCGTACCTCGGCTACTCCGCCGGTGCGATGGTCGCCTCCGACCGGGCACTCGTCGGCGGGTGGCGCATCGACGGTGTCGAGGTCTGCCCCGAGGGCGCGTCCGAGGGACTCGACGAGGTGGAGCTCCGCGCGGGCCTCGGGCTCGTCGACCTGACCATCGACGTGCACGGCGTGCAGGCCGGCACCGTCGCCCGGCTCATCGCGAGTGCCGAGGCCGAGTTCGTCTCGGCGGGGCTCGCGATCGACGAGGACACCGTGCTCGTCGTCGGCGAGGGGGCCCTCGAGGTCCGCGGGTCCGGCAGCGTCTGGCGCGTGGTCGCCGGGGACGAGTCCGTCTCCGTCGCCACCATGGGCGCGTAGCGGTCCCGATGCAGGCACAGCCCCTCGCCGAGCTCGTCGACCCCGGGTGGGCCGAGGCCCTCGCACCCGTCGAGGACGACGTCCACCGCATGGGCGCCTGGCTCCGCTCCGAGACCGCAGCGGGCCGGCCGTACCTGCCGGCGGGCGCGTCGGTCCTCCGCGCGTTCACGTACCCGTTCGACCAGGTGAAGGTCCTCGTCGTCGGACAGGACCCGTACCCGACGCCCGGGCACCCGATCGGGCTGTCCTTCGCCGTCGACCCCGGCGTGCGGCCGGTTCCCCGGAGTCTGGCGAACGTCTACCGCGAGCTCCACGACGACCTCGGGGTCACCCCACCGGCGCACGGGGACCTGCGACCGTGGTCCGAGCGCGGCGTGCTGCTGCTCAACCGGGTGCTCACGGTCGCGGCCGGCGACGCCGGGAGCCACCGCGGAAAGGGCTGGGAGCGGGTCACCGAGCAGGCCGTCCGCGCACTCGTCGCACGGCAGCGTCCCCTGGTCGCCGTGCTCTGGGGGGCCCAGGCGGCGTCCGTGCGGCCGTTCCTCGGGGACACGCCGGTCGTCGCGTCGGCGCACCCGAGCCCGCTGAGCGCCTCCCGCGGGTTCTTCGGCAGTCGTCCGTTCTCGCAGGTGAACGACCTGCTCGTCGAGCAGGGTGCCGACCCCGTCGACTGGACGCTGCCCGCGCAGGTGTGACGAGCTTCCAGGCCGTCGACCGGACCACGGACCCGCCTGCGCCGTAGGCTCGACGTCGTGCTCGAGGAGGAATACCGCCAGCGGCGGGTGCTGCCGCGCCACCTGCGTGCGCCAGCACCGACGGAGACGGCGTTCGCGTGGTCGATCCGTGCCGCCGAACCGACCGACCTGCCGGACATCCGCGAGATCCACGCGCACTACGTGCGGAACTCCTCGGTCACGTTCGACGGGGCGGTGCTCTCGTTCGCGGCCTGGAAACGACGGTACGACGAGATCCGGCGGCGGACACTGCCGTTCCTGGTCGCGGTGAACCCCTCCGGGCAGGTGCTCGGGTACGCTCTCGTCGACCCGTGGAACCCGCGTGACCGGTCGAACCACGTCGTCGAGAACTCGATCTACCTCGGGCCGGCGTCCGGGGGCAAGGGCCTCGGACGTGCGCTCATGGAGGCGCTCCTCGACGAGTGCCGTGCCGCCGGGGTCCGCGAGGTCGTCGCGGTGATCGCCGACCGCTCCGCCGACGCCTCGATCCGGCTGCACCGACGGCTCGGCTTCGAGGAGATCGGACGGATGGGCAAGGTCGGCTACAAGTACGACCGGTGGCTCGGCACGGTCACGATGCGGCTGCGCCTGCGGGGCCCGCGGACGCGGCGCGGAGCGCGGCGGGCGTAGGCAGCGCGCGTCCAGCGACCGCACCCGCGCACCGACACCACACCGGACGCGCCCGCCCGCGTCACTCCGCGCGCTCGGCCTCGGCAGCGAACTCGTCCCGCGTCACGACGACCATCGCGCTCGCGGCCGACGACGCGGCCTCGGCGTCCCCGGCGACGACCGCCCGTCCGACGGCCTCGTGCCGCGCTGCCGCCGCACCCGTCCACCGCGTGATGGTGTCCCGCGACTCCGAGGTCCTCGTCCGCAGGAGCGCCTCGACGGTACCGGCGAAGTGCCCGAAGACCGCGTTGCCGGACCCCGTGAGCAGGGCCCGGTGGAAGCGGACGTCGGCCTCGAGGTACGCCTGACCGTCCCCGTCGGACGCCGCCGCCACCATCGCGAGCGCCGCCTCGAGCACGGGGGCCGCGGCGACGGACCCCCGTCCGGCGAGGAGGGACGCGGCGACCGGCTCGATGCCGAGGCGGACCTCGAGGAGTTCCCGCTGCTGCGCGAAGTACCCGTCGGAGCGGCCTCGCCACCGGATGACGTCCGGTGCGAGCAGCTCCCACGACGTCATCGGGAGCACCTGGGTGCCGACGCGCTGTCGTGGCCGGACGAGTCCGAGCGACTGGAGGACCCGCAGCGCCTCGCGGACGACCGAGCGCGAGACACCGAACTCGTCCGCGATCTCCTCCGGTCGGAGGACGGTGCCGGCACCGACACTCCCGCTCACGATGCGGTGCCCGAGCGCGTCGAGCACGTGGGCGTGCAGTCCGCGGGACGTGTCCATCGTTCCTCCGGGCGGGTCGTGACGTCGTCGACGTCGAAGCGGCAGACTCCATCCCATCGGCCGACGGCGGCGACGCGGACGTGCCGCGCGGCTCGTCGACATGTAGTCTGAATAATCAGATTATTCGATGTCGACGGTCCCGCTCCACGGACCACGACGCCGACCACCCGGAACCCAGGCGACGGAGCCGCGCAGATGCGCCTCCAGGAAGGGGGCGCAGATGGCGCACCTCGCACCGACCGGCGTGAGCAGCGTGCTCGCCGCCGGCACCGAACAGGTCGATCCGTCAGGACCGGTCCCGCAGCTCGTCGTGGCGGCGCTCATCGGCGTCGTCGTGATCATCGTGCTGATCACGTGGTTGAAGATCCACCCGTTCATCGCCCTGACCGTCGGCGCGGTCGGCGTCGGCATCGGCGCGGGACTCGCCCCCGAGAAGGCGGTGACGAGCTTCGGCAACGGGTTCGGCGCGACGATGACGAGCGTGGGCATCCTGGTCGGCCTCGGGTCGATGTTCGGCAAGATGCTCGTCGACTCCGGCGCCGCCGACCGCGTGGTGGACACGCTCGTCCGCCGGTCATCGAAGGCGGCGCTGCCGTGGACCATGGCGCTCATCGGCGCCCTGATCGGGCTGCCGATGTTCTTCGAGGTCGGCCTGGTCCTGCTCATCCCGATCATCGTCCTGGTCGCCAAGCGCAGCCAGGTGCCGATCATGAAGATCGCGGTCCCGGCCCTGGTCGGCCTCTCCACGATGCACGCGTTCGTCCCGCCGCACCCCGGCCCGCTGGTCGCGATCGCGACGGTCGGCGCGGACCTCGGCACGACCCTCGCCTTCGGCATCGTGCTCGCGATCCCGGTGATCGTCCTCGCGGGCCCGGTGTTCGCACACTTCGCGGCCCGGTGGGTCGACATCCCGGTGCCGGACCTGTTCGGCTCACGGGACAGCGACCCGGCGCACGCCGGACGGGAGGCACGGCGCGGCTCCGCCACGCAGGACACGGCCTCCCTGCCCGGCGGCAAGAGCGACTTCACCCGCGTCATCAGCGAACCGCGCAGCCCGTCCTTCACCGTCGCGCTCATCGGCATCCTGCTGCCGGTCGTGCTCATGCTCGCGCAGGCGATCCGCGAGGCGAGCATGCCCGACGCTGCCGGAGCCTGGGTCGGCCTGCTCGACTTCCTCGGCACGCCGATGGTCGCGATCGGCATCGCGGCGATCTACGCGATCGTGTTCTTCGCGATCGGGGGCGGCATGGACCGGTCGGCCGTGTCCCGGTCGCTCGAGAGCGCGCTGCCGCCCGTCGCCGGCGTGCTGCTCATCGTCGGCGCTGGTGGTGGCTTCAAGCAGGTGCTCATCGACACCGGGATCGGCGGGGTGATCGCCGACGCGGTCAAGGACTCCGGGATCTCGGTGCTCCTCGTCGCCTGGGTCGTCTCGGCGCTGGTCCGTGTCGCCACCGGTTCGGCGACCGTCGCGACCGTGACGGCGGCCGGCATCATGGCCCCGCTCGCGCACGACCTGTCCTCGCCGACGGTCTCGCTGCTCGTGCTCGCGATCGGCGCGGGATCGGTGTTCCTGTCGCACGTCAACGACGCCGGGTTCTGGCTCGTGAAGGGCTACCTGGGCACGACGGTCGGACAGACCTTCAAGACCTGGACCATGCTGGAGTGCCTGATCTCGGTGTTCGGGCTGCTGGGTGTACTGATCGCAGGAGTGTTCATCGCATGAGCTCGGAACGTGGACAGGACGAGCGCGCACTCGACGCGCGGGTGCTCGTCGTGATGGGGGTCTCCGGATCCGGCAAGTCGACCGTCGCGGCGATGGTGGCCGACCGACTCGGCTGGGACTTCGCCGAGGGTGACGCGATGCACCCGCCGGCGAACGTCGCGAAGATGCACGCGGGCGTCCCGCTCGACGACGAGGACCGCTGGCCGTGGCTCGACGTCGTCGCGGGGTGGATCCGGGAGCACCTCGACGCCGGCACGAACGGCGTCGTGACCTGCTCGGCGCTGAAGCGCTCCTACCGTGACGTGCTGCGGGCACCCGGTGTGGTCTTCGTGCACGTCGCCGGGGACACCGCCCTCATCGAGGACCGCATGGCCGCCCGCTCCGGACACTTCATGCCGACCTCGCTCCTCGCCTCGCAGCTCGCGACGCTCGAGCCGCCGCAGGACGACGAGGCCCACATCACCGTCGACGCCGGCGGGACCCCGGAGCACGAGACGGACGAGATCGTCGAGCGGCTGGGACTGATCCCCGAGGTCAGGTGAACTGGATCGCGGTCCCGACCGGGAGCGCGGCGAGGGTCGTCGTCATCGCGGCGGAGATCCGGACGCACCCGTGGGAGCTGCCGGTCGGGTCCGGGTAGTAGTGCAGCGCGGTCAGCGCCGCGTTGCCCCCGTAGGACGGGATGCGCGACGAGTGCGCCCCGGTGAGGATGATCGGGTTCCCCTGCGTGTAGGTCACGCGGGTGTCGACGTACGCCGCCTCGACGTACGTGGCCGTCGCGGTCGGTGTCGGGTCGTCCGGTGTGCCGAGCCGTGCCGGTTCGGTCGCCGACACCGACCCGTCGCGGCCGACGACGGAGACGGTGCTCGCCGCGACGTCGACGCGGATCATCCGATCGGTGTCCACGACGGTGAAGTCGGCGGCCCTGGCCCACGCGAACGTCGCGCTCGGAGCGTCCTGGACGCCGCCGTCACCAGGGGTGCGGTTCCGTGCCGGCGTCGACACGAGCAGCATGCCGCCGTCGACACCGGGAGAACGCCCCCAGACCGCCGTGGCCGCCGGGGTGTCGATCGTCGACACCGTCGAGGCGAACGTGGCGACGGGTGCGGCGTCCGCCGCCGGGCTCGCCCAGAGCGCGACGAGGGGTGCCTTCGGCGTCGCGATCTGCCAGGCGTTCTCCGGGTGTGCCGCGGCCCCGTCGAGGAGCGCCGGGACCACCGCGTCGTGGAACGCGAGCGGCAGCGCAGCGAGGTCCGCCGCCGACGGTGCCGCCGGCACGCCGGCGAGTGTCGGGGTCGGTGTCGGTGTCGTCCTGGTCGCACCGGGTGTCGACACGGCGATCTGCCGGTCGGCGGGTGTCAGGGCGAGCCCGACCCCGGCGACGGCACCGACGAGCACCACGGCGGCCACCCCGCCCACGATCCATGTCCGTCGTCGCACCACGGGCCTCCCGTCCGTCGTCAGTGTTCCGTGACCCGACCCGCGTCGACGCGCCACTGTCGGTCCAACCGCACCGTCTCCAGCATGCGCCGGTCGTGTGTGACGAGCAGCAGGGTTCCGTCGTAGGAGTCCAGCGCCTGTTCGAGCTGCTCGATCGCGGGCAGGTCGAGGTGGTTCGTCGGTTCGTCCAGCACGAGCACGTTCACACCACGAGCCTGCAGCAACGCGAGCGCGGCGCGGGTGCGCTCACCGGGGGAGAGCTCGCCGGCTGCGCGGCCCACGTGGTCGGCCTTGAGACCGAACTTCGCCAGCAGGGTCCGCACGTCGGCGGTCGCCATCTCGGGGACCAGGCCCTCGAACACGGCGGCGAGCGGTTCCCGACCGGTGAACAGCCCGCGCGCCTGGTCGATCTCGCCGACCGCGATGCTCGACCCGGTGCTCGCGGTGCCGGTCGTCGGTTCCTGCTTGCCGAGCAGCGCGCCCAGCAGGGTGGACTTGCCCGCGCCGTTCGGGCCGGTGATGCCGATGCGGTCGCCGCCGTCCACCTGCAGGGACACCGGACCGAGCGTGAAGTCGCCCCGGGTGAAGGTGGCGTCGGCGAGCGTGGCGACGACGGCGGAGCTCCGCGGCGCCTGACCGATCGTGAACGCGAGCTGCCACTCCTTGCGCGGCTCCTCGACCTCGTCCAGCCGGGCGATGCGCGACTCCATCTGCCGGACCTTCTGCGCCTGCTTCTCGCTCGACTCCGAGGCGGCGCGGCGTCGGATCTTGTCGTTGTCGGGGTTCTTGCGCATCGCGTTCCGCACGCCCTGGCTCGACCACTCCCGCTGCGTCCGGGCGCGGGACACCAGGTCGGCCTTCGTCGCCGCGAACTCGTCGTACGCGTCGCGCTTGTGCTGGCGGGCGATCTCGCGTTCCTCGAGGTAGGCGTCGTAGCCACCGCCGAACAGCCGGTTCGAGGACTGTGCGAGGTCGAGCTCGAGGACGCTGGTCACGCTCCGGGCGAGGAACTCCCGGTCGTGGCTGACGAGGACCACACCGCCGCGGAGCCCGCGCACGAACTCCTCCAACCGGGCGAGGCCGTCGAGGTCGAGGTCGTTCGTCGGCTCGTCCAACAGGACGACGTCGAAGCGGGAGAGCAGCAGCGCGGCGAGGCCGACCCGGGCTGCCTGCCCGCCGGAGAGCGTGGTCATCGCCGTCTCGGTGTCGAGCGTCAGACCGAGGTCGGCGAGCACGACCGGGATGCGCTCGTCGAGGTCGGCGGCACCGGACGCCAGCCAGCGGTCGAGCGCCGTCGAGTAGCGGTCGGCGGCGTCGGCCGACGCATCCGGGTCGCCGAGCGCCGCAGCGGCCGTGTCCATCTCCGTCGTCGCCGCCGCACAGCCGGTGCGCCGGCCGATGTACGCCGCGACGGTCTCTCCGGGCACGCGCTCGTGCTCCTGGGGGAGCCAGCCGACGAAGGCGTCGGTCGGGGCGAGCGACACCGTCCCGGCGAGCGGCTCGCTGACGCCGGCGAGCAGCCGCAGCAGCGTCGACTTGCCGGCGCCGTTCACGCCGACGACGCCGACCACGTCCCCGGGCGCGACGGTCAGGTCCAGCCCCTCGAACAGCGTGCGGGCGGCGTACCCACCGGCGAGGCCCTTGGCGACGAGCGTGGCGGTCATGGACCAATCGTCCCACTGGTTCCGCGTCCCCGATGGCCACGTCGGTCGCACCGCGCGCGCGGGAACACGTCCACGCGCGCTCGTGGTGGTGTAGCCAGGGGTGGTGAACACCACCACCGTCGCCGTCGTCGGCCCCGGTGCGATCGGCACCACCGTCGCCGCGGCCCTGCACGAGGACGGACGCACGCCGCTGCTGGCCGGACGGACGCCCCGCGAGCACCTCGAGCTCGCCGACGCGGCCGGGCGGGTCGTCGTCCCGGGACCCGTGCGTACCGATCCGGAGGCCGTCGCCGGGCCCGTCGACGTCGTGCTGCTCGCCGTGAAGGGCACCCAGACCGCCGCGGCGGCACCCTGGCTCGCGGCACTGTGCGGACCGGACACGGTCGTCGCCGTGCTGCAGAACGGCGTCGAGCAGGTCCGCACCGTGTCGCCGTCCGCGCACGGTGCCGCGGTCGTGCCGTCCGTCGTGTGGTTCCCGGCCGAGACCCGGCCGGACGGCTCGGTGCTGCTCCGCGCCACACCGCGCCTGACACTGCCCGACGGTCCGGCCGGTGCGACCGTGGCCGGCGTGTTCGCCGGCACCCGGGTCGAGGTCGACCTGTCGGCGGACTTCACCACCGTCGCCTGGCGGAAGCTCGTGCAGAACGCCGTCGCCGGGCTCATGGCGCTCACCGGTCGTCGGGCGGGCGTCTTCACCAGGCAGGACCTCGGGCAACTCGCGCGCGACTACGCCGCGGAGTGCGTGCTGGTCGCCCGGGCTGCCGGAGCCCGGCTCGACGACGACGTCCCCGACACCGTCGTGTCGGGGTTCCGCGGATCGCCGGCCGACGCGGGGACCTCGATCCTCGCCGACCGGGTCGCCGGGCGGCCGCTCGAGTGGGAGGAGCGGAACGGCGTGGTGCGGCGCGTCGGGCACGAGCACGGCGTCCCGACCCCGATCAGCGACGTCGTCGTGCCCCTCCTCGCCGCGGCGAGCGACGGACCGGGCTGACGGGGACACGCCGACGGGTACGCGCTGACGGGCCGGTACCGACGGGACGTGCCGACTCCGTGGCAGGATCGCTCGCGTGCTGACCGCGGTGTTCCTGCTCGTCGCCGGGACCCTCGCCGGGGTCATCGGCACCGCTGGCGGGATCACCTCACTCGTGGCCTACCCGGCCCTCCTCGCCGTCGGCGTGCCGCCGCTCGCGGCCAACGTGACGAACTCGGTCGCGTTGCTCGGCAGCGGTGCGAGTTCGGCGCTCCGCGCGCGGGCGGACCTCGTCGGGCACGGGCGGACACTCCGCCGGTGGCTGCCCGTCACCGTGGTCGTCTCCGCCCTCGGCGCCGGGCTGCTGCTGGTGACGCCGGCGCACGTGTTCGATCGTGTCGTGCCGTTCCTCGTCGCCGCCGGCTCCGTCCTGCTCCTCGCGCAGCCCTGGATCGACCGGCGGCGGGCCTCGGCGCGGATGGGCCCGGGCGCGGCGGCGACGAGTGTGTCGGCGGTCTCGCTCTACAACGGGTACTTCGGTGCCGGGTCCGGCGTGCTCATGATCGCGGTGATGCTGCTCGACGGCGAACCGGTGCTGCACCGGGCGAACGCCCTGAAGAACGTGCTGCTGCTCGCCGCCGACGTCCTGCCCGCGGTGCTCTTCGCGCTGTCCGGCACCGTCGTCTGGGCGATGGTGTGGCCGCTCGGCGTCGGGGCCGTGGTCGGCGGGCTCATCGGACCCTCGGTCGCGCGGCGGGTGCCGCCGACGCCGCTCCGGATCGGGATCGCCGTGTGCGGGTTCGTGCTGGCGGGGTACCTGTTCGTCGCGGCCTGATGCCCGCGGCGGTCAGCCGACCGGCACGTCCACCACGCGCTCATCGCCGACCTCCGCCACGAGGGTCCCGCCGGACACCGCCGCGAGCTCGGCTCGGAGCGCGGGGACCTCGGGCTCCGGCACGAGGACCTCGAAGGTCGCCGCCGCGCCGTACTGCGGTTCCGCGGACGTCGCCCCGTGGTGCCGGACCCACTCGCGCAGCAGGTTGTCGATCCGACCGGCGTCGGCGTGCGGCACGTCGACCGTCACCGACGTCAGGGCCTCGCGGCGGACGAGGGCCGCATGGTCGAGCGCCTCGGACACGGACGTCGAGTACGCGCGGACGAGGCCACCGGCGCC
The DNA here is from genome assembly GCF_007673775.1 of Curtobacterium sp. 9128. GTDB lineage: Bacteria > Actinomycetota > Actinomycetes > Actinomycetales > Microbacteriaceae > Curtobacterium. Next base: position 84,846 of record NZ_VEAF01000007.1, on the reverse strand, counting down.
GAGCTTCACACCGCCGAACCACCGCGTGACGACCGCCACGACGTCGGTGAGGTCACGCCGGCGCAGGACCTCGAGCATCGGCACGCCGGCGGTGCCAGACGGCTCGCCGTCGTCCGACGAGCGTGCCTGGTCGCCGAGGAGGCCGGTCACCATGGCGACACAGTGGTGTCGGGCGTCCCAGGACCGCTTCCGCACCTCGGCGACGGCGCGGTCGGCGTCCTCGGGGCCGGACACCGGGACGAGCGTGGTGACGAAGCGGGACTTCGTGACGACGATCTCGTGCTCGACCGTCGCCGCGATGGTGGACGGGTACCGGCGGGTCACCCGACGAGCGTACCGACGCCGACGTTGACGGCGACGCTGCCGCCGACCACGACGCCGACAGCGTCGGTCTCGCCCGGCGGGTGGCGGCCCTGCGCGGATAGGCTCGTGACCCGTGTTCGAACTCCACCACCTGTCGGCGCAGGACCTCTGGGACTGGATCCGCCGCGGCGACACCACGGCCCGCGAAGCGACCGAGCACTTCCTCGCCCGCATCGACCGGCTCGACCCCGGACTCGGTGCCTTCGTGACGGTCACGGCGGAGGCGGCACGGGCACGAGCCGACCGTCTCGGCGACCTGGTGCCGACGTCGCGGCCGCTGTGGGGCCTCCCGTCCGGTGACAAGGACCTGTACGACCGAGCCGGCGTGCCCACCGGGTCCGGGACGGTCGCGCTGCCGGAACGCGCGGCGTCGGCCGACCACCCGCTCGTGGCGGCGCTCGACGCCGCCGGCGCGGTGAGCCTCGGGAAGACGGCGAGTCCGGAGTTCGGGCTGTCGTCGTCCTCGGAGACGCGGCGGGGCGTGACGCGGAATCCCTATGACACCTCGAGGGCGCCGGGTGGGTCCTCGAGCGGCGCGGCCGTCGCCGTGGCCGCGGGGCTGCTGCCGGCCGCGGTCGGGTCGGACGGCGGGGGATCGGTGCGGATCCCGGCCGCCGCGACGGGGTTGGTCGGACTGAAGCCGAGCCGTGGACGGGTGCCCTCCATGCCGGGACGCTCCGGGGTCGGCGGCCTGTCGGTCGCCGGGCCGCTCACCCGGAACGTCGCGGACGCCGGGATGCTCCTCGACGCCCTCGTCGCGCCGACCGGGCTCGACGAGCCGGCGCCGTACGCGCTCGTGACCCCGGACGTCGGCGACGGGCCGTTCACCGCGGCGGCGGTCCGCGGCGAGGGCCGGTTCGTCCTCGGGGTGCTCGACGGGTCGCCGTGGGACGACACCGTGGACGTCGTGGTCGATCCGGCAGCCCGGGCCGTGGTGGACACCGCGGTGCGGGTGCTCGGCGAGCTCGGGCACGGGATCGAGGACGTCAGGATGCCGCGGACGCCCTACGCCGACGCGTTCCGCACCGCGTGGGAGACCTCGGCGGCGCGCCTGCCGTCCGTGCCCGGGATCGACCTCGACGCACTCACGCCGCTGGTGTCGTGGCTGGTCGAGCGGGGGCGGGCCCTGACCGGGACGCAGGTGCTCGACGCGATGACCGCGCTCGACACCTTCTCGGCGGCGCTCATCCGTGCGTTCGGCCGCTTCGACGCCGTCCTCACGCCGACGCTGGCGCTGACGCCCCGACCGCTCGGCTGGTACGGCGACGACCCCGAGGAGGACTTCCGCCGCCAGTGCGCCTACTCGCCGTGGACGTCGATGGCGAACGTGGCGGGCCTCCCGGCGATCACGCTCCCCGTCGGTGTCACGGACGACGGGCACCCGGACGGTGCCGGGCTGCCGATGGGGGTGCAGCTCATCGGGCGTCCCGGTGGCGAGCGCGTGCTGCTCGCGCTCGGCGCGCAGCTGGAGCGGCGCCTGCGGTGGCAGCGGCGGCACCCGCCCATGTGGTGAGGTGCGCGCGCGCGGGCGGGGCGGGGGCGCAGGCGCGGTGCGGGCGCGGGCGGGCGGGCGTGGGCGCGGGTCGACTCGGAACGACAGGGTCGCTGTCGTACGACAGCGACCCTGTCGCTCGTTGCGGACGCAACGGTCGCGCGCGCTGCGAACCGACAGTGTCGACGTCGTACGACAGCGACGGAGTCGCTCCTTGCGGACGCAGGCAACCACCGGACGGGAGGCTCGTGCCGACGCCGCCACGAGCCTCCCGTCCGGCAGCCGCCCGCCCGAAGTTCCGCAACTCGCGGCTCAGGTCTGCCGCGGTTCCACGACGCACCGGTCCACGCCGTCGAGGTTCCGCAATTGCGGAACCTCGACGGGCGGGCCCGGCGGGCCGGGCCGGGCCGCGCCTACGGCAGCGTCGGGGCCGCGTCGACCAGGGCGCGGGTGACGGGGCTCGCGGGCGCGTCGAGCAGAGACACCGGCCCGTGCTCGACGATGCGTCCCTCGGCCATCACCGCGACGGTGTCGCACAGCCGCTGCACCACGCCGATGTCGTGCGAGACGAGCACGATCGTCAACCCGAGCTCGTCGGCGAGGGACCGGAAGAGCTCGATGACCCGGGCGCGCACCACCACGTCGAGGGCGCTCATCGGCTCGTCCCCGAAGAGGATCCGGGGCCCGTGCACCACGGCCCGCGCGATCGCGATGCGCTGCCGCTGCCCGCCCGAGAACTCGTGCGGGTAGCGCCCGGCGGCGTCGGCTGGCAGGTCCACGCGCTCGAGTGCCGCCTGGACGAGGGACGCGTGCGACCCCGGGATCCGCAGGGCCCGGAGCGGTTCCTCGACGATCGCGCCGACGCGCATCCGCGGGTCGAGCGACGAGTACGGGTCCTGGAACACCACTCCGGTCTCGCGACGGAACCAGCGCATCGCGGCGGCGGAGGCGGACGCGAGCACCGGGCGACCGCCGGCCGACACGGTGCCGGCGGTGGGGGCCTCCAATCCGGCCAGCAGGCGGACGAGCGTGGACTTGCCGGAGCCCGACTCGCCGACGATCCCGAGGCGCGCGCCGTCGGCCACGGTGAGGTCGATGCCGTCGACGGCGGTCCGGACCGGGCCGGGCTCGAACGGCCCGCGGCGGGGGAGCCGGTAGGTGCGGTGCAGACCGGCGGCTTCGAGGGCGGTCACGGGGTCCTCCTCGCGGTGGCGCGGGCCGCGTCGACGAGCGCCCGGGTGGCCGGGTGACGGGGGGCGGCGAGCAGGTCGCGCACGGTGCCGGTCTCGACCACGCGACCGGCGTCCAGGACCACCGCGGTGTCGGCGATCCGGGCGAGCACGGCCAGGTCGTGCGTGACGAACAGCACCGAGACGTCGAGGCCCTCGAGGAGGTCGAGGATCCGCGCCTCGGTCGTGACGTCGAGCGCCGTCGTCGGCTCGTCCGCCACGATGAGCGTCGGCTCCCCGGCCATCGCCATCGCGATGCAGATGCGCTGCCGCTGCCCGCCGGAGAGCTGGTGCGGGTACTGCCGGAGCAGGGACTCGGGGTCGGGCAGGCCGACCTGCCCGGCCAGCTCGAGTGCCGCTCGGTCCGCCTCCCGGCGGCCGAGCCCGCGGTGCAGGCGCAGCGGTTCGGCGATCTGCCTGCCGACGCGGCGGAGCGGGTCGAGCGCGGTGCCGGGTTCCTGGAACACCATCCCGATCCGCGCGCCGCGGACGGCGGCACGCTGCCGCTCCGGGAGCCCGACGAGCTCGTCGCCGTCGAGCCGGATGCTGCCCTGCACGGCGGCGCCGCTCGGCTCCAGCCCCATCAGGGCGAGCGAGGTCATCGACTTGCCGGATCCGGACGCGCCGATCACGCCGACGCGGCGGCCGGGAGGCACGGTGAAGGACACGCGGTCCAGGACCGTCCGCCCCGCGATGCTGACGGACAGGTCACGCACCTCGAGGCCGCCGGTCGCGGTCGCGCCGTCGGTCGCGGTCATGCGATGCCCTCCGTCCCGGTGACGCGTGCCGGGTCGTGACCGGCGTCCGCCCGACGCCCGTCGTCGTCCGGGTGCCCGGCGTCCCGCGCGGCGTCCCCCGTGGTCAGGCGCGGATCGGAGGCGTCGCGCACGGCGTCGCCGAGCAGGGACAGCGCGGCGACGACGAGCGCGATCGCGGCACCGGGCCACGTCGCGCTCCACGGGTGCACACCGATGTAGGTCTGCAGGTCGGACAGCAGGCTGCCCCAGGACGCCGTCCCCGAGCCGGCGCCGTAGCCGAGGTACGAGAGCCCGGCCTCGGCGAGGACCGCCGTCGCCATCGCGAGCGAGAGCTGCACGGTGAACAGGGGCGCGGCGTTCGGCACGAGGTGCCGGACCAGCACGCCGCACGGTCCGACGCCGGAGGCCTTCGCGGCGACGACGTAGTCGCTCCTGGCGATGCGGCGGATCTCCCCGCGGGCGACCCGGGCGATCGTCACGCCGAACGCCAGGCCGACCGAGACGACCACGACGCCGAGCGAGCCGCCGAACACCGCCGTCAGCAGCATCGCCGTCAGGAGCGTCGGGAAGGCCACGAGGATGTCGAGCAGCACGGCCATGCCCTCGCGGACCCAGCGCGTGGTGAGCGACCCGACCGCAGTGAGGACGATCCCGACGACGCTCGCGATGATGCCGGACCCGACCGCGACGAGCACCGTCGTGCGGGTCCCGGCGAGCAGGTAGCTCGCGATGTCCCGACCGACGCCGTCCGTGCCGAACCAGTGCGCGGCGCTCGGCCGTTCCCACTGGTGGAACGGGTCCGTGCGGAACGGGTTCTCCGGTGTCCAGACCAGCGAGACCACGGCGAGGACGACGAGCAGCCCGAGCACGACGACGGCGAAGACCCCGGTGGGCCGGGACAGGACGCGGCGGATCATGCGCGCTCCCGCTGTCGGGGATCGAGCGCGCGGTGGACGACGTCCACGGCGAACCCGACGAGGAGCACCAGCCCGGTGAGGACGAGCAGCTCGGACTGCACCTTGGTGATGTCCCGTCTGCCGACGTCGGTCACGAGCATCCGGCCGACGCCCGGCAGCGAGAACAGCTGCTCGACGACGACCGCGCCGACGAGCAGCCCCGCGATCTGCACCCCGAGGACCGACAGCACCGTCAGCGCCACGCTCGGGAGCCCGTGCCGCAGGAGCGCCCCGGTGCGGGTGAGCCCGATCGCCGCCGCCGTGCGGAGGTGGTCGGCGTCGAGCACGCTCAGCGTGGCGGACCGGGTGAAGCGGAGGATGACCGCGCCCTCGACCGCACCGATCGTCAGCGCCGGGAGGACCAGCGACGCGAACGCCCGGCCGGGCTCGGACCAGCCGTCGAGCGGGAAGCCCTGGGTCGGCAGCCAGTGCAGCGTCACCGCGAAGAGCGCGACGAGCAGCATGCCGGCCCAGACGACCGGCACCGCGGCGACGGCCTGGGCGACGAACGCGATGACCGCGCCGCCGGTGCGACGGCGGAGGACCGCGGCGACCACGCCGAGCGGCACGCCGAGCACGAGCGCCGCGGCGAGGGACATGCCCGCCAGGGGGAGCGTCACGCCGAGCTTCTGCGCGATCTCCGGCGCGACCGGACCCTTCGTCACGAGGGAGGTGCCGAGGTCGCCGCGGAGCAGTCCGAGGACCCAGTCGAGGTACTGCACCACCACCGGGCGGTCGAGCCCCAGCTGCTGGCGGAGCGCGGCCACCGTCGCCGGCGTCGCCTGGGTCCCGGCGACGATCTGCGCGACGTCGCCGGGCAGCACGCGGAGCGTGGCGAAGACGATGACGCTCGCCACGAGCAGGCCGACGACGAGCAGGACCACTCGCCCGACGAGGAACCGGGTCACGAGACGATGCTAGTCAGCGACTACCGCACCGCGAGCTTCGACAGGTCGAAGCGCGAGTTCGTGCCGTCGAAGGGCACCCCGGTGACGCCCTTGCGGACGGCGGTGATCGACGTCGACGTGTACAGCCAGTCGGCCGCAGCGTCCTCGCTGACGATCTTCGCCGCCTTCCGCAGGTCGGCCGCCTTCTCGTCCGTGTCGGTGGTGGCGACGGAGTCGGCGTACAGGCGCTGGACCTCGGCGTTGTCGTAGCCGAAGTAGTAGTCCGGGTTCGCCCAGTTGCCGAAGTCGCGCGCCTCGACGTGGTCGACCATGCTCAGCTCGTAGTCCTTCTTCTCGAAGACCTGCGAGAGCCAGGTGGCGAAGTCGACGCGGTCGACCGTCAGGGTGATGCCGACGTCGGCGAGCTGCGACTTCAGCACGTCGCCGATCGTCGACGGGTAGACGTTCGCGTACGTCAGCGTCAGGTCGAGCTTCGGGCTGCCGGCCTCGGCGAGGAGCTTCTTCGCGTTCGCGGGGTCGTACGCGTCGACGTCGGTCAGGTCCTGGTACCCGGGGTCGAGCGCCGGGATCGGTCCACCCTGCTCGACGCCCGTCCCGCCGATGGCCTTGATGAGCGCCTTCGAGTCGATCGCCTGACGGATGGCCTGCCGCACGCGGACGTCGGTGAACGGCGCCTTCTGGTTGTTGAACGCGAGCGTGTACTTGTCGGTCGTCTTGCCGGTGTGCAGGGTGATGTCGGAGTTGCCCTGCAGCTGGCTCTTGAGCGTGCCGTCGACGGCGGTCTCGACGTCGAGGTCGCCGTTCGCCATCGCGTTGACGGCGGTCGACGGCTGCGTGATGTACCGGAAGACGATCTTCGCGACCTTCGCCTTCGTGCCCCAGTAGTCGGGGTTCCGCGTGAAGGTGAGCGAGTCGCCCTGCTTCCAGTTCGCGACGCGGTACGGGCCGGTGCCGTTGGCGGTGTCCGACAGGTCGTTCGTCGCGGCCTGCTCGAGCACGAGCCCGGCGCGGCCGGTGAGGTTCCAGAGCAGGTCGGAGTCCGGCTTCGCCAGCTGCAGGACGACGGTGTCCGACGCGGGCGACGTGATCGAGGACACGTTCGCGAGCGTCGCTGAGTCGACGTAGGAGGCGTTGTCCTTGACCTGCTGCAGCGACCAGACGACGTCCCCGGCGGTGACCGGCTTGCCGTCCTGGAAGGTGGTGCCCTTGCGCAGCGTGAACGTGTACGTCAGGCCGTCGCTCGACACCTCGTGCTTCGCGGCCAGCACGTCACGCACGTCCCCGGACGGGGAGCGGCCGACGAGGCCCTGGTACACGTTGTCGATGAGGACCTGGTCGAGCGCTGCGCCCGACTGGGTGCGGACGTCGAGGCTCGTCGGCTCGAGGACCAGACCGACGCGGACCGTGGCGTCGTCGCCCCCGGTCTGGTTCGACGATCCGGAGCAACCCGTCAAGGCGAGGCCGGTGACGAGTGCCACGGCGGTCGCGATCACCGCGATGCGGCGCTGACGGGGGAGGGAGGGGCTCATGGGTGGTGGGTTCCTTCCGCGGGCTGCGCGACGGTCGCCGCGCGCGCTCGGAAGAGGCTACCGGCGCACGGGGGTTTCTTCGATCCCGTGCAACAAACCGTTACCCGCCGCCCATTCCGTGATGGCCCTGGCGAGCTCGAGGGGCGCCTGGGTCTGCACGGCGTGGCGGGCCTCGACCGTGACGACCGTGGCGCGCGGCAGCCGCTCACCGAACGTGGTCACGAGCTTCGGCGACACGTAGCCGCGGTCGCCGCGGACGAGCAGGAGCGGGACGTCGAGCGCCTCGAGGTCGGGCCAGGCGTCCGCGAACCGCCCCACCGAGGCGGTCCGGCCGGCCGGCAGGTGGGGGAAGTGGTGTCGACGGACGAGCCGGCCGTCCTCGCCGAGCCGGGTGGTGTGCCGTGCCTCGCGGAGGAGCACCTCGCGGTCGTCTCCGACACGCGCCTCGATCGCCCGCTCCACGACCTCGTCGAGGGACGTGAACGGCGCCTCGGTCTCGAGCGCCCGCGCGATCCGGTCCACGGCGCGCTGGGCGAAGTCCGGGGACATGTCGACGAGCACGAGGCCGGTGACACGTTCCGGCGCCGTCGCGGCGAGCCGGGCCGCCAGGATCGCACCGAGGGAGTGCCCGACCACGATGCCCGGCGGCACCGCGAGTGCGTCGAGCGCGGCGAGGACGGCCGGCGCGGTCGCCGACGCCGCGTAGTCGGCGTCGTCGCGCCAGGACGACCGGCCGTGGCCTGGTAGGTCGAGGGCGACCGCCGGCTGGCCGACGGCGATCGCCGTCTGGTCGAAGCTGTGGGCGTCGATGCCGAGCCCGTGCAGGTAGGTGACCCGTGCCTCCAGGCCGGGATCGGCGGGGTCCTGCCAGCGGATCGCGGACACGTCGCCGCCGTCAGGCGTCCGGATCGCCTGCCGGGAGGCTCGGAGCGGCTCCGTCACGCCGCTCGCGCGGGCGAGGTCGGGCAGGTCGCGGAATTCGTCGTCGAGGTCGGGCACGTCCGCCAGTCTCGCACCGCTCGGCCCCTCTGGATGGAGTTAGGTGAGGCATGCCATACTCGAGGAGTGGCAGCCCGGTACCGTGTCTTCTCCGTCCGCGTGGCAGCCGTCACGGCCCTCACCCCCCACTTCGTCCGGGTGACGCTCCGCGGCGACGAGCTCGGCGCCTTCTCGGCGGTCGGGCTCGACCAGCGGATCAAGGTGGTCCTGCCGCTCCCCGGTGGTGGCTTCACCGACCTGCCGGACGGCGAGGACTGGTACACCGCGTGGCGTGCCCTGCCCGATGCCGAGCGCAACCCGCTCCGCACCTACACCGTGCGGTCCTTCCGGCCGGACGCCCGCGAGCTCGACATCGACTTCGTCGCCCACGGCGACACCGGTCCCGCCTCGCGCTGGGTCTCCGCATGCCGAGTCGGCGACGAGCTCCGGATCGTCGGACCGGCGGTGCCGTCCTCACCCGCAGAGCTCCCGAGCGGGGCGGCCGAGTTCGCCCCGGGCGCGGCGAACCGGATCCTGCTCGCCGGCGACGAAACCGCCGCGCCCGCGATCTGCGCCATCCTCGAGGCGCTCGACGTCACCACCGTCGGCCACGTCTTCATCGAGGTCCCGACGGACGACGACCGTCTGCCGGTCACCGCGCCCGCCGGGGTCGAGGTGCGCTGGATCGCCCGGAACGGCGCCTCGCACGGGGTCCGGATGACGGACCAGGTCCACGCGTGGGCCTCGAGCGCCGTCGCCGCCGACGCGTGCACGCCGTCGGACGAGCTGGCCGACGTGGACGTCGACGAGCAGGTGCTGTGGGACATCCCACCCGTGACGGACGCGCAGCTCTACGCCTGGATCGCCGGCGAGGCCGGATGCGTCAAGGAGCTCCGCCGACACCTCGTGCGCGGGGTCGGGCTCGACCGGAAGCAGGTCGCGTTCATGGGGTACTGGCGTCACGGCAAGGCCGAGAACTGAGCGCGGCTGCCCGCGGTGCCGCACCCGGCGCCGGTGCTGCTCCCGGTGCGGTCTCCGCGCCGACCACGGCGCTGGGTGCCCGAGGGCTGACGCTCGCCTACGACGACCGCGTGGTGGTCGACGGGCTCGACGTCGACGTCCCGGACGGCGAGCTGACGGTGATCGTCGGCCCGAACGCGTGCGGCAAGTCGACGCTGCTGAAGGCCCTCGCCCGGACGCTGAAGCCGACCGCGGGCACGGTCTACCTCGACGGCGCGCCCCTGGCGTCCTACCGTCCGAAGGCCGTCGCACGCCGCGTCGCGATGCTGCCGCAGACGCCGATCGCACCCGACGGCATCACCGTGCGGGACCTGGTCTCCCGCGGCCGGTTCCCGCACCAGGACCTCTTGCACCCGTCCTCCGGCACCGACCGGATCGCCGTGCAGCGCGCCCTGGAGCAGACCGACACGGTGTCGCTCGCGGACCGTGGCGTCGACGAGCTCTCCGGCGGGCAGCGGCAGCGCGTGTGGATCGCGATGGTGCTCGCGCAGGAGACGGACATCGTGCTGCTCGACGAGCCGACGACGTTCCTCGACATCGCGCACCAGTACGACGTGCTCGAGCTCGCCGCAGCGCTGCACCGTGCCGGGAGGACGGTCGTCGCCGTGCTGCACGACCTCAACCAGGCCGCGCGGTACGCCACGCACGTGATCGCCATGCGGGGCGGGTCGATCGTCGCCGCGGGGACGCCGGCCGCGGTCGTGACGGCCGACCTGGTGGAGGACGTGTTCGGGCTCCCGTGCGTGGTCGTCCCCGACCCCGAGAGCGGCACCCCCCTCGTGGTGCCCCGCCGGCGCTGACGCGAGCGCGCTGCGCCCCGTGCGCCCGCGAGGCGCGCGCCTCGCGCGCCTCGCGCGCCGCCCGCCCACCGAGATGCCGAAATCACGGAACCTCGAGCGCGCCCGACGGAGTGTCGCGGACCCTGGGCGGACGTGAGCGGCAAGTCGTGGAACCGCTGCAGTGCACGTGCAGAAGCTGCGCTCCCGCGAGCGTGCCCACGAGACGCCGTCGAGATGCCGGAATCACGGAACTCCGGCCGTTCGGATGAGTGAATCGTGGCAGCTGGACGGAGCTGAGCGGCGAGTTCTGGAACCGCAGGGAGCGTCGTCGTCGTTCGAGGGGCGACGTCAGCGGTAGCCGCCGTCCTCCAGGCCGGCCTCGACCTCGAAGCGGTTCCGAAGTGGATCCCGGCCGGCGACCGCGTACAGCAGGGGCATGAGCATGCCGTACCGCCGCCACTGCGTCACGTGGACGCGCTCGTGCCGGAGCACGCGGTCGCCGTCGTTGTCACGGGTGAGGTAGACCGAGCCGACGCAGGTCCCACCGCGGCGGAAGACCCACCGGGGGAGTCCCGAGCACACGATGAGACCGTCGACCCGTCGGATCGGGCCCGTGGAGAGCGGCACCCCGACGGCGAGCCCCACGAGCGTGGCGAAGGCCCAGCCCGCCCACGACACGGGGGAGTCGAGCAGGGGGTTCCGCACGGACTACTCCGGACGGCCGTACGTCTCGAGCAGGCGGAGCCAGATCTCGTTCATGGTGGGGTACGCGGGGACCGCGTGCCAGAGGCGGTCCAGCGGGACCTCGCCGACGATGGCGATCGTGGCGGCCTGGAGCATCTCCGCCACGTCCTGACCGACGAACGTCATCCCGACGACGACGCCGCGGTCCTCGTCCACGACCATGTTCGCGCGCCCGGTGTACCCGTCGGCCTGCAGCGCTGCGCCGGCGATGTTGCCGAGCTCGTACTCGACCGCGCGGACGTTCAGGCCCTGCTGGCGAGCCCTGGCCTCGGTCAGGCCGACGCTCGCGACCTCCGGGTCGGTGAAGGTGACCTGCGGTGCGGCGGCGTGGTCGGCCGTCGCGACGTGGGCGCCCCACGGCTCGGTGTGCAGCGGCGTGCCCTGGAGACGAGCGGCGATCGCCTCACCGGCGGCGCGCGCCTGGTACTTGCCCTGGTGGGTGAGGAGCACCCGGTGGTTCACGTCACCGACGGCGTAGAGCCAGTCGGTGCCGGTGACGAGCATCGTGTCGTCGACGTCCAGCCACTCGCCGTCGGTGAGTCCGACCGAGCTCAGCCCGAGGTCGGCGGTGTGCGGGCTCCGGCCGGTCGCAGCGAGGACCTCGCTCGTGACGACGGTGGTGCCGTCGTCGAGCGTCGTCGTCACGAGGCCGTGCTCGTCGCGGTCGACCCGGGTCGGGTTCACCCCGGTCCGGACGTCGATCCCGGCCTCGCGCATGGCGTCGGCGACGAGCTCGCCGGCGAAGGGCTCCATCCCGCCGAGCAGTCCGTGCCGGGCGACCAGGGTGACCTTCGCCCCGAGCGACGCCCACGCCGTCGCGAGCTCGGTGCCCGCGACGCCGCCGCCGATGACCAGGAGGCTCTCCGGCACCGACTGCGCGCTGGTGCCCTCGCGAGTGCCCCACGGGCGTGCCTCGGCGAGCCCGGGGACGTCCGGGAGGGCGTGCAGCGAGCCGGTGACCACGGCGACCGCCCCGGCGGTGTACGTCGTGCCGTCGACCTCGATCGACTTCGTCCCGGTGATGCGCGCGTGCCCGCGGATCAGGTCGATGCCGGCGGAGTCGAGCCAGGCCACCTGGCTCTCGTCCTTCCAGTCACTGGTGAACGACGTCCTCCTGGCCAGGACCGCGGCGGCGTCGAGGTCGCCGGTGACGGCCTGCGCGGCTCCGGCGAGCCGTCGGGCCGCTCGGAGCGCGTGGCCGCTCCGGAGCAGCGCCTTCGACGGCATGCACGCCCAGTAGGAGCACTCTCCGCCGACGAGTTCCGCTTCGACGACCGCGACCGACAGGCCGCGCTTGTGGGCGTAGTCCGCCACGTTCTCGCCGACAGCGCCGGCACCGATCACGATGAGGTCGTAGTCCGTCATGTCGCCGAGCGTACGCGGAGCGGCATGGGCCCAACCGGGTCCGGCGCGTCCCCCGGGGTCAGGAAACGCGCGCGGCGGCGCTCAGGGCACCGACGGCCCGGAGGATGACGCCCATGTCGTCGACGGCGCGCTCGGGGTCGACCGGCGCGAACCCGGTGAGTGCGGCGCCGACGAGCCGTCGACCCCGCGTCGCCGCCTGGATCCGCTCGACGAGCGCGGCACCGTCGATCCCGAACGGCACGGGCTCCAGCAGCCCGTCGAGTTCGGAGGGGTCGAGGACGTCGAGGTCGACGTGCACGTAGACGGCGTCGGCTCCCGTGGCGGCCACGGCATCGGCGACGGCGTCGGGTGTCGCGGCGTCGACGTCGAGGTGCGTGATCCCTGCCCGGACGATCGCGTTCGACTCCGCCTCGTCGATGCCACGGATCCCGGCGAGGACGACCGAGGACGCCGGGACGACGGGCAGCCCGGGGAAGAGCTCCGACGGGCGATCAACGAGGACGCGGAGCGCGGCGGTCTCGGCGGCGATCGGCTGCGCCCGGTTCAGGGCACGGTAGCCGCTGGACCCGGAGATGCGGACGAAGGCCGTCCCGGGGCCGACGGCGACGCTGCCGCCGAGTGCGCTCGCTCCGTCGCCGCCGATCACCAGGACCGGCTCGGATGCGATCGCGGTCTCCTCGGCGACACGCTCGGCGACGTGGAGCACCGAGGTGTACCGGGCGATCGCGGTCTCGAGGCGGTCACCCGCGCCTGCGGGGACGTCGACGACGGTGGTGGCGGCACGGGGGAGGTCGGCTGCGATGGCTGCTGCGCCGTCGCCGAGGCGCATCGCGCGCGACGACGCCGAACCCTGCCACTGACCGACGACGAGGAACTGCATGGTCCCAGTCTGGCAGGCGGGTCCGGCGTCGTCAGCAGTGCGTCGCCGGTTCAGCTCAGAGCGTCGAGGAGCCGCCGGACTTCAGCGCCGCGAGACGGGCCTCGACCTCGGCGTCCTTGCCGACGTCCTCGAGGCTCTCGAACTGCGAGTCGAGGCTCGACGCCTGGAGCTCCTGCTGCCCGATCACCTTCGCCTCTTCGCGGCGGACCTTCTCCTCGAAGCGGGCGAGGTCGCTCGTCGGGTCGGTGATGTCGATGTTCCCGATCGCGTCGTTCACCTTCGACTGCGCCTCGGCGGTCTTGGCGCGGGCGACGAGGCTGTCGCGCTTGGACTTCAGCTCCTCGAGCTTCTGCTCCATGTTCGTGATGCCGGCCTTGAGCTTCTCGACCTGCTCGTTCTGCGTGGCGAGGGGAGCGGCGTTGTCCTTGACCTCCTGCTCGGCCGCGATCTGCTTGCCGATCGCGATCTTGGCGAGGTTGTCGAACTTGTCGGCGTCGGCGGCCTTGCCCTCGGCGCGGTAGCGGTCCGCCGCTGCCGAGGCGGTGCTGGCCTTCTGCCCCCACTCCTGGGCGGCCCTGACGTCCTCCTCGTTGTCCTGCTCGAGGAGTCGGAGGTTGCCGATGGTCTGGGCGACGGCGCTCTTGGCGTCGGCGATGTTGTTCGTGTAGTCGCGCACCAGCTGGTCGAGCATCAACTGCGGGTCCTCCGCGTTGTCGATGAGCTGGTTGATGTTCGCTCGGACGAGCGTGGAGATGCGACCGAAGATCGACTGCTTGGCCATTGCTGTTCCCTTCCTGGGGTGTGGTCGTGCCGGGTGAGTTGTCGTGGGCGTCGTCAGAAGCGGCCCCCGCCGGAGAAGCCGCCGCCGCCGCCCCCGCCGCCGCCCCCGCCGCCGCCCCCGCCGAAGCCACCCCCGCCGAAGGAGCCGCCGCCGAAGCTGCCGCCCCGTCCGCCGAGGAGCCCGCCGAGGACGATGCCGGTGACGAGGCCGCCGAGTTGCGCCCCGTTCCCGCCACCCCCGGCGCCGGGCCAGCCGCCCATGTCGTTGCCGGCTTCGTCCATCGCGGCGGCGGCGTACTGCTCCGCGGCCCGTGCTGCCTGCAGTGCCCGCTGCGGGTCGGTCGTGGCGAGCTCGACGGCGTCGTCGAGTGCGCGTTCGGCCTCGGAGAGGCGCGTCCTCGCGGTCGGGCCGACACCACCACGGCGGAGCGCGATGAACTCCCGCGCCTGGCTGATCCTGGTCCGGGCGTCGCGGAGTGCCGCGTCGAGCGCCCGCACCGCCCGCTCGTGCTGCTCCGCGGCGCTGCGGGCCGAGGCGAGTGCGGCGTCGATCTGGGTGTTCGCCCGGGTCAGGGCGTCGACCGCGGCGATCGGGTCCGCCGGGTCCAGCTGCTCGCGGAGGACCGTCTCGGCGGTGACCACGGCGGCGGCGAGGTCGGGCCCCGAGGTCCGCATCGCCCGTGCCGCCGCGACGTCGCCCTCGATGTCGGCACGCATCGCATCGGCACGCGCGGCGGCCTCGCGGAAGGCCGCCTCGGCGCCCGTGGCGGTCGCGGTCAGCTGCTGCACCTGGGCGAGCGCATGCTGGGCATCCCGCACGGCGACGACGGCCTGCCCCTTGTCGCCTGCTGCGAGCGCGGCGTCGGCGGCGCGGGACCGCTCGGTCGCGAAGTCGAGGACCTGGCGCGCCTGGTCGACGCTGTCCGCGACGGTCGCCAGGGTCCGGCCGCGGTAGGTGGCACGGACGCGTTCGAGCGCGGCGGCGGCGTCGGTGACGGTCGCGGGAGCGGTCTCGAGTGCGGCGTGCAGGGCGGTCGCGGCGCTCTCGACGCCGTCCTCGAGCGAGCGGAGGTGGTCGAACGCGTCGGTCTGCTCCTCGATCGCCGCGTGCGTGCGTTCGCAGATCGCGATGATCTGGTTCGCCCAGTCGGCGCGCTGCTGCGGGGAGTCGGGGACCGCGTCGTCGAGCTGCTGCTGGAAGGTGAACGCCGTGCGGACGTCCCGCTTCGCCGCCGTCACCGCGTCCGCGAAGGGCTTCGCCGCGTCGGCGCCGAACTGCGCCGTCGCGAACCCGACCTCCTGCTCGGCGGTGCGGAGTTCGTCGTCGATCGTGACGAGCGCTGCGCCCGCCGTGCGTTCGAGTCCGGCGAGCGACTCCTGCTGCGCCCGGGTGGCGGCAGCGGTCCTGCGCTTGTTCCTGGCCCGCACCACGAGCACGGCGACCACGACGGCGATCACCACGAGGAGCAGCAGGATCCACAGCCACGTCAGGTCCGGCGGCTGCTGCGACTGCGCCAGGCCGTCCGCGAAGGCGGTGGCGGCGCCGGCCCAGTCGTTCGCCTTGAGTCGCGGCAGGAGGTCGTCGTCCACGGCGGTCTGGACGTCGCCGGCGCTGATCGCGGTCTCGTTGGTCTGTCGGACGTCGTAGTTGCGTTCGTCGACCGCGACGGAGAGCACGATGCTGTCGGTCTGGATCTGGTTCCGCTGCAGCACCGCCTGGCCCCACGCACTGTGGTCGGTCGGGTCCGTGAACTCCGGGACGAACACGACGTACAGCTGTGTCTTCGTCTCGGTGTAGAGGTCCGTGACCGCCTTCTCGACGTCGGACCGTTGCGCCGCGGTCAGGGCGTCTGCGTCGTCGAGGACGTAGGCGCCGCGCAGGTCGACGGGTGCCGTGGCATGCGCGGCGGCGGTCGGTGCGAACACGAGCAGCGCGGCGAGCAGCGCCGTGGCCAGTCGCGGCATCCAACGCCGCGGCGTCCCCCCGTCGATGGTCGCCCCGTTCGTGCTCGATCCACGCTGGACCGCTGGCATCCGTCCTCCGTCCGTTCCGACGAGGCGGCGGCCCGACGACCGTGGTGCCGACCGTCCGCGCGGCCGTGATGCCCGCGACGACACGGATCGGGTGCCCCGTCGCCCGGAGTCTATCCAGCGACCGCAGTGCTTCGTCCGGCTCGTGCAGCACCTGTGGAGAAGTCACACGGGCCGTCCGCGTTTGTCCCCCGGTCGGCGTAGGATGGGTGACAACCGTTTCGACGACGAAAGGGATCGATGATGGAACGAACGACCAGTACGGAAGTGGTCCCGCTCGAGGACGGGTTCCACCGGGTGTCGACGCCGGCCAGCGGGGTGATCGGGTTCGTCCGCGAGCACGACGGCCGCTACGAGGTCCTCCGCGGGCGTGTGCGACAGGCGACGCGGTCCGAGGGGCTCTACTCGACGATGAACGTCGCGCTCATCGCCCTCACCCACGCCTGAGCGTCCGATCCGCCCGGCCATCTGCACCCCGTAGGGTGCCGGTGTGGGTGATCCGGGCCTCCAGTCCGTACGGGTGCGCGTCTGCGCGGCCGGCGCGTCCCGACGGTCCGACCGGGAGGCACTCCTCGCCTTCCTCGCGGACGTCACGTCCGCGGATCCCGCCGCTGTCCTCGGTGGCCACCGGTGCAGGCACTGCGGCAGGACCGACCACGGTCGGCCGTGGGCGACGGTCCACGGCACCGCCGTCGGCGTGAGCCTGGCTCGGACCTCCGGCGTCGTCGCGTTCGCGGTCGGCGCCGTGCACCTCGGTGTCGACGTCGAACGGGTCTCCCGGGTGGCGGCGGCGCCCCTCGACGCCTTCACGCCGGGGGAGCTGGCTCGTGCGTGCGGCGACGATGCCCTGCTGGCGGCGTGCTGGGCGGCGAAGGAAGCCGTCCTGAAACGGGACGGGCGCGGCCTCCGGGTGGACCCCGTGTCGGTCGATGTCGACCTCGCGGCGGGGACAGCGACGTTCGAGTCGGCCGCACAGCTCGTGACGGTGGTGCGCCTGGACGACGACCTGGTGCTCGCCGTCGCCGCCGGCGGACTGCCGGTCACCCTCGACGACCGCCGACCGGACGACGCCGGGGCCGCGCGCGGTCCGGGCCAGGGCGGTCCGAGCTAGGGCAGTTCGGGGATCCCCGTGTCGTCGATCCACGGTGACACGACCGCACCGACCGCCGCGATGCTCCGGCCCGCCGCGGTCGCGAACGCATCGAGGACGTCGCTCGGGGTGACCGTACCGTGGCGGTGTCGTCCGGTGACGAGACGGAGTCCGTCGAAGAACGCGGCGTCACCGACGGTCCGTCGCAGCGCGTGCAGGGCGAGCGCGCCGCGCTTGTAGACCCGGTCGTCGAACATGTCGGCCGCGCCGGGGTCCGCCACCACGATGTCCTCGGGCTGGTCGGCGAGCCTCCGCCGGTACGCGGCTGCCAGGGCGTCCGCGGTGTCGCCGCCGCGGTGCTCCGACCAGAGCCACTCCGCGTAGCAGGCGAACCCCTCGTGCAGCCAGATGTCGCGCCAGCGGCCGAGGGTCACGGAGTTGCCGAACCACTGGTGCGCGAGCTCGTGGGCGATGAGCCGGTCCGTGCCGTGCTCGCCGTCGACGTGGTTCCGCCCGAAGACCGCCAGGCCGTGCGCCTCGAGCGGGATCTCGAGCTCGTCGTCCGTCACGACGACGCCGTACGCGCCGAACGGGTACGGCCCGAACCGCTCCGCGAAGAGCGTGAGCATCTCCGGGACCCGGCCGAAGTCGGTCTTCGCAGCCGCTGCGAGGTCCGCCGGGTGGTGCAGGGTGACCGGGACCTCGGCGCCGCGGAGGGCGTGCGTGCGGTACCGACCGATCTGCACCGTCGCCAGGTACGTCGCCATCGGCTCCGTGGTCGCGTACGTCCAGCGGGTGCCGTGGCCGATGCGTTCCCGGCCGAGCAGCTCGCCGTTCGCGACGACGTCGTACGCCGACTCGCAGGCGATCTCGATGCGGTAGGTGGCCTTGTCGTCCGGCCGGTCGTTGCAGGGGAACCACGACGGCGCACCCGTCGGCTGCGCGGCGACGATGACACCGTCGGTGAGTTCCTCCCAGCCGATCTGACCCCACGGGCTGCGGAGCGGACGCGGCGTGCCCCGGTAGCGGACGTGCAGGGTGAAGTCGCTGCCGGCGGCGATCGTCGTCGGAGGTGTGACGGTGAGCTTGTGCGCGGCGACGGTCGACTTCTTCGCGCGTCGACCGTCGACGTCGACGCGGTCCACGCTCAGCCCGTGCAGGTCCACGACGACCCGGTCGAGGTCGGCCACCGCGGTGGCGCTGATGGTCGCGGTGCCGTCGAGCCGGTTCGTCGCCACCCGGTAGTCGAGGCGGAGGTCGTAGTGGGTGGCACGCCAGCGACGGTCCCCACTGTGCGGGGTGTACGGGTCGGCTGCGTTCGTCGGCTTCACGGTCCGGTCAGTCTGTCACGCGGTCCACCGTCGACTCCCACGGTGCGATGGGGTTGCCGGCCCAGCGCGTCCCGCCGGGGACCTGCTCCCCGCGCATGACGAGCGACGCCGGGGCGACGGTCGCACCAGGTCCGATGCCCGCCGCGGGCAGGACGACGCTGTGCGGACCGAGGGTGCCACCGGCGTCGATGCGGACCTCGTCGAGCTGCATCACCCGGTCGTGGAACAGGTGCGTCTGCACGACGGTCCCGCGCGACACGGTCGCACCGTCGCCGATCGTGACGAGGTCGGCCTCCGGCAACCAGTACGTCTCCAGCCACGCGCCGCGGCCGATCGTCGCACCCAGGCTGCGCAGCCACGCCGCGAGCGCCGGCGTCCCCGGTGCCTGTTCGGCGAACCACGGCCGCGCCACGGTCTCCACGAACGTGTCCTGCACCTCGTTCCGCCACACGAACGACGACCACAGCGGGTGCTCCGTCGCGCGGATCCGGCCGACGAACACCCACTTCGCGACCGTCGACACGACAGCGGCGACCGCGCCGGCGACGACGAGGACCGGCGCCGCGAGGAGCACCGTCCACCCGATGCCGACGGCGGTCCACAGCGTCAGGAGCGCCCAGACGACCCCGAGGGCGATCGCGGCGGACACCATCGGCGCGACCACGCGCAGCACCTCCCAGCAGCCCCGCGCCACCCGGAGTCGGCGTGACGGGCGGAACGTGCGCTCCTCGTCGAAGGTCGTCGCGGCACGACGGAGCCGGACGGGCGGCGAGCCCAGCCAGCTCGACCCGCGCTTGGCCTTCTTCGGCACCGCCGACAGCACCGCGACGAGCGCCTCGCGAGGCACGCTCCTCCCGGCACCGGTCATGCCGCTGTTGCCGAGGAACGCCCGACGCCCGACCTTCGACCGACCGATCGTCACCCGCCCGCCCCCGAGCTCGTACGTGGCGACCATGGTGTCGTCGGCGAGGAACGCCCCCGAGGCGATCTGCGTCAACGACGGCAGCAGGAGCACCGTGGAGATCTCGGTGTTCCGCCCGACGCGTGCCCCGAGGAGCCGGAGCCACAGCGGCGTCACCAGGCTCGCGTACAGCGGGAACAGCAGCGTCCGGGCGGCGTCCAGCACCCGTTCCGTGCACCACGCCTGCCAGCCGATGCGGGAGCGCACCGGGTGCCGACCCGCGTGCAGCCGGATCCCGAGCAGGCGGACCGCCGCCACGACGAGGCCGGCGTACACCACCCCGGCGACGACGGTCGCGAGCGGGACGAACGCGAGCGCGTGCAGGACCGCGGCCCCGAGGGACGACGCACGGCCGACCAGCGCCGCGACGACGAGCACGCCCGTCGCGACACCGACGACGGGCAGTCCGGCCACGGCGACCGAACCGGCCCCGTACGCGACGAGCCAGCGGCGTCGGGCCGGGGGACGAGCCTCCCGGTCGTGCCGGGCCGAGCCGACGCGTTCCGCCGGCGAACCCGCCCAGCGTTCCCCGTCGGGGACCGGACCCGCGACCGCGGACCCCGCCTCGATCTCCGCACCCGCACCGACCGACGCACCGGGCATCAGCGTCGACCGACTGTGCACGACCGCATCAGCACCCACCGACACCCGACCGAGGTGGAACACGTCCCCGTCCAGCCAGTGCCCCGCGAGGTCGACCTCCGGCTCGACCGAGGCGCGCTTGCCGATCGTGAGCATCCCGGTGACCGGCGGCAGCGTGTGCAGGTCGACGTCCCGGCCGATCCTCGCCCCGAGCGCCCTGGCGTAGTAGCTGATCCACGGCGCACCCGCCGTCGACGGACCGTCCACGGCCTCCGCGATGCGCTCCGCGAGCCACACCCGCACGTGCATCGACCCACCACGCGGGTGCGCGCCGGGTCGGACACCGATGAGCACCAGCCGGACCAGGACGACGGTCACCGCCATCTTGCCGATCGGGGTCACGAACACCAGCAGCGCCGCGACGAGCACCGGAACGGGCAGCACCGGCAGGAACGGCAGTGTCGTGGCGTGCAGCACGCCCGCGACGAGCGCCGTCCACGTCAGCACCCGCACCCCGCGGAGCACCTGCACCGGCAGCCCGAGCAGCGTCATCACCACCCCGGTGACCGGCGGCGTGGGACGGACGTCCCGCTCGGCCGCAGCGACCGGACCCGACGCGTCCAGAGCATCGGCGAGCGCGCCGATCCGCGGGTGGTCGTACACGTCGGCGACGGTCGTGGTCGGGTAGCGCTCCCGGATCGCCGACACCAGCTGCGCCGCGGTCAGCGACCCACCACCGTGCGCGAAGAAGTCGTCGTCCACGCTCGTCACCGGGACCCCGAGGATCGCACCCCAGCGCTCCGCCACCCACGCGACCGTCGGCGGCAGCGCCGCCTCCGCACCGTCGGGACCGGTGAGCGGCCAGGGGAGTGCCGCCCGGTCGACCTTCCCCGAGGTCCGCGTCGGCAGACCGTCCACCACGGCGAGGAACGGCACGAGCGCCGCCGGCAGCTCCGCACGCAACCGGGCGTTCGCGGCCGCCGTGTCGATCGTCGCCCCCGCGACCGGCGCCACGTACCCGACGAGCACCTGGTTGCCCGCCGGGGTTCGCTGCACGACCGCGGCACCGCCGGCGACGTCGTCGAGCGCCTGGAGCGCCGCGTCGATCTCGCCGAGCTCGATGCGCCGACCGCCGAGCTTCACCTGGTCGTCCGCGCGCCCCTGGAACACCAACCCCTCGGGGTCGTACCGCACCAGGTCACCGCTCCGGTACGCCCGCTCCCACCCGAGCGAGGGGAACGGCGCGTACTTCTCCGCGTCCTTCGCCGGATCGAGGTACCGGCCGAGGCCGACGCCACCGATGACGAGCTCACCCACCGCACCCGGCGCGACCCGGGCGCCCTCGGCGTCCACGACCGCCAGGTCCCACCCGTCCAGCGGCAGCCCGATCCGCACCGGGGTCGACCCGTCGAGCAGCGCCCCGCACGCGACGACCGTCGCCTCGGTCGGCCCGTACGTGTTCCACACCTCACGGTCCCGGCTCGCGATCCGCGCAGCGAGCTCCGGCGGACACGCCTCCCCACCGAAGACCACCAGCCGCACCTGCTCGAGCGCGTCGTCCGGCCAGAGCGCCGCCAGGGTGGGCACCGTCGACACCACCGTCACGCCGTGCGCCACGAGCCACGGCCCCAGGTCCACGCCCGTCCGCACCAGCGACCGCGGCGCGGGCACCAGGCAGGCACCGTGCCCCCAGGCGAGCCACATCTCCTCGCACGACGCGTCGAACGCCACGCTCAACCCGGCCAGCACCCGGTCGCCCGGCCCGATCGGTGCGGCCTGCAGGAACATCCGCGCCTCGGCGTCGACGAACGCCGCAGCCGACCGGTGCGTGACCGCGACGCCCTTCGGGACACCGGTGGACCCGGACGTGAAGATCACCCAGGCGTCGTCCTCGACCGTCGGGGTGGCGGCGCTCGCCGCGGGGTCGACGACGTCGACCGGGTCGCCCTCCCGGGTGGAGAGGACACCGCCGGCGCCGATCACGCCGACGACGTCCGCCTCACCGAACACCAGGGCCGCCCGCTCCTCGGGGTCGTCCGCGTCGACCGGGACGTAGGCGGCGCCCGCGGCGAGGACCGCGAGGACGGACACGTAGAGGTCGCGGCCCCCGGACGGCACGCGGATGCCGACGCGGTCGCCGCGACGGACGCCACGGCGCGCGAGGTCGTCGGCGCGCTCGCGCACGAGGGTCACGAGGCTCCGGTAGTCGACGGCGCCGGCCGGGTCCTCGATCGCCAGGGCGTCGGGATGCATGTCGGCGGTCGCGACGAGGACGTCGAGCAGAGTACGCGGGGTGGCGGCGAGGGCGCCGCGGGCGAGTTCGTGCTGCGGGTTCCCGGTGGCGGTGGTCATCGAGTCCTCTTCCCGGCCGCGTGCTGGTCGACCGGCCCGTGATCCTAGGGGGCCGAGGTGTCCTGTTCGAGAACACCGGGTGCGCCGCCGACACCGACCGCGGCCCGCGCCGCGTCGAGCGCGGTCGCGACGCCGATCGCGTCCTCCAGCCCGTGCAGCGGCGAGTCGGTCCGACCCTCGGCGACGTACCGGGCGAGGGCCGTCGCCTGCCACGCGAGCCCCTGTCGACCGGTGAGCCCGGTGGGATCCGTCCACGGGTCCTCCCCACCGGCGTGGTGCAGTTCGAAGGACGCGGGGAAGACGAAGTGGTCGGTGTACCGGATGCTCGCGGCGCTCCCCGCGACCACGGCGAGGCCGGGTGTCCACGCCGCCATCGAGGTGGTCACCACGGCCTGCGCGCCACCGGCGGTGGTCGACACGGTGACGGACTGGAGGTCCACCCCGCTCGCCGAGACCGCTCCCGTCGTCCGACTGGTCACCGGGGCGCCGGTGGCGAACCGTGCGAACCAGTGTCCGTAGACACCGGCGTCGAGCAGTGCACCCCCGCCCGCCGCCGGGTCCCACATGCGGTCGGCGGGGTCCTCGGCACGCGGCCACCCGACGTCGACGGTCGCCAGCCGGACGTCACCGAGGACGCCGTCGGCGAGGAGCCGGGCGATCACGGTCGTGCCCGGCAGGTACCTGGTCCACATCGCCTCCATCGCGAGCACGCCGGCGGTGCGGGCGGCGTCGGCGATGCGTCGGGTGTCGGCGGCCGAGGTCGTCATCGGCTTCTCGACGAGGACGTGCTTGCCCGCGGCGACGGCCAGGAGCGCGTGCTCGAGGTGCTGCGGGTGCGGGGACGCCACGTAGACGACGTCGACGGTCGGGTCGGCCGCGAGAGCCTCGGCGCTCCCGTGGGCGTGGTCGACGCCGTGCCGTGCCGCGAACACCGCAGCGCGTTCCGGCGACCGGGACCCGACGGCGACGACGCGCTGGTCGGTGTTCGCGTGCAGGGTGGCGGTGAAGTCGTTCGCGATCTGCCCCGGACCGACGACGCCCCAGCGGAGGGTGGGTCCGCCACGGAGCGGTTCGGCGGTCGGTTCCGGGAAGACGAACATGACCGCGACGCTACCGCGCCCGGGCGGCCTGGGTCGGGCTGCGCAGCAGGCGATCGAGCGGCGCGTCGCGACGGCGTGGACGTGGCGACGGCGTTGCCGGTCGGCGGGGAAGTGACTGTGCCCCCAGGAGGATTCGAACCTCCGCCCCTGCCTCCGGAGGGCAGTGCTCTATCCCCTGAGCTATGGGGGCCCGGGGTGTCAACAACCGTAGCAGGTCCCGAGACCCCTCCGGGACCACCTGGCCCCCGAAGGACCAGACGGCCCGCAAGCCCGACTCGGAACGACAGTGTCGTCGTCGTACGACGTCGATCGTGTCGCTCCCTGCGCGCGCAATCGTTGCGAGCGCCGCGCGGCGACAGTGTCGTCGTCGTACGACATCGATCATGTCGCTTCGTGCACGCGCAACCACACCCGGCGGCCACGCGGTGCGCCCGGAAGCGCTCCTCAGCCGGCGGGCGTCGCGCTCGGCGTCGCGCTCGACGCGTCTCCGCCCCCGAGGGCCTCGCGGACGGCGTCGACCACGGGCTGCGCCGAGCCGGGCTCGGTGAAGAGCGTGGACGACGTCGTGATCCAGTACGGGTCGGCGAAGGCGTCGGCGCGACCGACGTCGTCCGTGAGCGAGAAGTAGCCCTCGACCCGGTAGGTGGGGACCGAGCCGCCGCGTTCGTACAGCGCGTCCTTGAGCGTCGTGAGCGACTTCTCAGGCAGGTCGGCGACCGCAACCGTGATCGTCGTCGACGTGTCCGACACCTCGTGGAACACGCACACGCGGCCGTTCTGCTGCGCGATGCGTGCGGGTGCCGAGCCCTTGGCGGGCTTCGCCGACGGGTCGAGTTCGAACGCCTGGCCGTAGACGGCGAACGTGTCGTCCGGCAGCAGCTCGGCACAGGTCTGGCGCACGTGCTTGCCGATCGGAGCGGCGGTGGCGGACGCGCTCGGCACCGCCGACGCCGTCCTCGTGGGGGAGCCGCCCGCTCCGCCGCCGGTGCATGCGGCGAGGACGAGTGCGGTCGGGACGGCGAGCGCGGCGACGCTGATCGCCCGGGCTGATCGTCGGGTGGTCATGCGGCCATGATGGTGCATGCCGGTGGGTGCGACCGGTGGGTGCGGCCCGCCCGGTAGACTCGTCCGCCGTGACTCCTGCCGAACTCTCCGCCGCGTACCTGTCGATCCTGACCGGGATCGTCGAGCGACGAGGTGCGTCCGACACCGTGACCGTCGAGGAGTCGCACGTCGCCCTCGAGCGCCCGAAGAACCGCGCGCACGGTGACTGGGCGTCGAACGCCGCGATGCAGCTCGCGAAGCGCCTCGGGACGAACCCGCGGGAGCTCGCGACCGAGATCGCCGGCGAGCTGACCGAGCTCGACGGTGTGGCGTCGGTGGACGTCGCCGGTCCCGGCTTCATCAACATCACGCTCGAGGCCGCCGCTGCCGGCGAGATCGCCCGCACCGTCGTCGATGCCGGCGACGCGTTCGGTCGCGGTGACCTCTACGACGGCGTCCGCATCGACCTGGAGTTCGTCTCCGCGAACCCGACCGGCCCCATCCACATGGGCGGCGTGCGGTGGGCGGCCGTCGGCGACAGCCTGGCCCGGGTGTTCCAGGCGCAGGGTGGCCTCGTCACGCGGGAGTACTACTTCAACGACCACGGCGCACAGATCGACCGGTTCGCCCGGTCCCTCGTCGCGTCGGCGCTGGGGGAGCCGGCGCCGGAGGACGGCTACGGCGGCGCCTACATCGCCGAGATCGCCGCGCGGGTGCTCGCCACGTTCGACGGGGACGTCCGTGACCTGCCCCGCGACGAGGCGCAGGAGATGTTCCGCCGCGAGGGCGTCGACTTCATGTTCGCCGACATCAAGAAGTCGTTGCACGACTTCGGCGTCGACTTCGACGTGTACTTCCACGAGAACTCGCTGCACGAGTCGAAGGCCGTCGAGCGCGCCATCGAGCGGCTCCGTTCGCTCGGCAAGATGTACGAGGCCGACGGCGCGCTCTGGCTCCGCACGACCGACTTCGGCGACGACCGCGACCGCGTCGTCATCAAGAGCGACGGCGAGCCCGCCTACATCGCCGGTGACCTGGCGTACTACCTCGACAAGCGCGAGCGCGGCTTCGAGCGGAACCTCATCATGCTCGGCGCCGACCACCACGGCTACGTCGGCCGGATGATGGCGATGTGCGCGGCCTTCGGCGACGAGCCGGGCAAGAACCTCGAGATCCTCATCGGGCAGATGGTGAACCTGCTGAAGGACGGGCAGCCGTTCCGGATGTCGAAGCGCAACGGCACGATCGTGTCGATGGAGGACCTCGTCGAGGCCGTCGGTGTCGACGCCGGCCGCTACGCCCTGGTCCGGTTCGCGAGCGACACCGCGATCGACATCGACCTCGACCTGCTCACGAAGCGCACGAACGACAACCCGGTCTTCTACGTGCAGTACGCCCACGCCCGCACGCAGTCGGTCGCGCGGAACGCCGCCGCGTCCGGTGTCGACCGCTCGGCCTTCGACGCCTCGCTCCTGACGCACGACACCGAGGGCGCGCTGCTCGGTGCCCTGGCGGAGTACCCCCGCGTGGTCCGACAGGCCGCGGAGCTGCGCGAGCCGCACCGTGTCGCGCGCTACATCGAGCAGCTGGCCGGGCTGTACCACCGCTGGTACGACGCCTGCCGCGTGACGCCGCTCGGCGACGAGCCGGTGACGGACCTGCACCGCACGCGCCTCTGGCTGAACGACGCGACCGGCCAGGTCGTGCGGAACGGCCTCGGCCTCCTCGGTGTGAGCGCCCCCGAGCGCATGTAGCGCGGCGCTGCACCGCGTTCCGGACACAGCACCGCGGACGTCCGCGGTGCTGTGTCCGGAACGCGGTTCCCCGCGCCCGCGCGCCGGAACGCCGCTCCGCGCCCCCGTGCCAGGCCGCACCCGCGCGCCGGGCCGCACCCGCGCCTCCAGGCCGGCTGCCGGGGGCCGCTGGCAGAGTGGGACGCATGTCCACCGCAACCGCATCCCCGAAGCGGCGCCGCCGCGGCCGCACCCTGACGATCGTCCTGATCGGCATCGTCCTCGTGCTCGCCGTGCTGGTGGTCGTCGCGGAGTTCGTCCTCCGCGGTGTCGTGGACCGGCAGATCGCCGAGCAGGTGGAGCGCTCGCTCCCCGCCGGGACCGAGGGCACCGTCGACGCACACGCGGAGGGCGTGATCATCCCGCAGCTCATCGGCGGCTCGCTGGACGAGGTCGAGATCTCCTCGCGGAAGATCACGGTCGACGGGGTCCCGCTCGCCGCTGACGTCACCGCCCACGACGTGCCGATCGACGGTGCCGGTTCGGTGCACGACGTCGACGGCACCGTGACGCTCGCGGCCTCGAGCGTCAAGGACCTGGCGAAGTACAGCCCGCTGTTCGACCGGTTGTCCCTCGTCGACGGGGGCGTCGCGCTGTCCGGCAAGACCGCGGTGCTCGGCTACGACATCTCCTACCTCGCCCGGGGCACCGTCACCGCGCAGTCCGACGGCAAGGGCATCACGGTCACGCCGAAGACCGTGCAGATCACGAACTCGGCGCTCGACCTCCGCGTCGACCAGATCCCCGGCGTCACGGACACGCCGGTGCCGGTCTGCACCGCGCAGTTCCTGCCGCAGGCCCTCCGCGTCCGCGCGCTCGACGTCACCGCCGCGCACGCGACGGTGCGCGTCACCGCCGACGAGCTGCCCCTCAGCGAGTCCGGTCTGCAGACCACCGGCTCCTGCTGACGTAACGGAAGACCGGGAGGCCCGTCCCGGCTCGGTAGGATCGGGTCCCGTGAGCGAGAACCCACTTGCCCCGCCGCGGCTGCGGTTCCCGACGGACGCCTCCGCGCTGACCGCGCGGATCTGGCCCGCCTCCGCGACGCGGACCGACGACGGCGCCCTCGCGATCGGCGGGATGCGCGCCGACGAGCTGGTCGCGCAGTACGGCACGCCGCTCTACGTGCTCGACGAGCGCGATGTGCAGTCCCGCGCGGTGCGCGTCCGGAACGCCTTCGCCGAGGCCTTCGGACGCATCGGCACGCACGCCCACGTCTACTACGCAGGCAAGGCCTTCCTCACGACCCAGGTGGCCGCGTGGATGGCGGAGGCCGACCTCCGCGTCGACGTCTGCACGGGCGGCGAGCTCGCGGTCGCCCTCGCCGGCGGAGTGGACCCCGGACGGCTCGGGTTCCACGGCAACGACAAGTCCGACGCCGAGATCGCCCGCGCGGTCGAGGTCGGCGTCGGGACGATCGTGCTCGACAGCCACGAGGAGGTGCACCGCGTGGCCGACGCCGCGGCTGCAGCCGGGGTCGTGCAGCGCGTGCGCATCCGGATCAACAGCGGCGTGCACGCCTCGACCCACGAGTACCTGGCGACCGCCCGCGAGGACCAGAAGTTCGGCATCCCGCTGACCGAGGCGGTCGCGGCGGCCGAGACGATCCGGTCCCTCCCGTCGCTGGCCTTCGTCGGCCTGCACTCGCACATCGGCTCGCAGATCTTCGACGAGTCCGGCTTCCGCGAAGCGGCACGCCGGCTCATGGACGTGCACGCGACGCTCGTCGCATCCGGTCCCGTCCCGGAGCTCAACCTCGGTGGCGGCTGGGGCATCGACTACACCGAGGCCGACTCCGCGTTCGAGCCGGAGGACGTCGCCGACGCCCTCGCGGCGATCGTGGCGGAGGCCTGCGCGGAACGGGACATCCCGGTGCCGGAGATCGCGGTCGAGCCCGGTCGGTACATCGTCGGGCCGGCGGGGCTGACGCTCTACCGCGTCGGCACGATCAAGCCGGTGACGCTCGAGGTCGCCGACGCCGACCCGGCCACCCGCACGTACGTGTCCGTCGACGGGGGCATGAGCGACAACGCCCGCCCCGCGCTGTACGGCGCCGAGTACACCGCGCGCCTGGCCAGGACGTCCGACGCCGAGCCCGTGCTCTCCCGCGTCGTCGGTAAGCATTGCGAGAGCGGCGACGTCGTGGTCCTCGACGAGTACCTCCCGGGCGACGTGCACCGCGGCGACCTGCTCGCCGTCGCGGCCACCGGTGCCTACTGCTGGAGCCTCGCGAGCAACTACAACCACGTCGGTCGCCCGCCGGTCGTCGCGGTGGCCGACGGACGAGCCCGTATCCTCGTGCGGGGCGAGACGATCGACGACCTCCTCGCCCGCGACACCGGGGTGTCCGGAGCGGCTGCAGGTGCCGCGCGGTGAACCCCAGCAACCCGGAAGACACGCACCACATGATCGAATACCGCAACGTCCGCGTCGCGCTGCTCGGGGCCGGATCGGTCGGCTCGCAGGTCGCACGACTCCTCCTCGAGCACGGCGACGAGCTGGCCTCGCGCGCCGGCGCCGGCCTGGAGCTCGTCGGCATCGCCGTCCGTGACCTCGACGCCCAGCGCGACGTCGACCTGCCGCGGGAACTCTTCACCACGGACGCGGAGTCGCTGATCCTCGGCGCCGACATCGTCGTCGAGCTCATCGGCGGCATCGAGCCGGCACGCACGCTCGTGCTGCAGGCGCTGCAGTCCGGCGCGGACGTCGTGACGGGGAACAAGGCGCTGCTCGCCACGCACGGTCCGGAGCTCTTCGCCGCGGCCGAGCAGGTCGGCGCCCAGCTCTACTACGAGGCCGCCGTCGCCGGGGCGATCCCGATCATCCGTCCGCTGCACGACTCGCTCGCGGGGGACCGCATCGTGCGGATCATGGGCATCGTCAACGGCACCACGAACTTCATCCTCGACCTGATGGACCGCCAGGGCGCGACGTTCCAGGACGCCCTCGCGACCGCGACCGAGCTCGGGTACGCCGAGGCCGACCCCACGGCGGACGTCGAGGGCTACGACGCCGCGCAGAAGGCCGCCATCCTGGCCTCGCTCGCCTTCCACACCTCCGTCCCGCTCGTGGCCGTGCACCGCGAGGGGATCACCGCGGTCACGATCGAGCAGGTCCGTGCCGCACGCAAGGCCGGCTACGTCGTGAAGATCCTCGCGACGTGCGAACGCCTCACCGACGAGGACGGCCGCGAGGGCGTCAGCGCCCGCGTGTACCCGGCACTCGTCCCCGAGTCGCACCCGCTCGCGAGCGTGCACGGTGCGAAGAACGCCGTGTTCGTCGAGGCCGAGGCCGCGGGCGACCTGATGTTCTACGGCGCCGGTGCCGGTGGCGTCGAGACGGCGTCGGCCGTGCTCGGCGACCTGGTGTCCGCCGCACGCCGGCACGTCATCGGCGGTCCCGGTGTCGCGGAGTCGACGCGGTCGGCGCTCCCGGTCTTCCCGATCGGCACCGTCCGGACGCGGTACCAGATCACGTTGCACGTCACGGACGCCCCCGGCGTGCTGTCGACCGTCGCCGGCGTCCTCGCCGCGCACGGGGTCAGCGTCGAGACCGTCGAGCAGTCGAGCGCGCACGGCGACGACGGGACCGCGACCCTGGTGATCGGCACGCACGAGGCCCGCGAGGCCGACCTCGCCGACACGGTCGTCGCACTCCGCGGCGAGACGGTCGTCACCGAGGTGGCGAGCGTGCTCCGCATGGTCGGCGTCTGACCCACCCCACCCCGCAGCCCCAAGCCCCGAAGCCCCCAGCCCCGAAGCACCAGACAGAGAGAGAACCCTGATGGCCCACCAGTGGCAGGGAGTCCTGCGCGAGTACGCCGACCGTCTCGACGTGACCGAGGCGACGCCCGTCGTCACGCTGGGGGAGGGCGGCACGCCGCTCATCCCGGCCCGACGACTGTCCGAGCGCACCGGCGCCGAGGTCTACGTCAAGTTCGAGGGCATGAACCCGACCGGTTCCTTCAAGGACCGCGGCATGACGATGGCGATCTCGAAGGCCGTCGAGCACGGTGCGAAGGCGGTCATCTGCGCGTCGACGGGCAACACCAGCGCCTCGGCCGCGGCGTACGCCACGCACGCCGGCATCACCGCCGCCGTCCTCGTCCCCGAGGGCAAGATCGCGATGGGCAAGCTCAGCCAGGCCGTCGCCCACGACGCGCAGCTGCTGCAGGTGCAGGGCAACTTCGACGACTGCCTCGACATCGCCCGTGACCTCGCCGCGAACTACCCGGTGCACCTGGTCAACTCGGTGAACAACGACCGCATCGAGGGGCAGAAGACCGCGGCCTTCGAGGTGGTCGACGTGCTCGGCGACGCGCCGGACTTCCACTTCCTGCCGGTCGGCAACGCGGGCAACTACACCGCGTACGCCCGCGGCTACCGCGAGGACGTCGCGGCTGGACGCTCGACGAAGCTGCCGCGCATGTTCGGGTTCCAGGCGGAGGGTGCTGCGCCCATCGTGCACGGCGCCGTCGTCACCCACCCGGAGACGGTCGCGTCCGCGATCCGCATCGGCAACCCGGCCTCGTGGGACTTCGCCCTCGCCGCGCGCGAGGAGACCGACGGCTACTTCGGCGCCATCTCCGACGCCGGGATCCTCGCGGCGCACCGCATCCTCTCCGCCGAGGTCGGCGTGTTCGTCGAGCCCGCGTCCGCGATCGGTGTCGCCGGACTCCTCGAGCGCTCGGACGCGGGACAGGTCCCGGCCGGCGCACGCGTCGTCATCACGGTCACGGGCCACGGCCTGAAGGACCCGCAGTGGGCGCTCCGCACCGAGGACGGCGGTGAGGTCGCCCCGACGAGCGTCCCGGTCGACACCGCCGCGATCGCGGACGTCCTCGGACTGGTCGGCGCGCAGTGAGCCGCGACCGCTCGTCCGGGCCGGACGGGGGCGTCACCGCCCGCATCGCTGTACCGGCCGGACGGGCGGTCCGCGTGCGGGTGCCGGCGACCTCCGCGAACCTCGGACCCGGGTTCGACTCGCTCGGCCTCGCGCTGTCGCTGTACGACGAGGTCCTCGTGCGGGTCCGACCCGAGCCGGGTGCCACGGTCGCCGTCGAGGGCGTCGGGGCCGGCGAGGTCGCGACCGACGACAGGAACCTCGTGGTCCGGGCGATCCGCCGGGGCCTCGAGCACGCCGGCGCCGACCAGCCCGGGCTCGACGTCCAGGCCGTGAACGCGATCCCGCACGGACGCGGCATGGGCTCGTCGGCCGCCGCGATCGTCGCCGGGCTGATGGCGGCCCGCGGCCTCCTCGAGGGGGTCGTCGACCTCGACGCCTCGACGCTCCTCACGCTCGCCACCGAGATGGAGGGGCACCCGGACAACGTCGCCCCGGCGCTGTTCGGCGGTCTGACCATCGCGTGGATGACGGCCGAGGGACCCGCGTACAAGCGGCTCCTGGTGCACCGCGGCGTCGCGCCGGTGGTCTTCGTGCCCACCTCGACGCTGTCCACGAAGCTCGCGCGCTCCCTGCAGCCGGCGAGCGTCCCGCACGCGGACGCGGCCTTCAACGTGTCCCGGTCCGCGCTCCTCGTCGCAGCGCTCATCCAGAGCCCGGAGCTGCTCCTCGCGGCGACCGAGGACCGACTGCACCAGACCTACCGTGCGAGCGCGATGCCGGAGACCGACGCCCTGATCCGCCTGCTCCGGCAGCACGGTCTCGCCGCAGTGGTCTCCGGCGCCGGCCCGAGCCTCCTGGTCCTCGGCAGCGACCCGGCACAGCGCCTCACGGCGGCCGGACTGGTGGAGCGACACGCCGAATCGACCTGGCGTCCGCTCATGCTGGCCGTCGATCTCGGTGGTGCTACAGTGGTGGCGCACCCGGCGATCGACGGAGACCTCCCGTGAGCGGCCAGAGCCACCGGCTCGGGCCAGCTCGGAGTCTCGGACCGCGGGTGCGATCTCCCTCAGATCACTGATCCCCGGCCGTCGTCTGAACGGCGGCCGTCGCACACCGCTGCCTGCCGACCCGCGCAGGCACGAGCCGTGCGGGGGTCGGTGGTGCATCTCCGCGCTCTGCGGTTCGGAAGGAACACAGGAACTTGACCGACGTGAACAACTCTGCGCAAGCCGCGGAGATCCCCAGCGACCTGCGCGCTCTGCGCCTCCCCGAGCTCCAGCGGATCGCCTCCGCGCTCGGCATCACCGGGCTCTCGAAGCTCCGCAAGGGCGACCTGATCGCCTCCATCGAGGACCGACGCCCTGCGGCGCCGGCTGCTGCCGCGGCGCCGGCTGCTGCCGAGGCGCCGTCCGCTGCCGAGGCGACCCCGGCCTCCGAGCCGACCCCGGCCTCCGAGCCGACGACGGCTGCCGAGCCGGCCGCAGCGACGACCGCCGCGCAGCTGACGCTGCCCGAGCCGGACGCCGCTGTCGAGACCACCGCGGACGCCCCGACGACCGAGGCGCCGTCGCGTGGCCGACGCTCGCGTCGCGCCAGCTCCGGCGGCACCGTCACCACGGCACCGACGACGGCGGCCGAGCACACGAACCACGGCCAGACCGGGACCGAGGACCTCCTCGCGGGTCTCGACCAGGTGCGTGCCGAGAAGGACGCCGCCGAGGCCGGCCAGAACGGCGGACAGCGCCGTCGCCGTGGGCAGAAGGCCACCGAGCCGGCCCCGACGAGCGCGCAGGAGGCACCGGTCGTCGAGCCGGCGTCGGAGTCCGACGCACAGGACGACCAGCAGGGTCAGAACGACCAGCAGGACCAGAACGGCGAGCAGGAGGGCGGCCCCCGTCGCGGCCGCCGCAGCCGTGGGCGTGGGCGTGGTCGTGGCCAGAACGGCGACGCCGCCGAGGGCCAGGACGCCGAGCGGAACGACCAGCAGAAGCAGGGTCAGACCCCGGCGGAGCCGAAGCAGGCCGACCAGCAGAAGCAGCAGGGCGACCAGCAGAAGCAGCAGCAGAAGCAGGGCCAGAACCAGCAGGGCCAGCAGAAGCAGCAGAACCAGAACCAGGGCGGCCAGGCGCAGAGCAGCCAGAGCCAGCGCGACGAGCAGCAGCGGCACAGCGACCAGGAGGCCGAGAACGGCCGCACCCGTCGCCAGCGCGACCGCAAGCGCGGTCGCGGCGGTCAGAACGACGACTTCGAGCCGGAGATCACCGAGGACGACGTCCTGATCCCGGTCGCCGGCATCCTCGACGTGCTCGACAACTACGCGTTCGTCCGCACGACCGGGTACCTGCCGGGACCGAGCGACGTCTACGTCTCCCTCGGCCAGGTGAAGAAGTACCACCTGCGCAAGGGCGACGCCGTCGTCGGTGCGATCAAGCAGCCGCGGGACAACGAGCAGCAGAGCCGCCAGAAGTACAACGCCCTGGTGAAGATCGACACGATCAACGGCCAGTCCGCCGAGGACGCCGCGAACCGCGTCGACTTCCAGGACCTCACGCCGCTGTACCCGAACGAGCGCCTGCGCCTCGAGACCGAGCCGGCGAAGCTGTCGACGCGGATCATCGACCTGGTCTCCCCGATCGGCAAGGGCCAGCGCGGCCTGATCGTCTCGCCGCCCAAGGCCGGCAAGACGGTCGTGCTGCAGGCCATCGCGAACGCGATCTCGAAGAACAACCCCGAGGCGCACCTCATGGTCGTGCTCGTGGACGAGCGGCCCGAAGAGGTCACCGACATGCAGCGCACGGTGAAGGGCGAGGTCATCGCCTCGACCTTCGACCGTCCCGCCGAGGACCACACCACGGTCGCCGAGCTCGCCATCGAGCGTGCGAAGCGCCTCGTCGAGCTGGGCCACGACGTCGTCGTGCTGCTCGACTCGATCACCCGCCTGGGCCGCGCCTACAACCTGTCGACCCCGGCCTCCGGACGCGTGCTGTCCGGCGGCGTCGACTCGTCCGCGCTGTACCCGCCGAAGCGCTTCTTCGGTGCCGCGCGCAACATCGAGAACGGCGGCTCGCTGACCATCCTCGCCACGGCGCTCGTCGAGACCGGGTCGAAGATGGACGAGGTGATCTTCGAGGAGTTCAAGGGCACCGGCAACATGGAGCTCCGCCTGAACCGGCACCTGGCGGACAAGCGGATCTTCCCGGCCGTCGACGTCAACGCCTCCGGGACCCGTCGCGAGGAGCAGCTGCTCTCCGCCGACGAGGTCAAGATCACGTGGCGCCTGCGCCGTGCCCTCGCCGGGCTCGACCCGCAGCAGGCGCTCGAGATCGTGCTGCGGAACCTCAAGGAGACGCAGTCGAACGTCGAGTTCCTGGTCCAGGTGCAGAAGTCCGTCCCGGCGACCGGGAACGGTCACCACGGCCACCAGGAGTAGCCGGTGTTCGAGTCGGTGGCAGGGCTGCTGGCGGAACACGAGGACCTGACACAGCAGCTGTCCGATCCCGCGCTCCACGCCGACGCGGCCCGCGCGAAGAAGGTCAACCGGCGCTTCGCCGAGCTCAACCAGATCAAGTCCGCGTACGAGGCCTGGACGGCGGCGGGGGACGACCTCGCCGCCGCCCGGGAACTCGCCCGCGAGGACCCGGCGTTCGCGGACGAGGTCCCCGGGCTCGAGGAGCAGCTCGCAGAGCGCCAGGAGCGGCTCCGTCGGCTGCTCGTCCCGCGTGACCCCGACGACGGCCGCGACGTCATCATGGAGATCAAGGGCGGCGAGGGCGGCGAGGAGTCGGCGCTGTTCGCGGCGGACCTGCTCCGCATGTACTCGCACTACGCCGAGTCCAAGGGCTGGAAGGTCGAGCTCCTCGAGCGCACCGAGAGCGACCTCGGCGGCTACAAGGACGTCCAGGTCGCCATCAAGTCCAACTCGTCCGACCCCGCGCAGGGCGTCTGGGCGCACCTGAAGTACGAGGGTGGCGTGCACCGCGTGCAGCGTGTGCCGGCAACCGAGTCGCAGGGGCGCATCCACACGTCGACCACGGGCGTGCTCGTCTTCCCCGAGGTGGACGAGCCGGAGGAGGTCGAGATCAACCAGAACGACCTCAAGATCGACGTCTACCGCTCGTCGGGTCCCGGTGGCCAGTCCGTGAACACGACGGACTCCGCGGTGCGCATCACCCACCTGCCCACGGGCATCACGGTCGCGATGCAGAACGAGAAGTCGCAGCTGCAGAACCGCGAGGCGGGGATGCGCGTCCTGCGCGCCCGCATCCTCGCGAAGCAGCAGGAGGAGCTCGACGCGATCGCCTCCGACGCCCGTCGGTCACAGATCCGCGGGATGGACCGTTCCGAGCGCATCCGCACGTACAACTTCCCGGAGAACCGCATCGCGGACCACCGCACCGGGTACAAGGCGTACGACCTGGACCGCGTCATGAACGGCGCGCTCGAGCCCGTCATCGAGTCGGCCATCCGCGCCGACGAAGAGGCCCGCCTGGCCGCCGTCGGCGACCAGAACGACCAGTAGCACCAGCCTGGAGGCCCGGATCACCCCCGACACGCCCCTCCCGTACGCGGCGGATCGCCTCCTCGACGAGGCGACCGCCGCGCTCGTCGCCACCGGCGTCCCGACTCCGCGCGTCGACGCAGAGCTCCTGCTCGCCTGGGCGACGGACACGTCGCGCGGCGCCGTGCAGGCGCGCGCCCTCACCGGCGGGGCGATCGCGGGGGAGCACGTCGACCGCTTCCGGCAGGCGGTCGCCCGGCGCGTCACCCGGATCCCGCTGCAGCACATCACCGGCGAGGCGCACTTCCGCGCGCTGACCCTGGCCGTCGGACCCGGGGTGTTCGTCCCGCGGCCGGAGACCGAGGGTGTCGTACAGTTCGGCATCGACGCGCTGCGGGCCACCGCGGTCCCGGAGCCGATCGCGGTCGACCTCGGGTCGGGGAGCGGTGCCATCGCGATCGCCATGGACACCGAGGTGCCGAACGCCGTGGTCTACGCGGTCGAGCGGTCGGCGGACGCGCTGCCCTGGACCCGGCGGAACGTCGCGGCCCACGGCGGGACCGTCCGGCTCGTCGAGGGTGACCTCGCCGATGCGTTCCCGGAGCTCGACGGCCGGGTGTCGGTCGTCGTCTCGAACCCGCCGTACGTGCCGGACGACGCCGTGCCGGTCGACCCCGAGGTGCGGGACCACGACCCGGCGCTGGCCCTCTACGGTGGTCCGGACGGGCTCGACGCGGTCCGCGCGCTCACCGAGACGGCGTGGCGGCTGCTCGTCCCGGGCGGCCTGCTCGTCGTGGAGCACGCGGAGCCGCAGGGCGCCGCCGTGCGCGCGGTCCTGGCGCGCCGTGGGTTCCGGTCCCCGGAGACGCACGTCGACCTGACCGGGCGCGATCGCACGACCACCGCGACGCGCGCGTAGACATCACGCGCGACGCGAAGCGTTGCGTCTACGCGCCGACGGAGCCTGCGGAGGAGGTCGGCGTCGAAGACGTGAGCCGGGCCTCCCGGTCGTCCTTGGTGGCGACGAACGCACGGACCGCCTCGCGCAGGTCGGTGTCCTGCTCGACGAGCACCGCGTGGATGCCGACGCTCCGCGCACCCGCGACGTTCTCCGGCATGTCGTCGGCGAAGAAGGTGTCCTCGGGGCGTGCCCCGTGGTGCTCGAGCGCGCGGAGGAAGACCTCCGGCTCGGGCTTGCGCGCACCGAAGTCGCTCGAGGTGTCGAGGTGGTCGCCGAAGAGCGGCGGCAGCGACGGCGCCCACGTGGCGATCCAGCGCCCCGCGAGCGGACCGTTGTTCGTCAGCAGTGCGACGCGGCCGTGCTCGCTCGCGATGCGCACCGCCTCGATCCGCTCCGGGAGCTCGGTCATCGCCGCACCGCGGACCCTGGCCCACTCGGACTCCGGGACGTCGCAGCCCATCGCCTGCTGGAAGGCGGCCAGGTAGGCGTCCGCGTCGGCGAAGTGCCCGGCCTCGGCGCGCTGCTCGTTGCCGGACCGCCACCAGCGTCGACGGAGCTCGCCGAGGTCGTGGCCGGTGATGGCGGTGAGGCCGGCCATCCGGGTCTGCCAGTCGTAGCGGACGAGCACGTCGTCCATGTCGAAGAGGAACAGGAGTCGGGGCGCGGGCGTCTCGTTCACGATGTCCTCCATTGTGGCGCACTATCATCGTCGAGTCATGGCATCCCGATACGACTGCACCGATCCCGACGGGCTCCTGACCGGGATGCGGCTCGCACGCGCCGCTCTCGGACGGGGAGA
The DNA here is from genome assembly GCF_007673775.1 of Curtobacterium sp. 9128. Lineage (GTDB taxonomy): Bacteria > Actinomycetota > Actinomycetes > Actinomycetales > Microbacteriaceae > Curtobacterium. Next base: position 47,678 of record NZ_VEAF01000007.1, on the reverse strand, counting down.
GCTCGTCGTCGTCCCCACCGACACCGTCTACGGTCTCGCCGCGGACGCATTCGACGCGGCCGCGGTCCAGCGGCTCCTCGACGCGAAGGGGCGGACCCGGCAGTCGCCGCCGCCCGTGCTCATCCCCGGGCCGCCGACGCTCGAGGCGCTCGCGAGCGACGTGCCCCAGCCCGTGCGTGACCTCGTCGACGAGTTCTGGCCGGGTGGCCTCACCGTGATCCTCCGTGCACAGCCGTCGCTCGACTGGGACCTGGGTGAGACCCGGGGGACCGTCGCGCTCCGGATGCCGGACTCCCGGATCGCCCTCGAACTCCTGCAGGAGGTCGGCCCGCTCGCGGTGTCGTCGGCGAACTCCACCGGAGACCCGGCGGCGATGACGATCGACGCCGCGGAGCGCATGCTCGGCGACAGCGTCGCGGTGTACCTCGACGGCGGCGACCTCGCGCCGCACGACGGCTTCGCGGCGTCGACCGGCTCGACGATCGTCGACGCGACCGGCCTCGCGACGGGCGACGGGCTGCGCATCGTGCGCCACGGCGTCATCCCCGACTCCGAGATCGAACGGGTCGTGGGGGCCGACCTCGTCACGTGAAGTACTACCTGCTCGCGGGGCTGATCTCCGCGGTCGTGAGCTTCCTGGTCAGCCTGCTGGTCTGGAAGCTCGGTCTGAAGTACAAGTGGTACCCGAAGGTCCGCGAACGCGACGTGCACCGCACCCCGACGCCTCGGCTCGGCGGGATCGCGATGTTCATCGGCGTCATGGTCTCGCTGCTGTGTGCGTGGTTCCTCTTCCCGGAGATCGCCGGTGTCGACTACTTCCGGCTGGTCTTCGCCGAACCCGGTCGGGTGCTGGCGGTCCTGGCCGGTGCGACGATCATCGTGGTGCTCGGCGTCGCCGACGACATCTGGGACCTCGACTGGATGACGAAGCTCGCCGGGCAGATCATCGCCGCGGGCATCCTCGCCTGGCAGGGCGTCGCCATCGTCTCGCTGCCGATCGGCAACACCCTCGGTGTCGGCTCCTCGTACATGAGCCTGATCTTCACCGTGCTCGCCGTCGTGCTGGTGATGAACGCCGTGAACTTCATCGACGGGCTCGACGGCCTGGTCGCCGGCGTCGCGATCATCGCCGGCGGGGTGTTCTTCCTCTACACGTTCTTCATCAACCGCGTGGTCGTGCAGACCGAGTTCTTCTTCAACCTGCCGTCGCTGCTCACCGCCGTCCTCGTCGGGGCGTGCTTCGGCTTCCTCATCCTCAACTGGCACCCGGCCAAGCTCTTCATGGGGGACGCCGGCGCGCTGCTCGTGGGGTTCCTCATGGCCACGAGTGCGGTGTCCATCACCGGCAACATCGACCCGGCCGCCGTGCGGACCCGGACCGACCTGCTGCCCGCGTTCATCCCGATCCTGCTCCCGTTCGCGATCCTCATCGTGCCGATCCTCGACTTCGGGCTCGCGGTCGTCCGGCGGTTGAGCGCGGGCAAGTCCCCGTTCTCCGCGGACCGGAAGCACCTGCACCACCGCCTGCTCGACATGGGGCACTCGCACTTCCACGCGGTGCTGATCTTCTACGCCTGGACGGCGACCGTGGCGGTCGGCTGTCTGCTGTTCCTGTTCTTCAACTGGTGGTGGGTCGTCGCGTTCGTCGCCGTCGGCTTCACGGTGTGCGCGATCGCGACGTTCGCGCCGCTCGGCCGGAAGCGCACCGAGATCGCCGTCCAGACCACGTCCCGCGCCGGAGTCGTGGACCCGAGTCTCGACCCGCTCGACCGGGCGGCGGCAGAACGCGACGGGCGTCCGGTGACCCGTCCGACCCGGACCCGGCCGGCAGGCCCGCCCCCGACGCACCACTCGACCCCTGGAGACCCCTCGTGACCACGCCGAACGGCCTCGACCACGTCAGCCCGCTCTTCCGCCGCATCCTCGTGCAGGGGGCCGTGCTCGCCGTCGGCCTCGCCGTCGTCGGGGGAGTCGTCGGGCTCCTCGTCGCCGGCACACCCGGACTCGTCGGTGGCCTCGTCGGGGCCGTGATGAGCGTCGTGTTCTGCGGTCTCACCGCCGTGAGCGTGCTGCTCGCGATCCGCTTCTCCCGCGGGCAGATGATCTCCGGCGCCTTCTTCGGGACGATCATGGGGATGTTCCTCGTGAAGTTCGTCGTGTTCATCGTGGTGCTCGTCCTGCTGAAGGACCGCGACTGGGTGAACACGCCGGTGCTCGCCATCGCGATCATCGCGGGCGTCATCGGGTCGCTGGTGATCGACGTGTCGGTCATCGCCAAGGGCCGCGTGCCGATCGACGTGCCCCTGCCGGGATCGGCGGACGCTGAGAAGCGCGACCGGCTTCCCTGAGAGCCCGGGAAGGCTCTCACACCTGATAGGGTTTGAGGAGTCCGCGCCCGGAGCCGAAGCGCTCGGAGCGGACGAGCCTCCACACAGTCCACCATCGCGTGCCATGACGTGCGCGCGCCGACACAGGAGACAGCGCTGCTATCCCACGCTCTTCCCCTGTCCCTCACCGCTGCGGCCAACACCGTTGCGGCGGGGAGCAGCAAGGCCGCCGAGTTCCATGGTCCGTCGATCAACGAGTTCTTCCCGGATGCGATCTTCTTCGCCGGGACGCCGTTCGAGATCGACCGACTCGTCATCATCCGCTTCATCGCGGTCGCAGTGCTGCTCGTCTTCGCCTTCGCGGGGACCCGGGCGCTCAAGCTCGTCCCGAACCGAGGACAGGCGTTCATCGAGTACGGCTTCGACGTCGTCCGCCGCAACGCCTTCGACAACCTCGGTGAGAAGGACGGCAAGCGGTTCCTGCCGCTCCTGTCGACCATCTTCTTCGGTGTGCTGTTCATGAACCTGACGGGTCTGATCCCGTTCCTGAACCTGCAGGGCACCAGCCGCATCGCGATGCCGATGCTGCTCGCGATCATCGCGTACGTGGCCTTCATCTACGCGGGTCTGCGCAAGCACCCGGGCACGTTCCTCCGCAACGCGCTCTTCCCGCCCGGGGTCCCGTGGTACCTCTACATCATCGTGACGCCGATCGAGTTCGTCTCGACCTTCATCCTGCGACCGGTCACCCTGACGCTGCGACTCCTGATGAACATGGTCGTCGGCCACCTGCTGCTCGTGCTGTTCTTCTCGGCGACCTGGTTCTTCTTCGTCGAGTCCCACAGCCTGTTCGCGGTCTTCGGGGTCGGCACGCTGGCCTTCGGCATCGCCTTCAGCTTCTTCGAGATCCTCGTCGCGCTGCTGCAGGCCTACGTCTTCATGCTCCTCACCGCCGTCTACATCCAGCTGGCGCTGGCCGACGAGCACTGATTCCTCACTGACCCCCTACGGGGCCGGCAACCGTCGGACCCGCACCTCGAAAGGAAAACACGTGGACGCAACGACCGTTCTCGCGGCAATCAACGGCAACATCGCGACGGTTGGCTACGGCCTCGCTGCGATCGGCCCGGCCATCGGCGTCGGCATCGTCGTCGGCAAGACGATCGAGTCCGTCGCCCGCCAGCCCGAGCTCCAGGGCCGCCTGACGACCCTCATGTACATCGGTATCGCCTTCACCGAGGCCCTGGCCTTCATCGGTATCGCGACGTACTACATCTTCGCGTAAGGCTCCTCGATGCAGACTGCACTCATCCTCGCGGCGGAAGAGGCGCACAACCCGCTGATCCCCGAGTGGTACGACATCATCTGGTCGGCGGTGGCCTTCGTCATCATCTTCCTGGTGTTCTGGCGTGTCGTCACGCCGCGCATCACGAAGATGCTCGATGAGCGCACCGAGGCCATCGAAGGTGGCATCAAGAAGGCGGAAGCTGCCCAGGAGCAGGCCGCCGCGGCGCTCGACGAGTACAACAAGCAGCTCGCCGACGCCCGTGCCGAGGCCTCGCGCATCCGTGAGCAGGCCCGCGCGGACGCCACCGCCATCGGCAACGAGCTGCGCGAGCAGGCCGCGGCCGACGCTGCACGTATCTCGGCCAACGCCCAGGCGCAGATCGAGGCCGAGCGCCAGAGCGCGCTCCAGTCGCTCCGGTCCGAGGTCGGGACGCTCGCGCTGGACCTCGCGTCCGGTGTGATCGGCGAGTCCCTCAAGGACGACGCCAAGGCCACCGCGGTCGTCGACCGCTTCCTCGCCGACCTCGAGTCGTCGAAGAGCGCACAGGCGTCCCAGGCAGAGACGGAGCACTGAGCATGCGCAGCGCCACCCGAGAAGCACTGACGTCCACCAGGGCGGTGCTCGCCGACCTCGGCAGCAACGTCGACCTGGCCGTCGGTGCCGAGATCCTCGCCGCAGGGCGAGTGGTCGCCGGTGCGTCGCAGCTGCTCGGTCTCCTGGCTGACCCGACCGCCGACGTCGTCGGCAAGAAGGCCGTCGTCGACCGCGTCTTCGCCGGCCAGGCCGACGCCACGCGCGCCGTCCTGACCGCCGTCGCGGGTTCGCGCTGGTCCTCGCACGAGGACCTGCTCGCGGGCATCGAGGACGCCGGCGTCCGCGCCGTCGCCGCCACGGCCGACTCGGGCACGTCGATCGAGGCGGAGCTGTTCGCCTTCGAGACCGCCGTCCGCTCCGATGCCGGTCTCGAGCTCGCGCTCGGCACCAAGCTCGGCAGCCCGGACCAGAAGGGGTCGCTCGTCGAGCGCCTCATCGGCGGCAAGTCGTCACCGCAGACGGTGACGATCCTGTCGAACCTGGTCCAGCAGCCGCGCGGTCGCCGGATCGGCGAGCTCGTCCGCGATGCCTCGCGCATCGTGGCCGACCAGTCGGACAAGCTCGTCGCCACGGTCATCACCGCGTCGGCACTGTCGGAGGCGCAGGCGGCCCGTGTCGCTCGCGGCCTCTCGGAGCGCTACGGCCGGGACATCATCGTGAACCACGTCGTCGACCCCGCTGTGGTCGGTGGCGTCCGGGTGCAGGTCGGCGGCGACGTCATCGACGGCACCGTCTCCACGCGCCTCGCCGATCTCCGCCTGCAGCTCGCCGGCTGAGCGTACGCTCGGCACCAGCCACTCCAAGTCCACAACGGGAACTGTCCCCACCGGGCAGCATCACCCTCTCGGAGCCGAAGGCCCCGGAAACCAACAAGGAAAATCCCATGGCAGACATCACCATCAGCCCCGATGAGATCCGTGATGCCCTGAAGGACTTCGTCTCGAACTACGAGCCGACGAAGGCCTCCACGGCCGAGGTCGGGCACGTCACCGACGCCGGTGACGGCATCGCCCACGTCGAAGGCCTCCCCGGCGTCATGGCCAACGAGCTCATCCGCTTCGAGGACGGCACGCTCGGCCTGGCCCAGAACCTGGACGAGGACGAGATCGGCGCCATCGTGCTCGGCGAGTTCGCCGGCGTCGAGGAGGGCCAGGAGGTCACCCGCACCGGCGAGGTCCTCTCGGCCCCGGTCGGCGACGGCTTCCTCGGCCGCGTGGTCGACCCGCTCGGTGCCCCGATCGACGGTCTCGGTGAGATCGTCGCCGAGGGTCGGCGCGCGCTCGAGCTCCAGGCACCGGGCGTCATGTCCCGCAAGTCGGTCCACGAGCCGCTGCAGACCGGCATCAAGGCCATCGACGCGATGATCCCCGTCGGCCGCGGCCAGCGCCAGCTCATCATCGGTGACCGTCAGACCGGCAAGACGGCGATCGCGATCGACACGATCATCAACCAGAAGGCCAACTGGGAGTCCGGCGACGAGGACAAGCAGGTCCGCTGCATCTACGTCGCGATCGGTCAGAAGGGCTCGACGATCGCCTCCGTCAAGGGTGCGCTCGAGGACGCCGGCGCGATGGAGTACACCACCATCGTCGCGGCCCCCGCCTCCGACCCGGCCGGCTTCAAGTACCTCGCTCCGTACACCGGCTCGGCCATCGGCCAGCACTGGATGTACCAGGGCAAGCACGTCCTCATCATCTTCGACGACCTGTCGAAGCAGGCTGAGGCCTACCGTGCCGTGTCCCTCCTCCTCCGTCGTCCGCCGGGACGCGAGGCCTACCCGGGTGACGTCTTCTACCTGCACTCCCGTCTGCTGGAGCGTTGCGCGAAGCTGTCCGACGAGCTCGGCGCCGGTTCGATGACGGGCCTCCCGATCATCGAGACCAAGGCGAACGACGTCTCGGCGTACATCCCGACCAACGTCATCTCGATCACCGACGGCCAGATCTTCCTGCAGTCGGACCTCTTCAACGCCAACCAGCGTCCGGCCGTCGACGTGGGCATCTCGGTGTCCCGCGTCGGTGGTGACGCCCAGGTCAAGTCGATCAAGAAGGTCTCCGGCACGCTGAAGCTGGAGCTGGCGCAGTACCGCTCGCTCGAGGCGTTCGCGATGTTCGCGTCCGACCTCGACCAGGCCTCGCGTCGTCAGCTCGACCGTGGCGCCCGCCTGACCGAGCTCCTCAAGCAGCCGCAGTACTCGCCGTACCCGGTCGAGGAGCAGGTCGTGTCCATCTGGGCCGGCACGAACGGCAAGCTCGACACGGTCCCCGTGTCGGACGTGCTCCGCTTCGAGTCCGAGCTGCTCGACCACCTGCGTCGCAACTCCGACGTCCTCACGACGCTCCGCGAGACGAACCAGCTCAGCGACGACACCGTCGCCGAGATGGACAAGCAGATCGACGAGTTCACGAAGAGCTTCCAGACGAGCGACGGCAAGACGCTCGGGTCCGAGGACGTCCAGGCCGCTGACGCCGACGACGTCGACCAGGAGCAGATCGTCAAGGGTCGTCGCTAGATGGCAGCGCAGGTCCGGGTCTACCGCCAGCGGATCAAGTCGGCGAAGACCACGAAGAAGGTGACGCGCGCCATGGAGCTGATCTCGGCGTCGCGGATCCAGAAGGCGCAGGCCCGCATGGCCGCGTCCGGCCCGTACTCGCGGGCCGTGACGCGGGCGGTGTCCGCCGTGGCGACGTTCTCCAACGTCGACCACGTGCTGACCACCGAGCCGGAGTCCTCGACCCGCGCCGCCGTGGTGCTGTTCACCTCCGACCGTGGCCTGAACGGCGCGTTCAGCACGAACGTCCTCAAGCAGGGCGAGGAGCTCGCCTCCCTGCTCCGCAGCGAGGGCAAGGACGTCGTCTTCTACCTCGTCGGCCGCAAGTCCGTCGGGTACTTCGCGTTCCGGGAGCGCCCGTCCGAGCAGCAGTGGGTCGGCAACACCGACCAGCCCGAGTTCGCCACGGCGAAGGAGATCGGCGACGCGGTCGTGTCGAAGTTCCTCCAGGACACGGCGGAGGGCGGCGTGGACGAGATCCACATCGTCTTCAACCGGTTCCTCAGCCTCGCGACCCAGGAGCCGCAGGTCGTCCGCCTGCTCCCGCTCGAGGTCGTCGACGGCATGGACGAGCCCACCAACGACGAGCCGCTCCCGCTCTACGAGTTCGAGCCGGACGCCGACGCGGTGCTCGACTCCCTGCTCCCGGTCTACATCGAGAGCCGCATCTTCAACGCCATGCTGCAGTCGGCTGCCTCCGAGCACGCCGCCCGCCAGAAGGCGATGAAGGCGGCGAGCGACAACGCCGACTCGCTGATCCGCGACTTCACCCGTCTCGCGAACAACGCCCGTCAGGCCGAGATCACCCAGCAGATCTCCGAGATCGTCGGCGGCGCCGACGCCCTCTCGTCGAAGAAGAAGTAGTCCGCGTCGTTCGCGGACAGACATCCACCCTCAGGAAGGCACCAGCCATGACCGACACCGCAACCACCGCGGTCGAGACGTCGTCGGCGCCCGGTGTCGGCCGGATCGCCCGTGTCACGGGTCCCGTCGTCGACATCGAGTTCCCGCACGACGCAATCCCGGAGATGTACAACCTCCTGTTCACGACGATCACCATCGGTGACTCGTCGCAGGAGATCGGCCTCGAGGTCGCGCAGCACCTCGGCGACGACCTCGTCCGTGCCATCTCCCTGAAGCCGACCGACGGCCTCGTCCGTGGTCAGGAGGTCCGTGACTCGGGCGCCCCGATCTCGGTCCCCGTCGGCGACGTCACCAAGGGCAAGGTCTTCGACGTGCTGGGCAACGTGCTCAACACCGACGAGAAGCTCGAGATCACCGAGCGGTGGCCCATCCACCGCAAGGCCCCGGCCTTCGACCAGCTCGAGTCGAAGACCTCGATGTTCGAGACCGGCATCAAGTCGATCGACCTCCTCACGCCGTACGTGCAGGGTGGCAAGATCGGCCTCTTCGGTGGTGCGGGCGTCGGCAAGACGGTCCTCATCCAGGAGATGATCCAGCGCGTCGCGCAGGACCACGGTGGTGTCTCGGTGTTCGCCGGTGTCGGCGAGCGCACCCGTGAGGGCAACGACCTCATCGGTGAGATGGAGGAGGCCGGGGTCTTCGACAAGACGGCCCTGGTGTTCGGCCAGATGGACGAGCCGCCGGGAACGCGTCTGCGCGTGGCCCTGTCGGCGCTGACGATGGCGGAGTACTTCCGCGACGTCCAGAAGCAGGACGTGCTGCTCTTCATCGACAACATCTTCCGCTTCACGCAGGCCGGGTCCGAGGTCTCCACGCTGCTCGGCCGCATGCCGTCCGCGGTGGGCTACCAGCCGAACCTCGCCGACGAGATGGGTGTGCTCCAGGAGCGCATCACCTCGACGCGTGGTCACTCGATCACCTCGCTGCAGGCGATCTACGTGCCGGCCGACGACTACACCGACCCGGCGCCGGCGACGACGTTCGCGCACCTCGACGCGACGACGGAGCTCTCCCGCGAGATCGCGTCGCAGGGCCTCTACCCGGCCATCGACCCGCTGACCTCCACGTCGCGGATCATGGACCCCCGGTACCTGGGCGCCGACCACTACCAGACGGCGACGCGCGTCAAGCAGATCCTCCAGAAGAACAAGGAGCTGCAGGAGATCATCGCCATCCTCGGTGTCGACGAGCTCTCCGAAGAGGACAAGATCACGGTGGAGCGCGCCCGTCGCATCCAGCAGTTCCTCTCGCAGAACACGTACATGGCGAAGAAGTTCACCGGCGTCGAGGGCTCCACGGTCCCGCTGAAGGACACGATCGAGTCCTTCCGCGCGATCGCCGACGGCGAGTTCGACCACGTGGCCACGCAGGCCTTCTTCAACGTCGGTGGCATCAACGACGTCGAAGAGAAGTGGGCGCAGATCCAGAAGGAGAACCGCTGACATGGCGGGTCTCACCGTGAGCGTCGTCTCGGCCGACCGCGAGGTCTGGTCGGGCGACACCACCATGGTCGTCGCGCGCACGACGGAGGGCCAGATCGGCATCCTGGCAGGACACGAGCCGATGCTCGCGATCCTCGCCCAGGGCCAGGTCCGCATCACGCGGGCCGACGGTTCGACCGTCGCGGTCGACGCTGAGGACGGGTTCCTCTCCGTCGAGCACGACACGGTCACGATCGTGGCGCGGCAGGCCGCGCTGGCCTCCTGACCGGACTGACCGTCCTCCTCCCGCCGTCGGAGACGAAGCGGGAGGGTGGGGACACGGGCAGCACCCTCAACCTGGGTGCGCTCACGTTCCCGGAACTGACCCGAGAGCGGGCCGCGGTGATCGCCGCGGCCCGCTCCGTCAGTTCCGAGGAGTCCACCGCCAGGACGGCACTCAGGCTCGGGCCGAGGTCGATCGCCGAGCGGTTCCGCAACCTCGTGCTCGACACGTCGCCGACCATGCCGGCGATCGAGCGCTACACCGGGGTGCTCTACGACCCGCTCGACGCGACGGCTGCGGGGGACCGGACGCGTGCCTGGTGGTCGCGGCACGTCGTCGTCCAGTCGGCGATGTTCGGACCGATCGGTGCCGGGGACCTCATCCCGGCCTACCGCCTGTCGCACGACGCGCGCCTCGGTCCGCTCCGGCTCGCGTCGCACTGGCCGACCGCGTCGGCGACGGCACTCGCGAACCGATCAGCCGGACTGGTGCTCGACCTCCGGTCCGAGGGCTACCGTGCGCTCGGCCCCGTGGCCGGGGCGGTCGCGCCCCGCGTCGTGAGCGTTGACGGTGCCGGGCGGCGGAAGGCACTCAACCACTGGAACAAGACCGCCAAGGGTCGGCTCGTGTCGCTCCTCGGTCGGACCGCGCCGACCGTGACGTCGATGGACGACCTCGCGGTCTGGGCCGCGGAGAACGGTGTCGTGCTCGAGGCCGTCGACGGGGGCTGGGACCTCGTCGCCGAGAGCCTGGTGCCGCTGCCGGACTGATCCGCCCACTCCTCCACAGGTGGGCGAGGTGGTCCTGTCGTCCACCGTCCGGCACTCCGAGCCGGTCTGGAGGCCGGGCCTCCGCTTCGATGGCCGCATGAACCCAGCCAGCGCACGATCCACCGCTTCCCCGTACGTCCGTCATCCGCGCGAGATCGCGGCGGCGGTCACCCTCCCGGTCGCCGCCGCCGCCGCCGTCGCGCCCGGCCCGGCGATGCCCCAGCAGGCCGGTCGGGCCGCCGTCGCCACCGCGTGTGCGGCCCTCGTCACCCGGATGGCCCTGATCCGGTTCATCGCCTCGGCTGCCGGGGCGGAGCCGGCCGAGATCGAGCCGTTCGACCCCTTCCACGACGCCACACCAACGGCGCTGCACGGCATCGGAGCGGCCCCCGACCGGCAGCGCCTCCGGGTCGCCGGTGCCCGGTGCGTGGACGTCTGGCACTGGTGGCGGCAGCATGGCTCCCTGCCCGACGACCGTGTCGGGGTCGCTGGAGCGGTCGCGCTCGGAGCCTGGTGTTCATGGGCACTCGGGTCGCTCGCCCAGGCGGAGGTCCGGGCGCAGTACGCCATCGACACCGTGGCGACCGACGCGTTGGCCGGGCTCGTGCAGCGGTCCTGTCGTGCCGGGCGCCAGCCGACGTGGTGGGGGTGACGGCGGGTGCACTGGATCGTCTACGGTTGTGGGGACCACGCGGCACGACGCAGGGAGGCTCCACGTGCAGGACGACACCGACGACGTCGAGGACACGGTCATCCGTCCTCGGTCGCGTCCGGTCGCGTCCGAGCGTGCGGAGGTCGCCCTCGACGACACCGTCGTCCGGGTTCCGAACCACGGTGGGGCTGCGATGCCAGGAGTGGCAGGGGCGTCGGCCCGTTCTGCTCCGGACGACGACACGATCGTGCGGGAGCTGCGGCCGGAGCGGCACGGCGGTGGGACAGCGGGTGCGTCGCCCCGTCGGTCCGACCTCGACGACGACACGGTGCTCAGGGCCTCGGACGCGCTGCCACCCGTCGTTGGGGGAGTCCTCCCCGCGGCGCCCCCGAGCCTGCCGCCCGTCCCGGAGACTCCGCGGACCCGCGTCCCGGCGATCCGCGTCGGCAGCCGCGTCATCCGTCTCGACCGGCCGGTCGTGATCGGGCGGCGCCCGGCGCTGCCGCGCGTGGTCCGCGGTGAGGTGCCGGAGCTCGTCACCGTCGCGTCCCCGCGCGGCCAGGTCTCGTCGACCCACGTGCTCGTCCACGCCGAGGGCGAAGCCGCGGTGGTCGAGGACCTCCGTTCGACCAACGGCACGGTCGTCCGTCCCGCCGGGTCGGCGCCGTACCGGATGTCCTCGGGTGGTTCGATCGTCGCGCTGACCGGTACGGTTGTCGAGATCGGGGACGGCGTGACGGTGGAGGTCCTCTCTCCACACCTCCGGCTCGTTCCCACGGTCGACGGCGACCCGCCGTCGCCGGACGACCTCCCGATCCGCACCACGACCGGCACGCCCCGAACCCCCAGAGAGCGATCCTGACACGTGACCGAACTCGGCCGAGCAGCCGCAGCCCACGCCATCGACGTCCCCGGAACGGACGGCGCCACCCTGACGCTCTCGTGGGGGGCCGCGACCGACGTCGGTCGGCGGCGTGACCACAACGAGGACAGCTACATCGTCGAGGCGCCGTTCTTCGTCGTCGCCGACGGCATGGGCGGCCACCTCGCCGGTGACCGTGCCAGCGACGCCGTCGTCCGTCGGCTCGGCGACTCCGTCGACGGGCCCTTCGGCACCCGGCAGTCGATCCAGCGGGCGCTGTTGCTCGCGACGGCCGACATCGAGCGCGCCGCTGGTGGCAACGCGATCGGCGCCGGGACGACCGTGACCGGGCTCGCCCTCGTGGCGTCCCACGGGCAGCCGGCAGCGCTGGTCTTCAACGTCGGAGACTCCCGCACCTACCGGATCGAGGACGGCGTCCTCCGCCGGATCACGGTGGACCACTCGGTCGTCCAGGAGATGGTCGACGCGGGTGTCCTGCGTGCCGAGGACGCCGAGGCCCACCCCGACAGCAACGTCATCACGCGCGCCGTCGGGTTCGGCGAGCCGCCGGAGCCGGACTGGTGGACGCTGCCGCTCCGGACCGGTGACCGGTACGTGATCTGCTCGGACGGCCTGACCAAGGAGATCGGTGACGCCGTCATCGGACGCATCGCCGCGAAGGTCACCGACCCGCAGGAGCTCGCCGAGCGGCTGGTGGGCGACGCCCTCGTCGCCGGCGGTCGGGACAACGTGACCGTCGTGGTCCTCCAGGTGGAGGACGCCCCGTCGGACGGCGACCTCGAGGACACCCTGCCGCGCCACTGAGCACCCCCGAACTGGGGCCCTGCGACCGGACCCGACCACTGGTGTACGGAATTTCGCAGAGGCCGATTCCGTAGACTGAGAGCCCGCGACGAGCAACGGGCCGTGACCGGCCGGGAGGAGATGACGACATGGCGCGACGGCTGCCGTCCACCCCTCCCGTCATCGGCGGGTTCAGCCCGGTCCACGTCCTCGGCTCCGGCGGGTTCGCCGACGTCTTCCTCTACGAGCAGGACATGCCACGGCGACAGGTCGCCGTGAAGGTGCTCCTGGACGAGGTCGTCGACGACCGTGTCCGGCAGATGTTCCAGTCCGAGGCGAACCTGATGGCCCGGCTCAGCACGCACCCGTCGATCCTCACGGTGTTCCAGGCCAGCGTGGCGTCGGACGGCCGGCCGTACCTCGTGATGGAGCTCTGCTCGTCGTCGCTCAGCCAGCGCTACCGGCGTGAACCGATCCCGGTGTCCGAGGTCCTGTCGATCGGGATCCGCATCGGATCCGCGCTCGAGACGGCGCACCGCGAAGGGGTCCTGCACCGGGACGTCAAGCCCTCGAACATCCTCCTCACCGCGTACGGCAACCCGGTGCTGTCCGACTTCGGCATCGCTGCGAGCATCGGGGAGTCCGACCCCGACGAGCCGATCGGCATGTCGATCCCGTGGTCCGCACCCGAGGTCCTCATCGACGAGTCCCGCGGCACCGTCCAGTCCGAGGTCTACTCGCTCGCGGCCACCGTGTTCTCGCTGCTCGCCGGTCGGAGTCCCTTCGAGGTCCCCGGCGGCAAGAACGGTGCCGCCGAGCTGATGGCGCGGATCGACAAGGGCGGCGTCAAGCCCTCCGGCCGGACCGACGTGCCGCCGTCGCTCGAACGTCTCCTGGCGCGGGCGATGTCCCGCAAGGTGCAGCTCCGGCCCGCGACCGTCATGGAGCTGGTCCGTGGCTTCCAGCAGGTCGAAGCCGAACTCGGGATCCCGCAGACCGCCGCCGACGTCGCGGTCGAGGCCTGGGCCGTCGCGACGCCGACGTCCGAAGGCGACCGCACGGTGGTCCGCGAGCTCCAGCCCCCGAGCCGTGTCGGTCGTCGCCGCCGGACCCGGCGCCCGGTGCAGGGCGGCGTCGCCGCGACGGGTTCCCGGAGCGTCGGCACCGTGCACCGGACGGGCTCGGTCACCCGAGCACGGCGGGGATCGCGCCGGACGCTCGCCCTCGTCTCCGCCCTCGCGGCGGTCGTCGTCGTCGCCCTGGCGGTGACGACGTTCGTCCTCGTCACCCGCGTCGGATCGGGCGCGATCCCCACGGTGTCCGACGTCCAGGCGTCCTCGTCCCGCGACTCCGTCACCTTCCGCTGGTCCGATCCGGGTCTCCGGAACGGTGACACGTACGTCATCACCTCGAACGGGGCCTCGAGCCAGCAGTCGGGGACCACGTTCGTCGTCTCCGGCAGCGACGGGGAAGAGGAGTGCGTCACCGTCGCGGTCAACCGCGACGGCAAGACCGGCGTCGCGAGCGCCGAGCGGTGCGCGACGATCGGCGGCGGCTCGTGATCCGCCGGCTCCTCGCTCGCAACCGGTCGGCGGCGGTCACCGTCGGCGTCTCCGTCCTCGTGGCCGCACTCGTCGCGGGTGCCGCGGTCGTCTCGAGCGGGTACCACACCCAGCGGGTCGCCCTCGGCGACGGCACCGTGTGGGTGCCGTCGACCCAGTACGGTGCCGTCGGCCGGGCGAACACCGCCGTGCTGCAGCTGAACACCGCCGTCGAGTCCGCCAGCGATGCCCTCTCGGTGCTGCAGCGGGGATCGATGGTCTACAGCGTCGACGAGACGAAGGGGACCGTCGCGAAGGTGGACGTCGCGCACGCCACCGTCGGCGACGCCGTCACGCTGCCCTCCGGGGCCCCGCAGGTGTTCTTCGCGGGCACGACCGCTGTGATCGGCAACCAGGAGACCGGCGAGGTCTGGTCCACGCCGGCGAAGGACCTCGCGGACTTCGACGCCTCGACCAAGGCCGACCTCACCCTGGGCGCCGACGCGGTGTTCGACGCCTCCGACGACCACGTCGCGGTCTACTCGCCGCGCACCGGTACCGCATCGCTCGTCGACGTCGGCACCACCCTGACGGTGGCGAAGCGCTGGCCGGTCCGGATGGACCGCCGGGACGACTTCCAGGTCGCGGCCTTCGGGTCGCACGTCGCGGTGCTCGACCAGAGCACCGGCGCGCTCTCCGTCGACGGCGACACGGTCGACCTCGGCGACCGGGTCGGCGACGCCCCGGCGCTGCAGCGCTCGTCCGACGACGGCGACGCGGTGGTCGTGGCCGGCGCGAGGGGACTGGTCCGCGTCACCCCGTCCGGGTCGGCGTCGTCCACGGCGCTGTCGGTCTCCGGGCGGGCTGCGCGCCCCTACGTCAGCGGCGACTGCACCTTCGGGGCCTGGAGCGGTGGTCAGGCGGTCGACACCTGCCGTGGGCGCGCACTGCAGCAGCTCGACAGCGTCCCCGGCGGTGCCGCGCTGCAGATCGTGCACAACGGCGACACCGTCGTGGCGAACGACCCGGCGACCGGACGGTCGTGGGCCATCGACCGCAGCGGCCAGTTGATCGACAACTGGACCGACCTCATCAAGCGCGACGACGACCAGCAGCGTGAGCAGGTCTCCGACGACGACCCGCAGGTCGACAAGGACCAGAAGCCGCCGGTGGCGGTCGACGACGACCTCGGCGCGCGTCCCGGACGCACCACGAGCCTCCCGGTCCTGCTCAACGACTACGACCCCAACGGCGACCCGATCGTCATCAGCGAGGTCGGCTCGGTCGACCAGGCCGCCGGTTCCGTGGCGATCGTCGACGCGGGCCAGCGGCTGCAGATCTCCCTGGCGGACACCGCCACGGGGACGGTGACGTTCCCGTACACCATCACCGACGGCAACGGCGGGTCCGCCACCGCGACCGTCCGCGTCGCCGTGCGACCCGAGTCCGAGAACGAGGCACCACGGCAGGTCCGCGACACCTCCGCCGACGTCGTGCAGGGCGGGCACGTCTCGACCGACGTGCTGGGGGACTGGGTCGACCCGGACGGCGACCCCGTCTACCTGAAGTCCGCGACGGCGTCCGACGGCGACGCGGTCTCCACGACGCCCGACGGCCTCCTCGACTTCCGCAACCAGAGCACACGGACCGGGGACCGCACGGTGCAGATCGTCGTGAGCGACGGCCGAGCAGACGGACGGGGATCGGTGACCGTGCACGTCGCCGCGCAGGGCAACGTGCCACTCCGGGCCGACGCGTTCCCGGTGCAGGGCTACGCCGGGAAGGCCTTCACCGTCTCCCCGCTGGAGCACGTCCGCGGTGGCAACGGCACCGTGACGCTGACGAGCGTGTCCTCCGCGAGCGGTGTCACGATCACACCGAGCTACGACGCCGGCACCTTCCGGGTCCAGGGCGACGCGGTCGGGGACCACCAGGTGGAGTACACCGTCACCGACGGCACGAAGACCGCGACGGGCATCGTCCGCCTGACGGTCCTCGCGCCGCCGGACGCCTCGACCGCGCCGATCACGACGCCGAAGACCGTCTTCGTGACCACGCTGTCGACGAAGGACACCGACGTCACCGCCACGGACATCGACCCCGCCGGCGGCGTCCTGCTCGTGACCGCCCTCGACGGTCCGGACCGGGGCTCGGGTGTCCAGGCGAGCGTCCTCGACCAGCACACCGTGCGGACGACCCTCACCGCCCCGCTCGACGGACCGGTGACCTTCACGTACACGGAGTCGAACGGGCTGGCCTCCGCCACGGGCACGATCACGGTCGTGGAGATCCCGAAGCCCGACCGCATCCAGCCCCCCGTCGCACAGGCGGACTCGGCCACGGTCCGCGTCGGGGACGTCGCGGACATCGACGTGCTGGCCAACGACACCCAGCCCGAGGGCGAGCCCCTCACCCTGCAGCCCGACCTCGTCCAGAACGTCCCCGGTGACGGCGGCCTGCTCTTCGCCTCCGGCGACCACCTGCGGTACCTCGCTCCGAAGACGCCGGGCAACTACACGGCGGTCTACCGCGTCTCCGGACCCGACGGACAGTCCGCCGACGCCACGGTGTCGATCTCGGTGCGGGAGAAGGACACCGCCACCAACAATCCGCCGGTGCCCCAGACGGTGACCGCACGGGTCGTCGCCGGGCAGGCGGTCCGCATCACGGTCCCGCTGAGCGGCATCGACCCGGACGGTGACTCGGTGCAGCTCGTCGGCGTGGCGTCGAACCCCGACAAGGGCTCCGTCAGCGACATCGGGGCGGATTCACTGACCTACGAGGCCGGCGATTACTCGGCCGGTACCGACGAGTTCACCTACACGGTCGTCGACGCGCTCGGTGCCCGGGCGACCGGCACCGTCCGGGTGGGGATCGCGCCGCGGGCCGAGCAGGCGTCGAACCCGGTCGCCGAGGCGGACCACGTGACGATCCGCCCCGGGGGGACGGTGACGGTCCGTGTGCTCCAGAACGACTCGGACCCGGAGGGCGGCGACCTCACCGTGTCGAAGGTCGAGCCCACCGCCACGGACGTGAAGGTGAAGGTCCTCCGGAAGCAGGAGATCCGTGTCACCCCGCCGAAGAACGCCGAGAGCGGTGACTTCGCGGTGCTGTACACCGCGTCGAACTCCAGCGGCGGTGCCAGCACGGCGTTCCTCACGGTCACGGTCGACAAGGACGCCCAGCCGCTCCGTCCCGAGGTGGACGACACCACCCTCGACCTGCAGGACATCCTGCACCGGCAGAGCGTCACGGTGGACGTCCTGAAGAACGTCTTCTTCGCCGAGGGGTCCACCGCCGACCTCACCGTCGGGGTCGTCGACGGCTACGGCGACACCGCGCGGACGACGAACGACGGACGGATCGTGGTTCGCCTGACCGACGACTCGCAGGTCATCCCGTTCTCGGTCGCGCGGAAGGACCACCCGGACATCGTCTCCTACGGGTTCATCAACGTCCCCGGGTTCGACGACGCCCTGCCGCAGGTCAACCGCACGGCCGGGGCGATCACCGTCAAGAGCGAGTCCACCGTGCGCATCCCACTGTCGAAGTACGTGGTGACCGCGAACGGGCAGACGGCCAGGATCACCGACCCGGGCACCGTCAAGGCGACGCACGCCAACGGCGACTCCCTCACCGTGGACGCCTCGACGCTGCAGTTCACCTCGGCGAAGCTCTACTACGGGAACGCCTCGATCTCGTTCGAGGTCACGGACGGGTCGAGCGCCAACGGGGGCAAGGGCCGCGTGGCGACCCTCGTGCTGCCGGTCAAGGTGACGCCGCGGTCGAACCAACCGCCGGCCTTCACCGGTTCGTCCATCGAGATGCAGCCGGGCGACTCGCGCACGCTCGACCTCTCGCGGCTCACCGACTACCCGTACCCGAAGGACCTCCCCGAGCTCGCGTACTCGATCGTGAGTCAGCCGGGCTCCGGCACGAAGGCCACGATCTCCGGCCAGAGCCTGACGATCTCGGTCGCCGACTCCGCCCAGAAGAACACGACCGCGTCGATCGGCATCGGCGTGGCTGACTCGACGAACGCCGGGCGGTCCGGACTGGTGAACGTCGGCATCGTGGCCTCCACCCGCCCGCTCGTGCAGCCGGGCGCCGACAGCGCGGTCGCCAAACGTGGCGAGTCGACGACGATCGACGTTCTGGCGAACGACCAGCCGACGAACCCGTTCCCGAACGAGCGGCTCCGCGTCGTCGACATCCGCGGGCTGTCCGGGGGACTGCCGTCCGGCGTGACGATCACCCCGAGTGCGGACCGGTCCCGCCTGCAGGTGTCCGTGTCCGACGCCGCCAGCCCCGTGAACACGAACCTGCAGTACCAGGTCGCCGACGCCACGAACGACCCGGACCGCTACGTCTGGGGGAACGTCACGATCTCGGTGCAGGACGTCCCGGACGCACCGGGCGCCCCGACACGCACCGGTTCGTACGAGGGCGGCCAGGTGACCCTGTCGTGGTCGGCTCCACAGGCGAACAACTCGGCGATCACCGGGTACCGCGTGACGGGTACCAACGGCGTGGCGAAGGACTGCGGCGCGTCGACCGTGTGCACGTTGACCGGTCTCGACCCGAGCGCGTCGTACCGCTTCTCCGTCGCGGCCTCGAACGCCGTCGGGACGTCGCAGCCCTCGCCGCAGTCGGCGCCGATGAGCGCGGACTTCGTGCCGGCTGCCCCCGGCGGCCTGCAGGCGGTGCCGGACTCGACGACGCCGAACCGTCTCGTCCTCTCCTGGAACGCCGTCCCACGACCGGGACAGGGCACTCCGGTCGACGAGTACGTCGTCACGATCGACGGTCCTGGCTCCACCAGCACCCGGAGCGTCGGGACCGCGACGACGACGTCCTTCGACGGTCTGACCAGCGGCGGGAAGTACACGTTCACGGTGTCCGCGCACAACGGAGCGGACCGCGACGGCAGTCCGGTGCAGTGGAACAGCGGGAGCACCTCGGCGACCGCGGTCGGCAACCCCGCTCCGCCGTCCGGCCTCAGCGCGACCGGCCAGTCCGACGGCGGCCGGACCCGGGTGACGATCGGGTTCAGTCCCTCCGACGGCGGCGGCACCGACATCCGCGAGTACTGGCTCTTCCGACTGACCAGTCCGTCCTTCTCCTGCTCGGCCGTGCAGCGGAGCGACGCGACGCAGGTCGGCGGCCCCGGGACGACGAGCTTCACCGACACCCCCGGTGGCGACCAGAACTACTACTACGCCGTGGTCGCGGTGAACTCCCTCGGGTTCTGCGCCTCGAGTGTGGCCGGTCCGGTCCAGACGTACGAGACCCCGTCCGGTCCGCGAGCGACCGTCGGACTGCCGAACAGCTCCGACGACAGCGGTCGGTACCCGGTCGTCGTGTCCGGCTTCGGCGTCGACTCCGGGCGTGCGACGCTCTACCGGGTGTCGCTCGCGAACGGCGACAGCACGACGACCGCGGGTGACCCGGTGACGCTCTACCCGAGCGGCTCCGACTACGGCAGGCAGCTCGCCGTCACGGTCTCCGCCTGTCGGCTGGACAACAACGGCGGGCAGTACTGCACCGACCCCGAGTCCGTCGGGTCGGCGACGCCGCTGAACACCCGCGCCGCTGCCGTTGCGCCGAAGGCCGGCGGGACCATCGCAGTCGACGCGCCGCAGAACGCGGGCAACCACGACGTCGACTACGACATCAAGATCTGCACGGGCGCCGTGACCGAAGGACTGCTCGGCTGCTCGGACCGCGGGTCGGACGGGGCGAAGTACGCAGCGGGGTCGACCATCCCGGCCAACGCGAAGACGATCACGGTCGTCGCGACGGTCGACCGGAAGGTCGACTCGAACCCGCAGGAGCAGCAGGTCGCCCCCGGCGCGCCCGTCTCGACCCCGCCGTCCACGGGCAACTGACCGACCGACAACCGACCGATCCCCATCGACACCCAGCGAGGAACCCCGTCACATGAGCATGACCCCCGAGCAGGCCACCTGGTTCGCCGACGTCGCCGGCCGCATCGTGACCAACGTCGAGCAGGTGCTCCTCGGGAAGACGTTCGTCATCCGACTGGCAGTCACCGCGATGCTCAGCGAGGGGCACCTCCTGTTGGAGGACGTCCCCGGCACGGGCAAGACCAGCATGGCGCGGGCGCTCGCGCAGAGCGTGCAGGGGTCGACCAACCGCATCCAGTTCACCCCCGACCTACTCCCCGGTGACATCACCGGCATCAGCGTCTACGACCAGCGTGCGCAGGAGTTCGAGTTCCACCGCGGTCCCGTGTTCGCGAACATCGTGCTCGCGGACGAGATCAACCGCGCGAGCCCGAAGACCCAGTCCGCCCTCCTCGAGGCGATGGAGGAGTCGGCCATCACCGTCGACGGGGTCAACCACCGCCTCGCCGCACCGTTCATGGTGATCGCGACGCAGAACCCGATCGAGCAGGCCGGCACGTACCGTCTGCCCGAGGCGCAGCTCGACCGCTTCCTCATGAAGACCTCGATCGGGTACCCGGACCACGCCGCGACGGTGAAGATCCTCGAGACGTCGTCGGCGCCGGCGTCGTCGGTCCCGCTCGCGAGCGTCGTCCCGGCCGCGACGATCACCGAGATGGCCGCGCTCGCCCGCACCGTGCACGTCGATGCCACGATCGCGGACTACGTCGCACGGCTCGTGGACGCGACCCGTTCGGCGAGCGAGGTGCGCCTCGGCGTGAGTGTCCGCGGTGCGATGGGTCTGATGCGGTCGGCTCGCGTGTTCGCGGCGCTGAGCGGCCGCCACTACGTCACCCCGGACGACGTGAAGGCCCTCGCGGAGCCGGTGCTCGCGCACCGCCTGGTGCTCGACGCCGAGGCCGAGTTCGACGGGGTCAGCGCCTCGAGCGTCGTCTCCCAGCTCCTCGTCGAGACGCCGCCGCCCGCGGACCGGGTCGCGTCGTGACCGACCGCCGGCCCGTCGCCACGCGCTCGCGTCGCCCCTCGTCGACGCGGTCGCGTCGCGGCGCGGCGTACGAGCGCACCGGGACGGTCGCCGGCCTGACCAACGTCCGCACCCAGCTGGTCGGTGACCGCGAGGGCGTCGCCGCCGACGCGGTGGTCGGCATCGTGCGGCTGTGGCGGACGGCCGGGAGGCTCGTGGCACGCGGCTGGGCCGAGGTCGCCTCCGTCGTCACCGGCCTGGGCTGGACGGTCGCCGCCGTCACGCTGGTCGCCTTCGTCGTGGGCTACGGCTTCGGTCTCCGCGAGGTCGTCGTCGTCGGTTTCGCCGGTGCCCTGCTCGTCGTCGTCGCGGCGTTCGCACTGATCGGCGGCTCGCGGCTGCGCATCCGGATGACTCCTCCGGCCCGACGGGTCGCGGTCGGCGACGCCGCCGGGGTCACGGTCACGGCGGAGAACCCGGCGCGGCTGCCCTCGGTGCCGACGACGGTGGAGGTGCCGGTCGGAGCCGGACTCGTCGACATCGCGATCCCGTCGATCGGTCCTCGCGGGACGTTCACCCGTGAGGTCCCGGTGCCGACCCTCCGTCGAGGCGTCCTCGACGTCGGCCCGGTGACCGGCGTCCGGGCGGACCCCGTCGGCCTGGTGCGTCGCGAGATCGTCTGGACGACGCGCGAGCAGGTCATCGTGCACCCGCGGACCGTGGCGATCCCCTCGACGAGCACCGGGCTGGTGCGGGACCTCGAGGGGCAGGCGACGACGGACCTGTCGCCGGCCGACATCTCCTTCCACGCGATCCGCGAGTACATGCCCGGTGACGACCCCAGGAACGTCCACTGGAAGTCCACGGCGAAGACCGGCGCGCTCATGGTGCGACAGTTCGAGGACACCCGGCGGTCGCACCTGGTGGTCGCGCTCGGACTCTCCCGCGCCGAGTTCGCCGACGAGGACGAGTTCGAGCTCGCCGTGAGCGCCGCGGCCTCGCTCGGGAGCCGCGCGATCCGTGACGGCCGCGAGGTGACCGTCGTCGTCTCGGAGCGCACCCCGGAGTTCGCGAAGCGCCCCGTGTACGCGGTGCACCGGCTGCCGACGGTCACGCCCACCCGGCTGCTCGACGACTTCGCCACGGTCGGCCTCGCCGACGCGTGCCTGCCGGTCGCCGAGGTCGCGCGCATCGTGGGGACCGACACGGCCGGCATCTCCGTGGCCTTCCTGGTGGTCGGCTCGGCCGTCGAGTTGCCCGCACTCCGTCTCGCCGCCACGCGGTTCCCGATCGGCGTCGAGGTCGTCGCCGTGATCTGCGAGCCCGAGTCCGTCCCGCGCTTCGTGCGGGTCGCCGGCCTGACCGTGATGACGATCGGCTACCTCGACGACCTCCGGCACGCCCTGCACCGATCGGCCGCGGCATGAGCGCCCCGGTCGCACCCTCGGCGCCCGCCCGACGCGACACACGACGCCGCGCACGCCGGACCCCCGCGGTCCGGCTCGTGGGTGGGTCCCTCGTGGTGTGGTTGCTCCTCGCGGTCGCCTGCACGGCGTGGTGGCCGGTGTACCGCGACGACGGCATGGTCGTCGCCGCCGTCACCGCCGTGGTCGTCGGCAGCATCGTCGCGCTCCTCGGCGCCGCCCTCCGCCTGCCGGCCGCGGTCGTCGCGGTGGCGACGATCGTCGGGTTCGCCCTCACGGGTGTGCCGGCAGCGGTCCCGGGGGAGGCGAACGGCGTCCTCCCGACCGGCCAGGGCCTGCTCGACCTCTTCTCCGGTGTCGCCCTCGGCTGGAAGCGGCTCGTGACGATCAGCCTGCCGGTCGGGACGTACGAGGCACTGCTCGTGCCGTTCTTCGTGACGCTCCTCGTCGCCACGGTGACGGCCGTGAGCACGGCGACCCGAGCCTCCCGGCAGGAACTGGCGAGCATCCCGGCACTGGTCCTGTTCGCCGCCGGTGTCGTGTTCGGCCCCACCCGGCTCGACACGGCCGTCTGGACCGCCGTGCTGCTCACCGGCATCGCCCTCGTGTGGGCGGTGACCGTGCGACACGCGCGGCGCGCGGTCGCGGTCGCGGACACGATCGGCGCCCGTGTGACGGTGGGGCGGTCGGTGGTCCGTCCGGCGCTGGTCGGGACCGGGACCATCTTGGCGGCTGCGGTCGTGGCGACCGGGCTCGGTCTCGTCGCGCCACCGTCGACGGCGCGCACCGTGGCGAGGACCGACGTCGTCAAGCCGTTCGACCCGCGCGACTACGTCAGTCCGCTCAGTGGTTTCCGGGCGTACGAGGAGTCGGACGCGGCCGACGCGCCGCAGCTCCGGGTCACCGGGCTCCCGGCGGACGGGTTCGTCCGCATCGCGACGCTCGACACGTACGACGGTGTCGCCTACCGTGTCGGCGGGACGGACGGGGCGTCCTCGTCCGGGACCTTCCAGCGCGTCCCGACCTCCGTCGACGTCCGGGGCGTCCGCGGCTCGACCGTGCAGGTCGGTGTGACGGTCGAGGGCTACTCCGGGGTCTGGCTGCCGACCGTCGGCGACCTCGAACGCGTCGACTTCCGCGGTGCCGCCGCGGAGCGCGAGCGCGGTGCGTTCTTCTACAACGCCGCCACCGGGACCGGCGCCGTCCTCGGCGGGGTCCGGAACGGGACGACGTACGACCTGACCGCCGTGGTGCCGGCAGAGCCGACGGAGGAGCAGCTCGCATCGGCCCGGCCCGGGAACGCTCGCGTCCCCGCGCCGCGCGACGTCCCCGACGCCGTCCGCGACACCGTCCAGGCGACGACGTCGGATCAGCAGACCGACGGTGCCAAGCTCACCGCGATCCTGCGGGCCCTGCGTCAGGAGGGCTACGTCAGCCACGGCGTCGGCGACGACCGGGTCAGTCGCTCCGGGCACGGGGCCGACCGCATCCAGGAACTGCTCACGGCGCCGCTCATGCTCGGCGACCAGGAACAGTACGCGGTGGCGGCGGCCCTGATGGCCGACCAGATCGGCTTCCCGACGCGGGTCGTCCTCGGGTTCGCCCCCGGCGGGGACTCCGGGGCGACGGCGTCGACTGCATCGGCTTCGGGCACGACGACGTTCCGTGGTTCGGACGTGACGGCGCGCATCGAGGTGGACACCGCCCAGTGGGGGTGGGTCACGCTGAACCCCAACCCGGTCGTGCGGCAGATCCCGGAGGAGCAGGAGCAGACCCCCAAGCCGGTCACGCGCCCGGAGACCGTGGTGCCGCCGCCCCCGGTCGCCCAGCAGGACCAGGACCAGCAGACACCGCCGCAGAGCGACCGCGACACCCCCGACCAGCCGCCGCTGTGGCTGCAGATCCTGCTCGCCGCACTGCCGTGGATCATCGGCACCCTCGCCTGCATCGCACTCGTGCTGCTCCCGTTCGCGGTGATCGTCGTGGCCAAGCGGGTCCGACGGCGTCGGCGTCGCCGTGCCTCGACGGCGAGGGGCCGCATCGTCGGTGCCTGGGACGAGTACCGCGACGCCCTGCTCGACCGTGGGCACGACGTGTCAGCGGCGTCGACCCGTCGCGAGGTCGCCGCGCACGCCCCGGGTGACGGGGCCACCGGCATCGCCGCCCTCGCCGACCGTGCCGTCTTCGGGCCGAGCGAGGCCGACGACCGGACGGCGGACCGCATGTGGGAGGCGACCGAGACAGCGCTCGGGACGCTCCGCACCGGTCGCACCCGCCGACAACGGATCCGCACCGCCGTGTCGACACGCTCGCTCCGAGCCGGCGTGCGGCGGACCTCCAGACCCGGGTCGACGGCAGCAGCGGTGCGCTTCGCCGGCACCGCCGGTCGTCACGGCGGCGTGGGCCGCCGAGGACGCGGAGCCGCCGGTGACTACGATGTCCGGAGGCCCGACGAGCGACACGGCGGGCCGGACGAGGACAGAGGCAACCTGTGATCAGATGCGAACACTGCGGATCGGTGCTCCCGGACGGAGCGATCTTCTGCGGTGAGTGCGGACGCGCGGTGAACGTGGCCTCCGGCCGCCGGACCGCCGCGCCGGAGCCCGTCGACCGGGCGACGCCGCCGCCGCTCCACCAGCCCGACCCGCACGGACGACGCCCGGACCCGGCCGCAGAGGCCTGGCTGCCCGAATCGACGCTCGACCCCGCGACGAGGGCGTGGCTCACCGGAGCCGACCGCCGACGTGCACCGGAACCGACCGCTCCGGTGCCGGTGCAGACACCCGACGCGTACGCCCCGCGCACCGCGCCCACCCACGTGCACGGGGCCGGCAGCGGCCTCGGAGCCTGGACGGGTGACGAACGCGGTGCGGTCCGGCCGGGGGAGCCGCCCCGTGCGGTGCCGCCCGAGCCGACGCTCGACCCGGATGCGTTCCCGGACGGGACGACGTCGACGGAGGACGACCCCGAGGTGACCCGGCTCGCTCCGCGGTCGCAGACCCCGGACGAGCCCGCCGTCCCCGACGCGCCGTCACCACGGTGGGGTCCGTCGTCGGCGACCGCCGGTCCGGCCACGTCCGGGACGCCGTTCTGGGCGCCGCAGCAGGAGCCGGCGCCGGCCCCGAGCGCGCCGTCCTGGTGGGTGGGTCGTGCCGTCGACGACCAGTCCGCTGCCGCTGCTCCGGTCGTCGAGCCGGCCGAGACGTCGTCGTCGACCGAGGCCTCGTCGCCTGGGACGTCGTCGACCGCCGACGCGCCGTCGACCTCGTCGGCTGCCTCCCCGTCGACGGCCGCCTCGTCGTCGACGGATGCCTTGTCGTCGACGGATGCCTCGTCGTCGACAGCTGCCTCGTCGTCGACGGCTGCCGAGGGCGCGCCGACGCACGGGAGCGGGCCGGCTCCCGAGCACACGGCGATCGACGACGCCGCCTCCGAGGCGCGGTCGACCCCGCCTCGACCGCAGCTCGACGACGTCGCCAGACCCGGTGACACCGCGGTGGTGGAGCCCCTGGTCGACCGCCGTTCGGTCCGTCCGACCCCGCTCGTCCAACCCGGGGTCCAGCCCACGACCTGTCACGTCTGCGGGCACCAGCTCGAGCCGGACGACATCTTCTGCGGCGAATGCGGCGCGGTCCGCCCCGCCGTGACCGCTGCCTTCACCGGGCCGGTCATGCCGCTGCCCATCGCCCGTCCGGACTGGGCAGCGACCGACGCGTCCCCGGCGCCGGACGACGAGCTCCCCGCCACGTCGGAGGACGACGACGACTACGCGCATGCTCCCTCCGGCGGAGCGGACGCACCCGTCGTCGACGGGCCACTGAGCCAGGACGCCCTCGGGGGTCCTGCGCCGGACGAGAGCGACGACCTCGACACGATGCACGTCGCCGTCGTCCCGTCCGGGACGGACGCGCCCTCCTCGGCTCCGCTGCCGGAGGACGACCTCGACGTCGCGGTCCCGACCGCGGCACCGTTGCCGCCGATCCCCGTTGCGGACGAGGTCCGGCCCCCCGCTCCCGCCGAGGTCGTCCCGTCGAGCGCGGACGCCGACGAGGCCGCTCAGCTGGACGAGGACGTCGACGAGACCCGCATCGTGACGAAGACGCCGACGTCGGTCTCGTTCGTGTTGCACTTCAGCACGGGCGAGCGTGTGGGGGTGCACGGGACGGGGCTCCTCGGCCGCTTCCCGCGCCCCGAGCCGGGGGAGCGCTTCGACGAGCTGCTGACGATCACCGACCCGGGCAAGTCGGTGTCGAAGACGCACCTGGAGTTCGGGCGCGAGGGGCAGGACCTCTGGGTCTCGGACCGCTTCTCCGGGAACGGCTCGGTCATCCGACACATCGACGGGTCCGTCCGACGGTGTGAGCCCGGTCGGCGGTACCGCGTCGAACGCGGTGCGCGGGTCGACATCGGCGAGCAGTTCTTCCTCGTGCAGTAGCGCTCCTGCACAGACGCCGCGGGCGCCGGGACCGTCCACAGGTCCCGGCGCCCGCGGGCGTGCTGCGTGCCGGCGATGCTGGAGTGGGGACCATGACAGCGTGGACCGTCCGGTGGGGCATCGTCGCGGTCGCGGTGCTCGTGTTCGGCGCCGCGGCCACCTCGAGCGCGCCCCTGTGGCGGCTGGTCGGGATCTGCGCCGCTGTCGCGCTGGGCGCGGTCGGCATGCTCGTCCGTCCCGACGGCGGCGGTGGCACGGACGACGTCCGACGCCTCGGGCTCGAGGTCCGGGAACCGCAGGGTTCCGACAGCCTCGACCGCACCGGCGCCGGGCCCGACGTACCGGGGCCGCGCGACGGGGTCGACGTACCGGGGCCGCGCGACGGGGTCGACGTACCGGGGCCGCGCGACGGTCAGGGCGGACCCGGGGCGGATGCAGGGGCGTTGCGGGTCGGTCAGACACTCGACGGGCTGTCGGTGACCGTCGACCGGGGCGACGGCGTCCTCGTGGTGGGTCGGGGTGCGCTGGCGACCGGGGTCTTCGCCGGGGTCGCCGCCGCTCTCGGGACGAGCGGTGACGGGCGCGTGGACACCGGCGGGGGCGCACCGCACGAGCTCCGCCTCGCCGCCGCGGACGACGTCGAGCTGCCGCGCGGACTCCGGGCCGCCGGAACGAACGGGAACGACGACGGAGCCGATCCCGGCGGCGATCGCACTGTCGATCCCGACGGGGATCCGCCACGACGACCTGCGCCGCGTGCGGGTCCGGCCCGGATCGAGGCCGGCGGCGTCGCGGTCGCGGTGCTCGTGGACGGCCGGGGCGATCGCGTGGGGTCCGTCGTCCTCGTGCCCGACCTACGCTGGAGCCCCCGTGCCCGGTGTCCGACGATCACGGTCACGCGGTACGGCTGTCGTTTCCACCGAGACCCGGACCGGGGCAACGACCGAGACCCGGGCTGGTGGGAGAGCGTCGAACTCGTCCCGGCGCTGCCCGCTCTCGACCCGCCCGATCTCGACCCGCCCCAGCTCGATCAGGCCACGCTCGGCCACGCCCCGCTCGACCGGGCCACGCTCGGCCACGCCACGCGGGTGGGCATGTCTGCGTCATCCGGCGGGTCCGCCCGCCGCGCCGGACCCGGCGGAACCGGAGCACGGTCGACACGGCGACCGACGACCGGTCGGTCAGGATCGGCGCGACCGTGACCGAGCCGAGCGCGCCGGGCACGCCGGACGCGGTGGCACCGCGGCGGAGTCGGTCAGCGCAGTCCGGCACCGACGCGGATCGACCCGACGGGCACGCCCCCGCCGAGCACCCGCTCACCCGTGGCCTCGAGCACGTCGGCCACCCCGTCCGCGGACACGATGCCGTTGCGTTCGAGGAGCGTCAGCGCCGCGAGGGTCCCGGCGCGCAGCGCCCCGTCCAGCACCTTCACGACGACCGCCGCGCCGCCGGGGACCGCCATCACCATGACGCCCTCGGCACCGAGCTTCGCGACCAGGCCGAGCCGCTCGATCGTCACGGTGTTCGCGCGCCCGACACCGTCGATCGCCCACGGGTTCGCCAGGATCGCATCGGTGAGCGCGGCGGTGTCCGCGTCGTCCCGCTGCACCACGCCGGCGATGCCCCTGGCCATGCCGGTGAACGTCAACGGGAACACCGGTGCACCGCACCCGTCGATGCCGACCACGTCGACGACCTCACCAGTGGCCTCCTCGACGGTCGACCGGACGGCACGCTGCATCGGGTGGTCGATGTCCAGGTACGTCGCGGCGTCCCACCCGTTGACCCGGCAGGCCGCGAGCATCCCGGCGTGCTTGCCGGAGCAGTTCATCGCGAGCCGTCGTGGTGCGGTCATCGTGCGCGCGGTCGCCCGGTCGTAGGGCATGTCCGGCGGGCAGCCGAGATCGGCCTCGACGTGGTCGAACGCCGCGAGCATGTGCTCTGCGAGTGCCTGGTGCGACGGCGTGCCGGCGTGGCTCGCGGTCGTCATCACGAGCTCGGCGTCGGAGAACACCGCACCGGCGCGGCGCACCGCCAGTGCCTGGAACGGCTTCATGGTGGAGCGCGGGTAGATGCTCGCATCGACGTCGCCGACCGCATCGACGACCGCTCCGGACGCGTCGACCACGACCCCGGCGCCGAGGTGCCGGCTCTCGTCGAAACCGGACCGGTCGAGCACCGCCAGTTCGACGGACCCCGCCGCGGTGAGAGGATGGCGATCGGTGCGGACTCCGGTGGTTGCCGTCATACCGAGATCGTACCGAGCGGTCCGGCACCGCACGTCCGACAGGAGGCACGGCATGCACGACCACACCTACGAGGTCCGGGTCCGCTGGACGGGCGACCGCGGGACCGGCACGAGCGGGTACCGCGCGTACGGCCGTGACCACGTCGTCACCGCTGCTGGGAAGCACGATGTCCACGGTTCCGCCGACCCGACGTTCCGCGGCGACCACGACCGCTGGAACCCGGAGGAGATGCTCACGGCGGCCCTCGCGCAGTGTCACATGCTGAGCTACCTGCACGTGGCGGTGACGCAGGGGTTCACGGTGCTGGCCTACGAGGACCGCGCGACCGCCTCACTGAACCTCAACCGCGACGGCTCGGGGGAGGTGACCGAGGTCACGCTGCACCCGGTCGTGACGATCGCCGAGGCCGACCGCGTCGACGACGCCGAGGCAGCCCACACCACGGCGAACGCCCTCTGCTTCATCGCCCGCTCCGTCGCCTTCCCGGTGCACCACGAGCCGACGACCGTCATCGGCGAGCCGACGACGGTCACCGGCGAGCGGAGCGCCCCCGCCACCGGACTCGGAGCAGACTCATCGGCGAGTGCGGCAGGATAGGTGCCCGTGAAGCGTCTCCGCCTGCTCCCGATCGCCCTCGTCCCCGCCGTCGTCCTCGGACTCGCCGCCTGCGCCGGTTCCGGCGCGGGTGATCCGTCGGCGTCCGCGTCAGCGTCGTCCACCGCATCGGCGATCACCAGCTGCCCGAAGCCCGGCAAGGCCTCGGCGGCGATCGACGTCTCGGGCGACTTCGGCGGGAAGACCGCGCCGACGGTGCAGTTCGACAAGGGGCTGAAGGCATCGCCGCCCCAGGCGACCGTCGTCACGAAGGGCTCCGGTGCGGCGCTGAAGAAGGGCGACTACGCGCAGGTCGCCTACAGCGTGTACAAGGCCTCGTCGGCGAAGAAGCTCGGCACGGTCGGCTTCGACCAGGGCAACGCGCAGGTGCTGTCGGTCGGCGGCAGCGGCTTCGGCGCGCTCCTCGCCTGCTCGCACGTGGGCGACCGGGTCGCCGCCGTCGGGGCCTCCTCGGCCCTCGGCTTCAACACCGGTGGCGACATCGTCGTCGTCGCCGACCTCCTCGCGCAGACTCCGGTGAAGTCCGAGGGCACGCCGCAGTCGCAGAACCCGGACCTGCCGACGGTCAAGGACAAGGCGAACGGCGAGCCGGAGATCACGATCCCGGACAAGCCGGCACCGACGACGACCACCGCCGAGGTCATCAAGCAGGGCGACGGTGACACCATCGCCGAGGGCGACACCGCGCTCGTGCAGTACAAGGGTGTCCTCTACGACGGCGGCAAGGAGTTCGACTCCTCGTGGTCGAAGGGCCAGCCGACGACCTTCACCATCGCCGAGGGGTCGCTCATCAAGGGGTTCGTGACCGGACTCGTCGGCCAGAAGGTCGGCTCGCAGGTGATGATCGTCGTCACCCCGGGAGACGGCTACGGCGCGACCCCGCCGGAGGGCTCGAACATCCCCGCGAACGCGACCCTGGTGTTCGTCGTCGACGTCCTCGCGAAGGGCTGACCGACGTGTCGGCGTCGGCGGGCGGACGTCGCCGCATCATCGTCCTCGGCAGCACCGGTTCGATCGGCACCCAGGCGCTCGACGTCGTCGCGCGGAACCCCGACCGGTTCGAGGTCGTCGGCCTCACCGCGGGGACGAACGCCGACGTCGTCGCCGCCCAGGCCGCCGCGTTCGACGTGCGGGACACCGCGCTCGGGGCGGCCGACGCGGAACGGCTCGTGCGCGCGGTCGAGGCCGACGTCGTCCTCAACGGGATCACCGGCTCCGTCGGCCTCGGGCCCACCCTCGCGGCGCTCGAGACGTCGGCGACGCTGGCCCTCGCGAACAAGGAGAGCCTGATCGTCGGCGGCCCCCTCGTGCAGGCCGCCGCGGCACCCGGGCAGATCGTCCCCGTCGACAGCGAGCACTCCGCCATCGCACAGGCACTCCGGGCAGGAGCGGACTCCGAGGTCCGCCGCCTCGTCCTCACCGCCAGCGGCGGCCCGTTCCGCGGTCGGTCCCGTGCGAGCCTGCGGGACGTGACGCCGCGCGAGGCGCTGGCCCACCCCACGTGGGACATGGGCCTCGTCGTCACGACGAACTCGGCCACCCTGGTCAACAAGGGACTCGAGGTCATCGAGGCGCACCTGCTCTTCGGCGTCCCCTACGACCGCATCGACGTCACGGTGCACGCGCAGTCGATCGTGCACTCGATGGTCGAGTTCACCGACGGCTCGACCATCGCACAGGCCTCGCCGCCGGACATGCGGCTGCCGATCGCGCTCGGGTTGGCGTGGCCGGACCGTGTCCCCGGCGTCGGCGTCCCGCTCGACTGGACGACGGCCAGCACCTGGACGTTCGAGCCGCTCGACGAGGACGCCTTCGGTGCCGTCGCCCTGGCCAAGCGTGTCGGCACGCTCGGAGGGACGTACCCGGCGGTCTTCAACGCGGCGAACGAGCAGGCCGTCGCCGCCTTCCACGCCGGCGCGATCGGGTTCCTCGACATCGTGGACACGGTCGAGCGCGTCGTCGACGCCCACGAACCGGGGGAGCCGTCCCTGGACGGCGTCCTCGCCGCGGAGCGGTGGGCACGCGACGCCGCGGACCGCGCCCTGTCGCGCTGAGTCCGGACAGGAGGCCCAGGTCGGCTGGCAGGGCACGCTCGGCTGGTTCTTCGGATCCGTCCCGTACGCTCGTCCGGTGACCGTCGGAACCGTCCTGCTCTTCGTCCTCGGCGTCGTCGTCTTCATCGTCGGCCTGCTGGTCTCGATCGGGCTCCACGAGCTCGGTCACCTCGCGTTCGCGAAGCTGTTCGGTGTGAAGGTGACGCAGTACTCGCTCGGCTTCGGCAAGGCGATCTGGTCCTTCCGCCGCGGGGAGACCGAGTACGGCATCCGACCGATCCTGCTCGGCGGGTACATCTCGATGGTCGGCATGCTGAAGCCGCGCGCTTCCAAGCGGGCGATCACGAACACCGGGATGTACAGCGCGTTCGTCCAGGACGCCCGCCACGCCAGTGCCGAGCAGATCGCCGAGTCCGGCGGCGACGACTCCCGGGCGTTCTACCGCCTGACGCCCTGGAAGCGCATCATCGTCATGGTCGCCGGCCCCGCGATGAACCTGGTCATCGGCATCGTGCTCTTCGGGGTGCTGCTCGTCGGGTTCGGCGCCCCGACGACGACGTTCACCTCGAGTGTCGACTGCGTGCTCCCCACGACGGCCACGACGACCTGTGCTCCCGGTGACGCCGTCTCCCCGGCGAAGGAGGCCGGTCTCCGCTCCGGTGACGTCGTCGTGGCCGTCGGCGGGAAGCAGGACCCCACGATCACCGAGGTCTCCGACACCTTCCAGCGGTCGGCGGGCAAGTCGGTGACCGTCGTGGTGGAGCGGGACGGCGCGAGGAAGACGCTCGAGGTCACGCCGGCCCTGGCCACCCGCGACGTGTACGACGCCCAGGGCAAGGTCGTGGAGCGCGCCGACGGCACGCCGAAGACCCAGCAGGTCGGCGTCGTCGGCGTGTCGATCGGCCAGACCCTGGTGCGCCAGTCCCCGGCGGCCGTGCTCCCGGCGACGGGCGCGCAGATCGCGGCGTCGGCGCACCTGATCATCGACCTGCCGCAGCGCCTCGTCGCCGTGTGGAACGCGGCGTTCGGCACCCAGCAGCGGTCCGCGGACAGCCCCGTCTCGGTGGTGGGCGTCGGACGGGCGATCGGGACGGTCTCGTCGATGAGCGGTGTGCCGGTGGTCGACAAGGCCTACACGATCCTCGGGCTGCTCGCCTCGCTCAACATCGGGCTGTTCGTGCTGAACATGGTCCCGCTGCTGCCGCTCGACGGCGGACACATCGCCGGTGCGCTGTGGGAGGCGATCAAGCGTCGTGCGTTCCGGCTCGTCGGGAAGGCCGATCCCGGTCCGATCGACCTCGCGAAGACGATGCCGCTGACGATGGTCGTCGTGGTGCTCCTCGCCGGCATGAGCGCGCTGCTGATCTACGCCGACATCGTCCGCCCGGTCAACCTGTTCGGGTAGCCGCCCCGGCACTACGCTCGGCGCATGAGCACAGCGCCCGAAGTCCGCGCCGTCGAGCGCCAGGGCATCGACGTCATCGCCGAGTCCGAACGCAAGGGGCGCCCCCGTGGCCTGTTCTGGCCGTGGTTCGCCGCGAACATCTCCGTCCTCGGGCTGAGCTACGGCTCGTTCGTGCTCGGGTTCGGCATCTCGCTGCTGCAGGCGACGATCGTCACGGTCGTCGGCGTGGTGTTCTCGTTCCTGCTGTGCGGCGTCGTCGCGATCGCCGGCAAGCGCGGATCGGCACCGACGATGGTGCTGAGCCGCGCGGCGTTCGGCGTGCGGGGCAACCGGCTCCCGTCGTTCCTGAGCTGGATCCTCACCGTGGGGTGGGAGACGGCGTTGGCCGCCCTGGCGGTGCTCGCCACGAGCACGGTGTTCCGTGAGCTCGGCTGGGACGACGGTGTCGTCACGAAGCTCGTGGCGCTCGTCGTCGTCGCTGCGCTCGTCATCGGGGCCGGAGTCGCCGGGTTCGACGTGATCATGCGGCTCCAGACCTGGATCACCGTGGTGACGGCCGTCTTGACGGTGGTCTACATCGTGCTCGTCGCCCCGTCGATCGACCTCGGCGCCCTGGCCGCGCTGCCGTCCGGCAGCGCGCAGAACGTCATCGGCGCGCTCGTGCTCGTCATGACGGGTTTCGGCCTCGGGTGGGTCAACGCGGCGGCCGACTACTCCCGCTACCTTCCGCGAACGGCCTCCACCCGCGGGGTCGTCGGCTGGACGACCTTCGGTGGCGCGCTCGCCCCGGCGATCCTGGTCGTCATCGGGGTCCTGCTCGCCGGGTCGTCGAAGCAGCTGAACACCGACATCGCCGCCGACCCGATCGGCGCGCTCACCACCCTGCTGCCGGTCTGGTTCCTCGTGCCGTTCGCGATCGTCGCGATCCTCGGCCTGGTCGGCGGTGCCGTGCTCGACATCTACTCGTCCGGCCTGGCGCTGCTGAGCGCCGGTGTCCGCATCCCGCGCCCCCTCGCAGCCGGCGTGGACGGCGTGTTCATGGTCGCCGGCGCGATCTACGTCGTCTTCTTCGCGACCGACTTCATCTCGCCGTTCCAGGCGTTCCTCGTCACCCTCGGGGTCCCGGTCGCCGCCTGGGCGGGGGTGTTCGTCGCCGACGTGCTGCTGCGCCGGCGGGCGTACGCCGAGGGGGAGCTGCACGACCGGCGTGGGCGGTACGGGGACGTCCGGTGGGGAGCGATCGTGCTCGTCGTCGTCGGGACCGCACTCGGCTGGGGGCTCGTCACGAACACGTACGGCGTACCGTCCTGGCTCAACTGGCAGGGGTACCTGCTCGGACCGCTCGGGCTCGGCGGACGGACCGGGGCGTGGGCGTACGCGAACCTCGGCGTGCTCGTCGCCCTCGTCGTCGGGTTCCTCGGCACGCTCCTGTCCGCGCGACGCTCGGTCCGCCGGCAGGAGTCGCTGCCGGTCACGGAACCCATCGGCAGCGTCCCGGACGCGGAGCTGCGCGCGTGACGGCCCTGCCGATCGACGACGACGCCTGGCTCGTGGTCGTCGACATGCAGCGGATCTTCACGGGCGACAGCCCCTGGGCGGCACCGCGGTACGCCGAAGCAGCCGAGGCGACGGCACGGCTGCTCCCACGCTTCGCCGGGCGCACGGTGCTCACCCGCTTCGTCGCGCCGGAGCACCCGCAGGGCGCCTGGGTCGACTACTACCGCGACTGGCCGTTCGCGCTCGTGCCCGACGCCGACCCGCTCTACGACCTGACGGAACCGTTCGCGGCCCTCTCCGCCCCCGTCGTGACCGCACCGACCTTCGGCAAGTGGGGGACGAGCCTCTCCCACGCGCTCGGCCGTCACGCCGCTCCGCAAGCTCCGCGGCGCGCCGGAACCGGCGCGCGGGGCCCAGCGGTGGTCGGTGACCAGCCGCACCTGGTCCTGACGGGCGTCTCGACGGACTGCTGTGTGCTCTCCACGGCCCTCGCGGCGGCGGACGCCGGCGCCCGCGTGACGGTCGTCGCGTCGGCCTGCGCCGGCGCCAGCGACGCCGACCACGCGCGTGCGCTCGACGCGATGCGGCTGTACGGCCCGCTCGTCACGGTGGTCGACGCGCTCTGAGGTCCGGCGCTGCCGGAGCGCGTAGCATTCGGGTGTGCCCGCAGTGAATCTCGGTATGCCCAAGGCCCCGGAAACCCTCGCCCCCCGTCGCAAGTCCCGGCAGATCCGGGTCGGCAAGGTCCTCGTGGGCGGTGACGCCCCGGTGTCCGTGCAGTCGATGACCACGACGCCGACGACGAACATCAACGCGACGCTGCAGCAGATCGCGGAGCTCACCGCGTCCGGGTGCGACATCGTCCGCGTGGCCGTGCCGAGCCAGGACGACGCCGACGCGCTGCCGATCATCGCGAAGAAGTCGCAGATCCCGGTCATCGCCGACATCCACTTCCAGCCGAAGTACGTGTTCCAGGCGATCGACGCCGGGTGCGCAGCGGTCCGCGTGAACCCGGGCAACATCCGGAAGTTCGACGACCAGGTCGGAGCCATCGCCAAGGCGGCGAAGGACGCCGGCGTCAGCCTGCGCATCGGGGTGAACGCGGGCTCCCTCGAGCCGAGCCTGCTGCAGAAGTACGGCAAGGCCACGCCGGAGGCCCTGGTGGAGTCCGCCGTGTGGGAGGCGAGCCTGTTCGAGGAGCACGACTTCCACGACTTCAAGATCTCGGTCAAGCACAACGACCCGATCGTCATGGTGAAGGCCTACCGGCAGCTCGCCGAGCGCGGCGACTGGCCGCTGCACCTCGGTGTGACCGAGGCCGGCCCGGAGTTCCAGGGCACCATCAAGAGCGCCACCGCGTTCGGCATCCTGCTCGGCGAGGGCATCGGCGACACCATCCGCGTGTCGCTCTCCGCGCCCCCCGCGCAGGAGGTGAAGGTCGGTCTGCAGATCCTGCAGTCGCTGAACCTCCGCGAGCGCAAGCTCGAGATCGTCTCCTGCCCGAGCTGCGGTCGCGCCCAGGTGGACGTCTACCAGCTCGCCAACGACGTGACCTCGGGGCTCGAGGGCATGACCGTGCCCCTGCGCGTCGCCGTCATGGGCTGCGTCGTGAACGGCCCCGGCGAGGCCCGCGAGGCCGACCTCGGTGTCGCGTCCGGCAACGGCAAGGGCCAGATCTTCGTCAAGGGCGAGGTCGTCAAGACCGTGCCGGAGTCCGAGATCGTCGCCACCCTGATCGCGGAGGCGAACCGCATCGCCGAGGAGATGGGGCCGGCGGCCGGCACCGGCAAGCCGCTCGTCGTCACCTCCTAGCAGCGAGCGGGCGGGTCCCAGCAGCGAGTGGGCGGGTCCCAGCAGCGAGCGGGCGGGTCGGGTCACGTCGGCACCGTCCGGCCGCCGCTAGGCTTGCGTCCGTGGTCACACGGCTCTCGCATCTGTTCCTCCGTACGCTCCGCGACGACCCCTCCGACGCGGAGGTGACGAGCGCGAAGCTGCTCGTCCGCGCCGGCTACGTCCGCCGCCAGTCCCCGGGGATCTTCGCGTGGCTGCCGCTCGGGCTGCGCGTGCGCGCGAAGATCGAGGGCATCATCCGCGAGGAGATGGTCGCGGCCGGTGCACAGGAGGTCCTCCTGCCGGCGCTGCTCCCGCGCGAGCCGTACGAGGCGACGAACCGCTGGACCGAGTACGGCGAGGGCATGTTCCGCCTGCAGGACCGCAAGGGCGCCGACTACCTGCTCGCCCCGACGCACGAGGAGATGTTCGCGCTCCTGGTGAAGGACCTCTACTCGTCGTACAAGGACCTGCCGGTCACGCTGTTCCAGATCCAGGACAAGTACCGCGACGAGGCCCGCCCGCGCGCCGGTCTGCTGCGCGGCCGCGAGTTCACGATGAAGGACGCCTACTCCTTCGACCTCGACGACGCCGGCCTCGAGCGCAGCTACCAGGTGATGCGGGACGCCTACGAGCGGATCTTCGCCCGACTCGGGCTCGAGTACGTGATCGTCAAGGCCGACGCCGGCGCCATGGGCGGCTCGAAGTCCGAGGAGTTCCTGCACCCGATCGCGGTCGGCGAGGACACCTTCGTCCGCAGCGCCGGCAGCGACTACGCCGCCAACGTCGAGGCCTACGTCACGCCCGTGCCCGACGCGCTGCCGATCGCAGGGCAGCCCGAGCCGGTGCTCCTGCCGCCGTCGGACACCCCGACGATCGACACGCTGGTCGCCCACGCGAACGCCGTCGCCCCGCGCGAGGGTGCGCCGTGGACAGCCGCGGACACGCTGAAGAACGTCGTGCTCGCGCTGACGCACCTCGACGGCACGCGCGAGGTCGTCGTCGTCGGCCTCCCCGGCGACCGCGACGTCGACATGAAGCGTGCCGAGGTGGCCTTCGCGCCGGCCGAGGTCGCGGCCGCCGGCGACGACGACTTCCGGAAGCACCGGGGCCTGGTGAAGGGCTACATCGGCCCGCAGGTGCTCGGCGCGGACAGTGCGACCGGGCTGCGGTACTTCGTCGACCCGCGCGTCGTCGACGGCACCGCGTGGATCACCGGCGCCAACGAGCGCGGTGCGCACGTGAGCGGTCTCGTGATGGGGCGCGACTTCACCGCCGACGGTGTCGCCGAGGTCTCCGACGTCCGTGCCGGCGACCCGGCACCCGACGGCTCCGGCCCGCTCGAGACCGCCCGCGGCATGGAGATCGGCCACGTCTTCCAGCTGGGCCGCAAGTACGCCGAGGCGCTCGGGCTCAAGGTGCAGGACGAGTTCGGGAAGCTCGCGACCGTCACCATGGGCTCCTACGGCATCGGCGTCACGCGCATCCTCGCGATCCTCGCCGAGGCGCACAACGACGACAAGGGCCTGGTCTGGCCGAAGCACGTCGCGCCGTTCGACGTGCACGTCGTCGCGACCGGCAAGGACGACACCGCCTACGACCTCGCGACCGCGATCGTCGAGTCGCTCGAGTCGGAGCGCTACGAGGTGCTCTACGACGACCGTCCGAAGGTGTCGCCCGGCGTGAAGCTCCGCGACGCCGAGCTGCTCGGCATGCCCATCGTGGTCGTCGCCGGCCGCGGGGCGGCCGACGGCGTCGTCGAGCTGTGGAACCGCGCGAGCGGTGAGCGCGCCGAGGTGCCGGTCGCCGAGCTGCTGCAGGCGGTCCGCGCGGTCTAGCGGCTCGCGTCGACGACGCGGCCACCCACTGGACGGGAGGCCCGGTGCCAGCTGGCACCGGGCCTCCCGTCCGTCTCGGGCGCGGGTCGCCACCTGCGGTGCGGTAGTCTGGACGCCGACTTCTGCGCGGTTCCAGTGCGCGGGAGCGACTCAGCTGAATACGGAGGCCCTCGGTGAAGATCGATCTCGCAGTCCTGCGACTCATGGAGCGTGAACGGGAGATCCCGTTCGAAGAACTCGTCCAGATCATCGAGTCGGCCATCCTGACCGCCTACCACAAGCACACCGCCGAGAACGGCGAGCCGGCCGACGCGCAGTCGCGCGTGGAGCTCGACCGCAAGAGCGGTGAGGTCAGCGTCTTCGTGCCGGAGCGTGACGACGAGGGCACGGTGATCGGCGAGGCCGTCGACCAGCCGAGTGACTTCGGCCGCATCGCCGCGTTCGCGGCGAAGCAGGTCATCAACCAGCGGCTCCGCGACATCGGCGACGACAAGATCCTCGGCGAGTTCCGCGGGAAAGAGGGCGACATCGTCGCCGGCGTCGTGCAGCAGGGGCCGAACCCGAAGATGGTGCACGTCGACCTCGGCACGGTCGAGGCGATCCTGCCGCCCGAGGAGCAGGTGCCGGGGGAGACCTACGCGCACGGCTCCCGCATCCGCGTCTACGTGACGAGCGTCGGCCGCGGCAACAAGGGCCCGCAGATCACCGTCTCGCGCACCCACCCCGGGCTCGTCCGGAAGCTCTTCGCGCTCGAGGTCCCGGAGATCGCCTCGGGCGTCGTCGAGATCACCTCGCTCGCCCGCGAGGCCGGACACCGCACGAAGATCGCCGTCAAGGCGAACGAGCCCGGCGTCAACGCCAAGGGCGCGTGCATCGGCGAACTCGGCGCCCGCGTGCGTGCCGTGACCACCGAGCTCGGCGCCGAGAAGATCGACATCGTGGACTGGTCGCCCGACCTCGCGAGCTTCGTGGCGAGCGCGCTGTCGCCGGCGAAGGTGACGAGTGCGTTCGTGCTCGATGCGTCGACGAAGGCCGTCCGGGCGCTCGTGCCGGACTACCAGCTGTCGCTCGCGATCGGCAAGGAGGGGCAGAACGCCCGCCTCGCCGCCAAGCTCACCGGTGCGCGGATCGACATCCAGCCGGACTCCATCATGGACGACGACGAGGCGTAGAACTCCCCGAACCAGGCCGCGTCCCGACGGCGTTTCGCGCTGAGCGAGCGTCGTCCGGGCGTGCCGGATCGCGGTCGACGCCAGGCAGGGAGTAGAGTGGACGCCGTCAGAACGTGCATCGGCAGTCGTCGTCGCGCAACCCGATCCTCCCTCCTCCGTCTCGTCGCCCTCGGTGACGGCCGTGTGGTGGCGGATCCGAAGGCAGTCATGCCGGGCCGGGGAGCGTGGCTCACCCCGACGGTCGAGGCCTACGAGCTGGCCGTCAAGCGCAGGGCTTTCCGCCGGGCGCTGCGGCTGGATCGCGAACCGGACACGTCTGCGGTGCTCGAGTACCTGCGGAGTCTGCCCGAGGTGGAACCCCACCACACGGACACATCGACGCGGGACGAGCACCCGGACACGACAGAACAGGCTGAACGGCTTATGGACAACTGATGAGCGGCTCGAAATGAGACCCATCATCCAGTGAGTCCTGCCCCTTGACGGGGTGGGACCCGTGAAGGAGAACAGTGGCGAAACCACGCGTACACGAGATCGCAAGCGAGCTCGGCGTCGACAGCAAGACCGCACTCGAGAAGCTCAAGGAGCTGGGCGAGTTCGTCAAGGGACCGAGCTCGAGTGTCGAGCCCCCCGTGGCACGGAAGCTCCGTGCCGCCCTGCAGGCAGAGGGTGCCTCGGCGTCCGCCAAGCCCGCAGCCGCGACCCCCGCGCCGGCGGCGACGTCCGCAGCGCCGAAGCCCGGCGGTCCCAAGCCCGGGCCCAAGCGTCCGGCACCGACCCCCGAGCCCGAGGCGGCACCCGCCGCCGCGGCCCCGGCGGCCGAGAACCCCGACGTGCCCGCCACGCCGGCCCCGAAGTCGGTCGCGCAGCGACAGGCCGAGGCCGAGGCGGCGCGCAAGGCGGCGGCCGAGTCGAAGAGCTCCGGCTCCGCTGACGGCGCCCCGAAGACCGACGCGGTCAAGCCCGGTGGCCCGAAGCCGGCAGCAGCCGGTCCGAAGCCCGGTGGCCCGAAGCCCGGCGCGCGTCCGGGCAACAACCCCTACGCGTCCAGCCAGGGCATGGGCTCGCGCCCGCCGCGCCCCGGCAACAACCCCTACTCGTCGAACCAGGGCATGGGTCAGCGCCCCGCAGCCGGCGGTGCCGGCGGCAGTGGCATCCCGCGCCCGCAGCCCCCGCGTCCCGGCGCGCCCCGTCCGGGTGCTCCGCGTCCGGGTGGTCCCGGTCAGGGCAACCGCCCGAACGGCTTCGGGCAGCGCCCGGGCCAGGGTGGCGGCCGTGGCGGCCCCGGCGGTCGTCCGGGTGCCGGTGGTGGCGCCGGTGGCGGCTTCCCGCGTCCGGCGTTCAGCGGCCCGCGTCCCGCCGGTGGCGGCGGCCGTGGTCGTGGCCCCGGTGGTGGTACCGCAGGTGCGTTCGGTCGCGGCGGCGGCAAGAGCCGTGCCCGCAAGTCGAAGCGGACGAAGCGCGCCGAGTACGAGATGCGGCAGGCGCCGTCGCTCGGCGGTGTGCAGGTTCCCCGCGGCGACGGCAACACGGTCGTGCGACTGCGCCGTGGTGCGAGCATCTCGGACTTCGCGGACAAGATCGACGCGAGCCCCGGCAACCTCGTGACGGTGCTGTTCCACCTCGGTGAGATGGCAACAGCCACGGAGTCCCTCGACGAGGCGACCTTCGAGGTCCTCGGCGAGGAGCTCGGGTACAAGATCCAGATCGTCTCGCCCGAGGACGAGGACCGCGAGCTCCTCGAGGGCTTCGACATCGACATCGACGCTGAGTACGCCGACGAGGACGACTCCGTCCTGCAGCAGCGTCCCCCGGTGGTCACCGTCATGGGTCACGTCGACCACGGCAAGACCCGCCTGCTCGACGCCATCCGCAACTCCAAGGTGGTCGAGGGCGAGGCCGGCGGCATCACCCAGCACATCGGTGCGTACCAGATCACCACCGAGCACGAGGGCGTCGAGCGCCCGATCACCTTCATCGACACCCCGGGTCACGAGGCGTTCACCGCCATGCGTGCCCGTGGTGCCCAGGTGACGGACATCGCGATCCTCGTGGTCGCGGCGGACGACGGCATCATGCCCCAGACGATCGAGGCACTGAACCACGCGCAGTCGGCGAACGTGCCGATCGTGGTCGCGGTGAACAAGATCGACAAGGAGGGTGCGAACCCCGCCAAGGTGCGACAGCAGCTCACCGAGTACAACCTGGTGGCCGAGGAGTACGGCGGCGACGTCATGTTCGTCGACGTCTCCGCGCGGCAGAACATCGGCATCCAGGACCTCCTGGACGCCGTGCTGCTCACCGCTGACGCCGGGCTCGACCTGCGTGCGAACCCCGACAAGGACGCCCGCGGTGTCGCGATCGAAGCGCGCCTCGACAAGGGCCGCGGTGCCGTCGCGACCGTGCTCATCCAGTCCGGGACGCTCCACGTCGGTGACGCCATCGTGGCGGGCACGGCCTACGGCCGCGTCCGTGCGATGACCGACGAGGACGGCAACGCGGTCGCTGCCGCGACGCCGAGCCGCCCGGTCCAGGTGCAGGGTCTGTCCTCGGTGCCCCGCGCCGGTGACACGTTCCTCGTCACCGAGGAGGACCGCACGGCCCGTCAGATCGCCGAGAAGCGTGAAGCCGCCGAGCGCAACGCCCAGCTGGCCAAGGCCCGCAAGCGCATCTCGCTCGAGGACTTCACCCGTGCGCTCGAAGAGGGCAAGGTCGACTCGCTCAACCTCATCATCAAGGGTGACGTCTCCGGTGCCGTCGAGGCACTCGAGCAGTCGCTCCTCGACATCGAGGTGGACGACAGCGTCCAGCTGCGCATCCTGCACCGCGGTGTGGGTGCGATCACCGAGTCGGACATCGACCTCGCCACGATCGACAACGCGATCGTCGTCGGCTTCAACGTCCGTCCGGACGTCAAGGCCCGCGAGCGCGCTGCCCGTGAGGGGATCGACGTCCGGTTCTACTCGGTCATCTACAACGCACTCGAGGACATCGAGCAGTCCCTCAAGGGCATGCTCAAGCCCGAGTACGAAGAGGTGCAGTCCGGTGTCGCCGAGATCCGCGAGGTCTTCCGGTCCTCGAAGTTCGGCAACATCGCGGGTGTCATCGTCCGCTCCGGCACGATCACGCGCAACGCCAAGGCGCGCGTCATCCGTGACGGCGTGGTCCTCGCGGACGGACTGGCCATCGAGTCGCTCCGCCGCTTCAAGGACGACGTCACCGAGGTCCGTACGGACTTCGAGGCGGGTATCGGTCTGGGCAAGTTCAACGACATCCAGATCGGTGACGAGATCGAGACCACCGAGCTCGTCGAGAAGCCGCGCGACTGATCGTGTGACCACCTCGGGCCCCGGCCTCCCCGCGTGGGAGGCCGGGGCCCACCCCGTTCCACCGGAACCACCCCGTCCTCAAGGAGGCACCCCATGGCAGATCCGCAGCGCGCCCGCAAGATGGCGGACCGGATCAAGGAAGTCGTTGCCCGTCGCATCGACAAGGGCCTGCGTGACCCGCGGCTCGGCTTCGTGACCATCACGGACGTCCGGGTCACCGGCGACCTGCAGCACGCGTCGGTCTTCTACACGGTGTACGGCACGGACGAGGAGCGCGCCGACTCCGCCGCTGCCCTCAAGGCCGCGACCGGGATGCTCCGTTCCGAGGTCGGCAAG
Organism: Curtobacterium sp. 9128; assembly: GCF_007673775.1. GTDB lineage: Bacteria > Actinomycetota > Actinomycetes > Actinomycetales > Microbacteriaceae > Curtobacterium. The sequence goes on along the minus strand of NZ_VEAF01000007.1, from coordinate 4,586 downwards.
AACATCACCGCCCGGCTCACGCCGTCGCTCGAGTTCATCGCCGACGCGCTGCCGGACACCTCCGCGCACCTGGAGGACCTGCTCGCGCAGGCCAAGATGCGCGACGAGCAGGTCCGCAGCGCCTCGGCCGGAGCAACGTACGCCGGCGACGCCGACCCGTACAAGCACGACGACGAGGACGACGAGGACGACGCCGCCGAGGAGCGCGCCTAGTCCGACCCGTCCGGCAGCCGGTAGCCGGTCGCGTCGTCGCCGACGGCCAGGCCGTCCCTGACCAGTGACGCGAGCGCCCGGTCGCGCTGCGCGGTGTCCGGCCACACCATCGCGATCTCCGCGGTCGTGACCGGGACGTCGCTGGCGCGGAGCTCCGCCATGACGAGGCCCCGCACCTGTCGGTCGCTGCCGGCGAACTTCGCCTGCTTCGGCGCGCGCTGTCCGTCGTGGTCCGGGTACCCGGCCGCACGCCAGGCGCAGCGGTCGGCGATCGGGCACGCGTCGCACGCGGGGGTGCGCGCCACGCAGACGAGGGCGCCGAGCTCCATCACGGCGGCGTTCGTCGCCGCGGCGTCTGCACGGTCCTCGGGCAGGACGGACGCCATCAGCGGCAGGTCTCGCTTGGCGTTGGCGGGGCCCGGGTGTCCCTGCCCGAGGAGTGCGCGCGCGAGCACCCGTCGAACGTTGACGTCCACCACCGGGTGGCGGTCCCCGTACGCGAAGACCGCGACGGCGCGCGCCGTGTAGTCCCCGATCCCGGGGAGCGCCAGCAGCGCCTCGACGTCACGCGGCACCACGTTGTCGTGCTGATCGGCGATCACCGTCGCGGCGGCGTGCAGCGCGAGCGCCCGTCTCGGGTAGCCGAGCCGGTCCCAGGCACGCACCGCGTCCGCCGGGGGCGCGTCCGCGAGGTCCCGGGGCGTCGGCCACCGGGTGAGCCATGCCTCCAGGCGGGGGACCACGCGCGCGACCTGCGTCTGCTGCAGCATGATCTCGCTGACCAGCGTCCCCCATGCCGGGAACCCGGGGCGCCGCCATGGCAGGTCGCGAGCCTCGGCGCGGAACCAGGCGATCAGCGGGGTCGCGAGGTCCGGGGGCGTTGCGTCCTGCTCGGGACCCGTATCGGAGGCTCGGCCCGTCTTCACCAGGACAGCCTACGGTGGGTGCATGGCACGCTGGGCACCCGAGGCAACCGACACGATGAGCGCGATCGCCGGCGAGGTGATCGCCCAGGTCGGCACGAACCGCACCGTGGTCGGCATCGACGGGCAGGACGGCGTGGACCTCGAGCGGGTCGCCGCCGCACTCGTCACCGGCTTCGCGGCACACGGCGTCTCGGCGATGGCCGCGGTGGCGCCGTCGGCGGACGTCGACGCGCTGCGCACCGGACTCGTCACGCCGTTCCGCACGACCGGCGCCGGCCCCGGTGTCCTCGTCGTGCACGGGCACGGGGTGCTCGCCAGCGGCGCGCGCGGCCTGTGGCGCTGGTCGATGTGGGTCGAGCAGGAGTCCGGGCGGCTCGAACGGCGCGCGGACGTCAAGATCGCCGCCTCCGCGGTGCTCGACGTCACCGACCCGGAGCACCCGCGTCGTGAGTGGAACGACGCCTGCTGATCGGCGCTGGTACCCTCCTCTGGTGCTCGAAACCCCGCCGGACGGCATCCTCCTCGTCGACAAGCCGCAGGGGATCTCCAGTCACCGGGCGGTGTCCATCGCCCGTCGCCGCCTTGGTCTCAAGAAGATCGGTCACGCCGGCACGCTCGACCCCATGGCCACCGGGCTGCTGCTCCTCGGCGCCGGACCGTCGACGCGGCTGCTGACGCACCTGGTCGGCCTCGACAAGACCTACACGGCGACGATCCGGCTCGGGGTGTCGACCGACTCCGACGACGCCGACGGCACGCCGGTCGCCGCGGTGGGGGTGCGCACGGCCGACGTCTCCGACGCCGCGGTGGAGCGGGCCGTCGCCGCGCAGCGCGGTCCGATCTCGCAGGTCCCCTCGACCGTGAGCGCGATCAAGGTCGACGGGCGCCGCGCGTACGACCTCGCCCGGAAGGGCGAGGACGTCGTCCTGAAGGCGCGGTCGGTGACGATCACCCGCTTCGACGTGGTGGGTCGGAACGACCGGGTCGTCACGGCACTCGACGAGTCCGTGCCCGTCGTCGACCTCGACGTCGTGGTCGCCTGTTCGTCCGGCACCTACGTCCGGGCGCTCGCACGGGACGTCGGAGCGGCGCTCGGCACCGGCGCGCACCTGACCGCGCTCCGCCGGACGCACGTCGGACCGTTCTCGGTCGACGACGCCGTCGACCTGGAGGACGAAGACGTCGACGTCCGGGCGGCACTCGAGCGCCCCGCTGACGTCGCCCGCCGGCTGTTCCCCGTGGTGACGCTCGACGCGGCGCGTGCGAAGGACCTCGCGGACGGCAAGCGGATCGCGGCCGACCACCCGGACACCGACGGACCGGTCGCCGCCGTCACCGCGCGCGGCGACCGCCTGGTCGGACTCGTCTCGGTTCGGCGGGGGCTGCTCCGGGTCATCACCAACTTCCCGACGGCGGCAGGAGCGAACGCGTGATCGAGTGGTTCATGTGGGTGCAGCTCGTGCTCGCCGTCGTCATCGGGCTGTTCGCCGTCGTGGTCGGGTTCGTCGGGTGGAAGCCGAACGACTACACCGTGGGTTCCCTCGTCCTGGTCGAGCTGCTGCTCATCGCCCAGCTCGTCGTCTCGCTCGTCGCACCCGCCGTGGGCAACCCGCCGCGGGGCAACGTCCTGGAGTTCTGGGTGTACGGCGTCTCGGTGCTGCTCGTCCCACCGGCGACGATCGTCTGGGCGCTCATCGACCGCACCCGGTGGAGCACGGTCGTCCTCGGTGCCGGGGCGTTCACGGTCGCGGTGATGCTGTACCGGATGTACGAGATCTGGTTCGCGCTGAACTGACGCTGCGGGTGACCGGCACCTGCACGGGGCCGTCCTCGGTCGTCGGTAGGATCGACGGTGTGGCGACCAAGAACTCACTCGCGACCGGCATCGGTCGCGTCCTCATCGCCGTGTACGGCATCCTCGCGCTCGCGGCGACCGGACGCAGCGTGGTCCAGATCGCCGAGAAGTTCTCGTTCGCCCCGTTCTCGTACACGCTGAGCGCCGTCGCGGCGGTCGTGTACATCGTCGCGATGATCGCGCTCATCGTCCCCGGGCGGTTCTGGTACCGCGTGGCCTGCGTCACGATCGTGTTCGAGATGACCGGCGTGCTGGTCATCGGCACGCTGTCGGTGTTCGACCACCAGCTCTTCCCCGACGACACGATCTGGTCGAACTACGGGATGGGCTACGCCTTCGCACCCCTCGTCCTGCCCGTCGCCGGACTCTGGTGGCTCCGCAAGCACCACCGCACGGCCGGGCGCACCACGCCCGATCCCGTCGTGACGGCCGGCGAGTAGGCGGGGCGCAGCATGCAGTACTACGAGGACGCCGCGGACGTCGCCGAGGGCTTCGGCCCGAGCGCCGTGACGATCGGCAAGTTCGACGGGGTGCACGTCGGACACCGCGCGGTCATCGCCCACCTGGAGCGTGCCGCGGAACGGCAGGGGCTCGTCGCCACCGTCGTCACGTTCGACCGGCACCCGCTCAGCGTCATCGACCCCGTGAAGGTCCCGCCAGCCCTCACGAGCATCGCGCAGCGCCGGGAGCTCCTCGACGAGGTCGGGGTCGACGCGACCCTGCTCCTGCGGTTCGACGAGGAGCTGCAGTCCTGGTCACCCGAGGCGTTCGTGTCCCGGATCCTCGTCGACACCCTGCACGCGAAACTCGTCTTCGTCGGGAGCGACTTCCGGTTCGGCGCCCGTGGTGCCGGCGACGTCGCCCTGCTCCGCGTGCTCGGGGAGCAGCACGGCTTCACGGTGGAGCTCATCGACGACGTGGACCTCGTCGACGACGTCCGTCCGGCGGGGGAGCGGCGCGTCTCGTCGACGTGGATCCGCGAGCTCCTCGCCGATGGACGCGTCGCCGAGGCGGCACGACTGCTCGGACGGGAGCACGCCGTCCGGAGCGTCGTCGTGCACGGCAACCAGCGCGGCCGCGCGATGGGGTACCCGACGGCGAACCTGCACCCGGCGTGCGAGGGGTTCGTCCCGGCCGACGGGGTGTACGCGGCGCGGGTCCTCCACGAGGGCACGGTGTACCCGGCGGCCGTCTCGGTCGGCAACAACCCGACGTTCGAGGGCGTGCCCGCGAAGCAGATCGAGGCGCACCTGCTCGACGTCGACATCGATCTCTACGGGGCGACGATCTCGGTGCTCTTCGTGTCGTTCGTCCGCGGGATGGTGAAGTTCTCGTCGATGGACGAACTCGCGACCCAGATGCGGCAGGACGACCTCGACATCCGGCTGCTGCTCGGGCTGCCGGCACCCGTCTGACGCAGCCCCTCCTCACTGTCGAACGCCGGTGCTCGTGCTGACGACGCGTGCTCGGTCGGGCGCGTGCGCACTCGTCGTGGTGATGCGCTCGTCCGGCCAGCACGACGACGGGCCCCGGCGGCTGCCGGGGCCCGTCGTCGTGCGGTGGTGTCGGCTGGCGGGGGGGTGCGGGCAGGT
>NZ_VEAF01000006.1 GCF_007673775.1 Curtobacterium sp. 9128 | reverse complement strand
TCAAGGGCGGCCTCCTCGTCGGCACCGCCACCATCACCGCCAAGATCAAGTAACACCCCCCGCGCCACGAGCGCACTGCACCACCCAACGGACACAGCACCTCGCACACGCGGGGTGCTGTGTCCGTTCCGCAGTTCCACGCGGCCGCAGCCGGCGTGGCGGGCGCGAGCCGGGCCTCCAGTCCGTCAGCGGACGGCGGTGGTCGTCCCGATGACGGCGAGCAGCCGCAGTCGGTCCGCGCTGACGCTTCCCGGCTCCGCGGTGTGCACGAGCAGGGTGTGCGACTGCTCGGGGTCGTGGAGCACCTGGCAGTGCAGTGTCAGCTCGCCGACCTCGTGGTGCCGGTAGCGCTTGACCTCTCGCGGCCGGATCCCCACCTCGTGCAGCTCCCACACCGTGCGGAACTCCTCGCTCGCGCGGAGCAGCACCTCGGCGAGGTGCGCCGCGCGTGACGTCGGTCCGCGCTGCGCCACGGTCGCCCGGAGCCCGGCGGCGTACATCCGCGACAGGAACGCGTGGTCCTCCTCCGGGTACAGGTCCCGCGCGCCGGGCATCGTGAACCACCGGAAGCCCGAGCTCCGCTCGTCGCCGGAGAACCGCGTGTGGTCCCCCGTCATCGCGATCGACAGCGGGGTCTGGCGCAGCGTCTCGCCGAGCTCGTTGCTCACCTCGGCCGGGGTGTCGACCAGGCTGTCGAGGATGCGCATCATCCCCGGTGAGACGTGGTCGCTGCCCGCCGTCCGCACGGGTGGCTGGTGTCCGGCGAGGCGGAACAGGTGGTCGCGTTCGTCGATCGTCAGCCGCAGTCCCTGCGCGATCGCGGCGAGCATCTGCTCCGACGGCTGCGGCCCCCGCTCGCGTTCGAGCCGCGCGTAGTAGTCGGTGGACATGTTCGCCAGGAGGGCGGCCTCCTCGCGTCGGAGCCCGCTCGTCCGGCGGCGCTGCCCGCGGGGCAGGCCGACGTCCTCCGGCTGCAGGGCGGCTCGGCGGCCACGGAGGAAGTCCGCCAGCGAGGGTCGATCGATCACGCACCCATCCTCGCCCGCTCGGCGCCCCGGAGCCACGGATCGTCAGGCCGTGGATGTCGATCGCGCTCCCGCCCAGGCTGGTGTCGAGCGCCACCGGGGTGCTCGACGACACGAGAGGGCACCGCGATGCCACGGAACACCGACGCGTTCACCATCCCCGACCTGACCGGACGCCGGGCACTCGTCACCGGCGCGAGCGACGGGATCGGCCTCGGGATCGCCACCCGACTCGCCGGTGCGGGTGCCGATGTCGTCCTGCCGGTGCGCAACCGGCGGAAGGGCGACGCGGCCGTCGCCCGCATCCGCGCGGCACACCCGGACGCCGTCGTCACCCTGGAGGACCTCGACCTGTCATCGCTGGCGTCGGTGGCCGCGCTCGGTGAACGTCTCCGGGCGGAGGGCGCGCCGCTGCACATGCTCATCGGCAACGCCGGTGTGATGACGCCGCCGGAGCGCCAGACGACGACGGACGGCTTCGAGCTGCAGTTCGGGACGAACCACCTCGGGCACTTCGCCCTCGTCGGCGCGCTCCTCCCGGTCCTCCGCTCCGGCCGGGCACGCGTGGTGCTGCAGACGAGCGTGGCCGCGCGCCGTGCCTCCATCCCGTGGGACGACCTGCAGTCCGAGCGCTCCTACAACGGTGGTCGTGCGTACGGCGCCTCCAAGCTCGCCGATGCGCTGTTCGCCCTCGAGCTGAGCCGGCGGAGCCGCGCGGCCGGCTGGGGCATCTCGAGCGCGGTGAGCCACCCCGGTGTCGCACCGACGAGCCTGCTCGCCGCCCGCCCCGAGGTCGGCCGGGCGCAGGACACGACGGCGGTCCGGATGATCCGGTGGCTGTCGTCGCACGGCCTGCTCGTCGGCACGGTCGACACGGCCGGGCACCCGGCGCTCCTGGCGGCGACGGACCCGGCGCTCGACGGGGCCTTCACCGGGCCTCGCGGCGCCGGCGGTGTCGGCGGACCGGCTGCGCGCCAGGAGCTGTGGGCGCCGATGCGCAGCACGGCCGACGCGGAACGGCTGTGGTCGGTGTCCGAGGAGCTCACCGGCGTCCGGTTCGCCTGAGCGGCGCCGCGCCGCGGGCGCACGGGGCGCGGGCGCACGGGGCGCGGGCGCACAGCACCGTGCGTCGGACACAGCACCTCGTGATCGCGCGGTGCTGTGTCCGGTCCACGGTTCGCGAGCGACCGGAACCACGCCCCGCCCGGCTCGTGCAACGGCGGCGCCCGTCAGTCGAACGCGGCCAGCGCCCGCGTGAGCATGCCGTGCCCCTGCGCCTCGAACCGGTCGTCCCCCACGGCGTACGCCCACACCGCCGTGCCGATCGCCTCGCGGAGCTGGAGCCAGCGCCAGGTACCGTCGTCGCGGGGGTCTGCGCCGTACCCGTCGAAGAAGGCCCGTTCCAGCTCAGGCTCGTCCTCCCAGTGCAGGACGGCCAGCCGTGTCAGGTCGAACTCGCGAGGACGCATCGCGAACCGTCCGAAGTCGATCATCCGCAGTCGACCGTCCTCGACGATCCAGTTGCGCGGATGCCAGTCGCCGTGCGTCGGGACGAGGGCGACCGGCGTGGGTCGGAACGTCTCCAGCAGCGCGCGGGCGCGGTCCACGTCTGAGGCCGCGATCCGATGCGGAGCGTCGAGCGACGTCAGGGCCCGCGTCATCTCCGCACCGAGGAAGCCGTCGTCGATCGCACTCGCCTGGTCGTGGAACCGACGCAGCAGCGCTCCGGCCTGACGATGGACGTCGGGGTCGTGCTCCGCCGGCGTCCCGAGCGCGAGCTCCCCGGGGACGCGGCCGAGGACGAGCACCCGGTGCTCCTCGTCCGCGGCGATGAGCGCTCCGGTGTCACCGGAGGCGACGAACGGTGCCGTCCAGCCCCGGTGCGCCCGGAGTTCCCGTGGGAAGTGGGAGTTCTCCGGCCCCGCGGCCTTGACCGCCACGTCGCCGCCCGACCACCGCACGTGCAGCACCACCGTGTCGAGGAGTCCCCACGACTCGTTCGACACGACCTCGGCGCCCCGGAGCGTGGCCCGGACGAACGCCGCCTGCTCGACCCCGAGCCCCGTGTCACGCCACCCCATCCGCCGAGGGTACCGGCGACCGACGGCGGCCTGCACCCAGGACGGCGGGACGAGCATGGCGTGATGAACGACCCCATCGTCACGCCGCTCGGCTTCGCGCACGTCCGACTCACCGTCACCGACATCCACCGGAGCAAGGCCTTCTACGAGCAGCTGTTCGGCATGCCGCCCGGCAGCGACTTCAGCGACCAGATCGACGACCCGACCGTCCACGACGACCCCTGGCGCACCTACGGCGGGTGCTCGTTCACGTTCGGCGGCCAGACGCTCGGGCTGCGACCCGTGGCGCGGGCGGGAGACCGGTTCGACCCGGACCGCGTCGGTCTCGACCACGTGTCGTTCCGGGTCGGATCGGTCGACGACCTCCACGCCGCCGTCGCGCGGCTGGACGCCGCCGGCATCGAGCACGGTGCGGTCACCGACCTGCCGCCGTTCGGCCTGGTGATCCTGTCGGTGCAGGACCCCGACGACGTCAACCTGGAGTTCGCCGCCCCGCGGCCCTGACCGCAAGCCCCGACTGGAGGCTCGGTTCGGCTCGGTCGTCCCGCGCCGGGTGCGCGGGGTCACCACCCACGCGGTGTGTCCGATCGGCGCAGCCGTCACCCGGGCGCCCAGGTCGTCCCGAGGGTGCGGAGCGTTCCGTGGGGGTGACACCTCAGGAGGACACATGAGCACGACCTGGTTCATCACCGGCGCCTCGAAGGGCTTCGGCCGCGAGTGGGCCGAGGCAGCGCTGGAGCGCGGCGACTCCGTCGCCGGCACCGCCCGCAACACCGACGACGTCCAGCCGCTCGTCGAGCAGTACCCCGACACCTTCCTCGCGCTGCAGCTCGACGTTACCGACCGTGCCGCGGACTTCGACGCGGTGCAGCGCGCCGCCGAGCACTTCGGCTCCCTCGACGTCGTCGTGAACAACGCCGGCTACGGCCACTTCGGCATGGTCGAGGAGCTCACCGAGGACGAGGTCCGCTCGCAGCTCGAGACCAACCTGTTCGGCGCGCTCTGGGTCACCCAGGCGGCCCTGCCGATCATGCGGAAGCAGGGATCCGGGCACGTCATCCAGGTGTCGAGCATCGGCGGGATCAGCGCGTTCCCGACGGTCGGCGCCTACCACGCGTCGAAGTGGGCGCTCGAGGGCATCTCGCAGTCCCTCGCCCAGGAGGTCGCCGACTTCGGGATCCACGTGACCCTCGTCGAGCCCGGCGGGTTCTCGACCGACTGGTCCGGACCGTCCGCCAAGAAGAGCGAGCCGATCGAGGCCTACGCCGGCGTCCGCGAGGCTGCGTCGAAGCGCCCGTCCGCCGCCGACCCGGGCAAGCCCGAGGCGACCCGGTCCGCGATCCTCAAGGTCGTCGACGCCGAGCAGCCCCCGCTGCGGGTCTTCTTCGGCAAGGCGCCGCTCGGCATCGCGGAGAAGGACTACGAGTCGCGCCTGGCGACCTGGCGCGAGTGGCAGCCCGTGGCGGAAGAGGCGCACGGCGCCTGAGTGCCCGAAGCAGAGCTGGCCACCCGGACATCACGAATGACCGGGTGGCCATTTCTCTGCATTCCGCGCACTCCAGCACCGGGTACGAGCGCCACACCGGCCAGCGGTGCAGCGATCAAGACGTCGTTCCTCTACGACGGCTTTGGCCGGACCGCGGGCACGAAGCAGTCCGGCGATGACGACTGGTCGTGTGTCTTCTACGACGCCCGTGGGCGAACCGTGAAGAGCACCACGTCGGCGTTCAACGGTCAGCCCGGCTCGACGGCGACCACGGCGTTCTCGTCGGACGGCCTCACCACGGTCGTCGCGGACGACAGTGCAACGGGGTCACCGAACGGCTCGAAGATCACGACGACGTCGAACCTGTTGGGACAGGTCGTCAAGTACGTCGACGTGTGGGGGACCACGACGACGACGTCCTACGACCAGGCGGGCCGGGTCACGTCCTCGCTGGCGGTGACGGCGGATGGGGTGCAGCACTCGACGGGGCAGTCGTACGACATGGACTCGAAGGTGACGCAGTTCACCGCGGACGGGAAGGTGGTCGCGGTTCCGACGTACCAGCAAGGTGACGTGGTGTCGGTGGCGTACCCGGGCGGTGCGGGCAACGGCGGCAACGGGTCGTCGGTGGCGGTGTCGAAGGACGGTGCCGGTGCGTTGACGGGGTTGGCGTGGTCGTTCCCGAACAACCAGCCGCAGGTCTCCGACCAGGTGGTCCGGTCGCAGTCCGGTGACGTCCTCAAGGACACCACCGCGCTCGGTGCGACCGTGAACACGTCCGCCTACTCCTACGACACGGCCGGGAGGCTCGTGGCTGCATCGATCCCGCGGCACCAGTTGGCGTACGGGTTCGGCCAGGCGTCGTGCACGCAGTCGGGTGCGGTGGCTGCGGCGGGACGCAACGGGAACCGGACTTCGTCGTCGGATCAGCTGCTGGATGCTGCTGGTGCTCCGGTGGGTGCGGCCACGCAGGTAGCGTCCTGCTACGACGCAGCGGATCGGCTCCTGGGCACCACGGTGACGAACCCGGTGGCGGGGGCGACGCCGGTGAACCAGTCCCTGACCGGTGCGCAGCTGGCCTACGACGCGCACGGGAACACGACGACGTTGGCGGACGAGACGCTCGTGTACGACGGGCAGGACCGGCACGTGCAGACGGCTCTGATGGACGGGTCGAAGGTGTCCTACGTGCGGGACGCGTCGAACCGGATCGTGCAGCGCACCGAGCAGGCGCCGGACGGCACGAAGACGGTGACCCGGTACGGGTTCACCGGTGACGGGGACACCCCCGACTTCGTCTACGACGGCAGCTCGAAGTTGACCGAGTGGGACCTCCCGCTCGCCGGCGGGGTCACGGTGGAGTACCGGAGTGCTGCGGCGGTGTGGTCGTACCCGAACATCCACGGTGACGTCGTCGCGACCGCGGACGCTGCCGGGCAGCTCGCGAGCTCGACACTGCCGGTGTACGACCCGTTCGGACAGATCATGGACCAGACCACCGGACTCTTCGGGACGACCGCGGCGAACCAAGCCGGGCCGGACACCCAGCAGGGCAACGCGGACTACGGCTGGTTGGGGCAGCATCAGAAGCTGACCGAACACCTGGGCTCGATCGCCACGATCGAGATGGGTGCCCGCCAGTACGTCGCAGCCCTCGGACGATTCCTGCAGGTCGATCCGGTCGAAGGCGGCACCGACAACGCCTACGCCTACGTCAACGACCCCGTCAACGCCTTCGACATCACTGGAGAATCCGGAAGAAAGAAGCAAAACTGGCTCATGTCAGCGGCATAATCGCTGACTGATAGCAAGGCTGCACAAGTGCTATTCTTTGCGTGCGGATTCATTCCTGTTGCGGCTGTCACAGTCGGATGTGGCGTTCTGCAAACGGCCGCCTACGCTGTTCAAGGACGCTACGGCGAAGCGGCGGTCGCGGCGATAGGTATCGTCCCAGGCTTGCGACTTGCAAAGTCGCTCGAGAGAGCAGGCAAATCAGTCATTCGCGCTGGCATGCGCTCGGCGGTGAAGGCGAAGCGGGCGATACCGAGCTATCGGGTCAGAGCGCACGTGAGGGCTGTGAACTATCACTCGAATGCCGCCAGCTGGGCTATCGTTTCAGGGGCATCGAATTGGGCTACCTCGCAAAAAAGCGTGAAGAGATGGAGGCTACGATGACAAAGCTACAATCCCATATTCATCGCGTGCCTGGAACACGAATCGGGCCGATCTTCATAGCTCTAGTTTTCGTTCTCATATTCGGGGGAAGCCTGTTTGCCTCAATCCTGAACTTTGGTTGGAGCTTAACTCAACTGTGTATTCTCCTCGGTCTCGCAATGTGGATCCTTCGAGCTTGCAGGATGGGGCTTTTCCTCTCTGAAGAGGGGATTGTGATTCGGTCATGGTTGTTCACGCGGACGTACAGATATAATCGTGTTGGTGGATTCAACACGGAAGGGTACAGCGGAACACTCAACGCCTTCACGCAACTTTCAATCGACCCTTTTTATCGATACACGCGGATGCTTACCTTGCGAGTCGATGGGCGGTGGAGAGAATTCCCGTCGACCATCTGCTCGGTACCGACCGCGAAAAGGGTTAGGGCTGAGATAGATAGTCGAGTCCAAGAGCACCAGAAGTCTCGCCGCTGCTAGCTGCTTCGACGGAGAATGGCCGAGCGAGTCACCACGGCGGATAGCGAGCCGGTCGCGATAGGCCCGATAACGACACCGGCACGGCCGTCGTGCTATTCCCGGTCTGCTGTTCAGGCCACAGTCCAATGAAGACCGAGCTGAACGCCGAAAATGTACCTTATGTCAGTATTGCGACCTCAGCGGAGGGAGCGGGTGGAAGAAGTATGGTGGGGGCGGGTCCAAGTACATCAAGTACATACGGGTCAGGCGGGGCAGCAAGGGGGTGCAAACGCAGGTGTACTACACAAAGAAGGGGTTTTGGCGCGGGTACTCCGTCGGCCAGGCGATTGCGGGCGATCCCTCCACCAATCTGACCGTGAACTTTGATCTGAGTGGAGGTCGTATGTGGAAGGATTACAAGAATATCCTCAAACATGCCTCGGGGACGAAGGGCGAGGATATGGAAATGCAGCTGGTCTGCCATGAAGTTGGCGCGCCGCGAATTGCGCAGCTCAACAGGTCAAGCAACTTCGGTCAGAGCCGCACCCGGATGGTTCGCCGGGCAGGTGGTCGGCGGTGCATACTCATACCGAGTCGGTGCATACTCATACCGAGTCACGAGGAACGCGCCGACTCGCTGTGAAGCGAGGAGGCGCCGGTAGGGGCAATCTTCATGAGGCGTTTCAGCTCGGCACTCTTGCTCGCAGCGGTCGTTTTCGCTGTTCTCGCCATCGCGGGTTCGCCGTTGCCGCCGCTCTATTCGCGGATCGGTGGACTCATCCCACTCGAGGAGACGCAGCGGCAACTGCAAGCCTGGTCTACTGCTGGAGGGTTCATCCGGTACGCGTATTCAACGTGGATCTGGGCAGCGGGTGCTGTTGCCCTTTCCAGCGGTGGCGTCCTGGCCCGTCATGCTCCGCTTGTTCGACATCTTCTCGAGGTGCGCCCGATTGCCGCGCGCATCCTCACGCCCCTCGCCGTGTTGGTTCCTGCGCTCCTGGTCTGTTCTGTTCCGCCGCTGGTACTCGCCGCCGGCGGTTTCCCGCAATCCAACTACTTGAGGCAGGACTGGTCACTCAGTGACGTCATCGTGTACGCAGCAGTTCCCTGGATCATCACGCTGATGGCTTTCGGAACATACGCGACGGGCATCCCCGCCGCGGTGAGAGCTTCTGGGTCCAGGTGGATGAGATGACTGTCACCACCAAGCCCGACGTCGGCGTCGACGACTGGGTGGCGACTCTTCATTCCGCGGTTCAGTGCCGGATCTGGGCCGACCGTCGGGAACGGTGCCGCGTTGACCACACCCCGTTGGGGAAGGAACAGGAACGTGGAGGCTTGGAAGATCGGCGAATTGCGCGTGGCCAGGGTGATATGTCTTCGCAGGATCCGTGCGGAGAATCGACGGATACTGAGGCCTCTACTCCACGGCGAAGGGCACTTCGGATCACTTGGCCCGCGACACACGACGCCGATGGAAGCGAGGTCTGATGAACACCGTGGTGATAATCATCGTAGCGGCGGCCGTTTCGCTGCTGATCTTGACGAGGTCAGGTACGCGTCGGTAGCTGCGAGCCAGGTGCACGCGAACAGACTGGGCCAAGTCCCTCGCGAAAGCTGATCCTTCGGCGGACCTCGGGCCGTCAGCATCGATCAAGCTCTACATCACCACCTCGGGGCCGTACTCACCAGGGTACGTGGCATTGATTCCCGTCGACGAACCGACCGGGCATGTCTTTGTTGCGATTGCCGATCCCGATTCGAGAGCGGCTTTGCCGAGGGAAATGGGTCCCGACGGGGTGGAAGCGTCGCATGTAGCATCGTACGTTGCCGAGTGGGGCTTACGAGGAATCAATGAACAGTCCTATCGGGATGCAGTTCTCGCTCGGCACTTCCGCAACGTTCTGACCGATTCGCGAGACTTGAGTCGGCAGCCGCCCTCACTTGCCATGTCAGGAACCGGATCATGGAGCGCACCGAACAGCATTGCGACTACCGCATCGAAACGGCGGCACCAATTGACCGTCGAAGATGGCGAAGGGGTTCGCGATCGATGGTGATCTGGTGAGAGTCGTCATCGCACTGATGCTGGCGGCGTTTGCACTGGTGGGCATCTTCGGGGATGGTCTGGGTCCAGCTCTGGTGGTCCTTTGGCTGGTACTCGTGGTACTTGCGCTCGTGTTGGGGCGGCGGCCGCGTGAGGAGGATGGGGACGCGAGGACCATACGCCGCTATCGCAGGAGCGCATGACGTCGTGGGTCTTTGTGCCGATCCTTGGTGCGCTGGTCATCTTGATCGCCGCCCACCATTGACGAATCGGCAGTGTCGCGCCGATCTGCAACAGCGCTTCTTCCTCGCCGCGGCGCCGAACAGGCGGCGTGAGCGAACACAGTCGGCTCATTGCCAGGGCACTCTCATTTGCGTGCAGGTTTGTCCCGGTGCTCGGCATGCGTCAGGATGCGCCGTCGTGAACGCTGCCGCCGCCGCGCCCCAGGGCCGTTACACGGAGGCTGATCGGACCGCGATCGGTGCAATCGGAACATCATTCGCTTCCAAGGCCCTTGTGCAGGCCCATCACGCCGCGAGGGCGGACCCTGCCGTCGCCGCAGGACGACACGTCGATCGACCGCGCGCCCGCATGTTTCGATCGACGACAGGACTCGCTCGACGCGCCTGTCGGCTCGGGCGGGGTGTCGGAAGCACCATCGGATCAGTGAAGAAGGAGTGGGCTCATGGTCAGTATCATCGATACCATGGGCACAGTTCACGGAGGTGGGCTCGATCAAGACCGATTGCGTCAAGATCCCCGTCAATGGCGGCTTTCGACTGGTATCAGCTGCAGCGGGAGTCGTGATCCTCACGCTTTCAAGCCTGATCTCCTGGCGCTCGGGTCATGATTCTGGGCCCCGCATCGCCTTCGCGTTGCTTGCACTGATGGCCGCCCTGATCCTCGTTCGGATCCCCTTCTTGAGCATCTGGGTAGATCGCGATCGGCGCATGCTTTTCGAGCGAGGATGGGTCCGAGTCAAAGAACATTCACTGGACGGTGAGCTGAGAGTTGAGCGTGTTGCATACCAGGGTGCACTCGACTTTGGATATTCGCGCGGTTACTTCAGTGTGATTGCCATCACTCGAGGAGCCAGTGATGACGAGGATGACGACGGCATACTCTGGACGCTGGGCGGCTCGAGCGTTGTGCAGCGATCAGTCGTACGAATCACTCAAGAGATCGACAGAATCGGGACTCGTGAGTAGCGGTGGTGATCGCACTGGGATTCGCGCGGCCAATCTGCGAGCGGGCGGGGGTTCAGCAGTCGTTGAACCTCGGGGTTTCGAGGGACCGCGTGCGCAGAGGCAAGTGTGAAAGACCTCCTTCGGCAGTTCTGTCGTACGGTGATCGAGCGAAACATGTCAGGACGTCGCTGTGATGGAGCAGCACCAAGAACCGCTGAGGCGCCAGCAGGAGTCGACCGTCTGGCTTCTGTCCTGTGAGGGCCCCGCGGACCCGGACGGGCAGACCGATTTCGAATGTGTTGCGTTCATCGGTGTCTTCACCACGGAAGAGGGCGCCCTCCGTGCCGAACAGGAAGTCCGAAAGGATCGCGACATGCAGACGTACGTCGACGCGTACCTCGTCGACGAACTGAACTGGGTGACGGAGTTCACCGTCGAATGACCACGACATGGCTCCTCGTACATCAATCGACGACCGCGCCCGACGAGGTCGTCATCTCGAAGACGATCGGGTTCTTCCAGACGCGGGAGAAGGCGGAGGCTGCGATCGTCCGGCTCTGCGAGTTGCGCAGCTACCAGCGCGACCGGCTGGGGTTCCGCCTGTACGAGCTCCCGGTCGACCGTCTCCTGGACCGGGCGTTGTCCGATGACATCGTCTTCGGACCCAGGTGGCTCCGAGATCCGTCCGACCAGTGATGCGGGGCGACTTCCCGCCAGGGGCTCCCGTACGGGATGATCGCGACATGACCGAGACGACGAGCGGCGAGACCTACCCACGGGGTGCCCGGACACTTCGTCGTCGCTTGCGGCAGACCTCGTGTTCCGCCTGCGGGCACCCTTGGGAGGAGCACCCGGGAGCTCCGACCAACGACGCGATGGTGTGCTCCGAATGCACGTACGAGGTCGAACACGGGGAACTCCCGGCCGACGCCGAGCTCTGTCGTGCTTCCGTGCCGAAGGAACTGTTCCGGCGTCCGGTTGGGGAACCGGAGCAACCGAGGACCTGGCGAGACCGCCTGGCGTCAGTGGGCGCCCGCGTCGTCGAGACGATCTTCGATGCGCTGAGTTGAGCCTCGCGACGAGCGGGCTGAACCGGGAGGAACGCCGGTGACGGGGACGCACGAGCTGGGATGGCCCGACGAGATCCCGTTCGTCGGGGTCCCTGCGACCGCGCAGGGGTTCGTCACGACCGAGTTCCTGCACTACGGCGTCGAGCGGGACTGGGTGACGCGGAAGGAAGCCGATCGCTGGCTCCGCGAGAACGCGCACCCGACCGGTTCGAACGCGTTGATCGAGATCGAGCGTCGGTGGGCCGTGCTCATCCTGGTGGAGATCCTCCGTCGGTGGGATCGACTCGACCGGCCGGTCGACCTGGCTCGCAGCATCCCGAGTCTGTTCGCGACGGACGCAGTTCCGGAGATCGGGCGTCTCCGCACGGAACGGACGCGCAAGGTGCAGAAGGCGATCATCCTGGTGGCCGAGGAGTACGGGATCGACGTCGAGGTGGCAAAGCCGACGCGCCGATCTCGAGGCGGATGACGTCGCCCCGCACCTCGCGTCAGGAGATGATGTTGACCGCGCGGGAGATCACGAGCGCCAGCAGGATGAACCCGCCGATGGACTGGTAGGCCATGATCATCTTCGCGCGGACGCTCAGCGGCATGGTGTCCGTCGGCGAGAAGGCCACCATGTTCGTCAGCGCCACGTAGAGGTAGTCGAGGTACACCGGGCGCCACGCGTCGCTCCGGGGGTCCGCCTCCTGAGGAAACTGGAAGTCGGCCTCCGCGGTCTTCCACAGTCCGGGGCGCCGGCGGGCGACGGGACCACCCCGGTCGAGCTCCCAGTACACGAGCGCGAACGCGATGATGCTGCTCACCCAGACCTGCAGGGCGGTCAGCAGCACGACGGAGCCGTTCGCGTGGCCGTCGAGGAGCAGGACGATCGTCCGGACGACGGTGACCTGGTTCGCCAGGGTGAGCATGATCGCCAGGGCGAACGACAGCCACCGCGACCAGGTGGCCTCGCGGGACAGCCGGCGCGGGTTGAACACGATCAGCGGTGTGAGCAGCAGGACCCCGAGCAGGGGGACCACCCACGACGGCAACAACAGCACCTGCTGGGGGAGCAGCAGCGCGAGCGCGAGGTTCACCAGGATCGCGAGGGCGACCGGCAGCCGCCGCTCGTGCGGGTGTCGGGCCGTGGACGGGGTCACGCGCCGAGTGTAGAGGCGGGTTCCTGCGGATCGACGGGCAGGTACGAGAACGACCCGCGGCACACCACGACGGTCCGTGTGGCCTCCCTGCCAGAGCCAGGCGGTCGTAGGCTCGGGGCATGGACTCCTCCGAGGTGGACGAGCGCGACAGCGCCTGGGAGGACCAGCACCCCCGCTTCCGCGTGTACCTGCAGGAACGCGACGGCGACGGGTTCGTCACGGAGACCCACGACCTGACGGGCGCCGACGCCCTGCAGGCGATCGACTGGGCGCAGCGGGAGGCGGCAGCGCGCCCCGACGCGGTGTGGGCGCTCGCGCTCGTCGGGCGGGACGACCGCGGGTTGCGGGGACTGACGTGGCTGGTCGGGATGGACGCGAACGACCCGCCGTCCGACCAGCACGAGGTGGACGTGCTCGCCCGGATGGCGGCTCGGCAGCGGGGGACCGTCGGCGTGCCGTCGCGCGACCACTGGAGGCCCGGCTCGGCTCCGGCAGTCGTGCACGCCAATCCCTGGTTCACCGTCACCGAGACGGTCGACGACGCGGAACGGAGCTGGTTCCGCGTGCGGTCCCCGGACAGCGTGATCGTCGCGGCGTCGGTGGAGGGTCGCCTCGTCTTCGTGCGCGGCATCCGCGACACGACCGGTCCCGAGCCCCGCCACGAGTTGCCGTCCGGTGCCGTCGACCCCGGCGACGCGTCCGCCGCGCACGCAGCAGCGCGGGAACTCGCCGAGGAGACCGGTGCCGTGTGCGGCGAGCTCGTCGAGATCGGGAGCTTCGTCGCGGCGCCGGGGATCTCCGACGTCCGCACGCGGGTGTTCGTCGGGACCGTCGAGCGGTGGACGGACACGGCGCTCGAGCCGGGCGAGGCGTGGACGACGGTCGAACTCGATGCGGCCGAGATCGACGCCGCGATCGCGGCAGGACAGGTCACCGACGGGGCCACCCTCGCCGCGCTGCACGTGCTCGGGCGGCGGTGAGCCGCGCCGCCGGACCAGGCACGCCGGTCCGGCGGAGGCGAGCCGTGCCTCCAGGCCGGACCGCGCGGTCGTGACCGGTCAGGCGGCGGTGAGCTGGGCCTCCGACCGGTCCGCCTGTGCGTCGTCACGGAGCATGCGGTCCGCGGTGCGGAGCGACAGCGCCATGATCGTCAGGGCGGGGTTGGCGATGAGCGAGCTCGGGAAGACCGAGTTGTCGACGACCCACATGTTCGGCACGTCCCACGACCGGCCGGCCGCGTCGACGACCGAGTTCGACGGGTCGGTTCCCATGCGCGCGGTCCCGACGGTGTGTGCGGTGCGGTCGAGGACCCGCACGTCGCGGCCACCGGCCGCCTCCACGATCGCGGTCATCGTGCGGACCGCGTGCCGGGTGATGGCCTCCTCGTTGGCGCCGGGCGAGAACGAGACGCGCGCCTTCGGCATCCCGTTCGCGTCGAGTTCGTCGGTGAGCACGAGGCGGTTGTCGTCGTACGGCAGGCACTCGGCGTTGATCCCGACCCCGGCCATCTTCGGGTAGTCGCGGAGGGCGCGGACGAGCTCGGCGCCGCGGAGGCCGCCACCGCGCACCATCGAGGTGGCGAGCGTGAGGGGCTGGACCCCGAGACTCTGGATCAGGTACCCGCCGGCGAAGTCGGCGTCGGTCGGGCGGATGAAGTCCTCGGTGATGATCGACGACGGGTACCCGCGGTAGGACCGCATCGACTCGTCGAACGTCGCCCACACCTGGGTGGCGCCGTGCGCGGTGAAGTTCCGGCCGACCTGGCCGCTGCTGTTCGCCAGCCCGGTGTGCAGGAGGAGCCGCGGGGTCTCGATGCCGCCGGCTGCGAGCACGAGGGACCGGGTCCGCTGCCGGTGGTCGCGACCGCCCTGGCGGTAGACGACCGCCTCGACGCGTCCACGGGCGTCGAGCTCGATGCCGTGCACGAAGGCGTCTGCCCGGATCTCGGCGCCGAAGGCCACGGCTGCCGGCAGGTAGGTGGTGTCCATGGACACCTTCGCGCCGTTCCGGCAGCCCTGGTGGCAGGACCCGCACGCCACGCACGCCTGGCGGAGGCCGTGGTGCTCCTGCATCCGGTCTTCGGTCGTCAGACCGACGGGAGCGTCGGTCGCGGTGATGCCGACGGCTGCGGCGCCGCGCATCATCATGTCCGAGGAGGCGTTGCGGGCTGCCGGGCGCATCCGGTACCGGCGCGACGGGTCCCACGGGTAGTGCTCGGGACCGGCGACGCCGATGTCGTGCTCGGCCTGCTCGATCCACCGGGTGAGCTCGGCGTGGTCGATCGGCCAGTCCTCGCCCTGCCCGGAGTCGGTGCGGAGGCGGATGTCGTGCTGGTTCGGCCGGGGGGTGAAGGCACCCCAGTGCAGCGTCGACCCGCCGACGCCGGTGCCGCTGTTGTTCGGCCCGAACGCGGTCGGGGCGTTGCCGCCGCTGATGCGCTCGTCCATCCAGTTGATGTCCCCGGGTGACTCGACCTCGTCCGGGGTGAACTGCTCCGGGTCGCGGTTGCTGCCGGCCTCGATGGCGACGACGCGGAGACCCTTGCGGGCCAGGCTCGCGAGCAGGGGCGCACCGCCGGCCCCGGTGCCGACGACGACGGCGTCGACGATCTCGTCCTCGTCGTAGCGGCGCTGGTCGTCGAGCTTCATCGGGTGCCTCCGGTCGGTTCCCATGCTTCGCGTTCGCCGGCGCCGAGCAGCGTGAAGCCCTGCTTCCGGATGCCGTCACCGCCGTTCGCGAAGCCGTCGTAGTCGATGTCCGCCATCGTGGCGGGGTGAGCGGCCCACTGCTTGACCAGGTCGACGCAGGCGTCCTCGGCCCACGCGGTGAGCTGGCCGGCGTCGAACGGTCCCGCCGTGGGCGTGTGGTCACCGGCGGTGACGTCGTCGAGCACGGCACGGAGGTGGTCGTCGCCACGCGCTGCGTCGGCTTCGAGCGCGTCGAGTCCGGCGCGGTAGGCGTCGGCGTCGGCGGGGAGCCCGTCCGGGCGCCAGCCGTCCCCGAGCCCGGCGGCGAGCTGCGCGTCGACCCGGAGCGCGATGTCGACCGGGCGGTCGTCGGGCTGCGGGACCACGACGCGACCGATGGCCCGGAGCGTGGTCAGCTGGACCGGGGTGAGGACCTCCGGCGCCGCGTCGGGGTCGTCGGGCAGCGCGCGCTCGGCGAGGATGCCCCGCGTGCGAGCGCTGACGCGCGGCGACGCGATCACGCGGGCCATCGACGACGGCACGACGGGTCCACGGTCGACGCGGTGGTCCCAGAAGGCGCGGATGCGGTCCGCGACGGCGTCGGGCTGCTCCCAGGGGAGCATGTGCGCGGCGTCCGGCACGACGTCGAAGGTGCCGTTCGGCCAGTGCGGCAGATTCAGGGTCTGCTGCGCCTCGGGACCGAGGTCGCCGTCGTCGGCGCCGGCGAGGACGAGTGCCGGGACCGGGTTCGGGCCGAACGTCGTCGACCAGTCCTCGCGGCTGCCGCGGAGGAGCCACGCACGCCAGGCTCCGGGGTCAGCGCGCTGGACGTCGTGCACCGCCATCTCGTGCGACTCCGGCGGGAGAACGGACGCGACGTTCGCCTCGATGAAGGTCTCGGCGTCCTGCGGGCCGATCGGGCCGTCGGCCGCCCAGCCGAGCATCGACTGCCGGCGGTCCTCGGCCATCGGCTCGGGGGACAGCGGCGAGGCGGCGAGCAGGACGACGGCTCGGAGGCCGAACAGCCCGTTCGAGCCGTCGATCGTCCGGGATGCGACCACGGACGCGACCTTGCCGCCCATCGAGTGCCCGATGAGCACCCATTCGGTGGCGCCGCTCTGGCCGATCACGCGCTCCACCTGGACGGCCATCTCCTCGACGGTGGTGCCGGTCGCTGCTGAGGAGCGCCCGAAGCCGGGCAGGTCGATGCCGGTGAGGTCGAGCGTCCCCGCGAGACGGGCGCGGAGCGTCGCGAACTCCTCGGAGCTGGACCCGAGGGCGTGCAGGCAGAACGCGGTGGCCGTCATGCTTCGTTTGTACGGCCCGGGTCCGCGCGGTTCCCAGGCCGGTGTACCCCCGACCGTGCTCGTCGGTCTGCACCACTCGGTCACGGCATGCCGGGGTGCCCCTCCGGCGTCACCCAGGTCAGCGTCGAGACGACCTGACGCCCGGTCGACTCCGCGTTCGCCAGTGAGGCCGCGTTGTCCGGGTGGATGTGACCCCAGAGGACGTCGTCCGGCGCTGCCGGCAGCGCATCGGCCAGGCGCTGCATGGTCGCGGTCCCGAGTCCCTGCCCGCGGTGCGCGTCGTCGAGGACGATCTCCTGCACGGCGAACCCGGTCATCCCGTACGCGTCGTCGCGCTCCGCGGCCACGATGCCGGCCGGGACGCCGTCCACCGTCACGGCGAACAGCAGTCCCTCGTCGGCGGCGGACTCCAGGCCGTCGGCGTCGCTCGGCGCGGCCCATTCGTCGAGTTCCGGGCGCGCTCGTCGGATGCCGGCGTACAGCGTGGCGGCGTGTTCCGCGGCGGCGTCGGGTGTCGTCGGGACGAGCTCCACGTCGGCGGAGCGGGCGGACCGCGGGTGGACGCGCATGTCCTGCACCCGGCCGGCGACCACGAGCTGGTCGGGCCGGACGTCGGGACCGCCGCCGCCGGCGGCGGCGCCCAGACGGTCCCCGGGCGGGCGGACGTGGCTCCGCCGGTCCCCGGGCAGGTGCACCCGGAGGCAGAGCGGGGCGAAGGCCGCGTAGTGCTCCATCAGCGCAGCCAGCCGTCCGAGCCCGTCGGCGTCGGGCGTGGCGGTGGTCGCGATGACGTCCACGAACGGCTTCGTCACGTCCCGCCCGCGGAACCGGATGCCGGCGACCGCCCAGCCGCCGTCCGACAGCTCGACGCGCCGGTTCGCCCACGCGAGCGGATCGGCGACGGGCAACTGCACCGCGTCCCGGACGGTGGCTCCCCAGGCGGCGTCACCGACCAGGGACAGGTCGGGCTCGACCCAGTCGGCGACGTCGGCCTCCCACCGCGGGTTCCACTGCCGGACGACGGGCGGGACCCACGCGGCGAGGGCTTCCAGGACATCAGTGTTCCTCATCATCGTGAGCCTAGGAGGTCCCCGGGACGACGGACAAGGCGCGGCGCCGGTCAATCGACACCTGTCGCGCGTAGGTTCGGCCCATGAGTGCAGAGCTGACGCTCGGCGCCGAGGAAGAGCTGCACCTCATCGACCTCGAGTCCGGCCGACTTTCCGCGAAGGCCCCGCGCCTTCTGCCCAAACTGCCCGCAGACCGCTTCGGCGCCGAACTCCAGCGCACGACGATCGAGACGAACACCCCGGTGGTGACGACCCTCGACGACCTCCGCCGGGTGATCGTCGACCTGCGCCAGGAGCTGACCGGCGCGATCGCCTCGGCCGGTGTCACCATCGCCGCAGCCGGGACGGCACCCCGGTCCGAGTACGCCGACTTCGAGCTGACGTCCGGCGGCCGGTACGGACGCATGCAGGAGCAGTACCGCATGCTCGTCGACGAACAGCTCATCTGCGGCCTGCAGGTGCACGTCGGCGTGAGCGACCGCGACCTCGCGGTGGAGATCGCCCAGCGCGTGGCCCCGACGCTGCCCGTGCTGCTCGCGCTGAGCGCCTCGAGTCCGTTCTGGAACGGCCAGGACACCGGGTACGCGTCCTTCCGGAGCATCATCTGGCAGCGCTGGCCGTCCGCCGGCAGCTTCGGCCGGGTGGAGAGCGCCGCCGAGTACGACCGGGTGCTCGAGGACCTCATCGCATCCGGGGTGATCGCGGACAAGAAGATGGCGTACTTCGACGTGCGGCCGTCCTCGCACGCGCCGACCCTCGAGCTCCGGGTCTGCGACGCGACGCCCGTGGTGGACGATGCGGTGCTGATCGCGGGTCTGTTCCGCGCCGTCGTCCGCAGGGCCGAGAAGGCCGTCGAGTCCGGCGCCGAGTGGCGTCCCCGGAGCGAACCGCTGCACCGTGCCGCGATGTGGCAGGCGGCCCGCAGTGGCCTGAGCGGCGAACTGCTCGGCCTCGGCGAGCACCCGGAGCGCCTCCCCGCCGAGGTCGCGGCGCGCCAGCTGGTCTCCCGCCTGCGCCCGGAGCTCGAGGAGCTCGGCGACTGGGGCACCGTCGCGGCGCTGCTCGAGGACACCCTGGCGCGCGGCACCTCCACCGACCGGCAGCGCACCGCGTACGCCGAGCGGGGTGACCTCGACGACGTGGTCGCCCAGGTGGTGGCGGACACCGCGGGCACCCCGTCCGGCCGCGCCGAACACCCCGCGATCGTGATCCCCGGCTACCGGGTCCGCGCCGGTGACGAGGCGGTCGGGCCCGGAGCACGTCCCCGCCCGGCCTTCCGTGACCTGGCGGCGTTCTTCCGCGGCTGGGACGCCGACACCACGGTCGAGCACTGCGCCGCACGGGACGTCTGGACCCGCGAACACGAGGTCGGGTTCGTCGTCGACGGCGGCGTGCAGGTCTTCGGCTGCGACCTGGTCCCGCGGACCGTCAGCGCGTACGAGTGGACGCAGCTGGAAGCGGGACTCGCCCAGCGGGCCCGCGCGATCGAGCTGTTCCTCCGCGACGCCTACGGGGAGCGGCGGATCGTCACCGACGGCGCCATGGACGAGTCGGACTTCGTCGGGGCGAACGGCTGGGACCCCGCCGCCTGCCGGCTCCCCGCCGACGCCGTGCGCGCCTCGGTGATCGGGTTCGACCTGATCCGCAACGAGTTCGGCGGCTGGCGCGTGCTCGAGGACAACGTCCGCTCGCCCTCGGGTGTCGCGTACGGCCTCGCCCTCCGCGAGATGATGGACGACGTCGTCCCGGATGCGCCGCGACCGGAGCTGCTGCGGGACCCGCACACCGTCCTGGACCGCCTGCGGGACACCCTCCTGGTGAACGCGACCGCCGTGACCGGTGCGCCCGACCCGGTGCTGGCCCTGGTGTCCGACGGCCCCGCCTCCGGAGCCTGGTACGAGCACCGTCGGCTCGCCGAGGGCTGCGGGATGCGACTGGTGTCCGAGGCCGACATCGACGTCCGCGACGGCCAGGTGGTCGAGACCGCGACGGGCGACGTCCTGCACGCGCTCTACCTGCGCATCGACCGCGACGTCAGCGCCCTGCGCACCGACACGCAGCCGGACCTCGGTGCCCGGATCCTCGACGCGGCTGCCGCCGGCACCGTCCACCTCGCCAACGCCCCCGGGAACGCGCTGGTCGACGACAAGGCGATGTACGTCACCGTGCCCGACCTGATCTGGTACTACCTCGAGGAGAAGCCCCTGCTCGAGTCCGTCCCGACCTACCGCACGCAGATCGAGGGGGAGCGGCTGAGCGTGCTTGACCGCGTCGGGGAGCTCGTGACGAAGCCCGTCGACGGCGAGGGCGGACGGGGCGTGCTGATCGGCCCGAGCGCGAGCGCCGCCGAGGTCGCGGAACGCCGTCGTGCGATCGCCGCCGACCCGGCCGCCTGGGTCGGGCAGGAGGTCGTGCAGCTGTCCTCGCACCCGACCATCGGGGCCGCCGGCCTCGACCCGAGGCACGTCGACCTCCGGGCCTTCGTGTACGTCACCGGCACCGGCCCCGACGACGTCCACCTGGCCGACGTCGCGCTGACCCGGGTGGCCCCGGAGGGCAGCATGGTCGTCAACTCCTCGCGGGGCGGCGGTGCCAAGGACACCTGGATCATCGGTACCGGCGGGTCGCGCTGATGTGCGGGCTCGCGGGGGAGATCCGCTTCGACGGCACCGCCCCCGACGTCGGGGCCGTCGCCCGGATGACCGGGTGCCTGGTGCACCGCGGTCCTGACGGCGACGGCCTCTGGGCCCGCGGTCCGGTCGCGCTCGGACACCGGCGGCTGTCGATCGTCGACCTCTCGACCGCGGGGGCGCAACCGATGGTCGTCGCGCGGCTCGGGTTGACGATCGCCTACAACGGCATGGTCTACAACTACCGGCAGCTCCGCGAGGAGCTGCACGGCAAGGGCCACCGCTTCGACTCGACGTCGGACACCGAGGTGATCGTCGCCGCGTACGCCGAGTGGGGCACCGCGTTCGTCGAGCACCTCGTCGGGATGTTCGCGATCGCGATCTGGGAGCACGCGAGCGGCCGCCTGGTCCTCGCGCGGGACCGACTCGGCATCAAACCGCTGTACGTCGCCGAGGTCCCCGGCGGCCTGCGGTTCGCGAGCTCGCTCCCGGCCGTCCTCGCCGGCGGCGGTGTCGACACCTCGGTCGACCCCGTCGCGTTCGCGTCGTACATGACCTTCCACTCGATCGTCCCCGCACCCCGCACGATCCTGTCCGGCGTCGGCAAGCTCCCACCCGCGACCGTGCGGGTGGTCGAACCGTCCGGGACCTGGCAGGACACCGTCTACTGGGAGCCGCGCTTCGAACGCGACCCGGACCGCGCCGACTGGTCGGACCAGGACTGGCAGCAGGCCTTCACGGCCTCGCTCCGCACCGCGGTCGAACGCCGCATGGTCGCCGACGTCCCGGTCGGCGTGCTGCTCTCCGGCGGCATCGACTCCTCGCTCGTGGTCGCGCTGCTGGCCGAGGCCGGGCAGCGGGACCTCGCGACGTTCAGCATCGGGTTCGAGTCCGCCGGCGGGGAGTCCGGCGACGAGTTCGCGTACTCCGACGAGGTCGCCCGGCACTTCGGCACCGACCACCACCGCATCCGCATCCCGTCCTCCCGCCTGCTCGACGGCATCGACGGCGCGGTCGCGGCGATGAGCGAACCGATGGTCAGCCACGACTGCGTCGCCTTCTGGCTCCTGTCGCAGGAGGTGTCACAGCACGTCAAGGTCGTGCAGTCCGGGCAGGGCGCGGACGAGGTCCTCGGCGGCTACAGCTGGTACCCACCGCTCGCCGACGTCCCGCGCGACCAGGCGGCGGAGACGTACCGCTCGGTGTTCATGGACCGCCGCTGGCCGGCACTGCAGGGACTCCTCGGCGAGCGGTGGCGGAGCGACGACGACACCCCGTCGGCGTTCGTCGACGCCGAGTTCGCCCGTCCGGGCGCGCAGACGAGCGTGGACGCCGCGCTCCGGAGCGACACCACGATCATGCTCGTCGACGACCCGGTGAAGCGCGTCGACAACATGACGATGGCGTGGGGCCTCGAGGCCCGCGTCCCCTTCCTCGACCACGAGTTCGTCGAGTTCGCGGGGACCGTCCCGCCCGAGCAGAAGCTGTCGGACGGCGGGAAGGGCATCATGAAACGCGCTGCCCGCGGGATCGTCCCCGACGCCGTGATCGACCGGCGGAAGGGGTACTTCCCCGTGCCGGCGATCCGGCAGCTGGCCGGCCCGTACCTGGAGCGCGTCCGCGACGCGCTGCACGCCCCGGAGGCGCGGGAACGCGGGCTCTTCGACGCAGGGGAGGTCGAGCGGATGCTGCAGGACCCGAACGGCACACGGACCGAGATCGGCGCCAACGCGCTCTGGCAGCTCGGCCTGATCGAGATGTGGCTGCAGCGCCAGGGGGTGCGGTGAACCGCCCGGGAGGTTCGGCGCCGGTCGACGCGTCGGCACCGGTCACGCAGGCGGCCCGCACCAGGGCCGCGGTCGACCTGGGCTCGCAGCTCACCGCGGCCTGGGGATCGTGGGGACCCACCATGACGCGGAACGCCCGCCGGGTCGCCTTCGTCAGTGACCGACACGGCACCCCCGAGGTGTTCGTGCAGGACGTCGTCGTCGACGGGGACCCGCCGGAGCCGGTCCGCATCCGCCTGTCCGACGACCCGGTCATCCGGGTGACGTGGTCCTCCGACGGGGAGTGGCTCGCCGTCGCCATCGCGACCGACGGGGGCGTGAAGCAGCAGGTCTGGGTCGTCCGCCCCGACGGCAGCGACGCCGCCCAGATCGCCGGGTCCCGCCACCAGCACGCCGAGCTCGGACCGTGGAGCCGCAGCGGGCACCGCGTCGTCATCACCCTCCCGTCGACCGAGCCCGACCAGCCGGCACGCGCCCACCTCGTCGACCCGGTGTCCGGCGACCGCGACGACCTGGCGGTCGGGGACCTCATCCACATCCTCGACCTGTCGGTGGAGGAGCGGCTCGTGGTCCTCCGCGACGGAGCGCGCGGCCACGAGTTCGTCGTCGTCGTCGACCGCCTCACCGACGAGGACCACCCGCTGCTCATCGACGCACCGGACGGCTCCGCCGAGATCGCCTTCCTGCGGCCGTCCCCGGCGAGCGAGACGAGCCCGCTCGTCGCCTACGTCGCCACCGAGGCC
This sequence comes from Curtobacterium sp. 9128, assembly GCF_007673775.1. Taxonomy (GTDB): domain Bacteria; phylum Actinomycetota; class Actinomycetes; order Actinomycetales; family Microbacteriaceae; genus Curtobacterium. The sequence continues at coordinate 283,334 of NZ_VEAF01000006.1, read as the reverse complement.
GGCCTGCCCCGTCGCGGACTCGTCGCCCAGCCCGTCGGGCCCCACGGGTGGCGCGGGCAGGCGCGGCAGATCGCCGACCGGGACGACGCCGAGCTCGAGTTCCTCGACGCCGACGACGCCGGCCGGACGCTGCTGCTCGGCTGGAACGTCGACGGCCGCAGCGAGCTCGAACTCATCAACACGCACGTCGCCTCGCGCACGCCGGTGCCGGACCTCCCCGGGCACGTCGTGACCGACCCGGTGCTGAGCCGCGACGGGCGGAGCGTCATCCTCGCCGTCGAGGGGCCGACCCGTCCGCGGGAACTCTGGCGTCTCGACACCAACGCGCTCACCTGGAGCCGGGTCACCGCCGTGCCGGAACTGCCGGCCGTACCGCTGGTGCAGCCGACCCTCGAGCGCTTCACCGCACGGGACGGGCTGGAGCTCACCGGGTGGCTGTACCGGGCGACCTCGCCGACCAGCTCGCCCGCCGGTGGTGTCCCGAGCACCGGACCCGAGCCTCCGTCCCGAGCCGCGATGCTGCACCTGCACGGCGGACCGGAGTCGCAGGAGCGGCCGACGTTCTCCCCGCAGCACCAGGCGCTCGCTGCAGCGGGGATCACCGTCTTCGCACCGAACATCCGCGGTTCGAGCGGCTCCGGGCGGGAGTTCGTGCACGCCGACGACCTCGCCCTCCGGTGGAACGCGCTCGCCGACGTGGTGGACTGCGCACGGTTCCTCGTGACGAACGGCCACGCGGACCGTGGGAGCGTGGCGGTCGAGGGCCGGTCCTACGGCGGGTACGCGACCCTCGCGTCCCTCGCCTTCACGCCCGACGTCTTCGCGGCCGGGGTCGCCGTGTGCGGCATGAGCGACTTCGCGACGTTCTACCGGGACACCGAGCCGTGGATCGCCGCCGCCGCCGCGACGAAGTACGGGCACCCCGTCGAGGACGCCGCGCTGCTCGACGCCCTGTCCCCGATGCGGGCGATCGACGACGTCACGGCCCCGTTGCTCGTCGTGCACGGCGAGCTCGACACGAACGTGCCGATCGGCGAGGCGCACCAGGTCGTCGACGCGCTGCGGGCCCGCTCGCACGACGTGACGTACCTGGAGCTCGCGGGTGAGGGCCACGAGTACCGGCGAGCGGACTCGCGCGAGCTGCTCGTCGGGACGATGGTGACGTTCCTGGCCTCGCGCCTCGGTGTCCAGGGCTGACACCGCCCTCGCCGGTGTCCGCCCCCGTGGGACGGCGCACGGACGACCGTGCCGAGGTTCGGGTCAGCGGCACGGTCGCCCTGATCCTCCGGGCCCGGACTCCTTCGGAGCCCCCCGTACGGGGGATTGGTCGGATCTGCGGACGGTCTAGATCGCGATGGCGCCGAGGACGCGGTGCGCGATCGAGACGGACTCGCCGGAGACCACCGAGCGCGGCGAGGAGAGGAACGTGACCAGGTCGGCGATCTGCTCCGGGCTGGACTCGCCGCCGGCCCCGGCCTGCACGGTGGCAGACGGGTGGTCGGTCACCGAGCCGGGGTTCACGACGTTCACCGTGACGCCCGAGCCGGCGACCTCGTCGGCGAGGTTCTTCGCGATGACGTTCACCGCGGTGTTCCGGAGGGACGCGGTGATGTTGCCCGACAGGTAGGCGTTCTGCCCGCTGATCACGACCACGCGACCGAACCCGGCCTCCCGCTGCCCGGGGAGCACGGCGTTGGCGACGCGCAGGAAGCCGAGGGCCTTGCCGTCGATCGCCGCGGCGACCTGGTCGGGGTCGGACTTCTTCGCGGGGTCCAGGGTGCCGGCGCTCGGAGCCGCCGTGACGACGAGCACGTCGATCCGCCCGTGCTGCGCGAGCACGGCGGCGACACCGGCGTCGACCGAGGCCTGGTCCGCGGTGTCCATCGCGATCCCGTCGTCGTCCGCGGCGGAGCGGGACGCGACCACGACGGTCGCTCCCTCCGCGCGGAGCTGCGCGGCGACGGCGGCACCGATGTACCCCCTGCCTCCGACGACGAGGGCGACACGGTCTGCGAGTTGGAGGTCCACACCGCCACGCTAGCCGTCGCCCGACCGGTTCACCCACCCTCCCATGCAGTTCACTGCGCAAAACGTACGACGCACTGATTGTCAGTTGCACTGATCGTTCGCGCCGTGAAACACTTCCGGCGTCCGACCAGGACGGACCTCCCGTCGGGGACAGGGGAACAGGAAGGTGGAAGCAGGCATGCGCAGCACGTACCACGGAGCTCAGCGGAGCACCGGTCTCTTCGGCACCCACCCGCGTGCGGGCCTCACCGACCCCGCCGTCATCGCCGCCTACGTCACCGCCCGGATCGAGGACCCGTCGCTGCTCTCCCGCCGCGCGGAGCCGTCCTACGCCGACTTCTTCAGCACGCAGCAGGCCTGAGGACCCGGGGGAACACGACCGCATGCCGTTGACCGTCGTCCGCCGCGAGCACGTCCACCTCTACACGCGGCAACCGCGTTCCGAGGCCGCGAAGGCCGCCGTCGACGCGCTGCTCCGCCTGCAGCACGCCGAGGAACAGCACATCGAGCACGCCCGGGTCGAGAGCGGCCTGTCGAACAACGAGTTCCTCGCCGTCCGGTACCTGCTGCAGGCGCACCGCGACGGTCGGGCGATGGGCCCGAAGGACCTCGCCGTGATGCTCGCGGTGTCGAACGCCTCGGTCACGAAGATCGTCGACGGCCTCGTCGAGAAGGGGCACCTCGTCCGCTCTGCGCACCCCACCGACCGTCGCGCGCAGGTGCTCGAGCCGACCGACCAGGCGGCCGCCAGGATCGACGAGTCGTACGCGCGGTTCCACGAGATCGTCGTCCGGGTCGTGGACGCACTCCCGGAAGCCGACAACGAGGTCGTGGCGACGGCGCTGCGCCAGGTCGTCGACGCCCTCGCTGAAGCGGTTCCGGAGCCCGAGGACGAGTACACCGTGGACGACACCACCGCCTGAAACCTTCCAGCGGTAAGTTGTTCCCATGACCCATGCCGAGGACGCCGAGCGCGCGCCCCGGCGTGGGTACCGCAAGGGGGCCGAGCGACGGGCCCAGATCCTCGACGAGATGATCCGGATGGTCGCCGAGCAGGGCGTCGACGCGTCCTCGTTGCGCTCCGTCGCCGAGGCGCTCGGCATCACGCACGCGGCGCTCCGGCACTACTTCCCCTCGCGCGACGAACTCCTGCTCGCCGTCTACCGCGAGCACGAGGTCCGCGAGCAGGGCGCTCCCGACCGGATGCCGTCGGCGATCGGGGACATGCGCGAGAGCGCCGAGCGGAACCGCGCCGTCCCTGGCCTCGTGCAGCTCTACACGACGCTCGCGGCCGACGCCGTCAGCGAGGGGCACCCGTCGACGCGGGAGTTCATGCGTGAGCGGTTCGCCCGGCTCCGCGGGGAGCTCGCCGACCTCATCCGTCGCGACCAGGACCTCGGCCGGATCCGCGCGGACCTCGACGCCACCGACCTCGCCAGTCTGAGCATCGCGGCGTCGGACGGCCTGCAGGTCCAGTGGCTGCTCGACCCCGACGCGGTGGACGGCGAACGCGTCCTGCACCTGCTCGAGCAGATCGTTCCACCAGCGCCCTGACGGCCGACCGGACCGACGGGGCGGAGGTGACCCGCGCCTCCAGGACGCGGGAACGGCCGACCCCGTCGGGGCCGGCCGTTCCTGTGGTGCGCGGTGTCTAGGCTGCGACGCCCTCGGCGAGGACCGCGGCGGCGGGGTCGAAGTCCTCGGGGAGCGGCTGCACCTTCTCGATCGACGAGGTGATCTCGACGGCCTGGCCGGACTCGGCCGCGTCGCGGATGCCGAGCATCACGTCGAGTGCGTGCGACGCGACGGCTCCGGAGGCGCGCTCCGGTCGGCCCTCGGCGATCGCGCGCGCCAGCTCGACGACGCCGGTCCCGCGACCCCACGTGGAGCCCTTGTGCGCCAGCGTGGTCGGCTCGTCCTTGCCGAGCGTCCACAGCGTGCTGTCGCCGTCGAAGACGTTCGGGTCCGGCAGCACGATCGTGCCCTCGGAGCCGTTGATCTCGACGAAGCCGTTGCGGGGCAGCGCGTGCTGGAACGACAGCGTCGTCTGCGCCGACTGACCGTCCGCGAACGAGATGAGCGCCGCGTGGTGCGTCGGCACCTCGACCGGGAACTCGGTGCCGGCGCGCGGGCCGGAGCCGATGACGCGGGTGTCGCGGGACTTCGACGACACGGCCTGCACGCGCGAGGCGGAGCCGAAGGCGTGCAGGAGCGTCGTCACGTAGTACGGGCCGATGTCGAACAGCGGACCGGCGCCCTGCGCGTACAGGAACTCGGGGTCCGGGTGCCACTGGTCCGGGCCGGGCACGTGGAACATCGTCGTCGCGGTGAGCGGCGTGCCGATGTCACCGCGGGCGATGGCGCGGATCGCGGTCTGGATCCCGGCACCGAGCACGGTGTCGGGAGCGCAGGCGTAGCGGACGCCGGCGGCGGCCGCGGCGGCGAGGAGCGCCTGCGCGTCCTCCGCGTTCGTGGCGACGGGCTTCTCGCTCCAGGTGTGCTTGCCGGCGGCGATGATCTGCTGGCCGACCTTGGCGTGCTCGGCGGGGACCGTGATGTTGACGACGATCTGGATGTCGTCACGGGCGAGGAGCTCCTCGACCGTGCCGGACGCCGCGACGCCGTACTTCTCGGCCTGCGACGCCGCGCGCTCGAGGATGAGGTCGGCGACCATCAGGACCTCGACGTCGGCGAACTGCGTGAGGTTGGTCAGGTACTGGTCCGAGATGTTCCCGGCACCGATGATGCCGACTCCGACGCGGCTCACGCGGCGCTCCCGGCGGTGTCGTTCGCCTTCAGCCAGGTGAGCGACTCGGTGATGCCCTCGAACACGTCGCCCGAGTAGGCGTCGAACTCGACCACGCGGATCGCCTGCGGTGCGGCGGCGAGGATCGCGGGGACGTCGACGTCGCCCTGGCCGGCCGGCGTCTGGTTCTCGAAGGCGCGCTGGAGCGCCTCCGGGACGATGAGCGCGCTCTCCGACGAGGGCAGGGCGGTGCGGATGTCACCGTCGACCTTGCCGTCCTTCACGTGGATCGCGACGACGCGGTCGCCGAGCGACTTCAGGACGGCGGGGGCGTCGGCGCCACCGACGGTCGCCCAGAAGGTGTCGACCTCGAGCACGGTCTCGGGGGAGAGCTGCGACACGAAGTGCTCGTAGACGGTCTTGCCGTCGACCTTGTTCGTGAACTCCCACTGGTGGTTGTGGTAGCCGAACTTCAGCCCGCGCGACGCGGCCTCGGCGGTGAGGACGTTGACGCGCTCGGCGATCTTCGCGACGTCGTCGGCGGTCTGCCAGCGGTCGGTCGGGATGAACGGGTCGATGACGGTCTGGATCCCGAGGCGCTCGGCAGCGTCCCAGATCGGCGTCGTGTCCTCGGCGTCGATCACGGCGACGTGGCCCGACGGAGCCTTCAGACCGGTGGCGGCGAAGGCCTTCTCGAGGTCGGCGGCACGCTCGACGAACGCGTAGGGCTCGACGTTCTCGTAGCCGATCTCGGCGACGCGGGCGATGGCCTGGTCGAGGTCGGCCGCGATGGCGTCGCGCAGCGAGTACAGCTGCACAGAGGTGGTGGGCATTGCAGGGGGCTCCTTCGGTCCTGACTGGAGACTCTCGACCTGCCGGAACACGATGCTCCGCGGCGAGATCGAGTACGACGCTACCCGAAAAACCATCCGGTGTGCAGTTTCTCCGGACACCCCCCGACACGTCGTGTCGACGTGATGTACGCTCGCTCATGTCAAAACCTTGTACAGCAAGGTTTTCATCGACTCAAGGAGGCGTCATGAGCACACCCGAACCCGCGGAGACACCGGTCCTGCTGCACCCCGAAGAGGGCATCACCCAGCCGGTCAGCACGATGCGTGTGGGTGTCGGCTACCAGGTCGCCCTGTTCCTCGGCCAGTTCGGGCTGTTCGTGGCGCTCATGGCCCCGGTCTACGTGAGCATGCAGCTCAAGGCGCAGGCGCTCGTCGGGAACGACGCCGCCGACGTCATCGGCTCGGTGCTGCCCATCGGCGCGTTCGGCGCGATGATCATGAACCCGCTCGCCGGCGCACTGTCCGACCGGACCCGCACCCGCTGGGGCCGCCGCCGTCCGTGGATGCTGACCGGCGTCGTGGTCTTCGCGATCGCCCTCGCGTGGATCGCATACGCACCGGACACCCTGCAGCTCACCTTCGGGTGGCTGCTCGCCCAACTCGCCGCGAACACCGTGCTCTCCACCCTCACGGCGAGCTTCGCCGACAACGTGCCGGAGTTCCAGCGCGGGAAGGCGTCGAGCATCATCGCGCTCGCGCAGAACATCGCCGTCCTCGCCGGCACCTACCTGTCGGTGTTCTTCGTCGCGAACCTGCCCGTGCTGTTCATCGCGCCGGGCATCCTGGCGATCGTCCTCGTGGTGGTCTACGCCCTCGTCGCGCGGGACGACCTGCCGACCTACACGCTCAAGAAGTTCACCTTCCTCAACCTCATCGCGTCGTTCTGGACGAACCCGATCAAGAACCCGGACTTCGCCTTCGCGTGGTGGTCGCGCTTCCTGATCATCTTCGCGACGTTCATGTTCACGACCTACCGCCTGCTCTACATGCAGCAGCACATCGGCATCGACGACGCGGCCGACGCCACCGCGGCCGTCGCGTTCGGCGTCCTGCTCTACACGATCGCACTCCTGGTCAGCGCGGCACTGAGCGGCTGGGCCTCCGACCGGCTCGGGCGGCGCAAGGTCTTCGTCGCCGGCTCCACGGCGCTGTTCGCGGTCGGGCTCGTCGTGCTCGCCCACGCCGAGACGGTCGGCGGGTTCTACGTCGCCGAGGTGATCATGGGCTTCGCGTACGGCATCTACTCGGCGATCGACACCGCGCTCGTGGTGGACGTCCTGCCGAACGCCGACCGCCCCGGCAAGGACCTCGGCGTGATCAACATCGCGAACGCGCTCCCGCAGTCGCTCGCACCGGCCGCCGCCCTGTTCTTCCTGAAGATCGGGACCGACGGCACCGCCGACAACTACCAGCTGATGTGCTGGGCCGCCGGTGTCGTCGCGATCCTCGGAGCGCTCGTGGTGCTCCCGATCAAGCGGGTCCGCTGACCCGGACGGGAGGCTCGGCTCGCGTCCGCAGGCGACGCCCGGCCCGGTACGCGCCGGGCCGCAGCCGCCCTGCCGGGCCCGCGCCGAGCCTCCCGGCTAGCGTGGACGGGTGCTCGACGACGGAACCCTGACCTTCGACACCCCTGCCGGACGCATCCGCGGCTCCCGGGACGGCGACGTGGTCCGCGTGCTCGGCGTGCCGTACGCGCGGGCCGAGCGGTTCCGGCCGCCGGAGCCGATGCCCGTCTTCGCCGACGTGTTCGTCGCTGACACGCCGGCCCCGGTCGCACCACAGCCGCCGGCGACGGTGGTGGACCAGCTGCTGCACCCGATCGAGGCGCGGGTGGACGAGCACTGCCAGGCGCTCTCGATCACCGTGCCGGCCGACCTCCGTCCGGACGAGCGGCTGCCCGTGATGGTGTGGATCCACGGCGGGTCCTACGTCATCGGCGGCGGGGACGTCCCGATCAACGACCCGTACGACCTGGTGCGCGAGCAGCGGGTCGTCGTGGTGACGGTGACCTACCGGTTGGGCGTCCTCGGCTTCCTCGGTGACGGGGAGCGGGTCCCGCCGAACCTCGGACTCCTCGACCTGGTCGCGGCGCTGCGCTGGGTGCACGGCACCATCGCTGCTTTCGGTGGTGACCCCGACGGCATCACCCTGTTCGGGCAGTCGGCCGGTGCGGACGCGATCGCGCACCTGATGATCAGCGACGGGACCGCCGGACTGTTCCGGCGCGCGATCGTCCAGAGTGCGCCACTCGGGCTCTCGCGGGGCCGTGCACGGATGAACCGGGCGATGGTCCGGGCGGTGGGCCCCGTCTCGGCGGACACCCCGCTCGACGACCTGTACGAGCGCCAGGACCGTGCGACCCGGATCGGCGGGCGCCACGGGCTGCGTGGCGGGATGCCCTACGGCACGCAGTACGGCTTCGCCCCGCTGCCCGCCGAGCGTGACCTCGACCGAGCGTGGCGTCGCGTCGCGCGGGACGTGGACGTGCTCATCGGGTCGACGTCCGACGAGGCCGGCATGTACGTCGCCGTGCTCCCGGCGCTGTCGAGGCTCGCACGGAACCCGTGGGCGCGGGCGCTCCTGCGCTGGTGGGTGGTCCGTCCGCTGACCGAGGTGATCTACGGCCGCGACGCCCGCGCGTTCGCCCGACGACACCGGGCCGCCGGGGGCCGGGCGGTCGTGTACCGGCTGCTCCGCGGAGCCACCGCCGGTCCGACCGGCGCCGTGCACATGCACGACCTGCCGCTGCTGCTCGGTCGGCGCGGGGCCTGGGCCGGGAGCCGGTTCGTGCCGGAGCGGGACTGGCCCGAGGTGGAGCGACGCGGCCCCCGTGTCCGCGCGATCTGGGCCGAGTTCGCGAGGACTGGTCGGGTCACCGCGGCCGACGACGAGACGCTGGTGTTCGACCGGGGCTGAGCGATCGTGTGCGGCGGTCCGGCTCAGCCGACGCCGGGACTGTCGATCGTGCCGTCGGGTGGGGGAAGGATGTCGGCGGCGATCCAGGGGAAGACCCAGGTGAAGAGGACGGACGTGATCGCGGCGAGGAGGACGACGAGTTCGAGGACCTTGAGGGCGGTGGGTCCGGGGAGGGCGCGCCAGACGAGGGGGAAGATCACGAGGGGGTCTCCGAGAGTTCCTTGGGGGTGCCGTCGGCAGCCTGCATCCAGTAGTCGAGCTTCGCGTGCGTGACGTAGCGTTCCTTGGCGGACCACATCGGGTGGCAGGCGGTGAGGGTGAGCCAGCGGTCGTTCGTGGTGGGGGCGACGCCGGGCTGGTTGGGGACGGGGGCGATGGTCTCGATGTGGTCGGGGGTGACGATCTGGCTGTCGGTGACCTTGTAGACGTACCAGACGTCGAAGTCCTTGGCGGTGTCGGTGACGCGGACGACGATGCTGTCGTCGGTCTTGAGTTCGGCGATCTGGTTGAGGGGTTTGCCGTAGGTGACGCGGTGTCCGGCGACGGCGAAGTTGCCTTCGGAGCCGGGCATCGCGGTGTCCTGGTAGTGGCCGAGGCCGATGGTGTTGAGCACCTCCTCGCGGTTCGTGCCCTCGCCGATCGGGCGGATGTAGTCCTTGCCGAACCGGGGGATCTGCATGGTCCCGAACACGTCGCCGACGGACCCGGGCTCGGCGAGCACGGGAGCCGCTCCGCGTCGTTCGGTCCCTGCGGAGGCCTTCGTGCGGTGCTGCCCGAGGTCCCGCACCAGGGCGGTCTGCTCGTGGACGGCGACGACGTCGGTCCACCACGCCGTCCACGTCACGTAGAGCCCGGTGCCCACCCCCGCGATGATCAGGAGCTCCGCGAGCAGTGCCATCAGGACGGCACGGGCGCTCGGACGTCGTCGGGCTGCGGCCCGGTGCGGTGCGCGGACGTCCCGCCGCCGGGTCGTGGCGGGTCTGGTCCAGGCGTTCGACGGCGCACGATCCGTCTCGCGGTCGATCACGCGACGACGAAGAACTGGTCGCCGACGTCGACCCGGGCACCCCGGCGCGCCGGTACGGCGATGCCCGGGGAGCACACCTGCCGCACGCCGTCGTGGGTGACCGTCGTCCCGTTCGCCGAACCGAGGTCCTCGACGACCAGGCCTGCGCGGTCGACGGTGAACCGGAGGTGCGCGTTCGAGACGCTCCGGGTCGGGTCGACGAAGCGGACGCCGTTGTCGTGACCGACCGGGCGTCGTCCGAGGACCCCCGTCCCGGCGACGTCGAGCGTGGTGCCCGTGCTCGTGAAGAGTCGCGCGCTGCTGACCGGCTCGATCCGACGTCGGTTCGTGACGACGGTGTGCTCGAGCTCGCCGAGGTCCATCGGCCCGGTCGTTGACAGATCCGCCACCGCAGTCGTCGTCAGGTCCGTCGGTCCGGCGGTGTCGGTCAGGCTCGGGCTGGCGGGGACCGGCGCCTCGGGCAGCGTCGTCTCCGTCGCGGTGCTCGGCGGCACCTCCGCGGCGCGGGTCGGCGTCGTCTCGAGGGCAGGCCCGGGAGCGACGAGGGGTTCCACGGGAGCGACGGCGGGGTCTACGGGAGCGACGGCGGCGGCTACGGCAGCAGCGTGGGGAGACGGCATCGGGGGGATCGGCGGGACCACCGGTCCGTCCGGTGTCGTCCCGAGGCCGGTGGGCGTCGCGACCTCCTCCGGCGTCGCCGGTGGCGTGTGCGCGGCGGTGGCGCCCGTGTCCGTCGGGAGACGCACGGGGATCACGGTGTCCGTCGTGATCGGGGCCACGGGGCGGCCCGGGGCGGCACCACGGTCGGTGTCTCCGGAGCCCGGTTCGATGGGCGCCGGGGGCGCCGGGGGCGTCCGCGGTGCCTCGGGCTCGACGACTGCGGCTGCGGGCTCCGGGGTGTCGTCGAGGTCGACGGACCCGTCCGACCGGACCACCAGGTGCCAGTCGCCCTCGACGCCGGTCGTGTGCAGGCGCACCGGACTGCCGACCTCCTCGGCGATCTGGACGACGGCGTCGAGCGCTGCCTCGCGGGCGAGGTCGGCGGTGCCGTGCGACGAGGTCTCCGTCCGACCCTCGAAGGTCAGTGCGAGGGTGCCGGTTGCGGACACGTGGACGTGGACGGACGGGGTGGTGGTGGTGACGTGCATCGCTGGTCCTTGTGGGTGTTCGGGAGGAGTGGTCACGGAGTGGGCAGGGCAGCGCTCGCGGCACGGACGCGCCACCCCGCGTCGTCGGTGGAGACCTCGACGCGGTAGTCCTGGTCGAGCGACGCACCGGACGCGGTCGTCCAGCGGACGGTGGCGAACCCGACCCGCCGGTCGCCGCCACCGCGCTCCACCCGCCAGTCGATGAGCTCGGTGTAGCGCAGGGTGCCGTCGAGTCCGGTGGAGGTGTTCCCGCTGTCCGAGAGCGTGACGTTCCCCTGGCCGAGCGCGGCGAAGTACTGGGCGACGGCGCCCCTGGTGCGCTTCGAGGCGTCGGCGTCGAGCGCGAAGGACGAGTCCGCCGGGGTCGGGGCACTCGCCGGGACGCCGACGGATGCCGGCAGTCCGGACACCCAGACCCGCGACCCCACGACCATGACCGGGACCTGGAGCGACATCGTCGACGTCGTCGGGCTGCGCCCGTCCGGAGCACTCGTCACCGGGAGCACGACCGTCACGATGGCGTCAGCAGCGTCCACGTAGGTGAAACCGGCGGCGCGTGCCTGGCCGGCCGTCGACGTGCCGGTCCCGTCCCACCCGGCCCGCCCGGGGATCCCGCCGACCATCAGCGTCGACAGTGCCTCGGAGCGTGCGGCGGGGTCGGCGGCGTCCCACGTGAAGTACGCCTCGGCGAACCGTTCGGCGGTCGAGGCGGCGACGGCCTGCGGGAAGGTCGCCGAGGCCGGGGTGCTGCTGGCGCTGACCGGCGCGAACATCGCCCGGAGCCCGACGGCGAGCGTCAGGAGGGCAGCAGCCGCGACGAGGACCTGGATGCCGCGCGTCCAGGAACGTCGTCCGCCACGGGAGCCGAGGCCGACGACGTCGCGGAGGACCTCGAGGACTGCGCCGCGCGGTGTCGGCACCACGGGGTCCGCTGCCGTCGGTGCAGCGACCCGGCGTGGGCGCCGCGTCGGTGCCGTGCCGTCCGGCGCCGGCTCCGTGGGGTGTCCGGCGGGCGGCGGGACGGGCACCGGTGCCGGTGCCGGTGCCGGTACCGTCGCGGGTGCGGGTGCGGGTGCGGGTGCGGGTGCGGGTGCGGGTGCCGGGGTCGGTGCGGCCGAGGCGACCGGGATCACGTCGGCGGCGACGGCGGCAGGGACGACGTCGGCAGGGACGACATCGGCGGCGACGGTCGGGTCGAGGTGCCGCTCGTCCTCGGGCACGCGCCACGGTGGCACGGTCGGCGAGGTCGGCACGGTCGGCGCAGTAGCGCAGACGTGAGAGGCGCCCTGCTCACGTCCGTCATGCAGGGTCGCACCGCGGACCCACCCCGGTGTCCGGCGTGTGGCGTCGGGCTCGTTCCGGTCTGTGGGTGGGGTGGGGGTCACCGCGGGAGTCGGGGTGACCGAGGCTCGCGACGTGGCGGGGCGGGCCCAGCCCCCGGCGCCGGAGTCGGGCACCGGGTGCTGGAGACGCGCGCGTCGCTCGCGCAGTTCTCTGCGCGAGAGAAGGACCTCTGCCATCGCCTGCTCCTCGTTCGGGTTCTCCTATTCTACAGCATGAATACAAAATATCATATGGCGACCAGCCCCCCGAACTGGCGTCGCGGCCACCGCCGTCCGACTCGGACAATCGACCACGTGCCCACGACCGCCGACAGCGACCTCCGCGCCAGCATCGTGTCCGCGGGGGTCTTCGCCTACCGTGCAGCCGACTTCCACCAGGTGGGCCCGGCCGAGGTCGCCGTGCACGCGGGCATCGCGATCGCGGACCTCGAGCGGGCGTTCCCGGTGTGGGAGCTCTTCGTCGTCGCCGTGATGGACCGGTGGAACGCCGCACAGCGGGTCGCACTCCGGTCCGTGGCCGAGCAGGACGGAGCCGTTGCGTACGTGCGTGCGCGCCTCGAGACGGGGCTCGGCGACCCGGCACTCGTCCGGCTGCGTCTCGCCCTGCTGAGCGCGGCGTCGAACCCCGCCCACGCCGCCGCCGGGTGGTTCCGTGCGCAGTACACGAGGTCGTTCGAGGACCTCGCGCTGACCCTCACGCGCGACGTCATCGCCGGCCGCGAGGCCCCCGGCACGTCCGTCCGGCACGGCGCCGAGCAGCTCCTCGCCCTTTACGAGGGGCTCCAGCTCCAGTCGATCCTCCGCGACGACGTCGACCTGCTGGCGGGCTTCGACCGAGCCGTCACCCGGATGCGCGTCGGTTGGGATGCGGTCCTGCTCGACTGACGGCGCACGGTCCCAGGCCGGGAGGCTCGGCGCGGCATGCGCGTAGTCCCGCACCGTGCTGCGATGGTCGGGAGATGGAGTACACGGACTACGACACCCGACTCGCCGCCTACGGCGTGGTCGTCCGCGACGGCCGGGTCCTGCTCGCCATGCAGCGCTTCCCGGAGGCCGGGACCTGGGCGCTGCCCGGCGGCGGCGTGGAGTTCAACGAGACCGTCGAGGACGCGGTCGTCCGGGAGTTCATGGAGGAGACCGGCTACGAAGTCGCCGTCGACGGCCTGCTCGGCATCCGACACCACGTCGTCCCCGCCGAGCGCCGGATGCACGAGAACGGCCGGCCGATGAAGGCCGTGCAGGTGGTGTTCCGCGTGCGGGTCACCGGCGGCGAGCTCCGCGACGAGGTCGACGGGTCGACGGAACGGGCTGCGTGGATCCGGGTCGCGGACCTGCCGCACCACCGGCACGGCCTCGTCGTCCCCGTCGCCCTGGGCTGGGCGGGCGAACTCGGCGCCTGAGGACCGCCTACTCGGCGACGGCCTCGGCGACGACGCTGAAGACGTTGCCGGACGGGTCGGTGAACCAGGCGATGAGCGGACCACCCCGGCGGTTCACGCCCTTGTCGTCGGTCATCCCGTCGTAGCGCAGGAACGTCACGCCCGCGGCGGTGAGCTCGTCGACGGCGGCGTCGACGTCCGGCACGGGGAAGTTCAGCACCGTGAACGAGGCCGGTTCGTGCGCGTCGCCCTTCGGGTAGGCCAGCACGTGCCGACCGTCGCCGAGCTGGATCGCCAGCATGCCGTGGTCCTCGGTGACCTCGAGCCCGAGGACGCCCTCGTAGAACGCCCTCGCCTCGGCCGTGTCCCTGACCGAGAACCCGCTGAACGCCTTCGTGGCATCGATGCCCATGCCGACAGTGAACCACTCTGCGAGGATGGTGGCGTGCCCGACCCCGGATCGATCGACGCCGCCGTCACCCACGCCGTCGCACTGGCGTCGGCAGGAGGGCGCTCCGTGATCGGCGTCGCCGGGGCCCCCGGTGCGGGCAAGTCGACCCTGGCCCGCCGTGTCGTCGCAGCGGTGGACGATCGACTCGGAGCCGGGACCGCCGTCCAGGTCCCGATGGACGGGTTCCACCTGGCGAACGCGGCCCTCGACGCGCTCGGCCGACACGACCGCAAGGGCGCGATCGACACCTTCGACGCGCACGGCTACGTGGCGCTGGTGCGGCGGCTGGTCGCCGCTGACGAGCCTGTCGTGTGGGCGCCGGACTTCGACCGCCGGGTCGACGAGCCCGTCGCCGGCAGCATCGCCGTGCAGCAGACCGCGGCGCTCGTGGTCACCGAGGGCAACTACCTGCTCGACGAGACGGAGCCGTGGGCGGTCCTCCCCGACCTCCTCACCGAGACGTGGTGGTGCCAGGTGGACGACGGGATCCGCCTCGACCGCCTGGTCGGACGGCACATGCGGCACGGCCGCGACCACGAGGCGGCGATGCGCTGGGCGACGGAGGTCGACGGCGTGAACGCCGCACGCGTCGCCGCCACGGCGAGCCGAGCCTCCCGGATCGTCCTGACCTGACCCGCCCACCGAACCGAGGGAACCGACATGACCATCGCCATCACCGGTGCGACCGGCAACATCGGCGGCGCCGTCGCCCGCGCGCTCGCCGCGGACGGCGTGCCGTTCCGGATGATCGTCCGGGACGCCGCGCGGGCGCCCCGGCTCCCCGGCACGGACGTGGCCGTCGCGACCTACGAGGACGTCGAGGCCTCGCGTGCGGCGCTCGAGGGCGTCGATCTCCTGCTCATGGTGTCCGGCGCGGAGGCCGAGGACCGGCTCGTACAGCACCGTGCCTTCGTCGGCGCGGCCGCGACGGCCGGTGTCCGGCACGTCGTCTACACGTCCTTCTCCGGAGCGGCCGCGGACGCGACCTTCACGCTCGGCCGCGACCACTGGGCGACCGAGGAGGCGATCCGAGCCACGGACATGGCGCACACGTTCCTGCGGGACAGCTTCTACCTGGACTTCGTCGAGGACCTCGTCGGCGAGGACGGCGTGATCCGCGGCCCCGGCGGGGACGGCGCGATGGCGGCGGTCGCCCGGGCGGACGTCGCCCGGGTCGCCACGACGGTGCTGCGCGACCCCGCGGCGCACCTGGACCGGACCTACGAGCTGACCGGGCCGGTGGCGATCACGCTCGAGCAGGCGGCCGCGATCGTCAGCGCCGAGCGCGGGCGGACGGTGACGTACCACCGGGAGACGCTCGACGAGGCTTACGCGTCGCGCGCGCGGTGGAACCCGGAGCCCTGGCTCGCGGACGCCTGGGTGAGCACGTACACGGCGATCGCGGAGGGCGTGCTCGCGCGGGTCTCCGGCGACGTCGAGCGGATCACCGGACGTGCGCCGATGACGCTGCAGGACGTGCTCCGCGCGGGCTGAGCCTCGGCGCCGACCTATCGGGCGGCCGCGGCGGGGCACCCGGCAGCTCCGTCAGGGCACCCGGCGTGCGGCCAGCGTCCCCACGACACCGAGGGTCAGCACGGCCACGAGCACGACGAGCAGCGGCGCGGTCCAGCCGCCCGTCGCCCCGTGCAGGGCCCCGGCGACGAGCGGCCCCGCCGACCCGATGAGGTACCCGCCGCCCTGCACGAAGGCGGACATCCGGCGGGCGTCGACGTCGTTCGAGACGAGCCGCACGATCACGATGAAGATGATCGTGATCCCACCGCCCTGCGCGGCCCCGCCGAGGATCGACCACAGCAGCCAGAGCTGCGGTGCGACGAGCAGACCCAGCGGCATCGCGAGCCAGAGGAACGCGACCAGGGAGATGATGACGCGCGGGCGCCAGCGGGACGCGAGCACCGGGACGCCGAGTGCGCCGACGACGGCGAGGATCTGGAACACCGACGAGCTCGCCCCGGACGACGCCTTCGAGAAGCCGATCTCGTCGTGCAGCAGCGTCGGGATCCACGCAGTGAGCGCGTAGTACGAGAACGCCTGACCGCCGAACGCGAGCGTCAGGCCGATCGTCACCCACCGGTTCGGACGGACGGCCTCGCGCGTCGCGGCATCCGGGAGCCGGATCGCTCCCGTGCCGAGCACCTGGTCGATCGGTCCGGTCGCGGGCGTCGGTCCGTCCGCCGCACCCGGGCGTGGTCCGAGCCAGGCCGCGCGGGCACCGACCGTCCACGTCCAGGCGAGCCCGGCGATGACGGCCAGCGCGCCCCAGACCGCGATCGCCGCTGGCCATCCCCACACGGCGGCGAGCGGGGCGGTGGCGAGGGAGGTCAGCATCGAACCGACGTTGAGCGCCGACGTGTAGACGCCGGTGACGATCCCGACGCGCTCCGCCGAGGTGTCCCGGCGGATGACGACGGGGATCACCACGTTGCCGATGGTGATGCCGACGCCGATCACCGCGGTGCCGACGAGCAGCGCACCCGCGCTCGGGAGCGAGCGGACGACGGTGCCGGCGAGCACGACCAGCAGCGACAGGCTCACGGCCCGCTCGGGCGTCGCCTTGGCGATGACCCAGCTGGCCAGGGGCGTCGCGAGCGCGAAGCACAGGACGGGGATCGTCGTCAGCAGGCCGGCGACGGTGGCGCTCAGGCCGAGGTCGAGTCGCACGTCCCCGATGACGGGGGCCGGCGCGACGATCGGCCCGCGGAAGTTCAGCGCGACCAGGACGATCGCGACCGGCAGGACCCACGCGGCGCGACGGGCGACGGCGCCGGTGCTCACGGCAGGCGGGACGCGCTGGTCGCCGCGTCACCGGACGTCGCGGCGGACTCCGGCAGCAGGATCGGCAGCAGGTCGAGCGGGGTCGCCGCCTGCGCGATCGTGCCCTCGGCCTCGGCGGGGGAGCCGTAGCCCCACTCCGCGAAGACCACGGGGACGCCGTGCGCCGCTGCACCCTCGACGTCGTGCAGCCGGTCCCCGACGAGCACCGGTCGGGTGACGTCGAAGCCGCGGGCGTCGAGGCGACGCAGGGCCTCCTCGACCACGTCCGCCTTCGACGAGCGCACCTCGTCGTCGCTCGCGCCGGTGATGACGTCGATGTCCCCGACGAGGCCGTAGTGGTCGAGGATGTACGTCGCCGGGGTCTCCGGCTTGCTCGTCGCGGTGGAGATCGGCAGACCCGCCTCGTGCAGGGTGCGGAGCACGACGTCGATGCCCGGGAACATCGCCGAGTCGAGGGCGCCGTGCGAGAGGTAGTGCTCGCGGTACACGGCGAGGGTCCGGTCGGCCATGGCCTCGTCCATCCCCATCGCGACGCGGAAGGTGTCGAGGATGGGCGGCCCCACGAACGACATCAGCGTCGCGTGGTCGGGGACGGGCACGCCGACCGTGCGGAACGTGTGCGTGAGGCTCTCGAGGATGCCCGGCGCCGAGTCGCTGATGGTGCCGTCGAGGTCGAAGAGGATGGCGCTGAACGGGCGTGTCATGACCGGTCCAGCCTAACCGGGGCGGTGGAGCCGGCCGTCAGCGAGCGCGGCCGGCGTCGCGGAGCCGCGCCGAGCCTCCAGGCGGGTGCCGTCAGAACCGGCGGGCGCCCCTCAGAACAGGCGGGTGTGGCCGCCCTCGATGCCGCGCATCGCGTCGTAGTCGAGGACGAGGACGCGGATGCCGCGGTCCTCCGCCAGGGTGCGCGCCTGCGGTGCCACCGTCTGCGCGGCGAGCACGCCCTGCACCGGACGGAGCATCGGGTCGCGGTTCATCAGCTCGAGGTAGCGGGTGAGCTGCTCGACGGCGTCGATGTTCGCGTTGCGCTTCATCTCCACCGCCACGCTCGTACCGGCGTCGTCCCTGGCCAGGATGTCCACCGGACCGATCGCCGTCATGTACTCCCGACGGACGAGCGTGTGACCGTCGCCGAGGAGCTCGATCTGCTCGGCGAGGAGCTGCTGCAGGTGTGCCTCGACGCCGTCCTTGACCAGGCCCGGGTCGATCCCGAGGTCGTGGCTCTCGTCGGCGATCACCTCGTGGATGCTGACGATGAGCCGGTCCTGCGTCTTCTTCTGCGTGACGGTCCACACCTGCTCGATGCCGGCCTCTGCCTGCTCGTCGGACGGCTCGCCGATCTCGACGGAGCACGGCGGGCTCATCCAGTTGAGCGGCTTGTAGCTGCCGCCGTCCGAGTGGACGAGCAGTGAGCCGTCGGCCTTGAGCATGAGCAGCCGGGTCGCGAGGGGCAGGTGGGCCGACAGACGACCGGCGTAGTCGACGGAGCAGCGGGCGATGACGAGACGCACCCGGGAAGCCTAACGGCCCTGGAGGCTCGGCTCGCTCCCGGCGGGTCGGCCCGCCTCCGCCGTCCGCTCGCGGGCCGCACCCGACGCCAGACCGGCCGCGACGATGAAGACGAACACGATGAGGAGCCCGTGCAGCAGGCCGAAGTGCTCGCCGACGAGGCCGATGATCGGCGGTCCGGCGAGGAACGCCACGTAGCCGATGGTGGCCACGGCGCTGACCCTGGCCGCCGCGGTGCGGGGGTCGTCGGCGGCGGCGGACATCCCCATCGGGAAGCCGAGGCTCGCACCGAGTCCCCAGAGCACCACGCCCACGATCGCCAGCGGCACGTTCGGCACGAAGATGAGCATGCCGAGGCCGACGACCGCGACGGCGGCGCTGGTCCGGAGCACCGGGACCCGGCCGAACCGGTCGATGAGCGGGCTGCCGGCCAGGCGACCGATCGTCATCGCGGCGAGGAACACCGTGAGCACCGCCGACCCGGCGTCGTTCTCGAGGCCGTGGCCGTCGATCATCGCGAGCGGGAGCCAGTCGTTCGCCGAGCCCTCGGCCAGCGCCATGCCGAGCACGATGACGCCGATGAGCAGGGTCGACGGCTGCTTCCAGACCGCCCAGCGGGACACGGGCAGGGCGACGGGGGAGGTGTCCGTGGGCTCGGGTTCGGTGACCCGCTCGTCGCCGAACCAGCGGACGGCGACGGTCATCGCGATGCCGACGAGCACGCCGAGCACGATGAAGTGGAGCGCGACCGGGACCTCGAGCCGCTCGGCCAGGGCGCCGAGTCCCGCGCCGGCGAGGGTGCCGAGGCTGAACGCGGCGTGGAACATCGGCATGATCGTCCGCCCGCCGAGGCGCTCCGCGGTGGCCCCGGACACGTTCATGGACACGTCGGCGAGCCCGTTGCCGAAGCCGAACGCGATGAGGCTGGCCCAGATCGCCGCGAAGCCCCAGCCCATGCTGACCGAGAGCCCGGCCATCACCATCCCGAGCACCATGCTCGCGGCGGCGATCTGGACGCTGTGCTTGGCGCCGGCCCGCGCGACGATGTGCCCGGCGACGGTCAGGCCCGCGATCGAGCCGACGCTCATGCCGACGACGAGCAGGCCCATCTCGAGCGTGGTCGCGTCGAGGGCGTCCCGGACGCTCGGGATGCGGCCGAGCCAGGTCGCGATGGCGAGTCCGGAGAGGGTGAACACCACGAACACGGCCGTGATCCACGCTCGGGTGCTGGGGGCGGTGCTGGTCCTGCTGGCAGACGCCGTCGTCATGTGCTCGTCCTGTCGGTGGTACTCGGCGGTCGAATCGATTCGACCGTGGTTGTCGGATACGCTAACGCCCGATGGACGAACCGGCAACAACCCCTGGCGCGTCGGCGGGACCCAGCCGCCCGACGCTCGCCGCCGTCGCGCGCGCGGCTGGGGTGGCCGCCTCGACGGCGTCCCTGGCGTTCAGCGGCAGCGGTCCGGTGTCCGAGGAGACCCGGACGCGGGTGCTCGCGGCGGCCGCTGCCCTCGGGTACGACGGACCCGATCCCCGTGCTCGCTCCCTGCGGCGCGGACGCTCCGGCGTGATCGGAGTCGTGATGGACGACCGGCTCAGCGACGCGTTCCGCGACCCGGTGAACGTGCTGACGCTCGACGGCATCGCCGAGGTCGCCGGCGAGGCCGGGGCGTCCCTGCTCCTGGTCCGCAGCCCGCTCGACGACGAGCGTGGGATGGGCCCGCTGGTCGACGCCCCGATGGACGCGGTGGTGCTCGTCGGGTGCAACGTCCGGGTCGACCGCGCGGTGGCCGTGCTCCGCCGCCGCGGGATCCCCGTCGTGGCGATCGAGGCCGACGACATCGAGGGAGCGGTCCCCATCCAGCTCGACAACCGCGAGGCCTCCCGCCGCGCCGCCGCGTTCCTCCGCGACCTCGGGCACACCGCCGTCACGGTCGTGACGCTGCCCCTGGACGCCTCCCGCCGCCAGGGACCGATCTCCGAGGAGCGCTTCGCCGAGGGCGCTGCCTTCACCGCGATGGAGCGGCTGCGCGGGGTGCGCGGGGTGTACCCGGACGCCCCCGCCATCGAGGCCGCCGGCAGCTCGGTCGAGGACGGCCGGACCGCGGGGCAGGCGCTCTTCGCCCCCGGTGGCAGCCGACCGACCGCGGTGATCGCGCAGAGCGACCTGCTCGCCGTCGGGGTGATCTCGGCCGCCCTCGAGCACGGGCTCCGGGTGCCGGAGGACGTCAGCGTGGTGGGCTTCGACGGCATCCACGTCGACGACAGCCTGCTGCACCGCTCACCCATGCGGCACCTGACGACGCTCGTGCAGCCCTTCGTGCAGAAGGGACAGGCGGCGGCCCGCGCTGCCCTGGCCATGCTCGAGGGCGGATCAGGCGAGCCGGCGTCCTTCCGCTCCGAGCTCCGCATCGGCGACACGACGGGCGCCCCGCGGACGTAGCGCGTCGCCCGCCGCGCCGCCCCGTCCGCCGAGCGCCCGCCGGATGTTCGCGCTCACCGACACTCCACGGGCTCGCGGGTGCGTGAACTGTCGGTGAGCGCGAGGAGTCGTGCCGCCGCGCGCCTGCCCGCCGCGCCCGCCCGCGCTCAGCGCGCCATCGCCACCGCGATCCACCCCGGCCGGTGCGCCCGTAGGCCGAGCGTCACCGCGCGCACCCCGATGTACCCGAACGAGAACACCGCCCACATCGCCGCGAGGTCGTTCCCGAACACCCACAGCAGCGGCAGGTACACGACGAGGTTCACTCCGCCCGCCAGCGCCAGGTACCGGGCGTCCCCGGCACCGATGAGCACGCCGTCGAGCACGAAGACGTAACCAGCGATCGGCATCCCCACCGCGATGAGGACGAGCACGACCGGCAGCGCCGACCGCACCGCGCCCGAGTCCGAGAACACGGGGCCGAGCACCCCGCTGAGCGCGAGGGTGAGCCCGCCGAGCAGCACACCGCCGACGATGCCGAGCACCACGAGCCGGCCGGTCACGAGCCGCACCCGGTCCGCGTCCCCGGCGCCGAGGGCGTGTCCGACCAGGGCCTGCCCGGCGATCGCCAGGGCGTCCAGCGCGAATGCGAGCGTCCCGAACACCGTCAGCCCGACCTGCGTCGTCGCGAGGCCGGTCGTCCCCAGCCCTGCGGCGACGGCGATCGTCGCGAGCATCGCCACGCGGAGCGACGCCGTCCGGAGGAACAGCCACGCGCCGGAGCGCAGCGCCCGCGCGACACCGGACGCCCCCGGCCGGAGCGGTGCCCCGACGGCCCGGGCCGCCCGCACCGCGATCACGACGTACACGGCCGCCATCGCCCACTGCACGATCACGGTGCCGGCGGCCGAGCCCACGACGCCCCATCCGAGCCCGTAGATGAGCAGCGCGTTCAGCAGCCCGTTCGCCACGAACCCGACCGACGCGACGACGAGCGGTGTCCTGGTGTCCTGCAGGCCACGCAACAGCCCGGTCGACGCGGTCACGACGAGGATCCCGGGCAGCCCGACCAGCGAGACGAGCAGGTACGCGGTCGCGGCCTCCGACACGGCGGCGTCCGCCCCGAAGAGCCCGACGAGCCCTGCGGCGAGCGGCCACCCGACGAGCGCGAGCACCACGCCGAGCCCCAGCGCGAGCCACATGCCGTCGATCCCCGCGTGCACCGCGCCACGCCGGTCACCCCGGCCGAGCGCGCGGGCGACCGCCGGGGTCGTCGAGTAGGCCAGGAACACCAGGAGCCCCGTGACCGTCTGCAGCACCGCACTCGCGAGCCCGACGGCCGCGAGCGGGGTGGCGCCGAGGTGGCCGACGAGCGCCGTGTCCGTCATCAGGAACAGCGGCTCGACGACGAGGGCACCGAGCGCCGGCAGCGCCAACCGGACGATGTCGCGGTCGACGGCACGACGGGACGGAGGCATCAGGACATCATGCCGGACGCCGGAGCCGGACTGGAGGCTCGTGGCGGGGCCGGTCCGGGCCTCCTGTCCGGCGCCGGGTCACCGACCGTCGGCGCGCGGCTCCGCGGGGACCGCCCCGGTCGCGGCGTGTGCCGCGTCCGACGCCTCCGGCGTCGCCTGGTCGGTGCCCCGGGCACGACCGACCAGGTCCATCACGTGGTAGACGACGATCGCGGCGACGGTGCCGAGGATGATGCCGCCGAAGCTCGCCTGCCCGAAGGAGAACGTGAAGTCGGCGATGCCGATGATGAGCGCGATCCCGGCCGTCAGCTGGTTCTTCGGCTTGGCGAAGTCCACCCGGTTCTCGACCCAGATCCGGATGCCGATCACGCCGATCAGGCCGTACAGCGCAGTCGTCGCGCCGCCGAGGACACCGGCCGGGACGGAGGAGATGACGGCACCGATCTTCGGCGACAGGCCGAGCACCACCGCGGCGATCGCCGCGACCCAGTAGGCGGCGGTCGAGAAGACGCGGGTGGCGGCCATCACGCCGATGTTCTCGCCGTAGGTGGTCGTCGCGGAGCCGCCGCCGACACCGGCGAGCACGGTGGAGATGCCGTCGGCGAAGAGCGCCCGCCCGGTGAGCGGCGTGAGGTCGCGGCCGGTGAGCTGCCCGACGCCCTTGACGTGCCCGACGTTCTCGGCGATGAGCGCGAGGACGACCGGCACGAACGCCAGGTAGATCGCGAGCTGCGCGGGGTCGAACGCCGGGGCGGTGAACTCGGGCAGGCCGATCCAGGCGGCGTCCCCGACCGCGGAGAAGTCGACCTGCCCGGCGACCAGTGCCGCGACGTACCCGACGACGACGCCGATCACGATCGAGAGGCGGCCGATGAGGCCCTTGAACAGGACGGTGACGAGGATGATCGTGGCGAGCGTGATCACGGCGACGAGGGGCGCCTTCGTGAAGTTGTCGCGGGCCGCCGGGGCGAGGTTGAAGCCGATGAGCGCCACGATCGCGCCGGAGACCACCGGCGGCATCAGCCGGTCGATCCACCCGGCGCCGGCGAGGTGCACGACGAGGCCGACGACCGCCAGCAGCGCACCGACGACGATGATGCCGGAGAGGGCGAGCGGGATGCCGCCGATCTTCGTCGCGGCGCCGATCGGAGCGATGAACGCGAACGACGACCCGAGGTAGCTCGGCAGCCGGTTGCCGGTGATCAGCAGGAACAGGATCGTCCCGATGCCGCTGAACAGCAGTGTGGTCGACGGTGGGAAGCCCGTGAGCAGCGGTACGAGGAACGTCGCACCGAACATCGCGACGACGTGCTGTACGCCGAGTCCGATGGTGCGTGGCCACGTCAGTCGTTCGTCCGGTGCCACGATCGTCGTCGCGGACACCGTCGCGCCGTCCCCGTGCAGCTTCCATCCCAGTCCCATGCTCATGACGGTAGTGGGTGGCTATCGTGGTGCGCATGACCGACGTGCACGGCGCCACCGGAATCCAGACGGACCAACTCGACTCGACGGTGCAGGCCAAGGACGACCTGTACCGGCACGTCAACGGGAAGTGGGTGCAGTCGACGCCGATCCCGGACGACAAGGCGCGCTACGGCTCGTTCGTCGTCCTCGCCGAGGCCGCCGAGGCCGCCGTCCGCACGATCATCGAGCGCTCGCAGCAGGCCCCGGCCGGCTCCGAGGAGCGCAAGGTCGGCGACCTCTACGCGTCGTTCATGGACGAGGAACACCTCGAGGCGCTCGGCACCGCCCCGATCGAGCTGCTGCTGGCCGAGATCGAGGCGATCGCGACGACGGCCGACGTGATCCGCATGGTCGGGCGCTTCGAGCGGCTCGGGCTCCCGAGCTTCCTGCAGCTCTTCGTCGACAACGACCCGGGTGACCCGGAGTCCTACGTCGTCTTCCTCGAGCAGTCCGGCCTCGGGCTCCCCGACGAGTCGTACTACCGCGAGGAGCGCTTCGCCGACGTCCGCGACAAGTACCGCGAGTTCGTCGCCGCGATGTTCCCGCTCGCCGGCTTCGACGACGGCGCCGACCGCACCGAGCACGTCATCGCGCTCGAGACCGCGCTCGCGGGCAAGCACTGGGACAACGTCGCCACGCGGGACAGCCAGAAGACGTACAACAAGCTGCCGTGGGCCGAGGTCGCGGCGCTCGCCCCGGGGATCGACCTGCAGCAGTGGTGGGAGGCGATCGACGCACCGGCCGGCGCCTTCGAGACCGTCGTCGTCCGCGAACCGTCGTTCCTCACCGGGCTGGCCGAGCTGCTCGGCTCCGTGTCCCTGCCGGCCTGGAAGGACTGGCTGCGCTGGCAGGTCGTCCGTGGGTCGGCCCCGTACCTGACCAGTGCGTTCTCGGCCACGAGCTTCTCGTTCTACGGCACCGCGCTCACCGGCGCCCCGAAGCAGCGCGACCGCTGGAAGCGCGGCGTCTCCCTGGTCGAGGGCGGGATGGGCGAGGCCGTCGGTCGGATCTACGTGCAGGAGCACTTCGACGAGACCTCGAAGGCGACGATGGACGACCTCGTCGCGCACCTGGTCGAGGCCTACCGCCAGAGCATCACGGCGCTCGACTGGATGACCGACGAGACCCGTGGTCGCGCGCTGGAGAAGCTCGACAAGTTCACGCCCAAGATCGGGTACCCGGTGCGGTGGCGCGACTACTCGGCGCTCCCGGTCAGCGCGGACGACCTGCTCGGCAACGTCCGAGCGGTGGCGAACTTCCAGGTGGACCGCGAGCTCGGCAAGATCGGCAAGCCCATCGACCGCGACGAGTGGTTCATGACGCCGCAGACGATCAACGCCTACTACAACCCCGGGTTCAACGAGATCGTGTTCCCTGCGGCGATCCTGCAGTTCCCGTTCTTCGACGCCGGCCGTGACGCGGCCGCCAACTACGGGGCGATCGGTGCCGTCATCGGCCACGAGATCGGGCACGGCTTCGACGACCAGGGCTCCCAGTACGACGGCGACGGCCGGCTGCAGAACTGGTGGACCGAGGCGGACCGCACCGCGTTCGAGGAGCGCACGAAGGCCCTCATCGCCCAGTACGACGCGCTCGTCCCGACCGAGGTGCCCGACGGTCACGTCAACGGCGCGCTGACGATCGGCGAGAACATCGGTGACCTCGGCGGCCTGTCCATCGCGTGGAAGGCGTACCTGCTGTCGCTCGACGGGCAGGAGCCGCCCGTGATCGACGGCCTCACCGGTGCCGAGCGGTTCTTCCTCAGCTGGGCGCAGGCGTGGCGGATGGCGATCCGACCGGAGGAGGCCGAACGCCTGCTCACGATCGACCCGCACTCGCCGAACGAGTTCCGCTGCAACCAGGTCGTCAAGAACATCGACGTGTTCTACGACACGTTCGGCGTGACCGA
Source organism: Curtobacterium sp. 9128 (assembly GCF_007673775.1). Taxonomy (GTDB): domain Bacteria; phylum Actinomycetota; class Actinomycetes; order Actinomycetales; family Microbacteriaceae; genus Curtobacterium. The sequence goes on along the minus strand of NZ_VEAF01000006.1, from coordinate 257,864 downwards.
GCAGGACGCGATGTACCTCGACCCTGCCGAGCGCGTCGCGATCTGGTGATGGTCGAGCCCGACGCGGCACCGTCCTCGCGGCGGCGGCGCCAGCAGGACGACCGCGCCGGTGCCGGCTCGCGGGCGCGGGCCCGCGGTCGGCACCGGGGTGGCTCCGACGAGCGCTTCCCGGCGACGGTGGAGGCACTCGGTGCGCTCGCCGTCGCGGGCGCGGGCGTCAGCGCGTCGGTCATCGACACGTCGACCGGACGAGCGCTGGTGGCCGTGGACGACCGGCTCGCACAGCCCGTCGGTAGTCTCGGGCGCATCCTGCTGCTCATCGAGGTCGCCGCGCGGCTCGAGGACGGGCGGCTCCACGGCGACCGACTCCAGCGCATGGCCCGCGATGCCGCGACGGGGCCCGGACTGTGGCAGTTCCTGCAGGAGCCGACCATGCAGGTCCCCGACCTCGCCACGCTGGTCGCGGCGACCGCTGACGCCTGGGCGACGAACGCCCTGCTCTCCACCGTGGGGATCGACGCGGTCCGCGAGCGGGCCGAGGCGCTCGGCGTCGAGCGGTCGGCGTTCATCGACCGGGTCCGGGACCGCCGCGGGCCCGACGACGCGCCGGACGCGGCCGTGGCGGCGTCCGGGGAGCTCAGCTGGGTGATGCGCGGCCTGGCGCTCGGCGAGGTCGTCGACGAGGGCGTGTCGAACCGGGTGCTCGGCTGGCTGTCCCTGGCGAGTGACCTCAGTCTCGTCGCCGGCTCGTTCGGCCTCGACCCGCTCGCGCACCGCGCGCTCGACCACGGGCTGCAGGCCGTCGCGGTGACGGGCTCCGGACCAGGTGTCCGGTCCGAGGCCGGCATCCTGCGCGGCCCCGGCTCGAGCGTGAGCTACGCCGTCACCGTGACGTTCGACGACGACACGCTCGACCGGCGTCTGGCGGTGGTCGAGGCCCTGCGCACCATGGGCACCGAGGTGCTCGAGGCCGCGCACGTGCCCGCGACCCGCTGACCGACCGACTCACCGGGTACGGAGAACGGCCCGGCCGGTCTCCCGGTCGGGCCGTCGTGGCGGAGGCGGGTCGCGCCTCCAGGCCGGGTCAGCCGCGCTTCTTCGCGGCCTTCTCCAGCTTCTTGCGGAGCTTCTTGCGGGACTTCCGCGCGTGCGGGTCGTTCCACATCTTGCGGACGGTCTCGCCCTTGGACTGCTTGACGACGGTCCGGTTGGCGCGAGCGCCGAACCAGAAGCCGACGAGCACGATGGCGGCGATGACGAGGAGGCGGTTGCGCATTGTCGAGTCCCTTCAGTGTCGGATCCCAGCCGGTCAGCCGGTGATCCGTCGTACGAGGTCGGTGATGATCGGCCAGACGTCGCCGGCCCGGTCGGCCGATCCGATCGCGACGGTGACGAGCGGGTAGGCGGTGACGGCGAGGGTGACGACGATCGCGAGGACGGCGGGCACCCACGCCGCCAGGCTACGACGTCGCGTCGCGGCGAGGACCAGCAAGCCGAGGACGACGATCCCCCCGAGCACCGTGACGAGCGTGACCCGGACGAACGGGAACGGCACGAGGCCCGCGGTGGTCGCGGTGACGCCGGCGAGGAAGCCCGTCAGCGGCAGGAACGCCCCGACGAACACCAGGACGACGGCGAGCACGCCGACGACCGTGGCGATCCAGACGCCGCGGGCGCGCGGCGGACGCTCGCGCCCGAAGCGTCGGCCGCGGCGGCCGGACCACACGGTCACGCGCGGGCGTCCGGCTCGGACGACGTCGTGCCGTGGGCAGCGAGGTCCCGGGCGGCGAGGTCACCGGCGGCGGCGTCCTCGGCAGCAGCGGCCTCGGCAGCCGCCTGGCGCGCGCGTCCCGCAGCGTCCTGTGCGGCGTCGGCCGCGTCCTCGGCGGCGTCCGCCGCGACGGCTGCCGCATCGGCGGCGTCGGAGGCGCCGTGCAGTCCGGCCGGGTCGGTGGCGGCTGCATCGGCGGTGCCCGACGCACGGGGCCCGTCGACCGAGTTGACGCGCCCGGCGTCGGGCAGGGCGTCTTCGGCACGGTCGGCCGCGGCGTGCGCACGGTCGGCGGTGTCGGCGGCGGACTCCCGCAGCCGGTCGAGCGAGTCGGCCGCGGCGGCGCCCGTCCGATCGGCCGTGTCGGCGGCCGCGTCGCGGACGTCGATCGCCGCGTCACGGGCGCGGTCAGCGGTCTCCGCCGCGGTCGCGCGCACCTGGTCGAGGGCGTCCGCGGTCACGGCACCCGTCCGCTCGGCAGCGATCCGGCCGCGTTCGGCGACGTCCGCGCCGACCGCCTGCGCCGTCGCCGCGACGTTCGACGACGTCTCCCGGACGGCCGCGGCGGCGTCGCTCGACGCGTCTCGGACCCGGTCGGCGGCCTGGGACGCGGCGTCCCGCGCGGAGTCGACCGCCTCGGAGAGCTTCGAGGGTTCGTCGTCGAAGGGTCCGTGCACGTCCGTCACGCGGACGTCGACCCGGGCGGGCTGCCCGGTGACCTCTGCCACGGCGTGGGCGACCTGCGCGCGGACCTCCTCGGCGACGCGGGTCACGGGCTCGGGGTAGGTGACCACCAGGGACACCTGCACGTCGAGACTGCCGTCGGCATCGTCGACCTTGACACCCAGGGCACTCGCGGTCCGGCCGAGGCGGGAGCGGAACTGGTCTGCGGCCCGCTCGAGGACACCGCCCAGGTGGTGCACACCGTCGACGCCGATGGCGGTCACCGCCGCGGTCCGCGCAGCGACGGTGAGGACGCCGGCGTCCTCGGGCAGTGGTTCGGTCAGCGACGCCGGAAGTGCGACGTCGACGACCTGCGTTCGGGCGTGGGTCTCGTTCTCCATCAAGTCCTCCTCGGTCCGGACAGGAGACGACGGGGCAACCGAGATCGGGTGCCCCGTCGTCGTCACTGCGCTTGCCTAGTTCTTGAAGACGTCCTTGACGTCCTCGCCCGTCTGCTTCACGTTCGCGGCGGCCTGGTCCTTCTTGCCCTCCGCGACCTTCGAGTCGTCGTCCGTGGCGTGGCCGAAGGCCTCCTTCGCCTTGCCGGCGACTTCCTGGGCGGCGTTCTTGATCTTGTCGTCGAGACCCATGGTGGGTTCCTTCCGTCGGACGGGCTGCTGCCCGTCATGTTTGTGGGGGAGTCGAGCCGGGAGGCTCGGGGTGCGTCCGCAGACAGCGGTCAGTGGACGCGGACCGACTTCGCGAGTGCGGAGCGGGTGCCACCGGTCAGGTGCACGAGCACCGGGACCGGACGGCCGAGGGTGCGGTCCAGCACGCCGACCGCGTGGTCGACGGCGTCGAGGACGGCGACGGCGTCGCCGCCGCGGCGGACCGCGACACGGACACGGGCGGCGCGCTCCTTGCGGACCTGGTAGACGTCGACCTTCGTGTTCACGACGTCACCGACACCGTGGAGTTCGTGCTCCATGACGTCACGGACGAGTGCCACGTTGATCGTGACCGCGTCGTCGCCGGAACGTTCGCGGACCGCGACCGAGGTCCCGCCGCCGCCCCGGGTGAAGACCCAGACGAGCGACAGGACGATGACCACGGCGCAGACGACCGCGATGATCCACAGGGACGCCGCTGGCACGTCGACGCTGCGGGGGAACGTGACGTACGGCCGGAGCACGTCCCGGACGGCCGGCAGGACGCCGGCGCCGATCGCGAGTCCGACGACCACGGCGACGAGACCGAGGACGAACAGGATGATGCGGTTCACGGTGCGGTTGCTCTTGGTCATGACAGCGTCCCCTGTTCTGCGACCCGGACCGTGACCCGGCGGCCGAAGCGGTCGTCGAGTCGGCCGAGCCGTTCCTCGACGGCGGCGCGGACCGCGGACTCGTCGACGGCGATGCCGGAGACCGGGACGACCCGGACCTCGGTGCTGGTGCCGCGCGAGCTGGCGGAGGTGTTGTCCTCCGGCACCCCGGCGGCCGCGCTCGCGGCGTTCGCGGCGGTGGCGGCGATGATGCGCGTGTCGACGACGACGGCTCCCCGGTCGTGCGGGACGACCGAGCGGTGCTGCCGTCCAGGCTTCAGGGCCAGGACGACGAGGACGACACCGAAGACGACGAGGACCACGGCGATCACCTCGGCGATCGTCAGGAACGCGGCGTCCGGACGGAGCGCGGCGTCGACGGCCGTCTGCGGGTCGGCGAGGAGCGGACGCGCCCCGACGGCCTTGAGGACGGACTCGGTGCCGATCCAGGCGGCCACCAGGACGAGGACGACGAGTGCGACCGACACGGCAGTGGACCGCGAGCGGTGCATGCTGCGGCGTCGGATGCGACGCTCGATGCTGTTGCTGCTCATGACGTCTCCTACCGGACTCGGGTGTCGCGCTCGCGCACGATCCCGGTCAACTCGATGTGGGCACTGCCGACCTGGCGGCCGGTGAGGCTCCCCAGTCGGTCCTTGACCTCGGACGCCACGGCCGTCGCGCGGCCGACGATGTCGTCGGCCGCCGCGATCGGACCCGTGATGTCGAGGGCGATGCGTCCCTGGTGGTCACCGACGGCGACGCGGACCTTCTTCGCCGGAGCGCCGAGACGCTCGGCAGCGACGGCGCGGGCGCACGAGGTCAGGGCCCGCGCCGTGATCTCGACGCGACCCGGGACGTCCGAACCACCGATCTCGACGCGGCCCGGGACGTCCGGGCCGCCGGTCACCGGGAGCTCCGGCGTCCGGTCAGCACGTCGGTGAGGGCACCGCGGTCGATCTTGCCGGAGACCAGCGCGGCGACGAGTGCGCCGACGGCTCCGAAGACGACGACCAGGACGAAGCCCCAGAACCCGAACTGCAGTGCGACGACTGCCAGGATGGCGCCGATCAGGGCGCCGATGAAGGTGCTGCTCATGCGACTCGCGACTCCTTCTTGTCGTCCTCGTCGTCGTCGTCGCCCGGGATGAAGACGTCCTGCACGGTCACGTTGACCTCGGCGACCTCCATGCCGACGATCTGCTCGAGCGCGCGGGCCACGGCGGAGCGGACGCCCTGGGCGACCTGCTGCAGCGGCACCGGGTACTCGGCGACGATCACGATGTCCGCGGCGACCTGCTTCTCGCCGACCTCGACCTTGACGCCCTGACCCAGGTCGCGCTGGCCGATGGCGTCGCGGATCGCGCCGATGGCACGCGCGGCGCCGCCGCCGAGGCCGTGCACGCCGTTGACCTCACGAGCGGCGATGCCGGCGACCTTCGAGACGACGGTGTCGTCGATGACGGTCTTGCCGGTCGTGGTGCCGGTGGCGTTCTGCGATCGCGATGCGACGCTCGACGTGGTGCTCGTGGTGGGGGTGCTGGTGGTGGTGTCAGCCATGGTGATCTCCTTCCGATGGTCCCGCCAGGTGTTCCCAGCGGTTGCTGTTCACGGATGAGACGGGGTGACCCCGAGGAAAGTCACACGGCCGTCACGCTTCCCAGCGAGATGCCAGGGAACGGCGTGATCGCGGCCGTGGTGTACCCCGATGCGTGTCCGGAGGTCAGTCGCCGGCGCGCATTCCGTCCGGGGTGTTGCGCGCTGTGCTCTCGGCACGGACCCGGCGGACCACGGCCATCGGGGTGGATCCGCACTCGGTCTGGAACAGCTGCTGCAGGCGGCGCGGGCGTACCCCGACGGCGTCGGCGATGCGGTGCACGGTCAGGGGTTCGTGCGCGTGGTCCCGGATGAACGTCAGGGCTGAACGGACCCGGGTCGAGAGCGTCCCGGTCTCGGGTCGACCCCCGCGGACGGCACGGACCGTCGCAGCGGGTTGCTCGCCGAACCGTGCGCGGTACGCCGTCGCGAACCGGCCGGGGTTCGAGAACCCCCACTGCTGGGCGACCTCGGTGACCCCGCCCTCGTGCGAGCCGCCGAGCAGCGCGCGCCGTGCCTCGTCCAGTCGGTGGTCGCGGAGGAACCGGCTCGGCGTCACCCCGAGCGTGCGGAGGAACACGTCCTGCAGGCCGCGCTCGGACAGTCCTGCGGCCTCCGCGATCGACCGCACTGCCGGACGGTCGCGGGCGTGCTCCTCGATGTACCGGATGGCGTCGCGGAGCCGGTTTGCCACCGGGACGTCGTCGCCGCGGTCACGCACGGGGAACGTGTCGAGGACGACGACCGCGAGCCGCCGGTTGAGCGCCGTCCGCATCGCTCCCCGCACGCGGTCGTCGAGCAGCGCCGGGCTCAGCTCGTGGACGAGTCGACGGAGGGGTTCGCGGCGGGCGACGAGTTCGTCCTGCTGGTCGAACAGCAGCGGTCCGTCCACCTGCCGGTAGCCGAGCTCACGGCTGACCCTGCGGAGGAACCGGTCGGCGACGTGCACACCGTTGTAGACCGTCGCCTCCGACTCGAAGCGGTAGCTCTCACTCGCGGACGCGATGTACGGCGCACCCGGTCGGACCACGCGGGTGTGGTCCGCGAACTGCATCTCCAGGTGTCCCTGCGCGAGCCAGAAGACGACGTGGTCGTCGCGCGGGCCGATCACCCCCGACCGTCGGCCCCCCGACGCGCGCATCGTCCGGAGCGAGAGGTCGTCGTCCCCGATCACCAGGTACTCGTACCGGGCGCCGGCGGCGGCGTCGAGCTCGGAGGCGAACGTCGACCCGTGGTACTCGGATGCGAAGATCGCGCCGTAGCCCGAGCCGTCGTCGTCCGTGAACCGCTGCTTGCGGAACCCGTTGTCGGACGACGTGTGCACATCGACATCTTCACATCCCGGGCCTCGCCGGGCCGTGTCGGCATCCGAGGTGCTGTACAGGAAGCGCGAGCACACTCGCGTCCAGGGCGACGCAGGAGCCGTCCCACCGACCTGGAGGATGCACCCATGGCAGGCAAGCACGAGCAGATCCGCGGCGAGTCCGACCGGTCCGACGGCGTGGAGACCCGCGCGGGGGCGTTCACCGACAGCGACATCCCCGGCGAGCCGACGGTGCCGTCCGACGAGCCGGTCGGCGAGTTCGTCGGTAGCGACATCCCCGGCGAGGACGTCCCGACGACGACCCAGCCCGACGGCGAGTACGTCGACTCCGACATCCCCGGCGAGGACGAGCCCCGCCCCTCCGCCGAGGTGGGCCACTACGTCGACACCGGCAGCGGCACGGACGACACCGAGAACGGCTGAGCGACCGGCCGGACCCGGCTAGTCGATGAGGTCTGCCTGCGTCAGCAGGCGGACCGTCTCGATGCCGGCGGGCGGGAACCGGTCGGCATCGTCGGAGGTGACCCACACGACCTCGTCCACCTCGGCGGACGCGACGGGCGTGACGGCGTCGAGCGGGCCTCCCGGCCGGACCAGGAACAGGGTCATCGTGACCATCGTGTCCGGACCGTGGCCGTGCGCCGCCTCCGTGACGACGGCGAACTCGTCGACGTCGTCCGCGGTGAGCCGGAGGCCCGTCTCCTCCAGGGCCTCCCGCACGACGGCCTCGACGTCGGTCTCGTGCGGCTCCGCCTTGCCACCGGGCAGGTAGAGCACGTCGCGGCCACGCGCCCGCACCATGAGCACGCGTCGGTCACGGACCAGCAGCAGTGCGCTGACGCGGAGCGTCGGTCGCGGTCGGGGGAGGCTCAGCTCGCGTCCGCAGCGTCGTCGCGGATCGGCGCGGTCCGGTCCGCCAGCGGCACGACGGGGGTGGGCACGTCCAGCTCCGCCTCGGGTTCGGCACGGACGCCGAACAGGGCGTCCAGCGCGCCCACGAACTCGTCGCCGCGGCCGGCCCGGCCGAGCTCCCGGGCACGGACCGACGGACGGTGCAGCAGGACGCCGACCAGGTGCCGGAGTGCGCGCTCGGTCTGCTCCGCGGTCTCCGGCGTGCTGTCCCCGCGGCGGTGCACGCGGTCGATCTCGTCGTCCAGGATGGCGAAGACGTGCTTCCGGAAGGCCACGAGCGCCGGCGTCGTCGACTGCTCCATCGCCTGAGCGCGGAACCGGGACACGGCGTCGTCGACCATGGCGCGGGCCTCGGACTCGGCGTTCAGCTCGGCGATCGGCGCGTGGATGCCGATGGTCTCGAGGTCGAGCAGTTCGACACCGTCCACACCGGCCGCGGCCGGGTCGACGTTCCGGGGGAGTCCGAGGTCGATCACGATGCGCCGGACGCCGTCGTCGAGGTCGGCCGGCCCGATGACCGGGACCTCGCTCGACGTGCACGTGATCACGACGTCGCTCGTGGCGATGGCCTGGCGGAGGTCGGTCGCCGCGACGAGGTCGTGCTTGGCGGCGAACCACGGTGCGCGACCCGACGGCGAGTGGACCTGGATGCGCTCGGCACCGCGGTCACGCAGCGCGGCGATCGTGGTCGCGGCGTAGCTGCCGGTCCCCACCAGGAGCACGTCGGTGTGCGCCCAGTCGGTCACGCGCGACGACGCGAGCTCGAGCCCGAGGCGGACGAGCGAGCGGCCCGCCGCACCGATCCGGGTCCGGGTCTTCACGCCGCGGGAGGTGTGCGCGGCCTCCTGGAAGAGCCGCTCGAGGTCCGAGGTGGTGGTGCCGTTCGCGCGGGCCTCCTCGAGCGAGCGGCGGACCTGCCCGGAGATCTCGGTCTCGCCGATCACGACGGACTCCAGCCCGCTCGAGACGGCGAACAGGTGCTGCACGACGTCCTTGCCGCCGAGGACGGACACGGAGTCGAGGACCTCGTCGCCCTGCAGACCGCTGGCCGAGGCGACGGCCTGCACGGTGGCGGACACCGCGGAGTCGCGGTCGTCGCCGGCGATGTCGAGGTAGGCCTCGAAGCGGTTGCAGGTCGCGAGGACCACCGCACCGTCGAGGACGTCCGAGTCGGTGACGAGTCGGGAGGCGGCCGCGGGGGCGCCGATGCTCAGTCGCTCCAGGAGGTCGAAGCTGGCGTTGCGATGCGACGCCGTGAGACAGATGAGCACGTACTCCATGGTACCGCGCATGTCCGACAGTCGCTGCTGCGACAATCGACAGGTGACCGATGCACCCACCTCCGTCCTGCCGGCAACGCACCCGATCGTCGACGGCCGCACCGCCGGGTCCCCGCTGGTCCGTGCGCTCCGTGGCGACCGGCCGGAGACGCTGCCGGTGTGGTTCATGCGGCAGGCCGGCCGTTCGCTGCCGGAGTACCGCGAACTCCGCGTGGGGACCGCCATGCTCGACGCCTGCCTCGACCCGGCGATGGCGTCGGAGATCACACTGCAGCCCGTCCGACGGCACGGGGTCGACGCCGGCATCTTCTTCAGCGACATCGTCGTGCCGATCAAGCTCGCGGGCGTCGACGTGGAGATCGTCCCCGGGCGCGGGCCGGTGCTCGGCTCCCCGATCCGCACCCCCGCGGACGTCGACGCGCTCGCGGCGCTCGACCCGGCTGCCCTCGCCCCGATCACGCAGGCCGTGGAGCGCACCGTCGCCGGCCTCGGCACCACGCCGCTCATCGGCTTCGCCGGCGCCCCGTTCACCCTCGCCGCGTACCTGGTCGAGGGCGGCCCGTCGAAGGACCACATCCGTGCCCGCACGATGATGCACGCCGACCCGGAGACGTGGTCGCGCCTGCTCGGCTGGGCCGCCGACGTCTCCGGGGCCTTCCTCCGCGCCCAGGTGCTCGCCGGGGCCTCGGCCGCGCAGCTGTTCGACTCGTGGGTCGGCTCGCTCTCCCGCGCCGACTACCTGGCGCACGTCGCACCGCACTCGGCCGCGGCGCTCGCCCACGTCGCCGACCTCGGCGTCCCGCGCATCCACTTCGGCGTCGGCAGCGGCGAGGTCCTGCGGGACATGACCACCCTCGGCACCGACGGCGTGCAGGTGGACGCCGTCGGCGTGGACTGGCGCCTGCCGCTCGACCAGGCCGTCGAGCGCGTCGGCTCGGGGGTCACGGTGCAGGGGAACGTCGACCCCGCGATGCTCGCTGCGCCGTGGGAGGTGCTCGAGGCCCACGTGCGCGACGTCGTGCGCCGCGGTGGCTCCGCCCGCGCCCACGTGGTGAACCTCGGGCACGGGGTCCCGCCGGAGACCGACCCCGCCGTGCTCACCCGGCTGGTCGAGCTGGTCCACACCCTGGGCGACGGGACCATCGGGGCCGTCGCATGACGGACGCCGTCGTCGTCGGGGGCGGGTTCGCCGGGCTCGTCGCCGCCCGCGACCTCGCGAAGGCCGGTGTGCACGTGGTGCTCGTCGAGGCGTCGGGGACCCTCGGCGGCATGACCCGCCGCCACACCGTCGCCGGGATCGACCTCGACATGGCGGCGGACTCGTTCGCCACCCGGACGGACGCCGTCGGGTCGCTCGCGATCGAGCTCGGGCTCGGGAACGACATCGTCGACCCCGACCCCCGCGGCGCGTGGCTGATGACCCGCGACGGTCGCGTCGCCCCGATCCCGAAGACGGGGATGCTCGGCATCCCGGGCAGCCCGATGGCCGCCGACGTCATCGCCGTGGTCGGGCAGGGCGCCGCGTTCCGGGCCCAGTTCGACGCACTCATCCCCGGTCCGGTCGGTGCGGGGGCCGCGTCCCTCGGCGAGCTCGTCCGGCGACGGATGGGGGCCAGGGTCCTCGACGACCTCGTCGTGCCGATCGTCGCCGGCGTGCACTCCACGCACCCGGACGACCTCGACCCGGACCGGGTCGCCCCGGGCCTCCGGGCAGCGCTGCAGCGCGAGGGATCGCTCGCCCGCGCCGTGCTGGCGCTCCGGGAACGCGCGACGGCCGGGTCCGCCGTGCAGGGCATCCGCGGTGGGATCGTGCGACTCGTCGACGAGCTCGTCGCGGACATGGAGACCTACCGGGTCGACGTCCGGCTGCACACCCGTGCGTCCCGGATCGAACGCGCCGCCGTCGAGGTCCTCGGTGCCGACGGCGTCGCGGAGCGGCTGGTGGCCGACCACGTCCTGGCCGCGGTGCCGGACCCGCACCGTGCCGCGAGCCCACGGCGCGCGGGCATCGAGCTGCTCACGCTCGTCGTGGACCAGCCCGAGCTCGACGCCGCGCCGCGCGGCACCGGGATGCTCGTGCACCCCGACGCCGTGGGCGTCCGCGCGAAGGCACTCACGCACGCCACGGCGAAGTGGCGGTGGCTCGCCGACGCGGCGGACGGACGTCACGTCCTGCGGCTCAGCTACGCGACGACCGCAGCGGACGCGCACGACGTGGGCACGAGCCTCCCGGTCGACCCCGGCGGCGAGGCGGGCGTCCGCGCGACGACCGACGCGACCGCGCTCCTGGGCGTCGCCGTGGACGCGCGGAACGTGGTCGGCGCCGCCCGCGTCCGCTGGCACGGCCCGGACACCGCGCCGGCCAGCCTCGCCACGGGCGTCGTCGGCATCGGCGAGGCGACGCGGGGGCGCGGCCTGGCCGGGATCGTCGACGGCGTCCGGGGCACCGTGCGGGACCTCCTCAGTTCCTGAGCGGACCACAGACCCCCCGAGGGCTACTGTTGGTGGAACGCCGAGACATTCCGTTCGGCGCATGACCACGCACTCAAGACCACAACGGAGGAACCATGCGAGGCAGGCTCCTGTTCGTCGCCGGCGCAGCACTCGGGTACGTCCTGGGATCGCGAGCCGGGCGGGCGCGGTACGAACAGATCAAGACCGTCACCGGCAAGATCTGGAACAGCAACGGCGTCCAGCAGGGCGTCCACACCGTCGAGGACTTCGTCGCGGACAAGACCCCCGACGTCGCCGAGTTCGTCGGTGAGCAGACCAAGAAGGTCGTCCGCAAGGTCGGTCAGAAGAAGGACGCCCAGGCCTCATGACCGACACCCGTGACCGGAAACCGCGATCGCTGTTCGGTCTCGTCGGGGACGTCCCACAGCTCGTCAAGAACCTCGTCAAGGGTGAGATCGCGCTCCTCAAGGCGGAACTCGTCGGCAAGGCGAAGGTCTTCGCGATCGCCGCGGCCATCCTGGTCGTGGCCCTCGTCATCGTGCTCTACGCGATCGGCGTCCTGCTGACCGCTGCCGTGATGGGCCTCGCGACGGTCATGCCGGCCTGGCTGGCCGCCCTCGTCCTGGCGTTCGTGATGCTCGTCGTCGCTGGCATCCTCGGGTTCGTCGGCTGGAAGCGGTTCAAGAAGGGGCTGCCGATCACGCCGAAGCGCACGATCGACAGCGTCAAGAACGACATCAACGCGGTGAAGGGCATGGGCAAGAAGCCGACGCCCCCGACCCAGCACGCGTCCCGCAAGCCGGACGTGAGCGGTCGGTTCTGAACCACCCACTCCCGGAGGACCCCGTGACCGACCAGCACCCCCACGACCAGCTCGCCGACGACGTCGCCGCGACTCGGGCACAGCTCTTCGACACGCTCGACGCGATCGAGGACAAGCTCAACGTGCCGAAGCAGATCGGCATCGCGGCGTCGAAGGTCAAGCGCGGTGCCCAGGCGAACCCGGTGCCGTACCTGGCCGGGCTCGGAGCCGGCGTGGCGGTGGTCGGGGGTATCGTCGTAGCGGTGCTCCGACGGCGGTAGCGCTCGCCGCCGGACGGGGAGCGGCGTTTCCCCTCGCAACGACAGGACATTGGACGCATGAGTTCCACCGTGCCCGCGCACGACCCGTCCCACGACTCCGGGATCGACCCGAACCTCCTCACCGCGTACGCGCTGTGGGCCGTGTTCCGCCGGCCCCTCGGACCGATCCACACGGTCGGGCCCGACGCGGTCGCCGAGCTCGACGGCGTCGTCGCCGCGGCGGCCGAGCGTGGTGTGACCATCCGCGGCTTCTACGACGTCTCCGGCTTCCGGGCCGACGCGGACGTCATGGTCTGGCTGCACGGCGACGACGCCCAGGCGATCCAGGCCGTGCTCCGGGCGATCCGGCGGACCGCGCTCTTCCAGGACGCCGAACCCGTGTGGCACGCCATGGCGATGCACCGCGAGGCCGAGTTCAACAAGCGGCACACGCCGGCGTTCCTCCGTGGCAAGGACCCGGAGGCCTGGATCACGGTCTACCCGTTCGTCCGGTCCTACGAGTGGTACCTCCTGCCCGAGGAGGAGCGGTCGACCATGCTCCGCGACCACGGCATCGCCGGTGCGAAGTACCGCCGCGTCCTGACGAACACGATCGCCACCTTCGCGCTGAGCGACTACGAGTGGATCCTGCCGCTCGAGAGCCCGGACCTGGTGGACCTCGTGGACCTGATGCGCGACCTGCGCTACACCGAAGCACGCATGCACGTGCGTGAAGAGGTGCCGTTCTTCACCGGTCGTCGCGTGACGACCACCGAGCTGCCGGAGGTGCTCTCGTGAGCGACACGTCGACCAACATCACGAACGGACGGGGCACGGTCCTCGCCGCGACCCCCGCGGCGGCGGACGGCCCGGAGCACGTCGAGGTCCCGACCGCGTACGACGCGATCCTGCTCGCCGGCTTCGGCGGTCCCGAGGGCCAGGACGACGTCATCCCGTTCCTGCGCAACGTCACGCGTGGCCGCGGCATCCCGGACGAGCGGCTCGAAGAGGTCGCCCATCACTACCGGCACTTCGGCGGCGTCAGCCCGATCAACGCGCAGAACCGCGCGCTCAAGGCGGCGCTCGAGGCCGAGCTCGCGCAGCGCGGCATCGACATGCCGGTGCTCTGGGGCAACCGCAACTGGGAGCCCTACCTCGAGGACGCCTTCACCGAGGCAGCCGACCGCGGTCTGACGAAGCTCATCGCCATCGCGACGAGCGCCTACTCGTCCTTCTCGAGTTGCCGCCAGTACCGCGAGGACTACGCCCGCGTGCTCGACAGCACCGGGCTCGTCGACACGATCCAGATCGACAAGATCCGGCAGTTCTTCGACCACCCCGGCTTCGTCCGGCCGTTCGTCGACGGCGTCCGTGACGGCCTGGCGAAGGCGATCGCCGAGAACGAGGGCCTGGACGTGGCGACCGAGCTGCGGGTCCTGTTCTCGACGCACTCGATCCCCTCCGCCGACGCGGCACGGTCCGGCCCCGACTTCCGCGGGTTCGGCGAGCACGGCGCGTACGAGGCGCAGCACCTCGCCGTCGCCGAGGTCGTCCTCGAGCAGGCCTGGAACGAACTGCTCGCGCAGCCCGAGCACGCCCACCTGGCCGGGACGACGAAGCCGGGCTGGAAGCTCGTCTACCAGTCGCGCTCGGGCCCACCGACGCAGCCGTGGCTCGAGCCGGACATCAACGACTTCATGAACGAGGAGCTCAAGGGCGGTCCGACCCGTGCCGTGCTCATCGTCCCGCTCGGCTTCGTGAGCGACCACATGGAGGTCATGTGGGACCTCGACGAAGAGGCGACGGAGACCGCCCAGGAGCTCGGCTTCTGGTCGCTCCGGACGCAGACGCCCGGCGTCGACCCGGCGTACGTCTCCGGTCTCGTCGACCTCGTGCTCGAGCGCGTCCAGGGCACGCCGACCGCCGACCGCCCGCACCTGACCGACATCGGTCCCTGGTACGACGTGTGCCGTCCGGGGTGCTGTGAGAACGTCCGCGCCGGGTTCAAGCCGGCGGCCGCCGGGCTCGCACCGTGACCGACGGCGCCACCACCGCCTCCACGGGCAGCACCGGTCCCGCACCGATCCGGCTCGGCACTCGGGCCAGCCGACTCGCGGTCGCGCAGTCGCAGGACGTCGCGGACCGCCTGGCGAAGGCCTCGGGACGTCCGGTCGAACTCGTCACGGTGACGAGCGAGGGCGACACGAACCGTGCCTCCCTGGCGTCGCTCGGCGGGACGGGTGTCTTCGCGAGCGCGCTCCGCGAGGCGCTCGTCGCGAACGAGGTCGACGTGCTCGTGCACTCGCTCAAGGACCTGCCGACCGCGCCGTACGAGGGGCTCACGATCGGCGCGGTGCCGAAGCGCGCCGATGCCCGTGACGTCCTCGTCGCGCGGAACGCCGCCACGATCGAGTCGCTGCCCGAGGGCGCGAAGGTCGGCACCGGGTCGCCGCGACGCGTGGCGCAGCTCCTGGCGAAGCGTCCGGACCTCGACGTCGTGGACATCCGCGGCAACATCGACACCCGGCTCGGACGCGTCGAGGACGACCTCGACGCGGTCGTGCTCGCCGCCGCCGGTCTGGCACGCATCGACCGCCTCGGCGAGGCGACCGAGCTGCTCGACCTCGGCTTCTGGCCGAGCGCTCCCGGACAGGGCGCGCTCGCGGTCGAGATCCGCTCCTCCGAGACTGACCGGAGCCTGCTCGCGGGGCTGCGGAAGCTCGAGCACGCGCCGACGCGGCTGACCGTGTCCGCCGAGCGCCGCGTCCTCGAACGGCTCGAGGCCGGCTGCTCCGCACCGATCGGCGCGACCGCCATCGTCGACGCCGAGATGCTGCTCGTCTCCGCCACGGTCTACCGTCCCGACGGGTCGGAGTACCGCACCGCGTCGCACGCCGCGGTGCTGGAGGGCTCGGCCGAGACCCGTCTCGCCGACGCGCTCGAGGTCGGCGACCGCGTCGCTGCCGAGCTCCTCGAGAACGGCGCGGCCGACCTCGCGGACATCGCACCCTCGTCGAGGTAGGCGCCACGGACACGCGTGCTCCGGTCGTCGTCGTCCCGCGGGGCGGGGGCTGGGGCGACCGCGTCGCACGGGCCGCGCGCGAGCGCGGCCTGGACCCGGTCGTCATCCCGCTGATCACGTCGGCACCGCCGTCCGACCCCGGTCCGCTGGACCGGGCGGCCTGGAGGCTCGGCGCGGCACCGCGCGCCGGTGACGCATCCGACCCGGCCGGGTACGCGTGGGTCGTGGTGACCAGTGCGACGGCCGTCGCCGTCCTCGCGGAGCGCGTGTCGCGTCTGGCGACAGGCGTCCGCGTCGCCGCGGTCGGTGACCGCACCGCTGCCGCCGCCCGACGGGCGGGCTGGCGGGTCGACCTCGTCCCGGAGGACACGTCGGCCCGGGGCATCGTGGCCGCCTTCCCCGACGTCGTCGGCAACGTGCTCGTCGCCCGGTCCGACATCGCCGCACCCACCGTCGTCGACGGTCTCCGAGCTCGCGGCATCGACGTGGACGACGTGGAGGCGTACCGTACCGTGGGGACCGGCGACGAGCCGGTCCGACTCGACACGGCTCCGGATGCGGTCCTCGTGACGAGCGGCAGTGTCGCCCGCGAGATCGCCCGCAGGATGACCCCGCTCGACCCGCGCACCCTGGTGGCCTGCATCGGGCCGGGGACCGCGGCGGAGACGAGCGCCGCCGGACTGCCCGTGCACGTCGTGGCGCCGTCCCGCTCCGCCGAGTCCCTCCTCGACGCCCTCGTCGAGTCCATGAACACCCCGCCCCCGAACAGGAAGGCACCGAAGTGACCGGCCGTTTCCCCCAGGTCCGCCCCCGCCGACTGCGCGCCACCCCGGCGATGCGTCGTCTGGTGGCGGAGACCCGTCTCCACCCGTCCGACCTCGTCCTGCCGATGTTCATCCGCGAGGGTGCCTCCGAGGCCGTCCCGATCTCGAGCATGCCCGGCGTCGAACAGCACTCGCTCGACTCGTTCCGGCGGGCGCTCGTCGACGCGGCGGAGGCCGGGGTCGGCGGCGTCAACCTGTTCGGTGTGCCGCTGACGAAGGACGCCGAGGGCTCCGGTGCGACCGACCCGGACGGGATCCTCAACGTTGCGATCCGGATCGCGAAGCAGGAGGTCGGCGACGCCCTCGTGGTGCAGTCCGACCTGTGCCTCGACGAGTTCACCGACCACGGGCACTGCGGTGTCCTCGCCGCGGACGGCTCCGTCGACAACGACGCCACGCTGCTGCGCTACCGCGACATGGCGGTCGTCCAGGCCGAGGCGGGCGCCGAGCTCGTCTGCATGAGCGGCATGATGGACGGCCAGATCGCCGCGGCGCGGGACGCCCTCGACGTCGCCGGGCACAGCGGCACCGCGCTGCTCGCCTACGCGGCCAAGTACGCGTCGGCGTTCTACG
Organism: Curtobacterium sp. 9128; assembly: GCF_007673775.1. GTDB lineage: Bacteria > Actinomycetota > Actinomycetes > Actinomycetales > Microbacteriaceae > Curtobacterium. The sequence continues at coordinate 241,063 of NZ_VEAF01000006.1, read as the reverse complement.
GGCCCTTCCGCGAGGCCGTGTCGTCCTCGCTCGTCGGAGACCGCCGGACGTACCAGATCGACGCCGCGAACGGTCGGCAGGGTCGCCACGAGGTCGCGCTCGACATCGAGGAGGGTGCGGACATCGTGATGGTGAAGCCCGCGATGAGCTACCTCGACGTCCTCGCCGAGACCGCCGCGACGTCCCCGGTGCCGGTGTGGGCGTACCAGATCTCCGGCGAGTACGCGATGATCACGGCGGCGGCCCAGAACGGCTGGATCGACCGCGACGCCGCCGCGATGGAGTCGCTCGTCGGCATCAAGCGCGCCGGCGCCGACGCGATCCTGACCTACTTCGCGGTCGAGATCGCCCGCACGCTCCGCATGGGAGGCACCCGATGACCACGACCAACGACCAGCTCTTCGGCCGGGCCAAGAACAGCATCCCCGGCGGCGTCAACTCGCCCGTGCGGGCCTACGGCTCCGTGGGCGGGACACCGCGCTTCCTGGTCTCCGCGTCGGGCGCGTACGTCACCGACGCCGAGGGTCGCGAGTACGTCGACCTGGTCGCCTCGTGGGGTCCGGCGATCCTCGGGCACGCCCACCACGGCACCGTGGAGGCCGTGCAGCAGGCCGCCGCACGGGGGCTGTCCTTCGGGGCGTCGACCCCCGGGGAGACCGAGCTCGCCGAACTCGTCAAGCAGCGGGTGTCCGTCGACGGCGACGGTCCGATCGAGAAGCTCCGCATGGTCTCCACCGGGACCGAGGCCACGATGACGGCGATCCGCCTGGCCCGCGGCTACACCGGCCGTGACCTGCTCGTGAAGTTCGCCGGGCACTACCACGGCCACTCGGACTCCCTGCTCGCCGAGGCGGGCTCCGGTGTCGCGACGCTGGCGCTGCCCGGGAGCGCGGGCATCACCGCCGAGACCGCCGCACAGACGCTCGTGCTGCCGTACAACGACCTCGACGCCGTGCGCCGCGCCTTCGACGAGCACTCCGAGCGCATCGCCGGGGTCATCGTCGAGGCGGCCGCCGCGAACATGGGCGTGCTCGCGCCCGAGCGGGGCTTCAACCGCGCCCTCGCCCGGATCGTGCAGTCCCACGGTGCGCTGCTCATCGTCGACGAGGTGCTCACCGGGTTCCGCGTCGGATCCGCCGGCTGGTGGGGTCTCGAGGCGTCGAAGGTCGTCCCGGACGGCGCCGGGTGGAAGCCCGACCTGGTCACGTTCGGCAAGGTCATCGGCGGTGGCATGCCCCTGGCCGCCCTCGGCGGTCGCCGTGAGGTGATGGACCACCTGGCCCCGCTCGGCCCCGTCTACCAGGCGGGCACGCTCTCCGGGAACCCGCTCGCCGTGGCCGCGGGCATCGCCACGCTCCGTGCGGCGACGCCGGACGTCTACGAGTCGCTGAACCGCACCGCGTCGGTGATCTCCGCGGCGACGTCCGAGGCCCTGGCCGCCGAGGGTGTCGCGCACACCGTGCAGCGGGCCGGGAACCTGTTCTCGTTCGCGTTCACCGAGCAGGCGCCGCGGAACTACGACGACGTCCGCGCGCAGGAGACCTGGCGGTACGCGCCGTTCTTCCACAGCATGCTGGACGCCGGTGTCACGCTGCCGCCGAGCGTCTTCGAGGCGTGGTTCGTCACCGCGGCCCACGACGACCGAGCCGTCGGTCGGGTGCTCGACGCCCTGCCTGCGGCGGCGAAGGCGGCTGCGCGCGCGACGGCGTAGGCGGCTGCCCGCGCGGCGCGGGCGGCTGCGCGCGCGACGGCGTCGGCGGCTGCCCGGGCGGCGGCGTCGGCGTCGTCGCGCGCGGCTACCGGGTCGCGCGGCGGGCGTGCCAGCGTCCGTCGGTCCGTTCGATCGTGAGCGGGAAGTCGAACGCGTCGGACACCGCTGCCGACGTGATCACCGCATCCGCGCTTCCCTGCGCCACCGCCGCACCGTCGCGCAGCAGCATCGCGTGCGAGGTCGACGCCGGCAGGTCCTCGAGGTGGTGGGTGACCATGACGCTGCCGAGGTCCGGGTGCCGCTCGCGGAGGGCGTCCACCGTCTCGAGCAGGTGTTCACGGGCGGCGACGTCGAGTCCCGTCGCCGGTTCGTCGAGCAGCAGCAGGCGCGGCTCGGACATCAGCGCCCGGGCGATCAGCGCACGCCCCCGTTCGCCCTGCGACAGCACCGGCCAGCGGGCGTCGCGGCGGGCGGTCAACGCGACGGCGGCGATGTGCTCGTCGGCCCGGGCGACCTCGGCCGCGGTCGGCTCCCACCGCATCATGAGGTCGGTGGTGCCGGTGAGCCCGGTCAGCACGGTCTCGGCCACGGTCAGCGGGGAGAGCATCCGGTGACGCGGGTCGACGTGCCCGATACGCTCGCGGAGCGCCCGGACGTCGACCCTCCCGAGCCGTTCGCCGAGGACCTCGACGGTGCCGGCGCTCGGGTGCCCGGTCGCACCGAGGACGGCCAGCAGGGTCGACTTGCCCGCGCCGTTCGGTCCGAGCAGCGCCCAGTGCTCGCCGCTCCGCACGGTCAGGTCGACGTCGTGCAGCAGGTCGCGACCGGACCGGGTCACGCGGACGCCGGTGGCGCGGATGAGGACGTCGGTCACGCGTCCATCGTGCCGTACCGCGCTGCGTCGTTGCGCATCGCGGTGGCGAACTGCCGGTCCGCGTGCCGGCGGAGCGCGTGCGAGGCCTCGGTCGCGAGCATCGGGTCCGCGTCCGCCGCGGCCTGTTCGAGCGGCGCGAGGTAGTCCTCGATGAACCACTGCTCGAAGTCCGGCGGGTGGTCGACGACGTAGGCCACCCGGGCGAGGGCGATCCTGGTCGCGTTCCGGAGTCGCGGGGACCCGCAGCGCTCCGCGAAGAACCGGGCGGTCTGCAGGACGCTCGCGGTGAAGGCCTGGTCGTGCACCGTGCTCTGGTACCGCAGCAGCTCCACGAGGTCGGCCAGGGCCCGTCGGTCCGCCGGCGTGAGCAGGGGGACGACCAGGGCGGTGCACCGCTCGGAAGCGGCGTCGAGGAGCTGCCCGGCGTCGCGCCAGTCCGCGAGCGTCGGGTCGGTCAGCCGCACGGCGCCGTCGGCCGTCGGTTCTGCGAGGCCGATCTGCTGGAGCCGACGGAGCTGCGGCATCAGGACCGGCAGGTCCATCCCGAAGCGCTGCGCCAGCTGTCCCACGGTGTGCTCCGTCCCGCGCGGGAGGACACCGCTGCGGACCGCGCCGAGCACCGTGCGCCAGGCGGGGTCACGGCGCCACGGTGGCTCGAGGTCCTCTGGGTCGACCCGTTCCCACGCCGGCGCCGGCTCGCTCGGCAGGCCGAACGCCGCACGGACGGAGTCGAGGTGGGGACCGGTGGCGAGGTCGGCGTAGGCGTGGACCGCGTCGACCATCAGCTCGGGGTCCCGGGAGCGCGCCGCACGCGCCGCCACGAGGAGGAACGCGTCGGAGTCCCAGACGGCCCAGGCGGGGACGGACTCCTGCGCGGACAGCAGCTCGTCGAGCACGAAGCCGGCCTCCCGCCGCGCGAGGGCGTTCGGGGAGCGGTCGACCAGGAAGCGCAGACAGTCGGTGAACAGCGGCGCGAAGGTGTCGCTCCGCAGTGCTCCCTGCCGCGCGGTGGCGGTGACGAGGGTCTCGAACGCCTCGACGTCCTCGTCGGTGAGCACCGGCACCGCCGTCCTGGCGGTGAGCTCGAAGACCGCGAGCCACCAGACCTGGGCGGCGTGCCACGACGCGAACCCGGTCACGTGCAGGACGACGGTGCCCTGGTCGTCCATGGTCGCGAGCCCGGCGTCCGCCAACCGCGCGAGACCCCCGCGGACCAGCAGGCGCGGCACGCCGATCGTCCGGGCGACCTCGACGTCCCGGAGCGGCACGCCGCGCTCGAGCGTCCCGTCACGGTGCGCCTCGAGCAGGCGGCGGTACGGCTCGTCGAAGGCGCCGGCGCTCGTACCGCCCCAGGCCCCGACGAACGACATCTCAGCCCCTCGCGGCGCGCACTGCCTCGATGTGCTGCTCGAAGTTCCGCGTCAGCGCACGGCCGGCCTCCGCCGCGGTCTCGCCGTCCCGCTCGTCGAGGGCGTCGCGCAGGATGGAGAAGAACGCCTCGGACCCGTACTGCTCGAACGGCGGGGTCGGGTTGAGGGTGAAGCGGACGCGCTCGAGGGCGCCGACGCCCGCGGTCTGCACGAGCGGGTTGCCGGAGTGCGCGATCGCGAACTCGATGATCTCGGTGACGGCGCCGCTGAACCCGTAGTCGCGGACCTTCCGCAGCCCGTCGGCCTTGTCGAGCAGTCCGGCGAGCTCGTCGGCCTCGTCGTCGGAGTACGTCGGGACGCCCCAGCGCAGGCTGAGCTCGGAGAAACCGGCCATCGCCCGGGTCGCGGTCACCCAGTCGTCGAACGTCGGGGTCGCGACGCGGGTGTAGCGGTTCGCCTCCATCTCGACGAGGCCGATGTCGACGAGCTTCGCGATCGCCTCGCGGATGGGGGTGCGACTGACCCCGAGCCACTGGACCAGCTCGTCGTCGTTGAGACGTTCGCCGTGCTGGAGCGTGCCGTCGCGGAGGGCCGCGAGCATCTTCTCGTAGACGACGTCGCGGAGGAGCTTCCGTGGCGAGTTCTCGACGGTTGACTTCGGGACCGGCATCGGTGCTCCTCACATGACACGTGTACGGAATTCAAATCCTAACGTGTCAAATGGCAAGCGCTTGTAGAATACTACGACACCAGTACGTCACCGCGACGGGTCGACGATCGTCCGGCCGTGGACCCGACCCGCGACGATCTCCGGGCCCAGCGCGACCGCCTCGTCCAGCGACACCGTCCGGGTCACCGCGGCGAGGCGGGCCGGGTCGAGCTCGTCGGCGAGCATCGCCCATGCCCGGACGCGCAGCGCGTGGGGAGCGTCGACCGAGTTGATGCCGAGCAGGGACACCCCGCGCAGGATGAACGGGAGCACCGTGGTGGGCAGCTGCACGTCCTGCGCCAGACCGCACGCCGTGACGGCCCCGCCCCACCGTGTCGCGGCGAGCAGGTTCGCCAGCGTCGCACCGCCGACGCTGTCCACCGCGCCGGCCCATACCGCCTTCTGCATCGGCTTCCCGCGCTCGCCGAGGGTCTTCCGGTCCACGACGTCACTCGCGCCGAGCGCCCGCAGCGCGTCGGTGTGCTCGAGACGTCCGGTGGACGCCGTCACCTCGTACCCGCGGCCGGCGAGGAGGGGGATCGCCACCGAGCCCACGCCGCCGGAGGCCCCCGTGACGAGGACCGGGCCGTCCGACGGCTCGACGAAGCGGGCGAGCGCCAGCACGCTGAGCGCCGCGGTGAACCCGGCGGTACCGATCGCCGCGGCGAAGTCCTCGGGCACGCCGTCGGGGAGCACCACGAGCGACGCCGCCGGCACCACCGCCTGCGTCGCCCAGCCGCCGTGCCGGGTCTCACCCGCGCCGGCGCCGTTGAGCACCACGCGGTCGCCGATCGCGACGTCGTGGACGCCGGGCCCGAGCGCCGCCACGGTGCCCACCACATCGATCCCCGGCACGAGCGGGTCGACGCGGGCGACGCCGGGGTCGCCGGCCAGTGCGAGTCCGTCCTTGTAGTTCACGCTCGAGTACGCGACGTCGACGAGCGCCTCGCCGGGGCCCGGGTCGGGGACGTCGATCGACGTGACGGCGGGTGCGGTGGAACGGGAGGCGAGGACGGCGCGGGTCACGCGCCGAACGCTACCCCGAGCCTCCAGGCCGTGCCGGGCGCTGCCGGGCGGACCTGCGCCGCCCCGCGGCCCGCGTCGACCCGGAACGACAGGGTCGATGTCGCACGACAGCGACGATGTCGTTCCGAGTCGACCCCCCCCGCCCTCGGAACCCGCTCGGCTCACCCGAACAGGATCGCCGCCTCGTCGAACCGCGCCTGCGGCACCGTCTTCAGCTCGCCCAGGGCGTCCTCGAACGACACGTGCAGGATGTCGGTCCCGCGCAGCGCGACCATCCGGCCCCAGCGTTCCTCGACCACCGAGTCGATCGCGGCGAGCCCGAGCCGCGTCGAGAGCACCCGGTCGTAGGCGGTCGGGGTGCCACCGCGCTGGATGTGCCCGAGGGTCGTCGCACGCGTCTCGATGCCCGTCATCTCCTCGATGAGCGGCGCGAGGCGCTCGCCGATGCCCCCGAGCCGCGGGCGACCGAACGCGTCGAGGCCGCGCTCGGAGTGCGCGTTGTCCTCGTGGTCGGGCACGAAGCCCTCCGCGACGACCACCAGCGGCGCGCGGCCACGGTCGTACGCGGACTGCACCCACCCCGCGATCTGCTCCATGCTCGTCTTCTGCTCCGGGATGAGGATCGCGTGCGCGCCTGCGGCCATGCCCGAGTGCAGCGCGATCCACCCGACGTGGCGCCCCATCACCTCGGCGACCATGCAGCGCGAGTGCGACTCGCCGGTGGTGCGCAGGCGGTCCATCGCCTCGGTCGCGATCTCCACGGCCGTGTCGAACCCGAACGTGTAGTCGGTGGCGCCGAGGTCGTTGTCGACCGTCTTCGGCACGCCGACGATCTTCAGTCCCGCGTCGGTCAGGCGCTTCGCCGCCGCCAGGGTCCCCTCGCCGCCGATCGCGATCATCGCGTCGATGCCGAGCCGCGCGAGGTTGGCCTGGATGTTCTCCACCCCGCCCTTCTCGCCCTCGAACGGGTTCGTGCGGCTCGTCCCGAGGATCGTGCCGCCCTGCTTCGCGATGCCCTGGATCTCCTTGCGTCCGAGCGGGACGACGTCGGCCTCGACGACACCGCGCCAACCGTCGCGGAACCCCACGAACTCGTGGCCGTGGATCGCGATGCCCTTGAGGACGGCCGCCCGGATGACCGCGTTGAGTCCGGGGCAGTCGCCGCCGGAGGTGAGGATGCCGATGCGCATGGGTGACTCCGATGTCGGGTGAGAGGATCAGGTCCCATCTTGGCCGACGGTGGTCTGGCTTACCATCCCAGTCATGCGCCTCGCCCGTCTCGACCCGGCTCCGGCGCGCGGCGTGCGGCGGTTCGACACCCACTGGCGGCCGGGAGGCCCGGTGCACGTCGCCGCGACCCTCCGGCCCCTGCAGCGCGGCTCCGGTGACCCCGCGTTCCGGGTGGTCGGGTCCGACGTGTGGCTCGGGCTCCGCACGCCGGAGGGGCCCGCCTCGGTGGTGATCCGGCAGGCCGGGGACACGATCGCGATCTCCGCGTGGGGCGACGGCGCCGAGTGGGCGGTCGACCACGGCCCGGACCTGGTCGGGCGCGGGGACGACTGGTCCGACCTCGACGTCTCCGCACACGCGTTCCTCGCCGACGCCCGGCACCGGCAGCCGGGCCTGCGGCTGTGCCGCACGAACACCGTCGTCGCGATGCTCGTGCCGGCGATCATGGAGCAGAAGGTCACATCGCGGCAGGCCTGGGGCGCCTGGCGGTACCTCCTCCGCCGCTACGGCACCCCCGCGCCGGGGCCGGCCCCGGTCGGCATGGTCGTGCCCCCGTCGGCGGCAGAGTGGGCGAAGGTGCCGAGCTGGGAGTGGCACCGGGCCGGGATCGAACCCGGGCGCTCCGCCACCGTGATGCGGGCGGTGAAGGTCGCGCCCGCACTCGAGCGGACGCTGGCGCTCGGGCGCGGGGGCTCCGTCGTCGCCGCGCGGCTGCAGTCGGTCCCCGGCATCGGGAAGTGGACCGCTGCCGAGACCGCGCAGCGCTCCCACGGCGACCCGGACTCGCCGAGCGTCGGGGACTACCACGTGCCGGCGCTCGTCGGGTGGGCGCTGACGGGCGGCCCGGTCGACGACGACGGGATGCTCGAGCTCCTCGAGCCGTGGCGCGGACACCGCGAGCGCATCGTGCGGCTCATCGGCGGCAGCGGGTTCCGGAAGCCGGCGTTCGGGCCGCGGATGACGATCCAGGACCACCGCCACCACTGAGCCGGCGCCCGGCGTACCCGCTTCGCACCCCGCCACGAACATCGCGCCCCGACACGACGGGGCGCGATGTTCGTGCTGGGGCGCGACAGGATTTCGCCCGCCGGTTATGCTCCGAGTATCGGGTGGTGGATCGGAGCCGCGGTCGTGTTCGTCGCCCTCGTCGTGTTCTCAGTGTGGGTGGCGAAGTTCACCGACTTCGGTGCTCGCTCGTGGGCCGTCGAGCAGAGTGACCAGGAGCTCGCTGATGCGTTGCGCGAGGCACAGGCAAACTTCTACCATCACCGCTGACTGAGCCTGCCGCCCCTCAGGAACTGCGGCCCGGAATGCTGCCTCCCGGGTCATGGGTCTGGCCAGAAGCCCGCTCGTCAGCTACTTCTGCTCGGTGCCGTCGGGGTTGACAACGTGCCAGACCCCGCCGATACCCTGCCCGGTCACGTCGCCCGGCTTCGCGTCCGCCGCGTAGGTGTAGATCGGTCGGCCGTCGACCGTGACCTGCAGCTTCCCGTCGATGCCCGTGATCGTGCCGATCTCGCCCGTCACCCCGGACACGGCGGGCTTCGCCGTGTCGGACTCGATCGCCGGCCAGGCTGCGGCGCACCCGCCTGAGCATGTGCTCGTTCCGGAGCCCTTGACGTCCTCGTCATAGAAGTACGCGGTCATGCCCCTGCCGTCGACGACGACGGTGCCGAGCGTGGTCGACGCGGTCGCGATGCCGTCGTCGGCACCGTGGCCGCCGCCGCTGTGGCCGCCGTCGGCGGACCCGTACGCGCCGCCGGAGGACGTCGGTGCCGAGGACGACGCCGAAGCGTCCGACGACGACGAGCTCCCGGATGCTGCCGACGAGCTGCCGGACGACGCCGGCCCCGTCGAGCAGCCCGCGAGCGCGAGGGCGGCGAACGCGACGCCGGCGGTGAACAGCACGGAACGGATGGAACGTGTGGTGCGCATGGGTGGCCCCTGTCCTGCGGGACCGAGCCGGGCCTCCCGGCAGGAGCGGTCCCGCTCACCGGTGACACGGGTCAGCCCGCCGGATCTTTCGATCCCGACCCGGATTGAACGATCCGGGTCGCTGCGTCGTTGACCGGGCATGAGGACTCGGACCAAGGTGCTGCTCGGGATCGCCACCGGCGTGGTCGTCGTGGGGGCGGCCGCCGTGATCGGCGGGCCCGTCGTGTACGCGGGCCTGGTGAACGGATCGGCCGACGCCGCGCCGTCGCTCGCCCCGACCGGCGGCGCGACGCTCGACGCGGCCGACGCCGACGGCAGGTGGACCGCCACCGGCGGGAGCTACGCCGGGTACCGGGTGCACGAGGTCCTCCGGGGCCAGGATGTGACCGTGACCGGACGCACCGAGGACGTCGACGCGAGCGCCACCGTGGCCGACGGGACGCTCCGAGGGGCGACCGTCACGGTGCGGGTGGCGTCGATCACGACGCCCGAGTCCGCCCGCGACGCGTACTTCCGGACGCAGGCACTCGACACCGACCGGTTCCCGACCGCGACCTTCCGGGTGACCGAGCCCGTGGACGTGCGAGCGGCGCTCGCCGGCACCGACCGGGACGTCACGCTGCGCGGCGAGCTCACCGTGCACGGTGTCACGAAGGCCGTGTCCACGGACGCCCAGCTCGGCGTCGACCGGTCCGGCCACGTCCAGGTCGCCGGCTCGGTCCCGGTCACGTTCGCCGACTACGGCGTCGACGCGCCCGACCTCGGCTTCGTGAAGGTCGACGGCTCCGGCGCGGTCGAGTTCTCCCTCGAGCTGGCCAGGTGACCGTGGGGGAGCGACCGGCCGACGAGCTGCTCGTCGCACTGCACGCCGAGCACGCGGACGCACTGCTGCGGTACGTGTGTCACCTCACCCCGGACCGGGCGCTCGCCGACGACGTCGTCCAGGAGACCCTGGTGCGCGCCTGGCAGCGGCCGGCGGTGCTCGAACGGGAACCGGACGCGGCGCGCGCGTGGCTGTTCACGGTGGCGCGGAACCTGGTGGTCGACGACGCCCGTTCGGCTCGGCACCGCCGTGAGCTGGGCAGCGACGACCCCGTCGAGGACGTCCAGCCCGACCGGACCGACGCCGTGCTCGACGGCATCGTGGTCGCGGACGCCCTCGCCTCCCTCTCACCCGAGCACCGTCGTGTCGTCGTGGACGCGTACTGGCTCGGCCACACCGTGCCCGAGATCGCCCGGCGGCACGGCATCCCCGAGGGCACCGCGAAGTCCCGCCTGCACTACGGCCTCCGCGCACTCCGACTCGCACTGCAGGAACGAGGGGTGACCCGATGACCGAGGACCGCTACCGCGACTGGGACGCCGCCTACGTGCTCGGTTCGCTGCCGAGCGACGAGCGGCTCGAGTACGAACGGCACCTCGAGACGTGCGCCGCGTGCCGCGCCGCCGTCGGCGAGCTGGCCGGCATGCCGGGACTGCTCGGTCGACTCCCCGCCGAGGAAGCGGTCGCGGTCGCCGAGGCGGACGGGAGGCCCGACACGCCCCCGGCACGACCGCTCGCGACCGTCGCGCACCGCGTCCGCAGCCGGCGTCGCCGTCGGCGGGTCCTGCTCGCCGTGACCGCCGGGGCCGCCGTCGTCGTCGCCGTGCTCGGCGGGGTGGCCGTCGGCACCGCTCGTGACGGCGTCGCGCCGACCGCGGTGTCCGCGGCGGCCGAGCAGTACGCGATGGCGCCGGCCGCGGGCACCGGACTCCGCGTCGACCTCGACGTCACCCGGAAGGCCTGGGGGACCCGGTTCGACTGGGGCTGCACCTACGGCGGCCGCGACTGGGGGGACGGCGGAAGCACCATGTACGACCTCGTGGTGGTGCGGAAGGACGGCGCCGACGAGACGGTGGCCTCGTGGGCGGCGTCCGGGCGCTCGGCCGCCGGGCTCGCCGCGTCGACGGACGTGCCGCTCGACGCGATCGCCTCCGTCGAGGTGCGGCTGCACGGCGACGCCAGGACCCTGGCGAGCGTGCGGATCTGACGGCGGTCAGTCGCCGTCGGCGTCGACCGGACCGAGCGCCTCGCGGATCCTCGCGCTGACGGACCGCAGCGTGTCCGTGTCGCCGGCCACGGGCCTCCAGAACAGCTGCTCCAGCGCCGCCGTGTGCGCCCGGATGCCGGCGAGCACCGCACGACGGCCGTCCGGGGTCATCACGACCCAGCTGCCACGGCCGTCGGTCGGGCAGTCCGCACGCTCGACGAGGCCGCGGGACACCATCCGCGTGACCTGGTGGCTGACACGGGACTTCTCCCACCCGATCCCGGCGGCGACGTCCCGCACGCGGAGGCGGTGGTCGGCCTGCCGGTGCAGCCCGATGAGGATCTCGAACTCCGGGACCGAGATCCCGGCGCCCTGCTGCACGGCGTGGTCGAGGGCCCGGTCGAGGTGCCGCCAGACGTCGTGGTACGCGTCCCACGTGGCCCAGTCGTGGCCGCCGTCGCCCTCGTTCGACATGCCGGCAAGCGTATCCCGCTGACACATCGCTGACACTTGGTCGGCGCCCGGCGTGCTCCGCGGTGGCGTCGGTGCCGCGGCATACGATCGGAGCATGCCGAGCGCCCGCCTCCAGGACTGCACCGACGACGCAGTCGCCCTCGTGCGTCGGTGGCTCGCCGCGTCCGCCGGCGTCAAGCCCGACCCCGGTGCCGTGCGGCTGGCCGGCGTCCTCCGCGACGAGCAGGGCCTCGACTTCACGCTCGGGTTCGTCGACGAGGTGATCCGGCCGGAGGACCCCAGGGTGGCGGCACGCAACCTCGAGAAGCTCAGCCAGGACGTCCCGGACTTCCTGGCCTGGTACCTCCGCGGCGCGGTCACGTTCGGCGGCGGCTTCGCGATGATGGCACCGTGGGCGGTCATCCCGACCGCGCGGAAGATCCTCCGTCGGATGACCGGACACCTCGTGATCGACGCGGCCCCGGCCAAGCTCGGGCCCGCGCTCGCGAAGGTCGCGGGGGACGGCATCCGGCTCGACGTCACGCTGCTCGGCGAGACCGTCCTCGGCAGTGCTGCGAGCGATCGGCGGCTCCAGGGCACGATGGACCTCCTCGCCCGTGACGACGTCGACGCCGTCTCGATCGCGGTCGGCGACGTCGTGCCGCAGATGTCGACGTGGGCGTTCGACGAGACGGTGGCCCGCGTGGTCGACCGGCTCGTGCCGCTCTACCGGTTGGCCGCGACGAGCCCCACGCCGAAGCGCATCACCCTCGCCACCGAGGGGCACCGCGACCTCGACGTCACGCTCGCGGTCTTCCAGGAGCTCCTCGGGCGCGAGGAGTTCCTCGGTCTGTCGGCGGGGATCGCCCTGCAGGCGTACCTGCCCGACGCCGCAGGAGCGCTCGAGTCGCTGACCTCGTGGGCCCAGGCCCGTCGTGCCCGCGGGGGAGCCCCCGTCACGGCCCGACTGGTCAAGGGTGCGTACCTGGCCACCGAGCGCGTCGAGTCGATCCTGCACGACTGGCCGCTCGCCACGTGGGGCAGCAAGCGGGAGACCGACACCGCGTACCTCCGCATGCTTGACGCCGCCCTCACGCCGGAACGCACCGACGCGGTCCGGATCGGCGTCGCCGGGCACAACCTGTTCGACCTCGCCACCGCGTGGGTGCTCGCCGAGCGCCGCGGGGTGACGGACGCCGTCGACGTCGAGATGCTCCTCGGCATGACCGCGACCCACGCCGAGGCCGTCCGTGCCGACGTCGGGCAGATCGTGCTCGCCACGCCGGTCGTCCACCCGGACGAGTTCGACTCGGCGATCGGGTACCTGGTCCGACGACTGCAGGAGCACGCCGGACCCGAGAACTCCATGCCGTCGGCGTTCGAGATCGACCACGACGACGCCGTCTTCGAGCGCGAGCGCGCCCGCTGGCAGGAGTCGATCGCGGCGCTCGACGAGCCCGTGCCGGCGACGCACCGCACGCAGGACCGCCGCCGTCGGCCCGCCGAGCCCGGCGTCCGCGACCGCTTCGCCAACGCCCCGCGCACCGACCCCTCGGTCCCGGCGAACCGCGCCTGGGCGGCGGACGTCCTGCGGCGGGTGCCGCGGTCGCAGCTCGGCGCGCAGACGATCCGCGGCGCCAGGGTCCTCGACCGCACGAAGCTCGAGCGGGTCGTGAGCAGCACAGCGCAGGCCGGCGTGAACTGGGGGCGACAGGACCCCGCCGACCGTGCGGAGCTCCTCGACCTCGTCGGCCACGAGCTCGAGGTGCGCCGTGCCGACCTCGTCGAGGTGATGGCCGCCGAGACCGGCATGACCATCAGCGAGGCGGACGCCGAGGTCAGCGATGCCGTCGACGCCGCCCACCACCACGCCGACCAGGCACGTGCCCTCGTGACGGTCACCGGGGCGCGCTTCGTGCCGCCGCGCCTGACCGTGGTCGTCCCGCCGTGGAGCTCCCCGGTCGCGGTCCCCGCCGGCGGGGTGCTCGCCGCGCTCGCCGCGGGCAGCGGTGTCGTCCTGAAGCCCGCTCGCGAGGCGAAGCGCTGCGGTGCCGTCCTCGCCGACGTGCTCTGGGACGCCGGGGTGCCGCACTCCCTGCTGCAGCTCGTCGACCTCGACGAGGACATCCTCGGACGACAGCTCATCGCGCACCCCGCCGTCGACCGGATCCTCCTCACCGGCGCTGCCGAGACCGCCAGGTCCTTCGCCTGGTGGCGTGCCGGACTCCCGCTCACCGCGGCGACGGGCGGCAAGAACGCGATCGTCGTCACGCCGTCGGCCGACCTCGACCTCGCGGTGCAGGACGTCGTGCAGTCGGCGTTCGGGCACGCCGGCCAGACGTGCTCGGCAGCGTCGCTCGTCGTGCTCGTCGGTTCCGTCGCCGAGAGCGAGCGCTTCCGGCGGCGGCTCGTCGACGCCACCCGGACACTGCGGGTCGCCTGGCCCGACGACCCGACCGCGCAGATGGGGCCGCTCATCGCCGAGCCGTCCGGCAAGCTCCGCGCCGGCCTGAGCGAGCTCGGCCCGGGGGAGTCCTGGCTCGTCCAGCCGGTGCCCCTCGACGACTCCGGTCGGCTCTGGTCGCCCGGCATCAGGGACGGCGTCCGCCCCGGCAGCGACTTCCACCAGGTCGCGTACCCGGGCCCGGTGCTCGGGATCATGCACGCCGAGACGCTCGAGGACGCGATCGCGATCCAGAACGGCACGGACTCCGGCCTGACGGCGGGCATCCACTCCCTCGACGTCGACGAGGTCGCGCTCTGGGTGCAGCGCGTCCGCGCGGGCAACCTGTCCGTCAACCGCGGCGTCACCGGAGCGAGGATCGGACGACAGCCCTTCGGCGGGTGGAAGCAGTCGTCCGTGGGTATCGGCACGAAGGCCGGCGGACCGATGTACGTCGCGACGCTCGGCCGGTGGGAACCGACCCCGCGCAAGGTCCACCGGAGCATCCAGCTGCACGGGCTCCCGCCCCGGGTCACCGCGCTCATCGAGGCGGCCCGGAGCGGTCTGGCGTTCGAGGAGTTCGACCGGGTCCGCGCCGGCGCCCTCAGCGACGTGCAGGCCCGCGAGACCCAGTACGGCGTCCCGCACGACCCCGCGCAGCTCGTCGTCGAACGCAACGTCCTCCGGTGGCGGCCCCAGTCGGTCATCGTGCGCCAGTCCGAGGACGCCTCGAACGGCGACCTCGTCCGGGCACTCGTCGCGGCGACCTCGGCGCGGGCGCACGTCCTGCTGAGCACCGCGCGGCCGCTCCCTGGGCCCCTCACGCAGCTGTTCGCGTCGAACCGCTCCCCGCTCGACGTCGTCGACCACCTGGTCGAGTCCGACGACGAGTTCCTCCGTCGCGCCGCGTCCGGCGACGTCTTCCGCGACACCTGGTCGAGCCCGTCCGACGAGCCGGAGGACGCACTCGACGTCGTCCTCACCCAGGGTCGGGAGCGCCGCGACCACAGCGCGTTCGGCGGACCGGGAGCCCGGGTCCGGCTGCTCGGCGGCGACCCGCTCGCGCTCGAGGAAGCGCTCGGTGCGAGCATCGACGTCGCGATCCACAGCGCGCCGGTGGTCGAGTCCGGCCTGATCGAGATGCTCCCGTACCTGCGGGAGCAGACGGTGTCGATCACCACGCACCGCTTCGGCGAGGTCGACCGCGAGTTCGCCGAGCTCCGGGTCTGAGCGGGCGCGGCCCTGGTCGCAGACCGGAGGACGCTCAGGTGGCGCGCGCGAGGCCGAGCAGCGCGACGAGACCTGACGCATCCGGCGCGTACCCGGGCTCCCGGACCGCACGACGTTCTCCGTAGAGCGTGTACGCCCGGAGAGCCGTCGCGGGCCCCAGTGACCCGCTCGCGAGTGCCGCGACGGCGACGGCGTCGGCGTCGGACGGGGTGGGGAGCGGGTGGTGGTCCGTCCCCGCCGCGGCGTCGGCGATGCGCATCGACTCGACGAGGGTCGCCCTGCCGATCCCGAGCACCAGGTGCAGGCCGATGAGCAGGTTGCCCCGACCGAGTCGTACCGCGGCGAGGGCGGCGTCGAACCGGACAGTGTCGTCAGCGGGTCGATCGGGGAGGACGAGCGCCGGCCCCGTGACGGTCAGGTCGACGCGCCGCCCGTCGCGCGCGACCACGCGGAGCACCTGCCTGCCCTCGGACACCGACTCCTGCCACGCCCACAGCTCGGCACCGAGCAGGAGCTGAGCATCCAGCGCCGAGGTCGTCGTGAGCACGACGTCGAGGTCGCTCCAGACGTCGAGCTCACGCGAGACCACGGACCCGTACGGGCGCACGGCGTCGCCCGGCAGCGCCGTGCGCAACCGGTCGACGAGTTCGTCCTGCCACGTCGTCACCACGCCAGCATGCCGCGTCCCGCGCCGCGCCGACCGGGGCGCCTCCCCTAGGGTGGCGGGATGGCCGGGACGGACCGCACCCTCGTCGCCGACGGGCTGCACAACGCCAGGGACCTCGGCGGCCTGCCCACGCGTGACGGCGGCAGGACGCCCACGGGGCGGTTCTTCCGGTCCGAGTCGCCCGACCGGCTGACGACGGGCGGGTGGGGAGCCGTCCGGCACGCCGGGATCCGTACCGTCGTCGACCTCCGTGGCGCGGCCGAGCGTGCGGACGACACCGGCGACCGTCCGGACTGGCTCACCACCGTGGCCGTCGACCTTGACGACCTCGACGACGTCGCCTTCTGGGCGGACTTCACCGACGACGGGCGGATCGGCACACCGCTGTACTACGGCCCGTTCCTCGCACGGAAGCCCGACCGGGTCGTCGCGGCGCTGCGGGCGATCGTCCACGCTGCCCCCGGTGGCGTCCTCTTCCACTGCGCGGCCGGTCGCGACCGCACCGGCATCGTCGCGCTCGTGCTGCTGTCGCTCGCCGGCGTCGGTCCGGAGGACGTCGTCGACGACTACCTGGTGACGATCGCGACGGGGCCCGCACGGTTCGCTGCGCTCGGCGTCCCGTCCCCGGAGGACGCCATCGCGGCGCTCTGCGCCGAGCACGGCACCACCGTCACCGATGCGGTCCGCGCAACGGTCGACGGGTTCGACGTGGCGGCGTTCGTCCGGCACTCCGGCCTGGACGCACCCGAACTGGAGGCGCTGCGGACGTTCCGCGCGCAGGGCGCGTGAGCGGGGCCTCCAGTCCGGACGCCGGGGCGCGCCCGGGTGGGCCGATGCGGCACCTGATCCGTCTCGACGACTGGACCGCTGCCGACGCGGCGGCGGTGTTCGCGCTCGCCGACGCCTACCGAGCGGGGACCGGGCCGCGGACCGACGGCGCCGCGGTGATGTTCTTCCCGGCGTCGAGCCTGCGGACGCGGGTGTCGTTCGAGCGCGGTGCCCAGCAGATGGGACTGCAGCCGATCGTCTTCCCGCCGGAGACCCTCGACAAGCCCGAGGCGCTCGCCGACGTCGCCACCTACCTGGCGCAGTGGGCGGACGTCGTCGTCGCGCGGCACCCGGACATCGCGGTGCTCGACGGCCTCGCTGCGGCCTCGGCGCTGCCGGTGGTCAACGCGATGACCGACGTGAACCACCCGTGTGAGGTGCTCGCGGACGTCTACGCCCTGTCACACGAGGTCGACGTCCGGCGTACCCGGTTCCTGTTCGTCGGCGCCGAAGGGAACATCGCGCGGGCGTGGCACGAGGCCGCCGCGCTGTTCGGACTGGACCTCGTCCAGTGCGCTCCAGCAGGGCTCGCCGCCCCCGGTGCCCGGTGGACCGAGGACCTGGCGACCGCCGTCCGGAGCGCGGACGTCATCGTGACGGACGGTCCGGGGCGGCACGCTGAGGCGCTCGCCGGCCACCGGATCACCGAGGAACTCCTCGCGACCGCGCCGGAGGGCGTCCGGTTCGCGCCGTGCCCGCCGTTCGTCCGCGGACGCGAGGCGACGGCGGGAGCGCTCGCGGGTCCGGCCTTCGTCGGGCACGCGTTCAAACGCTCGCTCCTGCCGGTGCAGCAGGCCGTGCTGGCCCACTGCCTCGGCCTGGGCTGATCCGCTCCGAGGTCAGTCCTCGACGTCGCCGTCGTCCTCGGGCTCGACGCCGGTCTCGTCCATGCGGTCGCGGAGGTGGTCGGCCATCGCGGCAGCGCCCTCGCCGCCGTGGTCGTGGTTGACCTGCTCGATGAGGCCGGACAGCTTCTCGTGGTTGGTGGCTTCGCCAGCGCCGTCCATGACGGGCTCGGTCTGTTCCTCGTTGCTCATGGTCCGGACGCTACGCCGCCTGCCCGTGAGCGGAGCTGCGTGCGTCAGCGCCCGCGGCCGGCGCGGAGCTGACGGTGCGGCGTCGGCGTCGGCGTCAGCGTCGGCGTCAGCGCCTGCGGCCGGTGCCGCGCCGACCGCCGGTGCCGACGAGGGCCACCTCGGCAACCGCGAGCGCCGTGGCGATGAGGAACTGCCGGACGGCGATCCGACCCCAGCGTCCACCGACGAACATCATCGGGACCATCGTGACGGCGTGGGTGGCGTCGACCGCTGCTCCGAGCACGTGAGCGTTGCCCGACCCGGCGCGGAGCAACAGGACCGCCTGCACGAGCTGACGGACGCCGAGGACACGGTTGAACACGGCGACGTGACGATCGTGCCCCGGCCGGAGGAGGTGTCCGGCGCCGAGGGCACCGCGGCCGCTCTCCACGATCGTCGCCGCCTGGCGGCGCTCCCGGCGGACGCGGCTCACTTGCGGCGTCCTGCCGCGACGGCGACGGCACCGGCGACGCCGAGCGCGGCGCCGATCAGGCCGTTGCCCACCCGACGGTGCTCCAGCCACCAGGTCTGCGGCGACCACGCGTGCGACTTGTCGTCGAACACACCGTGCGCCCCGTGGTCGCCGGGGACGGCGTCGTAGAGGTTGGTCGGCAGGGACTCGCCGTCCTTCTCGGCCGTCTGCTGTCCGGAGACCAGGGTCTTCGCCGCGTACCAGTCGGCGAAGCGCGCGCTGATCCGGTTGCCGAGGATCGTGTAGACCGTGGACTCACCGACCCAGGTCCGGCGGCGCGGACGTTCCGCGGTCACGGCGATCGCACGGGCGCCGACCTCCGGCTGGTAGATCGGGGCGACGGGCTGCGGGTGGTGGGGCAGCTTCGACTTCACCCAGTTGAACTGGATGGTGTTGAGCGCCGGCATGTCCACACGGGAGACCTTGACGTTGCTGCCCTGCGCGATGAGCTCGGAGACGACGGACTCGGTGAACCCGACGATGGCGTGCTTCGCGCCGCAGTACGCGGCCTGCAGCGGGATGCCGCGGAAACCGAGCGCCGACCCGACCTGGATGACGTGCCCGCGGTCGCGCGGCACCATCCGCTTGAGCGCCGAGCGGGTGCCGTTCACGAAGCCGAGGTAGGTGACGTGCAGCGCCCGCTCGAAGTCGTCGGGGTCGGTGTCGAGGAAGCGGCTGAAGACGCCGACCATCACGCCGTTCACCCACAGGTCGATCGGTCCGAGTTCGGCCTCGACCCGGTCGGCCGCTGCCTCCACGGCGTCGCGGTCGCTCACGTCCACGCTCACCGCGAGCGAGCGCTGCCCGGCTGCCTGGACCTCGGCCGCCGCGGCGTCGATGCCCTCCTGCCCACGGGCGAGGACCGCGACGTCCCATCCCCGGGCGGCGAGTTCGCGCACCGTCGCCCGTCCGAGTCCTGCCGAACCACCGGTCACCACTGCCACACGCGTCATGGTCCCCTTGTACCGGTCACGACCTGTGCTCCCTCAGACTCCCGGCGCGGCCGTGCGCGCTCAGACCCGATCGGTCCCGTCCCGGCCGCGCGTGCTCGGACCCGGTCGGTCGCGTCCCGGCCGTGCGCGCTCAGATTCCGGCCGAGCCCCGCGCGTACGGTCGCGATCGTGACGAAGCACAGCGCGACGACGACAGCACACCACGACGTCCGGCGCCGCGCCGGGTGGCTCCCCGCGGACCAGGACGGGCTCGAGGGCTGGCTCCGCGGCCGACTCGACCAGGTCCGCAGCCGCGAGGGTGCGCACATCGAACACCGCTCCGTCGCCGCGTTCCGGGACCTCGTCGAGAGCGACCCGATCCTCCGGATGCATGCACACCAGATGATCGACCAGGTCCCTACGGGCCGGGAGTACCGCGAGCGGCACCTGCAGAGCCTCGACGAGATGTTCCGGCTCATCGACGACGTCCTCGGCACCGCGCCCGAGTACGGCCAGCAGATGGTGATGACGCCCGTCGACGGCGTGCTGGACTGGGCGAAGGCGACCCCGGCCGGGTTCTCGTTCTTCCGCGACCGCCGGGTGAACGACGCGATCCGAGCCGTCCTCGACGAGTGGTCCGCGTTCCTGTCGAGCCCGGCCTCCCTCGGCGTGCTGAACGACTCCGACACCGGGTGGAAGAGCGAATCCGCTCAGGAAGCCGTGGGCATGGACCAGTACCGCCACGACCCGGCCGACGAACACTGGGGTTTCTCGTCGTGGAACGACTTCTTCACCCGGCGCTTCCGCGACGGCGAACGACCCGTGGCCTCGCCCGAGGACGACGGTGTCGTCATCAGTCCCGTCGAGGCGACGCCGTACCGCATCGCGCACTCGGTCCGACGGCAGGACGAGTTCTGGATCAAGGGCGAGCCGTACTCCCTCGACGACATGCTCGCGGGCGACCCGGCCGCGGCGACGTTCGAGGGCGGCACCGTGTTCCAGGCCTTCCTGAGCGCGTTGAACTACCACCGCTGGCACAGCCCCGTCTCGGGGACCGTCGTCCGCGCGGAGGTCGTGCCGGGGACCTACTACTCGGAGTCCGACGCGCAGGGTGTCGGGAGCGGTGCCGCCCAGCCGACGCACTCGCAGGGGTACATGGCGCACGTCGCCACCCGGGCGATCCTGCACATCGAGGCGGACGACCCCGCGCTCGGCCTCGTCGCGGTGCTCTTCATCGGCATGTCCGACGTGTCCTCGTGCATCATCGGCGACGAGACCACGGTGGGCGCGCACGTGGCGAAGGGCCAGGAGCTCGGGTACTTCCAGTACGGGGGTTCGACCTCGTGCACCGTCTTCCGTCCCGGCGCGATCGAGTCCTTCGCGCTCGACGCCCTGCCCCAGGCCCCCGACGAGCAGCCGACGCTGCTGCACGTGCGGTCGCATCTGGCCACCGCGCGGCGCTCCTCGGACGCCTGACCCGGCGGGCGCGGGCGGCCGCGGGCGCGGGTCCTTGCCGCGCTGCAGAACGACACCGCCGTTGTCGTGCGACATCGACCGTGTCGCTGTCCCGCGTCCGCAACAGTTGCGGGGCGCAAGGGACGACATCGCCGTTGTCGTGCGACATCGACGCTGTCGTTCCGAGTCAACCGGGGGCGTTCCGAGTCGGCCGGGGGGCGGCGCTCCTCGGACGCCTGACCCGGCGCGCGCGGGTCCTCGCCGGCGCTGTCGAACGACACCGCCGTTGTCGTACGACGTCGACTGTGTCGTCGACCCGCGTCCGCAACAGTTGCGGGGCGCAAGGGACGACATCGCCGTTGTCGTGCGACATCGACGCTGTCGTTCCGAGTCGGCAGGAGGGTGCTCCGAGTCGGCAGGGGGGCGCTCCGAGTCGGCAGGAGGGGCCCCGCCCGCCCCCGCGCTACCGTCGCCCGGCGCCGAACCGAGTCGTCACGCCGGGGGAGTACAGCACCGAGTCCGGCGGCAGCGACGTCAGCGACCGCGGGAGTCCCGCGGCACCGACCAGGTCGTCCCGGAGCACCTCCACCGACGCACGGTGCAGCGGCCACGCCTCGTGCTCGTTCGGCCAGAACCGGGTCACGCCGCCGCGCCGCACGTGCATGCCCCACCGTGCCGTGAGGAACGTGTCGAGCGCCCCGGGCTCCTCCACGGCCTCCCCGACCCGGACGTCGAGCACCGACCGCAGCTGCGTGCCGTGCCGCCGCATCGCGTACGCCACCCGGTCGTCGCCGACCCGCCGTTCCGCCCGCGCCCAGTGGTACGGCAGCCCGGTCAGGACACGGGCGCCGACGGTCGGAGCCAGGCGCCCGGCGTCGAGCGACAGGAACACGACCCCGCGCCGACCCCGCTCGTCCACCGTGTAGACCCGGACGTTCAGCTCGACGAAGGTGCCGAGGGCGTCCGGCACGGCGAGGGGCGGGAAGCGGGTGTCCTCGAACGAGAACGCGATGAGGCCGACCCACGTGGTGACGCCGTCGTCGGTGCCGTCGAGTCCGAGGGTGTCCGGACGCGTCCCCGCCGGCAGGAGCGGTGCGACCGCGGAGACGTCGACCCGCCAGTGCACGAAGACGACGTCACGCCAGTCCTGCGCGATCCACGGCCGACCCGGCAGCGCCGGCGCCACGGACTCCAGGCGCGGCTCCACCCCGCCGGGACGGACCCCGCTCACGAGACCGCCGCATCGTCGATGTGCCCGGCGACCGGAGCGTCGTCCCACCCCTGCTGCGGCGTCGCGCACGTCCCGCGGAACACGTACTGCGACGGCCGTTTCCGCTCGCTCGAGGTCCAGTCGATCGCGGGCCGCCGCCGCTCCGGAGGGAGGTACCCGATCCGGTACACCGCCATGAGCTCGAGTTCCGGCGGCACCTGCAGCAGCCCCTCGATCTCCTCCCACGCCCCCGGCGTCTCCATCGGGAACGAGACGAACTGGATGCCGAGCCCCAGCTCGGTCGTGGCCAGCCAGATGTTCTCCATCGCCGCGCCCATGCTGAACACCGAGTAGAAGCCGGAGAGCTCCTCCTTCCGGTACTCGTGCCGGTCGAGCATCACGCCGAGCAGCAGCGGCGACCCGGCGACGAGCTTCCGGTTCTCCTCGCCGAGGGTCTGCGGCACGCGGAGGGTGTTCATGAGGACCTGCCCACGCTTGGTGAACACCTGCTTCGTGAACGGCTTGAGCGGTCCGGGGAGCTTGTCGAACAGCATCCCGTCCCGCCGCTCGTCCATCTCGGCCTGGCTGAAGCGGAAGTAGGGCCTGTACCGCTGGAAGAACGTCCCCTCGGCCATCGTGCGGGTCATCGCCCGTCCGCTGATCTCGGCGATCCGGTCGATCGTCGGACGCTTCTCGACCAGGACGAACCGCCACGGCTGACTGTTGAGCTGCGACGGTGCCCGGCCCGCGAGCTCGACGAGGAGTCGCTGGTGCTCCTCGGAGACCGGATCGGGCAGGAACGCCCCGTTGGTCGTGCGTCGACGTCGGATGGCCTCGAAGAGCTCCACTGCTTTCCCTTCCAGCGGTCAGCGCCGAGCCAGCAACGCCCCCAGGTAGGACGGTGCGGCGGCGACCGCGACTCTCCAGTGTGCTCTGCTCCGCGGGTCGGTGCGCGGTGCCGTCGCCAACGGAACGAGCGCCGGCAGCAGGAACAGCGCCGCCCGCGACCGCGTCCAGAGCGGCGTGGTCGCCGCGGCGGTCGTCAGCGTCGCCGTCACGACGAACAGGCCGTGGTGCACGACACGGAGCTTCTTCGTCCGGATGAGCCGCACCGCCACGGCGGTGCCCCACAGGCAGTTCGCGACGTACGCGGCAGCCGCAGCGGTGACCATCCGCCGGGCCGCCGGTGAACCGCCGGGAGGCGCGGCGAGCCTCCCGGCCGTGTCCTTGCGTCCCATGGACGCGAACCTACCCGCGATCCCGGAGCAGATCCTCCGATCGGACGATGTCCTGGAACATCAGATACCGGAGCATGAGACCATGACCACCGTGACCGCCGCACCTGCTGCTCCCGTGACGGCGCAGCGCCACCGCTTCGTCGACGTGCTCCGCGGCTTCGCCCTGCTCGGGATCCTCTTCGTCAACGCGATCGACATCACGCACGTCGGCGGTGCGTGGATCCTCGCGAACCGGACCGCACCGCCGGACGACGCGGTGCGCGACGTCCTGTACGCGACGACCCAGACGCGCTTCGTCCCGATCTTCACCACGCTCTTCGGGATGAGCCTGTCCTTCGTGCTCACCGGTGCGCGGACCCGCGCAGCCCGTCCCTGGCTCGTGATGGTCCGGCGGCTGACCGGGCTGGTCGTCATCGGGGCACTGCTGATGCTCGTCTACCCGGGCAACGTGCTCACCGAGTACGGCGTCGCCGGACTCGTCGTGCTGCCCGTCGTGATGCTGGCACCCCGGTGGGCGACGCTCGCGACGGGGGTCGTGCTCACCGTCGTCGCGTACGGGGTGGCCGGCGGCGGACTCGCGGCCACCCCGGGCCTGATGCTGCTCGGCGCCGGTCTCGCGGCGTACGGGGCCCGCCGCACTCGGAGCAGCGGGGCGCGGCGTCGCGGCGGTGTTCGCCGTGGCGACGACCGCGAGCGTCCCCCTGCTCTGGGCACAGCTCGCGGAGGGCAGCGGCGACCCGCGGTTCTCGGTGGTCGGAGGGATCGCCGGTATCGTCATGGCGGTGGCCTACACGACCGGACTCGCACTGCTCTGGCGGACCCCGCTGCGGTCGGCGCTCGCCGCGTTCGCCGAACCGCTCGGCCGCATGGCGCTCACGAACTACGTCGTCGCGGCCGTCGTGTTCGCCGTGCTCGGCGCCGCGGTCGACTTCGTGTCGGCCACCGCGGTCTGGCCCGTCGTGCTGATCGGCGCCGTGCTCATCGTGCTGCAGTCGATCGGGAGCGCCGCCTGGCTCCGCCGCTTCGCCTACGGGCCCGTCGAGTGGCTGTGGCGGACCGCGACATGGCTGCGACCGGCGCCGTGGCGCCGGCGATGACCGCGTCGGTCCTGCCCTACCTCGTCGCGGCCGGGTTCTTCGCGCTCTACGCCGTCGGCCGTGTCCGCGACCCCCGAATGCTCCGGAACGGGGTGTTCCTGACCATCGCGGCCTTCCTGGCGGTCACGACGACGGCGGGGATGCTCGCAAGGACCGTCCCCGGTGCCGCCGTCGTCCTCGGCGCCGTCGTGGCGCTCCTCCCGCTCGCCGTCCTGGTGCTCGGCGTGGCCCTGATCGCGAACGGCGTGCTCATGCTCCGGCGGGAGGGTCGCTCGCTCGGCAACCTCCTGTCGCTCGTTGCGGGCGTGGTCGTCCTCGCGCTCCCGGTGGCGCTCGTCCTCGGGTACGCGTGGCTCTCCAGCGTCCGCGAACGCCCGGTGTGGCTCCTCGTCCTCGCCAGCGTCGGGTTCCTGGCCGTCCTGCTCTCGCTCTACGTCGCCGGCACGTTCGTCGCCTTCGCGCTGTACTCGGTCGTGTACGCCCGGATGCGGCGCACCGACCATCCCGCAGCGGTCGTCGTGCTCGGCTCCGGACTCGTCCACGGCGACGTCCCGCCGCTCCTGCGCAGCCGACTCGACCGCGCGCTCGCGGTGTACCGGTCCGCCCCGGCCGGACGCCGACCGCTGCTCGTGCCGTCCGGCGGGCAGGGCCGCGACGAGCCGCGGTCCGAGGGCACCGCGATGGCCGAGTACCTCGTCGCGCAGGGCGTCCCCGCCGAGGACGTCGTCCCCGAGACCGCGTCGCGGAACACCCGGCAGAACCTCGAGTACTCGATGGCGCTGCTCACCGAGCGGGGTCGGGCGGAGCGGGTGCTCGTCGCGACGAACGAGTACCACGTGCTCCGCGCGGCCGTGCTCGCGCGGCAGGTCGGACTCGACGCCCAGGTGGTCGGTGCCCGGACGGCCCGGTACTACGTGCCGAGTGCGTTCATCCGCGAGTACGTCGCCGTCGTGCTCGAGTACCGCTGGCTGAACGCCCTCGCGTGCGTGCCGCTCGTGGTCCTCGCCGCGTACGCCCTGTGGTCGGGACTGTCGGGACCAGCGGGCTGACCCGTCAGACCGTTTCGCGCGAGACCAGGCGGGAGAGCACGATCGCACTCCGTGTGTGGTCCACCTGGGGAGCCAGCCGGACTCGGTCGAGTGCCTCCTCGAGCGCCGGGAGGTCGCGCGAGCGCATGTGCACGACGGCGTCCGCGCTGCCCGTGACCGTGCCGGCGTCGACGACCTCGGGCACGGAGTCGAGGAGCGTGCGGAGCTCGTCGGGGGAGACGGTCCCGCGGCAGTACAGCTCGACCCACGCCTCGGTGCCACGGTCCTCGACCGCGGGGTCGACCTTGATCGTGAAGCCGCGGATGACGCCGTCGGCGACGAGGCGGTCGACGCGACGCTTCACGGCCGAGGCGGAGAGCCCGACGACCGATCCGATGTCGCCGTAGCCGGCGCGGGCGTTGTCCCGGAGTTGATCCAGGATGCGGTGGTCGAGCGAATCCATCAAGTCCATCGTACGCGGAGTTCTTGCGAGGACGCCGGGCTGGACGCACGAAACGTGCGCGCGTTCGCAGCTTCGGCGTCCGCACCGATCCCTAGACTGATCCCGGGCGTCGACCTGGTCCGCCCCGGTACACGACGAGTGAGCCTGCATCTCGTCGGATCTCCCCGGAAGCGTGGTTCCTGGCAGGCTCGGGCCCGAAGTCCCTCAGGAGGACTCCAGTGTCGAACCCCGCACCCTCGAGCACCACGAACCCGGACCGCACCACGAACCCGACCCGCACGGCGACGAAGCGCACGATCCTCATGTGCAAGCCGGACTTCTACACGGTGAGCTACCGGATCAACCCCTGGATGCACCCGGAGGACCCGACCGACACGTCGAAGGCCGTCGCCCAGTGGCAGGACCTGTACGACGTGTACGAGGGCCTCGGGTTCGAGATCCACCTCATCGACCCGATCGACGGACTCCCCGACATGGTCTACGCGGCGAACGGCGGCTTCGTCCTCGACGGCATCGCGTACGGCGCGAAGTTCCAGTACCCGGAGCGGCAGCCCGAGGGACCGGCGTACATGGACTGGTTCCGGCAGGCCGGGCTCGAGGTCGCCGAGCCCGTCGAGACGAACGAGGGCGAGGGGGACTTCCTGCTCGTCGGCGACGTCATCCTCGCCGGCACCGGGTTCCGGTCGGACAGCTCCTCGCACGAGGAGATCGCCCGCGTGTACGGCCGTGACGTGATCACGCTCAAGCTCATCAACCCGAGCTTCTACCACCTCGACACCGCCATCGCCGTGCTCGACCCCGAGCCCGACGCGTCCGGCCGCTCGAACATCGCGTACCTCGAGTCGGCGTTCGACGAGCCCTCGCTGGCGATCCTCCGCGAGCGCTTCCCCGACGCGATCATCGCCACCGAGGAGGACGCCGCGATCCTCGGGCTGAACTCCTACTCCGACGGGTACAACGTCGTGATCGCCTCCCGCGCCACCACGTTCGCGGAGCAGCTCCGGGCGAAGGGCTACAACCCGATCGGCGTGGACCTGTCCGAGCTCCTCCTCGGCGGCGGCGGCGTCAAGTGCTGCACGCTCGACCTGCACCCGGTCGGCACCGGGACCTCGGTGGCGCGGTCCTGATGCGCACCGCGCCCGGCACGGCGACGGCGGCGGCGCTCGCCGTCGAGGACCGTGCCCTCGCCCACAACTACAGCCCGCTGCCGGTCGTCATCGCCTCCGGTGACGGCGCCTGGGTGACCGACGTCGACGGCAAGCGCTACCTGGACGGCCTGGCCGCGTACTCCGCCGTGAACTTCGGCCACGGGAACCCCCGGCTGCTCGACGCGGCACGTCGGCAGCTCGACCGCGTCACGCTCACCAGCCGCGCGTTCGTGAACGACCAGCTCGGGCCCTTCGCGGCGTCGCTCGCGGCGCTCACCGGGACGGAGCTGGTCCTCCCGATGAACACCGGCGCCGAGGCCGTCGAGTCCGCGATCAAGGTGTCCCGCGCCTGGGGCTACCGCGTCAAGGGCGTCCCGGCCGACCGCGCGACGATCGTCGTCGCGAGCGGCAACTTCCACGGCCGGACGACGACGATTATCTCGTTCTCGGACGACCCCGACGCCCGCAACGACTTCGGCCCGTACACGCCCGGGTTCCGCACGGTGCCGTACGGCGACGCGTCGGCGCTCCGCGAGGCCATGGACGAGACCGTCGTCGCCGTGCTGCTCGAGCCGATCCAGGGCGAGGGCGGCGTCGTGATCCCCCCGGAGTCCTACCTGCCGGCCGTGCGTGAGATCTGCGACGAGTTCGGCGCGCTGTTCATCGCCGACGAGATCCAGTCGGGTCTCGGGCGCACGGGGCACACCCTCGCCGTCTCGCGGGTCGGCGTGCGGCCTGACCTCGTGACGCTCGGCAAGGCACTCGGTGGCGGCATCGTCCCGGTGTCCGCCGTCGTCGGCTCCCGCGCAGTGCTCGGGGTGCTCCGCCCGGGTGAACACGGCTCGACGTTCGGCGGCAACCCGCTCGCCGCCGCCGTCGGCTCCGAGGTCGTCGCGATGCTCGACGAGGGCACGTTCCAGCAGCGCGCGCTCGACGGCGAACCGGTCCTGCGCGGATTGCTCGACGACCTCGTCGGACACGGCGTCGTGGCGCACCGTGTCGCCGGGCTCTGGGCTGGGATCGACATCGACCCGGCGATCGGCACCGGCAAGGAGATCGCGCACGACCTCGCCGACCGCGGCGTGCTCGTCAAGGACACGCACGGATCGACGATCCGCTTCGCGCCGCCGCTCGTCGTCACCGACGACGAGGTCGCCATGGCGATCGGGGCCCTGGGCGACGTGCTCCGCGACCGCAGCTGACCCGCCGGGCCCGAGCCGAGCCTCCAGTCCGGACCGCGTTCCGGACACAGCATCGCGAAGTCTCGCGGTGTGGTGTCCGGAACGCGGTTCTCCGCGCCCGCTTCAGACCGCCCAGCGCTCCGCGAGCTCGTCCATCAGCGCGTCGAGCCGCTCGTCGACCACCTGCTCCTCCGGGTGCGCCTCGTACCAGGCGATGACCTCGCGCACCCCCTGTCGGTAGGGGATCGCCGGGCGGTACCACGGCACGAGCGCGCGGATCTTGCTGTTGTCGAACACCGAGCTGTTCGCCTTGTCGCCGAGCAGGGACGCACCCCAGTCGGCGTCCACCGCGGCGATCGCGTCCGCCGGCACGTGCACGATCCGGAGGTCCTCCACACCCGCAGCAGCCGCGATCTCGTGCGCGATCGCGTTCCAGGTCGGCGCCTCGTCGCTCGTGATGGTGTAGGCCTCGCCGATCGCCTCCGCCCGGTCGAGCAGCCCCGTGAACCCGACCGCGAAGTCCCGGCTGTGCGTCAGCGTCCAGAGGCTCGACCCGTCGCCGGTGATGATCACCGGCTTGCCGGCGCGCATGCGGGCGACGGCCGTCCACCCTCCCGACAGCGGCAGCTTCGTCTCGTCGTAGGTGTGCGACGGCCGGACGATCGTCACCGGGAAGTCCTGCTCGCGGTACGCCTGCATGAGCAGGTCCTCGCAGGCGATCTTGTCCCGCGAGTACTGCCAGAACGGGTTCTTCAGCGGCGTCGACTCCGTGATCGGCAGGTGCGTCGCCGGGGTCTGGTACGCCGAGGCCGAGCTGATGAAGACGTACTGCCGGGTGCGTCCGGCGAAGAAGTCGATGTCCGCCTGCACCTGGTCCGGCGTGAAGGCGATCCAGTTCACCACGGTGTCGAAGTGGCGGTCGCCGAGTGCGTCCGCCAGCGCGCTGCGGTCCGACACGTCGGCCTGGAGGCGCTCCACACCGTCCGGCAGCGGCCTCCCTCCGGTGGTCCCACGGTTCAGGACCGTGACGGCGATCCCCTGTCGGGTCGCCTCCGCCACACACGCGGCGCTGATGACGCCACTGCCGCCGATGAACAAGACACGCGCTCCGTTGCTGGTCATGGTCCCCACGAAACCACGTTGCGGACGTGGC
The DNA here is from genome assembly GCF_007673775.1 of Curtobacterium sp. 9128. GTDB lineage: Bacteria > Actinomycetota > Actinomycetes > Actinomycetales > Microbacteriaceae > Curtobacterium. Next base: position 212,104 of record NZ_VEAF01000006.1, on the reverse strand, counting down.
ACCGCGCAGTTTCGGGGTTCGGTGTCCGGAGTGCGGTGTCGATCCCGCTACCATCGACCACGAAGACCCCGGAACGATCACTGGCGCACGCCACATCGCCGGGGTTTCGTCTTGTCCAGCACGGGTCTGATACATCAGCGTACCGGTGGCCTGATCGGGCAGCTGGCGAGGGGGACTACCGTCACGAACCGAGCCGCATCGACGCGGCCACGACAGGAGTGACACGCACATGGAGTACCGCTACCTCGGCAACTCGGGCCTCAAGGTCTCCGAGATCACCTACGGCAACTGGCTGACCCACGCCTCTCAGGTCGAGAACGACGCGGCGATCGCCTGCGTCCGGGCAGCGCTCGACGTCGGCATCTCGACGTTCGACACCGCTGACGTCTACGCGAACACCGGCGCCGAGACCGTCCTCGGCGAAGCGCTCAAGGGCGAGCGGCGGCAGTCGCTCGAGATCGCGACGAAGGTCTTCGGGCCGACCGGTCCGAAGGGCCACAACGACACCGGGCTGTCGCGCAAGCACATCCTCGAGTCCATCGACGGGTCGCTCGGTCGTCTGCAGACCGACTACGTCGACCTGTACCAGGCGCACCGGTACGACCACGAGACGCCGCTCGAGGAGACCATGCAGGCCTTCGCCGACGTCGTGCGCGCGGGCAAGGTCCTGTACGTCGGCGTCTCCGAGTGGACCGCCGACCAGCTCCGCGACGGCGCAGCACTGGCGAAGGAGCTCGGCTTCCAGCTCATCTCGAACCAGCCGCAGTACTCGGCGCTGTGGCGGGTCATCGAGGGCGAGGTCGTCCCCACCTCGAAGGAACTCGGCATCTCGCAGATCGTCTGGTCGCCCATCGCCCAGGGCGTGCTCACCGGCAAGTACCAGCCCGGTCAGCCGCTGCCCGAGGGGTCGCGTGCGACCGACGACAAGGGCGGCGCGGACATGATCAAGCGCTTCATGAACGACGAGGTACTCACCGCCGTCCAGCGGCTGCAGCCCATCGCGAAGGAGCTCGATCTGTCCATGGCGCAGCTCGCCGTGGCGTGGGTGCTGCAGAACGACAACGTCGCCAGCGCGATCATCGGGGCGTCGCGACCGGAGCAGGTGCACGACAACGCCGGCGCCGCGGGCGTCACCATCCCGGCCGAGTTGCTGTCACAGATCGACGACGCCCTCGGCGCTGTCGTGGAGCGCGACCCGGCGAAGACGAACGACAGCAGCCCGAAGACCCGGGAGGCCTGAGCCGGGGGCGGCCGCGGCCGCCCCGCAACGCAAAAAGGCCCCTCACTCTCGTGAGGGGCCTTTCACCGTGGCTGGACACGGCATCGATCCGTGGACCTTTCGATTTTCAGTCGAACGCTCTACCAACTGAGCTATCCAGCCGTGGCGACCCTGACGGGACTTGAACCCGCGACCTCCGCCGTGACAGGGCGGCACGCTAACCAACTGCGCTACAGGGCCATGTTGTGTTGTGACTTGCTGTGGTGGTGCTCTGTCCTGCTGTGCTTGCTCACTCCGGAGAGTGACCCCAACGGGATTCGAACCCGTGCTGCCGCCGTGAAAGGGCGGTGTCCTAGGCCACTAAACGATAGGGCCGCAAGCAGTGCATCGCGCTACCGATGGACAAGCATACGGATGCCCCGCCCCGATGACAAATCGAGGCCCGGCGAGCGTGTCCCCTCGGCGTGTCGCGGTGTCCGCGGACCCGCTCGCACCTTCACTCATGGTGGAGCGATGTGCTCCGATTCTGCGCCGTCGATGGTCGAGTGGGACCATCGTCGTCGGTCCGCGTCCCTCGTCTGAGGGGTGGAGTGGGCCGGCACCTGTTGTTACTGTTGCGTCTGTTAACAGTGTTACGTGCGTGAGCCTTGCCGCGCTGTTACGAAATCGAGACACATGTCGACCTCATCCCCGCACTTCCTCAGCCACCGTCGCCGCCTCGTCGCGGCCGCGGTCGCCGTCGTGCTCACCGCCGGTGCCCTCGCTGCCGTAGCGCCCGTCGACCGGGCGTCGGCGGCGAGCTACCCGAGCTGGAGTGACGTCCAGGCGGCGAAGGCCTCGCAGGCTGCCCAGCAGGAGAAGGTCACCGAGATCAAGGGCCTGATCGCGGACCTCACGGCGCAGGCGGCCGAGAAGCAGAAGTCGGCCGAGGCTGCCGGCACGGCGTACCAGACGGCGCAGACGAAGTACGACGCGGCGGCACTCCAGCAGCAGACCCTGCAGGGTCAGGCGGACGACGCGGAGAAGACCGCCGCGGCGTCGGAGCAGCAGGCCGGTCAGCTCGCCGCGCAGCTCGGTCGTGCCAGCGCGAACAACGTCACGACGGACCTCCTGACGCACCCGTCCGGTTCGCAGGACTACCTCTACGAGCTCGGCGCGATGTCGAAGCTGACGGAGCAGGCCGACGGCATCTACTCCCAGGCGACGCAGGACCGCGGGACCGCGCAGGCCCTGGCGGACAAGGCGGACGTCGCGAAGAAGGCACTCGGCGCCCTCGCCGACGAGGCCCAGCAGAAGATGCAGGCCGCCCAGGAGGCTGCCGACGCGGCCGACAAGGCGGTCGACGCCCAGAACGACAACCAGACGCGACTCGAGGCACAGCTCACCCTGCTGACCACGAACGCCACCGACGTCGAGGCCCAGTACGAGAAGGGCGTCGCGGAGGAGAAGGCACGGCAGGCGGCCCTCGCGAAGGCCCGCGCCGAGGCGGCAGCACAGGCCGCGGCAGCGCAGCAGGCACAGGCGCGCAGCCAGGGCGCCGGGAGCGGCAGCAGCGGCCCCGGCGGCGGCTCGCCGAACTCCTCCGGATGGGTCCGTCCCAGCGCGGGCTACCAGACGAGTGCCTACGGCTACCGCATCGACCCGTACACGCACGCGCACGCGCTGCATGCGGGTGTCGACCTCGCGCCGGCCTGCTACTCCCCGATCTACGCGGCCCACGACGGCACCGTGACCTTCGCGGGCAACGGCGGGGGCTACGGCAACGAGGTCGTGCTCGACAACGGTGGTGGCATCTCCACCGCCTACGGGCACATCGTGAACGGCGGGATCATGGTCGCGCGCGGCCAGCACGTCTCCGCCGGGCAGCAGATCGCCCAGGTCGGTTCCACCGGCTGGTCGACCGGGTGCCACCTCCACTTCGAGACCCGGGTGGGCGGCGCCGCCGTCGACCCGGTCCCCTTCATGGCAGCGCGGGGGATCTCGGTATGACCGTGTGCGCGCCCGAGAGGCCCTGACACCCCATGAAGAAGCCTGCACGTTCCCTCGCCTGTGGGATCGCCACCGTCTCGTTGCTCGGCATCGGGCTCTCGGTGACGATCTCCGGACCGGCGGAAGCCGCACCGAGTGCCCCGTCGTGGGCCGACGTGCAGGCGGCGAAGGCCGACCAGGCCGCGACGCAGCAGACGGTCGACGAGCTCGCCTCGCGCCTGTCCTCGCTGCAGGACTCCGCGGACCAGGCGGGCATCGTCGTGCAGGAGGCCGGGCAGAAGTACTCGCTGGCCGCGTCCGAGCAGCAGGAGGCGCAGTCGACGCTCGACGACCTCAACGCCCAGGCGAAGCGGGCGAAGGCCAAGGCGGACGCCTCCGCCGGTCAGGTCGCCGCCCTCGTCGTCGAGCTCTCCCGCTCGGGAGGCGGTGACCTCTCCACGAGCATGCTCGTCGACGCCTCCAGCGCGAAGGACCTGCTCTACCAGGTCGGCACGATGTCCCACCTGTCCGAGCGGTCGGCGACGGTGCTCGCCCAGGCGCAGGCCGACCAGAAGACCGTCGACTCGCTCGCCGCGCAGAAGTCGGACGCGACGAAGGCGCTCGCCAAGGCCACCGACGCGACGAAGTCGGCGCTCGACGCCGCCAACGCCACCGCGGCGTCGGCGAACGCGCAGCTCGACGACGCGCAGAGCCAGCAGAACCAGGTGCTCGAGCAGCTCGCGTTCCTCAAGAACTCCACCGTCGCTGCCGAGAGCGCGTACTACACCGACCAGCGCGCGCAGCAGGCGGAGATCCAGCTCGCGGCCCAGGCGACGAAGGACGCCGCTGCGGGTGCTCCCGCACAGACGTCCTCGAACCAGGGCGGCGGATCGGCTGCCGGCGGCTCCACCGCACCGAGCGGCAACACCGGCGGCACCGGCACCGGCACCGCGCCGAGCTCCGGCGGTGGCAACACCGGCGGCAACACCGGCGGCGGCTCGAGCAGCAACAACCCCGCTCCCGCTCCCGCACCCGCGCCTGCCCCGGCGAAGCCGAGCACGCCGACCCCCGCGAAGCCGAGCACCCCGGCGCCCGCCCCGGCCCCGGCGCCCGCCCCGTCCTCGCCGTCGAAGGCCGCTGGCGCCATCGCCTACGCCCGGGCCCAGCTCGGCAAGGCCTACGTCCTCGGCGGTGCCGGCCCGAACACCTGGGACTGCTCCGGCCTCGTGATGATGGCCTACAGCTCGCAGGGCATCTCCACGGGCGGCCACAACGTCGTCTGGCAGTACAACTACTTCGCCTCGATCGGCCGCCTGGTCCCGCTGTCCCAACGCCAGCCGGGCGACATCCTGTTCTACTCGAGCAACGGGTCCGCGAGCGGCGGCTACCACGACTCGATCTACACGGGCGGTGGCCGCATGGTCGAGGCCGCCCGCCCCGGCGTCGGCGTCGTCGAGCGCGCGATCTGGACCCCGAGCCAGCTGCTGCCCTACGTGGCGCGGCCCAGCGGCTCGCTGTAACTGCTCCCGGAAACGACGAATGCGCACGCGGGAGCGTGCGCATTCGTCGTCACGGGGTGCGGCGGCCCGACGAGGGCGGCGGGAGCTGCCCGGAGGCCGGGGCGCAGCGCCCCGACGGGGGCGGCCGGAGCCGCCCCGGAGGCCTCAGTGCGAGCCGGGGACGTACGCGGCCTGGCCGGCCGTGACGATGGCCTCGGCCTCGGCGGCGTCGCCCCAGCCCTCGGCCTTGACCCACTTGTTCGGCTCGAGGTCCTTGTAGCGCTCGAAGAAGTGCGCGATCTCGGCCTTCGTCTGCTCGTCGACGTCCGCGATGTCCTGGATGTGCGCCCAGCGCGGGTCCTTCGCGGGGACCACGAGGACCTTCGCGTCGTTGCCGGCCTCGTCGCTCATCTTGAAGACGCCGACCGGGCGGACCTTGACGCCGACGCCCGGGAAGGTGGGGTACTCGAGCAGCAGGAGCGCGTCCACGGGGTCGCCGTCGTCCGCGAGGGTCTTCTCGAAGAAGCCGTAGTCCGTCGGGTAGACGAAGGAGGTGAACAGCACGCGGTCGAGGTACACGCGACCCGTCTCGTGGTCCACCTCGTACTTGTTGCGGCTGCCCTTGGGGATCTCGACGACGACGTCGTACGCTGCCATGTCTGCACTCCTGGTGTGTCGTTGGGGCTGTCGGAGGTTCCGAGAGCGCGGCTAACGTTACCGGGTGATCTCTCCGCGTCCCCGGCTGGACCCCGCGGTCGCCGACACCCGTCGCGCGGTCCGCACGCTCCTCACGCAGGCCCGCGAGGCATCGGTCCTGCACGACGGCGACCTGGTCCTCGTCGCCCTCAGCGGCGGCCCCGACTCCCTGGCACTCGCGGCGGCCACCGCGTTCGAGGCGCCGAAGCAGGACCTCCGCGCCGGCGCGGTGGTCGTCGACCACGCGCTCCAGGCGGGCTCCGAGGCGGTGGCGAGCCGAGCCTCCCGGCAGGCCGCCGAGCTGGGACTCGACCCGGTGACGGTCCGCAGGGTCACGGTCGGCTCCGCGGGCGGTCCGGAGGGCGCCGCACGGGAGGCTCGGCATGCGGCGATCGCCGAGGTCGCGGCCGACACGGGGTCGCCGCTCGTGGTGTTCGGGCACAGCCTGGACGACCAGGCCGAGACCGTGCTGCTCGGCCTGCTGCGCGGCAGCGGTCCGGACAGCCTGTCCGGAATGGCGCCGCTCGCGGTGCGCGCGTCCGGGCCGGCCTACGGCCGCCCCCTGCTGGGGCTCCGGCGTCACGTGATGCGACAGGCGTGCGCCGCGGCGGGGATCGCGCCGTGGCACGACCCGCAGAACGAGGACCCCGCCTACACCCGGGTGCGGGTCCGGACCTCGCTGATGCCCACGCTCGAACGCGAGCTCGGCGCCGACGTCGCCGAGTCGCTGGCGCGGACGGCCGACCAGCTCCGCGAGGACTCCGCGGCGCTCGACCACTTCGCCGAGGAGATGGCCGAGGACCTCGCCGAGCACTCCGAGGCCGGCATCGCCCTCTCCGTCCGGCAGCTCGAGGCGAACCCGCCGGCGCTCCGGCAGCGGCTCGTGCGGCTCGCCGTCGCGAGCGAGTTCGGCGTGACGCTGACCCGCGTGCAGACCCTCGAGGTCTGCCGACTCGTGACCGACTGGCGCGGGCAGGGGCCGATCGACCTGCCGGGCGTCCGGGCGTCCCGGGAGGGCGACCGCCTGTCGTTCGCGGCGCATTAGGCTGGAGCGGTGGAACTCTCCGACGTGCAGGACGACCTCTCCGAAGTGCTCTTCACCCCCGAGCAGATCGACGACAAGATCGCCGAACTCGCCGCCGCGGTCGACCGGGACTACGGCGACAAGGACCCGCTGCTCGTCGGCGTGCTGAAGGGCGCGGTCATGGTGATGGCCGACTTCTCCCGCCACCTGACCCTCCAGGCGAAGATGGACTGGATGGCGGTGTCGTCGTACGGCTCCGGCACGAAGTCGTCCGGTGTCGTGCGGATCCTCAAGGACCTCGACACCGACCTGCACGGCCGCGACGTCATCATCGTCGAGGACATCATCGACTCCGGCCTGACGCTGTCCTGGCTCAAGCAGAACCTGGCGTCCCGCGGTGCTGCGAGCGTCGAGATCGTCGCCCTGCTGCGCAAGCCCGAGGCGGCCAAGGTCGAGGTGGACGTCAAGTACGTCGGCTTCGACATCCCCGACGCCTTCGTGGTCGGCTTCGGCCTGGACTACGACGAGCGCTACCGCAACCTGCGCGGCATCGGCGTCCTCGCGCCGCACGTCTACTCCTGACGCCGGGCCCGCTGTCCACGGGCGGAACGTGGAGTTCGCCCGCAGAGGACACCCATTCTCGCCACAGAATCGCCGCCGTATGCTGATCAGCACGCAACTTCGGCAGAGAAAGGTGTCGGGTCTCGGGACCCGGGTCACATGAACTTCAAGCGCATCCTCCGCGGGCCGTACATCTACCTGCTCATCGCCCTCGTGGGGATCTGGATCGGCTGGGCGTTCATCTCCCAGTCCGGCACCCAGCAGATCGACACCCAGAAGGGCCTCGAGCAGCTCTCCGACGGCAAGGTCTCGTCCGCCGTGGTCAACTCGACCGACCAGCGCGTCGACCTCGTCCTCAAGGACGGCGGCGCCACCGAGCAGTTCTACTACTCGACGCCGCGTGGCACCGAGGTCGTCGAGGCCGTCGCCAAGGCCGACCTGCCCAAGGGCTACAACGACACCGTCCAGCAGTCGAACTGGTTCTTCACGCTCATCCTGACGCTGCTGCCGTTCCTGCTCATCGGTGGTCTGTTCTGGTTCCTGCTCTCGAGCGCCCAGAGCGGCGGCTCGAAGGTCATGCAGTTCGGCAAGTCCCGGGCGAAGATGAACAACAAGGAGAACCCGCAGGTCTCCTTCGCGGACGTCGCCGGGTCGGACGAGGCGATCGAGGAGCTCCACGAGATCAAGGAGTTCCTCAAGGAGCCGGCCAAGTTCCAGGCCGTCGGCGCGAAGATCCCGAAGGGCGTGCTGCTCTACGGCCCTCCCGGAACCGGCAAGACCCTGCTCGCACGTGCCGTCGCCGGCGAGGCTGGTGTGCCGTTCTACTCGATCTCCGGTTCGGACTTCGTCGAGATGTTCGTCGGTGTCGGCGCGAGCCGCGTCCGTGACCTCTTCGAGCAGGCCAAGGCGAACTCCCCGGCCATCGTCTTCATCGACGAGATCGACGCCGTTGGCCGGCACCGCGGCGCCGGCATCGGCGGTGGCAACGACGAGCGCGAGCAGACGCTGAACCAGCTCCTCGTCGAGATGGACGGGTTCGACGGCAAGACGAACGTCATCCTCATCGCCGCGACGAACCGCCCCGACGTGCTCGACCCCGCGCTCCTGCGTCCGGGCCGCTTCGACCGCCAGATCGGTGTCGACGCCCCCGGCCTGCAGGGCCGCAAGCAGATCCTCGAGGTGCACGCGAAGGGCAAGCCGCTCGCCGCGAGCGTCGACCTGGAGCTCCTCGCCCGCAAGACGCCCGGGTTCACCGGCGCCGACCTGGCGAACGTCCTGAACGAGGCCGCGCTGCTGACGGCCCGCTCGAACGCGCAGCTCATCGACAACCGTGCCCTCGACGAGGCGGTCGACCGCGTGATGGCCGGCCCGCAGCGCCGCACCCGCATCATGAGCGACCAGGAGCGCCTGATCACGGCGTACCACGAGGGTGGTCACGCGCTCGCAGCGGCGGCCATGCGGCACACCGACCCGGTGACGAAGATCACGATCCTGCCCCGCGGCCGTGCCCTCGGGTACACGATGGTGCTCCCGCTCGAGGACAAGTACTCGGTCACCCGGAACGAGCTCCTCGATCAGCTGACGTACGCCATGGGCGGCCGCGTCGCCGAGGAGATCGTCTTCCACGACCCGACCACGGGTGCGTCGAACGACATCGAGAAGGCGACGGGCACCGCACGCAAGATGGTCACCGAGTACGGCATGAGCCGTGCCGTCGGTTCCGTCAAGCTCGGCTCCGGCTCGACCGAACCGTTCGTCGGACGCGACATGAGCGGCGGCACCGGCCGCGACTACTCGGAGAACATCGCCGAGACCGTCGACGCCGAGACCCGTGCCCTGCTCGAGGCCGCGCACGACGAGGCCTACCGCGTGATCAACGACAACCGCGACATCCTCGACCGCCTGGCGGGTGAGCTCCTCGAGAAGGAGACGCTGGACGCTCCCGAGCTCCTCGAGATCTTCAAGGATGTCCGGAAGCTCCCGGAGCGCCCGCAGTGGCTCTCGAGCGACAAGCGTCCGGTGAGCGACCTGCCGGCGATCAACGTCCCCGGCAAGGCCGCGAACACCGCCGCGGAGCCGACCGACGAGCCGTCGAAGACCCGTCGTCACCGTCCGTTCGGCAACCCGGGTATCGCGCCCGCGTAGCCCGCTATGTCCGACCTGCCGACGCGACGCACGCGCCGACGAGCCGCGATCGACCTCCGAGCACCGGAACCGGTGCCGGAGGTCGTCGCGCGCCGTCCGCGTGACCGCTCCACCCCGGCGTCCGAGCGGACGCGCGTGATGGGCATCCTCAACGTCACGCCGGACTCCTTCTCGGACGGCGGCCTCCACCTCGGCATCGACGCCGCGCTCACCCACGCGCGGGACCTCGTGGCGACCGGAGCCGACATCGTCGACGTCGGCGGCGAGTCCACGCGTCCCGGCGCCGAGCGCGTGCCGGTCGCCGTCGAGCAGGAGCGCGTGCTGCCCGTCGTGCGCCAGCTCGTCGCCGAGGGCATTGCGGTGAGCGTCGACACGATGAACGCCGCCACCGCCGAGCGCGCGGTGGAGCTCGGCGCCGCCATCGTCAACGACGTCTCCGGGGGCCTCGCGGACCCGGACATGGCCCGCGTGGTGGCGTCCACGGGCACCGGCTTCGTGGTGATGCACTGGCGTGGCCACAGCGACCGGATGTACCGCGACGCCGTGTACGAGCACGCGGTGGACGAGGTCCGGCGCGAGGTCGAGATGCGCGTCGCCGAGCTCATCGTGCTCGGTGTCCGCCAGGAGCAGGTCGTCATCGACCCCGGGCTCGGCTTCGCCAAGCAGGGCGTGCAGAACTGGGAGATCCTGGCCGGGTACGAGCGCTTCGCGTCGATCGGCCTGCCCGTGCTCGTCGCGGCGTCGCGCAAGCGGTTCCTCGACGGTGTCGGCAGCCCGGCCGGTGCGCCACCGGCGGAGCGCGACCTGGCGACGGCAGCGATCAGCCTCCTCGCCGCCGAGCGCGGGGCCTGGGGCGTCCGCGTGCACGACCCCGCACCGACCCGTGCGGTGCTCGACGTCTGGGAAGCCTGGAGGGCAGCTCGATCGTGAACGACACCATCCGTCTGACCGGGGTCCGCGCCCGCGGGCACCACGGGGTCTTCGACCACGAACGCGCCGACGGGCAGGACTTCGTCGTCGACGTCGCCGTCGAGGTGGACGCCCGTGCCGCCGCCGGCACCGACGACCTCGACCGCACCGTGCACTACGGGGTGCTCGCCGAGCAGGTCGTCGCCGAGATCGAACGCGACCCGGTGGACCTCATCGAGACCCTCGCCGAGCGCATCGCCGCCGCGGTGCTGGCCTTCCCGGCCGCGCTCGCGACGGAGGTCACGGTGCACAAGCCGCAGGCGCCGATCACGGTGCCCTTCAGCGACGTCTCGATCACGATCCGGCGTGCGCTGGCCGACAGGCCGACGGACCGGCAGCCGGGGGCGGCGTGATCCGCGCCGTCGTCGCCCTCGGCGCCAACCTCGGCGACCGGGGGAGCACGCTCCGCGCCGCGGCCGCCGAGATCGCGGCGCTCCCGGATGTCGAGCCGGTGTCGTCGAGCCACGAGGTGGAGTCGGTCGCGCTGACGGTCGACGGCCTCGACACGGACAAGCCCCGCTACCGGAACGCCGTCGTCGTGGTCGACACCGCGCTGACCCCCGAGCAGCTCCTCGACGCCCTGCACCGCGTGGAGGACGCCCACGGCCGTACCCGCGAGGTCCGCTGGGGCGACCGCACGCTCGACCTCGACGTCGTGGCCCTCACGGACGCCGACGGCACGCACGTGCTGGTCGACACCGCCACCCTCACCGTGCCGCACCCCCGCGCCCACGAGCGGGCCTTCGTGCTCGCGCCCTGGCTCGACGCGGACCCGGACGCCACGCTGCCGGGAGTCGGACGCGTCGCCGACCTGCTGACCGCACTCGGCGACGACACCGAGCGCGTCGACGAGCCGCGCCTGTTCGACGGGCCGACCCGTGCCTCCAGGCCGTCCCCCACCTCGTCGACCGGAAGGACCCCGTGAAGCCGACCCGCGCCTCCACCCTGATCAGCGTCGCCGTCGTGGCGGCGGTCGGCGGGTTCGCCCTCGACGCCGCACTGGCGTCACGGCAGTCCCCGACGCTCATCCTCGGCGCCCCGCTCGGCCTCACCCTGGCGTTCATCGGCATCGCCCTCGTGGTGATGGCCGTCCCGGTCCGCCGGCACGTCAAGGGGAAGGCCGACCGCCGCGTCGACCCGCTCTACGCGACCCGGGTCGTGGTGCTCGCGAAGGCGTCGAGCATCATCGGGGCGCTCCTCGGCGGCTTCGCACTCGGGCTCATCGTGTACCTCCTGACCCGTTCGGTGGTGCCTTCGCTAGGCTCGACCCTGCCGAACGCCGTGGCGGTCGGAGGCGGGATCGTGCTCACCGTGTGTGCACTCGTCGCCGAGCGCATGTGCATCGTCCCGCCGGACGACGATCGTGACGACCAGCAGGGCGGCACCACGGCGAACTGAGACACCAGGAGGGGCCCAGATGCCGCGCGAACGACTCGACGAGCCGGGTCTCGGTCTGACCGGCGTCACGTGGACCCGGGTGTCCGCCAAGCTCGTGTGGACGGAGCTCGTGCAGACCGTCCTCGCCGGTGTCGTCGTGACCGCGGGGTGCGTGCTCATCGGCGTCGTCACCGGTGGCTTCGGGCAGGTCGCCGGGATCGTCTGGACCCTGGTCGGCATCGCGGTCGGCATCGCCACGCTCATCACCGCGGTCCTCACGCCCCGTCGGGTCCGCGCCATCGGGTACGCCCTCCGCGAGGACGACTTCGTCCTCCGCCGGGGCCTGATGTGGCAGCGCTTCACGGCGGTGCCGTACGGCCGTCTGCAGCTCGTCGACGTCGCACGCGGGCCCCTCGACCGGGCGCTCGGCATGAGCGAGCTGAAGTTCGTCACCGCAGCGGCGTCGACGAACGTCCGCGTCCCCGGCATCCCCGCCGAGGACGCCGACGACCTCCGTGACCGGCTCGTCGAACTCGCCGAGTCCCGTCGCGCCGGGCTGTAGGGGGACCGGTGACGTTCCGACCAGCTCCACCGCCCCCGGCACCGCCGCGTCGCGGGAACGCCGCCGCGGCAGCGCCCCTCACCGACGGCGAGTGGCACCGCCTGCACCCGCTCACGCCGCTGCTCCGCGGTGGGCTCTTCCTCATCCTGGTGCTCGGCTTCGTGCTGAACAACCTCCGCGACACCGTCGTGAACATGTTCATCCCCGGCGCGGACGGTCCCGCGGAGGAGGGCGACCCGGTCCGCTACGTGTACGAGCACGGCGCCGTCGGGTGGGTGCTGCTCGGCATCGCGGGGTTCGTGGTCGTGCTGATCGGCCTGTTCTACGTCTCCTGGCGCATGCACGAGTTCCGGGTCACGGGCGAGATCGTCGAGGTGCGCTCCGGCGTGGTCTTCCGGAACCACCGCAAGGCCCGGCTCGACCGGATCCAGGGCATCAACGTGACCCGGCCCCTCGTGCCGCGGATCTTCGGCACCGCCCGACTCGAGATCGCGCAGTCCGGCAACGACGCCAACGTGCAGCTCGCGTACCTCGGGGCGAAGGCCGCTGACGACCTCCGGCAGCGCATCCTCGTGCTCGCGTCCGGCGCGCAGGACGACGATGGCGGGCCGGGCGAGCGGCGGAGCGCGGGGCTCGTCGCCGACCGGGTGAACGAGTTCTTCTCCCCGGAGCTCGACGAGTCGGCCGTGCACGCGACCCGGGTGGTCCGCGTGCAGCCAGGACGCCTCATCGCGTCGATGCTGCTGTCCAGCACGACGGTCGTCCTCGTCGTCGTCATCGTCGCGATCATCATGAGCATCGCCCTCACCGGGCAGTACTTCCTGCTCGTCACGCTGTTCCCGGCCGTGGTCGGCGCCGGCGGCTACTACGTCCGGAAGTTCTCGCGGTCGCTGCAGTACACGATCGCCGACACCCGGGACGGCATCCGGATCGGGTTCGGGCTCGTCTCGACGACGAACGAGACCCTCCCACCCGGGCGCATCCACGCCGTGAGCGTCGCGCAGCCGCTGCTCTGGCGGCCGTTCGGCTGGTGGGACGTGCGCATCAACCGGGCCACGAACGCGGGCAACGGGGCGTCGAACAACCAGCAGGCGTCGTCGATCGTGCTGCCCGTCGGCACCGCCGCCGACGTCCGGCAGGTGCTCGAGATCATCCTGCCGACGCTCGTCGGGTCCGCGGTCGTCGGGCCGGCCGCCTCGATGGACCGGATGCGCCAGGGTTCCGCCGAGGCCGTGAGCGTCGTCGACGACAGCCTCACCACGACGGGCGACCAGGGCGGCTTCACGCACTCGCCGCGTCGGGGCCGGTGGCTGCGACCGCTCTCCGCCCGGCGCAACGGGTTCCGGTTCGTGCAGGGTGCCGTCCTGCTCCGCCTCGGTGCCGTCTGGCGCTCGCTCGTCGTGGTGCCGCTGCCGCGGGTGCAGAGCGTCAAGGTGTCGCAGGGGCCGCTCGAGCGGGTGCTGCGGCTCGCGTCGGTGCACGTGCAGACCGTCTCGGGTCCGGTGAACGCCACCGTCGGAGCGATCGACGCGCGGGACGCGCAGGGGCTGTGGGCCGAGGCCGCCCGGTTGGCCGTCGAGGCGGCGGCGACCGACACGTCGCACCGGTGGCGGTCGGGGTCCGGTGCCCCCTGGGCCGGTACCCCCTCGGGACCTGCCGGTTCCCCCTGGGCCGGTACCCCCTCGCGACCGACGGACGCGCGCCCGACCGAGCAGGTGTCGTGGACGCGCGCACCCGGCGGGCGTGACGCTCCCGGGGCGGGCCGCGCCGAGCCTCCCGTCGGGTGGCGCGCCGTGCCGCCGGTCGGAGCGGTGCGATGAGGGCCGGGCGACTCGGCGTCGGGATCGTCGGCGCCGGACGCGTCGGACCGGTCCTCGGCGCGGCCCTGGCGAACGCCGAACACGCGATCGTCGGGATCACCGCCGTGTCCGCGTCGAGCGTCGACCGGGCCGAGGCGCTGCTGCCCGGCGTCCCCGTCCTCGAGACACCCGCGCTCGTGGAGCGCAGCGAACTCGTGGTGCTCGCGGTGCCGGACGACCAGCTCGCCGACCTCGTGCAGGGGCTCGCCGACGCCGGGATCTGGCAGCCCGGGCAGCTCGTCGTGCACACGAGCCCCGACCACGGCGTCGAGGTCCTCCGTCCGGCGCTCGCCGCTGGCGCGATCCCGCTCGCGATCCACCCCGCGATGGCCTTCACCGGGACGAGCGTCGACCTCGCGCGGCTCCGCGACGCGTACTGCGCCGTCACCGCACCGTCGCCGGTGCTCCCCATCGCCCAGGCGCTCGTCGTCGAGATGGGGGCGGAACCGTTCGTCGTCACCGAGCAGGACCGGCCCGCGTACGCCGACGCCGTGCGCGCCGCCGTCAGCTTCTCGACCGCGATCGTGGACCAGTCCGCCGGGACGCTCTCCGGCATCGGCGTGGAGCACCCCGGCCGCGTGCTCGGGGCGCTCGTGCGGTCCGCCGTCGACAACGCGCTCGCCGCCGCCGACGGGCAGTCGACGCTGTGACGACGTCGGGCATCCGGATCACGACCGTGCCGGCGAAGATCGGGTACGTCGTCGGCGCCACCGTCGTGGACTCCTCGCCCTGCTCCTGTGGGCCGTGGGGCTCCCGGACCGTGCGGTGCCGTTCCTGTCCGCGCTCGGGCTCGCCGCGATGGTCCTGGTCGGTGTGCGCCTGTTCCGTGGCGACGCCGAGCCGGTGGGTGCGCCGCGGGCGTGGTGGCGGATGACGGCGCGGCCGCTCGCCGGGTTCCTGCTGGCGGCGTACTTCGTCGCGGACGGTCTGTTCGCGCGGGCGAGCACGAGCGGTGTGTTCGACGTCCTCGGCAGCGCCGTCGTGCTGCTCGTCGCTGCGGCGTACGTCGGGTCATCGGTGACGATGCTCGTGTTGCGGTCGCGGGGGCGGCCGCCGGTCGGGGCCTTCGGGGGCTTCGGGGCATCGGCGAGTTCCGGGGCATCGGGGAGCTCCGGCGGCTGAGTGACGGAGCGGCAGCCTCGGTCATGGCTGTTCGTCGGTGCCGAGGACGTGTCGGAACCCACGCCGTGCATGGTCGGTGACGTCGAACTGAACCTCGCTCAGTTCATCGCGACGTCGTAACACCTTGCTCACACCGCCGGTCAGCTTCCGGACCTGTGCGAGCGGGTCGTCGCCGGGCTGGGCTGTCGGCGACCAGAGTGCGATGAGGAGGAGTGGGACGGCGACCGGGATGAGTACGTTGTGGTTCACGACCTTGCTATGCGCGGAGCACATCGTCAGCCGCGATGTCCGGAGGGATCCGCCGTGCACGGTCGGTGTCCTCGTCGGGCCGCTGCCGTCTTCGGTTCCGGTCGAGCACACGACGGCGGGTAGCATCGACGCGATCCCCCACGACCTCCGGAGCCGCACCGCATGACCGACGAGACCGCCACCACCGACACCGCGACCGCCGACGCCGCCGCACTGGCGGAGCAGGAGACGAGCGAGCAGCGGCAGGTCCGGCTCGACAAGCGGGCGCGACTGCTCGCGGCGGGGATCGAGGCCTACCCCGCCGAACTCCCGATCAACACGACCATCGCGGCCGTCCGCGCGCAGTACGAGCACCTCGAGACGGGTACGGAGACGGACGACGTGGTGGGCGTCGCCGGCCGCATCGTGTTCTCGCGGAACACCGGCAAGCTCTGCTTCGCGACGCTGCAGTCCGGCGACGGCGCTCGGATCCAGGCGATGGTGTCCCTGGCCGAGGTCGGCGACGAGTCACTGGCGCGCTGGAAGGAGTTCGTCGACCTCGGCGACCACGTGTTCGTCCACGGGCGCGTGATCTCCTCGCGCCGCGGGGAGCTGTCGATCATGGTCGACGAGTGGGCCATCGCGGCGAAGGCGATCCTGCCGCTGCCGAACCTGCACAACGAACTCGGCGAGGAGACGCGGGTCCGCCAGCGCTACCTCGACCTCATCGTCCGCGACCAGGCCCGTGCGACCGTCCGGGCCCGCGCCGCCGTGATGGCGTCGCTCCGCCAGACGTTCACGGGGCACGAGTACCTCGAGGTCGAGACGCCGATGCTGCAGACCCAGCACGGCGGTGCCTCGGCCCGGCCCTTCGTCACGCACTCGAACGCGTTCGACACCGAGCTCTACCTGCGCATCGCGCCGGAGCTCTTCCTCAAGCGGGCCGTCGTCGGCGGGATCGACCGTGTCTTCGAGATCAACCGCAACTTCCGCAACGAGGGTGCCGACTCGTCGCACTCGCCCGAGTTCGCGATGGTCGAGGCGTACCAGGCGTACGGCGACTACGAGCAGATGGCCGACCTGACGCAGGAGCTCGTGCAGAACGCGACCCGCGCCGTGACCGGTGGGTCGCTCGAGGTCACGCTGCCCGACGGGTCGACGTACGACCTCGGCGGCGAGTGGGC
Organism: Curtobacterium sp. 9128; assembly: GCF_007673775.1. GTDB lineage: Bacteria > Actinomycetota > Actinomycetes > Actinomycetales > Microbacteriaceae > Curtobacterium. The sequence continues at coordinate 195,691 of NZ_VEAF01000006.1, read as the reverse complement.
CCGTCTGGACATGTACGAGTCGCTGTCCGAACGAGCCGGGCGCACCATCACGCCGGAGACCCCGCTCGCCGAGCTGCAGGCGCTGGCCGAGGCCGAGGGCGTCGAGGTCGCGCACGCCACGCACGGCAAGTACGTCGAGGAGCTGTGGGAGCACTTCAACGCCGACCGGCTCTGGGCGCCGACGTTCGTCATGAACTTCCCGGTGGACACGTCGCCGCTGACACGGGAACACCGCACCCGACGTGGCGTGGTCGAGAAGTGGGACCTGTACGTCCGGGGCTTCGAGCTCGGCACGGCCTACTCGGAGCTCGTGGACCCCGTCGTGCAGCGCGAGCGGTTCATCGAGCAGGCGAAGCTCGCAGCCGGCGGGGACCTCGAGGCGATGCGGGTCGACGAGGAGTTCCTCCGGGCGCTCGAGCACGCGATGCCGCCGTCGGGTGGCATGGGCATGGGCGTCGACCGTCTGCTCATGGCGATCACCGGACTCGGGATCCGCGAGACGATCCTGTTCCCGCTCGTCAAGTAGCCGCAGACCGCGGGGTTAGGATGCTCGGGTGCCGCATGGAGTCGTGACCGGGATCATCTTCGCCCTGACGCCGACCGTCGTCGTCGGCCTGGTCTTCTGGTTCGTGATGCGTGCGATCCTCCGGGCCGACCGCACGGAGCGCTCCGCCTACGCCAAGGTCGAGGCCGAGGAGCGCGCCCGGTTCGAGCGCGAGCACGGCGTCCCGGCCCCCGCGCCGACGTCCGCCGAGTAGCCGAGCTCGAGGGTCGCCGTCGCCCGGCGCCGGCGCCGGCGCTGGCGCTCGGTGTGGCGCGGGCCTGGCGTCCACCGTCACCCGGTGTTCACCCCGCGGTGTGACCATGCCCGCCATGCCCGCCATGCCCGCCTTGCCCCCGACGCCTCCTGACGACGACCCGGCGGAGACGGACCCCGAGGACGCCTTCGGACACCCCGCCGTGCCCGATCCCGCTCGCGACGACTCCGCGTGGGACGACGAGGACGACGATGACATCGACGTCTGAGCGGCCCTCGTGCCCGCGGCGGACGCCCTTCACCACATCGACGCCCACCGTCACCGTGCGTTCACGTGGCCGTTGCCCGCCGGTGTGAGCATCGTCCGCATGTCCATCACGCATCTGTTCCGCTCGCGCAGCCTGGTCGGCGACATCGAGAGCGAGTACGACGAGTACGACCGCGACGCCGACCACGAGACGGCGAAGCAGCGGGGGTGGCTCGAACCCTCCTGGTGACGCCGTTCGCGTCGTTTCGGGGTACGGAGATCGGATCTTTCAGATCCTGGTCGACGTACCCCTTTCTGCGTTGTCCGCGAAGCGCAGGGGTACGGGGTACAACCTCGGCAACACGCGGGAAACATCGATGAACCGCCGGAAAACCGGGGCGATCCGCGTCATGCCGCGGTTCTGACGGAGTCAGGACGGCCGCGCGCTGTACCCCTCGGAGTGCATTCCCCATGACGAAGCACGGAGAAGCCTGGGAATCGATCCACCGGGTTTGTGGGGTACACCCCCGGACCGCTTCACTAGTGACCACCCCACCACCGCCATCACCGTCGAATGCAGGGAGAGTCACATGACGATCGCAACGGCAGCACCGAGCACCGCCTCGCGCCGGACGAAGAAGGCAACCGCGAAGACCGAGTCGGTCAAGGTCGAGAGCACCACGCTCGACGCCGCGACGACCGAGGTCGAAGCAGACGAGCAGCTCGCCGGAGTCCGCGGCGCATCGGTCGACCAGGTCGGCGACTATCTCCGCCACATCGGCCGCCTCGCCCTCCTCACCGCCGAGGAAGAGGCAGACATCGCCCGACGCATCGAGGTCGGGCTCTTCGCCGGCGAGAAGCTCGCCACCGAGCAGGGCCTGGCGAAGTCCCTGCAGCGTGAGCTGAAGTGGCTCGTCCGGGATGGCGAGCGCGCCAAGGAGCGCATGATCACCTCGAACCTCCGCCTCGTCGTGAGCATCGCCAAGCGGTACTCGCAGCGTGGGCTCCCCTTCATGGACGTGATCCAGGAGGGCAACCTCGGTCTGGTCCGTGCTGTCGAGAAGTTCGACTTCACGCAGGGCTACAAGTTCTCGACCTACGCCACCTGGTGGATCCGCCAGGCCATCTCGCGTGGTCTCGCCGACAAGGCCCGGACGATCCGCATCCCGGTGCACACCGTCGAGCTCATCAACAAGATCTCGCGCACCGAGCGTGACCTCACCGTCGACCTCGGCCGCGCGCCGATGCCGGAGGAAGTGGCCGCCGAGCTGAGCATGTCGGTCGAGGAACTCGTCGACCTCAAGGGCCGCTCGCACGAGCCGGTCTCGATCCACACCGTCGTCGGCGACTCGGACGACAGCGAACTCGGTGACTTCATCGAGGACGAGGACGCGGCGTCGCCGAACGAGCTCACGGAGACGACCCTGCTGCACCGCGACATCCGCTCGATCGTCGCCGAACTGCCGAGCGACGAGGCGAACGTGATCCGCATGCGCTACGGCCTCGACGACGACAAGCCGATGACCCTCGACGAGATCTCGAAGATCGTGCACACGACGCGCCAGGCGGTCAGCCGGGTCGAGTCGCGCGCCAAGCTGCGCCTGTTCGCCAAGGCCGTGTCGCAGGACATGCAGCTCTACCTGACCGAGTAGGTCGGCAACGCTTCGGCCGTCGCCCGCACGGGTGCCGGCTGGGGGAACCGGGTCGTTCTGTGGGAAGACGATCTGGTGGGGTGATGGGATGGCCCGTCCGAGCGATGCTCGGGCGGGCCGCTCGCATGTCGGGGACCGCGTGGCAGCCCGCGCCGCACCTGGCCGGGGTCACTCCTCCGTGTCGCGTCGGGCCTTCTGGTCCTCGACGTCGCGTCGGAGCTTCTGCCGGAGGTCGCTCGGGATGAGTTCCACGAGCTGGTCCGGTCGGACCGGCAGGTCCAGGAGGCTCAGCTTGAGTCGACCGGTGCGTCCGTGCCGTTCGGCGTCGAGCCGCACGACGCTGCCGGCGTCCTTCCGGAGCCGCAGGTCGATCTGTGCACCCGTGGCGACCTCGCCGACGACGAGCCCGTCGACCTCCATCGCCGCGCTCCTGGTCCCCTCGGCGATCTCGAACCGGTAGCGCTCCCGTGCGGCGAGGACCACGGCGCGGTCGATCCCCGCCATCGGGGCGACCGGGGTCACGACGGAGCCGGAGAGCGCGGGGGAGAGGACCGGGCCGCCTGCCGCGTAGTTGTACGCGGTGGAGCCGGCGGGCGTCGCCGCGACGATGGCGTCTGCCCGGTAGTACCCGTAGCCGAACCCGCCGACGCTGAGGTCCGCGGAGACCTGCCCGGCACCGGGGCGACGGATGACGGTCAGGTCGTTGAACGCCAGGTACTCGGTCTTCGCCCCGCTCCACGACAGGACGGCCTCGAGTGCGTGGTGCGGCTCCAGCTGGTACTCGCCGGCGGAGAGGCGTTCGAGCGCGGCCTCGAGCTCCGGCGGCTCGATCTCGACGAGGAACCCGACGTTGCCGTAGTTGACGCCGAGCACCGGGACCGGGCGCTTGGCGACGAGGCGCATGGCCCCGAGCATCGTCCCGTCGCCGCCGAGCGCGACGACCAGGTCGACCGTGGCGGTGAACTCGTCGTCCTCGACCACGTCGATGGACCCATCGATGCGTGCGGCGTCGATCCGGCGGGCGATGAGCCGCCCGGCGCCGGAGGAGTTCCAGCGCTGCAGGGTCGTCACCGACTCCTGGACGTTCTTGCTCGGGTGGACGACGAGGCCGACGACGGGCTGCTCCATGTCCCGGATGCTACCGGTCCGACCTCCGGGACACGTCGGTCGCGCGCTGTGCCGCCCGCGGACATCGAGGTCACGCCCACGGCGAACAGGGGCAGCCCTCCGGGGGTGCGCTGGTTAGTCTCGATGTACGTCACCGAGCTCCCACGAGCCCGGCAAGGGAGAGCACATGTTCGAGAGATTCACCGACCGAGCCCGTCGTGTTGTCGTCCTCGCTCAAGAAGAAGCGAAGATGCTCAACCACAACTACATCGGCACCGAGCACATCCTCCTCGGCCTCATCCACGAGGGCGAGGGCGTCGCCGCCAAGGCGCTGGAGTCGCTGGGCATCTCGCTCGACGCAGTCCGCGAGCAGGTCCAGGACATCATCGGGCAGGGCCAGCAGCAGCCGACCGGGCACATCCCGTTCACGCCGCGCGCCAAGAAGGTCCTCGAGCTGTCCCTGCGCGAAGCGCTCCAGCTCGGCCACAACTACATCGGGACCGAGCACATCCTCCTCGGTCTCATCCGCGAGGGCGAGGGTGTCGCAGCCCAGGTCCTCGTCAAGCTCGGCGCGGACCTCAACCGCGTCCGTCAGCAGGTCATCCAGCTCCTGTCCGGGTACCAGGGCAAGGAAGCGGTCGCCGTCGGCGGCGAGCAGCAGCAGAACGCCCAGCAGGGTTCGCAGGTCCTCGACCAGTTCGGTCGGAACCTCACCCAGGCCGCGCGCGACGCCAAGCTCGACCCGGTCATCGGGCGCGAGAAGGAGATGGAGCGGGTCATGCAGATCCTCTCCCGCCGCTCCAAGAACAACCCCGTCCTGATCGGTGAGCCCGGCGTCGGCAAGACCGCCGTCGTCGAGGGCCTCGCCCAGGCGATCGTCAAGGGCGACGTGCCCGAGACGCTCAAGGACAAGCAGCTGTACTCGCTCGACCTCGGGTCGCTCATCGCCGGGTCCCGCTACCGCGGTGACTTCGAGGAGCGCCTGAAGAAGGTCACCAAGGAGATCCGCACCCGCGGCGACATCATCGTCTTCATCGACGAGATCCACACCCTCGTGGGTGCCGGTGCCGCCGAGGGCGCGATCGACGCCGCGTCGATCCTCAAGCCCCTCCTCGCCCGCGGTGAGCTCCAGACCATCGGTGCCACCACGCTCGACGAGTACCGCAAGCACTTCGAGAAGGACGCCGCACTCGAGCGCCGCTTCCAGCCGGTGCAGGTCAACGAGCCGTCGCTGCCGCACGCGATCAACATCCTCAAGGGCCTCCGCGACAAGTACGAGGCGTTCCACAAGGTGTCCATCACCGACGGCGCCATCGTCGCCGCGGCGAACCTGGCGGACCGCTACGTGCAGGACCGCTTCCTGCCCGACAAGGCCATCGACCTGATCGACGAGGCCGGCGCTCGCCTGCGCCTGTCGATCCTGTCGGCGCCGCCGGAGCTCCGCGAGTTCGACGAGAAGATCTCGACGGTCCGCGGGTCGAAGGAAGCCGCCATCGAGGAGCAGGACTTCGAGAAGGCCGCGAGCCTGCGTGACGAGGAGAAGAAGCTCCTCGGTGAGCGACTCCGCCTCGAGAAGCAGTGGCGTGCGGGTGACGTCGCCGCGTCCGGCACCGTCGACGAGGGCATCATCGCCGAGGTCCTGGCCCAGGCCACCGGCATCCCGGTGTTCAAGCTCACGGAGGAGGAGACCTCGCGCCTCGTCTTCATGGAGAAGGCCCTCCACGAGCGCGTCATCGGTCAGGAGGAGGCCATCTCGGCCCTGTCCAAGACCATCCGTCGCACCCGTGCCGGCCTGAAGGACCCGAACCGTCCCTCCGGCTCGTTCATCTTCGCCGGCCCCACCGGCGTCGGGAAGACCGAGCTCGCGAAGGCACTGGCCGAGTTCCTCTTCGACGACGAGGGTGCGCTGATCTCCCTCGACATGTCAGAGTTCGGTGAGAAGCACACCGTCTCGCGTCTGTTCGGTGCCCCTCCCGGGTTCGTCGGGTTCGAGGAGGGCGGCCAGCTCACCGAGAAGGTGCGCCGCAAGCCGTTCTCCGTGGTCCTGTTCGACGAGATCGAGAAGGCCCACCCGGACATCTTCAACTCGCTGCTGCAGGTCCTCGAAGAGGGTCGCCTGACCGACGGTCAGGGCCGCGTGGTCGACTTCAAGAACACCGTCATCATCATGACCACGAACCTCGGTTCGCAGGGCATCGCCGGTGGCCCGGTGGGCTTCCAGGTCGAGGGTGACTCCGGTGTCGGCTACGACCGGATGCGCGCCAAGGTGAACGAGGAGCTGAAGAAGCACTTCAAGCCCGAGTTCCTGAACCGCGTCGACGACACGATCGTGTTCCCGCAGCTGTCGCAGTCCGAACTGCTGCAGATCGTGGACCTGTTCGTGAAGCGCCTGTCCGACCGCATGCTCGACCGCGACATGACCGTCGAGCTGACCCTGCCGGCGAAGGAGCAGCTCATCAAGGTCGGGTTCGACCCCGCCCTCGGTGCTCGTCCGCTCCGCCGTGCCATGCAGCACGAGGTCGAGGACCAGCTGTCCGAGCACATCCTGCAGGGCGAGCTCACCGCGGGCGACCACGTGAAGGTGGACTTCCGCGAGGGCAAGTTCGAGTTCGAGACCGGGCGTCAGCCGGGCCGCGAAGAGGTCCTGGCCGGTGCGCCGTCGCTCGAGAAGGCGCCGGAGGCGCCGCAGGGCGAGATCGAGTCCTAGGACGCGACCACAGACAGACGGGAGGCTCGGTGCCAGCTGGCACCGAGCCTCCCGTCTGTTCCGGGGTCACCAGCTCAGAGCTGGTCACCTCGTTCGGCGTCGCTCGCGACGTCGCTGTCGGCGGTGCCGTCGGAGTCACCGGTCAGTCCGTCCGCCAGACCGTTGGTCTGGTCGAAGGGGCGCCCGATCGACTCGTCATTGAGATCAGCGAGGGACCCGTTGTCCTCGCGGTGTTCCGGGTTGGTTTCCTTGTCCATGTGCCGGACGGTACGCCGAAGCCCCCGTGCCGTTCCCAGCACGGGGGCTTCGTCGTGGACCGTCCGGATCAGGCCTGGACGTCGCCGCGCCAGCCGGCGTCGGTGGGTGCCGACTCGACGCGCTCCTTGTAGTTCTGCAGGTCCTTCTTGACGGCGTGACCGCCGACGCCGACCGCGGAGCCGAGCTTCTCGAGGAAGCCGGAGGGCTGCCAGTCGATCTGGGCGGTGACACGCGTCTCGTTGTCGGAGAGCTTGTGGAAGGTGACGACGCCGGCGTGGTCGGTCTCGCCGTCCTTGACCGTCCAGGCGACCCGCTCGTCGGGGTGCTGCTCGGTGATCACGGCGCGGAACTGGCGCTCCTGTCCGGCGACCTTCACGGTCCAGTCGGTGGTGGTGTCGTCGACCTGGACGATCTTCTCCACCTCGTCGAGGAAGTGCGGGAACTCCTCGAACCGGGTCCACTGGCCGTAGGCGGCGCTGACGGGGACGTTGACGTCGATGGTCTCGATGATCTGGGGCATGTACCCGACGGTAGGCCGGTGATGCTGGGCGCGACACAGGGTGGCGTCCCCCTGCCGGGCCGGTGGTGCCGCGCGCGGGCTAGTGTTGGTGCGATGACTGAGCACGGGAAGCACGCGTTCCACGAACGGGACGACCACGGCATCCTGGTGCGACCCGCACTGGCGTCGGACGTCCCGCACATCCAGCGGCTCATCGCCCCGTACGTCGACCGGCGCATCCTGCTCGGCAAGGAGAACGTCGCGCTCTACGGCTCGATCCAGCAGTTCCGGATCGCCGAAGGGCCTGACGGCGTGCCGATCGGATGCGGGGCCCTCGCCGTGTTCTGGGACGACATCGCCGAAGTGCGCACGCTGGCGCTCGACCAGGCCTGGATCCACAAGCGGGTCGGGCACCGGATCCTCGAGGCGCTCGAGCACGACGCCCGCGAGCTCGGGGTCGCGCGCATCTTCTGCCTGACGTTCGAGGTCGACTTCTTCACGAAGCACGGGTACCTCGAGATCGGCGAGAGCGTCGTCTCGCCCGAGGTGTACGCCGAGCTGGTCCGGTCGTCGGACGAGGGGGTCGCGGAGTTCCTCGACCTCGCCCGGGTCAAGCCGAACACCCTCGGCAACACCCGCATGCTGAAGATCCTCTGACGCTTTCGGGTGCTCCTCGGCGGGGTTCCGCCGGGGCCCGCCGGGCGTTGTCTACCCTGTGCGCATGTCCTCGTTCCGTCACCCCGTCGGCCCGCAGAAGCCGGGCGTCTACTGGCGGCGCCGTGCGACCGTGGCCGGCGTGATCGTGGTCGTCGTCCTCGTCATCGTGCTCATCGTCGTGGGGCGCGGGAGCGGAGCGCCGTCGGCGGCGACCACGCCGTCAGCGTCGCCGTCTGCGTCCTCGTCTGCTGGTGCTGGTGCTGGTGCTGGCTCTGGGTCCGCTGCTGCTGACGACCCCTCGGCGGCACCGTCGGCGTCGGCGTCGGCTTCCGCTGCCGGGGACGACTCGACGTGCTCGAAGGACCAGATCACGCTGAAGCCCGTGCTCGACAAGAGCTCCTACGGACCCACCGAGGACCCGAAGATCGCGATGTCGATCGAGAACACCGGCAAGAACTCCTGCCACATGGACCTCGGGTCGTCGCAGCAGGTGTTGACGATCAGCTCCGGTGCGGAGCAGTACTGGTCCTCGAAGGACTGCCAGACCGGCGGGACGAACCAGGACGTCACGATCAAGGCGGGGCAGACGCTCACCACCCCGGCGATCGCCTGGGACCGGACGCGCTCGTCGACGACGACGTGCGACTCCTCGCGGCCGTCGGTGACCGGTGGGGGCGCGAGCTACCACCTGCAGGTCGCAGTGGGGAACATCACGTCGGCGGACACGGCGCAGTTCATCCTGAACTGACGCAGAGCCGGACCTGGGGTCCGGTCAGACCCCGCTCCAGCGGACCCATGCCTGCACCTGTGCGACGGCACCCTCCAGCGAGGAGTGGCCGCCCTCGATGGTGTGGTCAGGGGAGGACACGACGAACTGGCCGGAGCAGGTCACCTCGCACACACGCTCGGACCCCATCCAGACGTTCCAGTGTCGATCGGAGTCCTGGTCCCACCGCAGGCGGTTCGGCATCAGATCGTCCTGAGCGGTGCGATGGTCATGGCGGTGACGGTAGACCTGTTGCCTGGACGTCGTCCGGCTTGGGGCCGGGCCCGCGTGCCGTGGCAGCGGGTTCAGCCGAACTTCGGCGTCGTCGCCGCGCAGCGCACCGTCTGTCCGAGGCCGCCGTGCTCCTCGATGAGGACCTTCTTGCCGTCGAGCAGGACGCGGCACGACGCTGTCACGTCCGCGGGAGGCGTGGCGCGGACGGAGGCGTCGTCCTCGGCGAGCACGATCGACTCGTGGGTCCACGTCGTGTTCGCGCCCGAGGTCGCCTTCGTCGACGTCGACGCGACGGTGTGCGTTTCGGGGGCGGCCCCGCGGGTCTCGGCGCCGACGTAGCGGACGTCGTGGAGCGGTGTCGCGTCCGGCGAGTCGACGGTGACCTCGTAGGTGACGGACCAAGCGTCCCCGACCTGCTGGTGGATCTGTGCGCACCCGGTCAGGCCGATGGCTGCGACGGCGAGGGTGATTGCTGTTGCTGTGCGCTTCTTGGTCATGAAAACACGATCGCGGCCGGCCGATCGAACTTCGTCATGACGAAGGCTCGATCGAGTCCGACCGCGGTCGTGTTCGGGGTCAGCCGACCGGATGACGGTCAGCGTTCCCCAGGGGTTCAGCCGATGACGGAGATGTTCTCCGCCTGCGGGCCCTTGCGGCCCTCAGTGATCTCGAACTCCACCTTCTGGTTCTCCTCGAGGCCGCGGTAACCGCTGCCCGAGATCGCCGAGAAGTGGGCGAAGACGTCGGCGCTGCCGTCGTCCGGGGCGATGAACCCGAAGCCCTTTTCGTTGTTGAACCACTTGACGGTTCCAGTTGCCATGATGGCGTTTCCTTAACTGTTCTTGCTTTCCATCGCGGTATGACACGCAGACGGAGCCTCGACGTATGTCGACGAGGGTGATGCGCCACGCGGGCAGGTGCCGGCGGGACGGGTTCGGGGTCAGGCCTGAGCCAGTGACCCTGTGCAGTCCGGTCGGGGGAGTGTGACCACCCCGCCCGGACGTTGGGCGCCGCAGAAGCGGTGTCACCAACCTACAGGGTCGAGGCCTCCACGCCTAGACAGTTCGTCCGCTCGGAGGGAAATCTGGTGAACTTGATGGTGATGGCAGACAAGGAACAGCGCTTCCGGAGCGAACAGCTCGAGGAAGCCCTCGCGAAGCAGGACGTGGCAGCGGTGGCGTTCGCGCTCCGGAACGACATCGTGATCGTGCCGCGGCTCGTCACCGGCAAGAAGGACATGCAGGTCCGGGTGTTCGGACGGGAGGGGTCCGACAAGCGCATCTTGCTGCTGTTCTCGTCGGCGGACGCCTACACGGCGATGGTGCCGGACGAGAAGATCCGCCAGGTCATGGTCTACGACGCCGCTCGGCTCGAGGAGTTCCTGGCGGCGCACCTCGAGTCGCTCGAGGGTGTGTTCTTCGACATCGCGGGGCCGCACACGATGCAGGCCGAACCCGCCGACCTGCTGGCGGCCCTGCGCGCGTGATCCGGACAGGGGGCTGACGCCGGCTGCTCGCTGCCGTGGTGGTGCTGGTTCGGCTTCGGCGATCGTTCTGGCTTCTGCGGTGGCGCTGGTGCCCGTGTCCGGGGTGGGGGTCAGAAGGCGGCGTCGAGTTCGCGTTCCCGGACGGACTTCGTGAGGTCGAAGGCGACGCGCAGCGCTTCGCGCAGGTGCTCGGCGTCCGCGCCGAGGACGGTCGTGAACCCGAGCCGACGAGCTTCGCTCGCGCGCTGCTTGGCACCGGTCGCCTGCCGGATCTCGCCCGCGAGGCTGATCTCGCCGATCGCCGCGAGCGTGTGCGGGTACGGGCGGTCCCGCGCGGCGCTCGCCAGGGCGAGGACGATCGCGAGGTCGGCCCCCGGCTCCGTGAGCTTCATCCCGCCGACCGTCGAGACGTACACGTCGGCGTCCGAGAGCTTGATGCCCGCTCGTCGTTCGAGGACGGCGAGCAACATGGCGACACGCGACGAGTCGACGCCGTTCACGACGCGGCGGGGCTGCGGCGCGGAGCTCGGGACGACGAGGGCCTGGATCTCGACGGGGAGCGCCCGACGACCCTCCATCGCGACGGTGATGCACGTGCCGGAGACCGGGGCGCCGTTGCGGGACATGAACAGGCCGCTCGGGTCGGGGACCTCGTGGATGCCGTCGCCCGCCATGTCGAAGCAGCCGACCTCGTCCGTGGGGCCGAAGCGGTTCTTCAGCGCTCGGACGAACCGGAGGGCCGTCTGCCGGTCACCCTCGAAGTGGCACACCACGTCGACCAGGTGCTCGAGGAGCCGTGGGCCGGCGATCGAGCCGTCCTTCGTCACGTGGCCGACGATGAGGACCGGGAGATTGCGCTGCTTGGCTTCGCGGATCAGGGTCGACGCGACCTCACGCACCTGCGAGGTACCGCCCGCGATGCCGTCGATCGTCGCCGAGGAGATCGTCTGCACGGAGTCGGCGATGAGCAGGTCGGGCTGGACCTGGTCGATCTGCCCGAGGATGACGCCGAGGTCGACCTCGCTCGCCAGGTAGAGGTCGTCGTGCATGGCGCCGGTGCGCTCGGCACGGAGGCGGACCTGGTCGACTGACTCCTCGGCGCTGACGTAGAGGACGCGTTTGCCCGACGCTGCGGCACGTGATGCCACCTCGAGCAGCAGCGTCGACTTCCCCACGCCGGGCTCTCCGCTCAGCAGGACGGCTGCGCCGGGGACGATGCCGCCGCCGAGCACGCGGTCGAACTCGCCGATCCCGGAGCGCCAGCGCGGGACTGCGCCGACCCGGGCCTGGGTGATGGGCTGCGCGACGCGAGTCCCCGTGACGGCGACCGCGCTCGTGCCACGGACGCTCGCCGTGGCCGCGGTGGTGTCCTCGACCGTGCCCCAGGACTGGCATTCGCCGCAACGGCCGACCCACTTGATGGTGGTCCAGCCGCACTCGGAGCAGCGGTAGGAGGACTGGGGGCGGGCCATGGGACGAGGTTAGGCGTCGCCGCCGACATCACCCGCGCGGCCGGACGGTGCGTCCGGGGTGGTGTGGGTGCTGTCGGCACTGGTGCTGGAGCTGGTGCCGTCGGCGGGGCTGGTGCTGTCGTCGGTGCTGGTGCTGGTGCTGGTGCTGGTGCTGGTGCTGTCGTCGGGTCCGGTGCTGTCGCCGGCTGCTGTCTGTCCGGTCGGTCGAGCGTCGTCGTCGTGCTGCGGCACCGGGACCGGTACCGACCCCGTCATCCGCTGGCGGAGTCGCTCCACCCGGCTCGGGCGGTCCGCTTGGTCCAGCGCTTCCGCGCCAACCGTGTCCTGCTCAGCGCGGCGGTTGGCGACGGCTCCCGCCTCTCGCCCGAGGTCTTCGGCCTCGCGCGCGGACAGGTAGTGCCGGATCGCCGCGACGGTGTCGACCCGCGCGTCGATCGCCGGCTCGAACGCGCTCGCCCAGATCTCGTACCCGCGGTCGTTCGGGTGGAACAGGTCGCCGTAGGTGTTGAAGAAGGTCCGGCGGAGGCCGACCCGCTTCGTGATCGCGTGCAACGGAGCCACGGTCAGCCCGAGCTCGTCGGCGACACGGTGCACGATCTCGTTCGCGACCGCCACCTTGCGCTCCCGATCCGGCACGAACATGCACGGCAGTTCGGCCACGATCGCGTGCGACGGCACGGCGGCGTAGATCGCACGGAGGTTCCGTTCGAACTTGTCGGGATGGAAGTCGGCGATGTCGTTCGCGCCGATCGACACCGTGCAGACGTCGGGCGTGAACTTCCCGAGCTTCGGGAGCTGCTCCTGCTTCGCGCCCCAGGTCGTCGCGCCGGAGACGCTGAGGTTCACCACGCGCACCGTCATCCGCGAGCGGTGCTTGATCCGTCGAGCCAGCAGGCCGACGTAGCCGCGGGACGGCACCGTGGCGCCGACGCCCTGTGCGGCGGAGTCGCCGATCGCCAGGTAGGTGATCTGTCCCTCGTGGTGGAGTCGTTCGCGCCACCACTCCGCGTGGGTCGGCAGCATCTCGACGACGCGTTGTGAGGCGGCGCGCTGCCCCTTCACTCCCGCCCGTGCACCGAGCGCGGCTCCACCGGTCACAGCGAGGCCGCCGGCGATCGAGGAGACGAGAGCGATGAGGGTGCGGGTCTTCATGTCGAGGACGGTACGCCCGCTGGCCAGGACGGATCAGAGGGGAGTCTGAGGGTGTGGAGGGGACCTGGAAGTGACCGCCTGTGGAGGGTGAGCCGACCTGCGGTGTCGCGAGCAGCCTCCCGGATCGTGTAAACTCTTCCCCGGTACCGTGTCCGAGCGGCCGAAGGATCATGTCTCGAAAACATGTGTGGGGGCAACTCCACCGTGGGTTCAAATCCCACCGGTACCGCCACAGAAAACCCCCGTTCACGCGGGGGTTTTCTTGTTCCTGGGAGGGCCCGCGCTGCGTCTCTGAGGCTCGTGCTGCGGAGGGCTTCGACGCGGCCACTGCGGCGGCGCCGGCGACGGGCCCGGGGTCACCATTGAGCCGGAGCCCGAATCAATCATCTCAAGGGCATCCGCCGCACCCGGTCCGTTCCGGCCCGACGGGCGAAGCCGATGACGCTCAAAGCGCTGCAGGCGACCCTCCTGAAGATCGACATCGCCGACCTGCAGACCGTTGGCCGTCCTGGAGGCATGGGTGGTGTTGGTCGAGATCCTCCGGTGAGCGGCTGGCGTGGTCAGGAGGTGGAGCCTTCGATCCCATCGATGAGCACCCGGATCGCAAATCCGCGCCGAGCCTGCTCGTCGGGGGCCGTCAGGAGTGCGGCGTGCTGGCGGATGCGGGGGAATCGCCCCGGGTCGGCGTTCGCGTAGGTAGTGTGCACCTGCTCCCGCTCCCCGTCACCCCCGCGGCTGCTCGAGCGGACGGTTCGCTCGATCGCGGATGAGGCGGCAAACTGTGCGATGAGATCCACCGCCAACGCGGCACGATCGGCCGAGACATCTCCCGCGTCCATGAGGGCGAGTTCGTGCTCGGCGAGCCGGAGCGCGCCGGGCAGGACAGGGATTGTCCCGAGCGCAATGGAACCCAGACCCGGGTACTGCTCCAAGGTCTCGACCGTGTTGACGATCGTTGCAGCGAGAGCCCCACGCCAGCCATCCGCATGGTCATGAGCGTCAACGAGCTGCACCTGCCCGTATGCGGCATCCAGCACGTGCTCAAGGAGCACATCGCGGCCAGCGAAGTACGCGTAAAGCGACGCCGGACCGGTTTCCACCTGCTCGGCTACCTGCCGAAGCGCCACCGCATCCACTCCGTGCTGCCGGATGAGGCCCAGCGCGGCTTCCAGGATCGATTCCGCCGTCAGCGGGGCCTTCGCCGCGCGGCCACGTCGCACCGCGACAGCTGCTCTCCGTTCAGACATGGCGCAAGTCTACCATTTGACACGAACGGCGTTCGTTACGAATACTGTTCGCGAACGTTGTTCGTAAGTGTAGGAGGATGTCATGTCAGTGCTGGTTGTTGGTGCAAGTGGTGCAGTCGGCGGGGCGGTGGTTGCCGGGCTGTCGGAACGGGGCGAGGAAGTGCGTGCCTCGAGCCGTACCCCGGAGAAGCTGACGTGGCCGGCCGAGGTGCAGGTGTTCGCGGCGGATCTGAATGATCCGGCGTCGTTCACTGCGGCGTTGGAGTCCGTGGACCGGGTGTTTCTTTACGCGGATCTGGCGGAGCCAGAAGTGCTGATCGCAGCGTTCGCTGCGGCCGGTGTGCAGCACGTGGTGCTGCTGTCTTCGTCATCGGTGACGTTCCCGGGTGCGGCTTCGGACTTCAACGGCTCGCGCTTCATCCGTGTCGAGCGCGCCATTGAAGCGTCCGGGATCGCGTACACGTTCCTCCGCCCGGGCGGGTTCGCAAGCAACGCCGCCCGGTGGAGCTGGGGTGTGCAAGGGGAGAGCGCGGTGCCGCTGCCCTACCCGGATGCGGTACAGGCGCCCGTGCACGAGCAGGACATCGCTGATGTTGCCGTGATCGCGCTCAGCGGGGACGAACTGATCGGGCAGGCGCCGGTGTTGACCGGTCCGGAGCAGCTGACGCTGCGGCAGCAGGTAGACACGATCGGTGCGGTGATCGGCCGCCCCGTGGCAGTGATCGAGCAGACCGAGGCGGAGTCCACCGCAATGCTCTCCCAGTACGTCCCCGAGGTGTGGGTGCGGCAGATCGTGAAGGACTGGCGCGAAGCCGTCGGGACCAACCCCGAGATCTCAACCGAGTACGAACGCATCACCGGGAAGCCGTCGCGCTCGTTCCGGACCTGGGTTGAGGACAACGCCGACCTGTTCCGCTGAACCACGACCTTCGGACCGAGAACGGAAGACACAGTGATGTCAGCTTCAACCTTCACCCAGCAGACGCGCCCGTGGGTGGCGGTGGAGGCAGCGCGCCGAGGTCGCGAAGGGCTGAGGTGGCGTCACCGGACGGCCGCGCCGGAGGTCCCGGTAGCGTCCCTGCTGTGCTCGAGTTCCCCATCCGGGAGGTGATCCTCATCCAGGGGATGTTGTAGCGGTCGAGGAGATCGAGGATAGGGGGCGGTCAAGGCCAGGAGAGCTTGCGGGCGAGCCCCACAAGGGCAGAACCTCCGGGGTGAGCAGTCGAACCGGAGGAGCTACCGTGCCACTGCGGGCAGAGCTGACCTCCACCGGCCCGTCGACCGAGTGAAGGACGCCCTCCCCGTACTGGTCGTGGTGACGGTCTCCCTGCCGATCGAACGTCCAGCTCTCGTCGAGCAGGGCGCCGGAGCGCGGCAACCTCCGCCCGGCGGGACGGGGCGTCGGCGGCGGCCAAACCGGTGTCGAAACGCACAACCTCAATCTTGCGCTCACAGGCACTGACGCAGCGAGAACAGGGTCTCGATAGCCGATCGGTTATCGAGACGGTCGTGCCTCTGCATGGGGCGGGGCAACGCTCGATGCTCGGGGCTCTGCGGACTGTTGAGTAGCTCGTATTGCGGCTTCGACGAATGCGAGGACGCTCGTTCGTTGTTCGTCTGTTCGCCATGCGAGCACGATGCTGCTGGTTTCGGCGTCGCGGACCGGGACGCACGTGATCCCGGGAGGCGTCGGGGTCACGAGGGAGCGCGGTAGGACCGCGACGACCCGGCCGATGTGCACCAGCGGGATCAGCTCCGCCACGTCGGTGATTTCCGGCGCGTCCAGGCGGTCGTCCGGCACTCCTACCCATCGCGGGAACAGTTCGCCGTCGAGTTCGGCGGCATCGATCTCGGCACGTTCGCTGAGCGGATGCGTCTCGGGGAGGATCGCGACGCGGTCCTCGGCGAGGAGGGTGCTGGTGCGGAGCCCGGTGGTGTCGTCGAACGGAACGTACAGCAGCCCGACATCGGCTTTCCCTTCCTGGATGAGTCGTGTGCGTTCCGCGCCGCCGGCGAAGACGACTTCCACCCGGTCGGCGGCTGCGTTCGCACTGTGAGCGGTGAGGAGCACCGAGAGCATGCCCGCGTCGCCGCCGGCCTTCATCACCAGGCGGATACGGCAGCCTTCGGCTGCCCGACGTACCCGGTCGACGGCGGCGTCGACGGCGTTGAGTGCGTGCCTTCCGTGCTCCTTGAGCGCACGGCCCGCTGCTGTCAGTGTGACGCTTCGCGTCGACCGGATGAACAGTGCCGTCCCGAGCCGTTCCTCCATCCGTCGGATCGTCTTCGACAGCGCAGGCTGCGCGACCCGCAGCCGGGCCGCAGCGCGTCCGAAGTGCAGCAGCTCGGCGACGGCCATGAACGCGCGAATCTCGCGGATCTCGAGCAATTCCATGCCATCAGGTTATCGGGTGTGATCCAGGAGGTATTGGATTACCAGTGATGAAGAGGGTGGACTGATGCCCATGATCAATCACACCATGCTTGTCTCATTCACTGAACCGGTCTCCGACGACGACCTGGCCGAGTTCGTCGCTGACGTCGAGGCGGCGATGCGTGCCAGCGGAATCGTCCGGGGCTTCCAGTCCCGGCGGCACATCCCCGTCGCCGGTGAGGAGAACATCCCGGCGTTCATCGCCACGGCGGTGCTGCAGTTCCTGGTGGCCGACGAGGCGGATCTCGCCGCGTTGTTCGCTGCTCCGGGCGCGGGAGACGTGATTCACCGGTGGCAGGCGCTTCACCCGTACCGGGTTGCGTGGGTGAACCACGAGGTGAACGCGTGAGCGCGCTCACCGGACGCGTGGCGCTCGTCACCGGTGCCGGATTGGGCATCGGTCAGGCAGTCGCGACCGGCCTTGCCGATCGGGGAGCGCACGTCGCGGTCGTGGACGTCGATCGGGACGCCGCGTCGGCGACCGCGGACATGATCACCATGTTTGGGGGTCGGGCGATCGCGGTCGTCGCGGACATCGCCGACGAGGCAGCCGTGCAAGACGCGGTGCGGCGGACGATCGAGGAGTTCGGCCGACTCGACATCGCCATCAACAACGCCGGCGTGGCGTCCACCGGGGTTGACCTGACCGAGATGCCAGCCGATGCGTGGGAGCGCGTTCTCCGGATCAATCTGACCGGGACGTTCTTCTGCCTGAAGCATGAGATCCCCGCACTGGCGCGCGCGGGGGGCGGCGCGATCGTGAACGTCGTATCAGGCGGTGGACTGTTCGCCATCCCGGCGGCGCCAGCATATGTCGCCAGCAAACACGGCGTTGTCGGGCTCACAAAGGTTGCGGCAGTCGATTTCGCACGCCACGGCGTCAGAGTCAACGCCGTGGCTCCGTCGATGACCCGCACGCGCATGTTCGACCACGTCGCCGGCAGCCGAGACGCGCCGGACATTGGCGACGCCTCGGTCCCGCTCGGTCGGCTTGCCACACCGGAGGAGGTGGCTGCCGCCGTCATCTGGCTGGCATCGGACGAGGCTTCCTACGTCACCGGTACGACGCTCTCGGTCGACGGAGGGCGCCGCGCATGAGCCTGCAGACCGCACGTCTCGGCACGGGCCGCATCATCGCTGCGGAAGAGCACATCGCCACCGAGACGTTCCTATCCGCGTCCCGCGCCTTCAAACCGTTTCCGGCCGATCGGAGGGAAGTCGAACTCACCCGTGTCGTGCAGGATTGCGACCCATACCGGTCGGCACTGACGGACATCGATTCGCGGCTGGCCGACATGGACGCTGCCGGACAGGCGATGGCGGTGCTGAGCATCAACCCGCCCGGCGTGCAACCGTTCCAAGCCGAAGACGCCGTACCGCTTGCTCGAACGGTCAACGATGAGCTCGCGGCGATCGTCGCGGACCACCCGACACGCTTCGCCGCGCTCGGCACCCTCGCACCGCAGGACCCTCAAGCCGCCGCGGACGAGATCGCCCGGATCATGGGTCCCCTCGGCTTGAACGGGATCATGATCAACTCCCACACGCACGGCCAATACCTCGACGAGCCGCGCTTCGAACCCCTCCTCGCCGCTGCCGAGGCCCACCAGGCACCGATATCCCTTCACCCTCGCTTCCCGAGCGTGCTTGCACCGTACGACGCGTATGGCCTCCAAGCGGCGATCTGGGGTTACCAGGCCGAAGCGGGACTGCATGCGATGCGGCTCATCATGAGCGGGACCTTCGACCGGCACCCGAACCTCACCGTCGTCCTCGGTCACCTGGGCGAGGGCATCCCGTACTGGCTGCGTCGTATCGACAGTCGACGAGCATTCGCCGCCCAGGTTCCCGGAGCCGCTGGCGCGATGCCGTATCTCGAGCTGACCCCGAGCGAGTACTTCCGTAGGAACTTCGTCATCACCACAAGCGGCATCGACGACCCTGCCGTTCTCGAGTTCGCCCTCGCTGCTGCAGGCGAAGACAACGTCATGTTCGCCATCGACGCGCCCTACGAGGACCCGGGTACCGCGATCGCGCTGTTGCGCGAGGCGCGACTCGACGACGACCAACTGGCCTATGTCAGTCACCGCACTGCCGAGCGGGTGTTCAACATCCACTGATGGCGCGCCAGTTGAGTCCGGAGGGCCGCGACCATCCGGACGACAAGTGAGCTACTGCGCAGGGTGCGACAAGCGTCCGGTTGACGATCGGCTATTGGGACTAAGTAGGAGGTGCGGATGAGGGGAGGGGGCTGATAGGGCGAGGAGGGTCTCTGTCAGGTGCTGAACGAGGAAGGACATCTTTGCTTCGCTACGTTCCCGCGCCGACCCCATCGGCTGCGTCCCCGCGTGCAGCCGGGCGCCGTCGCGGCGTCGGAGGAGTGCGCGACGGAAGCTCTTGGTGTTGCTGACGAACCAGGTCTGCCAGTCGTCGCCAACTTTGGGGAGAGGCATCGCGGCATGGGGTGCCATGGCGGCGGCCGCCATAGCGGAGTAGAGGCCGTCCTTGTTCTTGAAGTGCCAGTACAGCGATGGCTGCTCACCGTCGCCTCACCGCTCGTCATCGGAGCAGCACAACCGCCGGGTTCGTCATCGTGCCGCTGGTCGGCCTCGTGCTCGGGGCGATCGACCTCGGTCGGCGCCCGCGGAAGGCCGCCATCGCCGGAGTCGTCATCAACAGCCTGGTCTTGGCCGGGGGCGTGCTGTTCGTCCTGCTGGTGTTCGCCTCCGGATCGACCGCGCCGACCCCGAGTTCGACCCCGCCGTCGTGATGTGGCTCCGCGCTGCCCGGTCCGCACTGGCGGAGCGGGGTGAACCATGAGCCACCGATGCGGGACCACGCGGAGGTCCTGACTGACGACACCGTGACGGTTTCCCTGTGGCTTCCGACAGACAGCTCGCACGGAGCTCGCAGGCCATGCAATGATCGCGATCACCACGTTGACTGCCTGGGTGTTGCCCGGACAACGGTGTTCCGGTGGCCTCCATCCGGCCTTCGAAGCCGTTCGGAACGGGCAACCTCGCGGCATCAGGGAATACTCGAGGGGACGAAGATGATCACCAGGAAAGTGCGGAACCGTCTTGTTGCCGCAGCTGCTGCAGGCGCACTCACGCTCGGTGGGGTGCTTCTCGGAGCATCGCCAGCCTCCGCGTTGTCCAACTGCACCGGGACGACGTTCGGGTGGGGGTGGAACACCACGAACCACGGATGTATCGAAGACATCCAGGGCATGCTGAACAACGTCGACGACCAAGACGGCGGGCGAACCATCGCCATCGACGGTGTCTGGGGAACGAACACCGTGTGGGCGGTGGAGAACTTCCAGAACTACGACCACGTGTCCTCGGACGGTGTCGTCGGTCCGCGCACGTGGCGCGATCTGTGCAATGACGCCGGCCCGACCGGATGGGCAGTGGACGCTGGTTGCAGGTTCTGATCCCGTCGCGTCGCGGGGAGGCCACCGCTGCTCGGGCTCGAGTCTGACCCCGCCGTCGTGACGTGGCTCCGCGCTGCCCGGTCCGTACCGGCGGGGACCCGCTCCCGCACCGGCGCCGGCGTCCTCCCCGTGCGGGCTCGGAGGACTGCAGGCGCGCTGGCGATCGGCGTCGTCCTGCTCGGGGCCGTCTCCGGGTGCAGCGTCACGGGCTGTAGCGGTGCGCGGCAGTCGACGGCGACCATCGCCGTCCATGCGACCGCGTGGTCGTCCGCCCACCCGGGGCACACCCTGTCCGTCTGTCTCGACAGCACGTGCGAGGACGTCACCGCAGACGACTCGATCACGGCTCCGTCGTCCGACCCGTCCGGGCATGCCTTCCGGATCACGGCGACCGACACGATCAGCGAGCAGCAGGTCGGCCGCGTGACGTCGCGTCTGGCCGTCGGCCAGGAGTCGTCCGCGTGCGGGAACGTGTCCTTCCCGACGGGTACGGTCACGATCGGCGGCGACGGAGGCCTGCGCGTCTCGTGACGCGCGACGAGCCGGCCGCGCAGGGTGCTGAGCGCCGGGCCGCTCACGCCCTACCGCACCCGCCGCCGCGCGGTCCCCGCCGGCTTCGGCCGCCGCCCCGCCCGCCGCTTCGCGACCGTGCGCCGGATGTCGATCGGCAGGCAGACGGCGAGCACGACGAGCATCGACCCGCCGAGGACGATCCGGCCGCGGACCCGGCCCACGAGTCGGTCGCGCGCCTCGTCGCTCGCGAGCGCGACGGTGCGGTGGTGGTGGGTGTCGTAGAGCACCGTGACGTGCTCGCCCCGGCGGTAGGTGTCGTCGTGCACCGCGTAGCGCCGGAGCGAGGCCTCGAAGGTCTCGCCGTCGACGGTCTGGCGCGTGACGGGCCAGTACTCGTTCCAGCTCCCGCCGCGGTAGCCGGTGTGGTGGACCCGTTCGACCCGCACGACGACGGCGTCCGTGCGTCCGCCGTGCGCGCGCAGCTCGGTGTTCTGCTGCAGGGAGCTGCCGGCTCCCAGGAGCCCGACGACGGCGACCAGCAGGAACAACGAGCCGAACAGGCTCCCGTACCGCGGGCCGGCATCGTGGACGACGCCGCCGAGGCCGCGCCAGAAGCCCGACCACGTGAGCTTCGGACGCCTGCGTCCGCGTCGGCGCGTGCGCCCGCGCCCGCCCCGCTTCGTGCTGCTCATGCCACCCCGACGTGCGTCACGCCGAACGGCGCACACGTCTCCCCGTCCCCCACACGCCGAACCTACCAACCGTCCACGGCGGACCGGGCGCGGCGCCCCGGGTCAGCGCTGCGGATCGTCCTCCGCCGGCGCTGCAGGTCGGGCCCCGGGGTCCGGGACGGTGACGACGTGGTTCACGACGTCCCGAGCGACGTCCGCGAGGCGCAGCTGGTGCGCGCGGGCGTAGGACCGGAGCAGCGTGAACGCCGTGTCCAGGTCGACGCGGTGGGTGTGCGCCAGGAAGCCCTTGGCCTGCTCGATGGCGATCCGGCTCGACAGGGCGTGCTGCAGCTGCGTCTGCACGAGGTCCGCGTGTTCGACGGTGCGGTGCTGCAGGATGCTGATCGTCGCGACGTCGGTGAGAGCCCGGACAGCGATCGCGTCCTCGTCGTTCAGCGCCCCGGTGGTCAGCCGGAACAGGTTCATCGAGCCGATCGTCGCGTCCCGCAGGCGCAGGGGGACGGAGTGCACCGACGCGAAGCCGAGCTCCGCGGAGGCGGCGGCGAAGCGGGGCCAGCGATCCTGCATCTGGTCCGGGCTCTCGACCGACACGGTCTGGCCCGTCGCGAAGGCCTCGACGCAGGGGCCTTCGCCGGTCTCGAGCTGCAGGAGTCCCATGAAGCTGCTGCCTTCGCTGGTGGACGCGAGGACCTCGAGTTCCTTCCGCTGGTTCGTCAGGAGGATGCCGGCCGCGGCAGCGTCGAACAGTTCAGCTGCGTTGTCGACCAGCGACTGGAGGAGGTCGACGAGGTCGTAGTCGGACACGAGCGTGTCGGTGATGGTGACGAAGGTCTCGACGAGCTGTTGTTCTCGGGTTCGTGCCATGGCGTGTGTCCTCACGGAGCGGTGTCGGTGCGGTCGGTGAAGTCCACCGTGCCCGCGATGACCTCGTGGGCGAGGTCGCGGACGGAACGGCCGTCGGTGAACGCGTAGGCGCGGAGGAGCAGGAGCGCGTCGGTTGCACCGACTCCAGTCTGAGCCGCGATCATGCCAGACGCCTGGTACACCTCACGTCGAGACTGGTGGCCGATGTCGGTGCGTCCGTCGTTGCGCTCGTCGGCGCTGTCGAGTGCTCGGCGCAGCACCTGCCCGGCGGCAGCGTCGGTCAGCGCGATCGCGTCCTGCACCGTCCGGGCCGCGAGGGGTCCGGCGGTCGTGTCGTAGAGGTCGACGGAACCGATCCAGAAGGTGCCGACCCGGAGCGGGAACGCGAACACCGAACCGACCTCGATCTCGCTCATCGCCAGCAGCGCGATCGGCCAGCGCTCCGACGTCGCGGTCTGGACGTCCGGCTCGGAGACCGGTCGCTGGGTGCGCATCGCTTCCCAGGCGGGCCCCTCGCCCAGGTCGATCTGGATGTCGGCCAGACGTGTGGCGACGGGGTCGCTCGCGCAGACGATCTCCGGTGCGAAGGGCGTGCTCAACGTGGTGATCGCGGCGCCGGTCACCGGCAGTGCCAGCAGGAACGGCGCGCACAGGTCGTCGTCGTCGGCGGCCCCGTACAGCGCCGCGATCGCCGTCACGAAGTCGTCGTTGCTCATCGTCCACGCCGTGTCTCGGCGGGAGCGCCCGGGGACGGGTGAGGAGCATCCACGACAGACCTCCCGTTCCGTGCCGCGTCGTGCACGTTCGGATGAACGTCTGGACCGGACGCTACACGCGGACGGACGAAGTGCGCAGTTCGGCCCGTCCCGAGCGGTGGGCTTGCCGGGTCCGTGCGCCTGCTCTAGCGTTGCATCCAGCTGCCCCAGCCCCCGGCCGCCGAGACGACCTCCGTCGTCACGATGTCGACCAGGGAGTCCTGAGCACGTTGCAGCCTCGAGAGCACCGCACCGAGCTGGCCCAGACCAGCCTCGAGTCGCCTCCGACCAGCCTCGAGCTGCCCCAGACCACCGGTCGGGCGGTGACCCGAACGCCTGCCCGACCGGTGCCCACGCCGGTGGTCCGCACACGACCCCGCGACGGCACCCCGACCTCGACGTCGACCTACTCCGCACTGCTGCAGCAGGTGAAGGCCGCCGGGCTCCTGCGTCGCCGCACCGGCTACTACTGGACCGTGTTCGCGGTGCTCGTCGTCGTGCTCGTCGGCGCCGGCGGAGCGTTCGCACTGCTGGGAGCGTCCTGGTTCCAGCTCGTCGTCGCCGGGGTCCTCGGTGTGGTGTTCACGCAGTTCGCGTTCCTCTCGCACGAGGCGGCGCACCGGCAGGTCTTCGCGTCGCACGTCTGGAACGACCGCGCGGCGCGGTACGGCGGGACGTTCTTCGCCGGGGTCAGCTACGCGTGGTGGATGCACAAGCACACACGCCACCACGGCAACCCGAACACGGTGGGCAAGGACCCGGACATCTCCTTCGACGCGATCTCCTTCCGACCGGAGGACGCCGTGGCGAAGCGGGGCGTCATGCGGGGGCTCGTGCGGATCCAGGGGTACGTGTTCTTCCCGATGCTGTTGCTGGAGGGCGCAAACCTGCACTGGCAGTCGATGCGGACCTACTGCAGCCGGACCGCCGTCAAGGGCCGGTGGAGCGAGGGGGGCGTCTTCCTCGCCCGGTTCGTGCTCTACATCGGCGCACTGTTCTGGTTCCTCCCCGTGGGGATGGCGTTCGCGTTCCTCGGCGTGCAGCTCGCCGTCTTCGGGTTCTCCATGGGCATCGCGTTCGCCCCGAACCACAAGGGCATGCCGATCATCGAGCCGGGGCAGCGGGTGGACTTCTTCAGCCGGCAGGTGCTCACCTCCCGCAACATCCGCGGCGGTCGCTGGCTGGAGTACGGCATGGGCGGTCTCAACTACCAGGTCGAGCACCACCTGTTCCCGAACATGGCGCGGCCGAACCTGCGCGCGGCGCGCGTCCTCGTCCGCCGGTTCTGTGCCGAGCACGACGTGCCGTACACCGAGACGGGACTCATCCGTTCCTACGTGATCGTCGTGCAGTACCTCAACCGGGTCGGTTCGGCCGCACGGGACCCGTTCGCCTGCCCGATGGTCGAGCAGTACCGCACCCGCTGAGCCGGCGGGGCGCAGGACGCGACCACCCCCGGACTGGAGGCTCGGTGCCGGCCCGCCCCGCGCCTCCCGTCCGTCGTCCCGTCCGGGACCGCTCGTCAGGGCGCGGAGCGCCGGTACGCCAGGACCGTGAGGAGCAGCACCACCCCCGCGGCGACGGCCTCGACGGCGGCGTCGAGGGCGACCGTCGGCAGGAGCGTCGCCGGATCCGGCGACGACAGCGCTGCCAACGCGTGGTTGCAGGGGGAGCGGGGCACCGCGATCAGCAGGACACAGCTGAGGACGCCGATGAGCCACGAGTACCCGATGCGTCGGACGACCGGCCGGGCGCAGAGGTGGCCGAGCGCAACCCCGCAGAGGACGGAGCCGACGACGGTGACCTCGAGCGCGGCGGCCGTCCGCCAGACACCGACCTCGCCGCCGTGCTCCGGGTCGACGGCGATGGCGGCGGCGACGGCGACGGTGCCGAGCACCAGTCCGAGGAGCGCGCTCGCGACGAGCACCGCGACCCGGGCCCGCACGACGCCGCCGACGCTCACGGCGAGGATCGCCACCTGGCTCCGGTCGTCGTTGTGCAGCGCAGTCACCGTCGTCCACGTGACGATCGGGACGAGCAGCAGCGCCGGCAGGGCACCCGTCCCCGCAGCGTCCCCGCCGGCCGCGTAGGTGGCGGCCGACAGCAGGACGAAGCACACGATGGGCGGCACCCACCGTTGCGAGGTCAGGCTGCGGGCGACGACGTACCGGATCACCGCGCCCATCCGGTCGCCTCCTCGCCGCGTTCCGGGTCCACACGGACCTCGAGGACCGACCACCCGCTCGCGAGCAACGCCCGGAGTGCGTCGTCGACGTGCTCGCGGCCGAGTCGTGCGCTGACGGGGTCGTACCCGTCCGCCTCGACCGGACCGCACCCGGGCACGTCGACGCGGCGGTCGGCCGACGCCGTCGGGCGGCGCGCCGTGATGACCGCCGTCGTGGTCTGGTCAGCGGTGTCGTCGACAGCGCGCAGCGTCCCGCCGTGCAGGCGGTAGGTGACGTCCGGTCGGGCGGTCCGCGAGTGCTCGTGCTCGCAGAGGACGACCGCGCAGCCGCGCCGCTGCGCATCCTGCACGAGGCGGTTCAGGGTGGCTGCGGCGGCGTCGTCGAGTCCGGTGTTCGGCTCGTCGAGGAAGAGGAGCCCGGTCGGCGGCTCGAGGAATGCCTGCGCGACGGCGACCTTCTGCGCGTTGCCCTTCGAGAGCGCACCGATCCGTGTCTGCGCGTGTGCGTCGAGACCGAGTGCCGCGACGAGCTCGGTGGTGCTCTGCCGGGTCGCCGTCGGGTCGAGGCCTCGGATGCGGCCCATGTGCGTCAGGTACTCGACGGGTGTGAACCGCTCGGGTCCGACGAAGCGTTCCGGCAGGATCGCCCGTGGAACCGGGTCCGTCAGGACCCGTCCGTGGGTGGGGACGGAGACGCCCGCGAGGACGCGGATGAGCGTCGACTTGCCGGATCCGTTCCCACCGGCGATGCGGACGAGCGCACCGGACGGGACCTCGAGGTCCACGTCCCGGAACACCGTCGCCCGCCCGATCCGCTTGCCGAGGCCGATGGCGCGGAGTGCGGTGCTCACCCGTGCACCTCCGCGGCGTCCCGGCGGACGGTGTCTCCGGCGAGCACCGTCGGGACGGTCCCCGGTGCCGACGCAGCGAGGAGTCCGAGACCGAGGCCGGCGAGCCCGGTGAAGAGATCGACCGTCCGGAGCCCGGCAGGGGCCCCGCACCCCCAACCCCGCCGCCGGACCGAGTCCCGGACGTCGTGGAGCAGGCGGTCGCGGACCGGGACGAGCTCGGGGTCGTGGGCGGTGACGGTGTCGATGATCATGAGCTCACCGAGCATGCCGTGACAGAGTGACAGATCGCTCGCGGTCGCCGGAGGGCCGTCGACCCCGTGCCGCCGCCGGAGCACGGCGGATGCCTTCCGGAGGTCGACCACGACGATGCCGCGGTGGTGGCGGTCGGGCATCGACGCCCGCGCGAGTGCGACTCCGGGCGTCCCGTGGCACCAGGCGGACATCGGGGTCTCGTCGCCGGGACGGGCGTCGGGCCAACCGAACCGCCGGTCGTCGAAGCGGTCCGACTCGGCCCGCAGCGCGGACTCGATGACGGCATCGAAGCGCTCCGTGCCGAGCAGGAGTGCTCCCCGTGCGAGCGCCAGCGTGATGCCGGCGCTGCCGTGCGAGAACCCGGACAGGGGCGCGCCGGACCCGATGGCCGACGGCCACCCCGCGCCGGTGCCGAAACGACGAGCGGCCGCCGCCAGGTGGTCGCATCCGTGCTCGACGAGGGCGAGGAGCGCCGGACTCGGCGGCAGGTGTGCGGTCGTCGCCGTGAGGGTCAGGAGGGTCCCCGCGGTCCCGCCGATCACGTCGTGGACGGTGTCCGCCGCGACGGCGTCGCGGTACGCCTCGTGGAGTCCGTCGAGGAGCGCGGCGAGCGGCGCGGTGTCGCCCGTCACGTCGGCGAGCGTCGCGGCCAGGGTGACCGCACCGTCGGCGGCACTGGCGAACCCGAGCGGAGCGGAGCCGCGGCCGGCGTCCCCGCGTGGCCGTGCCAGGGTGCCGTCGAGGATCCGCCACGCGACGTCGACGAAGGCGTCGTCGCCGACTGCGTGTCCGAGACGCGCCAGGAACACCCCGATCCCCGGCCGGCCCGCGTAGAGGTCGTCGCCCGCGGGCCGGGGCGTCCAGTACGCACCGCCCTGGAGCTCGTGGTCGAGCCAGTGCGGCTGGTCGTCGACCCAGGCGGCGGACCGCAGCAGGGAACGACCGATGGCGACGGACTCCCGGAGCGCCCAGGCGCCGTCGTCGCCGTGGGTGTCGTCTGCCCTGCCGCGCGGTGGCGGTGCTGGCCATCGGTCGCTGCCGTGGCGGACGACCGAGCGGAGCGACCCCTGGAGGACCGCGCGCTGGTGGTCGCAGTCCTGTTCGGAGAGCGACTCGAGCCGGGAACGGAGGACCTCCGTCGGACTCGACCGGAGCACGTCAGGGACGACGGTGCCGTCCCCGCCGGTGAGGGCGTGGGAGTCGCCGACGGCGTGGAACACCGGGATGTCGCCGTCGACGAGTTGTCGGTGCTCACTCGCTGCGAGCAGGTCGCCGTTCGCCAGGTCGCCGTGGCGCGTGCGGACCCGGGCCAGGAACGACTCCCGCGCGCCCGGTTCCCGCAGGAAGTCCGGGTGGTGGCTGTTCCACAGCAGGCGCGCGAACATCTCGCTCGCGCCGGTGATGTGCCGGACGGGCGTGCTGTCGGACGACGCGAGGGGGCCGGTGGCCGCGAGCAGGTCCGCCCGATGCCGATGGCAGAGCCGGTACATCCGCTCGAAGCCGTCGAGGAGGTCCGGCTCGAACGCGAGCGGGTCCAGCTGGACGCCGTCGAGGACCGGGACGTTCTGCGCCGCTCCGAGCGCGGTCTTGCGGACCGAGACCCGCATCGTGTCCGCCCCGACGTCGTCGAACCAGGGCTCGCCGAGGGCGGTCGGCCCGGTGGCGTCGCCGGAGAGCCCGCTGACGTCGCTCGCCAGGACGTCGTCACCGACGCGGTGCAGCCGCGGGCTGGGGAGGAGCCCGGTGAGGAGCACGCTCGACATGGTCAGCGCGCGGACGGTCCGCTCCGGGTCGTCCGCCGAACCCTCGGTCCGCAGGGACGTGTGGAGGAGCGTCTCGAGGTCGATGACGACCGGGTCCGGGCCGGCGGCGACGAGGTTCTCGCGGTGGACGTCGGTCAGGGAGAGCACGTACGACAGGGCCAGGAGGCCGCCGACGCGCTGGTGGAACCGGTGCGCGTCCTCGCGGGACGTGAGCGGAGCCGGTTCGCTGGCCCTGACCCAGCTGTGGGAGCCGAGGTCGAGCGCGGCCGTGGCGGAGAGGGCGGGCGCGAAGCCGGATCGGTTCGCCCAGGCGACCGCCTCGGCGAACAGGACCTCCGGCGCTCCGCTCCGGGGCTTGTGGACGAGGCGCCCGCCGCCGCGGAGGCCGATGACCGCGACGCTCTTGCCTCCGCGGTGGCTGTCGCCACTGGCGAGTGTCAGGGTCTCCGGGACGGGGTCCTCGGTCGTCGCGAGCAGATCGCGGAGCCGGGGGAGATCGGCGTCGAACTGCTCGACGAGCTCCAGCACGTTCGCGTTCCACGTCCTGAGGTGCTGGACCAACGCCGTCCGGGCGACCGGGTACTTCGCCCAGAGGGCTTCCCGGAACGACTCGTCGGCCAGCTGCTCCACGAACCAGTCGAACCGCGCGGTCGACGTGTCACCGACGAGCAGCTGCTGCGCACGCATGACGTTGAGTTCGAGCACGAGCGGGCGATGGAGGAGACGGACCAGCAGGCGGTGTGGGAGCTCGGCCAGGGCGAGCTCGGCGAGTCGGCGGGCGGAGTGCCCCAGCTCGGACGTCTCCATCCGGCGTCGGAGTTCGTTCCGCGCAGCAGCCAGTTCCGGTCCGGCCCAGTGGAGCAGCTGCGGCGCGGGGATCGGCAGTCGGCGCAGCGAGTCGTCGTCGATGATGCTGATCATCCGCCTCTTCCTCGTGCACGGGGCGGACGCGCGGTCGCGTCCGCCCCGTGGGTGGTCGGACCCTGCGTCAGTAGGCGCAGCAGGAGTCGGTCTTCTCCAGGCTGAAGAAGCAGGGGACCCAGGAGTTGTAGACGCCGGGCAGTTCCGGGTCGGTGACCTCGAGGTCGTCGAGGAGTTCCCCGGCCGGGTTCGCGGGCACCAGCGCGAGGTCGTCCTCGCTCAGGGTCGCTCGGAAGTCGGAGTCCACCCAGGCGCGGGTCAGTTCGGCAGTAGGCATGATGTTGCTCCCTTTCGTGTGGTGTTCGGACGAGCCGGAAGAGCAGAAACCCGTTGTCCGACATCACCATGCCGATGCCCCCGCATCCCCCAACCCGCCTCGATGCTATGCCCGACCGTGTCCCTCGTCCAGGGGGTGGGCCCGTTCGGTCATGCCCGGCTCCGCGGGGGTCGAGCCACCGGCCTCGTGCCGCAGCAGCCGCGTGAGCACCCGCTCGAGCGTGTGTCGCTCGGACTCGTCGAGCGGTGCGAAGAGGTCCTCCAGCACCCCGCGGGCGATCGCCTGACCGGACCGGAGCGCCGCCGCGCCCTCCTCGGTGAGCGCGTGCTCGATGCGCCGCCCACGCCCGGCCGACCTCGTGATGAGCCCGCGGTCCACCAGCCGGTTCGCGAGCGTCCCGAACGCCTGGTCGCTCTGGAACGTGGCGACGGCCAGGTCGTGTCCGGACGCGTGCGGCATCCGGTCGACCGCGCGCAGGGCGTCCCACTGCACGAGGGTGACCCCGGCCGGCCGGAGGGCCGTGTCCATCGTCCGGTGATTGCGGTACTGCGCCCGCTTGATGGTCTGCCCGAGTGCTTCCAGGTCCGTCGTCACGGTGCTACCGTATCAACACCCGTAGATAAACATGTTGAGACAGGTGTCCCGATGAACCCCGCACTCCCCGCACTCCCCACACTCCCCACCGACCTGCACGTCGTCGACGCCGGCGACCCCGCGGCACGCACCGCCGTCGTCCTGCACGGCGGCGGCGGCCCGCTGACCGTCGCGCCGATCGTCGCGCACCTGGCCCCGTCGTTCCACGTCCTCGCGCCGACGCACCCCGGCTGGAGCGGGACGAGCCGCCCGGACACGATCGACTCCGTCGCGGCGCTCGCCGCCGCCTACCTGGAGTGGCTGCTGGAGCGCGGCGCCCACGACGTGGTCGTGGTCGGGTCGTCGATCGGGGGATGGATCGCCCTCGAGATGGCGGTCCGGGCGGCGGCCGACGACCGGTACGCCGGGGTGCTCGGCGCCGTGGTCGACGTCGACGGGGTCGGTGCCGTCGTGGCGGGCGAGCCCATCGCGGACTTCTTCACCCTCGACGCCCGCGGGCTCGCCGAGGTCGCCTGGCACGACCCGGACCGCGGCTACCGGGACCCGGCGGCCCTGTCCGCCGAGGAGCAGACGATGCGGCGTGCCGACGCGGCCACGATGGCGGCGGTGGCCGGGCCTGCGATGAGCGACCCGAGCCTCCTGGGCCGACTCGCGACCGTCGCGACGCCGACGCTCGTGCTCGCCGGAGCGAGCGACCGCGTGGTGACGCCCGCGTACGGACGCCGTGTCGCGGCGGCCGTCCCCGGTGCGCGCTTCGCCGAGGTGCCGGAGGCGGGGCACCTGCCGCACCTGGAGAACCCGGCCGCCACGTGGCCGCTCCTCGACGGGTTCCTCCAGGCGCTCTGAGCACCCGTCGTCGTCATGTCCGGTCGCGGACGGGTGATCGACGCTCACCGGTGCGCTCCTGCTTGACGTGGCGCTGCCGGACCTGCTTTGCTGTTTCGACAGACGCAATTACGTTGCATCTGATGAAACAAGACCCCTCAATGGAGAGTGAGTCGCACATGGGTTTGGCCGTCTGGGCGCTCATCGCGTACATCGGCACGATCGTCGTCTGGAGTGTGCTGCTCCGCCGCGGCATCGGCGAGGGGATGGTCGTCGGCTTCGTCGTCGTCTGCGCCTTCGGCGGGACGCGCTTCCTCGAGCTGCTGCTCGTCGGGATGCAGGACGCGTTCAACGAGGAGATCGTCTTCGCCGCACTGGCGTTCACCTTCATCGGGTTCCTGTTGGCCTCGACGGGGGTGATCGGGCACCAGGTGGAGATCCTCAACTCGCTGCTCGGTCGGCTCCCGGGCGGGGCCGGCTACGTCGCGACCGTCGGATCGGCGCTGTTCGGCTCCGTGGCGCACTCCGGCTCGGCGAACGCCGCGACGCTCGGCACGGTGACGATCCCGTGGATGAAGCGGTCGCAGTGGCCGGCCCCGGTGGCGGCGACCGTCGTGGCGGGCAACGCCGGCAACGGCACCGTGATCCCGCCGAGCGCGTCGTTCTTCATCCTCATCGGCACGGCCACCGTGGCGCCGCTCGTCACCGTCGGCGAGCTCCTGCCGGCGATGTTCGTCGCCGCGGCCTGGTGCGTCCTCTGGCGGCTCGTCGTCATCGCCTACTTCGTCCGGAAGCACCGCATCCAGCGCGTCCCGGCCGAGGACATCACGCCGTTCCGGCAGTCCTTCCGGCACGGCTGGACGTCGCTGCTGGTGTTCCTCGGGATCCTCATCCCGGTCTTCGTCACGCTCGGCCCGACCGGGACCGCGATCACCGGAGCGCTCGGCGAGGACGCGGCGGACACGATCAGCATCGTCGTCTGGATCCCGGTCCTCCTGGGCCTGTTCGCCCTGGTGCTCGGCCGGAAGCGCCTGCCGCGGGGCAGTCGTGCCTGGTACGACTTCGTCGCGAAGACCGCACCGCGCTACCGGGACATCGGCGCGACCCTGGTGTTCGCGTTCGCCGGCGGTGCCGTGCTGACCGAGCTCGGGCTCGCCGACCAGCTCGCCGCCGTGCTGAACGGGCTGGACGCCTCCCCGGTCGTGATGAGCGTCATCGTCGCGGTGATGGTGGTGCTCGTCGCCGGGCCGCTCAGCTCGACCGCGACCATCGCGACGATCGGCGGCATCGGCTTCAGCGTCCTCGTGGTGGCCGGGGTGGACCCGGTCCTCGCCGCCTGCGTCGTGCTCGTCGCCGCGTCGACGGAGGGCGCGTCCCCTCCGGGCGCCTCGGCGATCTACATCGCCTCGGGCATCGCCGGCGTCAACCCGGTGAAGACGTTCGTCCCGCTCGTGGTCCTCTACGTCGTCCCCATCCTGCTCATCGCCGCACTCATCGGGCCGGGCTGGCTGCCCGTCCCCCACTGACCGGAGGCTGCACGACCATGTCCGACACCACCGGGCCCACGATGGGCCCCACCCGCAGGCGCGTCGCCGCGGCCATGACGACGGTGTTCGTCGTCCTCCTCGTCTCGATGCTCGCGCTCGGCACCGTCATGGTGCTGCTGCAGCTCGTCGGGGTCGTGGTCCTCGACGCCGCACTCGTCTCCAGCACCGTCGCCGTCCTGGCACCGTGGACGTTCGGCCTCGGCGGCGCCCTCGGCATCTGGACCCTGCTCCTCGCCTACGTACACGGATGGAAGTCGAACGAATGACCGAGAACCCGCAGCCCACCACCGTCCCCCAGGACGTCGTCGACCGTCTCGGCGCGCTCCCCGTCGCGAACGTCGGTGACGCGATGCAGCGGCTCGGTGTCGTCGAGGCCGAGATCGGGAGCGTCTGGCGCGGCGCCCGTGCTGCCGGTCCCGCCTGCACCGTCGAGGTGGCCGGTGGCGACAACGCCGGCGTCCACGAGGCGCTCGCCACCCTGCAGCCCGGACAGGTCCTGGTGGTCAACGGCCACGGCGTCCGCGACCGCGCGCTCGTCGGGGAGCTCATCGCCGAACGCCTCCGCGCCCGCGGGTGCGTCGGGCTCGTCGTCGACGGGGCGGTGCGTGACGTCGCCGACCTCGAGGAGATCGGCTTCCCGGTGTTCGCCCGCGCCGTCACACCGGCCGGCCCCTACCGGCACGGGCCGTTCCGGGTCGGCGTGCCCGTCGCCATCGGCGGGGTCGTCGTCCACCCGGGGGACGTGGTCGTCGCCGACGGGGACGGCGTCGCGGTGGTCCCGGCGGCCGAGGCGTCGGAGGTGCTCGCGCGCGCTGAGGCCAAGCACGCGGACGAGACCCGCATCCGCGAGGGGATCGTGGCGTCCGTCGCGGCCGGTCCCGCGCCCGCGTGACGATCCGCCGCGGCCGTCCGACACAATGGCGGTATGGCAACCGACGGGCAGACCAGCCAGCCGACGGTCCGCAGCGTCGAGCGGGCGCTCGACGTGCTGGAGCTCCTGGAGCGGAGCGACCGTCCGCTGCGGCTCGTCGACCTGAGTCGGGGGACGGGCCTCCACGCGGCGACCGCGCTCCGGATCGTCGGTGTGCTCCAGCGTCGCGGGCTCGTCCAGCAGGACGGTGGGGAGTACCGGCTCGGACCCGGCGCACTGGGCCTGGCGCACGGCTTCCTGGTCGGGGACCCCTTGACGACCAGGGCCCGGGGTGTGCTCCAGCAGCTCGCGGACTCCACCCACCTGACCTCGTCGCTCTACGTGCGCACCGGCCGGGAGCGCATCCTGACCGCCCGCGTGGACGGTCGCGACCCGCTCCGGTACCAGCTGCCGGTGGGACGTCGACTCCCGCTGGTCGTCGGCGCCGGCAAGACCATCCTCGCGTTCGTCACCGCGGACGAGCGGGAGGCGGTGCTCACCCACCACGGTGACACCACGGACGCGAACGGGAACCCGGTCAGCGTCGACGAGCTCCGCTCGTCGCTCGACGCGATCCACACCGACGGGTTCCACATCTCGATCGCCGAGCGCGACGTCGCCGTCGCGGCGGTGAGCGCACCGGTCTTCGACCAGCACGGCGCCGTGATCGGCGCGGTGTCGGCATCCGGACCGGCAGAACACAACGACAGGACGGGACTGGAGGCACTGGTCCCGGAGATCCGTCGGGCCGCGCAGGCGGTCGGACGGTAGGACGCGAGCCACGGCTCGCAGGGAAGGAACACCATGCGAGTCGGGTTCATCGGCCTCGGCGAGGCCGGAGCGATCTACGCCGCCGGGGTGCGCGCGGCCGGGCACGACGTCGTCGGGTTCGACCCGGCGCCGACAGCCGGTCCGGAGGGCGTCACCCGGCTCGGTTCGGTGGCCGAGGTGGCCGCGGCGAGCGACCTCGTCGTCGTCCTCACGAGCGCCGCGCTGAGTCGCACCATCGCCGAGACCGCGGCCGACGCCATCGCCCCCGGGACGGTCTACGCCGACTTCACGACCGCCTCGCCCGAGGACATGGTGCAGGCGGGGGAGCTGATCACCGCCGCCGGTGGGCGCTTCGCCGACGTCGCGATCCTCGGACCCGTCCCGCTCAAGGGCGCCGCGACCGAGACGATCGTCTCTGGTGCCGCCGCCGACACCGTCGGGGACCTCCTGGCGTCCCTCGGCTCCGCGGTCGAGCGCGTCGAGGGTCCTCCCGGCACGGCGACGTCGCGCAAGCTGCTCCGGAGCGTGCTCATGAAGAGCCTGGCGACCGTCGTCGTCGAGGCGCTCGAGGCCGGCCGTGCCGCCGGGTGTGCGGACTGGGTGCACGCGCAGATCGCCGCGCAGCTGTCCGGGGACGCCGACGCGAAGATCGAGCGCTACGAGTCCGGCAGCCGCAAGCACGCCGTGCGCCGCGCCCACGAGATGCAGTCCGTGTCGGAGTACCTGGAGCGGCTCGGGGTCGAGCCGGCGATGTCGTCGGCCTCCCGCCGCGTGCTCGAGCGCCTGGCGGAGGAGGGGGAGGAGCGGCACTGACCGCCAGGGACCGAGCCTTGCGGCTCTGCGCTCCGCCCTCTATGGTAACGATACCAACGACCCGGAGGAGCAACGATGCCCACCTCGACACCGACACGCACGACCCGCGTGGGCCGCGTCACCGCGGTCGCCCTCGTCCTCGGCGTGCTCGCCGCGGGGGCCCCGCAGGCCGCGGAGGCCGCGACCCCGGTCGCGACGACGCCGGACCCCGTCTGGCAGCAGCGCGCGAGCGCGACCTACGACGCCATGCAGGACGCCCTGTACACCGGGTCCGCCGGTCACGGGCTCTACCGGGAGAACACGGACACCTCGACCGGGAACCCGTACTCGTTCCTCTGGGAGTACCGCGAGGCGACCCAGGCCGCCCTCGACCTGCAGGGCCTCCCCGGCGTCGGCCCCGCCTACGCGAACTCCGCCGCGGCGCGCGTGGCCGGCTTCGAGCACTACCACGCCGTCGCACCGGGAGGGCGACCAGGGTACGAGTCGTACCTGCCGGCACCGCTCGGCACCGGCGGCGACGTCTACTACGACGACAATGCCGTCGTGGGCCTCTCCTTCGTCAGCCAGTACCAGGCGACCGACGACCCCGCGGCACTCGACCACGCACGGGCGGCGTTCGACATCGCCGTCCGGAGCTGGAACAGCGACGCGTCGCTGACCTGCCCCGGGGGATCGGACTGGATCGACCGACCGGACAACACCACCCGCGCGGCGAACGTCACCGGGCTGACCGCGCAGCTCGCGGCGCACCTCTACGAGGAGACGAAGGACGCCGCGTACCTGCGGTGGAGCACGAAGCTGTACGACTGGAACAACCGCTGCCTGCGCGAGTCGCCCGGGCTCTACCGGAACAGCCTCGGCGACGACGGCAGCGTCGACCCCACGCTCTGGACGTACAACTCCGGCGCGATGATCGGCACCGCGACGATCCTGTACCGGGCGACGGACGACCCGAAGTACCTCCAGCAGGCGGCCGCTGCCGCTCGGGCATCGTTGCGGTACTGGACCACGGACGACCGTCTCCAGCAGCAGCCCGCGATCTTCAACGCCTTCTACCTCAAGGACCTGCTGCTGCTCGACTCCGTGCAGCACGACCCGTCCTACCGTGCGGCCGCCGAGCAGTGGGCGACCGCGACGTGGCGCGACAACCGCGACCCGGCGACCGGGCTGTTCCACTTCCAGCCGAGCGGTGGCGGCGACCCCGCCTGGGACCGACCGGCCGCGACCCTCGACCAGGCGGCGATGATCCAGGTGTTCGCCGCGCTGGGCTGGTCGTCCGACCGGCTCGGGGACGTCAGTTGACCGCAGGGACGCACGAGCGTGCCACCGTCGGCGTCATGGACGTCGGCGGTGGGCACGTCACCGCGGCGCTGATCGACCCGACGTCCTCGGGGGAGGTGCTGACCGAACGGGGCGCCGCGATCGACCCCCACGCGGACCGGGACGCCCTGCTCGACCAGCTCGCCGGACCGGCGCGGGCGCTCGCCGGATCAGCGCCGCTCGTGGGCTGGTCGATCGCGATGCCCGGACCGTTCGACGCCCGCGCGGGGACGGGCACGTTCGCGGGCGTCGACAAGTTCCAGGCGATCGCCGGCATCGATCTCCGCGCGGCGTTGGCCGAGCGGCTCGAGGTCGCTCCCGGCGCCGTGCGGTTCGTCAACGACGCCGTCGCCTACGGGATCGGCGAGTGGGCGTGCGGTGCCGGCGTGGGGGCGCGGCGCATGCTCTGCATCACACTCGGCACGGGCGTGGGCTCGGCGTTCCTCCGCGACGGCGAGGAGGTCGACACCGGTCCGACCGTCCCGGAGTCGGGCGAGGTGCACCGGCTCCTGATCGACGGCCGTCCCCTGGAGGAGACGGTCTCCTCGCCGGCGATCCGTCGGGCCGACCGTGCGCGCTCCGGCCTCGACCGGACGGTGGCGGAGATCTGCGCTGCCGCCCGCGCCGGCGACGTGCAGGCGGACGCGGTGATGGCGACCGCGATGCGGGCGCTCAGCACGGCGCTGCTGCCGTGGGTGGACCGGTTCGGTGTCGACCGGGTCGTCGTCGGGGGCTCGATCGCCCGGTCGTGGGACGTCATCGGTGCACCGCTCGGCGCGGGACTCGGGCTCGACGGCCCCGGAGGACCCGGTGCACGCCCGACGCTGGTCCCCGCCGCGCTCGGCGCGCACGCACCGCTCGTCGGTGCCGCCACCGCGTGGACCAGGGCGTGACCGTCGAGGTGGTGCAGTCCTCGGTCACTGCTCGCGGATGTGCGGCGTCTGGGTCGCGATCTGGACGAGCGCGGTCGCTGATCGTGCTGCTGCTGCGACGATCACCTCGTCGTCGAGGTCCGTCCTCACTGCGGCCTGAACCGCCGCGTTGATCGAGAGCAACCCCATCCGCAGCAGGAGCACGTTCTCGTCGGACCGATCCGGGAGGAGCGAGGCCAACGCATCCGCGACGGCGTTGAGCTCATTGCCGATCCGCGCTGCTCCCGCTGGCAGACTCTGCAGCACGAGCGGGTTCGCCGCCAGGAACCGGATCCCCTGCAGCTTCTCCACGGTGAACGAACGCACCCACCGTTGTACCGCCACCTGGAGCAGCGCCGGATCGGACGGCTGCTGCTGTACCCACGCGAGCAGATCCTCCGCTTCGTCACCGCGCTGCTCGAACAGGGACCGCAGGATCGCCTCTTTGCCGTCGAAGTAGTAGTAGAGCGACGCTTTGTTGATCCCGAGCTCGTCGGCGATGTCTCGCAGCGACGTCCCCTCGTACCCCTGCTGCGTGAAGAGGCGAAGCGCCACGTTCAGCGCACGCTTCCGAGTGTCAGCGCCCGATGTCCGAGCTGCTCCCGCCTGGGGTGGTTTCGTCATGCCGCCAGTTTACCTACCCGGGGGTAGGCAAACTACCTACCGATAGGTAGGCTACTCAGGGACGAGAGGAACACCCGTGACTGAGTACACGATCACGCACGACTACCGGTACCCGCTGGCGGACGTCTGGACGGTGTTGACCGACCCGGAGTACGTCGCACAGTGGACGACCACCGGCCAGGGCGGACGCCCGGAGGGTTTCGAGCCCACGGTCGGCACTGAGTTCAGGTTCATCGGCAAGCCGACGATGGGTTGGGCCGGGGTGGTCTACTGCAAGATCATCGCGATCGAAGCGCCACGGTCGATGGTCTACACGTGGAAGGGTGACGACGACGCCGACGACGTCACCACCGTGACCTACAGCCTCGAGCCGACGCCGACCGGTACACGCTTCACCTGGCACCACACCGGCTTCACCGGCATCGGCGGGTTCGCGATGTCGAAACTGCTTGCGAACGTGCGACGCAAGATGCTCGCGGAGGGAGTCCCGGCGGTCCTCGCCGCCTACCGGCCGGAACAGGCGTGACCCACCCGATCGCCGCCGTCGTCATGCTCGCCGCGGCGGCCATGCACTGGTGGATGTTCGTGCAGGAGAGTGTCCTGTTCCCCGCTCCTTGCGACAGCCGCGAGACGAACAGGGAGGCTTCCCGTGACGACTCAGTACTCGATTGGCTGTCAAGACCCTGCTCTCGCCGCGTCAGCCTCTGCGCACGCAAGATGAGGACATGCGTTTCGACACCGTTCTGGCCGCAACCGACGCCCCGAGCCTCAGGGCAGAGGTCGCCGCGCTCCGGTCCCCTGCTCGACGCCTCGCTCGCGGGGTCATCGTGCTGCGTGGCGGCTCGGCGCAGCCGCGGCAGTTCCAGCTCGTCGTTGACGAGCGCGATGAGAGCTGGACGGTCGATCGGCAGGGTGACCGTCACCGCGACCGATTCGCGGAGGGGGTTCTCCATTCGGTTGACGGGCCGGTGGAGGTCAGCTTCGCCCGCAGCGGCGCGGTAGCACCTCCGGTTCGACTGCTCACCCCGGAGCTTCTGCCCTTATGGGGTTCGCCCGCGAGCTTCGTGCCGGTCCTGGTCCAACGGATCCGCGGGCACTGGCTGCTGGTGACCTGCGAACATGAGCGCGACCCGGCGGACCGCATGACGGTGGTCGTCGACGAGCGGGACGGCGTCGCGCACCGCTGGTACGGGACGAGCGAAGTCACGGTGCTCACGGAGGTCCGCGTGATGGATGACGACGAGCCGGCGCCGCCGCGCCGCCGCTTCTCCCGTCTGTCGGAGTGGCCAGCGCTCGAATACTGAAGGCCGCACCGTCGTCTCGCTGACCGATCGGTCGCGGGGCATTCGTCGTGGCCAGCGTGCGACCGTGTTCCCTCTTCACTGCCTGTCTGGATTCGGATTCCCGTCGTCATCGTCGCAGCGGTCATCCTGTCCCTCCGGCGGAGCCGCTCATGGCGTCTCTTTGGCCGATCGATCACCGGGCGCTGCGAGAGAACAGATGCGAGGGTTGCTGATCAGCGGCCGGGCGCGTAACACGCCTCGCTGCCGCGACCGGCGCAGGTAGCGTCCCGGTATGGAAATGGAGAAGCTGTGGCCGTTGTTCGGACTCGAACTGCGAACCCCGCGGCTGGTGTTGCGTCCGGTGCGTGACCAGGACCTCCCTGCCCTGGCACAGGCTGCGCTCGATGGCATCCACAACCCGGACCGCATGCCGTTTGGCTTCCCTTGGACCGATGCGTCTCCGGAGGAGCTGCCGCGGAACCTCGCGATGCACCAGTGGAGCCTCCGCCAAGTCTCCCCGCAGAACTGGACGATCCAGTTCGCCGTCATCCTCGACGGCGAGGTGATCGGGGCGCAGGACATCGCCGCGTTCGACTTCGCGAACCGCCGGACGGTGAACTCCGGTTCCTGGCTGACACGACGCGCCCAAGGCAACGGCGTCGGCACCGAGATGCGCGCCGCCCTGCTGCTGTTCGCCTTCGACACGCTGGGGGCCGAGTGGGCAGAGTCAAGCGCTGCGGCCTGGAACGCCCCGTCACTGGCCGTCTCCTACAAGCTCGGCTACGAACCGAACGGGGTTACGCGGGTATCGCCCCGATCCGGGCAACCGGTCGACGAACAGCGCGTGCGACTCTCCCGCGGTGCCTTCGAGCATCCGACGTGGAATCTGCAGACCATCGGCGATCAACCCGTTCTCGCACAGCTCGGCATCACTGCGCCGTAGGACGACCGCGCCGCGGAGCGGCGGTCAGAGCGAGCTCGCTGGCGGAGCCAAGACCGTCCGGTAGCTGATCGTCCATCGGGACGGTGTGTTCGTGACAGCTTCGTTGCAGTCGTCCCGGACGCGTTCACGGACGTGGTGCACGCGACCGCACAGACGCTCGTGCGCATCGAGAGGACGGTTGGCGGCATGCCGGGCTGAGGTGTTGCGTGCCACCCCGGCGAAACAGGCGATGAAGCGCGCCAGTCCGAGGAGCGCCGGACCGAGCTGTGGCGGCCTGGTTCCCTCTCCGACGGCCCGTTGAACGGAACACCGTCGCGCGCGGGACGTGCAGGGGGCCGATCAGCCGAAGGGCGACCACCTGCCACGTGGCACTCGGTCGCCGCTTGCAGCGCTGCCAGCGGAGATCGCCCCGCTCGACCCCGATGGTCGACCGGACACCCCTGACGCGACTCGACTCACTCGCTACGGCCGGTCCCGCGGACCGCGGCCTTCACCGTGCCGAGCCGCTGCCCCACGCCCGGCCCGTGCGGGCGGATCGTGTAGCGGCCGACGCTCGCCGGCACGATGAACGTCTCGGCGTAGTGCACGACGAACGGGTCGAACGCACCGTCCAGGCTCTCGACGACGGCCTCGGCACCCTCGACGAGGTTGAGCACGTTCACGGTGCCGTCCGTGTCGTGCGGGACGACGCCCTCGAACCAGTGCCGGCGGACCTCGATGAACTCGAGCTCGTGCAGGCCCGTGCGCTCCTCGACCCAGCCGTCGCCGCGCGCCACCTCGGTCACGCGGTTGACGAGCTCGTCCCGCGCGAAGTCGGTCCGGCGGTCCCACTGGATGTTCGCGAAGGCGTGGTCCAGGTGCACCGGACGCGGGACGCCGTCGAGTCCGACCCGTCCCCAGTCCCACATCTTGAACGTGAAGATGTAGGGGGTCGCGGAGATCTCGAGCACCATCGAGTCCGCCCCGGAGCAGTGCACGGTGCCGGCCGGGATGAGGAAGTGGTCGTGCTTCTTCGCCGGGAAGGTGTTGACGTACCGGTCGGCCGGGAACGGCTCCTCGCCGCTCGACGCGGTCCGCAGTGCCGCCTGCATCGCTGCGGGGTCGGCGTCGTCCCGGACGCCGAGGTAGACGACCGCGTCCTCTGCGGCGTCGAGCATGTAGTAGCTCTCGTCCTGCGTGTAGGGCATGCCGAAGACGTTCTGCATGTAGTCGGTCAGCGGGTGGACCTGCAGCGACAGGTTGCCGCCGGCCATGGTGTCGAGGAAGTCGAACCGGATCGGGAACTCCGCGCCGAACCGGGCGTGGGTCTTCGCGCCGAGCAGCTCGCGCGGGTGCCGGAAGACGAGGTCGAGCGCCGGGAGTTCGACGACCGTGTCCCCGATCCGGAAGAGCAGGCTGTTCTCCTCCGGGACGCAGTCGAAGCACCACGCGTAGTTGTCGGCGTCCCCGACCTCGAGGACCTCCTTCATCCACTGCCCGCCCCACACCCCGGGGTCGAAGAACGGCACGACGCGGAACGGGCGACGGCTGGCGAGCTCGAGGCCGGTCAGGAACGTCTCGGCGGTGATGAGCTTCGCGTCGGCCATCGAGCCGTTCGCGTCGAGGACCAGGTCGATGCTGTCGAACAGTGCACGCTTGTGCCGGTCGGCGACCCGCCACTCGACGAAGTAGCCGCGCTTGACCTTGCGGAGCTGGTCCTCGTCCCCGTTGTCCGCGCGCCAGTTCGGCGCACCGGCACGCTGCCGGCGCTGGATCTCCCAGCGGGCCAGGTCGGCGAGCACGACCGTGTCGAACGTGGTCGGGACGAGCGTGGCGCCCCAGCCGAACACGACGACGGGGCCGTCGGCCGCGCGGATCCGGTCGGCAACAGCGGCGAGTCGGTCGGTGTCGTAGAACTCGGCGAGCACCTGGTGCCCGAGGACGCCGAAGACCCGGTCGTCGGTGAGGTTCGCGGCGATGCGCTCCTCGATGACGGCGTTCGGCAGGGCGGCGGCGTCCTCGACGTCGATGAGGACGGCGTCGGGTGCGACCGCGGCGAGTTCCCGGCAGAGGCCGGTCAGGTCGCTGCCGGGGTAGGTGTCCACGGCCATCACGTGCCGACCCGTCAGGCGCCCGGCGAGCTGCTCCCACGCGGCTGACCCCGTCCAGACGTCGTGCCCCGGAGGGAGGTCGATGGCGGGTGCCTTGTCGTACTGGCCGACGGTC
This sequence comes from Curtobacterium sp. 9128, assembly GCF_007673775.1. Classification (GTDB taxonomy): domain Bacteria; phylum Actinomycetota; class Actinomycetes; order Actinomycetales; family Microbacteriaceae; genus Curtobacterium. Next base: position 153,761 of record NZ_VEAF01000006.1, on the reverse strand, counting down.
ACCCCGGAGGGCAGGGAGGCGGACATGGGTCCCCTTTCACGCTGATAACGTTACCAACACTACTCCGGAAGCAGCGCGCGGACGCAAGCCGAGCCTCCAGGCCGCGCTCAGTGGTGGACGATGTGCACCGGCAGCTCGACCAGCCGCGGCGGCTCGCCGTCCGCGCTGCCGTCGAGCCGGGACAGCAGCATCCGCGCCGCGACGCGGCCGAGCTCGGCCGGGTCGTGGTCGATGACCGAGAGCGGCACCGGCGCCATGTCCGCGAAGTCGAACGAGTCGAAGGCGAACAGCCGGGGCGGGGAGGCGACCGTGCCGTCCGCGACGGCCTTGGCGATCGCGCGGATCGCACCGACGCTGATCCGGTTGTTCGCCGCGAAGACCGCCGTCGGGGGTTCAGTGCCGGTGAGGAGTCGGCGCATCGCCCGCTCGGCGCTGTCGGTGTCCTGGAGCTCGAGGATGACCAGGCCCTCGTCGGGGGTGACGCCGTGGGCGGCGAAGGCGCTGCGGAACCCGGCGAGACGGCGCTGCCCCGTCGACACCGTCACCTTGTTGCCGAGGAAGGCGATGCGGCGGTGCCCGTCCTCGAGCATCAGCGCGGTCGCGTCCCGGGCGCCGTGCACGTCGTCGATGAGGACGGCGTCGGCGGCGACGTCCTCGACCGTGCGGGAGGCGAGCACGAGCGGGGCGTCGTGCAGGCGGTCGACGGCGAACCGGGTGGTGTCCTGCCCGACCGGGACGACGATCAGCCCCTCGACCTGGCGACCGAGGAAGTCGGACAGGAGCTGTCGTTCGAGGTCGGCGTCCTCGTTCGTGGTGCCGACGAGGATGCGCCGGCCGGTCGCGGCCACGACCTGTTCGATGCCCTGCACGACGCCGGCGTAGTACGGGTTGCCGATGTTCGTGATCATCACGCCGACGAGCCCCGAGCGCTGCCCGGGCCGCAGGCTCCGTGCGTTCTCGTTGCGGTGGTACCCGACCTCGGCGATGACGCGTTCGACGTGTTCACGGAGTGCCGGGCGCACGTTCTTGCCCCCGGAGAGCACCCGGGACACCGTCATCGGGCTGACCTCGGCCACGCGCGCGATGTCCTTCACGGTCATCGCGGGCTTCCGGGTCGGTCCGGACCCCGCGGCTGGCTGCATGCGTCCCTGTATACCGGACATCGCGCTTGCGACCGGTCCGGCGCCGTGTATGCTCCCGTTGGTAACGTTATCAATTCACCGTCGAATGGAACGATCGATGCCGAACCCGTTCTCGCGAGGGCCCGCCGTGACCCGCCGCTCCGCCCTCGCGCTGGGTGGTGGTGGTCTCCTCGCCATGACCCTCGCCGCGTGCGCCCGAGGGACCGACACGAAGCCGTCCGCCCCCGGCACGGTCACGCTCAACAGCGACAACCCGACCTGGGGCCCCGGGTACGCCGCCGCCTCCGCCGTGCTGGCGAAGCGCATCGGGTACCGCATCACGTCCCGCTCCATCGCGAGCGTGAACAACTACACCCAGGTCATCCGGATGACGGCGCAGACCGACAGCACGACCGACCTGATCAAGTGGACGAACGGGTACCGGCTGCAGGACATCGCCCGCGCCGACATCCTCACCGACCTCAACCCGGCGTGGGACGACGCGATCGCCCGCGGCTGGGTCGACCCGGCGCAGCGTGAGTCCTTCACGTACCGCGGCAAGGCGTACGGCATGCCGCTCTACAAGAGCTACTACGCCGTCTTCTACAGCAAGAAGGCGTTCGCCGAGCACGGGATCACCGTCCCGACCACCTTCGACGAGATGCTCGACGCCGCCCAGAAGCTCAAGGACGCCGGCATCACCCCGTTCCTGTCCCCGGGTGCCACCACGTGGGAGGCCGAGATCTGGTTCATGCAGCTGCTCGCCTCGATCGACCCGGACTACTACAAGGCCGTCACGACGGACAGGGCGAGCTACGTCGCCGACCCGGCGGAGCAGGCCATGGACCTCTGGTCGACGATGTACGCCGACGGCTTCTTCTCCGCCCCGGACGTCACCTCGAACGACCTGCCCGGCCTGGTGAAGCAGGGCAGGTTCGGCATGATGCTCTACGGCACGTGGTTCGCGAACACCCTCCTCGCCGCCGGCCTGACCGACACGGACATCGGGTTCTTCCGGGTCCCGCCGCGGGGTTCCGCGAAGCCGGCCGTGGTCGTCGAGAGCGGCTCCCTGTCGGTCCCCGTGAAGGCGCACCGGCACGCGGCCGCCGTCGACGTCGCGCGGAACTGGCTCGCGACCGACGTGCAGACGGCCTGGGTCGGCTTCCTCGGCGACACGAGCCCGAACCCGAAGGCCCTGCCGAAGTCGCACCTCGTGCAGGACCTGGCGAAGGACATCGCCGCCACGCGTCCCGTCGAGCTCACCCGCTACTGGGAGGCCTCACCGACACCGCTCATCGAGGGCAACGTGCAGGACCTCGGGTCCTTCATGGTGAACCCGTCGAAGGCGAACGGCCTGGCCACCCTGCGGTCCATGCAGAACCGAGCAGTCACCGAGTGGAAGACCTGGAACGCCGCATGACGCTGACACAACCGCCCGTCCCCGACGCGGTGCTCGACCAGGAGGCCCGGCCCACCGCCCGACGTCGGCCCACCACGACCAGGCGCGCACCGATGCGAGCCCGCCTGACCGGCGGAGCGTTCCTCGCACCGTCCGTGGTGCTGGTCGTGGTGCTGCTGGTCGCCCCGTTCCTGTTCACGATCTACCGCAGCTTCTTCAACGACAACGGCTTCACCCGTAGCTGGGTCGGGATCGAGAACTACCGGGCGATGTTCGCCGACCCGGCGTTCGGCCAGTCCGTGCTGAACACCTTCATGTGGGTCGTCGGCACGCTGCTGCTGCCGGTCGGGATCGGGCTCGCGATCGCCGTCGGCACCTGGAAGCTGCGGCTCGGCGGCCTTGCGCGGTTCGCGATCGTGCTGCCGTACGCGATCTCCGGCTCGGCGACCGCCGTGGTCTGGACGTTCATGCTCTCCACCGACGGCGGGCTCGACACGATCCTGCACATGATCGGCCTCGACGGGCTCGTGTCGCAGTGGCTGCTCCAGTGGCCGCTCAACACGGTCATGATGATCGTCGCGACGACGTGGCAGGCCACCGGTGCCTGCGTGATCCTGTTCCTCGTCGGCCTGCAGTCGATCCCGCCGAACACGCTCGAGGCCGCCCAGATCGACGGTGCCTCCGGCTGGCGGCTGTTCTGGGCGGTGACGTTCCCGCAGCTGCGACCGATGACGGTCGTCGTCGTGGGGATCTCGATCGTCGGCAGCCTCAAGGTGTTCGACCAGGTGTTGCTGCTCACGAACGGCGGCCCCGGCACCGCGTCGGAGACCCTCGCGCTGACCATGTACCGCGAGACCTTCACGCTCTCCCGCTACGGCTCCGGCGCGGCCGTCGCCGTGTTCCTCACGCTCGTGGTCGTCGTGGCCTCGTGGGCGTACCTCCGTCGGCAACTCCGACCCACCGACTAGCTGGAGCCGTTCGATGACGAAGACCTCTCGCCGCATCCTGGCCGTCGTGCTGACCGTCGTGTCGCTGATCTGGCTGATCCCGTCGTACCTGCTCGTCGTGAACGCGTTCACGAAGAGCGCCGACTACTCGGGCACGCCCTCGTGGTGGCCGACCTCGTGGTCGCTGTTCGACAACATCGCGACCGCGTTCCAGAACGCGAACGTCGGGCAGGGCATGCTCAACAGCCTGCTGTACTCGGTGGTCGGGGCCGGTGCCGCGGTGTTCATCGCCGCCCTGGCGTCCTTCGCGGTCACGATCATGCCCGTCAAGCGCCCGACGTTCTGGTTCTGGGTGATCTACATCGGCACGATCCTGCCCCTGCAGGCGTTCCTCTCGCCGCTGTTCACCGGGTTCGCCGCGACGAGCCTGTTCGACACGCAGTACGGCATGCTCCTGGTCTACGTCGCGCTGACGATCCCGTTCGCGTTCTTCGTGGTCCGCGGGCACATGACCGGGCTGCCGAACGAGGTGCGCGAGGCGGCGTCGCTCGACGGTGCCGGCTGGGTCCGGATGTTCTTCCAGGTCCACCTGCCGCTGTCGACCAGTGCGCTCCTCGCCGCGTTCGTGTTCCAGTTCACCTGGATCTGGAACGACCTGCTGTTCGGGCTCACCCTGTCCACCAGTCCGAACATCCGGCCGGTGATGGCGACGCTCGCCGACCTCACCGGCAACTACTCGACCTACGGTCCGCCCGTGGCACTCGCCGGGGCGCTCGTCGCCTCGCTGCCGACGGTCATCGTGTTCTTCGCGTTCCAGCGGTTCTTCGCGCGCGGCCTGAACCCGACCGCCTGACCGTCCCGCCGCACCGCCCTCCGCCCCACACCTCGAAGGAACCCCAGCTCCGATGACCGAACCCGCCCTCGTCTCCGCCCAGCCCTGGTCGCACCTGGAGGCCCGTGCCGGACTCCTCGACCGCGCCACCGTCGCCTCGGCCGTCGTCGGGGGCGTGCGCGTCCGGGTGCTCCCCGAACCGCTGACGACCGAGCGGGACGGCGTGCCGGTGCAGGCCGTCCGACTGCTCGTCGACGGGCAGCTCCCGGACCCGACCGACGTGACGCTCACCGGACCGTCCGGTGACCTCGTCGTCGGCACGGCCCCCGCACCGGACACGGAGTCCGTCCGGTTGCTCGTCCGCGCCGTCGACGCGCCCACCGAGGTGGTCCTGGCGCTGCCGGGGCTCGGCGCCGAGACGATCCCCTTCGTCCTGCAGCCGCAGCGCGACTGGTCCGTGCACGTCGTGCACCACTCGCACTTCGACTTCGGCTACACCGACCCGCAGACCGCGGTGATCTCCTCGCAGCGGTCCTACCTCGACTCCGCGGTCGAACTCGCGGCGGCCACGAGTGAGTGGCCGGACGCGGCACGCTTCCGGTGGAACGTCGAGGCGTTGTGGGCGTTCGCCGACTGGGAGCGCCACCGTCCCGCCGCGAAGGTCGCCGAGTTCGTCCGGCTCGTCCAGCAGGGCTCGATCGGCCTGAGTGCCATGCCGTACAACCTGCACACCGACACATGCTCCACGGAGGAACTGCACGAGCTGCTCCGCGAGGCCCGGCGCATCCGCGAGCAGTACGGGATCGACTTCACGACCGCGATGCAGACCGACGTCCCCGGGCAGGTCGCCGGGCTGCCGGACGCCCTGCAGGAGGTCGGCGTGCGGTACCTCGCGGTCGCGCACAACTGGGCCGGCCGGTCGATGCCGCACCAGAACGGTGCCCTCGACCTGCCGCGCCTGTTCCGGTGGCGCACGCCCGCCGGCAACTCGGTCGTGGTCTGGATGACGGACAGCCCGCACGGCCTGGCGTACATGGAGGGGCCGATGGTCGGCCTCACCGAGTCGTACGAGGTCGCCGAGACGTACCTGCCCGCGTACCTCACCGCCCTCGCGACCCGCGGCTACCCGTTCCCCCCTGGGGTGTTCGGGGCGCACGGCGAAGAAGCCGAGGGACGCCCCGGGTACCCCTGGGGCGTGCTGCACCTGCGGACGCAGGGCTTCATGGGCGACAACGGCCCGGCACGCCTGCACCTCTCCGAGGTCGTCCGGCGCTGGAACGACACCTGGACGTCGCCGAAGCTCCGCGTCTCGACGAACGAGGACTTCTTCGCCGAGGCCGAGGCGCGTCACGGCGACGAGCTCGTCACCGTCGAGGGGGACTGGGGCGACTGGTGGGTCGAGGGTGTCGGGTCCGCCGCGGTGCCCCTCGCCCTCAGCCGGGAGGCCCAGGCCACCGTGAGTGACGCACGCTCGTTCTCGCAGGCCGCCGCGTGGCTCGGCGGCACGGCCGTCCCCACCGAGGGCGCCGACTCGGACGCGGCGTACGACGCGATCTCGATGTTCAACGAGCACACCTGGGGTGCGAGCAACTCGTGGACCCACGGCGACGAGGGCTACGACTCGGGGGAGCGCCAGTGGCAGTGGAAGGTCGCGCAGGCGCTCGTCGGGCACCAGCGCGGTCGGGACCTCGAGGAGCACGCCCTCGTCTACCTCGCCGACGCCGTGGCGGTCGCGGACGGCGCGCTCGCGTCGATCGTCGTCGCGAACGCCGCGGGAGCCGCACGGACGGGGACGGTCCGGTTCCTGCTCAAGGAGTCGACGGTGCCGCTCGACGTCGACGTCGAGGTCCGCGACGGTCGGACCGGTACACCGCTCGGCCTGGTCGTCGAGCCGCAGTCGAACGCCCTGCACCGCGAGTCCGGGCGGTGGGTCACCGTCCAGCTGGCCGACGTCCCCGCGTTCGGGTTCGTCCGGATCGACGTGCTGCGCGCCGAGGACACCGTCCCCGAGCCGCGGATCCACGACGCCCTCACCACGCCCGCCGCCGACCTGTTCTCCCTCGAGAACGCGTACCTCCGCGTGGCCGTCGACCCCCGCACCTCGACCATCCGGTCCGTGGTCGAGGTCGCGACCGGCCGCGAGATCGTCGAGCAGGACACGGCCGCCGGCTTCAACGGGTACGTCTACGACGAGTACGGGTCGTCCGGCGCGGGGGTGAACCACCTGGCGAACAAGCTCTGGAGCACCGACCGGCTCGAACTCCTCGCCAGCCGCACGACCGCGCAGGCCGCGGTCCTCGTCGAACGCGTCTCGGACGCCGTCGAGGAGCGCCTGGTCTACCGGTACCAGGCAGCCGGCGTCGACGCCGTCACGGTGACGCTCCGCCTGCGGCACGGCGAACCGCGCCTGCGCATCGAGAACCGTCTCGAGAAGCCGGTCACGCGCACGAAGGAGAGCGCCTTCTTCGCGTTCCCCTTCGCCGCCGCCGACCCGGTCGTCCGCTACGAGGTCTCCGGCGGCGTCACGGGCGACGGCCTCGCGCACGTCCCGGGTGCCCCGCAGCACATGCGCGCCATCCGGAACTGGGTCAGCGTCGAGGACGGGGACGACGCGGTCGTGTGGGTGACGAAGGACGCCCCGCTCGTGCACCCCGGCACGATCTCGCTTCCGTACGCGCCCTTCCCGGCGAGCACGGCTCCGAACCGGTCGGCGACCGTGTACTCGTGGGTGCACAACAACGTGTGGGACACGAACTTCCCGATCGAGCAGGGCTTCACCGCCACGTTCGCCTACGCGGTCGGCGTGCGCGCGGACAGCGCGGAGCCGGTGGAGTCCGTCGCCGTGCAGACCACGGCCGACCTGGTCCGCCCGTTCGCCGCGGTGCCCGCGTCCGGCACCGGGGCCGGGGCCGGAGCCGCGGACCTCGCGTCGGCGGAACTCCTGACGATCAGCGATCCCCGCGTCCGGCTCGTCTCCGTGGTCGCCGGGGACGACGAGCGCACGTCGATCGTCCGACTGCAGTCCTTCGCGGACGAGCCGGTCGACGTCGAGCTCGCCTTCGGGGTGCCCGTCGACACCGCCGCGCGGTCGACCTACCTCGGTGACGACACCGGCGCCGCGCTCGAGGTCGACGGGGACGCGGTGCGGACGACGCTCGCGCCGTTCGCGGCAGCTGCGGTCCGCATCAGCCGGATCAGCGGGGTGCGGTAGCAGCGGCGGCGCGGCCGGACGACGGACGGGAGGCTCGTGGCGGCGCCGCCACGGGCCTCCCGTCATCAACAGCCCTCGGTCGTTCGCGACGTCCCCGCGGAGTCCGACGCAGCGGGCTACGGCACCTGCCGCGGGACCGCGACGCGGGCGATGACGGCGGCCACCAGCGTCCCGGCCGCCGCGACCGACAGCACCACGGATCGTGAGGTGTGGACGTAGAGCGCCCCGAGCGCCGCCGGTGACACGGTGGTGAGCAGGAGCGACACCGCGGAGTTCGCGCCGGACGTCCTCGCCTGCAGTTCCGGGGGTGTCAGCGTGGCGAGACCCACGGCCGCTGAGACGCCGAGCGACGGGATCAGGAAGACACCGCACGACAGGGCCACGACGACGACCGGGACGTCGCCGCGGACGGCCATCACCGCCATCGAGCAGGTGAGGACGGCGAGCACCAGCACGAACAGCTGCCGTGTCCGGAGCCGGCGAGCGATCAGCCCGCTCGCGATGCTGCCGAGGAGCCCGGCGACGTTCACGGCGGCCTCGACGAGTCCGACGAGCCGGACGTCGACGCCACGGTCGATCAGGTCGATGGTGATCACCGCGCCAGCTCCGGCCAGGAACGTGTTCGCCAGCGCGCTGACCGCCACGATGGACAGCAGCGGCGAGCTCCGCGCGATGACGGTGAAGCCGCGCACCAGTTCTGCGAGCGCGAACGAGTCCCGGGGCGAGCCGGATCGGGGGTACCGGCGCACCAACGGGACCGCGATGAGGACGCTGACCGTCCAGGCTCCGGCGTCCAGGGCGAAGGGGAGTGCTCGGTCAGCGGCGATGAGCGCCCCGCTCACCGTGCCGGCAGCTGCCGCGGCGACCTGTGCTCGCATGGAAACCGCGCCGAAGAGCCTGGGCAGTTGGTCCCTCGGCGCGACGTGCACGATGGCGGTGTTCTCGCCGCGCGCCGCCGCGGTGCTCGCCAGTCCGGACAGGAGCGTCAGGAAGCACCAGACCGGCAGGTCGTAGCCGTGCGAGCGCGTGATCAGGAAGGCCACACCGGACGTGACGCACCCCAGGAGTCCGGCTGCGCCGATCACCAGCGGTGGTCGGACGAAGTCCGCGATCCCGCCGAGCAGGTTGCCGAGCAGCACGCCGACGGCGGCGCACGTGGCCACCGCGACGCCGGCGCTCGACCCGCCGAGGTGGTGGATCGCGATCACGGAGTACGCCAGGGCACTCACCGCGCCGGAGAACGTGGTGAGGACTCGCGACCACAGCACCAGCCAGAGTGCCGTGCGGGCGTCGATGTTCACCACGCTCCGATCTCGCTGTCCGTTCCGACGAAGTCGATGAGGGCGCCGATCCGTGCGCTCCCGGAGGTCGTGCGAGCACCACCCCGGACCGCACGGATGCAGCGTGCATCCGATCGATCACCGTACTGGATGCGCAGGAAGGACGCCGGAGGACCCGGGCGGCTCCCGTCCCTCAGCAGACCCACCGATGGGACACGCACCCTCGCGTCCGCCGGTCGGCTCGGTCGGTCCGCTCAGCGGACCCGGGCGGCGGTGACCGTCTCGGTCGCCGGGGCCGTGTCGAAGCGCCCAGCGCCCACGGGCTGCCCGGTACGCGGAGCGTGGAAGGTCGCCTCACCGCCGGTCGCCAGTGCGACGTGGTGGATCCCGTGCTCGTTCGCGAAGAACACCGGATCGCCGGGCCGGGCGTCCTCCGGTGCCACGGGCTCGAGTGCCTCGGCCTGGTCGTCGGCGTCACGCGGGAGGACAGCACCGAGCGCCCGGTAGGACACGTGGACGAGACCCGAGCAGTCGACACCGGCTGCGGAGGAGCCGGCCCAGAGGTACGGCGTGCCCGCGAAGGTGCGGGCGACGGCGAGTGCATCGGCGGGGTCGACCGGCTCCGGCGACGGCGCGCGCAGCGACGTGACCGCGGTCGCCGCGAGTTCGTGCACGACGCCGTCCGGGGCGAGGTACCTGCCGTCCGTTCGCCGGTCGAGGAGCGCGCCGAGGAGCGGCCCGGTCCGCACGACGACCGGGTCGGCCCGCGGGGTCTCGAGCGACACGAGGTGCGCGGTCGGCAGGAACCCGGGGTACCCGTCCGGGTGCTTCGACGACGGTTGGAGCGGCAGGCGGACCTCCGCCCACCCGTCCGCCTCGGCGACGACGACCACCGGCTCGCCGAGGACCGCGTGGGTGTCGGCGCGGTCGAGCAGCCCGAGCCGCGCCTCGTCGTCCAGCCCGGCGGCCCACGCGACGAGGTCCGGCCGGTCGGCCACGGCGGCGACGTCGATCGGTCGTGGCGCGGCCGGCGCGTTCCAGAGCACCGTGGCGGGGACGCCGACGACCGTCGGGGAGGTCAGCAGGTCGAGCATGCGGGTCATCGCGGGAGGCCCGTCGACGAGGCCGCCCGATCGAGCGCGACCCGCAGGTGTCCGTCTGCAGCGGCGAGCGCGGTCGTCGCGATGGCTGGGGTGCTGCCGGTCAGCAGCGCGAAGACCGCCTCCTTGACCGAGCCATGTGCGGCGTCCAGCGCGGCGGCCGCCGTGGCGGTGTCGACGCCGGTGACCGAGACGACGGTGCGACGGCTGCGGGCGACGAGCTTGGCGTTCGTCGCACGGAGGTCGACCATCACGTTGCCGTAGGTCTTGCCGAGCCGCACCATCGTCAGTGTCGAGAGCATGTTGACCACGAGCTTCTGGGCGGTCCCGGCGTTGAGGCGGGTCGAGCCGGCGATGAACTCGGCGCCGACCGGTGCCTCGATCGCGATCGATGCCGTCGCGCCCGTGCGGGAGTGCTCGTTGGCGGCGACCGAGACGGTGAGCGCGCCGACGTCGTTCGCGGCGCGGAGTGCGCCGAGGACGTACGGGGTGCGGCCGGAGGCGGAGAGACCGACGACGGTGTCCTGCGCGGTGGGGCCGACGGCGGCGAGGTCGGCGGCTCCCGACGCTGCGTCGTCCTCGGAGCGCTCGACGGCGGAGCGGATCGCGCGCTCTCCGCCCGCGATGATCCCGACGACGAGCGACGGATCGGTGCCGAACGTCGGCGGGCACTCGCTCGCGTCGAGGACACCGAGTCGGCCGGACGTCCCCGCGCCGATGTAGATGAGTCGACCGCCGCCGGCCATCCGCGTGCTGATGGCGTCGACGGCCGTGGCGATCGCCGGGAGTGCGGTGCCGACGGCGTCGAACGCGGCGCGGTTCCCGGCATGCATGGCCTGGACGAGGTCGGTGGTTCCGAGGAGGTCGACGGTGCTGCGGCTCTCGTCGACCGACTCGGTGGCGAGCGTGTCGAGCTCGTCACCGATGGCGTCGAGATCGGCGTCGTCGTCGAGCGCGCCGACGGAGCGGTCGTGGGGGTCAGGGGGCATCGACACGGGACACCTGCCTCTCATGGGGGAGATCGGGGTCGTCGAGGATGCGTGCGGCTCCGTCGAGGGCGTCGCCGAGCGGGTCGAGCACCTCGAGGCCGTCGTCGACGAGTGCCTGCCGGAGACGAGCCGCGAACCAGTCGTCCGCGACGAGCCCGCCGGTGACCGCGACGATGCGCGCAGGCCCGGCCGGAGTCACCGTGCCGGTGGTCGTGACGAGGTGACCGACCGCCCGCTCGACGATGTCCGCCGCGACCGCGTCGCCGTCGGCCGCGTGCGACAGGACGACGGGCGCAAAGGCCGCCAGGGTCCGTTCGGGAGTCGCGGACCCGCCGACGACCCCGGGGAGCGTGTCGAGTGTCGGCGCGAGCGCCGCAGCGGCCTCGCGGAGGGTGGTGTCGCGTCCACGGCCGTCGTGCGCGCGGAGGGCTGCACGGAGGCCCCGCTGCCCGATCCACCGGCCGGACCCGTCGTCACCGAGCCAGATGCCGGAGCCGTCCGCCCGCCGGAGGCGTCCGGAGCCGTCGATCCCGATCGCGACGGCGCCGGTCCCGGCGACGAGCACGGTTCCCGGTTCGCCGCCGAGCGCGCCGGCGTGCGCGGTCACGACGTCGCTCGTGACGACGACCCGGCCGCCGGAGGCCCTGGCGACACGGTCCGCGAGCTCGCGGGCGCGATCGGGCGCGGTCGCGGCTCCGGCAGCGCCGATGGCCACCCCGCCGCCGAACGCGGCGAGCGCGGTCGGCGCTGGACCGGGAGCGTCGAGCCCGGACAGCGCGTCGGTGATCGCGGCGATCGCGTCCTCGAGGCCGTCGTGCTCCGCGAGCCCCGCGCTCCCGTGTCCCGAGGCGGACCGGTCGGCGACGCGCACTCGACAGGTCGTCTTCCCCAGGTCGACGAGGACCACGGGATCGACGATGGCCACGGGGTCGGCGACGGCCGCGGGGTCGACGACGGCGGTGGGCTCGGCGGTCGGCATGGTGGGTAATTTACCTGATTGCCATACGTGATGAAAAGCATTGACGCACCGACGTCCGGCTCCGTACCATGACGACCAATCGGAACGCGCTCGGAGAGGTTGTCCATGACCGTGCTGGAATCGCCCAATAGTGTCGTCAGGGTGAGCATCCGGACCTCGATCCAGTCGCGACTCGACACCTACCCGCCCTCGACGAGGCGTGTGGCCGAGGCGATCCTGGAGCGTCCGCAGATCGTGCTCGAGCAGACGATCACCGAGCTCGCCCGCAACTGTTCCACGAGCGAGACGAGCGTCGTCCGCTTCTGCCGCACGATCGGCTTCACCGGCTACGCCCCGATGCGCCTGCAGATGGCCACCGAGCTCGCGACCGAGTCCGCCCAGTTCGGCCAGGTCGGCGAGTACGGCTCCGACATCACCGACGCCGACTCCCTCGCCGACATGATCGCGAAGATCAGCAGGTCCGAGATCGTCGGCATCCAGGAGACGGCGGCGTCGCTCGACCTCGACGTGCTGCAGTCCGTCATCGACCGGGTCGCCGCCGCCGAGACCGTCGTCGTGTTCGGTGTGTCCGCGAGCAACGCCTCTGCGCGCGACCTCGCGCAGAAGCTCCTCCGCGTCGGTCGCACGGCGCTGTCGTTCGCGGACGCGCACGATGCGCTGGTGCCGGCGACGCTCCTCGGTCCGACCGGTGTCGCGATCGCGTTCTCGCACAGCGGTCGGACGCGCGAGGCGATCGAGTTCCTCCGTGCCGCGCAGGACAGCGGAGCTGCGACGGTGGCCGTCACGAACGCCGCGGACTCGCCGCTCGGCCGCGTCGCTGACGCCGTGCTCCGGACGGCCGTCCGCGAGACCGCCTTCCGCTCCGGCGCGATGGCGAGCAGGATCGCGCAGCTCACGGTCGTCGACTACCTCTTCGTCGGGGTCGCCCGCGCCGACCACGACCGGAGCGTCGCCGCCATCCGGCGCACGCACTCAGCCGTCCGACCACTCCGCGACCATGAGTGAGGTGCCGGTCGCCGCGATCGACCGACTGCTCGCCGACCCGGTGCTCCGCGCGTCCGTGATCGGCGACGCGCGTGTCGGCCTGGTCACGAACGACACCGCGGTCACCGCGGACCTCGAGCGCTCCGCCGACGCACTGCAGCGCATCGGCGTGCGCCTCGCCGTGCTGTTCGGGCCGGAGCACGGCATGCACGGCACCGGGCAGGCGGGGGAGTCCGAGTCCGTCGACCACGACCACGCCACCGGGCTGCCCGTCGTCGACACCTACGAGCTCGACCCCGACCGCCTCGCCGAGCAGATCACCGCAGCGCGGGTCGACCTGGTGCTGGTCGACCTGCCGGACATCGGGACGCGGTTCTGGACCTACCCCTGGACGATGGTCGACTGCCTCGTCGCCGCGGACCGCGCCGGCGTGCGGGTGGTCGTGCTCGACCGTCCGAACCCGATCGGCGGCACCCTCGTCGAGGGACCCGGGCTCGACCCGGCGTTCGCGAGCTTCGTCGGTCGGCTGGACGTCCCGATCCGGCACGGGATGACCCTCGGCGAGCTCGCACGGACGGCGGTCGCCGCCGGCACGGGTGGCCTCCGCGTGACGGCGGCGCTCGACGTCGTCGGGGTCGCGGGGTGGGCGGACCGTGCACCGTGGGCGCGGGGCGGCGGTCCGTGGGTCACGCCGTCGCCGAACCTGCCGACCCCGGACACCGCGTTCGTCTACCCCGGCACCGGGCTCGTCGAGGGCACGAACCTCAGCGAGGGGCGCGGGACGACCCGTCCGTTCGAGACCGTCGGCGCACCGTGGCTCGACGACCGCTTCGTGCCGGCACTCCGTGACCTCGGGCTCCCCGGCGTCGCCCTGCGCGAGACCCGCTTCCGTCCGACGTTCCACAAGTACGCGGGGCAGACCGTACGCGGTGTCGTCCTGCACGTCACCGACCGTGATCGCTTCCGTCCGGTCCGGACGGGACTCGCGGTCATCGGGACCGCTGCCCGGCTGTACCCGGACGCGTTCGCCGTGCGGGCGCAGCCTGTGGACGCCCCGGCCGAGCCCGGGTGTCCGCTCGACCGCCTCTGGGGCTCCGACCGACTGCGGCTCGCGCTCGCCGCGGGCGAGGACGTGGTCGGGTTCGCGGACGCGCCCGACGACCGAGTCGCCGTATGAGCCTGGAGGCCCGGCTCACCTCGCTCCTCGACGTCGCGGTGGACGGTGGGGTCGCCTCCGCCGCGGCTGCCGTCGTGGTCGTCGACGGCAGCGTCGCCGCCCGGAGCGTCCGGGGGACGTTCGCGACCGTGGACGACGACGGTGTCGTGGTCCCCGTCGCAGCGCGCACCGCGATCCCCGACGGAGCGCTCTTCGACCTGGCGTCCGTGACGAAGACGTACTCCGCGTACACGCTCCTCCGGCTCGTCGAGGCCGGCGTGCTCGGACTCGACGAGCCGATCGCGGAGCACCTGCCCGACTACCGGACCGACCGGGACCGACGGGCCGTCACCCTCCGGCACCTGCTGACCCACACGTCCGGGCTCCCGGCGACCTGGGCCGGCTGGCGGGCCCCGTTCGACGCGGCGCTGGCCGCGCTGCCGGACGGCGCCCCGCCGTTCCGGGCGTCCCCGCTGGCGGACCGGGCCGCACTGCGGGCGGACCTGGCGCGCACGACGCTCACCGCGCCTCCAGGCCGGCACTGGGAGTACGCGTGCACCGGGTTCAACACGGCCATGCTCGTGGCGGAGGCGGCGACCGGCGAGCCGTGGGCCGACCTCGTCTCGCGCGAGACGCTCCTCCCGCTCGGGCTCGCCGACACCCGGTACCGGCCGGCCGATGCCGGGCTGCGGGACGGCGTCGTCGCGACCGAGCACCAGCCGGAGCTGCACCGCGGCGTCGTGCGCGGCGACGTGCACGACGAGTCGTCCTGGTCGCTCAGCGGCGCGACCGCGAACGCCGGGCTCTTCGCCGACGTCGACGACGTCGCGCGGTTCGGTGAGGTGCTCCGTCGTGGCGAGACGGAGGTCACCGCGCGGTGGATGTGGGACGACCAGCTGCCAGGGGTGACCGGGAGGCCGGACCCCCGCGGTGACGGGACGGGAGCGAGTCTCGGTCTCCGGGTCGGCGAGACCTCGTGGATGGGCGAGCCGGGGACGGCGTCGCGCGGGCACACCGGGTTCACGGGCACGTCGGTCCAGGTCGACCGCGGTGCCGGACTGACGATCGTGCTGCTGACGAACCGGGTGCACCCCACTCGACACGGATCCGGCATCACGGCCCTGCGTCGCGACGTCGCCGAACTGGCGTTCGCGTGCCGGTGAGCGTGGCCGGCGCCGGCGAACCGCTCGTCGCCTGGGTGCTCCTCGACCCCGCGGGCGCCACGGTGTCCGAGCAGGACGCCGACGTGGTGCTGCCGGCGGCGTCCACGATCAAGCTCCTCGTGCTGCTCGCCCTGCTCCGGGGGGTCGACGACGGCACGGTCGCGCTGGACCGATCGGTCACGGTGTCCTCGTCCACGGTGTCGGCGGCGGGCGGGGGCATCGTCGTCCGACCGGATCCGGAGGACGCCGACCCGGAGTTCCCGCGGGACGGTGCGGAGGCGACGGTCGCGGCGCTCGCCGGCATGATGATCGAACGGTCGTCGAACGAGGCGACCAACGTGCTCCTGGACCTGCTCGGCACCGCGCGGATCGCGGACACCGTCGAGGCGGCCGGGCTCAGCCGGACGGTCCTCGACCGCAAGCTCGGTGACGTGCCGGCGCAGCGTGCCGGCCTCGAGAACCGGTCGTCGCCGTCCGATCTCGCCCGCACCATGCAGTCGCTCGTGTCCGGCCGGACGCTCACGGCGGCGAGCACCGCGTTCGCGCGTGCGGTGCTCGCGCGGCAGCGGTTCCCGCACATCGCTCGTGAGCTGCCGCCGGGCCGGTGGTGGGGGTCGAAGAGCGGGTGGGTGCCCGGGGTCGTGCACGACGTCGCGGCGTTCGCGACCGCTCCGGACGCCGATGACGCGTCCGTCCTGGCGGTCTGCACACGCGGCTTCGACGAGACACAGGGCGACGCGGTGATCCGCTCCGTGGGAAGCGTGTTGCGATCGTGTTTCCTCGCCGTGTAAACCATTGACGTAATTGCGTCGCGCTAGGTAACCTTCCGACAACTTCGCTCCCGAGGCGGAGAACCACGGAAAGGATGCCGCTCATGACCGCCATCCCCACTCGGCCCGCTCGCTCCGCGGGAGCAGCGCCGACGCGGCACCGCGGCCGACGCGCTGGTGCCGCCCCGGTCGTGAGCCACGTCGTCCTGGTCATCGCGTCGATCGTCGTGCTGCTGCCGCTGCTGTTCGTCGTCTTCCTGTCGTTCAAGGACATCCCCGGGATCCTCGGCACGCCGCTGTCGTGGCCGGACGTGTTCCACGTCGAGAACTACCCGGACGCCTGGAACGAGGGCGACATCGGGCGTTTCCTCGCCAACACGATCGTCGTCGCGTGCGTCACCGTCGCCGCGATCCTCGCGTTCTCGTCGCTCGCCGCGTTCGTGATCGCGCGCTACCGGTTCCGGGGCAACCAGCTGCTGTACCTGTTCTTCGTCTCCGGCCTCGCGCTGCCGATCCAGATCATCGCGCTGCCGATCTTCATCCTCATCAAGAACCTGCACCTGCTGAACACGCTGACGTCGCTCGTGATCGTCTTCGCCTCCGGTGGGATCTCCTACAGCGTGTTCATCCTCGTCAACTTCATGCGGACGATCCCCTTCGAGCTGCAGGAGGCCGCGGTGATGGACGGTGCCGGCCCGCTGCGGATCTACTGGCACATCGTGTTGCCGCTCATCCGCCCGGCGCTCGGCATCGTCGCGATCTTCCAGTTCCTGTCGGCGTGGAAGGAGTTCTTCCTCCCGCTGCTCCTCGTGCAGGACCCGTCGAGCATGACCGTGCCGGTCGGCATCCTCTCCTTCGTCGGCGAGCACTCCACGGAGTGGCAGCTCCTCCTCGCCGGGCTCGTCATCATCAGCCTGCCGACCCTCATCGGGTTCCTGCTCGTCGCGAAACAGTTCCGTCGGAACCTCGTCGGCGGCGGCGTCAAGGCCTGACCGCTTCCACAACCCGACCCCGAAAGGACGTCCGGAGCCATGCAACGAACGCACACCACCCGTCACCGTCGCGGCAGGACCCTCGCGGTCGTGGGCGCCGTGGCGGCAGCCGCCCTCGCCCTCGCCGGGTGCTCGTCCGGCGGTTCCGCCGCAGGCGCGGACAGCGGGAGCTCGAGCGGGCCGACCGTGTCCGTCTGGTCGTGGCGCTCCCAGGACAAGCCCCTGTGGGCGAGCGTCCAGAAGAACCTCCGCGCCGAGGGCACCGACGTCACGATCAAGTTCCGATCAATCTCCGCGACGTCGTACGACTCGGTGCTGAAGACCGCGATGAACGGCGGGAGCGGGCCGGACGTCTTCTACGACCGTGCCGGCAACGGAACCCAGACCTACGCGGCGGCTGGGCTCGTCAAGCCGATCGACGACGTCGCGGACACCTCGGGCATGAAGCCCGCGTCCCTCGCGGCCGCGCAGTACGAGGGCAAGACGTACGGCGTCCCCTTCGCGGTCCAGACGATGTCGATGTTCTACAACAAGAAGATCCTCAAGGACGCCGGCATCGAGCAGCCGACCACGTGGAAGCAGTTCATCGCCGCGATGAAGAAGCTGAAGGCCGCGGGAACGACGCCGATGTACACGATGGGCGTCCAGCAGTGGCTGATGTCGCTCCAGCTGCAGGCGGTCGGCGCGTCCACGGTGAGCAACGCCACCGCGCAGGCGATCACCGACAAGCAGTCCGACTACACGGACCCGGAGTTCGTGCAGTCGCTCGCCGCGTTCCAGGACCTCGCGCCGTACCTGCAGGACAACTGGCAGGCGACCGGCTCGGCCGGCAACGAGCAGGAGACGGCGTTCGCCCTCGGCAAGGCCGCTTTCATCATCGACGGCATCTTCGACACGGCGACGATCGACCAGGTGAACCCGGACCTCGACTACGGGCAGATGCTCGTCCCGTCGCCGAACGGCCAGAAGCCGAAGATCACCTGGTACGTCGACGGCAACATCTCGATGAACGCGAAGATCGGCGATCCGGCCGTCGAGAAGGCGTCCGAGAAGGTCATCGCCTACACGGCGACGAAGAAGTTCGGCAACGCCTTCTCCGACGTCGCGGGCGAGATCTCCCCGATCGCGGGCGTGACGATCCCGAAGAAGTACCCGCTCAGCCGTCAGGCCGCCGAGTGGTTCGACACGCAGGCAGCGAACCCGATCATCGGGATCCGCTCGCCCATGGACACGCCGGACCCCGACCCGACGTCCCTCACCAAGGAGAAGACGGTGTCGACCACATCCGGCGTGTACACCGCCGAGCAGGACGTCGTGGTGCCGCTCCTCGAGGGCAAGACCACCCCGCAGCAGGCGGCCGAGCACATCAACGGCAAGCTCGACTGGTACTTCACGGCCAAGTGACCATGGCGATCACCACCGACCCCGGGACACGGGACAGCGGCTCCGTCCCGTCTCCCGCGACCGCGCAGGAACCACCCACGCAGCGCGTCCCGCGGAAGATGCCGAGACGCCAGGTGGCGATCCTCGCCGCCTTCGTCGCCCCGGCCTTCCTGCTCTTCACGATCTTCGTGGTGTTCCCGTTGCTCGACGGCGTCCGGTACAGCTTCTACAACTGGAACGGCACCGGCCCGCTGACGAACTTCATCGGGCTCGGGAACTACGTGTTCACGCTCGTCGACCCGTCGTTCGCCCCCGAGTTCTGGCGCGCGGTCGGTCACAACCTGTACTTCTTCGCCATCTCCATGGTCCTGACGCTCGTGTTCGGCATCGGGCTCGCCTACATGATGATGATCGTCAACGAGCGGGCCTCGCAGCGCTACTCGATCATCATGATGCTGCCGTTCACGCTGCCCCCGGTGGCGATCGCGTACATCTGGACGATCTACCTCGAGCCGAACAGCGGGGTGCTGTACTCGGTGCTGCACGCGCTCCACCTCGACGCCCTGGCGCTGCCGTTCCTCGGATCGACCACGCTCGCGCTCCCGACGATCGCCGTCATCACGGCGTGGGTCGGGATGGGGTTCCCGGTGCTCGTGTTCCTCGCGTCGCTGACCGAGGTGCCGCAGGACACGATGGACGCAGCCGCGCTCGACGGTGCGGGGCGGTTCCGCATCCTCTGGTCGGTCCTCATCCCGGCGATCCGCCCGACGATCCTCCTCATCACGACGATGAACTTCATCGGCGCGTTCGGGACGTTCGACCTGATCTACATCATGCAGGGGAGCCAGGCCGGGCCGAGCGGCTCGACCGACGTCCTCGGCACGCTGTTCTACCGGACTGGTTTCGGCGGGTTCGGGACGACCGCGCAGTCGATGGGCCTCGCGACCGCGCTCGCCGTCGTCGGGTTCGTCATCGTGGTGGGCGTCTCGGCGGTCTTCCTCCGACTCCAGAAGCGCTTCGCGGACTGAAGCACCACCGGACGCCAGGCGCGTGGCGGCCCGCCACGCGCCTGGCGTCCGTCACGCCGCCACGGGCGTCCGCGCCAACCGCTCCCGCAGCCGCGCCGCCACCTCGTGCTCGTCGGCGTCCACGAGCCTGCCGTCCCGCACCACGACCCGCCCACCGACGACGACGTGCCGGGGCCGTCGCCCCGGCGACGCCCACAGCAGTCCGGCCACCGGGTCGTCGACACCGGCGTCAGCAACGCCCGACACGTCCCACACGCACAGATCCCCGGCGGTGCCGTCGCCGAGGTGCCCGAGCTCGGGCCGGCCGAGTCCGACGGCCGAGCCCGCCGTCGCCATGCCGAGCACCTGTCGCGCCGGCAGCTGCGGACCGACGAGGGCGGACACCTGCATCGCGAGCCGGGCGTCGGCGAGCAGGTGACCGGCGTCGTTGCTGCCGCCGCCGCTCGTGCCGAGCCCGACGGTGATCCCGGCCTCGGCGAGCCGGGCCACGGGCGCGACGCCCCATCCCATCGGCACGTCGCAGCCGGGTGCGTGGGTCGCGGTGACGCCGGCGGCGGCGAGCCGCAGGACCTCGTCCTCGGTGACGTCGCAGAGGTGCGCGATCGTCACGTCGGGGGCGAGCCAGCCCCATTCCTCCAGGAGGTCGAGGGGGCGGCGGCCGTACCGCTCGAGCGCGATGACCGTGTCGACCTGTTCGTTCGCCTGCGTCCGCCGACGCAGCCCGTGCCGGGCGGCCACCTCGCCGAGTGCGCGGAACGTCGCCTCGCCGTCGGAGTGCACGCCGGCCGGCCCGACCGCGACCTGGAGCCGCCCGTCCGGGTCGACCCCACCGACCGCGTCCGGGTGGAGCAGACCGGTCACGATCGCCTCCGCCGAGGCGGCGGCACGCTCCGGGTCGTCCCGCGCGGAACCGCGGACGAACGCCAGACGTCCGCCGAGGGCGCGGACGGCGTCCGCGGTCGCGGCCGCCAGGGCGACCGTGTCGTCGGCGGAGGCGGTGGTCGGCCAGTTCAGGTGGTGGTCGGCGATCGTGGTGACACCGGACAGGAGGCCCTCCGCGGCGCCGACGGTCGCCGCCAGTCCGTAGAGCTCCGGGTCGTGGCCGGCGCGGCCGTACGCGTCGGCCATCGTCGGCAGCCAGGCGGCCATCGGCACGCCGCGCGTGCCGGGGAGCGTCCGGAACGCGGTCTGCAGGAGGTGGTGGTGGGCGTTGACGAGACCGGGGGTGACGACGCAGCCGGAGGCGTCGAGGGTCGTCGCGTCGGGAACGCCGTCGTCGAGGACGACGTCGCCGTCCCGCTCGGTACCGGGGGCGACGAGGACGCGCAGGGCGCCGGTGACGGTGAGCATGCGTTGGTTCTAGCAGCAGCGCGTTTCGGCGATGTGTCCGCGACTAGAGGTCGAGGACGAGCCGCGGGCAGCCCCGGGCAGCGCGGGACACGCAGATCATCATGCTGTGGTCGGCCGCCTGCTCGGCGGCGCTCAACACGGCGTCGCGGTGGTCGACCGACCCCGCGATGACGGGTGTCTCGCACGTGCCGCAGGTGCCCTCGCGGCAGGACGACAGCACGAACACCCCGGCGTCCTCGGCGACCTCGAGCAGCGTCCGGTCCGCCGGGACGGTCAGCGTGATCCCGGAGACCGCCAGCTCGGCCTCGAACGCCTCACCGGGAGCGGACGCCGTGTCCGACGCCGCGAACCGCTCGACACGGACGCTGCCCTCGGGCCAGTGGGACGCGGCCGCCTCGACCGCGTCCATCAGCCGCTTCGGCCCGCAGCAGTACACGACCGCGTCGCGCGGGTCGGCGAGCAGGGCCGCGACGTCGAGCCGCGTCCCCTCGTCGGCGACGGCGAGCGACACCCGGTCCGGGTGGACCCCGACGAGGTCCTCGGCGAAGGCCATGGCGTCCCGCCGTCGTCCGGCGTAGTGCAGCTCCCACGGGGTCCCGCGGACCTCGGCCTCGGCGATCATCGCGGCGATCGGGGTGATGCCGATGCCGCCGGCGACGAACACCGCGGGCCGGTCGGGGTCGAACGCGAAGTGGTTCCGCGGCCCGCTCACGGTGACGGTCGCGCCGACCTCGAGCGAGTCGTGCACGGCGACCGATCCGCCACGGCCACCGTGCTCGCGGAGGACCGCCACGCGCCAGTGTCCGTCGTCCGTGGTGGCCACGAGCGAGTACTGCCGCTCGACACCGGGGGCCACCTCGACGTCCAGGTGCGCGCCGGGCTCCCACGTGGGGAGCGGATCCGGCCCGACGGGGGCGAGGTCGAGCGCGACGACGTCCACCGCGACGGGACGGCGTGCGGCGATGCGGAGGGGGAACCGCGTCCCGGTGGTGTTCACGCGGAGGCCTCCCGTCCGAGCGGGCTCTGCTTGACGACGACGAGCTGGAAGCGCTCGCCGTCGGCGCTGCACCACCGGTGGGGTGTCCCGCCGCGGTAGTACGCCGAGTCGCCAGGCGCGAGCTGCTGGACCCCCGTGCCGCCGAGGTCGAGGAGCAGGGAGCCGGAGAGCACGTAGAGGAACTCGTCCTCGAGGTGTTCGTAGTACTCGCCCGGTTCGGTGTTCGTGCCGGTGAACTCGAGCGGCTCGAACGCGTGCGGTCCGCCGTGCACGAGCAGGCGCGCCTCACCGAGCGAGAACGGTCCGCGGGCGCCCTCGGCGGCGCGGAGGACGTCCGGGCTGCGGTCGTCCGGCTCACGGTGCTGCGGGTCCCCGGCGGCGAGCAGTTCGACCTGGCTCGTCCCGAGGGCGAGCGCGATCTTCTCGAGCGACACCATGCTGGCGCGCGAGTGGCCGCGTTCGAGCTGGCTGAGGAACGGGTGCGACAGGCCGGTCCGTTCGGCGAGCTGCACGAGCGTCTGACCGCGTGAGCGACGGAGCGCCCGGATGTGCTCGCCGGTGCGGCGGGCCTGCTCGTCGACGACGCGGGTGGGCGCCGAGCCGGACTCGATGAGGTCGGTGCGCACTGGTCCTCCGTCGGGCGGTCGCGGGGCGGGTTTCACCGGAACGTGGTCGTCACACATGGCAACGGCCTGGAAATACGCGGGAAACGTGGTCCTCATAGCATCAGGAATGTTGATGCGATCAACATTCTGACACACGATCGAGAGGGCGTCCGATGGAGCCACAGCTGCCCAGGCCGCTCGCCCTGCTGCGCGGTGCACGCCTGCCGGACGGGCGCTGCGTCGACGTCGCGATCGCGGGGGAGACCGTCACCGCCGTCGCCGCCGCGGGGTCGATGACCGCCGAGCCGGAGGCCACGCTCGACCTCGACGGACGCCTGCTGCTGACCGCGCCGGCCGAACCGCACGCCCACCTGGACAAGGCGCTGAGCTCCGACCGGATCCAGCCGCCGCTCGGCGACCTCGGCTCCGCGATCGCCGCGTGGGTGGACCACGCCGAGGACATGACCGTCGCGGAGATCGCCGACCGTGCCCGCACCCAGGCGCTCACGATGCTCGCCGCCGGCACGACCGCGATCCGCACGCACGTCGACGTGTTGAGCGCCCGTGGCACGGCCTCGGTGCAGGAGGCCACCCGCGGGGCGCGGGCACTCGTGCAGGTCCGGCGGGAGCTCGCCGGGCTCGTCGACCTGGAGCTCGTGGCGCTCGCCGGGCACCACGCCCCCGACGAGCATGTCGAGGCCGTCCTCGACCTCGGCGTCGACCTGGTGGGGGGCGCTCCGCACCTCGCGGACGACCCGGAGGCGGACCTCGTTCGGCTCCTCGCGATCGCCGAGCGTCGCGGCCTCGGCGTCGACATGCACGCCGACGAGAGCCTCGACGGCCCGGTGACGCTCGACCGCTACGCGCAGATCGTCCGCGACTGGCCCCGCGACCGCCAGTACTCCGCCGGGCACTGCGTCCGCCTCGGCACGATGGAGCCGGACCGGCTCGCCGAGGTCGTCGCCGACGTGCGTGCCGCCGACATCGGGGTCGTCACGCTCCCGATCACGAACCTGTACCTGCAGGGGTGGCAGCACCCGGTGTCGACGCCCCGCGGCCTGACCGCCCTGCGCGCACTGCTCGACGCCGGCGTCCGCGTCGCCGCCGGCGCCGACAACGTCCGCGACCCGTTCAACCCGGTCGGCCGGTCGGACGCCTTCGAGACCGCCTCGCTCCTGGTGACCGCCGGACACCTGACGCCGGACGAGGCCTACGCGCTCGTCAGCGACGGCGCCCGCAGCGTGATGGGCCTGCCGGTCGCCGGCGTCACCCCTGGCGCCCGAGCGGACCTGCTCGCGGTGGACGCCACGAACGTCGTCGACGCCGTCGCGAACGCCCCGGCCGACCGGGTCGTCATCGCGCACGGGCGGCTCGTCGCCGTCACCGAGGTCCGGCGCACCGTCGCCGCCCCCGCCGCCACCGCACTCGTCCCCTGACCCGCCAGCTCCCCCCACGAAACGAGGTAGCCGTGACCACCACCGCACCAGCGCCCGTCACGACGACGGACACCCTGCTCGACTTCGGCAACGTCGAGATGACCTTCCCGAACGGCACCGTCGCCCTGCAGGGGGTGGACCTGACCGTGGACCGCGGCGAGTTCGTCTCCGTCGTCGGGCCCTCCGGCTGCGGCAAGTCGACCCTGCTGCGCATCGCGTCCGGCCTCGAGACCGCGTCGGACGGCACCGCGCAGGTGAACGCCGACCGGATCGGCTACGTCTTCCAGGACGCCACCCTGCTCCCGTGGCGCTCGGTGCAGGGCAACGTCGAGCTGCTCGCCGAACTGCAGCACGCGCCCAAGAGCGAGCGGGCCGAGCGGGCACGGCGGGCGATCGACCTCGTCGGCCTCAACGGCTTCGAGACGAACCTGCCGAAGCAGCTCTCCGGCGGCATGCGGATGCGTGTCTCGCTGGCGCGGTCGCTCACCCTCGACCCGCAGCTGTTCCTGTTCGACGAGCCCTTCGGCGCGCTCGACGAGATCACCCGCGAGCGGCTCAACGACGAACTCCTGCGGCTGTTCGTCGCGCAGCGCTTCGCCGGGCTGTTCATCACCCACTCGGTCTCCGAGGCCGTCTACCTGTCCACCAAGGTCATCGTGATGTCCGGCCGACCGGGGAGCATCGTCGGACGCTTCGACGTGCCGTTCCCGATGCCCCGCGACCCCGACATCCGGTTCACCCCGGAGTTCGCCGAACTCGTCGGCGAGGTCTCCCACGCACTCCGAGAGGGGCACCGCTGATGACGACCCTGCAGCAGGCCACCGACGCCAGGGCGGCCCGACTCGCCACCCGCCGCTCCCGACCCCGCCGCGCCGTCACCTGGTGGCAGCCGGTCGTGGTCTTCGCCGTGCTGGTCGGCATCTGGTACGCGGCCGCCGCCTACTACGACCACGTGCGGAACCTGGCGTTCCTGGTGCCGTACCCGCACCTCGTGCTCGCGGCCATCGTGCACGACACCGGCATGAACGGCGCCCCGACGACGTTCGACAGCGACCTGTGGACGGCGCTCGGCCGCACCTCGGTCGTGTCGCTCACCGGCCTGGCGTTCGCGATCGTGATCGGTGTCGTCTGGGCGATGCTCATGGCGCAGGCGAAGTGGCTGGAGAACTCGCTCTACCCGTACGCCGTCGTGCTGCAGTGTGTGCCGATCCTGGCCCTCGTGCCGCTCATCGGCGCCCTGTTCGGCTACGAGTTCACCAGCCGCGTCATCGTCACCGTGATGATCGCCCTGTTCCCGATGGTCTCGAACACCCTGTTCGGCCTGCAGTCCGCCGACCGTGCCCAGCGCGAGCTCTTCCGGCTGCAGCGCGCGGGCCGCGGTGCGCAGCTGCTGAAGCTGCAGGTCCCGGCGGCCCTGCCGTCGATCTTCGTCGGCCTGCGGACCTCCGCTGGCCTGTCGGTCATCGGCGCGATCGTCGGCGACCAGTTCTTCCAGCGCGGCAACCCCGGCCTCGGCGTCCTGATCCAGGTCACGGCGTCCCGCCTGATGGGGCCGGAGCTCTACGCGACCATCATCATCGCCTCGCTCTACGGCGTCGCCGTGTTCCTGGTGTTCGGCCTCATCGGCCGACTCGCCGTGGGGCGCTGGCACGACTTCGGCTGACCCTCGCCGACGCGGCCCACCCGGGCCGACCCGAACGCGCGACCCATCCGGGTCGTGTGCACACAGCACCCCCATCCCACCACCCCCCCCAGCACCACGTGACCAGCACCACGAACGGAGCATCCATGCGCATCTCGACCCGCATCGGCGTCGCCACCGCCGCCCTCAGCGTCACCGCGATCGCCCTCGCCGGCTGCGCCAGCGGATCCGGGGCGTCGACGACCGCGAGCACGTCGACCGCCAGCACCGCCACCGGCCCGGCTGTCGACCTCAAGGGCGTCTGCCCGGCGACCGTCGTCGTCCAGACCGACTGGAACCCCGAGGCCGACCACGGGCACCTGTACCAGATGCTCGGCCCGAACCCGAAGATCGACGCGAGCGGCAAGTCCGTCACCAGCGACCTGTACGCGAACGGCAAGCCGACCGGGGTGCAGCTCGAGGTCCGTGCCGGTGGTCCGGCGATCGGCTACTCGACTGTCAGCTCGCAGATGTACCAGGACAAGGACATCACCCTCGGCTACGTCTCCACCGACGAGGCCGTGCAGTTCTCCGGCAACCTGCCGACCACCGCGGTCTTCGCCGAGAACGACCAGTCGCCGATGGTGCTCATGTGGGACCCGTCGAAGTACGAGGGCGTCGACTCGATCAAGTCGCTCGGCAAGGCGCTGCAGAAGAACGACGGCGTCGTGCGCTACTTCAGCGGCGCCGCGTACATGACCTACCTGGAGCAGTCCGGCAACCTGCCGAAGAGCGTGCTCGACGGCAGCTACGACGGCACCCCGTCGAAGTTCGTCTCGGCGGGCGGCAAGGACGCCCAGCAGGGCTTCGCCACCGCCGAGCCGTACATCTACCAGAACGAGGTCGCCGCCTGGGGCAAGAAGGTCGACTACTCGCTCATCTCCAGCACCGGGTGGAACCCGTACCCGGAGACCATGTCGATCCGCAGCGGCGACATGGAGAAGCTCAGCCCGTGCCTGCAGAAGCTCGTGCCGGTGATGCAGCAGGCCGACGTCGACTACTTCACGGACCCGACGCCGACGAACGACCTGATCGACGACCTGGTCCAGCAGTAC
Source organism: Curtobacterium sp. 9128 (assembly GCF_007673775.1). Lineage (GTDB taxonomy): Bacteria > Actinomycetota > Actinomycetes > Actinomycetales > Microbacteriaceae > Curtobacterium. The sequence goes on along the minus strand of NZ_VEAF01000006.1, from coordinate 127,303 downwards.
AACAACGGCTGGACCTACGACGCGAAGGTCGGTGCCTTCGCCGTCAAGCAGATGAAGAAGCTCAAGGTCGCGACCGACGGTGACAACGCCTACGTCGGCGACATGGACGGCAGCCGGATGAACGACTTCATCGCGAAGGCGAAGCCGATCTTCGACGCGTCCGGCGGGCACGTGAAGGCCGACCTCACGGCCGACGACCTGTACACGAACAAGTTCCTCGACGACAAGATCGGCTTCGGCTTCTAGCCGGCCGCCGGGACCGGCGGGCGCCGTCCGCCGGTCCCACGCACCCGTCTGGAGGCTCGGTGCCGGACCGTCACCGAGCCTCCCGTCCGACGACCCACCAGGAGCCCCCCATGCCCGTCACCCCGGAAACCCTCGAGACCCTGCGGGTCGCGCTCGTCGACCTGCTCGGCGACCGCGGCGTCAGCGCCGACCAGCGGACGCGCGAACGCGCGTCCGTGGACGAGGCGACGATGAGCCCGATCCTCACCGAACAGCTCCCCCTCGGCCTCGCCGACCTGGTCGCCTGGCCGGCGACCGCGGACGAGATCGCGGCCGTGCTCCAGCTCGCCGCCCGCCACGGTGTCCCCGTCACCACCCGGGGCAAGGGCACCGGCAACTACGGCCAGGGCATCCCGCTGCACGGCGGCGTGGTGCTCGACACCTCTCGGGCCCGCGCCGTCGTCGAGGTCGGCGACGGGTGGGTCACCGCCGAGGCCGGCGCCTCCATGGTCTCGCTCGAGCAGGCCGCGGCGGCCGCCGGGCAGCAGCTCTGGATGTACCCGTCGACCGCGCAGTCGACGATCGGCGGTTTCCTCTCCGGTGGCTCCGGCGGCACCGGGTCGATCTCGCACGGATCGAACTGGGAGGGCTTCGTCACCGCGCTCGACATCGCGCTGCCCGGCGAGGACGGGCTGCTGCACGTCGAGGGCGAGGAGGCGCAGACGTTCGTGCACACCTACGGCACCGCCGGGGTCATCGCACGCGCCACCGTGCGGCTCGAGCCCCTGCAGGACTGGCGGGCCGTGTACGCGACCTTCCCCACGTTCGAGCACGCGCTCACCGCCGTCCGCACCCTGCGGCAGACGACCCCGGCGCCGCGGCTCGTGAGCGCGGACCGTGCCGAGATCGCCGCGACGCTGCCGAAGGACCCCGCCATCGCCGCCGACCGCGCGAGTCTGCGCGGGATCATCGACGCCGTCGTGCTCGAGGAGTCGCAGGAGCTCATCGAGGCAGCGGGCGGCACCGTCGAGGACGTCCGCGAGGGCCTCCAGCAGACGACCAAGGTCTCGATGCTGTCGTACAACCACCCGATCTGGTGGCTCAAGCGGAACTCGCCGGACACCGTCTGGTTCCACGTCGAGGTCGGCGGCGAGGCGCTCATCGACCGGATCGCCGAGGTCGAGGCCGTCTACCCGGGCGCCATGCTCCACATCGAGGCGGCGCACGTCGGCCCGATCGGCATGCTCACCGCGCCGTACACCGGCGCCGAGGACGTCTACGCCGGCTACCCGGCACTCCGCGAGCTCGGGGTCCGCGTGCACAGCCCCCACCAGTACTACGTCGACCACGGCGTCGAGGAGCTCGTGGCCCTGAAGCAGCGCACCGACCCCGAAGGGCTGCTCAACCCGGGGCACGTCATCGACCCGGCACTCGTGGAGTCCGGCGGGTCCACGGCGTCGGCGCAGCCGAGCATCCCGGGGTTCGGCAAGTGACCGGCACGCGGAAGCTCGCCGAGCTGTCCGGCCCCGCAGTCACCGCGCGGTTCACCACCGACACGATCGTCGTGCAGCCCACCGGCGCCGTCGAGCACCACGGGCCGCACCTGCCGCTCCTGACCGACTTCCTGCTCGCCGACCACATCGGCGGCGCCGCGGTCGAGCGTGCCGCGGCCGAGGGGCTCGACGTCTGGCAGCTCCCGACGCTCGCGTTCACGAAGTCCGACGAGCACAGCTGGGCACCGGGCACCGTGTGGCTCGACGAGGCGACGATGTTCGACACCGTCGTGCAGATCGGCCGGGCCGTCGCACTCACCGGCGCGGGCACCCTGGTGTTCGCCAACGGCCACGGCGGCAACGTCGCGCTGCTGCAGGTCGCGCTCCGCGAGATCCGGAAGCGCTTCGGCCTCCGCACGTTCCTCATGCCGACCCTGGCGCGCGTGCCGGGACCCGACGGGGAGGACGCGGACGAGCTCGGTCTCGGCATCCACGGCGGTGCGGCGGAGACGTCGATGATCCTGCACCTCCGCCCGGACCTCGTCGACATGACGAAGGCGAAGCGGTGGGTCCCGGACCACCTCGCCGAGTTCGAGCGCATCCGGTTCAACGGCGGTCCGGTGTCCTTCGGCTGGCTGTCGAACGACTTCGGGACACCGGGGGTGATCGGCGACGCGAGCCGGGCGACCGCGACGTACGGCGAGGCGCTGTGGGACGTCTCCCTCGACGAGGCGGTCGCGTCCCTGCACGAGATCGCCCGGTTCGACCCCGCACACCGGCGGTGACGACGGTGCTGCCGGGCTCCGGTCGTGCAGCGGCGAACGACGGCGGTGCAGCGCCGTCCGAGGGTCGTGCAGCGCCGTCCGACCCCCTGGCGCTCGCCGCGTCCTGGCTCCCCGACACCGGCGCGCCGGTCACGATGACGCTCTCGACCATCGGCCTGGACGGCTGGCCCTCGGCCAGGACGGTCCTGCTGTCGCGGTTCGACGGGGAGCGCCTGCACTTCCACACCGACGCCAGGAGCAGGAAGGCCGCCGAGGTCGCCGCGCTCCCGCGTGCCACGGTCACCATCACCTGGCCGGAGGCGGCACGACAGCTCGTCGTGACCGGTGACGTCGCGCGCGTCACCGACCAGGAGGCGCGGGACGCCTACGCGGCGCGCACGCGCTACCTGCAGGTGCTCGCCTGGGTGAACGACCACCCGCTCGCGGCGGCCGACGAGGACTCGCGGCGGGCAGCATGGGCGGCGTTCGCGGCGGAGCACCCCGAGCCGGTGCTCGAGCCGCCGGACACCTGGGTCGGCTTCGCGATCACCCCGCGGCGGATGCTGTTCTGGCGCGGGGCGTCCGACGCGCCGAGCAACCGGGCCGTGTACGAGCGTGCGGCCGACGGGACGTGGACCACGGAGCGCTGGCCGGGCTGAGACCGCGGCCGTCCCGGGCGCTGCCGACTCGGAACGACAGCGTCGGTGTCGTACGACGACCGCAGTGTCGCCCCGGGCGCTGCCGACTCGGAACGACAGCGTCGATGTCGTACGACGACCGCAGTGTCGCCCCGGGCGCTGCCGACTCGGAACGACACCGTCGATGTCGCACGACGACCGCAGTGTCGTCCCTTGCGCATGCAACGGTTCGCGCGGCGAACCAGCGACAGTGTCGATGTCGTACGACGTCGACACTGTCGCTCCTTGCGTGGACAACCTCTCCCGAAGGCGAGCCCGTCACCACGCCGACGGTGCGGTCCTGCGCAGGTCGGCCCGCGATCTGCGAGCATCGTCTCGATGACGGTCGACCACGACTCCGCGGTGGCGACGGTCGGCCACGGCCGCACCGGCGCGCTCCTCACCCTGCAGGACGGCGCCAGCACAGCCCCCTCCTCGTCGCCCCGGCCGTTCCTGCACCCGGTCAGGACCCTCGCCGGCGTCGAGCTCACCGCGCGGCGCCCCGCCGACCACGACTGGCACCTCGGCCTGGGGTTCGCCGTGGCGGACGTCGACGGCACGAACACGTGGGGTGGCGGCACCTACGTGCACGGGCGCGGGTACGTCGACGCCGACGACCACGGACGGCAACGGCTCGACGACGTGACGACGAGCGCGGACACGATCACCGCGTCCGTGACGTGGGTCGACCGGGACGGGGACGACCAGCTCCGGGAGGTCCGGACCATGGGCGCCCGACCGACCAGCGGCGCCTGCTGGGTGCTCGACCTGCGCACGACGCTCGAGCCCGTGCAGGACCGGCCCGTCGAACTCGGCAGTCCCGGGTCGAACGGCCGGCACCGTGCCGGGTACGGCGGCTGGACCTGGCGCTTCCCGCCGTGCTCGGACGTCGCGGTGGACACCGCGGAGCACCACGGCGAGGACGCCGTGCTCGGCACCAGGGCCCCGTGGGTCCGGTGGGCAGCGGACTTCGCCGGCACCCCCGGTGCGGCGGGCCCGGCGACGCTCCTGGTCCTGCCCGGCGACGACGTCACCGCCGCCGACCCCTGGTTCGTCCGGGTCGCCGACTACCCGGGCCTCGGCAGCGCGGTCGCGTGGGACCACCGCGTCGCCGTCGAGCCGGGCGTGCCCTTCGTCCGGTCGCTGCGGGTCGCGGTCGCCGACGGACGTCGGTCCGCTGCGGACCTGCTCCGCAACCTCACCTGAACGACACGAGGACCGTCCGGAGCTGTCCGTGCCGGGACGGGAGGCTCGGTGCGCGACCGGCACCGAGCCTCCCGTCCGTCACTGGCCCGGCCGCGGTCAGGCCGTGTCCCAGCGCGCGCTCACCCGGAGCAGGACGCTGACGTCACCGGTGACCTCCCGCACCGGGGCGCCGCGCTCGAACAGGACCGCCGGTCCGGGAGCGTCGGGCGACACGGCGGTCCCGCCGACCGTCGCGGCATCGCCGTCGAGGTGCAGCCAGGTCCCCTCACGGAGGCCGAGGACCGGCACGTCGTTCTGCTCGAGGAACTCCGTCAAGCGTTGTTCGCGGGTCTCCCCGGCGTGCGTCGACGTGGGGTCGGCGTCGAGGTAGTGCGGGTTGATCTGGAACGGCACGAGCCCGAAGGTGGCGAACGAGGCCGGCTCCGCGATGGGCATGTCGTTCGTCGTCCGCATCGTCGGCGCGGCGACGACCGTGCCGGCACTCGCGCCGCCGTAGCGCAGCTCGCCCGCGACGACCGCCTGGCGGACGGCGTCGACGAGGCCGAGGCGGTGCAGGGCCGCGGTGAGCCGGAACGTGTTCCCGCCCCCGACGTACAGGCCACCAGCGGCACGGACCGCGGCAGCGGGGTCGTCCACGGTGTGCAGCCCGCGGACGCCGACGCCGATCGCCCGGAACGCCGGGGCGACGCGCTCGACGTAGCCGTCGTGGTCCGCCAGGGCCCACGGCGCGAAGAGGACCTCGCCGACGCCGGCGTAGTGGGCGGCGAGGACGTCGAGCGCGTGCCCGAGGTAGGTGCCGCCGTGGTTGGTGGAGTTCGAGAAGAGGAGTGCGCGGGTCATCGGGGTCCCTGGGTCGGGGCGGTCCCGCGTCCCCGACGCCAGTCACGGCGGGGAGCGGTCGGCGGGCGGTTGGAGAGCACGTCGCTCAGGGCGTCGGCGGTGGTGCGGAGTGCCGGCAACGCGTCGAGGAGCGCGCCGTCGTGGTCGGTGGTCTTGTCCTCGAGCAGCGAGACCGAGCCCACCGGCCGGCGTCCGGCGAAGACGGGCACCGCGACCGCGCGGGACGTGGCGTCGAACTCGCCCTCGGACGCCGCGTACCCGTTCCGCACGGTGTCGTCGAAGAGTTCGCGGAGTGCGTCCTCGTCGACCTGGGTCAGCTCGGAGTACCTCGCCGACGGACGGCCGTGCAGCAGCGCCGTGCGCTCGGACGGCACGAGGAACGCGAAGTACGCGCGCGAGGTCGCCCCGGCGTGCGCGGGGAACACGTCGCCCAGGTACGGGTGTGCTCGACGGGGCCCGTCGACACCGTCCACGGCTGCGATGCACCGCACGTAGGCGCCGTCCGGGGTGCAGAACAGCGTCGTCCGGTCGGTGTCCCGGGCGAGGTCCGCGAGGAACGGCTCCGCGAGGTTCGCCAGGCCGCCACTGCGCTCCCACATCGCCGCGGTCTTCCAGATCGCCGGTCCCAGCCGGTAGCGCCGGGTGTGCGGTTCCGCGTGCAGGAACCCCCGCGCAGCCAGGGCGGCGAGCAGTCGCTGCGCGGTCGAGCGCGTCAGCCCGAACTCGTCGGCGAGTTCCAGGACACCCCACTCCTTGCGGTACTCGTCGAAGGAGAGCAGGACCTCGAGCGCCCGGTCGACGGTCTGCAGCGGCGTCGGTGAGGGGGTCGGCACAGCGGCAGCCTAGGGCGCTCCCGCCCGAAATGTGACTGTAACTCCCAGATAGTGGGAAGTGCTTCCTGTGCCCGGTACGGGCGCGGCACAGTACCTGCCATGGCCCAGCAGACCGTCACACCCCCGACCGCAGCCCGGTCGGAGCGCCACCCGGGCGCCCTGCAGCCGCTGATGCTCGTCGTCACGATCCTCGTGAGCATCCTCGGCGCACTGATCGGCATCCACATGATCACGACCCTCGGCGTCGCGCCGAACACCAGCGTCATCGGTGCCGTGATCGCGATGCTCATCGGGCGGATCGGGTTCTTCGGACTCCGCAAGATGCGCGACGTCAACCGGCAGAACCTCGCCCAGAGTGCGATCTCCGGTTCCACCTTCGCCGCGGCGAACTCCCTGATCACGCCGATCGCCGTGCCGTTCGCGTTCGGGCGCGCCGACCTCGTCTGGCCGATGCTCCTCGGGGCGTCCCTCGGACTCGTCATCGACGCGCTCGTGCTCTACAAGGCGTTCGGGTCGAAGTTCCTGCCGGCAGACGCCGCCTGGCCGCCCGGGGTCGCCGCCGCCGAGACCATCAAGGCCGGTGACCGCGGCGGCAAGCAGGCGCTCTGGCTCGTCGGCGGCACCGCGGTCGGGATCGGTGCGTCGTTCCTGGGCCTGCCGATGTCCGCCGCGGGCATCGCGATGATCGGCAACGTCTGGGCGCTGCTGATGTTCGGCATCGGGCTGCTGGTGAACCAGTACGCCCCCGTGCTGCTGCACGTGGACCTCGCGGCGCTGTACATCCCGCACGGCGTGATGATCGGCGCCGGCCTGGTCGCCCTCGTGCAGGTCGGGATGATCCTCGCCGGCCGGGTCAGCAAGCGGGAGCGTGCCCAGGCAGAGGCCATGCGCGACGTCGTCGCCGCCGACCCGTCGCTGACGCCGACCGTGCAGCCGCGGCAGCTCCGCCGGGTCCTCGGCTCTGGGTACGTCGCGTACGTCGTCGGCGCGCTCGTCCTCGCCACGCTCGGCGGGGTCTGGGCGGACATGCCGGTCGCCGCCGTGATCGCGTGGGTGCTGTTCGCCGGTGTCGCGGCCCTGGTGCACGAGCTCATCGTCGGGCTCGCCGCCATGCACGCCGGCTGGTCACCCTCATCTTCCTGGTGGTCGGGCTGCTCCTGCAGATCCCCGCCGTCCCGCTCGCGCTCGTCGTCGGGTACTGCGCCGCGACCGGCCCCGCCTTCGCCGACATGGGCTACGACTTCAAGGCCGGGTGGATCCTCCGCCGTGACCGCCGGCCGTACACCGCGTTCGAGATGGACGGCCGACGGCAGCAGATGATCGCGAGCATGATCGGCTTCGCGGTCTCGATCGGGATGGTCGCGCTCCTCTGGCGGGGGCTCTTCGCCGACGGGGCGATCCCGCCGACCGCCGTCGTCTACGCCGACACCATCCGCGCCGGGATCAGCGACGGCCACGCGGTCGGGAACCTGCTGCTCTGGGCGATCCCCGGCGCCGTCGTGCAGGTCATCGGTGGTCCGAAGCGCCAGATGGGCGTCCTGCTCGCCACCGGGTTGCTCATCAGCACGGCCAACGCGGGATGGATGGTCCTCGGTGCCCTCGTGGTCCGCGGCATCTGGAAGAAGGTCCGGGGCGAGCAGGGCGAGCGCGAGGTGTCCCTCACGGGTGCCGGGCTCATCGCCGGCGACTCGGTGTTCTCCCTCGGGAAGATCCTGTGAGCACCGCGGCGCCCCAGACCCGCCTCGGCGTCGTCACGATCGGGCAGTCGCCGCGCACCGACCTCACCCCCGAGCTCGCGCGGTGGCTCCCAGGGGTCGAGCTGGTCGAACGCGGCGTCCTCGACGGCATGGACGACGTGGCACTCGCCGCGATGGCGCCGGCCGACGACGACCACGTCCTCACCACCCGGCTGGCGGACGGCGGCTCCGTCGAGATCGGCGAACGCCAGGTCCAGCAGCGGCTCCCCGGTGTCCTCGGCGCGCTCGAGGACGAGGTCGACGCCGTCCTCCTCGCCTGCACCGGGCCGTTCGACGCGCTCCCGCACACGAAGCCGCTGTTCGTCCCCGACGCCCTCATCGCGCTCGGGACGGCGGCACTCGCGACCGCGCTCGGCGGCGCGGAGGGCGCCCGCGTCGGCGTGGTCTGCCCGCTCCCAGCGCAGCAGGGCTTCACCGTCGCGAAGTTCGCCACGCGCCTCGGCGGCCAGCGCGTGCTGACCGCGGCGAGTTCTCCCTACACCGGGACGGACGCGACGCTCGCCGACGCCGGCCGGGTGCTGCTGGACGGTGGAGCCGAGCTCGTCGCCCTCGACTGCATCGGCTACACCGAGCACATGCGGCAGGTGGTCGCAGCCGCGACGGGCCTCCCGGTCGTGCTCGCGCGGTCGGTCGCGGCCCGCCTGGCGGCGGAGGTCCTCGACGGGGTGCGCACCCCGTCACTCGCCTCGTCGCCCGCCTGAACCACATCTCCACCGGAACCACACAAGGAGCACCATGTCCTGGACCCACACCCTCGCCGCCCACGACCTGCTCGACGACCCGAACACGTCCGGTGCCGCGGTGGCCGCGTTCCTCGCGGCCCACACCGCGCCGGGAGGCCCGTCCACCGAGGTCGAGACCGTCACCGGGACGAAGGGGTCGACCGACTTCGTCCGGATCACGATCCCAGGACGACGGGGCCGGACCGCCGGCGGCGACGCCCCGACCCTCGGGATCCTCGGTCGCCTCGGTGGCCTCGGTGCCCGCCCGGAGCAGATCGGGTTCGTCTCCGACGGCGACGGAGCGCTCACCGTCATCGCGGCCGCAGCGAAGCTGCTCGACATGGCGCGCCGCGGGGACGTCCTCGACGGCGACGTCGTGATCGCCACACACGTCGACCCCGACGCGCCGACGCAACCCCACGACCCGGTGCCGTTCATGGACTCGGCCGTGGACATGGCCGTGGCGAACGAGCTCGAGGTCCGTCCGGAGATGGACGCGATCCTCTCCGTGGACACCACCAAGGGCAACCGCGTGCTGAACCACCGTGGCTTCGCGATCACGCCGACCGTCAAGGACGGGTGGATCCTCCGCGTCTCCGAGACCCTGCTCGACGTCGCGGCCCGCACCACCGGGGTCGCGCCCGCCGTGCTGCCGATCACGACGCAGGACATCACGCCCTACGGCAACGGCGTCTTCCACGTGAACTCGATCCTGCAGCCGGCCACGGCGACGGACGTCCCCGTGGTCGGCGTCGCGATCACGACCGAGACCGCCGTGGCGGGGTCGGCGACGGGTGCGACGGACCTGCGGGTCGTCGAGAGCGCCGTCCGGTTCGTCATCGAGAGCGCGAAGGACCACGGTCGGGGCATCGTCACGTTCCACGACGAGGACGAGTTCCAGAGCCTGGTCTCCCAGTACGGCTCGATGTCGCGGCTGCGGACGCTCCCGGTCCCCGTCGCCTGAGCCCGCCAGGGGTGCCGCGCTCGCGCGGGGCACCCCGACACGGCAGGGTGGACCCGTGATGATCTCCGTGGACCACCTCGTCGTCGAGGCCGACGACGTGACCCTGCTGCCCGCGACGACGATCACGTGCGACGCCGGCGAGGCCCTGGTCGTCCGCGGTCACAACGGGGCGGGCAAGTCGACCCTGCTCCGGGTGCTCGCCGGCCTCCGCGCACCGACCAGGGGGACCGTCACGATCGGCGGAGCGCCCGTCGCCCGCCGCGACCCGGCATTCCGACGTCGGGTGGCGGCGATGATCGGGCTGCCACCGACGGCGAGCGACCTGACCGTCTGGGACCACGTACGGCTCGTCGCCGCGACGTGGTCCGCCGACCGTGACACCGCCGAGGCCCGGGCGGCGGAAGCGCTCGACGCCCTCGGCCTGGAGGCACTGCTGCGCCGGTTCCCGCACGAGCTCTCCACCGGACAGCAGCAGCTCGTCGGGCTCACGCTCGCCACCGCACGGCCCTTCGAGGTGCTCCTGCTCGACGAGCCCGAGCAGCGTCTCGACCAGGAGCGCACCGCGCTGGTCGGCGACCTGCTCGCCCGGCGTCGGGACGACGGCGCGGCGCTCGTGGTCGCCACGCACAGCGACCTCCTCACCGAGCGGATCGCCGACCGGGTCGTCGACCTCGGCGCGCTGCGGTGAACCGCCCGGACAGCCGGACCGGGCGCGCCACGGCGGACCGCCCGACCCGCCGACTCCGGGCCGCGACCGCCGTCTGGCGCGGACGGCAGCCACGCGACATCGGGGACCGCGCCTACCTGGCGTACGCGATCGTCCTCGCCGCGCTGGTCCTCGGAGCGCCTGTCGTACGGGCCCTCTGGCTCCGGCTGACCACCGACGCCACGTCCGCGGCCCTCGTCTCGTCCGCCGCGGCGACCACGGCGGGGACCGTCGCGCTCACCGTCTGGGCGGTGGCGCTGTTCGTCGGCCGGCACCGGGGGCCGGCGGTCGCCGCACCGTTCCTCGTCCACGTCCTCGCCGGGAGCGACCTGCCGAGGAGGACCGTCTTCCGTGCACGGGTCACCGCGGCCGTGGGCGTCGCCGCGGTGGTCGCCGCCGCACTGGCGGGCTTCGTCGGCGCAGCACTCGCGACACGCGGTCTCGTCGATCCGCCGGCGGTGCTGGACTTCGCCGTCAGGGCTGCGCTCATCGGCGTGGTCGCCGCCGTCTGCTGGCTGTTCGGGGAGGCACGGCCGCGCACCGCGGGTGCCGTGGCCGTGGTGCTGCTCGTCGCCGCCGCCGCGCAGCAGGTCGTCCCCGTGCTGCACGGGACGACGTGGGCATGGTTCCGCGCCGCCGGACCGGTCGACGCGGTGGACGCGGTCCTGCTCGTGCTCGCCGTCGTCGCGCTGGCGGCTGCGCCGTGGTTGCTCGACCGGATCGACGACGCCACGCTCGCCGTCCAGGCGGCGCGGTGGGACCGGGCCATCGCGCACGCGGTGAGCCTCGACCTGACCTCGGTGGCGGAGTCGTACCAGGCGCTCCCGACCGTGGGGCGGCGCCTGGACGCGGTCGTCGGCAGCGCCCGACTCGGCGTGGTGATCGTCGTCCGTGACCTCGTCGGCGCGCTCCGGGTGCCGGGTCGGCTGGCGTCCGGGATCGTCCTCGTCGCGGGGGCCGGTGCCCTCGTGGCGCTCGCCGCGGTCGTCCCCGTCGGCGGGGTGGTCCTCGGCGGCCTCGCTGCCGCGGTGCTCTTCAGCGGCGTCGGCGCCTTCGGGCGCGGGCTGCAGCACGCGGCGCTCGTCACGACGGGCACACCGCTCTACGGCATCGGCGACGGCCGGTTGCTCGGGCTGCACAGCCTGCTGCCGACCGGTGCGGCACTGCTCCTCACCGGCGGGACCGCCGTCGCGGTCGGTGCCGTCGTCGCGCCGGGAGCGCTCGGCGTCGTCGTCTGGGGCGGCGTCGCGCTCCCGCTCGTCGTCGTCGCGGCCCACCTCAGCAACGCGCTCCGCGGGCCGGCGCCGCTCTTCCTGACGACCCCGGTGTCGTCGCCCGTCGGCGACCCGATGCCGCTCGTCCGGGTGCTCTGGGCGATGGACGCCCCCGTCCTCGCGGTCCTCGCAGGGTCGGCCCTGTCGGCCGGTGCCGCCGGGGTGGGTGCCGTCGTGGTCGTCATCGTCGTGCTCGCGCTGTTCCTGCTGGTGCGCTGGGTCCGCCGCGCGGACCGCTAGCGTGGTCGGCATGCGCGTGGGGGAGACGTCGAGGGAGTGGTCGCGGTTGCCCGTCGGCCGGAGGGAGCACCGGCAGGACGCGGTGCTCGCGCTGGTCCTCCTGGTGGCGATGGAGGTCTCGACGATCCTGTACGGCTCGGTCGGCTACTACGAGCATCCGGCGGCGTGGTGGGTGTCGGCACTGCTCGTGGCCGCGAACGCCGCACCGCTGGCGTTCCGACGCCGGTTCCCGATGACCGTCGTCGTGGTCGTCGCGCTGACGTTCGTCGGCATGCAGCTCCTGCGGGTCCCCGAGCTCTTCTTCTACAACTTCACCCTCTTCATCGCGCTGTACACGGTGGGGGCGTGGTGTTCGGACCGGGTCCGTGCCGAGGCGGTGCGCTGGGTCGTCATCGGCGGGATGTTCGCCTGGCTGTTCATCGCCCTGTCGTTCAGCTGGGCCGTGCCGAGCGCCCTGCCGGACTCCGGCGACGGTCCGGTGTCGCGGTTCATCGCGAGTTCCCTGATGTCGATCATCATCAACCTCGTCTACTTCGGTGCCGCCTGGTACTCCGGCAACCGGGCGTGGTCGTCCGCCGTCGCCCGACACGAACTCGCCGAACGCACCGCCGAGCTCGCCGCCGAGCGGGAACGCACCGCGACGCAGGCGGTCGCCCTGGAACGCATCCGGATCGCGCGGGAGCTGCACGACGTCGTCGCGCACCACGTCTCGCTCATGGGCGTGCAGGCCGGCGCAGCCCGACGGGTGCTCGACCGCGAGCCGGCGCAGGCGGCGACGTCGCTCGCGGTCGTCGAGGAGAGCGCGCGGACGGCCGTCGAGGAGCTCCGCCGCATGCTCGGCACCCTGCGCGAGACCGACGAGCCCGCGCCCGTGGACGCGCCGAGCACCGAGGGGATCGGCCGCCTGGAGGAGCTCGCCGGGTCGGCGCGGACGGCCGGCCTCCCGACGCGGTTCACCGTCGTCGGCGAGGAGCGCCCCGTGCCGCCGACCGTCGCGGCGGTCGCCTTCCGCATCGCGCAGGAGGCGGTGACCAACGCCCTGAAGCACGCCGGGCCGGACGCGAGCGCGGACCTGCGACTCCGCTACCTGCCGGACGCGGTGGAGGTCGAGGTGACGGACACCGGGAAGGGGCACCGAGCCTCCAGTCCGGACGCGCCGACCGGGGCGGACGGTGGCCGCCGTGGCGGTCTCGGCCACGTCGGGATGCGCGAGCGGGTCGCGGCCGTCGGTGGTCGCATCGAGATCGGGCCCCGTGCCCGGGGAGGGTACCTGGTGCGCGCATGGCTGCCGACGACGTGACCGTCCGGGTGGTGCTGGCCGACGACCAGGACCTGGTGCGTGCGGGCTTCCGGGTCATCCTCGAGTCGGAGCCGGGCATCGCCGTGGTCGCCGAGGCCGCCGACGGCGCCGCCGCCGTGCGGGCCGTCGAGCAGCACCGGCCGGACGTGGTCTGCCTCGACGTCCAGATGCCGGGCGTCGACGGTCTCGAGGCCGCCCGGCGCATCACCGCACGGGACGACCCGCCCGCCGTCCTGGTGCTCACCACCTTCGACAACGACGACACGCTGTTCGCGGCGCTCGACGCCGGGGCGAGCGGGTTCCTGCTGAAGAACGCCTCGCCCGAGCGGCTCATCGACGCCGTGCTGACGGTCGCGGCCGGCGACGCCCTCCTCGCACCCGACGTGACACGCCGGGTGATCAGCCGAGCGACCGGGACGACGCCGCGCGCTGCCGATCCGTGCGTCGTCCCCGGGCTCACCGACCGGGAGACCGAGGTCCTCCGCCTGATGGCGCAGGGGATGAGCAACGGGGAGATCGCGGCGCACCTGTTCGTCGGGGAGGCGACGGTGAAGACGCACGTGTCGAACGTGCTGCAGAAGCTGCAGCTGCGCGACCGGGTGCAGGCGGTGGTGTGGGCGTACGAGCACGGGGTGGTGCGGTCCGGCGGGTAGGTCGCGGGCCGGTCTCGGGGTGCCCGGCTCCGTCTCGGGACGGAGGCCCGGGACCCGTCCGGCGCGGGAGGTGCCGATTGCGCTCCCTCCGTAGCGTCGTCGGTGCGGTGGACGCCCCGCCGCACCGGAGGAGGACTGCGATGCTCAGTGTCCAGGGAGTGACGAAGCGCTTCGGCGACCGCCGGGTGCTCGACGACGTGACGTTCACGGTCGGCCGGGGACGGCTCACCGGGTTCGTCGGCGGCAACGGTGCCGGCAAGACGACGACCATGCGGATCATGCTCGGCGTGCTCGACGCCGACGCCGGTTCGGTGTCGATCGACGGGGAGACCGTCGGACCCGCCGACCGGCGCCGCTTCGGCTACATGCCCGAGGAACGGGGGCTCTACCCGAAGATGCCGGTGGCCGAACAGATCACCTACCTGGCCCGCCTGCACGGCGTGGACCGCCGCGCCGCTGCCGCACGCACCGCCGATCTGCTCGACCGGCTCGAGCTCGCGCAGCACGCCGGCGACGCGGTGGAGAAGCTCTCGCTCGGCAACCAGCAGCGGGTGCAGGTCGCCGCGGCGCTCGCCCACCGACCCGAGGTGCTCGTGCTCGACGAACCGTTCTCCGGACTCGACCCGATGGCCGTCGACACCGTCCTCGGCGTCCTGCGCGAGGCCGCGGCGGACGGCGTCCCGGTGCTGTTCTCCAGCCACCAGCTCGACGTGGTCGAACGGCTCTGCGACGACGTCGTGGTCATCGCCGACGGACGGATCCGCGCCGCCGGCCCGCAGGAGGAACTCCGCCGCGCGGCCGGACCGGCGGCCTGGGAGATCCTCGTCGACGGGGACGTCGCCTGGCTCCGCGACGAACCGGGGGTGCACGTGCGCGAGTTCGACGGCGGCTACGCGGTGTTCGAGGCGTCCGAGCTCGACGCGCAGCGCGTGCTGCAACGTGCGGTCGGCACCGGGACGGTGGGGTCGTTCGGCCGCCGGGTCGCCCGGCTCAGCGAGGTCTTCCGGGAGGTCGTCCGATGAACCGGGACAGCACGTCGGACCGCGGTCGTCTCCCGGGTCATGGTCGTCCCGCTGGTGTGACCGTCCAGGCCGTCCGGCTCGTGGCGGTGCGCGAGATCCAGGCACGTCTGCGCAGCAGGGCCTTCGTGGTCTCCGCAGCGATCCTGCTCCTCGCCGTCGTCGCGTCCATCGTCGTCGGCGGCATCGTCGGCGGCTCGTCGAAGTCGAGCACCACCCCCGTCGCGGTCGTCACCGGGGTCACCCTGCCGTCGGCCGGGGGGCTCGACGTCACCCGGGTCGACGACGAAGCGGCAGCGGAGCGGCTCGTCCGGAGCGGGGACGTCGACGCCGCGATCGTGCCGGACTCCAGCGCGCTCGGCTTCGGCGTCGTCGGGCTCGACAGTGCACCGACCGACGTCGTCCAGGCGCTCAGCGTCACTCCCCACGTGGAGCTGCTCGACCCGGACGCGATGGCACCGGGGCTCGTGTCCCTGGTCGGGATCATGTTCGGCGTCGTGTTCTTCGCCGCCGCCGTGACGTTCGGGCAGTCGATCGCGCAGAGCGTCGTCGAGGAGAAGTCCACGCGCGTGGTCGAGATCCTGATGGCCGCGATCCCGGCGAGGGCCCTGCTCGCGGGCAAGGTGCTCGGCAACAGCGTGATGGCGCTCGCGCAGATCGTCGCGATCGCCGTCGCGGCGGCCGTCACCCTGGCCGTCACCGGGCAGGACAACGCCGTCACGCTGCTCGGGCCGAGCATGCTCTGGTTCGTCGTGTTCTTCGCGTTCGGGTTCGTGCTGCTGGCGGCGATGTTCGCGGCCGCGGCGGCACTGGTGTCCCGGCAGGAGGACGTCGGCAGCGTCACGATGCCGGTGATGATGCTCGTGATGATCCCGTACTTCCTGATCGTCTTCGCGTCCGACGACCCGACGGTCCTCGGCATCATGTCCTACGTCCCGTTCAGTGCCCCGATCGGGATGCCGATGCGCATCTTCCTCGGGAGCGCCGCGTGGTGGGAGCCGATCGTGTCGCTCCTCGTCGTCCTGGCGTCCGCCGCTCTCGTCGTCGTGGTCGGAGCCCGCGTCTACGAGAACGCGCTGCTCCGCACCGGGGGACGGGTCAAGCTGACGGAGGCACTGCAGCGCTGAGGTCGTCGGGCCCGGCGATGCCCGGGCGCAGGGTCCGTGCGTCCGTGCCGGTGCCGGTGCCGGTGACGGCGTCGACGGCCACGGTCCGCCCGGTCCGGATCGACTCCTGCGCCGCCAGCACGATCGACAGGGTCCGCAGCCCCACCCGCACGTCGGGCTGGGGCTGCGTGCCGTTCCGGACCGCGTCGACGAAGGTCCGGAGCATGGCGTCGTCGAGGTCGGCACCGTACCGGGACACGATCGGTCGCCCGGTCACCGTGTCCAGTCCTCGTGCCGCCGGTCCGAAGGGGTCGAGGGACACCGTGCCGCCGGTCCCCGCGACGTCGAGCGTCAGGCCGCCCCAGACGGGTGCGGTGTCCGGCACGCTCCACGAGCAGTCGATCGCCGCGACCACGCCGTTGTCGTAGGTGATCGTCACGAGTCCGGCCGTCTCGGCCCGTGCCCGGTCGGCGTGCAGGGTGCGGTTCGCCACCGCGGTCACCGTCAGCGGAGCCGCCCCCATGAGCGCGTCGAGCATGTCGGCGATGTGCACCACGTGGTCGACGACCGCCCCGCCACCGGACAGGGCCGGGTCGGTGAACCAGTCGCGCGTGCGCGGCAGCATGCCGGTGTTCGCCCCGCGGACCGCGAACAGCTGCCCCAGTGCGCCGGCGTGGTGCGCGGCCCGGAGCTGCGCGAAGGCCGACGAGAACCGCACCGGGAACGCCACCATGAGCATCACCCCGGCGGCTGCGACCGCGTCCCGGATCGCCAGGCCGTCCTCCCACGTGGTGGCGAGGGGCTTCTCGCAGAGCACGTGGGCGCCCGCGGCGGCAGCACGCTCGACGAGCTCCCGGTGTCGGGTGTTCTCGCTGGTCACGACCACGGCGTCCGGTCGCCACGCGAGGAGTTCGTCGTACCCGTCGGCGTACGGCACCCCGAGCGCGTCGGCGAGGTCCCGCCCGCGGAGCTCTCCGACGGACGGGCCGGTGCTCACGCCGTCGGGGTCCGTCCCACGCACCTCGACCCCGGGCATCGTCGCGAGGGCGGACAGGTAGCCGATCGCGTGGGTGTGCGCGAAGGACAGCACCCCGATCCGGATGGTCATGCTCGCCCCTCCATCGACACCGGCTGCCCGGTGTCCATCGACTCCAGCGCCGCGTTCGCGAGGCGCACCGCGGCGGCACCGTCCTCCGCGGTGACCCGCGGCTCAGCTCGTGGGCCGCTCCGTGCGTCGCCGGCGTCGGCGTTGCCGGGTGCGCCCGCACCGTCGTCGCCGGGAGCGCCTACGGCCGCACCGTCGTCGCCGTGGTCGTCGCGCATCACCGCCAGGAACTCGGCGAGCTCCAGCCCGTACGGATCGTCGGCGGGGTCGACGGCCGGCAGGAACCCGTCCACCGCCGCCGGCGTGGCCAGGTCCGCGACGTGGTCGAGCTCGTCCCGCGACCGGTGGGCCAGGCTGCCGAGCGTGCCCGTCACCGAGTACTCGGTCGAGAACGGCAGGTGCTGCGGCCCCCAGATCCCGGCGACGTGGCTGATCGCCCCCGACGCGTGGGTGAGCAGCACGTGTGCGGCCTCGACCGGCTCGGCCTCGGTCCCGGACCGCACCCCCACCGCCGACACGGTGGTCACCGGACCCGCCACCCACCGGGCGATGTCGAGGTCGTGGATCATCTGGTCCATCACGATCCCGCCGGAGAGCGCGCGGTCCGCGAACCACGGCGTCCGGATCGGGAACGCGCCGGAGCGCACGAACCGCAGGACCGCCAGCTCGCCCAGGAGGCCCGTGGTGACGGCCTCGTGCAGCCGCACGTATGCGGGGAAGAAGCGCACCACGTGGGCCGGGAAGAGCTTCCGGCCCGCGTCCCGAGCGCGCTGCACCAGGTCCGCCGCATCGGCGTCCGTCCTCGCGAGGGGCTTCTCCGACACGACGTCCTTGCCGGCGGCGAGGGCCGCGCGGACGACCTCGGCGTGCGCGGACGTCGGGGTGACGACGTCCACCACGTCGACTGCGTCGAGGAGCGCCTCGAGCGAGGACACCACCGTGATCGAGGACCCCGCGCCTGCCGCTGCCGATGCGAACGCCGCAGCCAGCTCCGCCGCACCGTCGGTGGCGTACACGGTCACGTGGCCCAGGCGGAGGAGCCCCGGCATGTGGGCATGGGCGATGCCGCCGGCGCCGACGAGGCCGATCCGGAGCGGGGTCGGGGACATCTCGATCTCCTCGGCTGGGGGCCTGGTCGACGGCGACGTGGGACCCGGCCAGCCTAGCCAGGAGCCCGCGGCGGTGTCCCGCGGTCAGACCACCGCCGGTGCGTCTGTCCGCCGGACCGCCACGATCGCCCCGTGCGGCCGCGGCCCGTCGGCGGCCCCGGTGCGGGTGTGCGTCTCGACCACGTCGAACCCGGCGGCGTCCACCTGCGCCGCCAGCGCCTCCGCGGGCCACCACCATGCCGAGGTGACCGCGTGGTCGAACGCGCCGACGTCCGGTCCGACGAAGAACCCGACGAGCATCCCGCCGCCCGGGCGCAGCACCCGTGCGAACTCGCCGAGCGGCCGACGGATGGTCTCTGGTCCGTGGTGGATGAGCGAGTACCAGGCGAGCACCCCGGCGACGCTCCCTGCCGTCTCGGGCAGCGCGTCGATGCTGCCCAGGCGGAACGCCGAGTCCGGGTGTGCTGCACGCGCGTGGGCGATGAACTCGGGCACCCGGTCGACACCGACGACGTCGGCACCGTGCTTGCGCAGATGCGCCGTCCAGTGCCCCGGTCCGCAGCCGGCGTCGAGCACCCGCCCGGCGATGCCACTCGCCCACGACGTGACGAGGTGTTCGTCGGCGGGGTGGACGGAGGACATCGCACCGAGCGCCGCGATGTAGTCGGCGGCGCGGTGTCCGTACGCCGCCGTGACGTCAGACGACATCGGGCGCCGCCAGCTCGAAGTGGCCGACGACGGCACGGGCGACCTCGGCCGGGGTCCGGTGGTCGGTCGCGATCACCGCCTCGTCGAGATCCGCGCGTGCCTGCCGGTCCTGCAGATCAGCGACGCGGTCGAGGTGCCACCCCAGCGCCTCCTGCTGTGCCGGGCCGTAGCGTCCGCGCAGCCGAGCCGTCACCGTCGCGGGCTCGGCGACCAGGCGCACCGGTCGGACCGGCATCGCCACCGCCCGGGAGTACCGGTCGAGGTCCTCTCGGCTGGCGATCACGCCACTGATGACGAGCTGGCGGGGACCGGCCGCGCGGTAGTTCGCCCACACGGCGGCGATGTTCTGTGCCTCGACGGCCGTGTTGTCGGGATCGTGGTCCGCGACCGGCCATGACCGGTGGAACCAGTCGACGTCCATCAGGCTGAACGGGCGGCTCGCGGCGGCGAGGAGGTCGCCGACGTGGTCGAGCGTCGACGTCTTCCCCACCCCGTACGAGCCGTTGAGGAAGATCGCGAACGCCCCCGTGACACCCATGCCGACGACCCTACGGCCCCGGGTCACGCCGCCGCCTGCTCCAGCATCGCCTCTGCCCGCTCCGCGCTGCCCTCGGCGAGGCCGCGGTCGATCCGGCCGCGCGACACCAGCCAGATCACGAGCCCGGCCAGGAAGACCAGGATCTCCGTCACGGTGAGCGCCCAGATGATGCCGGCCAGCCCGAACCACAGGTTGCCGAGCAGGACGATCGGGATGAAGAGGACGCCCTGCGCCAGGGACATCGCGATCGCCGGGGTGACGAGCCCCGCCGCCTGGAACAGCGACGTGAACAGCCCGGTGAACCCGTTGACGATCGTGGCGACGAGCTGCGCGACGAGGATGGTCAGCCCGATCGCGAGCACGGCGTGGTCCGACGAGAAGACGGTGAACACCTGCTCGCGGAAGACGAACACCGTGCCCGAGAACACCAGAACGATCGCGCCGACGGTGAGCGCCGATGCGCGGAGCGCCGAGGTCAGGCGTGCCTTGTCGCCCTTGCCGTACGCGTAGGCCAGCAGCGGCAGCACCCCGATCGTGACGCCCATCACGAGGAACTCGGGCACCTGGGCGATGCGCACGGCGACCCCCATCGCGGCGAGCGGGTCGTCGCCGTACTGCGCCGCGAGGTTGTTCAGCACGAGCGTCGTCACGATCAGGAACCCGGCCTGCAGGAGCTCGCTGACGCCGATGCCGAAGACGGGCTTCAGCACCGCGGGGCGGAGCGTGAACCAGCGGAGGGACAGGGACACGTTCTCGCTGTTCCGGCTGAGCCACCGCACCCAGTAGACGATGCTGACGAGGTTGGCGAGCCCGACCGCGAGTGCCGCGCCCCCGACACCCCAGTGCAGCACGAGGATGAAGAGCACGTCGAACACCAGGTTGCCGATCGTCGAGAGGATCAGTCCGGTCATCGCCTGGCGCGCAGCCCCCTCGGCCCGGACCATCTGCTCGAGACAGAACGCGGCGGCGAGCACCGGCACGAAGGCGAGCATCACCGCGACGTAGGCACTCGTCGCCGGGACGGCGGCCGCGTCGGCGCCGAGGACGCCGACCAGCGGGTGCAGCAGGAGCAGTCCGACGCCACCGAGCACGACACCGGTGATGACGGAGCCCCACACGGCGAAGGACGCGACGTGCTTGATCTCCCCGGCCTTCGCCGGGTCGTGTTCGGATGCGCCGAGCAGGCGGGACATCAGCGAGCTGCCGCCGACGCCGAACACGCCGCCGATCGCCATGATCAGGCCGAGGAGCGGCGTCCCGAAGGTGATCGCGGCGAGCAGGGACGTGTCGTGCTGCGAGCCGATGAAGCCCGCGTTGATGACGTTGTAGAGGGCGCTGACGACCATCGCGGCGGCCATCGGCACGCAGAGGTGCACGAGGGCCCTGAGGATGGGTGCGGCGGACAGGTACCAGCGGTTCTTCGCCGCGGCGGTGTCGGTGGTGGTCGTGGTGCTCATGGCTGTCCCCTTCCGGGCAGGACGGAGCGCGCGCCGACGGACGCCGGCACGGCATGACGATGGGACGCGTCGGCGGGTGCCGTCGCGTGGGCAGGCTGGCGCCTCCGGCGGACGGCCGGGAGGCTCTGCCTGCGGTTACCGGGTGGGTTCGGGCAGGTCTGCGGTCACCTTGAGCAGGAGATCGCGGAGCGTGCTGCGTTCGTCCGCGGAGAGCGGGGCGAGCAGGGTGTCGTCGAGGGCGAGCATCGCGTCCTCGAACCCGGCGATGAGCTCGATGCCGGTCGGGGTGGCGAAGACGAGCTTGGTGCGGGCGTTGTCGGCGTCCGATCGGCGCTCGACGAGCCCGCGCTTCTCGAGCCCCTGCAGGATGCTCGAGACGCTGGCGGCACTGGTCCGGGTCACCGCGGCGATGTCCCGCTGGATGGCACCCGGGTTCTGCTGCAGGTAGCCGAGGACGAAGCTCTGCTCGTGTGTCAGGTCACGCTCACGCACCCACTCGTCCGCGGCCTTGCGCTGCGCCCACCCGATCCACCGCATGAGCTGGAGCGGGGTGTCGAAGTGGGGAGCACGCTGCGTCATGATCAGAACACTAACCGTTCGAGCTCTAACCGTCAACTTTCGAACGGAATCATCACGGATGCGGTGCTCGGACCGCCGCACTGTGCCGATCCGCCGTGCCGGACCCAGTCGAGGTCGACGGCCCGCTCGCGCAGTGTGGTCCCGGTGTCGTCCCGGAGCGCCACCCGGCCGTGCTCCGGCGTCCCCATCGTCGTCGGGATGGTCCAGCGGTCCCCGTCGTGCACTGCGGTGGAGAACGGCTCGACCGCGAGGGTCGGTGTCGGGGTGGGCTCCTGGACCGTGCCCGGTCCCGGCGCGGCAGGGGTCGCGTCGCCGCTCGGCATCGCGGCGTCGGCCGACGCGACGCCGGGGGTGCAGCCCCGCTCCAGGCAGACGACGACCCGGTGCACCGGCGACGTCGCGGCGTCCGAGCCGGGGACGCGGACCTCGATGGTGTTGGTCCAACCGACCGCCGGGCACGCCGTCGCGCCGAACGCACAGCTGCGGAGTGCGAGGGCGAGGAGCACGACGCCGAGCAGTCCCACACCGACGACGGCGCCCGCGCGTGCGATCCCCATGGCGCCATCCTGCCAGCGGCGGAGGAGCAGCAGGCCAGCGGGCGCCGGCGGTCCTCCTCCTCGGTGTCGAGAGCCTCGCGGAGGCCCGACGCTCGAACCGCAGGATCGGGGGGGGGCGATGGACGACAACACTGCTCGGGCTGGTTCGACGACGCCCTTCGCGTGCCTGTGGAGTCGACTGCGGGACGAGGTCGTAGGAGGGGACATCGCTTCCGCGCTCGCACTCGTCGCCCGTGCTCGGCGCGTGTACCGTCCGGCCGCGCTCCGGCGTCGTGTCCGGAAGGTGGACCCGGCGGGCCGAGCGTTCCTGCCGAGTCGGACGTGGACCGACGTGGTCGACTCCGACGAGCCGGCGGTGCAGGCGTACGCGATCGGACGCATCCGCTGGGAGCTGGATGCAGACGAAGCCGCCCTCGAGGCCTTCGCCCAGTCGGTCGCGACACCCGAGGGGTTGTACGCCTACGGCGATGCATCGCTCTGGATGGGGCATCGAGAACAGGGGGAGTCTGCGCTGCGCCAGGTGGTGGCAGGCGGAGGGGACCACGAGGTGTTCGCCCGGGTGCTGCTCGCCGAGGAACTGGGGCTGGAGGGGATGGCGTCCCCCGAGGATCATCGATCGGCAGCAGAGCGAGCTGGGACCTGGTTCGGGAACGGGCCCTCGGCGAGGTACTTCCGTCGGGTACTGCGAGAACGTCTGCGGCTCTCGCGATCGTCGTGTTCAGGGACCAGGTCATGAGGCCATCGGCACAGTGCGTGCTCGAGATGAGAGGTGCGGATGACCGACGACGAATGGCTGGCCACCGCACTGCGCGCATGCGTCCGGTGGATCGGAGACGGCGGGCTGCGTCTCGGCTTCGATGCGGTGATCCTCGAGGCGTGGTCGGATGGACACGGCCGGCTGAACTTCATCTACGTCCCGGCCGAGAGTTCGCGGTCGTACGTCATCGGGCTCACACGGACGTTGAATTCGCCCAGCTTCCACGAGCTCGCCGGTCCTCTGGGTTCTCCTGTGGACGCGACAGAGTACGGCCTCACCCTCGCGCTGAACGACCTCGCGACCCCGGTCGTCTTCGAGACGGAGCGGCACTCGTTCGATCCCATCGGAGGAGTGAGGTGGTGAGGCGATCCCCCCCTTCACAGACGAGATCCTGATCGGTCGAGGATCGTCGATCGCGCATCTCCCGACTGATCCGCCGGTCGGTGATCCGCATCGACGGGAAGTGCCCGGCGTCGAGGACGCCGGGCACCGGTAGGCGGTCTCTCGCTCAGCCCTTGAGCGCCGCGCGGATGGTCGCGACGTCCTTCTTCGCGGCCTGCTCGTCGGCGTGGACGGACTTCGCCTTCGCCTGGTCGGCGTGCAGCACGTCGTGGTTCGCGTCGTACTGCGCTGGGGTCACGGCGAGGGCCGATCCGGCGAGGCCCTGCGCGTCGGACTGCAGCGACGCGATCTGCTTCTGCAGGTCGGTCAGTGCGGCCTTCGCGGCGTCGGAGTCCTTGGACGTGTGCTTCGTCAGGCGCCCGGACAGCTTCTGCTCGACCTGCTGCAGGTGCGGCAGGGCCCGCGCGATGGCGCGGTCGGCGGTCCGGACGATCCCGTCCTGCCGGAGCGCGACCCGGTACACGCGGTACTGCGTGACGATGTTCCCGTCGTCGATCCGCGCCTGGGTGGTCGTCGTGTCGGCGGCGATGGCATCGTGGAGGTGGTCCATCGCGGTGACGTCGCCCGTGAGCGTCGCGAGCAGGGTGCTCTTGTCACCCGTGCTCAGCGTCGTGTCCGCGTTCACCTTCGTGATCGCGGCGTTGAGCGACGCGATCCGCTTCGTGGTGGCGGCCTCGCCGTGTGCCTGGAGGGTGGCGAGGCTGGCGTCCTTCCCTGCGGGGGACGCGGAGCTCGACGGCGTGCTGGACGAAGTCGGGGTGGCGGCTTCGGCGCTCGTGGCAACGGTGGTGACGGCGCCGGCGGCGACGAGGGCGACGGCCAGCGGGGTGATGATGTGCTTGATGCTCATGGGGTGATCGTGCGCGCCGGGTGTTCGCGGTTCGTCATGCCCGTGTTCGGGTCGTGTCAGGGCTTCCGTGTCGGGGCTCGGTGGGGAGCTCGACGCGGAACGCCGTGCCACGGGTGCGGGGCACTGCCTGGATGGTGCCGCCGAGGCGCTCGACCAGGCGCGCGGCGATGGAGAGCCCGAGGCCGGTGCCGACGGGGCGTTCCTGGCGGTAGCGGTCGCGCAGTGCACCCCGGACGAACGCCCGGTGCAGGTCGCCGGGGTCGATGCCGGGGCCGTCGTCCTCGACGCTGATCGTGATCGCGGTCGACGACGCCGTCACGTGCACGACGACGTGGCCGCCGGGATCGACGACGCGGAGGGCGTTCTCGACGAGTCCGTCGACGACCTGGCGGAGCCGCTGGGGATCGGTGACGACGCGGGCGTCGCGTGTGCCGGGACCGACCACGACCGATGCGCCGACGGTCGCCGCTCGGCCCTGCCACGCCAGCACCGATGCGGACACCAGCAGCGGGACGTCCACCGGCTCCGGATGCAGGGGGAAGTCGTCGGCCTCGGTCCGAGCCAGGGCCAGCAGGTCGCCCACGAAGGCGTCCAGGCGCTCGGTCTCGACCCGGACCACCCCCGCCACACGCGGGATGTCGGCGGGCGGGACGAGTCCGTCGGCCAGGGCGTCCGCGTAGCCCCGGACGGCGGCGAGCGGCGTCCGGAACTCGTGCGAGATCGACAGCAGGAACTCGCGCTGCGCCGACTCGGAGCGGGCGAGTTCGGCGTCGAGCACGGCGAGGGCGTTCCGGACGTCGTCGACCTCGCGCACGGTGCCGTCGACGGACGCCGAGCACACCGGCAGGACACCGCGCTCGCCGCCGGCCAGCCGCGCAGCCGTGGCGGCGACGGAGCGCAGCGGACGGGTCACCACGCGGGCGACCACCACGCCGAGCCCGACCGCGACGAGCAGCCCGATGCCGAGTGCCGCGGCGAACCGGCCGAGCACGGCGTCCGCGTGCAGGACCGAGACGTCCTCGACGGCGATCACCGAGCCGCCGCCGCGTGCCGGGACGGCCTGGACGAGCAGGGTGCGCCAGCCGGACACCTGTCGGACCGCGACGCGGGTGTCGGAGGCGAGCCGAGCCTCCAGTCCGGACGGGAGCCGCGTGCCGATCCCCGTGACCGTCCCGGTCCCGCCGAAGCCGACGTCGACGCGTCCCCGGCTGCGCCGCTCGATGCGGTCGGCGAACGCGGGCCGCTCGGAGACGGGCGTGACGGCGACGGCCTGCGCCGAGGTCCGGAGGACCAGCGCCGTCTGCGCGATCGACTCCTGGCGGACGAGCTGGAAGCCGACCACGGCGACGGCGAGGGCCGCGACCACGGCGACCGCGACGGTGGTCAGGACGATGCGTCCGGTCAGGCTCCGCTGCCGGGTGACGGTCGGGACGGTCACGGTGCGGGGACCGGGTCGAAGGCGTAGCCGACGCCGCGCACGGTCCGGAGCCCTGCGGCGTCCCCGAGCTTCGCGCGGAGCTGTGCGACGTGCACGTCGACCGTGCGGCTGCCGCTGAAGTCGGCGACGCCCCACACCGCGCTGAGCAGCTGCGCGCGCTCGAACACCCGGTCGGGCTCGGCGACCAGGTGCGCGAGCAGGGCGAACTCGGTGGGCGTGAGCTCGACCGGGGCATCGTCGACCGTGACACGGTGCCGCTCGCGGTCGACGCGGAGCCGACCCGCGGTGAGCACGCTGCCCGCGCGGATCCCGGTGCGCCGCACGAGGCCCCGCACCCGGGCCGCCAGCTCGCGCCCCGAGAACGGCTTCGTCACGTAGTCGTCGGCACCGAGCTCGATGCCGAGCACCCGGTCGACCTCGGCGTCCCGCGCAGTGACCAGGACGAGCGGGGTCCAGTCGTCGGCCGCGCGGAGGGCGCGGAGGACCTCGATCCCGTCCATGCCGGGCAGGCCGACGTCGACGACCGCGGCGACGGGAGCGGACCGGCGGATCAGCGCGAGCGCGTCCTGCCCGTCGCGTGCGACCACGACCCGGAAGCCGGCGTCCTGCAGGTACATGCGTTCGACGTCGGCGATCGCGGGTTCGTCCTCGGCGACGACGACCAGCCCGTGCTGTGCGTCCATGCGCCTGATGATCGTCGCGGGAGGACCGCGATCGGCTCCGGAACGCGTGCGGGTCCTCTCAGGACCGGGTGGGTTCAGCCCTCGGCGTCCTCGGCAGCGCGCAGCAGGTTGCCCAGGTGGTGCCGCCAGCCGTCTCCGTGCGCTGCGCGGAGGGCCTCGGCGTCCGGCAGGCGGGCGAAGCCGTGCTCGGTGAGCGTCACGGTGCTCCGATCGCCGTGCTCGGCGATGTCGATCCGCACGGCGAGCGGCGCCGGCCAGTGCGCTTGCCGCCACACGAAGGCCAGGAGGCGCGGTGCCGCGGCGGCGGTGACCGTCCCGTCCGCCGATCGGGTGCGACCGTCCTCGGTCCACGTCTCGCGGACCGGGGAACCGACCGCGGCCGTCAACTCGAGTTCGGGCCACCAGCGCGCGCGCCCGTCGGTCAGTGCCGTCCAGAGCGCCGTGGTCGGGGCGGACGACGAGACAGTGACGGTCAGGACGTCGTCGACGGGATCGACGAACGGGGCACGGGCTCCGTCGGTGGCGTCCGTCGGCAGGGCCTGCGCGAACTCGAGGAACCGGAGCGGCGCGGCGTCGGCGGGCTCGCCGAGCAGGGGCACCGCACGGGAGCGGCCGGTCGGCGCGAAGCCACGTCTGGCGTAGAAGCGTCGTGCGGGGACGGCGTCCTCGTGCACCCACAGCCGCAGTGTCGCGCCGCGGCCCGCCGCCCACCTCAGGACGTGGTCGAGGAGCGCGTCGGCGACCCCGTTGTCCCGGCCGCGGGAGTCGGGCGCCACGAACACGCCGGTCAGCACGGGGTCGGGGCCGTCGGCGTCGCCCTGCTGGGCGCTCATCATGCCGATCCAGCGCCCCGTGGCGTCGTCGATCGCGGCGATGCTCGTCGCGTCGTGGGCCTGGCCCCGCCGGGCCCGGAGGCGCCAGTCGTCCTCCGTCATGCCGAGCGTGAACGGCAGCGTCGCGCCGTACGAGATCGGGTTGTCGGTCGCGTTCTCGATGCGCATGGTCCGCACGCGCTCCCAGTCGTCCTCGGTGGTGGTCCGGGTCGAGAAGGGCGCCGCCATGCCGTCAGCGTAGCGAGCAGCCGACGGGTGCCGACGCGTCAGCGGAGCGCGGCGCGTGCCGCGGCGACGACGGCCGCGTCGGTGACGAAGTGCGCCGAACCGTCGTCCCCTGCTCCCATCGGGACGCCGTCGTGCGACCCACCGGCGGAGCGCTTCGCGGAGAGGTGCACCGCGGCGACGCCCGTCTGCACGAGCGCTGGGACGTCGTGGGGCGTCACCCCGGCACCGGCCATCACCTGCACCGGGCCTGCCGCCGCCACCATCGCCGCGATGGTCGTCGCACCGGCCGCTGCCGTCGGGGCGCCGCCGGAGGTCAGCACCCGCGTGAACCCGAGGTCGGCGAGGAGCGCCACGGCGTGCACCGGGTCGGCGGCGTGGTCGACGGCGCGGTGGAGGGTGACCTCCGCCGAGGCGCGGACCTCGCGGGCGGCGTCCACGAAGCGGCGGAGCGCGTCGACGTCGAGGGTGCGGTCGGGGCGGAGGGCACCGACCACGACGCCGGCGGCACCCGAACGCAGCACGGTGCGGACCTCGCGCACCATCAGGTCGAGCTCGTCCGGGTCGTGCACGAAGCCGCCCGGACGGCAGCGGACCAGGACGTGCGCGGGGATCCCGGTCTCGTGCGTGGCCTCGACGAGGGCCTGTGATGGCGTCAGGCCGCCGAGCTCGAGTCCGACGCAGAGCTCGACCCGGTCGGCGCCGCCGTCGCGCGCGACGACCACCCCGGCGGGCGACGTGACGGCGATCTCGAGGGCAACGGTCACAGCACGACTCCGAGGGGTTCGTTCGACGGGGGGATGATCCGGGCCCGCAGGTCGGGCGCCGACGGGAACACTCGATCGTAGGGGAACATCGGGCGCGCGATCCTGCGGTGCCCGAGCCGCTCGAGGTCCTGGTCGACGCCTCCCGGGGTGAGGGCGAGCATCCAGTCGGCGGCCATGTCGTACAGCTCCGGCTCGAGGTAGCCGATCTTCACGACGACGACGTCGGCTCCGCGCGGGTCGAGGTCGAGGTCCGTGAAGTCGTGCTCGTGGTGGTACGGCTTCCGGCGCGTCGTCAGGATCGCGAAGACGCTGCCGACCTGCAGCACGACCTCGGTCTCGGCGTCGCGGTCGCCCTGCTTGACCGCGTGCACGCGGCCGGTCATCGTGATCGGCCCGGCGTGCACGTCGTCGACCGCGGCACCGGCGGTCACCGTGACGGTGGCTCCGACGCCCGCCGCCACCGCGGTCGCGACGGCCTCCGGCCCTGGGACGCTCGCGTAGATCAGCACCGGCCCCGCGGGGTCGGCGAACGCCGGGTGCGCGAGCACCTGCGTCAGCCCCCAGGTCATGTCGCCGGATCCGCCGGCGGTCGGGTTGTCGCCGGAGTCGGAGACGAAGTACGGCCGAGCGGCGCCGGGTGCGAGCGCGGCGGCGAGGCACTCGTCGAGCGAGCCGGTCGGCGCGACGAAGACGAAGTCCTCGCGCACGTCCCAGAACGCCCGGGCCAGTCGTTCCGCCCCCGCGGTCACGGCGTCCGTGTCCCAGCCGGTGACGACGGTGACGGCTCGGTCGCGCGGCTGGTCGGCCCACGCGTACCCGACCCAGATCGCGGCGTCGAGCACGCCGTCGGTCTGCTCGACCTCCGGCACCTGGGCGTACAGCGAGGCCGCTGGCTCGATCCGCGTCGAGGTCTGCTCGCCGGGCAGCAGCACGGGGATCGGGGTCCAGGCCTTCACCGGCCGCTGCGCTCCGACCGGTCGGGTCCCGAGCACGTCGACGAGGTTGCGGACGGCGCGTTCCTTGGTCTCCATGGCGTCCTCGTGCGGGGCCATCCGGTAGCAGGTGACGAGGTCCACCTGGTGGGCGAGCTCGGCGGTGACGTTGCCGTGCAGGTCCATCGACGCGGACACGACCACGTCCGGTCCGACCACGGCGCGGATGCGGCCGAGCAGGTCGGTCTCGGCGTCGTCCAGGCCCTCGACGACCATCGCGCCGTGGATGTCGTACCAGAGCCCGTCGACGGGGCCGATCGCGGCGAGGCGCTCCACGATCTCGGACGCGAGCGCCTCGTACGAGGCCCGCTCGACGACGCCGCCCGGCAGCGCGTGTCCGATGAGCGCCCCGCGGAAGTCCGCGTCGAGACCGGCGAGGAACGGGTACCGCGCCACGACGGCGTCGCCGCGGTCCGGGTGGAACGCCGCAGCGGTCGTCCTGGTCGGGGTGAAGGTCGAGGTCTCGATGGCCAGTCCGGCGACGGCGATGACCGGGCGACGCGTGACGGTCGGGTCGGTGGGTGCGGTGGTGGTCGTGTCAGACACGGACGCTCCTGTTCCTGGTGGTCGACTGCGGGATCGGTGCGGACAGCTCCTGCAACGAGGCGGCGAGGCCCCGCTGCAGGGCGAACTGCCCGGCACCGACGAGACCCGCGTCCGCCCCGAGCGAGGCGCGCTCGATGACGAGGTGCTGCGTCACGAGCGGGTGGCAGCTCTCGTAGAGCTGGCTGCGCACCGCGGCGACGAACGGGTCGAGGGTGGAGAGGATGCCACCGAGGTAGACGGCATCCGGGTTGAAGAAGTTCACGTTCGCGGCGAGGACCTCGCCGAGGTACCGGCCGGCGAGCCGGACCGCACGCGTCGCCTCGGGGTCGGCGTCCGACGCCAGCTGGACGACCTCGGCGGTGCTCGTGACCGGCACCCCGGCGGTGCTGAGGATCCGCACGAGGGCGGCCCCGGAGGCCACCGTCTCGAGGCACCCGGTGTTGCCGCACGAGCACGGGGTGTCACCGGCCGCGTCGATGCGCACGTGGGTGATGTCCCCGGCCGCACCGGTCGACCCGCGGTACAGCCGCCCGTCGATGACGATGCCGGCGCCGATCGCGGACCCGGCCTTCACCGTGATCGCCTGCCGCCGCGTGGACGGTTGCACGATCTGTTCACCGGCGGCCATGCAGTTCGCGTCGTTGTCCACCGCCGCCGGCACCCCGAACCGGTCCTCGAGCCAGGACGCGACCGGGAAGCCGTTCCAGCCGGGCATGCGGCTCGGCAGGTCGACGACGCCGGCCTCGACGTCGACCGGTCCTGGCAGGCTCAGCCCGACGCCGCGGAGGCCGGCGGTGCCCCGCGACGCGATGAGCGACTCCAGCAGCGACGCCAGTCGCGCCAGGCCGGCGGTCGGGCCGTCGGAGAGCGCGAACGGGACGTTCGCGACCGACTCGAGCGAGCCTCCCGGCAGCACGATGCCGATGCGCGCGTGCCCGCCACCGACGTCCGCGGCGACCGCGTACTCGTCCACGCCGCCGATCCGCAGCACCTTGCGGGGCCGACCGCCCGTCGAGACGTCGGTGCCCTCCTCGGCGAGGATCCCGTGGTCGAGCAGCTGGCCGACCACGTGCGAGACGGTCGACGGGGCGGCGCCGAGCAGCTGCGCGATCTCGGTGCGGCTCGACGCCTGCCCCGAGGCGACGAGCTCCAGGACGCGCGAGCTGAGGTCTGGCACGACTTTCTCCAATCGCGGAAGAAGGGCGAGGGAACGCCGCCCTAACCCGATGCTAACGGGCAGACGAGGCTGTCGACGCTTTCCGCCGTTCCGCAGAAACAGACTATTTACAAGAGAATGTTTGTTTTTCCAATCGCTTTGGTCGTTGACTGTCCGCACGCTCCACTTCCCGCATCCCTCGCCCTAGGAGATCCGCATGACCAAGCCCCGTCGCTGGGCGCTCCTCACCGGAGCGGCGCTCGCGGTGAGCGCCCTGCTCGCCGGTTGTTCCGGTGGAGGCAACGCCTCCACGAGCACGAACCCGGACGAGATCAACTACGCGCTGCCCGCCAACTTCACGCCGAACTGGATCCTCCCGATCGGCACCGCCGCGCACCTCAACACGAACAACGGGTCGATCGCGCAGTCGCTCTACGAGCCGCTCATCGCCTACGACGGGTCCACCGGCAAGATCGCCTGGAACAAGGACGCCTCG
The DNA here is from genome assembly GCF_007673775.1 of Curtobacterium sp. 9128. Taxonomy (GTDB): domain Bacteria; phylum Actinomycetota; class Actinomycetes; order Actinomycetales; family Microbacteriaceae; genus Curtobacterium. The sequence goes on along the minus strand of NZ_VEAF01000006.1, from coordinate 96,326 downwards.
GTCGCGACCGCCGCCGACTTCGCCAGCGACGGCAAGAGCGTCACCGTCACGCTCGGCGACCGGCACTGGTCCGACGGCAAGCCGATCACCTCGCGGGACGTCGAGTTCTGGTTCAACCTCATCAAGGCGAACAAGGCGCAGTGGGGCTCGTACTCCGAGGGCAAGGTCCCGGACAACTGGACGTCGTTCAAGGCCGTCGACGACACGCACTTCACCATCACCTTCGACAAGGCGTACAACTCCGACTGGATGCTCGCGAACCAGCTCAGCCTCGTCGTCCCGCTGCCCCAGCACGCGTGGGACAAGACGAGCGCGAGTGGTTCGGTCTCCGACGCCGACGAGACCACCGACGGCGCGAAGGCCGTGTGGAAGTACATCAACACCGCCGCCGGCAAGATCGCCGACTACGACTCCGACCCGCTGTGGAAGACGATCTCCGGCCCGTACGGCGTGAAGTCGTTCACCACCGCCGGCAAGGTCCAGCTCGTCGCGAACAGCAAGTACGACGGCGGCGAGAAGGCGCAGATCAGGACGGTCAACCTGCTGCCGTTCACGACCGCCGACGCCGAGACCAACGCGGTCCGCTCGGGCGAGGTCGACTACGGCTACGTCCAGGCCACCGACCTCGACCAGAAGAGCTCGTTCACCGCGAAGGGCTACGACGTCAAGCCCTGGACCGGCTGGGCGATCACGTACATGCCGTACAACTTCAACAACCCGACGATGGGCGCGGTCTTCAAGCAGGACTACGCGCGCCAGGCCGTGCAGATGTCGATCGACCAGGAGAGCCTGTCGAAGGTCGTCTTCAACGGCACCGCGACCCCGACCTACGGTCCCGTCCCGCAGGCGCAGACGTCCGACTACGTCTCCAGCACGCAGAAGGACAACCCGTACCCGTTCAGCACGTCCAAGGCGAAGGCGCTCCTGACCAGCCACGGCTGGACCGAGCAGGGCGGCACGATGGTCTGCACCGACCCGGGCAGCGGCTCGAGCCAGTGTGGCGACGGCGTGGCGCAGGGCACGAAGTTCACCATGCAGGTCCTGTCGCAGTCCGGCTCGTCCGTGACCGACAACATGATGAGCGCCATCCAGTCCTCGCTCGCGAAGACCGGCATCGGCTTCACCATCAAGACCGCACCCGTGTCGAGCGTCCTGTCGCAGACCCCGACCTGCACCTCCGACGAGGCCAGCTGCAAGTGGGACCTGTCCTTCTTCGGCACCGCGGGCAGCTGGTACTTCCCGGCCTACCCGACCGGTGAGGCGCTGTTCTCCACGGGCGGCTCGGCCAACTTCGGCAGCTACTCGAACTCGGACGTCGACGCGCTGATCAACGCGACCACCACGTCGACCGACTCGAGCGCCGTGCAGGACTACAGCGCGGCCGTCGCGAAGGACCTGCCGGTGATCTGGCTGCCGAGCCCGGACTACCAGATCTCCGTCGTCAAGAAGGGGCTCACCGGGTTCGACCAGGACTCGCTCGCGAACTTCCACCCGGCCCAGTGGAAGTGGAGCAAGTAGGCACCTGACGGGAGGCGCGGTGCGGGTCCGACCCGCACCGCGCCTCCCGGACTGCTCACGCAACAACCGACCAACGGAAGCCGCATGACCACCGCTCTCTTCCTCACCCGGCGGGTGCTCCAGGCACTCGCGGTGATCCTCATCGTCACGATCGTCGTGTTCTGCCTGCTGCACGCCCTGCCCGGCGGTCCCGCCCGCGGCGTGCTCGGCGTCTCGGCGACCCCCGTGCAGATCGCGGCCTTCAACCGGGCGCAGGGACTCGACCAGCCTCTGCCCGTGCAGTACGTCCGGTTCCTCGGGCGGCTGGTCACCGGCGACCTCGGCACCTCGTACACGCTCAACGAACCGGTGGGACAGCTCATCCAGGAGCGCCTGCCGAAGACCCTCGTCCTCACCGGGCTCTCCGCGGTGCTCGGGCTCGTCATCGCGATCCCCGTCGGCATGTGGCAGGCCGCCCGCCGCAACGGTGCCGTGGACTACACGGTCACGGCGCTCGCGTTCGTCTTCTACTCGACGCCGGCGTTCTTCCTCGGACTGGTGCTCATCGTGGTCTTCAGCCAGCAGCTGCCGTGGCTGCCGTCGCAGGCGCCGAGCGGCACCACGCTCGCCGAGGTGTTCCAGGACCCGGCCGGCCTGGTGCTGCCCGTGCTGACCGGGGCGCTCGCGATGATCGCCGTGTTCAGCCGGTACATGCGGGCGGCGACGCTCGAGAACCTGCAGGAGGACTACGTGCGCACCGCCCGCGCCGGGGGCTCGTCGACGATGACGATCCTGCGGCGGCACGTGTTCCGGAACTCGCTCACTCCGGTGGTGGCGATGCTCGGGTACTACCTGCCCGTGCTCTTCGGCGGCGCGCTCGTCACCGAGCAGCTGTTCAACTACCCCGGGATGGGGCTGCTGTTCTGGAACGCCGCGCAGTCCTCCGACTACCCGACGCTGCTCGGCTGTGTGCTCGTCATCTCGATCGCGACGGTCGTCGGCACGCTGCTCGCCGACGTCGCGCAGTCGCTCATCGATCCCCGCGTGAAGGGAGACCGCGCATGACCGTCCAGCTCGCTCCAGAGGCCCCCGGCAGCACCGGAGGCGGCGTCACGCCCGTCGCCGCGACCGGCTTCCGGCTCGCCGCCCGCCGCTTCTCGCACAACACCCTCGCCGTCATCGGCCTCGCCGTGGTCGTCGTCATCGTGCTGTTCTGCTTCGTCGGCCCGCTCGTGTACCCGACGGACCAGACCCACACGATGCTCCAGCAGGCGAACCAGAGCCCGAGCGCCTCGCACTGGCTCGGCACCGACGCCGTCGGGCACGACGTCCTCGGCCGGCTGATGTACGGCGGGAAGGTCTCGCTCCTCGTCGGCATCGCGGCCGGGGTGCTCGCGACCGTCGTCGGCACCCTGTGGGGATCCATCGCCGGCTACGTCGGGGGCTGGGTCGACGCGGTGATGATGCGCATCGTCGACGCCGGCATCGCGATCCCGGCGCTGTTCATCCTGCTCGTCATCTCGGCGATCACGACCCCGGGGGTCCCCGGCCTCATCGTGATCCTCGGCCTGGTGTCGTGGCTCGTGCCCTCCCGGCTCATCCGCGCCGAGACGCTCACGCTGAAGAACCGCGACTACGTGCTCACGCTCCGCGCGATCGGCGGCTCGCACGCCCGGGCCATCGGCAAGCACCTGCTGCCGAACTCGGTGTCCACGATCGTGGTCGCCGCCACGTTCCAGGTCGCCGACGCGATCCTGCTCGTCGCCTACGTGTCGTACCTCGGCCTCGGCGTGCAGGCCCCCGCGACGGACTGGGGTGGCATGCTGTCGGCGGGGCTCACCGCCGCGTACTCGGGACGGTGGTGGCTGATCGTGCCGCCGGGTCTCGCCGTGATCCTGGTCGTCTGCGCGTTCAACGCCGTCGGCGACGGGCTCCGGGACGCATTCGACGTGAGGGGCCGGGGATGACCGACACGATCCTGCAGACGACCGACCTCGGGGTCACGTTCCGCACCGAGTCCGGCCCGGTCGAGGCCGTTCGCGGCGTCTCGCTGGCGGTCGCCCCCGGCGAGACCCTGGCACTCGTCGGCGAGTCCGGCTCGGGCAAGTCCACCGTCGCACTCGCCGCCATGGGCCTGCTCTCCGGCAACGCCACCGCATCCGGCAGCGCGGTCGTGGCCGGGCACGAGGTGGTCGGCGCCCCCGAGCCGGAGCTCCGCGGCCTGCGCGGGTCGACGGTGTCGATGGTCTTCCAGGAGCCCGCGACCGCCCTCGACCCGCTCACCCGGGTCGGCGCACAGATCGCCGAGGTGATCCGCAACCACCGGTCCGTCTCGGCCGCCGAGGCGTCGGCAGCCGCCGTCGACCTGCTCGACCGCGTCGGCATCCCCGACCCGTCGACACGTGCCAGGGCCTTCCCGTTCCAGCTCTCCGGCGGCCAGCGCCAGCGCGTCGTGATCGCGATGGCGATCGCGAACAGCCCCGCGCTGCTCATCGCCGACGAGCCCACGACCGCACTCGACGTCACGGTGCAGGCCGAGATCCTCGAGCTGCTCCGCGCGCTCGCCGTGGGCAGCGGCACCGGCGTGCTGCTCGTCACCCACAACATGGGCGTCGTCGCCGACTTCGCGGACCGCGTCGCCGTGATGCTCCAGGGCGAGATCGTCGAGACCGGCAGCGTCGAGGACGTCCTGCTCCGCCCGCAGCACGAGTACACGAAGCGCCTGCTCGCCGCCGTGCCGCGGCTCGACACCGCCGAGTCCGTGGCCGCACGCGACCGTGCAGCGGCTCCCGTCGCACCCGTGGTCGCGTCCGACCCGGACGGGAGGCCCGACACGGCCCCGGTGGTCGACCTGCGGGACGTCTCGGTGACGTTCGGGCGCGGGGCGCGGGCGGTCCGCGCCCTCAGCGGGATCGACGTTGCGGTCCACGCCGGCGAGACCGTCGGTCTGGTCGGCGAGTCCGGCTCCGGCAAGTCCACGGCGGCGCGCGTCGCCCTCGGGCTGATCAAGCCGAGCGGCGGTTCCGTGCACCTCTTCGGGCAGGACCTCCGCCGGATCCCGCGGCGCGACCGACGCTCGCTGCGATCGGGCATCGGCGTCGTGCTGCAGGACCCCGTGGCCTCGCTCGACGCCCGGATGTCCGTGGCCGAGTGCATCGCCGAACCGCTCGCCGTGCACCGCCGCGGGACCTCCTCCGCGGACCGGCGGAAGCGCGTGGACGAGGTGCTCGACGCCGTGCGGCTGCCTCGGGCGCTGGCGTCCCGGGCGCCGCGCGAGCTCTCCGGTGGGCAGCGGCAGCGGGTCAGCCTGGCGCGGGCCCTGGTGCTCGAGCCCCGGCTGCTCGTCGCCGACGAACCCACCTCGGCGCTCGACGTCAGCGTGCAGGAAGCGGTGCTCGACGTCCTCACCGAGCTGCAGGCCGAGTTCGGGTTCGCGTGCCTGTTCGTCTCGCACGACCTCGCTGTCGTGCAGCACTTCGCCGAGCGGGTCGTCGTGATGCGCCGCGGTGTCGTCGAGGAGCAGGGCACCACCGGCGCGACGCTGCTGCACCCGACGACCGACTACACCAGGCGGCTGCTCGCGGCCGTGCCCGTGCCGGATCCCGTGCTGCAACGGCAGCGGCGGACCGAGCGGCTCGCCACCCTCGCGGCGGTGACCTCGTGACCCCGGTGCTCGCCGGCATCGACGTCGGCGGGACGAACACCAAGGTGGTCCTGGCGACCTCCGAGCTCGAGGTCATCGACCGCCGCGACCTGCCGACGCCCGCGCACGCGGGCGGAGCGGCGATCGTGGACGCGGCACTCGGGGTGGTGACGGACCTGCTCGAGGTGCACCGAGCCTCCTTGGCGGGTGTCGGGGTGGGCGCGGCCGGCGTGGTCGACGCGACCACCGGCACCGTGCTCGTCACCGGCAACTCGTTCACCGGGTGGGCCGGCCACGGCGTGACCGCGCACGTGTCCGAGCGGCTCGGTGTCCCCGCGACCCTCGACAACGACGTCAACGCGTTCCTGCTCGGCGAGGTCGCTGCCGGCGCCGTCGTGGGGGAGCGCGACGTGCTCGGGATGACCCTCGGCACCGGGGTCGGCGGGGCCCTCGTGCTCGGTGGTTCGCTCTTCGCCGGACCGCGCGGTGCCGCCGGGGAGATCGGCCACGTGCCGGGCTTCGGCGACGGGCTCTGCACCTGCGGGCAGCACGGGCACCTCGAGACGATCGCCGCGGCGCGGGGCATGGCCGCCCGCTACGAGGCCGCGACCGGACGACGCCTGCCGGTGCACACGATCGCCGATGCCGCGCGGGCCGGTGACCCCGACGCGCTCGACGTCTTCGACACCGCCGGGTGGGGGATCGCCCGGGGCATCCTGCTCACGGCGGGGATCCTCGACGTGACGACGGTCGTGATCGGTGGCGGGGTCGCCCGGGCCTGGGACCTGCTGTCCCCGGCGATCGCGGCGGCCATCGCTGCCGAGCCGCCCGTCAGCGGGGCGTCCATCCGCGTCGAGCCGTCGACGCTCGGCTCCGACGCGGTCGCCATCGGGGCGGCGGCGCAGGTGCGGGCGCGGGTGCTGGCGGCCGTCGCGTAGGCCGGCGGCGGTCAGCCGGCGGTCGGCGGAGCCAGGGGGATCGCGTCGCTCGTCGAGCGGAGCGACTCCTGGCGCAGTTCGAGCTGCGAGACCGCCAGCGCGGCCAGGTCGCGGAGGTTCGCCAGGTCGTCCTCGGTCGCCGTGCGCGGACGGGTGTCGAGCACGGCGAGGGTGCCGATCGCGGTGCCGTCGTGGCGGACCAGCGGCACGCTGACGTAGAACCGGATGCCGAGGGGGCCGGTGACGAGCGGGCTGTTCCGCATCTCCGGGTGCGCCGAGCCGTCGGGGATCACCACGGGGACGGGGACCGGGGCGAAGCCGTTCCGGAAGCTGATGTGGCGGGCAGCCTCGTCGATGCCCTCGGCGAGCCAGGACTGCGACCACTCCCGGTCCTCGTCGAGCACCTCGACCAGCGCGATCGGGGCGTCGAACAGGCGTGCCGCCATGGCCGTGGTCCGCTGCAGGGCCTCTTCGGGCAGCAGGTCGAAGGTCGCCGGATGCGACCCCGTGGCGGGGCGTTGACCAGTGCCGGTGCCGGTGCTCGGGCCCGTGCTGCGCGTCGTGTCCGTCGCTGTCGTGGGGGCCGCGGTGCCCGGCGCCTCCGTGTCGACCACGCGGTCCTCGGCCGTGGTGTCCGCGATGACGACGTCGCGGAGCAGGGCGACCAGGGCCTCCCCGGTCGGCCGCTGCGCCGGGTCCCTGGCCGTCATCGCGGTCAGGGCGCGCTGCCAGTGCGTCGGCAGCGGGTCCGGCACGACGGGGTCGCGCGACAGCCGCGCGACGGCGGACTCGACGAGCGACCCGGGGAACTCCCGTCGACGGGTGAAGCACTGCAGCAGCACCAGGCCGAGCGAGTAGACGTCGCTCGCCGGGCCGACGTCACCGCCGCGGGCCTGCTCCGGGCTCAGGTAGGCGGCCGTCCCCGTCGTCACGCCGTCTGCGGTCAGGCGTTCGACGCCGTCGGCCAGCGCGATGCCGAAGTCCGTCAGCCGAGCCCGGGCGCGGTCGGCCCGGTTGCCGTAGTCGACGAGCAGGATGTTCGACGGCTTGATGTCGCGGTGCACGACGCCGCGGCCGTGGATGTAGTGGAGCGCCTCGGCCATGTCGTACCCGACCTCGGCGATGTGCCGCGAGGCCAGCGGCCCGAACCCCAGGCGCTCCTCGAGGTCCTGCCCGTGCACGAGCGCCATCACGATGAACCGCTGCGGGGTGCCGTGCTCGTCCTCGACCACGCCGGCGTCGAGCAGGCTGACCAGGTTGTGGTGGTCGAGCGACGCCAGGACACCCTGTTCGGCCTCCTGTCGCGCGATGTCGACGAGGCCCGGGTGGAAGACCTTCACGGCGACGGGCCGGTCGAGGCTCTCGTCGAGGGCGTCGTACACGACCGACATCCCACCGCGGCCGATGACCGTCCGGAGCCGGTAGCGCCCGCCGAGGAGCGCGTGCGGCGCCTCCTGACCTTCCGTCATCATGCGTGCATCATCCCATCTGCACCGGCTCCTGATACGCGTTGAACCCGAGCACGCGATCCCTGATGCTCGTGGCATCGGGGACGTGCGAGCGCTCGCCGACCGACCAGGGCGGGTGGATCTGGCCGTCGAGGTGCCGCTGCCCGGCCTGCCCGAGCGGACACGGCTGTTCCGTCGCTACGCGGGCGCGTTGCCGTTCTCCGACGAGGTCCTCGCCCAGGCAGCCGAGCGTGCCGAGGGCACGACGGGCTCCTTCGCGAAGGAGCTCATGCGGCGGAGCGTCCTCGGGGCGGCCATGCGCGGCGGAGAGCCCTCCGACGCCGACGTCGAGCCCGAGGACGTGGTCGACGTCGCGTTCATCGCCGGCCCGGGCGAGCCCGAGTTCCCCGTCATCGTGCCTGCGGAGGTCCTCGACGCCCTCGACGGGGACGAAGACGAGGACGAGGACGACGGCAGGGCCCGCTGACACCCCCGTCCGTCGAAGTGCGGACTGGCGCCCTCCGCCGACCAGGGTCAGGATGCAACCAGTTGCACACTGCAACGGCCCTGCTTCGTCCGACAGAGGAGTCGTCATGAAGAAGTCCATCGCAGCCGCGTTCGCCGCGGTCGTCGTCGTCACCGGTGGCGTGTTCGCCGCCACCCCCGCCTCGGCCCTGACCGCCAGCCCCCACGTCGTCGGCGGGGAGAAGGCCCCGTCCACCGCCTGGGCCGTCCAGCTCGAGGCCTCCGGCGGCTCCGTCCCCGCCGGCTACGTCAGCACCTGCACCGGCGAACAGGTCTCCGGCTCGTGGGTGCTCACCGCCCGCCACTGCATCGACGGCATCGGCGCGATGAACGTCTACCACTCCAACTCCACGGTGAACCGCGGCACCCCCGTCGCGGTCGACCGGGTCAGTGCGGCCCCGACCGGTGACATCGCCCTCGTGCACCTGCGGAGCACCTCCGCCCTGTCCTCGTACGCGCCGCTCGACCTGACGGCGACGGCGAAGTCGAGCGGCACGGGCACGATCCAGGGCTACGGTCTGCGGGCGAACGCCGTGCAGTCCGACGGCCTGTACCAGGCGAGCGTCGCGCTCACGGGCGCCAGCACCGACGCCTTCGGCGGTCGCGCGCAGCACGTCACGGGCGTGAGCGGCGCGTCCAACCACGGTGACTCCGGCGGTCCGCTGCTGGTCGGCGGCAAGGTCGTCGCCGTCTGCTCGACCGGCGACAGCGCCGACCCCGGTGCGGACACGTCGGCCGGCTCGAACTACGCGCTGCTCTCGCAGTCCGCCTCCTGGATCCGGTCCACGGCCGGCATCTGAACCACCTGACGGACTGGAGGCTCGGTGCCAGCTGGCACCCCTCCCTCGCAGGCTCGGTCGGCGCGCCCCGCGTGACGCTGGCGCGTCACCGCTGAGCGGGGCGCGCCAGTCCGTCGTCTGGTCGCGACCACGCTGGCTGAACGGGCGCTCCGGCACCGGTGAGGACACTGGGCCCATGAGCCAGTACGACAAGCGTGACCCGAACAGCCTCTACCCCGCCCCGCCGTTCCCGAAGCAGGAGCAGTCGCTCCCGGGAGCCGCCTGGAAGATGGACCCGAAGCCGGACCACGGCGAGGAGAGCTACGTCGGCCGGGAGCGGCTGACCGGCTTCCGCGGCATCGTCACCGGCGCCGACTCGGGCATCGGCCGTGCCGCCGCGATCGCGATGTCGCGTGAAGGCGCCGACCTCGTGCTGTCGTACCTCCCCGACGAGCAGGAGGACGCCGAACAGGTCCGCGACCTGCTCGAGGGCGAAGGGCGCCGTGCGGTGCTCGTCCCCGGGGACATCTCCGACGAGCAGTACTGCAAGGACCTCGTCCAGAAGGCCGTCGACGAGCTCGGTGGCCTCGACACCCTCGTGATGGTGGCCGGGCGCATGGAGAGCAACGAGGACATCCTCACGCTCGACACCGAGATGTTCGACTCGACGTTCAAGACGAACATCTACTCGCTGTTCTGGTTGACGAAGGCAGCCGTGCCGCACCTCGAGCCCGGTTCGACGATCGTCACGACCGGGTCGATCCAGGCATCGTCGCCGACGCCGGACAAGATCGACTACGCCGTGTCGAAGGGTGCGATCAAGCTCTTCACCGAGGCCGTCGCCCAGCAGCTCGCGCCGAAGGGCATCCGCGTGAACTCGGTCGCGCCCGGCCCCGTGTGGACCCCGCTGCAGCCCGGTTCGGACGACGCCGAGAAGGTGTCGCAGTTCGGTGGCGACTCGCCGTTCGGTCGCCCCGGCCAGCCGGCAGAGCTCGGTGCCGCGTACGTGCACCTGGTGAGTCCGGAGTCGAGCTACCAGTCGGGCTCGACCATCACGATCGCCGGCGGGACGCCCGCCTTCTGATCGACCACCTGCGACGCGGGGCCGACGACGCCCCGCGTCGCGGCGACGACGACCGATCACCCGGCGCGGACGCCTTCCACTCCCAGCACGCCGAGCAGTGCGAGGGCGTCAGCGTCCGGTGACCCCGCCGGCGCCGTGTAGAGCACGAGCCACTGGCCGCGGTCGACCAGGGCGAGGCTGTCGCAGTCGACCGTGACCGGGCCGACCACGGGGTGCTCGAACGTCTTGGACAGCACCGTCGTCGTCGGGACGTCGTGACGGTCCCACAGCGCTGCGAACTCCGCGTTGTCCGCCCGGAGCTCCTCGACGAGCCCGACCACGGACGGGTCCTCCGGGTACTGCGCGCGAACGGCGCGGAGCTGCCGGACGACGTGCTGGCGGAACTCGGCGCCGTCGGAGATGCCGTAGGGCGGGACCGTGTCGTCGGGGTGCGACCCGCGCGGGAACGCCTGCCGGGCGAGGTTCCGCTCGGACGGGAGCCGCTCGCCGAAGTCCTCCATGAGCGCAGCCGCGAGCGGGTTCCACGCGAGGACCTCGAACGTGGCGGAGAGCACGATCGCCGCCGTCTGCGGCAGACGCTCGACGAGGGCGATGATGCTCGGTCGGACGTCGCGGCACACCCGCCCGTGGTGGAGCGGCGCCGTCCCCGCCAGGGTGTGCAGGTGCGCGGACTCGACGGCAGAGAGGCGGAGCGACTCGGCGATGCCGGCGAGCACCTCGGCGGACGGCCGCGGCGCGCGGCCCTGTTCGAGTCGCACGTAGTACTCGGTCGAGATGTGGGCCAGGACGGCCACCTCTTCACGTCGCAGTCCGGGCGTCCGCCGCCGCGAGCCCGTCACGAGGCCGACGTCCGACGGCTGCAACCGTTCCCGCCGCGAACGGAGGAACGCCGCCAACTCCTGCTTGTCCATGCCGAGAGTCTGCGCCCGGTGCGCCGCTGCCGTCGTGGTACCGGTCGTACCTGGTTCCGCCGATCCACGGCGATGACGCTGACGCCATGACCGAACACAGCATCCAGTTCACCTCCGACACGTCCACGACCGCTCCGATCGGCCTGCTCACCGGGAAGGTCGTGTTCGTCACCGGCGCCAGCCGCGGCATCGGAGCCGCAGCGGCACGGCTCTTCGCCCGGGAAGGTGCGGCCGTCGTGCTCGCCGCCCGGAACACCACCGCGCTCGAGACCGTCGTCGACCAGGTCCGCGCCGACGGCGGGGTCGCCGACGCCGTCCCGCTCGACCTCGCCGACCCGGAGAGCATCCGCGCTGCCGTCGCACGTGTCGACGACCTCCACGGACGGCTCGACGGTGCGTTCAACAACGGTGCGACGATCCAGCACCCCGGGCCGCTCGACACCACGAGCGACGAGGACATCGACGCGCAGTTCGCCGTGAACTTCCGCGGCCACTGGGTCGCGATGACCGCGGAGGCAGCCCTGATGCGCCGGACGGGTGCCGGAGCCATCGTGAACACCTCGAGCATCGGCAGCCGACGCGCGAACCCGGCACTCCCCGCGTACGGCGCCATGAAGCGGGCGCTCAACAGCATCACCGAGACCGCAGCCGTGACCTGGGCGTCCGACCGCATCCGGGTGAACGGGATCACCCCGGGTGGCACCGCCACGGAGATGATCGACGCCTGGGAGGCGGCGACCCCGGGCATCATCGAGCAGGTCAACGCCTCGATCCCGCTCGGGCGGATGGCGGAGCCCGAGGAGGTCGCCGAGGTCGCCGCGTGGCTCCTGAGCGACCGTGCCGCGATGGTGACCGGCACGATGATCCCCGTCGACGGCGGTGCCGGCGCGTGACGCGTCCGCCTGGGGCAGGGTCTCCGGCCCCAGGCCCGCGTCAGATGAACTGGCGGAAGTTGGTCGACGCCAGGTCGAGCAGCTCGTCGCCGCGTCCGCTGAGGACGGTGCGGATCGCGTAGAGCGTGAACCCCTTCGCCTGCTCCAGCGTGACCGCCGGCGGCATCGACAGCTCCTGCCGGTTCGCCTTGACGGAGACCAGGGCCGGCCCGTCGTGTGCGAGCGCGGCGGCGAGCGCATCCTCCAACTGGTCGGATTCGTCGACCCGGAAGCCCTTCAGCCCGATCGCCTCCGCCACCGCGGCGAAGTCGGGGTTCGTCAGCTCGGTGCCGAAGTTCACGAATCCGGCTGCCTTCATCTCCAGCTCGACGAAGTTCAGCGACGAGTTGTCGAACACGACGATCTTCACCGGCAGCTTGTTCTGCACGATCGTGACGAGTTCTCCGAGCAGCATCGTCAGCCCTCCGTCACCCGCCATGGCGATGACCTGCCGGTCCGGGAACGCGGTCTGCGCGCCGATCGCCTGCGGCATCGCGTTCGCCATCGAGCCGTGCCAGAACGACCCGATCAGCCGACGCTTGCCGTTCATCGTCAGGTAGCGCGACGCCCACACGACGGGGGAGCCGACGTCGGGGATGAACACGGCGTCGTCGTCGGCGAGCTGGTCGAGGACCCTGGCGACGTACTGGGGGTGCAGGGGCTTGTGCTTCCCCGCGGGAACGGCCAGGTCGTCGAGCTTCTCCCGGGTCTTCCGGTAGTGCTTGCGGGCGTCCTGCAGGTGGTGTGCCGGCTTCGACGCGGTCAGCAGTGGCAGGAGTCCGAGGACGGTGTCCTTGACGGTGCCGACCAGTCCGATGTCGACCGGGTGCCGCTTGCCGAGCTGTTCGCCGCGGATGTCGACCTGTACGTGCTTCGCCTTCGCGGGGAAGAACTGCGGGTAGGGGAAGTCGGTGCCGAGCATGAGGACGACGTCGGCGTCCTCCATCGCGCGGTAGCCCGACGCGAACCCGAGCAGGCCGGTCATCCCGACGTCGTAGGGGTTGTCCCACTCGATGTGCTCCTTGCCGCGCAGGGCGTGCACGATCGGCGCCTGCAGGCGTTCCGCGAGGGCGACGACCTCGTCATGGGCGCCCGCGACCCCGGCACCGGCGAGGATCGTCACCGTGTCGGCGCCGTTCAGCAGGTCGGCCGTGCGCTGGAGCTCGGCGTCCGAGGGGGTGATGCGCGGTTCTGCGCGGTCGATGCGGACCGCGCGGTCGTCCTTCGCGTCCGCGAGCAGGACGTCGCCGGGGATGACGAGCACGGCGACGCCGCGCTTCTCGACGGCCTCGCGGATCGCGATCTCGAGCAGGCGGGGCATCTGGACCGGGTCCGCGACGTACTCGACGTAGACGGAGCACTCGCGGAACAGCTCCTGCGGGTGGGTCTCCTGGAAGTACCCGGTGCCGATCTCCGCCGTCGGGATGTGCGCGGCGATCGCGAGGACGGGCACACGGGAGCGGTTCGCGTCGTAGAGCCCGTTGACCAGGTGCAGGTTGCCCGGTCCGCAGCTGCCCGCGCACACCGCGATCTCCCCGGTCAGGTCGGCTTCGGCCGCCGCGGCGAACGCGGCCGCCTCCTCGTGGCGGACGTGCTCCCAACTGATCGTGCCGTCCTTGCGGAGGGCGTCGGTGAAGCCGTTCAGTGAGTCCCCGGGCAGGCCGTACACGCGGTGGACGTCGTTCTCGCGGAGCGTGGCGACGATGGTCTCGGCGACGGTGGGCATGCGGTTCCTCTCGTGGTGGACCCTTCCCGGTCTAGTCGGTGCCGCGCTCCTGTGTGTTCTCTGATCGGACCGTGCCGTGGGTTCGCCGCTCGGACTGCGACGATGGTCGGATGATCGACGACGTGCCGCCGCTCCGCCCACGCAAACGAGAGCCTGACGCGAACGGCATCCTCGTCCGGTCCGCGTACCCGCTCTCGACGCTCACGATCGGCATCGGGGCGGTGGTGGTCCTGACCGTCGTCGGGTTCTTCCTCGGCACCGTCGACATCGGTCTCGCGAAGGCCCTCAACGAGCTGCACACCGGAGCGCTCCGGGCGTTCACGGACGGCGTCTACCACGCGATCAGCCCCGTGCCGGCGATCATCGTCACCGTCGTGGTCACCGGGGTGATCTGGGCGGCGCAGCGGAACATCCGACCGGCGGCGGCGTTCGCCGGGGTGGTCGCGATCACCTGGGTGCCGTCGGCGATCGTCAAGGAGCTCGTGCACCGCGCCCGGCCCGACGTCAGCGTGCTGCCGCACCCGTTCCCCGTGCAGCCGGACCCGGGCTACCCGAGCGGGCACACCGTGTTCATGGTGGCGTTCACCATCGCGCTCTGCTGGGTGCTGCGCGACACCCGGTGGCACGGGGTGGCCGTCGTCGTGGGGACCGTGGCCGTCGTCGTCGTGTGGTTCTCGGTGACGATCGACGCGGTGCACTACCCGACCGACGCGCTGGCCTCGGTGGCGTGGGCGCTCGCCGTGGCGCCGGCCGCCCGGCTCGTGTGGGTCGACTGGCTGATGCCGCGGCTGCCGGTGCTGCGTCCGGCGAGGCCCGTCGCGCGCTGAGCCGGGCGCAGGCGAGGCGGCACGACATCGGCGTCCGCAGTGACGCCGCGGAGGTCCGCGGTGCGACTGTCGAACGCCGGTCTCCCGGCGCAGCTCAGGCCGGGCGCACGGTCCTGCCACGCGCGGCCAGCAGCGCGATGACCGCGACGACCGCGGCGGCGAGCATCACGATCGCCAGCGGAGCGGCCGTCGTGGACCCACCGATGCTCACCAGCGGGGACACCAGCGCCGCGAGGCCGAACTGCAGCGCGCCGAGCACCGCCGACGCACTGCCCGCCGCGGACGGCACGGCTCCGAGCGCCAACGCCGTCGCGTTGCCGAGCACCAGCCCGAGGCTGCCGACCGCGGTGAAGAGCGGCACGGCCAGGGCGATCACGGGAGCGCTGGTGGCGACGAGCACGGCGAAGGCCACCGTCGACGCGAGCACGAGCACGATGCCGAGCGACAGCACACCCCGCACGGAGTGCCGCTCGGTCAGCTTGGCGGACAGGATGCTGACGCCCATGAGCGCCAGGGCGTTGATGCCGAACGCGATCCCGTACTCGACCGTGCCGAAGCCGATCATCTCCTGGTACAGGAACGGCGATGCCGAGATGTACGCCATCATCACCGCGAACGCGAAGCCGAACACCGCCGTGTAGCCGAGGAACGTGCGCGAGCGCAGCGCCCGCAGCGGCGACCCCGTCGCCCGGCGTTCGGCGCGGAGCTCGTCACGGCGCGAGCGCAGGTGGGTCTCGCGGACCACGGCCAGCACCGCCACGAGCATGACGACCGACAGGCCGAGCACGATGGTGAGCAGCCCGCGCCAGCCGATCGGGCCGGTGAGCAGTCCGCCGAGCAGCGGAGCGACGACCGGGGCGACGCCGCCGACGATCATCATGAGCGAGAACGCCCGGGCCGCGGGCTTGCCGGTCGCCAGGTCGGAGATGACCGCACGGCTGATGACCATGCCGGCCGCACCACCGAGCCCCTGCAGCAGTCGGGCGGCGATGAGCACACCGATGCTCGGCGCGAAGACCGCCGCCGCGCTCGCGAGGACGCACAGCACAGCCCCGGCGACGAGCGGCGGGACACGGCCGAAGCGGTCGGAGAGCGGCCCGAAGACGAGCTGGCCGACGGTCACACCGACCAGGAACGCGGTGAGGGTGAGCTGCACGGTCGTCGCCGAGGTCTGCAGCTCGGTCGTCATCTCGGGGAAGGCCGGCAGGTACAGGTCGGTGGCGAAGGGCGCCACGGCGCTGAGCAGGCCGAGCACGAGCAGCAGGGCGGTGGTGATGCCCTGCTGTCGGGTCGTGGGTGTCGCGATGTCCGCGCGGATGCTGCCGGTGTCCGTGGTCATGATGCTGAAACCATAACTCATCGAGTTATGGTTCCATAACCATTGTCGGTCGGCGCTACAGTGCAGGCATGGACTCCGCGGTGACCGACGAGGCGCTCGCCGACCTCGCGGACCTCGTGCTCCGGGTCTCGCGCGAGATCGACCCGAACGGCAGCTCGGCCCTCGACGTCGTGCCGCTCACCGGGACCGAGGTCATCGTCCTGCGCTGGGTCGACCTGCACCCGGGCACGTCACCGAGCGCCACGGCCGAGGCGACGGCACTGCAGCGGAGCAACCTCAGCGCCGCGCTCCGGTCGCTCGTCGCGAAGGGCATGGTGGACCGCCGTGCCGACCCTCGCGATGCCCGACTCGTGCAGCTGTTCGCCACCGAGCAGGCGGCGGTCAACATCCGGGTCCTGCGCGCGCACTGGGCCGGCAAGCTCCGTGCGGCACTGGGCGACGCGACGACGGACGACCCCGCCCGGGTGACGGACGCCGTCGCGCTGCTGACGCGGTTCGACGACGGGCTCCGACCGGCCGGGTCCTAGGCCGCGCCCTCCGCGCCCTCGTCGTCCTCGATCGGCAGCAGCCGACGGGCGCCGTGTCCCTCGGAGCTCAGCGCGTCCCCTGGGTTGACGACCAGGCAGGCGTTGAGCGAGACGCACCCGCACCCGATGCACTGGGTCATCTCCTCCTGCAGCCGCGCGAGCTCGAGCTGCCGGGCACGGAGTCGTGCCCGCCAGCGCTCGTTCAGTCGGGCCCAGTCCCGAAGCGAGGGCATCCGGTCCTCGGGCAGGGTCGCGAACTGGTCGGCGACCTCGCTCAGGGGGATGCCGAGCCGCTTGGCGACCTGGATGATGGCGATCCGCCGCTCCATGTGCCGCGGGTACAGCCGCGTGCCGCCGTCGGTCCGTTCGGGGCGGATGAGCCCCTTGCGCTCGTAGAAGTGCAGCGCCGACGCGGCGACGCCCGTCCGCGCGACGACCTCGCCGATCGTCAGCAGGTCGGTCGGCCTGGGCTGCGGGATCTCGACCATGGTGGAGATCGTAGCGAGCGGCCTCACCGCTGCTGGAACGACTCCCAGAGCAGGAGCCCAGGACGACCGCCGCGACGGTCACCGTCCCGAGCGGGGTCTGGTCGGGTCCGGTCGACAGGGCGAACAGCACCACCAGCCCGACCAGGATGCCGGAACCCGGCACCGCCGCGGTCAGGACGGAGACCACGGCCGCCGCACCGAACAGGATCGCGGCGGTGAGGAACACGCCGTTCCGGAGCATCCGCGGGTCGTGGCGGCGACAGAGCACGTACGGCAGCAGGAAGACCAGCGCCGGCACCAGGGCGGCACCAGCGGCGGTCACGGGGCGGCCCTCCGGAGCGCGGTCGTCCCAGAACCGTACCCGGCCGTCGTCGCAGACCCGCGGATCGACGCCCCCCCGGCACCCCGTGCCAGGCTCGGTGCATGACCTACATCGCCAGCGACGACCGCTACGACTCGATGACGTACCGACGGACCGGCCACTCCGGCCTCGACCTGCCGCTGCTCTCCCTGGGGTACTGGCACAACTTCGGCGACGACGTGCCCTTCGAGACGCAGCGTGCGATCAGCCGCCGGGCGTTCGACCTCGGCATCACCCACCACGACCTCGCGAACAACTACGGGCCGCCCTACGGAGCCGCCGAGCGCAACTTCGGCCGGCTCATGCGGGAGGACTTCGCCCCGTACCGCGACGAGATGGTCATCTCGACCAAGGCCGGTTGGGACATGTGGCCGGGCCCGTACGGTCAGGGCGGCGGCTCCCGGAAGTACGTGCTCGCGTCCCTCGACCAGTCGCTGACCCGCATGGGCCTCGACTACGTCGACGTCTTCTACTCCCACCGCCTCGACGCGTCGAAGCCCCTCGAGGAGACGATGGGCGCACTGCACACCGCCGTCCAGCAGGGCAAGGCGCTGTACGTCGGGATCTCGTCGTACGACGCCGAGCGCAGCCGCCAGGCGGTGGAGATCCTCCGCGACCTCGGCACCCCGCTGCTCATCCACCAGCCCTCGTACTCGATGCTCAACCGCTGGATCGAGACCGAGGGGCTCCTCGACGCCGCCGGCGAGCTCGGCTTCGGCGTGATCGGCTTCACGGCCCTGGCGCAGGGGCTGCTCACCGGCCGGTACCTCGACGGCGTGCCCGCCGACTCCCGGGCGGCGGCGGGGAAGTCCCTCGACGCCGACAGCATCACGCCGGAGGTCGTCGACCACCTGCGCGCGCTGAACGCCGTCGCCGAGGCACGCGGTCAGTCGCTCGCGCAGCTCGCACTCGCGTGGGCGCTCCGCGACGAGCGGGTCACGTCGCTGGTGATCGGCGCCTCGCGGGTGTCGCAGCTCGAGGACAACGTCGCAGCACTCGGGAACCGCACCTTCACGGACGACGAGCTCCGCACGATCGACGAGCACTCGGTCGGCATCGCCGACGTCGACCTCTGGGCGGGAGCCCGTTCCGGCGCGGTCTCCTGAGCGGTCATAGGCATCGCGGTTGACATGCGATATGGCATGCAATATGTTGCGTACTGGGCGGTGAACAGGCACCGCTCGGACCCGAGGAGCACACCATGACCGCCGTCGCCGCGAGCAC
Source organism: Curtobacterium sp. 9128 (assembly GCF_007673775.1). Taxonomy (GTDB): domain Bacteria; phylum Actinomycetota; class Actinomycetes; order Actinomycetales; family Microbacteriaceae; genus Curtobacterium. The sequence continues at coordinate 78,077 of NZ_VEAF01000006.1, read as the reverse complement.
CACCGCCCCGCGCACCGCCGCTGCGCTGCCGTTCGACACGGTGCTCGGGGCCCTCGAGCGGGCGGCCGCCCGACTCCCGCACGCGGCCGCGGTCCCGGTCATGGCCGCCCACGCGACCATCGCGACGGTCGCCTACCGCTGAGACGACGAGCGGCCGACACCGACCGCAGACGCGACCACGGGACGGACGGGAGGCCCGGTGCCAGCTGGCACCGGGCCTCCCGTCCGTCCCCGGCGCCGTTCAGGCGCGCGCCGGTGCCGTGACCCGGCCACGGAGCCGCTCGCGGGTCAGCGCCGGCAACGGTGACCCGGTGTCCGCCTCGAGGACGTGCGTCCCGGGCGGCACGAGCGCGTCCACCGCGTCGAGGACGTCGTCGTCGAGGACCACCTCGGCTGCCTGGACGTACGCGTCCACGTGCGAGACGGTGCGCGGGCCGATCACCACCGACGCGACGTCTGGATGCGTCAGCGCGAACCCCACGGCGAGCTCGAGGAGCGTCAGCCCGGCCTCGTCGGCCAGGCGCCCGAGGCGGTCCGTGACGACGGTCTTCCGCCGGTTCTGCGGAGAGCCGATGTCGTAGACCTCCGGCTGCGCCACGGTGCTCGGTGACCGCGGCTGCACGGTGCCGTCGCGGTAGGCCCCCGCGAGCCACCCGCCAGCGAGCGGCGCACCGGCGAGCACCCCGAGGCCGAAGCGTCGGGCGACGGGCAGCACGGTCCGCTCCGCCGTCCTGGTCAGCATCGAGTACGGCACGTGCGTCGCCGTCGCGCTCTTCGTCCCGGAACGGAGCCACTGCGCCTCGACGAGTTCCTCGGCGGGGAAGCCCGGGATCCCGAACGCCCGGATCTTGCCCTGCGCGACGAGGTCGGCCAGCGCGTCGAGGGTCTCGTCGAGCGAGGTCGCCGGGTCCGGTCGCGCCGGGTGGTACAGGTCGATGACGTCGGTCCCGAGACGCTCCAGACTGCGCTCGACCGCGCGGAACATCCACCGACGGCCCGATCCGCGATGTGCCGGGTCGTCGTCGACGGCGTCGCCGAAGCGCACCGAGACGAAGACGTCCTCGCGACGCCCGGCGAGCGCCGCACCGACCACGGACTCCGCGAGCCCCGGGCCGTGCGCGTCGGAGACGTCGACCGCGGTGACGCCGCGGTCGAGGGCGTCGAGCACCAGGTCCACGGCGGCGTCGACGTCCCGCGCGGCGACACCTGCGAGCGCCCGCGTGCCGAGTGTCAGCGCACTGACGGGCTCCCCCGTCCGCCCCATGGTCCGCCGCTCCATGGCCGACACGATAGGGCGGCTGCCGACCCGCGGTGCCCCCGGTGACGAACCGTGACGAGCCGCGGCCGACCGGGGCGCGACGTGACGAACCGTGACGTCGCCGACCACGGTCGGGGACGCCGCGTGACGGTGCGTTGCGGTGGAAGACACCGCGCTCGACCGGGCCCGGGGCAGCTGCCTACGGTCCTCGACATGACCCGTTCCGACACCGCGCAGCCGACGCTCCGCCGGTCCCCGACCCGCCGCCGCGCCGCGGGGGCGCTCGCCGCTGCCTCCGCGGCCGTGGTGCTGCTGGCCGGCTGCTCGTCCGGCGCCGTCTCCGCGACCCGCTCCTCCGGTCCGGTGCGCGGCGGCACCCTCGTCTACGCCACGGACCGCGAGCCGACGTGCCTCGACCCGCACAACTCCGGCGACATGCCGCAGACGTACATCGCCCGGCAGTACCTCGACTCGCTCGTGTCCCTGCAGAAGGACGGCTCGGTGAAGCCCTGGCTCGCGACGAGCTGGACGATCTCGCCCGACGGCACGCAGTACGACTTCACCCTGAAGCAGGGCGTGCGGTTCACGGACGGCACCCCGTTCGACGCCCAGGCGGTGGTGGACAACTTCACGCAGATCCTCGACCCCGCGACGCAGTCGTCGACGGACCTGCTCTACCTGACCGGGTACTTCGACAAGGCCACCGCGATCAGCGACCACGTCGTGCGGATCACCCTGAAGCGCCCGTACTCGCCGCTCCTCGCCGCGCTGTCACAGGCGTTCTTCGGCATGGAGTCGCCGAAGGCCATGGCGCGGGGGCTCGCCGCGAACTGCGAGTCGCCGGTGGGGACGGGGCCGTTCACGGTGGCGGCGTGGAACCACGAGCGGGACGTCGAGCTCGTCCGGAACGACGCGTACAACAGCGCCCCGGCTGATGCGGAGCACCAGGGCCCCGCGTACCTCGACGGCATCACGTGGAAGTTCCTCAAGGACAACACCACCCGGTACGGCGCGCTCAGCTCGGGCGAAGCTGACGTCGTCTTCAACGTCCCGCCGGAGAGCGAGGGCCTGGCGAAGTCGGACCCCTCGATCGAGCTGCAGTCGTTCGTGCACTCCGGAGCGCCGTTCAGCCTCGACATCAACACGAAGAGCACGGTCTTCAGCGACATCCGGGTGCGGAAGGCGTTCGTGCACGCCTCGGACGCGAAGCACGCCGTGGAGAGCGCCTACAACGGGGTGTTCCCGTACGAGGGCAACAACGTCTCCTCGGGGACACCGCACTACGACGCCGCGTACCACGAGCCCTTCCCGTACGACCCGGCCGAGGCGAAGCGGCTCCTCGACGAGGCCGGGTGGACCGGACGGGACGCCGACGGCTACCGGACGAAGGACGGCAGGACGCTCACCGTGCGGCTGCCCTACAACGCGGACTCGGCGGAGACCCCGCCGGCGGACCTGACGATCCTGCAGGACATCCAGGCGATGGAGAAGCGCGTCGGGATCAAGGTCGTGCTGCAGGCGCTCGACTCGTCCTCGATGAACGCGGTGTGGGGCAACCCGAAGGCGTACGACCTGCTCGGGAACTACTGGAACAGCCCGACCCCGCACGTGATGTACATCAAGTACTCGAAGGCGACCTACGACGTCGACAACGGCCAGAACTCGGCGTTCGCGTACGACGACGAGCTCGACCGGCTGCTCATCGCGGGCACGGCGACCACCGACCCGGCCGAGCAGGCGAAGGACTACTCGGCGGCCCAGAAGCGACTGTCGTCGCAGGCCTGGACGCTGCCGCTCTACCCGATCCAGACCCGCCTCGGCATCTCCGACCGCGTCGGCGGCGTGTGGATCGAACCCAGCGAGGGCGAACCCGTCCTCGCCGACGCCTACCTGATCGACGGAGGCAAGTGATGGTCATCCGAGTCGCACGACGCATCGTCGAGGCGGCGGTCCTGCTCCTCGCCGTCGGCACGATCGTGTTCTTCCTCGAGCACGCCGTGCCGGGCGACCCCGCCGTCGCGATCCTCGGCGGCGCCGCAGCCCACCCCACGAAGGAGGCGGTCGCCGCCGTCACCGAGCAGTACGGCTTCGACCGACCCCTCATCGCGCAGTACGGCGACTTCCTCGGCGGGCTGTTCCGGCTCGACTTCGGGGAGTCCTACACGCTGAAGCAGTCCGTCACGAGCGTCATCGCGGGGCAGATCGGCCCGACCCTGGCGCTGACGGTGTCCGCACTCGTCATCGCGTGGCTGCTCTCGATCGCGTCGACGCTCCTCACCGCCGGTCGCCCCGGCATCGTCGGCCGACTCGGCTCCGTGGTCGAGACCGTCGCGGCGGGGCTCCCGCAGTTCTGGCTCGGCCTCGTGCTGCTCCTGGTGTTCGCCGTGCAGCTGCACTGGTTCCCGGTGATCGGCTCCGGTCCGCTCGGGATCGTCCTGCCGGCACTGACCCTGGCGATCCCGCTCGCCGGGTTCCTCGGGCAGGTCACACGCGACGAGTTCGAGGACCGGCAGCAGCAGCCGTTCGTCCTCTCCGCCCGCAGCCGCGGCCTGTCGGAGCACGCGATCCGCGCGAAGTACGTGCTCCGCCACGCGGCGCTCCCCGGGGTGACGCTCTCCGGCTGGGGTCTCGGTTCGCTCGTCTCCGGTGCCGTCATCGCCGAGGTCGTCTTCGCCCGCCAGGGCATCGGGCAGGTCCTGGTCACCGCCGTGAGCGCGCAGGACCTGCCGCTCGTCATCGGCATCACCTTCGTCGTCGCCCTCGTCTACGTCGTGGCCAACATCCTCACCGACATCGCGTACGTCGTGGTCGACCCGCGACTGCGCCACACGAACGGAGCCGCAGCATGACCACCGCGACCACCCCGGCCGCCGTCGCCGGCGGACCGACCGCCCCGGAACGGGCCCCGCTCCGCGCCGCAGCCGGCGGGACCAGGGTCCGCCGTGCCTCCCACCCGTTGCGCCGGGTGTCGTTCTGGGTCGCCGCGGGCTTCATCGCGCTCGTCGCGGTGGCGGCCCTCTGGCCGTCCCTGCTCGCACCCCAGGACCCGCTCGCCATCGACCTGGCCAGGAGCTTCGACGCACCGAGTGCACAGCACGTGTTCGGGACCGACCAGTCCGGCCGTGACGTCTACGCGCGTGTCGTGCACGGTGCCGGGCAGTCGGTGCTCATCGGCGTGGGGGCGACCGCCCTCGGGCTCGCCGGCGCGGTGCTGCTCGGGGTCCTCGGCGGACTCGGCGGACGGGCCGTCGACGCCGTCGTCACCCGCGTGATCGAGGTGCTCTACGCCTTCCCCGGGATCCTGCTCGCGCTCATCCTGATCGCCGTCTTCGGCTCGAGCGCCGGGACGCAGATCCTCGCGGTCGGGATCGCCACCGTCCCCGGGTACGCGCGCATGGTGCGCGGACAGGTGCTCGCCGTCCGCGGTGCCGCGTACGTGCAGGCCGAGCGGGCGTTCGGGCACTCGTCGGCCCACGTCCTCCTCCACACGCTGCTGCCGAACGCGTTCCGACCGCTCACCGTGCTCGTCACGCTCGGCATCGGCCAGGCGATCGTCTGGGCGTCCGCGCTCGGCTTCCTCGGGATGGGCGTGCAGCCGCCGGCACCCGAGTGGGGCGCGATGCTCAACGCCGGCCGCAACTACCTGCAGCAGGCCTGGTGGCTCGACTTCTGGCCGGGCGCCGTGATCGTGCTGCTCGCGTTGGCGCTGACCGCCGTCGGTCGTGCCGTCCAGACCCTGACCCAGCCGGGAGGCCCGCGATGACCCCGTCGACCCAGCCCACGTCCGCCACCGCCACCGTCTCACCCGGTGGTCGCGTCGGTCCCGTCGCGGAGGTCCGCGACCTGACCGTCGCCTTCGGCGACCGCACCGTCGTGCATGGTGTCTCGTTCACGCTCGACGCGGGCCGGTGCGTCGCGATCGTCGGGGAGTCCGGCTCCGGCAAGAGCGTCACCGCCCGGTCGCTGCTCGGGCTGAACGGACCGACGTCGACGACCACGGCTTCGACGCTCTCGCTGGGCGGCCGCGACCTGCGCGACCTGTCCGACCGGGCGTGGCGGAGCGTGCGCGGCCGCGAGGTCGGCTACGTCCTGCAGGACGCCCTCGTCTCGCTCGACCCGCTCCGGAGGGTCGGCGCCTCCGTCGCGGACGCCCTCCGGGTGCACGGTGTCGGCCCGCGGGCGGAGCGGGAGCGGCAGGTGCTCGCGCTGCTGTCGCGCGTCGGGGTCCCCGCGCCGGAGCTGCGGGCACGGCAGCTGCCGTCGGAGCTCTCTGGCGGCCTCCGGCAGCGCGCGCTCATCGCCGCCGCGATCGCCCTGGACCCCGCCGTGCTCATCGCCGACGAGCCGACGACCGCGCTCGACACCACCGTGCAGGCGCAGATCCTCGCGCTCCTCGACGAACTCCGGGCGGGCGGCACCGGGCTCGTGCTCATCAGCCACGACCTCGGCGTCGTCGAACAGCTCGCCGACGACGTCGTCGTCATGCAGCACGGCGTGGTCGTCGAGCAGGGGCCGGTCGGCGCGGTGCTCGGTGACCCGCAGCACCCGTACACGAAGCGGCTGCTCGCGGCGATCCCGTCCGCCCACGCACCGGGAGCGCGGCTGTCCGACGCCCCGCGGGCGGCGCTCGCCCCGCGTCTGACTGCGCGTCCGCGTCCCGAGGCCGGCTCGGTCGTGCTCAGCGTGTCGCACGTGACCAAGCGCTACCGGGGCCCGGACCGCGTCGTCCGGACGGTCGTCGACGACGTGTCGTTCGAGCTCCGTGCCGGTGAGACGCTCGGCATCGTCGGGGAGTCCGGTTCCGGCAAGTCCACGACGGCGGCGATCGCCCTCGCGCTGACCCAGCCCTCGTCGGGGACGGTCACGTTCGAGGGGCGTCCGTGGTCGACGCTGTCCGAGCGGGCCCGTCGCGGTGACCGCCCGCGCATCGCCACGGTGTCACAGGACCCGCTGTCGTCGTTCGACCCCCGGAAGACGGTGGGGGAGCTCGTCCGGTCCGCGCTCACCGGCGCCCGTGCGGCACGCGGCGCTCGGGCGACCGGGTCCTCGGGCGCAGCGACAGATCACGCGTCGCCGGACCCGCGAGGTGCCGCTCAGCACGGAAGCGCGCGCGGCGGCCGCGACCGGGCACGCGTGGCGGAGCTGCTGACGGGGGTCGGGCTCGGACCGGCGATCGCCGAGCGGCACCCAGCGACCCTGTCGGGTGGGCAGCGGCAGCGCGTCGCGATCGCCAGGGCCCTCGCGACCGACCCCGACGTGCTCGTCCTCGACGAGGCGGTCAGCGCGCTCGACGTGTCGGTCCAGGCCCAGGTGCTCGACCTGCTCGCCGACATCCGGCAGGAGTACGGCACCGCCACGCTCTTCATCTCGCACGACCTCGGGGTCATCCACCACGTCAGCGACCGCGTGCTCGTGCTGCGCGACGGCCGCGTCGTCGAGGAGGGGCCGGCTGACCGGGTCTTCCGCTCCCCGCACGACCCGTACACGCGGGGCCTGCTCGACGCGGTCCCCGGCACCAGCGTCCACCGGAACCACCAGGAGGAACCATGACCACCACGACACTCCCCACCCGCACGTCCCTGCTCGAGCGCTTCGCCCCGGTGTTCGACCGGATCGCATCGGGAGCGGTGGAGCGGGAGCAGACCAGGACCCTGCCGCACGAGCAGGTCCGGTGGTTGGCCGACGCCGGCTTCACGGCCGTGACGGTGCCCGTGTCCTCCGGTGGGGACGGCGCGTCGGCGACCGACCTGTTCGCGCTGCTCGTGCGCCTGGCCGAAGCCGAATCGAACATCCCGCAGCTGCTCCGTGCGCACTTCGCGTTCGTCGAGGAACTCCTGCTCGACCCGGACGTCGTCCGCCGCGACGAGTGGTTCACCCGGATCGCCGCCGGGGAGGTCTTCGGCAACGCCAGCCACGAGCGCTCGACAGCCGCCGTCGGGTCGTTGGCGACGCACATCGTCCCGGACGGCGACGGCTGGCGCCTGCACGGCGAGAAGCACTACAGCACCGGCACGATCTTCGCGGACTGGACCACCGTCACGGCACTGACCCCGGACGGCCACACCGTGGGGGTCACCGTGCGGGTCGACGACCCCGGTGTCGAGGTGCGCGACGACTGGAACGGCTTCGGGCAGCGCCTGACCGGCAGCGGCACGACCCGCTTCGACGGAGTGCACGTCGAGCTCTGGCAGCTCCGCCCCGAGCGTGCCGAACGGCGCACCGTGCTCCCCGCGTTCCTGCAGACGGTGCTGCTGGCGTCGCTCGCCGGGGTCGGCGCGGCAGCCGCCCGCGACGCCGCGGACTTCGTGCGCTCCCGGACCCGGCACTACCAGCACGGCGTCGGGGCCACCGCGGCGTCGGACCCTCTCGTGCAGGCCGTCGTCGGGCGGATCGCCGCCGACGCCGTCGCCGCGGAGGCCCTCGTGCTGGACGCCGCAGCGGCCATCGACCGCGCACACGACGGCATCGTCGGCGGTCCCGACGGCGCCGGACTCGACGCCCTCGTGGACGCCGCCGAACTCCGGACGATCGCCGTGCAGGGCACCGTCGTCGAGGTCGTCCTGCGGGCGACGACGACGCTGTTCGAGGTCGGCGGCGCGAGCGCGACGGACCGCGACCGGTCACTCGACCGGCACTGGCGGAACGCCAGGACCCTGTCGTCGCACAACCCGGTCGTGTTCCAGCAGCGGGTGATCGGCGACCACCTGGTGAACGGCGCTCCACTGACGTACTTCTGGGCCACGGGGGAGGCCGGCCGCCGCGGCTGAGGCGCACCCGGGCCCGCTGGTAGCCTCGGAGGACGCAGTGTGTATCTACCGGCCGTCGCACCTCGACGGACAACGGCGGCACCCGATGGGTCCGCACCACGACCGCGGGCCGAGAAGGCACACCTCGACATGCTCCACCCGCGCTCGTCCGAGCCCTCCCTGATCGCCCACGCCGGGCGTTCCTACTTCCCGATCGCCTTCGTCGCACGGCTCCCGTTCGCGATGATGGTCGTCGGCGTCCTGACCCTCGTCGTCGCCTCCCGTGACTCCGTCGCGCTGGGCGGCATCAACTCCGCCTCCGTCGGCATCGGCTCCGCGCTCTTCGGCCCGCTGGTCGGTGCCGCCGCTGACCGGCTCGGGCAACGGAAGGTGCTCGTCCCCGTCGGCCTGGCGAACGGCGTGCTGCTCGGCGTCCTGCCCGTCGTCGTGCAGAGCGCCGCGCCCGACCTCGCGGTGCTGATGATGTCCTTCCTCATCGGCGCGACGGCGCCGCAGGTCGCCCCGATGTCCCGCACCCGGCTCGTGGCGATCATCCGGCAGCGCATGTCGGGGGACCGCCGCGAGCGCGTGCTGAGCGGCACGATGGCGTACGAGTCCGCCGCCGACGAGACCGTGTTCATCATCGGACCCTTCCTGGTCGGGGTGCTCGCGAGCGCGATCGCCCCGTGGGTGGCGGTGGCGGGAGCGTCCGCGCTGACGTTCGTCTTCGTCACCGCGTTCGCGCTGCACCCCACCGGTCGGCTCGCCGTCGGGCAGCACGCCGTCGTCCGACCGGCATCGGCGCGCCAGCTGCTCCGCCCACGGCTCGTCGTCGTGGTCGTCGGGATCCTCGGGATCGGCTTCTTCTTCGGCTCGACGCTGACGTCGCTGACCGCCTTCATGGCGACGCACGGCGGATCGTCACAGGCCGGGCTCCTGTACGGCCTGATGGGCATCGGCTCAGCCGGTCTGGCACTGGGGTCCGCGGCGTTCCCGCGCGCGTTCGGGCTCGGGTGGCGTTGGCTCGTGTTCGGCGTGGTGCTCCTCGGCGGCGCGGTCGCGTACGCGACGGCGGACTCGGTGCTGGCCGTCGGGGTCGTCCTGACCGTGCTCGGCATCGGCATCGGTCCGACGCTCGTCGCGCAGTACAGCCTCGGTTCGGAGCGGGCGCCTGCCGGTCGGTCCGCGACGACCATGACGATCCTCGGCTCGGCGGTGATCGTCGGTCAGTCGCTCACCGCAGCGGTCGTCGGGAAGGTCGCCGACAGCGCCGGCGTCGAGGCCGCGATGCGATTCCCGGCGTTCTCCGCAGCGGTCGTCGTGCTCGCGGCCGTCGCGAACCTGGTCCTGACCCGCCGCGACGCGCGCCGCTGAGCCGGCCGCCCACCGGACGGGAGGCCCGTGGCGGCGCCGCACCGAGCCTCCAGTCCGGCAGGTGCGCGCGTCCGCGACCAGTGCGCACGCGCCCGACCGCACACCGGTCGGCAGCGTGTGCACGTCGGCGGGGCGGCTAGGACTCGGTGTCGTCGACGAGCAGCGCCTCGTGGTCGTGGTCGCCGGAGCGGACGCCGGCGCGGGCGATCATGTGCGTGGACACCGGCACCAGGAACAGCTGGAACACCATGACCGGCAGGACCACCCAGAGTGCCGCCCAGGTCCAGACGGCGACCACGACCGCGGCGAGGACGAGGGCCAGCCCGAGCACCTGCGGCTTCGCCATCGCGTGCAGGCGGACGAGCGGGTCGGGGAAGCGCACGATGCCGACCCCGGCGCCGAGGGAGAGCAGCGCACCGACCAGGAGCAGCCCGAGGGCGACCCACGCGCGGACGCCGGCGGCGTCGAGGAAGGACTGGATGAGGTCGGTCACGACTGCTCCTCCTGTCGGCGTTCCGGTGTCGTCACGTCGGCGCCGTCGTCCGAGGGGTCCGACGACGGCGTCACGGCACGGGCCACGGCGATCGTCGCGAACACGCTCGTCGCGGCGATCACCACGAGGACGGGCACGGCCGCGAGGTCCCGCTGGACGACCATGGCGGTGGCGATCACCATGAGCACGGTGGTGAGCACGACGTCCGAGCCGATCATGCGGTCGAGGATCGTGGGACCGCGGACGATCCGGAACACCGCCAGCAGCAGGGTCGCACCGAGCACGGCGAGCACGAGGGCGATCCCGATCCCCATGACGACGACGGCGGCGCTCATCGGACCACCTCCGGCAGCGGGTCGGCGAGTTCGGACACGTCCTGGTGCGAGCCGAGCGCCCGGATGACCATGGCCTCGATCGTGCGGGTCTCGCGCACCGCCTGGTCGACCTGCTCGCGCCGCTCGGTGTCGAGCACGTGCAGCAGCAGGCGACGGCGGCGGAGGTCGACGTCGGCGACGTACGACCCCGGCACGAGCGAGACTGCGAGGGTCGCCAGGGTGAAGGTCATCTCGGACGTCGTGTGCAGCTGCACGAGCACGATCGAGCTCCGGCGGACACCGCGCGGCCGGAACGCCACCCAGGCGACGCGGAAGGACGCGGCCACGACGAGACCGGCCCAGACGAGCAGGAACCGCAGGGAGTGCAGCGGCGAGAACCGGGTGGAGAGCGGGACGGCGGGCAGCGGGAGCGCCTGCGTGACCAGGAGGGCGACGACGACCCCGCAGAGCAGGGTGAGCGGCGTCCACGATCCCCAGAGGAGTGCCCAGAGGACCGTCAGCCCGAGCACGAGCGGGACGTCGTACCGCCACGCGACGGCGATGCGTCGGGCGTTCGCGATGCGCCGGGTCCTGGCGTCCATCAGCGACCACCCCCGAGCACGGCCTCGACGTACTGCTGCGGGGACTCCAGGGACTCGGCCGCACGGGTGGCGTACCCGTACAGCGGGCCGGCGACGACGGTGAGCGCGACGGAGCCGAGCACCGCAGCGGTGGTGACCCCGACGAGCATGCGGGGCAGGCGTGTGGGGCCGTCGGCGGCGCGGACGCTGCCGGTCGCGGGGTCGGTGACGGTCACGGTGCCGCCGGCGACGACCGAGCCGTCCGCCTCGGACCGGGTGACCGGCGACGGCTCCGGGGCACGCAGTGTCTCGTGCGGCTCCGCGACCGCGGCGTGCGGTGCGGCGGGCTCGGCGGCGGGCTTCGGCCGCCAGAACGCGGCGTCCCACACCCGCATGAGCGCGTAGAGGGTCAGGAGCGAGGTGACGACACCGGCGGCGATCGTGGCGTAGGCCAGCGGGCTGCCGTCGATCGCCGCGGCGCGGAAGAGGCCGAGCTTGCCGATGAAGCCGGAGAACGGCGGGATCCCGCCGAGGTTGAACGCGGGCACCAGGTAGAGCGCGGCGAGGAGCGGCGACGCCCTGAGCAGGCCGCCGAGCGACCGCGTCGAGGTGGTCCCGCCGATGCGCTCCATCAGGCCGGAGACCAGGAACAGCGTGGTCTGCACGACGATGTGGTGCACGGTGTAGAACACCGCGGCTGCGGTCCCGGCGACGGACCCGAGCCCGATGCCCATCACCATGAAGCCGATGTGGCTGATCAGCGTGAAGGACAGCAGCCGCTTGACGTCGGTCTGCGAGACGGCGCCGAGCACGCCGACGACCATCGTCAGGATCGCCACGACCAGCAGGACGTCGTTCAGCTGCGGCCGCGGGAAGATGATCGTCTCGAGCCGGATGATCGCGTAGATGCCGACCTTGGTGAGCAGCCCGGCGAACACCGCCGTGACCGGGGCCGGCGCGGTCGGGTAGGAGTCCGGCAGCCAGAACGCCAGCGGGAACACCGCGGCCTTGATGCCGAAGCCGATGAGCAGCATGGTGTGCAGGAGCAGCTGCACGTGGTCGGGCAGTCCCGCCATCCGCTCGCTGATCTGCGCGATGTTGACCGTGCCCGTGGCACCGTAGACCAGGCCGATCGAGGCGAGGAAGATCGCCGACGCGATGAGGCTCGTCACGATGTAGGTCGTGCCCGCACGGACGCGCTGTTCGCTGCCGCCGAGCGTGATGAGCACGTAGCTGGCGACCAGGAGCATCTCGAACGCGACGTACAGGTTGAACAGGTCGCCGGCGATGAACGAGTCGAGCACGCCGGCGGCCAGGACCAGGTAGGTCGGGTAGAAGATCGTCACCGGCGCCTCGCCGTCGTCCGCGGCGAGGCCCTGCCCGATGGAGAACAGCAGGACGACCAGGAGCACACTCGCGGACACGGTCAGCAGCAGCGCGCTCAGCCGGTCGACCACGAGGGAGATGCCGTAGGGCGCGTCCCAGCCGCCGACCTGCACGACGATCGTGCCGTGGTGGTCGACGAGCACCATGAGCGTCGCGGCGACGGCCAGCGCGATCACGAGGACGGCGACCGTGATGGCGCGCTGGATCCGCTGGTGGCGCAGGAGTCCGAGCGCGACGGCAGCACCGAGCAGCGGGACGAGGACGAGGAGCGGGACGAGGAAGGTCATCGGTGTGCCCCGTCCGTCGTCTGCTCGTCGTCCTCGGCCGCGCCGCCCCGGTCGTGGCGGATCGCGACGTCCGCCTCGTCGACCTCGACCTCGTCGGCGCGGGACAGCGTCCACGAGCGGTGGATGAGCGCGAGCAGGAACGCGCTCACGGCGAAGGTGATCACGATCGCGGTGAGGGCGAACGCCTGGGGCAGCGGGTCGGTGATCCCGTCGGCGGACTTGCCGATCGGCGGCTTGCCCGCGGCGCCGGACATCACGAGGAGCAGCAGGTTGAGCGCGTTGCCGACGAGCAGGAACCCGAGCAGCATCCGCGTCAGCGAGCGCTCGAGCAGCAGGTAGACGCCGCACGCGAAGAGCACGGCCATCGCGATGACGAGGACGAGGGTGATGGTCACGCGGACACCTCCTGCCGATCGGGGTCGCCCTCGATCGTGTCGGACGTCGGGGTGCGCGAGTCCTCGAGTGGTTGGCGGTCGACCTCGGCCCCGAGGCTGCGCAGGACGTCGAGCACCAGGCCGACGACGACCAGGTAGACGCCGATGTCGAAGAACGTCGCGGTGACGAACTCGACGTGCCCGAGCACCGGCACGGTGGCCTCGAAGAACTCGGAGTACAGGGCCTCCCTGCCGGAGAACAGCGGGACGATCGCGGTGATCGCCGCGGTCGCGACACCGAGGCCGAGCAGCCGCCCCGCCCGGACGGGTGCGGCGGCCCCGAGCTCGGCCGGACCGCCGGCGAGGTAGCGCGCGGCGAGGGCGATGCCCGCGACGAGGCCGCCGGCGAACCCGCCGCCCGCCGCGTTGTGGCCGGCGAAGAGCAGGTAGACGGACAGCACGATGAGCCCGTGGAACAGCAGCCGGACGACGATGTCGAGCAGGGCCGAGCGGCCGGTGGGGAGCGCGGCGTTCGTCGGCAGCCAGGCGCGGGGGGCGCCGTCCGGACGGTGCTTGTCGCCGGCGACCACGGTCGGCAGGTCGCGGAGGCGCGGGAGCGTGTCCTCGCGCGAGTTCACGAAGATCAGGCTCGCGACGCCGGTGGCCGCGGCGACCACGACGGTGAGCTCGCCGAGGGTGTCCCACCCACGGAGGTCGACGAGGGCGACGTTCACCACGTTGAGGCCGTGCCCGAACGAGCTGGTCAGGGCCGGCAGGTCCGGCCAGATCGGCTCAGCCGTCCGCGCCGATGCGGCCACGATGACGACGACGGCGAGCGTCGCGCCGGCGAGCGCGGCGAACAGGGCGCGGAGCAGGCGGAAGCGGGAGGGATTGGCGGTGGCGATCCGCGGGGGGAGGCGTCGGAGCACCAGGACGAAGGCGATGAGCGTGACGGTCTCGACGACGAGCTGGGTGAGGGCGAGGTCGACGGCGCCGTGCAGGACGAACAGGACGCTCATGCCGTAGCCGGTGACACCGACGAGCACGGCGGCGGCGAAGCGGGTCTTCGCGGTGAGGACCGCGACGGCGGCGATCGCCATCACGACGACGACCGGGACCTGGCCCCACGAGTCCGCGAACCGGACGTGGAACTCCCACGGGCCGCCGAGCACCAGGTTGGCGAGGGCCCCGGCGACGAACACCGACAGGATGACCGTCAGGTAGTAGGGGAGCGACCCGCGCTGGACGGCTGCGGTCACCCCGGTCGCGGCGCGGTCGAGCCCGCGCATGACGCGTCGGTAGGTGCCCGCGGCGCTCGGGGAGCCGGCGAGCCGGTGCTGCACCGCGCCGACCCGTGCCCGCGCGACGAAGAGGCCGAGACCCGCCAGGACGGTGAACGCCGAGATGCCGAGCGCGGGCTCGAGGCCGTGCCAGAGCGCCAGGTGCGGCACGGCGTCGCCCCGCAGGGACGCCGTGGCGGCGGCCGGCTCGAACCCGTGCGCCACGACGGGCGTGAGCAGGCCCAGGGCGAGTCCGGACAGCCCGAGGACCGACGGCACGACGCCGAGGCCGTGCAGGGCGTGCGGCTCGGTCTGCGCCACCCCGGGCTTCCGACCGAACGCACCCCACAGGAAGCGCAACGAGTACGCGACCGTGAACACCGACCCGATCGTGATGCCGACGAGGGCGACCCACGCCCACACGGCGTCCGGCCCGTGCAGCGCCTCGACGATCCCGGTGAGCACGGCCTCCTTCGCCACGAAGCCGATCATGGGCGGGATGCCGGCCATCGACAGCAGGGCGAGGACCGCGACGGTCGCGAGCCAGGGGAGCTTCCGGCCGAGGCCGCTGAGGTGGTCGAGGTCGCGCGTGCCGGTGACGTGGTCGATCGTCCCGACGACCAGGAAGAGCGTCGACTTGAAGGCCGCGTGCGCGACGAGCAGCGCGACCCCGCCGAGGGCGATCGCCGGTGTTCCCCACCCACTGGCGAGCACGAGGAAGCCGAGCTGGGCGACGGTGCCGTAGGCCAGCAGGAGCTTGAGGTCGGTCTGTCGGAGGGCTCGGTACCCGCCGATGAGCATGCCGAGGACGCCGAGCACGGTGATCGTCTCCCGCCAGCCCTCGAGCAGCGCGAAGGCGGGGGCGAGTCGAGCGACGAGGTAGATGCCGGCCTTGACCATTGCCGCCGCGTGCAGGTAGGCGCTCACGGGCGTCGGTGCGGCCATCGCGGCGGGCAGCCAGAAGTGGAACGGCACGATCGCCGACTTCGTCAGCGCCCCGGCGAGCACCAGCACCACGGAGACCGTGACGACCGGACCGGTGGGCGCCGCGGCCACGACCGCCGACAGCTGCGTCGTGCCCGTCGTGACCGACAGGAGGACGAGCCCGGCGAGCATCGCCAGGCCACCGGCCGTCGTCACGACGAGGGCCTGCATGGCGGCGGCACGGCTGGCCCGCTTGGCGGCGTCGTGCCCGATCAGCAGGTACGAGAAGACGGTGGTCGCCTCCCACAGGACGAACAGGACGATGACGTCGTCGGCGATGACCAGGCCGTACATCGACCCGGCGAAGGCGGTGAGGACCCCGGCGAACCGGCCGAGTCCCGGCTCCTGCGGGGCGAAGTACGAGGCGCAGTAGACGAGCACGAGTGTGCCGACGACCGACACGACGAGCGCGAGCACCCACGACAGGGCGTCGACGCGCAACCCGATCGCCAGGTCGAGCTGCGGGATCCAGCGGAACGACTCGGTGACGCCCCCGTGCAGGGCGCGCTGGGTCTGCGTCAGCGTCAGGACGGCGGCGGCGGCGGGCGCCAGGGCGGCGACGAGGAAGACGCGGCGACCGAGCACCGGCGTGAGGGCCGGCACGACGAGGGCGACGATCCCGAACGCGACGAGGACGGTGACCATGGGGCGCCTCCTCGGGGTCGGGCATGTGCAGTCCGGCTCTGGGTGGCTCTCAGGTTACCGAGAGCCGGATGAGCAGAACCTGTGCGGCCGCACAGCTTCGTCGGACCGAGGTCAGACTTCGAGCACCACTCTGCCCGCGCCGTCGACGCCGTGTTCGGCCCACGCTGCCGTCACGTCGCGCATGGGGACGCCCGTCGCGGTCACGTCGATGGTGCCCTCGGCGACCGCCGCCACGATCGCCGGCAGTTCCGCGACGAACGCCGCCGTCCCGACCGAACCCTGCCCACTGCCGACGATGGTCAGGCCGGACGCACGGAGCGCCGCGGACGGCACCGGAGCCTCCTGGCCGGCGGTCGAGCCGATGGCGATCCAGTCGAGGTGCGCTCCGCGCGCCGCGCGTGCCGTGACGAGCGCGCGCATCACGGCCGCGGCCGGTGCGCCCCACACGTAGTCGATGACGACGTCGGCGTCGGAGGCCGCCGCGGCGATCCCGTCGACGTCGTCGAGCGGGACGACCCGGTCGGCGCCGAGTGCGGGGAGCTCGGCGAGCCGCGCGGGGTTGCGTCCGCTGGCCACGACCGACGACGCCCCGAGGTGCTTCGCGACCTGGACGGCGGCCCGACCGGAGGCGCCGGTCGCCCCGAGCACCAGCACGCGTGCGTGCTCCGGCAGGACGATCCGCCGGCGGAGTGCCACCCAGGACGACATCACGGGGTTGACGCCCGCCGCGACCGCGACCGGGTCGGCGCCGTCCGGGAGCACGACGCTCGCGCGGGGGTCGACCGCGACCCGTTCGGCGATCGAGCCCCTGGTGTCGGACTGCACGGCGAAGTACCGGAGCGTGCCGTCCGGGAACCGCCCGACGCCGTCCACGCCGGGCACCAGCGGCAGCGCGCCCTCGCTGGTGTAGTGCGAGCCGCTCGCCTGGGACCGCACCCGCGGGTGGAGCCCGGCGGCGACGACGTCGACGACGACCTCGTCGCCGACGGGCTCCGGCTCGGGGGACTCGGCCCAGGTGGGTGCCGAGTCGAACTGCGTGACGACCGCTGCGAACATGACTTCCTCCAAATGGTTCGTGATACGAAGTAAAGTAGTTCGCATCACGAAGTGCGTCAAGTACCATTGCCTGATGGAGAGCACGGAGCAGGACCGCCTCGTCGACGCCCTCGGGCATGCCGCGTTCACCACCATGGGGTCGCTCACCGGGCTCGCCGCGGATGCCGGCCTCTCGCTGACGCAGCTCCGGGTGCTCGCGATCCTCCGCGACCGACGGCTGCGCATCGGCGACCTCGCGGACCACCTCGGACTCGAGAAGTCCACGATGACCGGGCTCGTCGCGCGCGCCGAGAAGAAGGACCTGCTCGCTCGGGTCCCGAACGCCGACGACGCGCGCGCGGTCGACGTGGTCCTGACCGATCGTGGGTACGAGGTCGCCGCGACGCTCGAGGTGACGATGCGCGAGGCGCTCCTGCCGCTCACCGAGCGCCTCCCCGCCATCGACCGCCGCCGACTCCGGGAACTGCTCGAGCGCATGCTCCGGTGACGTGGCGGACGGGAGGCCCGTGGCGGCGCCGCCACGGGCCTCCCGTCCGTCGGTGCGTTGCGGCCGGCCGCCGCCACGCCGTGCAGACGCGCCGGGTACCGTGCGCGCCATGCGCACCCGGACCGCAGCTCCCCTCGCCTCGCTCGCCCTGGTCGTCCTGGCGCTCGCCGGGTGCACCGCCGCTCCGGACGACGAGGAGCCGACCACGCGACGGAGCGCGACCGTCCCGTCCGACCTCGCCGCCGGTGAGGTGGCGCCGACGGGGCCCGTGACCGACGTCGCGACCGGACTGGACGCGCCCTGGTCCGTCGTGCGCACCGACGACGGGACGGCGCTCGTGAGCCTGCGGGACTCGGGGGACGTCCTCGAACTGCGCCAGGACGGCAGCACGCGCACCGTCGGCTCCATCGACGGCATCCGGCACGGCGGTGAGGGCGGTCTGCTCGGTCTCGCACTCCACGAGGACGACCTGTACGTGTACTCGACGGGGGAGGACGGCAACCGGGTCGAGCGGTACCCGCGCACCGGCGGGGCCGGCTCGACCGGTCTGGGCACCCCGGAGACGGTCCTCGCCGGACTGCCCGCGAACAGCTTCCACAACGGCGGTCGGATCGCCTTCGGCCCGGACGGCATGCTCTACGTCACGGTCGGTGACGCCGGCGACCGGTCCGAGGCGCAGGACCCGAACTCGCTCGCCGGGAAGATCCTCCGGGTGACGCCGGACGGGTCCGTGCCGTCGGACAACCCGGACGCCGGCTCGCCGGTGTGGTCGTCCGGACACCGGAACGTGCAGGGCCTCGGCTGGTCGTCCGACGGGACGATGTTCGCGTCGGAGTTCGGGCAGGACGCGTGGGACGAGCTCAACGTCATCCGACCCGGGGCCGACTACGGCTGGCCGGAGATCGAGGGCACCGGCGGGACCGACCGCGGCTTCGTCGACCCGGTGCAGCGGTGGCGGACGGACGACGCCAGCCCGTCCGGGCTCGCGGTGGTCCGGGACACCGTGTTCATCGCGAACCTGCAGGGCCGGGTGCTCCGGTCGGTGCCGGTCGCCGACCCGACGACGTCCCGCGAGTGGTTCGCGGGCGACTTCGGCCGACTCCGCACCGTGCTCGCCGGGCCGGACGACACGCTCTGGTTCGTGACGAACAACACCGACGGGCGCGGGACCCCGGGCGACGACGACGACCGGATCCTCTCGGTGGCCCTGACGGACTGATCCCACCCGCGCGCGTAGTGTCCGGGCCATGCCTGCTCTCACCGACACGTTCACCATGGCGAACGGACTCCACATCCCGAAGATCGGCTTCGGCACCTGGCAGATCCCGCCGGGCTCCGAGGCGTACGACGCCACCCGCGTGGCGCTCGACGCCGGCTACCGCCACATCGACACCGCTGCCGCCTACGGCAACGAGGCCAGCGTCGGCGAGGCCGTGCGCGACAGCGGGGTGCCGCGCGACGAGGTGTTCATCACCACCAAGCTCCCGGCCGAGATCAAGACGGCGGCCGGAGCCCGTGACGCCTTCGCGGCGTCCGCCGCGGCGCTCGACCTCGGTGTCGTCGACCTGTACCTGATCCACGCGCCGTGGCCGTGGAGCGACATGGGCAGCGACCACCGCGCCGGCAATGTGGAGGTCTGGAAGGTCTTCGAGGAGCTCCTCGACGCCGGGAAGACCCGGTCCATCGGGGTCTCGAACTTCGTCGTCGCCGACCTCGAGCACCTCCTCGAGCACACCGACGTCGTGCCGCACGCCGACCAGATCCGCTGGTTCGTCGGCAACACCCAGGACGACACGACGGCCTTCTGCGCCGAGCACGACATCCTGGTCGAGGGGTACTCGCCGCTGGCCACCGGCGGACTGCTGTCGAACGGGGCGATCCAGGAGATCGCCGCGAAGTACGAGAAGACGGTCGCGCAGGTCGCGATCCGCTACCTGCTCGAGAAGGACGTGCTGCCGCTGCCGAAGTCGACCACCCCGTCGCGCATCGCCGAGAACGCCGACGTCGACTTCGTGCTGGCCGCCGAGGACGTCGCCGCCCTGGACGCGCTCGAGGACGCCTCGGCGTAACGGCTCCGGGGTCCGGGACGCCGGTGACCGTAGGCTCGCAGGTGTTCGAAGGAGAACCCATGACGACGATCACCGACCTCGTCCCGGACCCCACCGCGCTCGAGCGCATCGCGACCGGGAGCACATGGGCGGAGGGGCCCTGCTGGATCCCGGCGACCCGGACGCTCCGGTGGTCCGACATCCCCGGCGACCGGATCCTGCAGTGGCACGCGTCGACGGGTGCGACGACCACCTACGCCGACGGCGTCGAGTTCACGAACGGTCGTACCCTCGACCCCGACGGCAGCGTCGTGCAGTGCTCGCACGGTCTCCGCCGGGTCGAGCGCGACCGCGACGGTGTCGTCACGGTCATCGCGGACGGATGGGGCGGGGTCCGTCTGAACTCGCCGAACGACGTCGTCGTCACCCGGGACGGCACGGTCTGGTTCACCGACCCCGCCTACGGGATCACGCAGCCGCGCGAGGGGCACCCCGGCGAGCGGGAGTACGGCGACCACTGGGTGTTCCGGTGCGGTCCGGACGGCGCGGACCTGCGCCCGGTCGTCGTCGACGCCGAGGAGCCGAACGGTCTGGCGTTCGACCCCACCGAGCGCGTGCTGTACCTCGCGAGTTCGTCGTCCGAGCGGCCCGTCATCAGGGCCTACGACGTCGACGGGCACCGGGTGAAGAACGGCCGGGTGTTCGTCACGCTCGGCGCGGACGAGGGCGTGCCGGACGGCATCCGCGTCGACGTCGACGGCAACGTGTGGTCGTCGAGCCGGAACGGGATCGTCGTCGTCGCGCCCGACGGTCGTCGGATCGGCGAGGTACCCGTCCCCGAGGTCGTCGCGAACCTGTGCTTCGGTGGTGACGACGGCACGACGCTGTTCATCACCGCGACGACGTCGGTCTACCGCATCGCGACGCGGGCCAGGGACGCCGCTGCCGTATCCTGAGCCGGCCATGCAGTGCGACTACTTCGACCGCGGGGTGTGCCGATCGTGCACGCTCATGGGGCAGCCCTACGGGGATCAGGTCCTCGACAAGGAGCTCCGCACCCGCGAGCTCCTGCACGACGCGGTCGAGACCGCCGGCGGTCCGGGGACGGTCGAGTGGCTGCCGGCCGTGACGAGTCCGGAGTCGGGCTACCGCAACAAGGCGAAGATGGTCGTCGGCGGCTCCGCCGAACACCCCACGATCGGGATCCTCGACCACCGGCAGCGCGGGGTCGACATCCGGCACTGCGGGATCTGCACGCCCGGCATCCGGCGTGCGCTCCCGGTGCTGGCCGACTTCGTCACGTCCGCGGGGCTCATCCCCTACGACGTCGTCGCCCGCCGGGGTGAGCTGAAGTTCGTGCTCGTCACCGAGTCGCCCGACGGCGAGCTCATGGTCCGCTTCGTCCTGCGGTCCGAGGGGCAGCTCGCCCGCCTGCGGTCCCGGCTCGGCGACCTGCTCGCGGTGCTGCCGGAGGCCGTCGTCGTGACCGCCAACCTGCTGCCGGAGCACAAGGCCGTGACCGAGGGGGACCGCGAGGTCGTGCTCACCGAGCAGGAGACGCTGCCGATGCGGTTCGGCGACGTCACGATGCACCTCCGCCCGCAGAGCTTCTTCCAGACGAACGCCCACGTCGCGTCCGAGCTGTACACGCAGGCGTCGGCGTGGATCGACGAGGTGGCGCCGACGTCGATGTGGGACCTGTACTGCGGGGTCGGCGGCTTCGCCCTGCACGCCGCCCGCCCGGGACGCGCGGTGACGGGGATCGAGACGAGTCGTGAGGCGATCCGGTCGGCCCGGCAGTCGGCGCGGGAGGCCGGCCTCGTCGACGTCCGGTTCGCCGCCGACGACGCGACCGAGCACGCGCTCCGGTCCCGCGACGACCAGACGCCACAGCTGGTCGTCGTGAACCCGCCGCGACGCGGGATCGGAGCGGCCCTCGCCGCGTGGCTCGAGGAGTCCGACGTCGAGCACGTCGTGTACTCGAGCTGCAACCCGGTGACGCTCGCGCAGGACCTGGCGCGCATGCCCTCGATGCGACTGCGCCGGGCGCGGGTCCTCGACATGTTCCCGCAGACCGGGCACCTCGAAGCGGTCACCCTGCTCTCCCGAGCCTGACCGGTCACTGGACGTCAGCCCGATGCGGATGCCGGCCATCCCCTTCCGGGCCGGTCGTTGCCAGGCAATTCGGATGTTCGCGTACCCGGGTACAGCCGATCACCGGGACTGCACCGATCGGTCCGTACAGGAACGCGAACGGGGTACATAGCATGCACGGGTAGAACCGTTTGTCTCAGTTTGATAACGACACAGAGTTGCCTATGGTGGCCGACCGTGACGCCGGCGCGATCCGCTGCCCCCGGCGACACCTCAACAGACCGCGATCGGTCGGGGTGGGCAGCGGGATGCCGGCAACGGCGAGCGACCCCGGTGGAGCAACGACATGAAGAAGACCACTCGTACCCGCGCCCTCCTCGGCGGCATCGCCTTCGCCGGCATCGCCGCGGCGGGCGTCGGGCTCTCGGCCCCGGCCAACGCCGCCGACGGTTCCACGTGGGACGCCCTCGCGCAGTGCGAGTCCGGCGGCAACTGGGCCATCAACACCGGCAACGGCTACTCCGGCGGCCTGCAGTTCACGCAGGGCACCTGGGCCGCGAACGGCGGGACCGGCAGCCCGGCGTCCGCCAGCCGCGAGACGCAGATCGCCGTCGCCGAGCACGTCCTCGCCTCGCAGGGCTGGGGTGCCTGGCCCGCGTGCTCCGCGAAGCTCGGACTGAGCGGCAAGACCGGTGCTGCGCCGGCCGCGATCCCGCAGCAGAAGGCCGCGCCGGCCCCCGCCGCGCCGTCGCGCACGACGACCCCGTCGACCACCGCTCCGAAGGCAGCCGTCGCTCCGAAGGCGACCACCCCGGCCGTGTCGGCTGGTCCCACGAAGCCGGCCGCCGTGCCGACGAGCGGGCAGACCTACCAGGTCGCTTCGGGTGACACGCTCGACTCGATCGCCACGAAGCTGAACATCGACGGTGGGTGGATGAAGCTCTGGGCCGCCAACACCGGCGTCGACAACGCGAACCTGATCTACGCGGGACAGACGCTGCAGCTCCCGGCCTGATCGCGGTCGATCGACCAGCACCTCGAACGCCCCCGTCCTCCGCGTGAGGACGGGGGCGTTCCGCTCGTCCGGGGTCCGTGAGAAGCTCGTCGGGTGATGTGGAACGGGGCTGCCGACGCCCAGCGGTACGGGGCGACGCTGCTCGAGGGGGAGCGTGTCCGGTTCCGCGCCCTCGAGGGCGGTGACCTCCCCGACCTGGCCCGATGGTGGCGCGACCCCGCGTGGGCGGTCCTGCAGCAGCTCGTCGTCCGGCCGCGTCCCGCTGCGTCGGTCGAGGAGCTGTTCCGCGGCTGGAGCGCGAACGAGCAGGGCGGTGGCGTCGGGTTCAGCGTGCTCGACCGCGCTTCGGACGTGCTCGTCGGGCACGTCACGCTGTTCGGAGCGTCGCTGCCCGCCCGTGCGGCGAGCCTGGCCGTGATGGTCGGCAGCGAGCACGTCGGCCGCGGGTACGGGACCGACGCCGTCCGGCTGCTCACGGCGTACGGGTTCCGGGAGATGGGTCTCAACCGCATCGAGATCCGGGTGCACGCGTTCAACGACCGGGCGCGAGCCGTGTACCGCCGCGTGGGGTACCGGGAAGAGGGTGTGCGGCGTGACGCCGTCTTCCACGACGGTCGGTTCCACGACGAGGTCGTCATGGCTGCGCTCGCCCGGGAGTGGCCGAACGGCTCCTAGTGCGCGTTGCCCCGGAGCCAGCCGTCGAGGTCGTCGCTCCGGAGCGCAGCGCTCAGGGTCTGCACCGCCCCCGTGTTCACGACGACGTACGACTGACCGTCGGATGCCGTCCCGCCACCAGCGGTCGGCATCGTGAACGTGTGCAGGTCCGACGGCCGGAGGTCGCGGAGGCTCCAGCCGAGACCCGCGAGGGTCGGGAAGTCCAGGCCGGGGTCGACCGACAGGTACCTGCTCGTCGCGGCGACGAAGTCCTGGATGCGCCCGGGGTCCGTCAGGGTGTCCCTGCTGAGGGCGCCCTCGACGACGCCGCGCATGAACGCCTGCTGGTTCCGGACGCGGGTGTGGTCGGCATCGGCGAACGCGTGCCGTTCGCGCACGAAGGCGAGCGCCGCGTCGCCGTCGACCCGGTTCGGGCCCGCGACGAAGTGGTGTCCGCCGGCGGTGAACGCCTCTGGTGCCCGGACGGTCACCCCGCCGAGCGCGTCCGTCATGCCGGCGAACCCCGCGAAGTCGATCTCGGCGACGTGGTCGATCCTGATGTCGAGCAGCTGCTCGACGGTCTGCACCGTGAGGGGGACGCCGCCCCACGAGGACGCCGCGTTGATCTTGGCGCTGCCGTGTCCGGGGACGTCGACCCAGGAGTCGCGCATGATCGACATCAGGTACACCGCCCGTCGGTCGGCGGGGACGTGCGCGAGCATGAGCGTGTCCGACCGCCCGGACCGCCCCGCGGGGTGCCTGGTGTCCGAACCGATGAGCAGGACGTCCTCGGCGTCCGCCGACGGTGCCGGGCGATGGCCGCTCGGGAAGGCGTCGGCGATGGTGTCGGTGCTCCGGTCGTAGCTGCGGGCGAGGCCGCCGATGAAGACGCTCGCGACGACGGCGACCACCGTCGCGATGCCGACGAGGGAGCCGACCGTCGCGACGACGGCGACGAGGATGGGTCGGCGGCGGCGAGGGGCAGAGCGGCGTCCGGTCATGCCGGCCAGGATAGGACACCTGATGTACCAGATGCCAGCAGTTCAGTGGTGGAGGATGCGGAGGAGTGCCGCACGGAGCGACGGGTCCTCCGGCAGGACCTCGCGCTCGATGTGCCGCGCGGTGTCCCAGGCCTCGCGGCCGTGGTCGGTGACCGTGACGAGCCGGCGGCGTCCGTCCTCCGGATGGGGCTGCCGTACGACGAGCCCGTCGCGCTCCATCCGCTCGAGGGTGCGGGACATCGTCTGCGGCTGGACCCGCGCAGCGCGCGCCAGGGCGTCGGCGCCGATCGGGCCGCTCCTGATGAGGATGTCCAGGGCGATCACGGCCGCGTGCGGCAGGCCGATCGCGCGGAGGCGTTCGTCCCACGTGCGCTCCACGGTCCGAGCGGCGGCGGCGAGCAGCCGGCCGAGCGGCCACTCGGCGGGGGCGTTCTCCATGGTCGGAGTCTACGGTCCGGGTCCTCGGCCTCCGCGCGTGATGGTCGTCGGGAGCCGGACGACGGGGAAGTGATGCGGGACGATCCGCCGACATGTGACACGCTGGAGGCATGCCAGTTCCGTCGACGCAGCCCGCAGCCGAGCGCAAGCTCCTCCGTGACACCGTGCAGGACAAGATCCGCGACGCGATCATGGACGGCACGCTGGAGCCCGGGGAACGGCTCAACGACGACGACCTGATCGCCTGGCTCGGTGTCTCCCGCACCCCGATCCGCGAAGCGCTCGCCGAACTCGCCCGGTCCGGCCTCATCGAGATGGCCCCGAACCGGTACACCCGGGTGGCCGCTCCGACCAGGGACGAGCTCTTGGACGCCTACCAGACCCTCGGCGTCATCTACGGCGGCGTCGTCCGGCTCGCGGTGCCCCGCTTCACGGACGCCGAGCGCAAGAAGGTCGTGAAGACCCTCGGCGACGTGATCTCCCGCATCGGTAAGGACCAGCAGGCGGAGGTCGCGCACGACGGTGCCGACGTCTACGCGATGTGGGCCGACGCGTGCGGGAACCCCTCGCTCGAGCAGCTCTGCCGGTCGACCACCGACGGGCTGGCGTTCAAGCTCCGGGTCGCCGAGCTCGCCGAGGTGCTCCCGAAGGACGCCATCCTCCCCGAGCTCGAGAAGCTCCGCGAGGCCGTCGTCGCGAAGGACCCGATCGCCGCCGAGCTCGCCATGGAGGCCGTGCACCTGCTGCCGTCGCGCGGCTGAGCCGGAGCCGGCGCGACCACCGGTCCGGGCGCGGTGCCCACCGGGCGCGACCCGTGCCTCCCGACCGGCCTCTCCCGACCGATCTGCAGGGTGGGCTCACGTCGGGCGCACGCGGTCCGGGTATCGTGCCCCCGTGAGTTCGCTTCCCGAAGAGACGACCGACCGCCGCAGCCGCGGCGCCGTGCCGCCCCGGCACGGGCGCCAGAAGCGCGGACTGGGCGTGGTGTTCCCGGCTGTGGCCGGCGTGCTCACCATGGCCCTCCTGCTCAGCGGGGGGTACGCGGCGTACGCGTACAACCGCCTCGCCTCGAGCGTCACGAAGGTCGACGCGATCACCGGCTCCACCGAGCAGCAGCAGGACGACGTCGACGGCAAGGCGATGAACATCCTGCTGGTCGGCGACGACCACCGTCCGGACAACGCGACGCCGGAGCAGCTCGCCGAGCTCAGCACGGAGTCGGACGGCGGGGCGACGAACACCGACACGATGATCGTGTTGCACATCTCCGCGGACGGCAAGGACGCGACGATGATCTCGTTCCCGCGTGACTCCTACGTCCCGATCCCCGGTGTCGGCAAGGGCAAGCTCAACAGTGCCTTCTACTACGGCACGCTCAACGGCGGCGGTGCCGCCGGCGGGGCGCAGCTGCTCATCAAGACGATCCAGGACCTCAGCGGCCTGTCGATCGACCACTACGTCCGCGTCTCGCTGCTCGGGTTCTACGAGATCGTGAAACAGCTCGGACCGGTGTCGGTCTGCCTCAAGGAGCCCGCGCAGGACACGTACTCCGGGGTCGACCTGCCCGCCGGGAAGTCCGACCTCGACGCGAAGCAGGCGCTGTCCTTCGTCCGGCAGCGACACGGGCTGCCGAACGGCGACCTCGACCGGCAGGTGCGCCAGCAGTACTTCCTGTCCCAGGAGGCGCGGAAGATCCTGTCGGCGGGGACGCTGCTCAACCCGGTGAAGACGACGAACATCATCGACGCGATCGGCGGCTCCGTCGAGACCGACCAGGGGCTCGACCTGCTCTCGCTCGCGACCCAGCTGCGGAACCTCCGACCGGGGAACATCAAGTCGGCGACGATCCCGATCCTCGGGACCCCGACCATCTACGTCCGCGGCTCGGCCCTGTCGATCGTCGAGGTGGACACCGCCGGCATGCCCGCGTTCGTCCAGGGGCTGGTCGGGCAGCCGGAGGCGTACACGACGGCGACCGCCGCGGACCCTGCGAGCGTCGCCGTGACCGTCCTCAACGGCAGTGGAGTGACCGGCGCCGCCGGTGCTGCGGGGACGGTGCTGGCGGGACGGGCGTTCCAGGTCGGCGCGCCCGGGTCGTCCTCGACGACCGCCACGACGATGGTGCAGTACCCGGCGGGCATGGAGGCGCAGGCGAAGGCCGTCGTCGACGCCGTCCCCGGTGCGGTGGCGGTGCAGACCGCGTCCGTGCAGGGTGTGACGCTCGTCCTGGGGACCGACGGGAAGACGGCGGTCCCGGCCGCGCAGCCCGGCGACGCCGCCTCCGGTGGGACGGACACCGGGTCCGCCGATGCCGGTTCCGCGGACGGCGGCGCTCCGGCGTCGGACGAGCCGAGCCCGTCGTCCACGGCCGTGCACGCCTACGGGTCGGACGAAGCCTGCATCTACTAGGTTCGAAGGCATGGGCAACGCCGCGCGTCCGATCACGCTGATGACCTACAACATCAAGAACCCGAAACCACAGCACGACTGGCCCTCCCGGCTCCCCGTCCTCCTCGACATCGTGCGACGCCACGACCCGGACGTCCTCTGCGTGCAGGAGGCGTTCGACCACCAGATGGACGACCTGCGCCAAGGGCTCCCGGAACACGCGGACGTCGGCCAGGGGCGCGAGGGCGGCACGGCCGGCGAACACGCGGCCGTCTTCTTCCGACGCGACCGTCTCCGGCCGATGGACGAGGGCTCGTTCTGGCTGTCGGACACCCCCGACGAGCCGGTGTCGAACACGTGGGGGAGCCTGTTCCCCCGCATCGCCAACCACGTGCGCTTCCTCGACGCCGAGGGCGAGGCCTTCACCCTGTTGACGACGCACCTCGACCACGAGCCGAACGCCCACGGTGACGAGGTCCGCGGCAAGAGCGCGGCGCTCATCGTCGAGCGGCTCGCGGGTGTCGACGGCCCGGTCGTCTTCGCGGGGGACTGCAACGAGCCAGCCGGCACCGGTGCGGCGTCGCGGGTGTTCGCGGACGCCGGGTACGCCGATGCGTGGACCGTCGCGGGCGACCCGTCCGACCTGACGGCGACCTACAACGACTGGGAGCCGCCCGTGGCGTCGGGGGAGCGCATCGACTGGGTGCTCACCAAGGGCGTCGCCGGCGTGGACCGCGTGCTGATCGACCACGACGGTCCGGAGACCTGGTTCGCGAGCGACCACTTCCCGGTGGTCGCTCAGATCCGGATCTGACCGACGGGCGCCGGACGCCGACGCGATCGGGACGGAGGCTCGGTGCCGGCCCGGCAGGGCGGTTCCGGACCGCGTCCGCGCGGCTCAGCAGCCGTTCGTCGCGTTCACCGGCATCGGCGACCCGATCACGGTGACCGTGGTGCCGTCGGTGAGGGCGGAGACGCCGTTCGTCCCCGAGCCTGGCTCGTCCGACGGCCACCCCTCGGCGAGCAGGACCTGCCACGCCGGCGCGTCCCCTGACCCCAGCGAGTCGCGGTCGCTCGGCTTGCTGTCGGCGATGCGTGCGGCCACGTCGTCACCGACCTGGACGTCGTCGGGACCGCTCAGCTCGACGATGCCGCCGGTGCGCGACCGGACCTCGTCCCGCAGGATGCGGACCTCGAGCGAGTTGCCGAGGTCCGACGGCTGGGCGAGGGCGGCGACCCGGATCGCGCCACCCCAGGTGTAGGTCGTGCCGGCCGGGAAGCAGCGCCCGCCCTCGCCCTCCGCCGTCGTCGTGCGCGAGGGGGTGCCGAACAGGCGGTCGAGCAGCTCGACGGTCGCGGCGCCGTACCGCATCGAGGCGACCGCCACGGTGCGCTCACCGCGGCGCAGCGTGATCGACTCCGAGTCGAGCTCGACGCCGTCCACGCGGCGGAGCTTGGCGTTCGTGATCTCGGGTGACGGCCCGGACGGGACGATCTCGGCCGCGTTCGCCCGGCCGTCGCCGGCGCGGTCGGTCACCAGGTCGGCGGTCGTCGTGCCGACCACGAGGGCGAGCACGGCGGTCCCGACGGTGAGCAGGGTCCGAGGAGTCACCGTTCGACGGTAGGGCCCGCGGCGTCGATGCACGACGGGTGTTACCGAATCGGAGCCGGGCCGAAACACGACCGTGACCTTCTCGACGTCGTCACAGCACTCCCGTCATGGACTGGACAGGTCCTGTACATGTACGATCGGATCCGTGCCCGTCTCATCGAAGCGACGCCTCGTCGCCGACGCCCTCCGCGACGCGATCGCGACGGGCCGCTACGTCCCCGGCGACCGGCTCCCCGGGGAGCACGACCTCGCCGAGCGCTACGCCGTCAGTCGTGGCACGGTGCGTGCCGCACTCGCCGACCTCGCCGACGACGAGTACATCGCGACCCGCGGCGGCATCGGCTCCGTCGTCACGTTCGACGGCGCGGCGCTCGACCCGCGCGCCGGGTGGGCGCGGTCGATCGCCGCGAGCGGCACCGACGTCCGGGCGACGACCCTCCGGATCGAGCGGGTGACGGACCCGGAGCTGGGGACCCTGGTCGACGCGGACCCCGCCCTCGTCGCGGTGGACCGGGTCCGCTCCGTCGTCGACGGCCCGCACGTCTCGTACGAACGCGCTCTCGTGCCCCGCATCGGCCGGCTCGACCGCGCCGTGCAGGACGGCCTCGTGGACGGGTCGCTCAGCGCGACGATCACCGCTGCTGGTCTGGTGCCGGCCCGGGCGGAGCAGTGGGTCGACGTCCGCCCGCTCGACGACGCCGAAGCCGCGGTGCTCGGCCGAGCAGCCGGGACGCCGTTCCTGCGCAGCCGCCGCGTCTCGCACACCGCCGACGGGCGCTTCGTCGAGGCCGTCGACAGTCTGCTCGACCCCGAACGCTTCCGGATCCACATGCGCTTCGGGCGCACGACAGAGCAGGGAACCCTCCGATGACGACCACGACGACCACCGCCGACCACGCCCTCGCCGCCCTGCACGGACTCGCGATCGGCGACGCCCTGGGCATGCCGACGCAGTCGATGTCCCTCCCCGAGATCCGCGAGGACCACGGGCGCATCACGGGCTTCGTCGACGCCGGACCCCGGCAGCGCATCGCCCACGGCATGTCGGCGGGGAGCGTCACCGACGACACCGAGCAGGCCGTGCTCGTCGCCCGGCTGCTCGTCGAGGGCGGCGGCCGCCTCGACCCGACCCGCTTCGCCGAGGCGCTCATCGCGTGGGAACGGCAGATGGCGGCGAAGGGCTCGCTCGACCTGCTCGGCCCGAGCACGAAGACCGCGGTGCAGCGGATCCTCGACGGCGTCCCCGCGGCCGAGGCCGGCTCGACCGGGACGACGAACGGCGCCGCGATGCGGATCACCCCGGTCGGCATCGCGACCGACGCCGCGGACCTCGACGCGCTCGTCGACGCGGTGCAGGACGCCTCGCGCGTGACCCACGACACCGGGATCGGCATCGGCGGTGCCGCGGCGATCGCGGCGGCCGTCAGCGCGGGCATCGACGGGGCGTCCAGGACCGAGGCGCTCGACGTCGCCGTCGCCGCCGCTCGGATCGGCGAGCAGCGCGGGCACTGGATCGCCGGCGCCTCCGTCGCGGCCAAGACCGCCTGGGCGCGCGACTGGCTGCCCACGGTCCCCGGAGCCGAGCGGGTCGCCGCGATCGACGGGGTGATCGGCACGAGCGTCGCCAGCCAGGAGTCCGTCGTCGCCGCACTCGCGCTCGTGGCACTCGACCTGGACCCGTGGGAGACGCTCTGCACGGCCGCGAGCATCGGCGGCGACACGGACACGATCGCCGCGATGGCGGGTGCCGTGCTCGGCGCCGTGCACGGTGCTGCGGCGTGGTCACCGGACGCGGTGGCGCAGGTCGAGCGCGTCAACGACATCCGGTTCGCGGAGGTCGTGACGCACCTGCTCGCACTCCGCACCCGCGAACGCTGACGCCGACCCGGACCACACCACGACCCGGACCACCCCACGACCCGGACCACACCACGACCCGGACCACCCCGGGACCCCCTGACCGACGAACACCCTTCCGACGACGTAAGAGGCACCATGGCAGACACCCCGACCTCGGGAACCCTCACCACCATCGAGCAGCGCGGCATCGAGCCCGTGCCCCGCGCCGAGCGCACCGGGAACGCCGGCGCCCTCTTCTGGGTCTGGTTCGCCGCGAACATCTCCATCCTCGGGCTGCCCCTCGGCGCGACCCTGGTGGCGTTCCAGCACCTGAACGTCTGGCAGGCGCTGGCGGTCGCGGTGATCGGCGCCGCGGGGTCCTTCGCGCTGGTCGGCGTCATCTCGATCGCCGGTCGCCGTGGTGGCGCTCCCGGTCTGACCCTCAGCCGTGCCGTCTTCGGCGTGCGCGGGAACGTCGGTCCGACGTTCGTGTCGCTGCTGTCGCGCCTCGGCTGGGAGACCGTGAACACCACGACCGCGGCGTTCGTCCTGCTGTCCCTCTTCACGATCCTGTTCGGGACGGACGGCAACGCCAAGCACACGCCGGTCCTGACGATCGTCGCGATCCTGGTGTTCGTCGTCGCGACCGTGCTCATCTCGGGCCTCGGCCACGCCTTCATCGTCGCCGTGCAGAAGTGGGCGACCTGGGTGTTCGGCGCGCTCAACGTGTTCGTCGCGGTGTTCCTGGTCGTCCGCGTCGACTGGGACGTCGTCGGGAGCGCCCCGGCCGGCCCGTTCGCCGCGATGGCGATCGGCATCGGCACGATCGCCGCCGGCACCGGCATCGGCTGGGCCACCGCCGGTGCCGACATCGCCCGCTACTCGAAGACCAGCGTCCGGGCGGCGAAGCTCGTCGGCGCGAGCGCAGCGGGCGCCGGCATCCCGCTCGTCGTCCTGGTCGGCCTCGGCGCGCTCGTGTCCGCCGGCGACCCGACGCTCGCGCAGGCCGGCGACCCGGTCGCGGCGATCCGCGACCTGCTCCCGGGCTGGATGGCCGTGCCGTACCTCATCGCGGCGTTCGGCGGGCTGCTGCTGTCGAACCACCTCTCCGTCTACTCGGCGAGCCTCACGACGCTGACCCTCGGCGTGCAGGTGCCCCGGGTCTGGGCGGTCACGGTGGACGTCGTGGTGACGTTCCTCGGCGCCGTGTACTTCATGCTCGTCGCCGACGGCTTCTACGCGCCCTTCATCACGTTCATCTCGGTGCTCGCGGTCCCGATCACCGCCTGGCTCGGGGTCTTCATCGCCGACATCGTGCGCCGCACCTGGTACGACCCCGAGGCGCTCCTCGACCTCCGCCCCGGCGGTCGGTACTGGTACTCCGGCGGTGTCGCCTGGCGCGCCGTGATCGCCTGGGCCGTCGCCATCGTGGTGGGCTTCCTGTTCACGAGCGTGCAGGTCGGGGACGCCGACCCGGTGTTCGTCGGCGCCTTCTCCGGCACGTGGATCGGCGCCAACGGGCTCGGCTGGATCGTCACGTTCGTCGTCGCCGCGGCGGTGTACGTCCTCACCGGCGGTCCGCGGGGCGTCCTGCACGCCCCGGTCGACGAGTCGGCGCCGCTCCCCGCGACGGAGCTCGCCTGATGCCGCGGCTCGTCTCGGTCGGCAACGTCGTCGTCGACGTCGTGATGCGCATCGGCGCCCTCCCGGAGCCGGGCGGCGACGTCATCGCGTCGTCGTCCGACATCACCGCCGGGGGCGGGCTGAACACGATGGTGGCGGCCCGGCGGGACGGCCTCGACGTCGTGTTCGCCGGCCAGTACGGCACCGGGCCGTTCGGTGACGTCGTCCGTCGTGCCCTGGCCGACGCGGACGTCGAGGTCCTGCAGCCCGGGGTCGACGACCAGGACAGCGGGTACTGCGTCGCCCTGGTCGACGCGTCCACCGAGCGCACCTTCGTCACGAGCGTCGGCGCCGAGGGGCGGCTCGGCACCCGGGAGCTCGAGCGGATCCACCTCCGCGACGACGACACGCTGTTCGTCTCCGGCTACGGACTCGCACACCCGGTGAACGGCCCGGCGATCGCGTCGTGGATCGCGACCGTGCCGCCGTCGGTGCGGGTCGTGCTCGACCCGTCGCCGCTGGTCGCGACGCTGGACCCGGCGGTCCTCGGCCCCGTCACGGCGCGCGCGGACGTCCTGTCCACGAACGCCCGGGAGGCGCGGCTCATGTCGCCGGGACCGACCGACCTCCGCAGCGTGGTCACCGCCATGGCCGCGGCAGCCCCAGGGACGGTCCTCGTCCGCGACGGCGGGGCCGGGTGCTGGGTGGCCGACCGGTCGCTGCCGGACGGGCCCGTCCTGGTGCCGGGCTTCCCGGTCGCCGCCGTCGACACCAACGGTGCGGGGGACGCGCACGGCGGGGTGCTCGTCGCGGCGCTCACCCGCGGGGAGCCGCTCCTCGACGCGGTGCGGCGCGCGAACGCCGCCGCGGCGATCGCGGTCTCGCGACCCGGACCGGCGACCGCGCCGACCCGTGCCGAGACGGATGCGTTGCTGGCCGCGCACCCGGCGTAGGCCGAGCGGCGGGGCGACGCCGAGCCTCCAGACCGGGACGCGCCCGCACGCGCACGTCGCGCCCCGCCGGACCGGGGCGCACCGTGCGCATGCGGGTGCGGCGCGCGAGCCGGCCGCCCTGCGCGTCGGGGGACAGCAGCCTCCACGGCGTCGGAGGGGTGCTGCGTACCGTCGAGGACATGACGGACCAGTACACGATGCAGGACCCGACCGCGATGTACGCGGACAAGAAGCCCGACGAGCAGTACCTGCCCGGCGCGGGCACCGACGAGGAGATGGCGCAGAACGTCCCGGCCGACCACGGCGAGGACACCTACCGCGGCTCCGGACGACTCGAGGGCCGCAAGGCGCTCGTCACCGGTGGTGACTCCGGGATCGGCGCAGCCGTCGCGATCGCCTACGCCCGCGAGGGCGCCGACGTCGCGATCGTCTACCTGCCCGAGGAGCAGGAGGACGCCGACAAGATCATCGCCCTCATCGAGGCGGCCGGACGCAAGGCCGTCGCGATCCCCGGCGACATCACGTCCCGCGAGTTCTGCGAGCAGCTCGTCGAGCAGGCCGTCCAGGAGCTCGGTGGCCTCGACATCCTGGTGAACAACGCCGGCAAGCAGCAGAACGTCGACGACATCACGAAGATCTCCGACGAGGAGTTCGACGAGACGTTCAAGACGAACGCCTACGCGACGTTCCGCATCACGAAGGCCGCCGTGCCGCACCTCAAGCCGGGCTCGACGATCATCAACACCACCTCGATCCAGGCGTACGCGCCGTCACCGCACCTGGTGCACTACGCGGCGACGAAGGCGACCGTGAACAACCTCGCGAAGGGCCTCGCGGCGCAGCTCGCGCCGAAGGGCATCCGCGTCAACGCCGTCGCACCCGGCCCGATCTGGACGCCGCTGCAGCCCGCGGGTGGCCAGCCGCCGGAGGCGCTGCCGTCCGCTGGCGAGCAGACCTACCTCGGCCGCTGGGGTCAGCCCGCCGAGCTCGCGCCGGCGTTCGTGTTCCTCGCCAGCGGCGAGTCGTCCTACGTGGTCGGCGAGACGCTGCACGTCGACGGCGGCATGCCGACGCCGTAGCGGCTCCCGGCGGGCGGGGGTCGTCCGCCGCAGCACCCCGGAACGGACACAGCACCGCGGAGATCCGCGGTGCTGTGTCCGTTCTGCGGTGCTGTGCCGCGTGCCGCGTGCCGCCGGCGCCGAGCCGCGCGCCGCCGGCGCCGCGGCGCCCGCGCTCAGCCCGCGACGCCGCAGGTGCGCGCCATGCGCTCGAGCAGCTCCCGCGCGGACAGCGCGGCGGCCAGCTCGACCTCGACGGAGTTGATGCCGAACGCCCGCTCGAGCCGGCGCCGGCGGGCCTGGTCGGCGACGGGCACCTCCGGGCGCTGGGGCAGGTGCGCGATGGCCTGCGCCGCCGCCTCGAACGCCCCGTGCGGCCGCCCGAGCTGCTCCCACATCGTGTGGACGTCGTGCGCGACCTGCTCCGGGTCGCCGCCGAACTCGAAGCCGGCGGACGCCATGGTGGCCAGTCCCTGGGCGGTGGGGTCGTTCGGGGTCATGGCGGCATCGTCACACACGCCGCCGGGAACGCGCCAGGAACACCCGTGTCCCCCTTCCTGCCGACCCCCGGACCGGGGATGTGTCGACGCCGTCGGATCCACTTGGATGGACTCGCGGACAGGACGTCCGCAGACGGAGGGCATGATGCTCGAGGACACCAGCGCGGACACGCACGCGGCAGCGGCAGCGGCGGCGACACTGCACCTGCGGATCACGATCGTGGGGGCGACGGTGGACCTGCTCCGCGACGTCCCCTTCCACGAGGCACGACCGGAGGCCGTCGCGGAACGCCTCGACATCTCCGTCCTCGAGCTCCGGCAGCACTTCCCGTCGTGGGACGGTCTCGTCCTCGCGGCACTCGACCGCTGGAACGGCGGCCGCATGGACGAGGTCACGCGCGAGGTCGGCGACGGCAGCACGATCGACCTCCTGCGGGCCATCGTCGCCTCGAACGCCGAGGACCCGGCCCTGGCGCGGCTGCTCGTCGCACTGCTGTCGGTCGCCGGCAACCCCGCACACCCGATGTCGACGTACCTCCGCTCGCGCTACCAGCTCTTCACGGCGCAGGTCCGGCGCGGTCTCGAGCACGACGTCGCAGTCGGGCGCGCCCCGCACACGATGGACCCCCGCCGCGGCGCCGAGCAACTCATCGCCCTGTACGAGGGGCTGCAGCTCCAGGCGCTCCTCCGCGACGACCTCGACCTGGTGCCGGCGTTCGACCGCGCGGTGGCCCGGCTCGAGCGCGGCTGGATGGAACGCTACGAGCCGCAGGCCCAGCGCCGACTGTCCACGTGGACGGACGGCGGCTGGGACCTGTAGCCGGAGAACGCGACACTGGAGGCTCGTCGAGCGCCCGTCGCGTAGTCGTGGTGGTCCACCGAACGAGGAGACACCATGGCCACCCCGAACCCGATCCAGATCCAGAAGTACCTGAGCGGCATCGACTACCCGGCCTCGAAGGACGACATCGTGTCGACCGCCGAGCAGCAGGGTGCCGACGGCGACGTCCTCGATGCGCTCAAGGGCATCCCGGACGGCGAGTACGACGCCCCCACCGCCGTGTCGAAGGCCGTCTCGGACGAGGACTGAGGTCCGCGCGGTCCCCTCGGGCGCTCAGGACGTCCGAGGGAGCCGCGGCACCGTCCCGTTCTCCGGGTCGTAGCCGCTGTCCCGGATGACCCGCAGCGCCGTCGTGTCGTTGTGCACCGAGTGGACGACGACCCGCCGCGACCGACGCAGGGCCCGCCGGGCACCCGGCGTGGCGAAGAGCCCGCCGAGCACGAGCCCGGCGCCGATCCCCAGCGCGACCGACACCGCGGCGACGAAGTCGAGGGCAGCGCTGGAGGTCCCCGACATGAAGTTCAGCAGCGCGTTCGACACCGCGACACCGGGCAGGAGCGCCCCGCAGAACGCCGGCACCGAGATCGCCGACGCCGCCGTCCGCATCCGGACCGCCGCGTACGTGGAGAGGACGCCGAGCAACACCGCCGCCAGGAACGTCGCTCCGAGCAGCGGGAGCCCGAGCTGCCGGAGGCCCCAGAGGGACGCCCCGGCAGTGACGGAGAACACCACCGCGACCGGGATCACGCGGGCGCTGGCCTGCTGCACGAAGCAGTTCGCCGCGGCCGACACGACGGTCAGCGACAGCGACGCCCACAGCGGCAGGGTCTGGGTGACGATGCCCGACGGGTCGACCTCGAGGTGCAGCCACCGCGTCAGCGCGATCCCCGCCGGGACCCCGACCACGATCGCGGCGATCACCAGGCCGATGTAGAACGCGCGGGCGACGGCCATCGCCCGGAACCCGGAGATCGCGTCCTGCGCCCAGGTGACGAGGGACACGTGGGGCAGCAGCAGCACGACGAGGGCCGCGACCATCGTCGCGGCACCCGCCGGCTGGAGCACACCGGCGCCGATGGCGAGCGTGCCGATCACGGAGGCGACCGCGCCCTGCGCGCCGGAGACGAAGAACTGCGGGTAGCCCCGACCGGTGAGCCAGCGGCCGGACAGGATGATCCCGAGCATGAGGACGAAGGCGCCGATGCCGGCGCGCCAGCCTCCGCCGGCCTGCATCGCGATCGAGGTGCCGAGCACCGACAGCCCCACGTCGGCGACCCACGTCGGCCACCGCGACGGCATCCGCAGGACCGCGACCAGGGCGCTGACCGCCGACGTCATGTCACGCTCGTCGTGGATG
Source organism: Curtobacterium sp. 9128 (assembly GCF_007673775.1). Classification (GTDB taxonomy): domain Bacteria; phylum Actinomycetota; class Actinomycetes; order Actinomycetales; family Microbacteriaceae; genus Curtobacterium. The sequence continues at coordinate 41,391 of NZ_VEAF01000006.1, read as the reverse complement.
ACGTCGTCGACGATCTGGTTCGCCCACGCCAGCCGGTTCAGGTCCGAGCCGTCGGAGCGCACCGTCCGCATCTTCACGAGCGTCGGGCCGTCCGCCGGGGCGTACTGGATCGTCACCGAACTGCCCGTGAAGTCGAGCTCGAGCGGTGCGAGGTTCCACTTCGTGGCAACGGCGACCAGGGCGACCTCGACGCTGCGGGTGTCGGCGCCGGAGGCGAGCATGACCTCGGCCACGTCGAGGCAGAAGTCGACGATCTGCACCGCGGTGTACTGCGCGGCCGCCTGACGGTCCGGCTCGACGTGCTCGTAGATGGAGCCACGGAGTCGGGCACGGATGTCCCGCAGGTCGTGCTGGGCGACGCTGCGGGCCCGGGGACGGTGCGGAGGACGAGGGGGACGACCCGTCCGGGAACCAGGGTGGAGCGGGTCGGCCATCCCGCCATCGTGCCAGGCGTCGGCGCGCGAGTCCGGGTGCCGGCTGGACGCGGGCCTCAGTCGGGTCGGCGGACGCTGAGCCGACCGGCGGCGAAGGCCGTCGCGAGTGCGCCGACGACCGCGACGGCGACTCCGGTCAGCAGGCGCCAGTTCGTGGGCGGGTCGGCGATGACCGGACGGTCCGACAGCGGTGCGTACGCGAACCACCCCACCGACACCGGCGGTGCCGTGACCGCGACGACGACGCCGACCACGAGCGTCACGGCGCCGAGCACCAGCACCAGATGCGTCCAGGAGGGGAACAGGCGGGTCACGTCACGAGGGTACCCGGCCCGACGACGGACGGGAGGCGCGGTGCCCGCCGGCACCGCGCCTCCCGTCCGTCACGTCGGTGACGACTACTGCTCGAACGTCGCCTTCAGGGAGATGTCGACACCGGTGAGCGCCTTGCTGACGGGGCAGGTCGCCTTGGCGTCCTCGGCGGCCTTGAGGAAGGTCGCCTCGTCGATGCCGGAGACCTCGCCGTTGACGGTGAGGACGATGCCGGTGAGCTTGAACCCGCCCGCGCTGTCCGGGCCGAGCGAGACGTCGGCCTTGACGTCGAGCGCCTCGACGGTGCCGCCGGCCTCGCCGAGCACGGCGGAGAACTGCATCGCGTAGCACGCGGAGTGCGCCGCGGCGATCAGTTCCTCGGGGCTGGTCGTGCCGCCCGCGTCGTCCGCGGCGCGCTTCGGGAACGAGACGTCGTAGGTGCCGACCTTGGAGCTGGAGAGTTCGACCTGGCCGGAGCCGTCGTTCAGGCCGCCGTTCCAGGCGGTGCGTGCGGTGCGCGTGGGCATGGCCGCTCCTTTCGTGTGGGGGTTCGGCACCGAGTGGCGCCGTCGCAGCCGAGTCAATCGGAGAACGCTCGTTCTCGCAAGCCGTTCACGGTGAAGACGCAGGATGCCGTTCCCGCCCGAGTTAGGCGACAGGTGTAGTCTGGATCACCGGATCGACCCGATCCGACCGCGCCGCCGCACCCCTCCCCGACGCCCGTCGAGTCGAGTCGACCGACCACGAGTCATCGAGAAGGAGAGGTCGCCATGCGCGCCGTCGTGTTCGAGCAGTTCCAGACGTTCCCGTCCCTGCGAGAGGTCGAGAAGCCCACGCCGGGTCCGGGGGAGGTGCTGCTCAAGGTCGCCGGTGCCGGTGCGTGCCACTCGGACGTCGCCGTCTACCGCGAGTTCCAGGAGGGCCAGCCGGGAGCGCAGGCACCCGCCTTCGTCCTCGGGCACGAGAACTCCGGCTGGGTCGAGGCCGTCGGCGACGGCGTCACCGGGTTCACGCCGGGCGACGCCCACCTGGTGTACGGCCCGGTCGGCTGCGGGCACTGCGCGTCCTGCTCCAAGGGGCAGGACACGTACTGCGAGAACGCCGCCACGAACCCGTACGCCGGGATCGGCCTCGGTCGCGACGGCGGCATGGCCGAGTACCTCACGGTGCCGGCGCGCAACCTCGTGCCGCTCGGCGACGCCGACCCGATCGCCGCCGCTCCCCTCAGCGACGCGGCCCTGACGCCGTACCACGCGATCAAGAACGCGCTGCCGAACCTGGCGGGCGGCGGACGGTTCGCGCTCGTCGTCGGTCTCGGCGGCCTCGGGCAGATCGCCGTGCAGATCCTCACCGCGCTCACCGGGGCGACCGTCATCGCGACGGACATGAAGGAGGACGCGATGGCCCGCGCGGCCGCGCGAGGCGCCGTCACGGTCCCCGGTGGTCCCGACCAGGTCGAGCGGATCCGCGCGATCACGGGTGGGAAGGGCGTCGACGCCGCGTTCGACTTCGTCGGGGCCACGCCGACGATCCGGACGGCGCAGGCGTCGATGGCGATCGGCGGGCGGTTCACCGTCGTCGGGATCGCCGGTGGGACCACGGAGTGGAACTTCTTCGCGACGCCGTATGAGTCGACGATCACGAACACGTACTGGGGCACGATCGAGGACCTGCACGAGGTCGTCGCGATGTACCGCGCCGGGCAGATCGTGCCGGACGTCGAGCGCTACGCGATGGACGACGCGCTCGAGGCGTACCGGAAGCTCGAGGCCGGGGAGCTCTCCGGGCGTGCGGTGGTCGTCCCGATGATGTAGCCCGGGGCGACGGCAGGCCGACGCGTCGCCCCGGTCAGGCCGACGGTCCGACCTCGCGCAGCGCGGCGGCCTGCTCCGACGACGAGCGGGCGGCGTAGCCGATGCGGCTTTCCCGGACGTGCCAGCCCATGCGCTCCGCCGCCGCCTCGACGTCCCCGGCGTCGATCGCGGCGAGGATGCGGCGGTGGTCCGGCCAGAGTCGCTTGCCGCGCGAGAACGTGTCGAGCGCGTAGAGCCACTCGATCTTCCGGGAGAGCTGCCGCAGCAGGGTCGCGAGGGTGGCGCTGCCCGAGAGCTCGGCGATGCACAGGTGGAACCGCTCGTTGAGCTCCACGAGCAGGTCGAGCTCGTCCCGCTCGACCGCGGCGTCACCCGCGTCGAGGACCTCGCCGAGCTCGCGGCGGAGACGCCACCAGTCCTCGGGCGGGGCGTCCGCGGCGAACAGGGTCCGCGCGCGGGTGGCCGCGCGCCGGGCCGTGGCGATCTCGAGGGCCTCCCGCACGGCGAACAGGTCGTCGGCCTCGTCGAAGGGGATGTCCGCGATGCGGGACCCGGCGTTCGGACGGGACACCACGAAGCCCTCGCCCTCGAGGCCGCGGAGGGCCTCACGAACCGGCACCCGGGAGACGCCGTGGCGCTCCGCGAGGAACGCCTCCGTGACCCGGGTGCCCGGTTGGAGCGCACCGGACACGATGTCGCGGCGGATGGCGTCGATGACGCTGGCGTTCAGCACGGTGCCCAGCGTCTCATGCTGCTGCCTCGGCGAGCCGCCTCCCGGCGTGGGTGGCGCAGTGCGTCGAGCAGGTCGGTCACGCCGACGCCTCGGCCAGCCGCCTCCCGGGGATCGCCTCGAGCAGGTCTCGCGTGTACTGCTCCTGCGGGTCGTCGAACACCGCCGCCACCGTGCCCCGCTCGACGACCGCACCCCGGCGCATCACCACGACGTCGTCCGCGATCCGACGGACCACCCCGAGGTCGTGGGTGATGAACAGGTAGCTCAGGCCGAGCCGGTCCTGCAGGTCGTCGAGCAGGGTCAGGATCTGCTCCTGCACGAGGACGTCGAGCGCGGAGACCGCCTCGTCCAGGATGATGAGCTCCGGTTCCAGGGCCAGCGCGCGGGCGATCGCGACACGCTGCCGCTGCCCGCCGGACAGCTCGTTCGGCCGGAGCTGCGCGACCGACCGGGGGAGGGCGACCTGGTCGAGGAGCGTGGCCACCCGCTCCGTCCGCGATGCCCGGTCCCCGATGCCGAACACCCGGAGCGGCTCGTCGATGATCCGTTCGACGGTGGACGTCGGGTCGAGCGACCCGTACGGGTCCTGGAACACGGGCTGCACCCGGCGACGGACCTCGCGGCGTTCGGCCCCGCGTGCCGTCCCGATCGACTTCCCGTCCACGAGCGCACTGCCGGAGGTCGTCGTCTCGAGCCCGAGCACGATCCGGGCGACCGTGGTCTTGCCGGACCCGGACTCGCCGACGACCGCGGTCGTGGTGCCGCGACGGACCGCGAACGACACCCCGTCTGCGGCGCGCAGGGTGCCGGCACCGCGGCCGCGGAGGCGGTACTCCTTCACCAGGTCGGTGACGACGAGGATCGGCTCGCCCGCCGCGACCGGCTCCGGAGCGACCCCGGACAGCGCGGGCGCCGCCGCGATGAGGCGCTTCGTGTACTCGTGCTGCGGGTCGCGGAGGATCGCCTCCGGTGCGCCCTGCTCGACGACCTCGCCGTCGAGCATCACGACGATGCGGTCGGTCCGGTCCGCGGCGACGCCGAGGTCGTGCGTCACGAACAGCAGGGTCGTGCCGTGCTGGTCCACCAGGGTCTGCAGGTGGTCGAGGATCTGCCGCTGCACCGTCACGTCGAGCGCGCTGGTCGGCTCGTCCGCGATGAGGAGCTCCGGCTGCCGCGCGAGTGCCACGGCGATGAGGATGCGCTGCCGCATGCCGCCGGAGAACTCGTGCGGGTACTGATCGGCTCGCCGCGCGGCCTCCGGGATCCCTGCTTCGGTCATGAGCTCCACGACCCGACGACGCACCGCCGCGCGACCACGCAGACCGCCGGCCCGCAGGGCATCGGCGATCTGCGCCCCGACCCGCATCGACGGGTTGAGGTTCGTCGACGGGTCCTGCGGCACGAGTCCGATCCGGCCGCCGCGGACCCGGCGCATCCGCCGCTCGTCGGCGTGCGTGAGGTCGTCGTCGCCGAGCCGGACGGCTCCGCCGGTGATGTGTCCGGCTCCCGGCAGGAGCCGCAGGAGCGCCGCGATGAGCGTCGACTTCCCCGACCCGGACTGCCCGACGATCGCCACGCGCTCGCCCCGACGGACCTCGAGGTCGATGCCGTGCAGCACCTCGCGGTCGCCGAACGCGACCCGCAGGTCGCGCACCGACAGCAGGGGGCCGGTTCCGACCGCTGCCGGGAGGCTCGGCTCGCCTCCGGTGGTCATGGTCATGTCCTCAGCGTCCTGCGGCATAGCCCTGTGCTCCTCTCGGGTTGGCGGCGGCGCCCAGGACGCCGGTGTCGGGGTCGCGGGTCACGCAGGAGATCCGGCCGAGCGACCAGTCGCCGGCGCGGGTCACGACGTGTCCGCGTGCTTCGAGTCCGGCGATGACGTCGTCGCCGAGGCGGTCCTCGACGACCAGGCCGCCGGGTGTCCAGGTGCGCGGCCAGAACGACCCGGGGAACGAGGTCGTGTGGAGCGCGGGGGCGTCGATCGCCTGCTGCGGGGTGTACCCGCCGACGATCGTGCGGAGCAGCCAGAGCAGCTGCCACTGGTCCTGCTGGTCGCCGCCGGGGGAGCCGAGGGCCACGACCGGCTCGCCGTCACGGAGGACGAGCGTCGGCGTGAGCGTCGTGCGGGGTCGGGCGCCGGGTCGGAGCGTCGACGCGGTGCCCTCCTCGAGCCAGGTCATCTGCATCCGGGTGCCGAGGCAGAACCCGAGCTCCGGGATGGTCGGCGACGACTGCAGCCAGCCGCCGGACGGGGTCGCGCTGACGATGTTGCCCCAGCGGTCGACCACGTCGATGTGGCACGTGTCGCCGCGCGTCTCGCCGGTCTCCATGACGATCGGCTCGCCGCGGTCCTCGTGCACCCGGTCGTCCTCCGCGGGCACGGCGACGCCCTCACCGCGGGCGCCGGGCACCGTGGGCTCACCGACGCCCGCGATCGCCTCGCCGCCCGGGGTGTAGGTCTCGCGGAGCGGGGGGAGCACCCCGCCGGGGACGGACACGGCTCCGGGGCGCAGCTCGTGCGACGCCCGGTCGCCGATCAGGGTGCGACGGGCGTCCGAGTACGCGTCCGAGAGCAGTTCGGCCATCGGGACCGCTCGGTCGCCGTAGTACGTCTCGCGGTCGGCGAGTGCGAGCTTCTGCGCCTCGGCGATCGTGTGCGCGCCGATCACGGTCGAGGGGTCGAGCAGCGCGTCGTCGAGCGGTTCCAGCAGCCGCAGGGTCTGCAGCAGTGCCGGTCCCTGTCCCCACGGGCCGGTCTTCGCGATCGTGTGGCCCCGGAACTCGGCCGTCGTCGCCGGTTCGGTCGTCGCCCGGAACGCCGCGAGGTCCTCCGCCCGGATGACCCCGGCGTGGTCGGTGCCCGAGGCGTGGCGGTGGGGTTCGCGGACGAAGGCGTCGATCGCCCGGGCGACGAAGCCCTCTGACCACTCGGTCCTGGCCGCCTCGATGCGCGCGACGCGTGCGTCGGTCTCGGCTGCCGCGTCGACACCGGACCCGGCCTGCACGAGCCGCTCCAGCACGGCGGCCCACGTTGCGTTGCGGACGAGGGTCCCGGGGACCGGCACTGAGCCTCCCGGCAGCCACCGGTCGGCGGAGGACGGCCAGTGGTCGCGGAAGAGGTCCTGGACGGTCGCGATCGTGGCGACCACGCGCGGAGCGACGGGGTGGCCGTCGCGCGCGTAGCCGACGGCGGGGGCGAGCACGTCGGCGAGCTCCCACGTGCCGTGCTCCGCCAGGAGCAGCAGCCAGGCGTCGACGGCACCGGGGACGGCGGCGGCCAGCGCGCCGGCGCCGGGGACCAGGTCGAGGCCCTCGGCCCGGAAGTGTTCCGGCGTCGCACCGGCCGGAGCCGGGCCCTGGCCCATCAGGACGGTGGGGGTCCTGTCCGCGGCGGTGGCGAAGACGGCCGTCACGTCACCGCCGGGGCCGTTCAGGTGCGGCTCGACGACGTGCAGGACGAACGCGCCCGCGACCGCGGCGTCGAAGGCGTTGCCGCCGCGCTCCAGGACCGACTGCGCCGTCGCGGTCGCGATCCAGTGCGTCGAGGCGGCCATGCCGAAGGTGCCCTGCAGGTCCGGCCGGGTGGTCTCGGCGGGCGGCCTGGTGAAGGCGGGGTTGGTGCTCATGGGTCACTTCCGGGTCGATGCGGTGGGGTCGAGGGCGTCGCGCAGGGCGTCCCCGAAGAGGTTGAAGCCGAGGCAGATGACGGCGATCGCGATGCCGGGGACGACCGCCGCCCACGGTGCCTGGCCGAGGTACTGCTGGGCGTCGGAGAGCATGATGCCGAGACTCGGCGTCGGCGGCTGGATGCCGAGCCCGAGGAACGACAGCAGCGCCTCGCCGATGACCGCGACGGGCATGATCACGGTGGCCTGCACGATGATCGCCGAGACGCAGTTCGGCAGGACGTGCTGGGCGATGATGCGGGCGCCGCCGGCGTCCAGCGTCTTCGCGCTGGTCACGAAGTCGGCGCTCGTGATGCGGAGCGTCTCACCGCGGACGATGCGGATCATCGCCGGGACGTGCGAGATCCCGATCGCGATGACCGCGTTCGACAGGCTCGGTCCGCTGATGGCGGCGAGCCCGACCGCGATGATGAGGAACGGGAACGCCAGTGCCACGTCGGTCAGGCGCGAGATGATCGCGTCCAGCCAGCGCCAGTACCCGGCGAGGAGGCCGAGGGGCGTGCCGACCACGACGGCGACGAGCACCGAGAGCGCCCCGACGACGAGCGAGACCTGCACGCCGTAGAGCGTGCGGGACAGGATGTCCCGTCCGAGGTCGTCGGTGCCGAGGCCGAAGCCGACCGTGAACGGCACCTGGAACGGCAGGTCGAAGTGCGTCTGCGTGGGGTCGTGCGGTGCGACGAGCGGTGCGGTGAGCGCGGCGAGCACGACGACCGCGAGCATCACACCGCCGGTCAGGCCCAGCCGGTTCGCCCGGATCTGCTTCCAGACGCGGCCGCGGCTCGAGCCGAGGTCGAACGTGGGTGTCAGGGTGGTCATGCGGTGCCTCCCACGCGGATCTTCGGGTTGATGACCGAGTACAGGACGTCCACGGCCAGGTTGATCACGACGTAGCCGACCGTGATGACGAGCACGACGGCCTGGATCACCGGGTAGTCGCGGGTGAACACCGAGTCGAGCGTGAGCTTGCCGAACCCGGGCAGGGCGAAGATGCGCTCCGTCACGACGGCGCCCGAGATGAGGCCGCCGAGCTGGAGCCCGACGATCGTGACGACGACGATCATCGAGTTCCGGAGGCCGTAGCGGAACAGCACGCGCCCACGGCTGAGCCCCTTGGCCCGTGCGGTGCGGACGAAGTCGGTCTTCATCGTCTCGATCATCGACGCGCGGGTCTGCCGCATGATGACGGCGGCCAACGACGTGCCGAGGATGAGCGCCGGCAGGGTGAGGTGGTAGAGCGCGCTGAGCGGGTTCGCCGTCATCGGGACGTAGCCGGACGCCGGGAACCAGCCGAGGCCGGCGGCGAGCCACACGATCGCGAGGATCCCGAGCCAGAAGTTCGGGACGCTGAGGCCGACGAGTGCGGCGGCGTTCGCCATCCACTCCGGCCACTGCCCGCGGTACCGCTCGGCCAGGGTGCCGAGGGCGACCCCCACGAGCACGGCCACGACGATCGCGTAGAGGGCGAGCCAGAGCGTGACCGGCAGCGTCGCGCCGATGAGCTCCGTCACCGGTGTGCCCGTCCGGGTCGAGCGACCGAGGTCGCCCTGCAGGGCGTTCACGACGAAGCGCCAGTACTGCACGACGATCGAGTCGTCGAGGCCGAGCTGGGCGCGGACGGCGGCGAGCCGGGCCGGACTCGCCTCCTCGCCGGCGAGGGCGAGGGCCGGGTCGCCCGGCAGCTGCCGGACACCGACGAACACGACGACCGACGCGAGCACCAGCGTGATCGCCGACTGCCAGATGCGGGTGGTGACGTAGCGGATCACTTGCTCGTCCCTTCCACGAACGCGGCCTGGCTGAGCCGGACCACCCCGTCCGCGTACGTCGAGACGCCCGCGATGTCGTTCCGGACACCCGTGATGCTGCGGGTCCGGTAGAGGTAGATGATCGGGTCGTCGCGCTGCACGATGGTGGTCATCTCGCCGTACAGCGCGGCACGCTCCTGCTCGTCCGTGGCCTGCGCCGCCCGGGTGATCAGGTCGTCGACCTCGGGGTTGCCGTACCCGGCGTAGTTGTTGCCGCCGCCGGTCGCCAGGAAGCCGCCGATGTTGCCGTGCGGGTCGACGCGGCCGGACCAGCCGAGCTGCAGCGCCTGGAAGTCGCCCCGGGTCTGGTCGTCGAGCAGGGTCGTGTACTCGACAGGGGTGATCGTGATCGCGAAGCCGCCCGCACGCGCCTGCGCCTGCAGGGCCTGGGCGAACCGGACCGTGTCGGGGGTGTTCGTCACCTCCATCTCGATCGGGAACGGCTGCTGGACGCCGGCCTTCGCCAGGATCTGCTTCGCCCGGTCCGGGTCGTACGCCGGGCAGGCCTTGCTCGCGGCCGTCGCGAACACGCTCGTGTCCGGGATCGGCGAGCAGGCGACGTCCGCCCAGCCGTGGAACACGCTCTGCACGAGTTCGGCGCGGTTGATCGACATCGACAGGGCGCGACGCACGTCGGCGCGCTTCGCCAGCGGGGTGTCGATCTGGTCCGGGTCCGTGCCGACACCGTCCTGGTTGCCGATGTTGACCGTGATGCCCTGGTAGCCGAGCGACCCGGTCCGCAGCACCGTCAGGTCCTTCCGCTTCCGGAGGTCGTCGACGTCCTGCGTCGAGATGCTGTCCGCCACCTGCACGTCGCCCGACCGCAGGTTCGCGGCCCGGATGCTGGCGTCGGTGATGATCCGGTAGGTGATCGTGTCGAAGTGCGCCGACCGCGGGTCGTAGTACTCCGGGTCGCGCTCGACCTGGATCGAGGTCTGCGGGACCCGCTTCACGAACTTGTACGGCCCGACGCACACGGGGGCGTCACCGAACGCGTCACCCTCCTCCGCGAGGGCCTTCGGCGACATGACCATGCCCGCGCGGTCTGCGAGCGCCGCCGTGATCGGGGCGAACGGGGTGCTGTAGTGGAGGCGCACCGTCTGGTCGTCGACCGCCTCGACGTCGGTCACCGGGCCGAGCTCGCTCTTCCGGCTGGAGTCCGCCTTCGTCAGGTTCCGCTCGAGCGTCGTCACGACGGCCGCGGCGTCGAACGGGGTGCCGTCCGCGAAGTGCACGCCGGTCTTCACCGGGAACGTGACGGTCCTGCCGCCGTCGGTCACGGTCGGCAGCGACGTCGCCAGCATCGGGACGACCGTGCCCTGGTCGTCGATGTCGTAGAGCTTCTGGCACATCGTCTCCATGACGTACCGGGTGTACAGCGACGAGGACGTCGTCGGGTCGAGCCGGTCCGGTTCGGCGGAGAGCGCCATCACGAGGTCGCCGCCCTCCCGCACCTGCTTGTTCCCGATCGGCGCGGTGGTGACGGTGCCGGCGGTGGTGCCGCCGGCCTTCGAGCGTTGGACGGGGACGCAGGCGGTGAGGGCGAGCGTCGCGGCGATGACGACCGCGGGCAGCGCGAGGAGCGTGGTGCGGCGTCGGGGGCTGATCGAGGACATGCGGTTCCTGATGCTGGGGAGTGCGTGGCGTTCCTTGTGGGATCGCGCTCAGGAGCGGGGTTGATTGCATACAATCACGGCTTCGCTCCGTCGCTTGTATACGTTGCGTTTCGATCGTGTAAAACCGTGCCGGACTCGGAGCGCGCGCTCTCGGCGATCGGTGCCGGTTATCGTGGTCGCGATGACCTCCCGCTCCGCTCGCCTGCTCGTGCTCGTCGCGATCGGCGTCGTCGCCGGGGTGCTCTCCGGACTGTTCGGCGTCGGTGGCGGTGTGATCGTGGTGCCCGCACTCATGGCGTTCCTGCAGATGGACCAGCGCAGCGCCTCGGCGAGTTCCCTGGTGGCCATCGCCCCCGCGGCCGTCGTCGGTGCGGTGACCTACGCCGTGCAGGGGCAGGTGCACTGGCTCGCCGCGCTGACACTCGCCGTGGGCAGCGTCGTCGGCGCCCCGATCGGCGCTCGCCTCCTGCGCGCCGTGCCGCTCCGGGTCCTGCCGTGGGTGTTCGTCGGCTTCATCGTCGTCGTGTTGGTGTCGCTGTTCACGAACACGCCGACGCGGGACGGCGACGTCCACTTCGGTGTCGTCGAGGCGATCGTGCTGCTCGGGATCGGGCTCCTGTCGGGGGTGCTGTCCGGGCTCGTCGGTGTCGGTGGCGGCGTCGTCATCGTGCCCGGGATGGAGCTGGCGCTCGGCGCCGGTGACCTGCTCGCGAAGGGCACCTCGTTGCTGACGATGGTGCCGACGTCGGTGTCCGGGACCGTCGCCAACCTCCGCCGTGGTGCCGTCGACCTGCGCGTCGGGCTGACGGTGGGGATCACCGCGGCGATCTGCTCGCCCGGTGGTGCCGCGCTCGCCCGGATCGTGGACCCCCGGGTCGGGACCTGGTTGTTCGCGGCGTTCCTGGTGGTCGTCGCCGCGATCGTGCTGCGGCGCGGGCTCCGGAGGGCCCGGGTCGCGGAGACGTCGGGCGGACCGCACGTGGACGCGAGCGGTGACCCGGCCGTGTCGTCGGGTGATCCGGCCGTGTCGTCGTCCGCGGGGGAGACCGCGTGAGTGCGACCGCGGAGACGGTGCTCGTCGCGTTCGCCAGGACGGCCGGGGACGTCGCGGCTGCGCGCCGTGTCGCCCGACGGTTCGCCGACCTCGACGAGGGCGAACGCTCCGCGCTGCTCTGGAGCGAGGAACCCGGCGCCCGGCTCGTGGCGGTGCTCCTGCTGGTGCAGTCGATGCGGGCCCACGCCGACCCCGAGCTGACGGACGAGTACCTGTCCGCGGCGAAGGCCGAGCGGTTCGACGACGTGGTGCTGGCCGACCTCGCGGCCGAGGAACTCGTCGGCGCACCGCTCGTCGGTGGGTCGACCGGCGCGCTGTTCGCGCTCGCCAAGTCGGACGTGGCGATGGTCCGGCGGATCGCCGTGGTGGCCACGCTCGCGTTCGCGAAGGCCGGGGACGCCGAGGTCCCGCTCGCGATCGCCGGCCGGCTCGTCCGGGAGCGCGGGGAGACCGTGCAGTCGGCGCTCGGGTGGGTGCTCCGCGAGACCGGCAAGCGGGCCTCCGAGGACGACCTCGTGGCGTTCCTGGAACGGCAGGGGCGGTTCCTCGGTCGCGGCGCGCTCGAGACGGCGACCGAGCACCTGCCTCCAGGCGAGCGCGACCGGCTCCGCCAGCTCGGCTGAGCGGAGGCCGGCGCTACCGGCGGAAGACGTCGTCGAGTGTGAAGGTCGCCAGCTGGCGCTCCTGCAGCAGGGCGTGCAGCCGGGGCAGCGCTCCGATCGTCCCCGGGAAGTTCGCGTGTCCGATCACGATGTGCGCCGGCTGGAACCACTGCTCGGCGAACCCGACGATCTGGTCCGAGGTGATGTCGCCGGAGTCCGCGAGCGATCCGTACCAGAGGAGCGGGGTCGAGTACCCGGCCCGGGCTGCGGCAGCGTCGACCCGGGCGTCGTGGTACCCGAACGGCGGCCGGAAGTACGGCTTCGCGTCCACGCCGTAGGTGTCGCGGATGAAGTCGTGGTTCCGGGTCAGCTGGTCGACGATGCCCTGGTCGGACAGCTTCGTGAGCGCCGGGTGGTCCCACGTGTGGTTCCCGAGCTGCACCTGTCCGGAGGTCACGAGTGGGCGCAGCAGGTCGGCGTGTTCGGTCCAGGCCGGGCGAGAGCCGTTGACGAAGAACGTCAGCCGTGTCCCGGTCTCCGCGGCGAACCGTGCGTACGCCTCGACGACCTCACTCGAGGCGCCGTCGTCGACGGTCCACGCGATCCCCGGCGTCCCGGCAGGCAGCCCGGTGATCGTCCCCGCGGGCAGCGGCCGGCGTTCGAGCACGACCGGCGGGGTGGACGGTGTCGGACTGGGCGTCGGGGTCGGCGTGGGTGCGACGGCGGCGGCGGACGGGGCCGTCGTGGGCTGGCGCGATGCTCCAGGACGCGGTGCGGCTTCCCCTGAGCAGGCGGCCAGCGCTCCGGCGACGACCGTGCCGCCGATGCCGGACAGCAGTGCTCGGCGGGAGGGGCGCGGGACTCGGTGACTCATCGTCCACCAGGGTCCCGGAGGCGAGTTCCCCACACATCCTCCGGCCGGACGATCGTCCGGTGGCCGGTCGGCCACTCCCCGGCGCGCGATGCCCGGGCGCGCGGTGCCGTTGGTCGAGGTGCCGTTGCGCGCGGTGCTGTCGGCGAGGTGCCGTGGGCGAGGTGCCGTCGGTCGAGGTTCCACGACTCGCCGCTCAGGTCCGCCCGGGTTCCGGGAACGACCGGGTCCGAGGGGCGAGATGCCGGAATTGCGGAACCTCGTCCGCCGCGCTGGGAGGGCACCACGGGGTGGGCGCGTAGACCGGAGGGACCACCGACGACAGGAGCACTCATGCGCGCACTGACCTGGCAGGGCACCCAGAAGGTGTCGGTCGAGACCGTCCCCGACCCCACCATCATCGACCCCACCGACGCGATCGTGCGGATCACCTCCACCGCGATCTGCGGGTCCGACCTGCACCTCTACGGCGTCCTCGGCCCGTTCATCGACAAGGGCGACGTCCTCGGGCACGAGCCCATGGGCGTCGTCGAGGCCGTCGGCAGCGGCGTCACGAACCTCAAGGTCGGCGACCGCGTCGTCGTCCCCTTCAACATCTCCTGCGGCCACTGCTTCATGTGCCGGAACGGCCTGCAGTCGCAGTGCGAGACCACCCAGGTGACCGAGTACGGCTCGGGCGCCGCGCTCTTCGGCTACACGAAGCTGTACGGCCAGGTCCCCGGCGGCCAGGCGGAGTACCTCCGCGTGCCGCACGCCGACTACGGCCCCATCGTGATCCCGGACGACGGCACCCCCGACGACCGCTGGCTGTTCCTCAGCGACATCCTGCCGACGGCGTGGCAGGCCGTGCAGTACGCCGACGTGCCGGAGGGCGGAACGCTCGCGGTGCTCGGCCTCGGCCCCGTCGGGCAGTTCGCAGCGCGGATCGGCAAGCACCTCGGCTACCGCGTGCTCGCCGTCGACCCCGAGGGCGTCCGCCGTGACCTCGGCGCGAAGTACGACATCGAGACGTTCGACCTGTCGGACGACCTGGTCTCCGAGCTCGTCGACCGCACCGACGGCCGCGGCTCGGACGCCGTCGTCGACGCGGTCGGCATGGAGGCGCACGGCAACCCGGTCGCCGCGTTCGCGCAGCGCGCCGCCGGTCTGCTGCCCGACGCCCTCGCGCGGAAGGCGATCGAGACGGCGGGCATCGACCGGCTGGCGGCGGTGCACACCGCGATCGACCTCGTCCGCCGTGGCGGCACGGTCTCGCTCAGCGGCGTCTACGGCGGCATGGCCGACCCGATGCCGATGATGACCCTGTTCGACAAGCAGATCACCATCCGCGAGGGCCAGTGCAACGTGAAGCGCTGGATCGACGACATCATGCCGCTCGTGTCGGACCCGACCGACCCGCTCGGCACGCTCGACCTGACGAGCCACCGCGTGTCCCTCGAGGACGCGCCCCACATGTACGAGGTCTTCCAGAAGAAGGAGGACGACTGCGTGAAGGTCGTGCTCGACCCGGCGATGGCCGCGTCGGCAGCAGCGTGACCCGCGTCGTGGTCGTCGGCGCGACGGGGAACGTCGGCACCGCCGTCGTCCGCCGTCTCGCCGCCGAACCCGACGTGCAGATCGTCGGCGTCGCCCGACGTCTGCCGGACCCCCACACCGCGCCGTACGGCGACGCGGTGTGGCACTCGGTCGACGTCGGCGCGCCGGACGCGGTCGAGCGCCTCGCCTCGGTGTTCCGCGGTGCCGACGCGGTGATCCACCTGGCGTGGGCGCTCCAGCCGACGCACGACATCCCCGCGCAGCACCGCACGGACGTCGTCGGCACCGCGAACGTGCTGGCCGCCGTCGCCCGGGAGTCGGTGCCCCAGGTGGTCGTCGCCTCGTCGGTCGGCGCCTACCGCGGCGTGGACACCGCGGGCAAGCGGATGCGTGTCGACGAGTCCTGGCCGACCGACGGCATCCCGACGGCCACCTACGCGATCCACAAGGCCGAGAACGAACGCGCGATGGACGCCTTCGAACGGGAACACCCGGACGTCGTCGTCACACGGCTGCGCCCCGGTCTGGTCTTCCAGCGGGCTGCCGCCGCCGAGATCCACGGCCTGTTCCTCGGCCCGCTCGTGCCGATGCGCATCGTCCGCTGGGTCCGGTGGGCGGTGCTGCCGCTGCCGTACCCGTTCGTGTTCCAGGCGGTGCACGCCGACGACGTCGCCGACGCCTACTGGCGCGTGGTCGACCGGCGGGCTCGCGGTGCGTTCAACATCGCCGCGGCGCCCGTGCTGACGCCGCCGCGCATCGCCGCGGTCCTCGGGATGCGCGGTGCGGTGCGCATCCCGCTCCGCCTGCTCCGTGGTCTGGTCACCCTGACCTGGCGGCTGCGGATCCAGCCCACCGACGCCGGGTGGATCGACATCGCCGCCTCGGTGCCGATCATGCGCACGGACCGCGCACGCACGGAACTCGGGTGGGAGGCTCGGCACACCTCCGAAGACGCGTTGCGTGCGCTGGTGGCCGGCTTCGCGGACGGCACGAACGTCCCGGGGTCCGGTCCGCTCCGCGGGTAGCCTGGCCGCATGCTGCCCACGGACCTGCTCGGGACGTGGACGCTCGACCGCCTCGTGCAGGACCGACGGGCGGGCACGAGCGGCACCGTGACGGGGACGACGACGCTCGCGCTGACCGGGCCGGACGTCGTGACCTGGACCGAGGTCGGCACGCTGGTGTTCGATGGCCGGACGACGCCGGTGTCGCGGACGCTCCTCGTGCGGCGGAGCGACACCGGGTGGGCCGTGCACTTCGCCGACGGCCGACCCTTCCACGACTGGGTGTGGGGATCGCCCGTGCTGCACGACTGCGCCCCGGACACCTACACGGGTGTGCTCGGCGGCGATGCGACACGGTGGACCGTGCGGTGGGACACGCTCGGTCCGGCGAAGGACCACCGGCTGGACAGCGTGTTGACCCCCGCACGGTGACGGTCGGGTCGACCGATCCGTGGATCCGCGGCAGAGTGGGCGCATGGCCCGCTCCTCCGGCAAGTCCTCCGGCACCGACGCTCCCCGCATCACCTTGACCGAACCGGTCGACCTGGTCGACTGGACGCCCGGCCCCGGCGACGTGCTCACCGGCGACCGGATCGACGGCAGACGGATCGCGACGTTCGACGTCACCGGCGAGCGGCTGCCCGACCTGGAGGTCGAGGAGTGCGTCATCGACGACCTCCGCGTCGACGGGGCCGACCTCCGCGGGCTCCGGGTCCACGACACCGTCATCGGGTCCCTCGACGCCCCGGTCCTCCGGGCGTCGAGCAGTTCGTGGCGCGAGGTCCGGGTCGTCGGGGGACGGGTCGGTTCGGCGGAGCTCTTCGACGCCGGCCTCAACGGCGTCGAGTTCGTCGGGATGAAGTTCGGGTTCGTGAACCTCCGGGGCGCCACGGTCACCGACGTGGTGTTCCGCGACTGCATCGTCGACGAACTCGACATCGCCGACGCCCGACTGCTGCGGGTCGCGTTCCCCGGCACCCGCATCCGCGCCGTCGAGGGCTCGAACACCCGCGTCGACCACGTCGACCTCCGCGGCGCCGACCTCGACCGGGCCGAGCGGCTCGAGGGGCTCCGCGGAGCGACCGTGGCGGCCGACCAGCTGTTCGTCCTCGCGCCGCTGCTGGCCGTCCAGGCCGGTTACCGGGTCGACTGAGTCGGCCGGAGCCGAGCCGCGGGGGACCGGGCTGCCGCTCCGGACGTGACTCGGGCCTCCAGGTCGGGACGCGCCGAGCCGGGCCGGTCCGGCGGACGTGAGCCGAACCTCCAGGCCGGCCGACGCGACGCTCGTCAGAAGACGTGCGCGATCACGTCGTCGAGGAGCCCCGACGTCGGGACGTTCGCCTGGGAGATCTCGATCCCGATGTCGCCGCGCGTGAAGGAGGTCGTGCCGACCTCGACGCCGTACTGCGGGTCGGTGGTGATCCGCTGGCACCGGCGGCCCTCGGCGAGCGGCTCGCACCGGAAGCCGTCCAGCCCGTCGAGCACGGAGGACGCCCGCGACGGATCGACGACGGTGACGTCGATCACCACGTTCGTGACGTCCGCACGCGGGTCTCGCCAGGCGCAGTACAGACGCGTGCCGTCGGGCTGCCGGACCGGGTCGAACACGGACTTCGGGAGCGTGATCGGGTCGCCCACGACCGCCGGGTCGTTCAGCGGTGTGCGGAGGAACGAGTCCTGCCACCGGCTCGTCGTGAGGAGCGCGTCACAGGACGACGGCACCGTGCCGGTGTCGTCGTCCACCCCGGGAACGGGCGTGGTCGTCGACGTCGGGCGGGGCGTGGCAGGTCCCGACGGCGTCGCACCGGGCCGTGGTGTCGTGCTCGTGCCCGAGGTCGACGTCGCCGTCGGGCTCGGCGGCGTCGTGTCGGTCCCGCTGCAGCCGCTCAGCAGGAGCGCTCCGGCGGTCAGCACCGCTCCGAGCCCTGCCGCGGTGTGTCGGCGGTGTGTCATGTGGTCGTCCCCCTCTGCGCCCGACCGTACCGACGTGCCTCGGCGGGCGCGGTTGCGGTCCGGTCACGATCGGGCAGGGTGTCCGCCTCCGAGCCGACCGCGCTCCGACGGTGTTGCCTGGGTGCATGGCTCCCGACCCCACCACCGCAGTCCTCTTCGACATCGACGGCACCCTCGTCGACTCGAACTACGCCCACGTCGACGCCTGGTGGCGGGCCTTCCGGGCGGCGGGCGAGTCGGTCGACGCCTGGCGGATCCACCGCACCATCGGGATGGACTCCTCGCGACTGCTCGAGGCGCTGCTCCCCGACGCCTCCGACGAGGTCCGGTCGACCGCGAAGCAGTACCAGACGGCGTACTACGCGGAGCAGACGCCGCTGCTGCGCCTGCTGCCCGGCGCCCGGGACCTGCTCCGCGCCGTCGCGGAGCGCGGACACGCTGTCGTGCTCGCGACGAGTGCTCCGGAGTCCGAACTCACCCGGCTGCGCGAGGTCCTCGACGCCGAGGAGTGGATCACGGCGGTCACCAGCGCCGAGGACGTCGACGAGGCCAAGCCCGCGCCCGGGATCGTCCAGGTCGCGCTCGACCGGGTCGGCGTGGACGCGGACCACGCCGTGATGGTCGGCGACGCGATGTGGGACGTCGAGGCCTCCGGCAAGGTCGGCGTGCCGTGCATCGCCGTGATGACCGGCGGCATCGGCGGCGACGAGCTCCGTGGTGCCGGCGCGGCGCTCGTGGTCGACGACGCGGCCGCGGTCCTGGCCGGGCTCGACGACGGGCCGATCGGCGCACTGCAGCGGGCCTGAGTGGACCGCCGTCCGGCGGCGGCCCGCGTGCGTGTCAGGATGGTGGATCGTGATCACGATCGAACGCGTCGCCTGGGACGACCCCCGAGCAGTCGAGCTCCGCGCCCGCATGGACGAGGAGATGCACGAGCGGTACGGCGCCGCTCCCCGCGACGAGGACCCCGCCGTGACCGCCGAGCGGGACCGGGCACTCGCCGTGGACCCGTCGACGGTGATCACCTCCCTGCTCGCGGTCGACGAGGACGGAGCGGCCGTCGGGCACATCGCCGTCCGTCGTCTCGGGGACGAGGTCGAGCTGAAGCGGCTGATCGTGCTGTCCTCCGCTCGTGGCAAGGGTGCGGCGACGGCCCTGCTCGACGAGTGCGAGCGTGTCGGGCGGGAGCTCGGCGCGGCGCGCCTGGTCCTGCAGACCGGCGACCGACAGCCCGACGCGGTGGCGCTCTACCGGAAGACCGGTTGGCGTGCGATCCCGGTGTACGAGCCCTACGCCGCGACGATGCCGTGGTCGTTCTGCTTCGACAAGCCGCTCGAGCCGGGAGCTCGCTGAGAGTCGGCCTCCACGGAATTGCACTCTGACGCGGTGAGTGCAATTCTGGCTCGGTGAGCACAGCCGAGCGGACCCGCACGCTGCGTCGACGCATGGTCGCCGAGGCACGTCGGTCGACGGCGGAATCGGGCCTGCACGGCTTCACGATCGAGCAGCTCTGCGAGACCGTCGGTGTCTCCCGGCGGACGTTCTTCAACCACTTCGCCTCGAAGGAAGACGCCGTCCTCGGCATCGAGCTCCACGCCGACGTCGACCTGCTGACGGCCTACGCCCGGGGCGAGGTCGTCCCCGCGACGCTCGACCCGTTGAGCTCGGTCGTCGCCCTGGCGATCGAGCAGGTGCACGCCGTCGGGATCGACCGGTCGGAGAACGCCCTGGTCCGCCGGGTCTTCGAGCGCGAGCCCGCGCTCGTCGCCCGGTTCCTGTCCGCGACCGACGTCCAGCTGGCGCAGGTCGCCGACGCCGTGCGCGAGCGTTTCGGGTGGACCGTGACGGATGACCCACGGGCCCGCCTGGTCACCGAGTCGGCGGCGGCGCTGCTCAAGGTCACCGCCGACCGCTGGTTCGACGCCGACCCGGACGACCCGACGTTCGACGACCAGCTCACCACGAACCTCCGCCTGCTGCGGGCGGCCATCTCCACCGGACAGGACGACACCCCATGAGCACCTCAGCGCCGCGCGCCGCCAAGCGCGCTCGCCCCGGCAGCGACGGACCACTGCTGCTCACCCAGCGTCGGATCTGGATCATCTTCGCCGCGCTGATCGCCGGCATGCTGCTGTCGAGCCTCGACCAGACGATCGTCTCCACAGCGATGCCGACCATCGTCGGCGACCTCGGTGGCGTCGCGCACCAGGCGTGGATCACCACCGGCTACCTGCTGGCGTCGACCATCGTGATGCCGATCTACGGCAAGTTCGGCGACGTCCTCGGCCGCCGGAACCTGTTCCTCGTCGCGATCGCACTGTTCACCCTCGCCTCGCTCGGCTGTGCGCTGTCGACCGGCTTCTGGCAGTTCGTGGTCTTCCGCGCCCTGCAGGGCCTCGGGGGCGGCGGCCTCATGATCCTCTCCCAGGCGATCATCGCGGACATCGTCCCGGCATCGGAGCGCGGCAAGTACCTCGGCCCGCTCGGGGCGATCTTCGGGCTCTCGGCGGTCGGCGGCCCGCTCCTCGGCGGCTTCTTCGTCGACCACATGACCTGGCACTGGGCCTTCTGGATCAACATCCCCGTCGGCATCGCGGCGTTCGCCGTCGCCTGGTTCGCGCTGACCCTGCCGAGCAAGAAGGCGTCGAAGCGCGTCGACGTCCTCGGCGTCGCGCTGCTGTCCGCGACCACCGCGTGCCTGGTGTTCTTCACCGAGTTCGGCGGGAACCGGCAGCACGGGTGGGGTGCCCCGGAGACGTGGGCCTGGGGTGCCGGCTTCGTCGTGGCCGCCGCGCTCTTCGTCCTGACCGAGGCGCGGGCGGCGGACCCGATCATCCCGCTGTCGTTCTTCCGGAACCGCACCTTCGTCACCGCGACGGCGATCGGCTTCGTGCTCGGGCTCGGCATGTTCGCCGCGATCGGCTTCGTCCCGACGTTCCTGCAGATGGCCTCCGGCACCTCGGCCGCCGTCTCCGGGCTGCTCATGCTGCCGATGATGGTCGGCCTGATGGGCACGTCGATCTTCTCGGGGACGCGGATCACCAAGACGGGCCGCTACCGGATGTACCCGATCCTCGGCACGATCGTCGTCGGCCTGGCCATGCTCGGCATGACGACCCTGGCGGCGGCGACCCCGATCTGGCTCATCTGCGTGTACCTGTTCGTCTTCGGCGCGGGGCTCGGCCTCATCATGCAGGTCGTGGTGCTCGTCGCGCAGAACGCCGTCGCGCCGGAGCACGTCGGCACGGCGACGTCGACGAACAACTACTTCCGTGAGGTCGGTGCCTCCCTCGGCGTCGCCGTCTTCGGTGCGCTGTTCACCTCCCGCCTGACCGACGCACTGACCGACGTCTTCACGAGCGCGGGTGGCAGTGCCTCCCAGGCCGCGAGTGCGAGCGCGAGCATCGACCCGACCCAGCTCGCCCGGCTCCCCGAGTCGGTGCAGGACGGCATCGTCAACGCCTACGCCGACTCGCTGTCACCGGTGTTCTGGTACCTGCTGCCGTTCATCGCGGTCGCCCTGGTGCTCGCCCTGTTCATCCCGCAGATGCGGCTCGCGGACGTCGCCGGCATGGTCGCGCGCGGCGAGGCCGTCGGCGGTGCGGAGGCGGACGAGCTCGAGCGGGCGCAGCGCGAGGCCGGGAACGGCGGGGCGGCGGACGCGGTGGGGTCGCCGACCGGGTCGGTGCCGGCGGTGCGGCGCGACGAGTAGGGGCTCGCCGCAGCCCGGACGGGAGGCACGGTGCCAGGTGGCGCTGTGCCTCCCGGTTTGTGTGCGCGTGGGGTGTCTTGTGCGTGCTGCGCGGGTGCGTGGGTGCGCGGGTGGTCGGGGGCCGGTGCCGTGCGTCGACTCGGAACGACATCGTGGTCGTCGTACGACGACCACGATGTCGCTCGTGCGCGTGTGCAACTGTCGGCGTGCGCACGGAGCGACACGGTCGCTGTCGTGTGACATCGACGTCGTCGTTCCGAGTCGACACCGCGAGGGGCTGCGCGCGGGGATCGACGCCGGGCGGATGTCGCTCGACGTCTCGTGCGAGGGCGTCTCGTGTCTCGTGTCTCGTGTCTGGTCGGAGGTCCCCTGCGTCGACTCGGAACGACATCGTGGTCGTCGTACGACGTCGACGATGTCGCTCGTGCGCGTGTGCAACTGTCGGCGTGCGCATTGAGCGACACGGTCGCTGTCGTGTGACATCGACGTCGTCGTTCCGAGTCGACACCGCGAGGGGCTGCCCAGCCCCGCCCCGCCCCGCCCTCTCAGGCGCCGGTGCTCGCCCGCGGCACCAGCCGGGTGGGCAGCGACGGGGCGGGGGCCTCGGTGCCGTCGAGGGTCGCGAGCAACCGGAGCGCGGCGGCCCGCCCGAGCTCGGCACCGGGGAGCGCGACGCTCGTCAGGGCCGGCGCGGTGACCGACGAGGACGGCAGGTCGTCGAAGCCCGCGACCGCCAGGGCCTCCGGCACCGGGATCCCGCGCTCCGCGGCAGCCCGGAGGACGCCGTACGCCAGGGTGTCCGCCGCGGCGACGACCGCCGTGACGCCGGATGCGAGCCACGCGTCCAGGACGGCCGACACCGTGGTCGCCGCGGCCTCGATGGACAGGTCGGCGCTGGCGCCGCGTTCCGAGACGGCGATGCCCGCAGCCGTGCAGGCCTCCTCGAACAGGGTGCGACGCACGGCGAACGTCGCCGCGCGCGAGGTGCCGTCGAGGTACGCGACCCGACGGTGTCCGGCGGTGCGGAGGTGTCCGACGAGGGCGTCGACCCCGGGGGAGAGGTCGTAGTTCACGGCACCGAGGCCACCGGGAGCGTCGAGCAGCACCACCGGCACGGACGCGCGCATGGACGCGCCGGCCGCCGGAGCGTCCACGAGGATGCCGGCGGGCCGGAGTCGTTCGAACCGGCGGACGTCGGCGTCGACCGGCTGCTCGCCGCGCTCCGTGACCGAGAGCACGAGCTGGAAACGGTCGCCGATGGTGTCCCGGACGCCGCGGATCACCTCGGCGAAGAACGGGTTCGACAGGTCCGGCGCGATGAGCACGACGAGGTCACCACTCCCGCGGGCCAGTGTGCTCGCGGCGTGGTCGACGACGTACCCGAGCTCCTCGACGGCGTCACGGACCCGGGTCGCGATCGGCACGGAGACGCGTCCGCGGTCCTTCCCGTTCACGACCAGGGACACCGTCGCGATGCTCGTCCCGGCGCGCTCGGCGACCATCGCGGCGGTGACGCGACGGTTCTCACCGGAAGAGGTTGGCACGGGTCGATGCTACCGATCGAGCCTCGCTCGACTTGACGTCAAGCGCTTGATGCTGTGTGATGTCAAACGCTTGACGCGGCGTGCATGGCGCGTCAGGCCACCGACCTCGCCGGACGATCCCCCATGTCGCCCGGCATCCCCGACGAAGTGGAGCCCTGACGTGCCGAACCCCACCGCGCAGAAGATCATCCTCGACTGCGACCCCGGTCACGACGACGCAGTCGCCATGCTGCTCGCGCACGGCAACCCGGACATCGACCTGCTCGCGGTGACGACCGTCGTGGGCAACCAGACCCTCCCGAAGGTCACCCGCAACGCCCTCGCGGTCGCGCGCATCGCCGGCATCACCGGCGTGCCCTTCGCCGCCGGCGCCGAGCGGCCGCTCCTCCGCGAGGTCGAGGTCGCTCCGGAGATCCACGGGGAGAGCGGCCTCGATGGTCCGATGCTCCCCGAGCCGGCGTTCGGACTGGACGAGCGGCACGCGGTCGACCTGATCATCGACACGGTGATGGCGCACGAACCCGGCACCGTGACGATCGTGCCGACCGCCGGGCTGACCAACATCGCCCTGGCCGCCCGCAAGGAACCGCCCATCATCGAGCGCGTCAAGCAGGTCGTGCTGATGGGCGGTGGCGTGCACGTCGGCAACTGGAGTCCCGTCGCCGAGTTCAACATCGTGATCGACCCCGAGGCCGCGGACATCGTATTCCGAGCCGGGTGGGACGTCGTGATGGTCGGCCTCGACCTCACACACCAGGCGCTCGCCACCCCCGAGGTCGCGGAGCGCATCGCCGCCGTGGGCACCGGACCCGCCGCGTTCGTCGGCGAGCTCCTGGACTTCTTCGGGCAGACGTACCGGGACGTGCAGGGCTTCGACGCCCCGCCGGTGCACGACCCCTGCGCCGTCGCGTACGTCATCGACCCCACGATCGTCCGCGCCGTCAAGGTCCCGATCCGCATCGAGACCCAGGGGGCGCTGACGCTCGGCATGACCGTCGCTGACTTCCGCGCGCCGGCTCCGGAGGACTGCCGCACGAGTGCCGCGATGGAGCTCGACCACGGACGGTTCTGGGATCTCGTGGTCGACGCCCTCGAGCGCATCGGCGAGACCCCCGACACCGGCTGGACCCCGCGGTCCACGGGCACCGCCGCCGCGGCACACGACACCACCACCCCCACCACCACGGAGCACTGAGACCATGAACACCGCATCGACGACGAAGTCGATCGGCGCCCTCACCGCCGCCCTCCTCGCCGCGTGCATCGCGTTCCAGCTGAACGCGAGCATGCTCAGCCCCGCCCTGGTCACGATGGCGCGGGACCTGCACACCGACGACGCCACCATCGGGCTCTCGCAGACGCTGTACTTCACGCTCGCCGCGCTGTTCTCGCTCTTCCTGCCCCGTCTGTCCGACATCGTCGGCCGCAAGCGTGTGCTCCTCGGCATGCTCGCCGTGATGCTCATCGGCAGTGTCGTCGCCGCCCTGGCGGTGAACGTGCCGATGCTGTTCGCCGGGCGCATCATCCAGGGCGTCACCGGCCCGGTCGTCCCGATCTGCCTGCTCGTCCTCCGCAATGAGATCAGCGACCCGAAGCGCTACGGTGCCGCCCTCGGGCTGCTCACCGCGGTCAACGGCGGCATCGCGGGGATCGACTCGCTCGCGGGCGGCTGGATCGCCACGAACTTCGGGTTCCGCGGGATCTTCTGGGTCATCGCCGTCGTCACCGTGGTCGCGCTCGCGCTGGTCGCGGTGTGGGGCGTGGAGTCCCACCCGTCCGAGGGCACCCGGATGGACTGGGTCGGCGTCGTGCCCCTCGTCGTGAGCGTCGGCGCGCTGCTCACCGCCTTCAACGAGGCCGGCAAGCTCGGCGCCGCGAACCCGGCGATCGTCATCGGCGGGATCGTCGTCGCCCTCGCTGCCTTCGCCGTGTTCTGGGCCGTCGAGTCCCGGGTGCGCGAGCCCCTCGTGGAGACCCGGTTCCTCAAGCGCCGCGCGACGTGGGCGCTCCTCGCGACGACGTTCCTGACGATGACCGGCGTGTTCGCGGTCGTCAACGGCCTGGTCACGAGCCTCGCGCAGAACCGCGACGCCGGGTTCGGGATGGAGGCCGACCTCGCCTCCCTGGTGTTCCTCACGCCGTACGCGCTGGTCGGCTGGATCGTCGGGCCGTTCGCCGGTCGGCTCGCGCCGACCCTCGGCTACCGCGCGATCCTGCGTGTCGGGCTCGTCGGCAGCATCGTCGCGACGCTCCTCATGGCGTTCGTCGGCGTGCACTCGCTGCCGGTGCTCGTCATCGCCACGGTCCTCATCGGCATCACCTACGCCGGCATCGCGAACATCATCCTCAACGGACTCGGCATCGTCCTGTCGCCGGAGTCGAACCCCGGCTTCCTGCCCGGCCTGAACGCGGGGGCCTTCAACCTCGGCGCCGGCGTCAGCTTCGCCGTGCTGCCGGCGCTGCAGATCGCCCTCGGGGTGGGCGGGTCGGCCGGGACCGCGGGGTACTCCGGTGGGATGCTGCTCGGAGCCGTGATCACGATCGGCGCCCTCGCCGTGTCGTTCCTCATCCCGCGCCCGTCGGACGCGGAGACGACATCCGCCCTGCCCCAGAAGGAGACCGTCCGGTGAACACCATCGTCGTCGTCGGGTCGCTCAACGCCGACCTCGTGGTCCGCACCGAGCGCTTCCCGAAGCCCGGTGAGACCCTGCACGGATCCGACCTCGCGATCCTCCCCGGTGGCAAGTCCGCCAACCAGGCGGTCGCAGCCGGGAGGCTCGGGGGCGCCGTGCGCATGATCGGTGCGGTCGGCGACGACGGGAACGGGGCACTGCTCCGCGACTCCGTCGCGGCGGCGGGCGTCGACACGACGCACGTCGCCGTCCGCGAGGGCGTCGCCACCGGCACGGCCGTCATCACGGTCGACGGCCACGGGGAGAACACGATCGTGATCTCCGGCGGCGCGAACGCCACGCTCACGCCGGACGACGTCCCCGCCGATGCCGTCACCGACGCGGCGGTGCTCGGCCTCTGCCTCGAGGTGTCGATGGACGTCGTGCTCGCCGCCGCCCGCGCAGCACACGACGCCGGCGTCACCGTGCTCACGAACCTGTCCCCGTTCGGTGACGTCCCGCGGGAGCTCCTCGACCTGACGGACGTCCTGCTGGTCAACGAGCACGAGGCGGCCGAGCTCGGCGACCACGGCGTCGCCCGGTCGATCGTCACGCGCGGTGGGGACGGCTGCGTCGTGCACGACGGGGTCGCCGACCCCGTGACGATCCCCGCGGTCCCCGTGGACGCCGTCGACACCACGGGGTGCGGGGACGCCTTCATGGGCGCGGTCGCGCTCCGCCTCGCCGCCGGCGACGACCTCGCTGCCGCCGCGCGCTTCGCGGTCGGCGTCGGCGCGTTCGCTGCGACGGGAGCCGGGGCGCAGGCCTCCTACCCGACCACGGACCAGCTGGAGGCGTTCCTGCGGGCGTGAGTCGGGCCTCCTGTCCGGGCCGACGCTTTCGCGCAACGCCGCGGTGGATGCCTCCGGTCGAGCCGACTGATGTATTGCCGGTCACGTGCTCGTTGCGCTACCGTGCTGTCGCCGGAGGCGCCGATGTCTCCGTCGGATGATCGGCGAGGGGGAGAAGATGTCGAGGTCCCGTGCAACTCTGCCGTTCGCTGTCGCTGCGAGCCTGACCCTCGTCGGACTCGGTGCCGTCCTCGCCAGCGGCGCTTCGTGGCTCGGGAGAGCTGCGCTCGGAGCAGCGGTCTTCATCGCGATCGTCTCCACAGGAGCAGCCATCAGGCGACGCCAGAAGCACCATCGATGAGGAGAACGACGCGAGCGCCCGGCAGAGGTACCCGGTGCTCGCGTCGTTCACGAGGTTGACGGTGGATCAGCGACTCCTCGGCGGCGCGAGCAGCCAGGGCCGGAGCATCGTCGTCACGAAGGGCAGCACCCAGAACGTCATGATCGGCGTGAGGACCAGCGTCGTCACGAGGACTCGTGGCACCGCGGCGAGCTCCGCGAACGACGGCACGAGGAGCCCGACCAGGAGCGTGAACACCAGGTTCACCGGGAAGAAGCCGAGCCAGATGCTGACCGCCTGCTTCCACCGCGGAGGGGCGCTCGACACGGGAGCATCAGCCGGGGCGTCGAACCAGCCCTCGATGCCGGTGCGCCGCTCGACGCGGGACTCCACGACGAGGTCACGGCCGAGCTCGAGCCACCGCAGCCGGTCGTCGGAGTTCTCCCACGTGGCCAGCGAGTCGTGGTCGGCGAAGCGGTAGAGCATGTGCCACTCGCGGGACTGCGCCCGAGAGCGGACCCAGCCGGAGCCGAGGAACCCCGGGTAGCGGTTGGCGAGGTTCACGCCGGACTGGACCCAGCGGGTGACCTCGGGGATGCGGTCGGGTTCGACCAGGCGGGTGATGGACACGGTGACGGGCGGCCCTGCGGTCTCGGGTGACGATCGCAGGCTCCCTGGCTCTTGTGGAGTCATGGCATCAGTGTCGCCGACCCGTGTTTCACGCTCGTGTCACGGGACGGACGTGGTGGGTACCTTCGGGCCATGGGCAAGGCGCACGGTGACCAGGGCTCGATCGAGCGTGGGCGGCACGAGACCCCGGCGGAGCGCTGGGACCGGAACTGGGCCGACATCCAGCAGGAACTGCGGATCGTCCAGACCGGCACCCAGATCCTCGCGGGCTTCCTCCTGACGCTGCCGTTCCAGCAGCGGTTCAGCAGCCTCGAACGGGTGCAGCAGACGGTCTACCTGGTGCTGGTCGTCCTCGCCGCCGTCGTGACGATCGTCGCCCTGTCGGCGGTCTCGACGCACCGACTCGTCTTCCGGCACCGGCAGAAGCACGACCTGGTCCGGGCCGGCAACGTCGTCCTCCTCATCGTGCTCACCGCGAGCGCACTGCTGTTCGCCGGGACCGTGGCGTTCGTCTTCGACGTCGTGCTGGGCGCCCCCGGCGGTGTCGTCGGCGGTGCTGCGGTGTTCATCGGGACCGGGGTGCTCTGGACGGCGTTGCCCGTCGCGCTCCGACGGTCCTCCGAGGACGAGGACGAGGACGAGGACGAGGACGAGGACGAGGACGAGGACGAGCGGGACGACTGATCGCGGCAGGACCGGGCTAGCGTGCCCCGTGTGCCCTCGACGGGATCTGCGTCGCGAGCTTGCCGCCGGAGACGTCGTGCAGCGCACCGGTGATGTAGCCGGCCTGGTCGCTGGCCAGGAAGAGCAGCAGGTTCGCCACGTCGTCCGCCGTCTCCCAGCGTCGCAGGGACAGCGTGTCGAGGAGCCGGTCCTGCTCCTCCTGGGGCCGGGTGGCGAATCCGTTCATCGCGGTCGGGACCATGCCGGGGGCGTACGCGTTCACGGTGATGCCCCACGGACCGAGTTCGGATGCGAGCACACGCGTGAAGGACACGACGGCAGCCTTCGACGCGGCGTAGGCGGCGCTGCCGACGCTCGGGACGATCGCCGCGAAGGACGCCGCGTTGATGATCCGACCCCGGCCGGCGCGCTGCATGACCGGTGCCACTGCCTGGCTCATCAGGAAGACGCCGCCGAGGTTGACGTCCATGCACCGCTGCCAGTCCGCCCAGCGCAGTTCAGCGACGGTGCCGTCGACGTTGATGCCCGCGTTGTTGACGAGGACGTCGATGGTGCCGTGTCGCGCGACCACCGCCGCCACGGCGTCGCGGACGGACTCCGGGTCGGCGACGTTGCAGGGCTCGGTGTCGACGGTGCGACCGTCGACGGCGGGCGGACCGTCCGGGAAGGCGAGGTCGAGTGCGACGACCCGGGCGCCGTCGGCGGCGAACCGCTCTGCGATCGTGCGGCCGATCCCGCGGCCGGCTCCCGTGACGACGACCACGCGGTCGGTGATGTCGAGTTGCATCGTTGCTCCCCTCGGTGGGTCTCGATGAGCATACTGTTGGGCGATGACGACCGAACGGGTGCTCTGGGTCACCGGCGGCGGCAGCGGCATGGGCGCCGCGAGTGCCGAGGCCGCTGCACGGACGGGATGGACCGTCGTCCTCAGCGGACGTCGCGTCGAGCAGCTCGAGGCGGTCGCGGGGAGGATCCGCGCCGCGGGCGGCGCAGCGCACGTGCTCCCGCTCGACGTGACCGACGCGTCCGCGGTCGAGGCCGCCCAGGAGGCGCTGCTCACCGAGCACGGACGGCTCGACGGTCTGGTCCTCGCCGCGGGGCTGAACGCGCCGGCACGTCGGTGGGACGACCAGACGACGGACTCCTTCCGGCGCATCCTCGACACGAACCTCACGGCGGTCGTCACCGTGGTCGATGCCGCGCTGCCGGCGCTCCGGTCGTCGGGGAGCGGGGTCGTCGTCGTGGTCTCCTCGTACGCGGGGTGGTCGTTCCAGCCGGGAGCCGGGGTCGCCTACTCCGCCAGCAAGACCGCGCTCGGGTCGTTGACGAGGACCCTCAACCAGCAGGAGGCGCCGCACGGCCTCCGTTCCACGCACCTCTGCCCCGGCGACGTGGCGACGGACTTCCTCGACCAGCGACCGCAGGTGCCCGACGCCGCCGCCCGCGCGGTCATGCTGACGCCGGAGGACATCGGCCGGACGGTCGCGTTCGTCCTCGACGCCCCGGCACACGTGCGGATCGACGAGCTCGTCGTCTCCCCGGTCTCCCAGCGCTGACCGCGGGTCGACGTCCCGGGGGTCAGTCCTGCTCGTGGACCGAGACGCGGTCCTGCCGCGCCAGGTCCACGAGTTCGTCCCGGATGCGCTCGCGGAGCCCAGGGGGTTCGGTGCCGAGCGCGGTCTCCGGCGCACGGTCGTCCCGCCAGTCCACTCAGCTGGCCTTCTTCTTCGCCGCGGGCTTCTTCGCCGTCGAGGACTTCGCGGTCGTCGTCTTCTTCGCAGTGGTCGTCTTCTTCGCGGGGGTCCGCTTGGCCGGGGCCTTCTCCGCCGGAGCCTCGTCGGCGTCCGCCTGCTTCGCGGACGACCGCGACGACCCGGACGACCGCGACGACCCGGACGACCCGGACGACCCGGACGACCCGGAGGATCGTGACGACCCGGAGGATCGCGACCCCGTGCCTCCCGTCCGCTTCTTGTCCACGGACGCACGGAGCGCCGCCATCAGGTCGATGACGTCACCGCCTTCGTCGTCGGCGTCGTCGCGCTCGCCGAAGGTCGCCTCGGTGTCCACGTCGTCCCCGGACTCGAGCTTCGCGTCGATGAGCTGCTGCAGCTCGACCTGGTACTCGTCGGTGTAGCGGTCCGGGTCGAAGTCCGTCGACATGCTCGCCACGAGCGACGACGACATCTTCAGCTCGTTGGCGCTGACCTTGACCGAGGTGTCGAGCGCGGCGAAGTCGGCGGAGCGCACCTCGTCGCCCCAGAGCAGTCCCTGCAGGAGCAGGACGTCGTCGTGCACACGGAGCACGCCCAGCCGGGTCTTCTGCCGCAGCGTGAACTGCACGATCGCCAGGCGGTCGGTCTCCTCGAGGGTCCTCCGGAGCAGGACGTACGCCTTCGGCGAGCGGGAGTCCGGCTCGAGGTAGTACGTCTTCTCGAACATCATCGGGTCGACCTGGTCGACGGGCACGAACTCGAGCACCTCGATCTCGTGCGACTGCTCCTGGGGCAGCTTCTTGAAGTCGTCGGCGGACAGCACGACCGTCTTCTCGCCGTCGTCGTAGGCGCGCTCGATGTCGCCGTACTCGACCTCGTGCCCGAGCTCGCAGACGCGCTTGTAGCGGATGCGCGCCTTGTCCTCGTCGTGCACCTGGTGGAGGGACACGTCGTGGGTCTCGGTGGCGGCGTAGACCTTGATGGGCACGTTGACGAGCCCGAACGCGATGGAGCCCTTCCAGATCGACCTCATGCGCTCATGATGCCCGCCCCGAGGCTGGAGCGCCCGGAGTTCGGAGGGAGCACGATGGGGCGCATGAGCCAGCTGGACAAGGACGACCCGCGGACGAAGTACGCCCGACCGCCGTTCCCCGCGCAGACGCAGCAGGGATCGGGCCAGGCGAGCGAGCTGGACCCGCCGGCGGACCACGGCGAGACGAGCTACGTCGGCACGGGACGGATGCCGGGGTACCGGGTGCTCGTGACCGGGGCGGACTCCGGCATCGGCCGTGCCGCCGCGATCGCCATGGCCAAGGAGGGTGCCGACGTGGCGGTGACGGCCCTGCCGGAGGAGATCGACGACCTCACCGAGGTCCGTGACCTCATCGCCGACCTCGGTCGGAACGCCGTCATGCTCCCCGGCGACCTGACGGACGAGGCGTTCTGCGGCGAGCTGGTCCGCGAGGCCGTCCGCGAACTCGGCGGGCTCGACGCGCTCGTGCTGGTCGCCGGACACCAGAAGGTGCACGAGGACGTCACCGAGCAGTCGACCGAGGACTTCGACCGGACCATGAAGGTGAACCTCTACGCCATGTTCTGGACGGTCCGGGCCGCGGTGCCGCACATGGCGCCGGGGAGCGCGATCGTCACGACGAGCTCGGTGTCGGCGTACCAGCCGCAGGACCGGATGATCGACTACGCGGCGACGAAGGCGGCGATCATCACCTACACCAACGGGCTCGCCCGGCAGCTCGCCGCGAAGGGCATCCGCGCGAACACGGTCGTGCCTGGTCCGGTGTGGACGCCCCTCCAGCCGATCAGCTACCCGGGCGACGAGATCGCACACTACGGCGAGAGCGACCCGCTCGGTCGGCCGGCGCAGCCCGTCGAGCTCGGCGGCGCCTACGTCTACCTGGCCGGCCCCGAGTCCTCGTACACGTCCGGCACCACGCTGACGGTGGCGGGAGCGACGGGAGTGGCCCTGTGAGTCCAGCCCGCAGGACGACGGTCCTCGTGGGCGACCGGCGGCTCGCCCTGACGAACCTCGACAAGGTCATGTACCCGGAGACCGGCACGACGAAGGGGCGGGTCATCGAGTACTACACCCGCGTCGCGCCGTGGATGATCCCGCACCTGAAGGACCGGCCGGTCACCAGGAAGCGCTGGGCGAACGGCGTCGACGACAAGGTCTTCTTCGAGAAGAACCTGCCGGACTCCGCGCCCGACTGGGTCCGGCACCACACGATCGAGCACACCGAACACGACAACGAGTACCCGATCGTGGACGACCTGCCGACGCTCGTGTGGATGGCACAGCAGGCGGCGCTCGAGCTGCACGTGCCGCAGTGGCGCTTCGGCCCGCGCGGCGGCCAGCAGAACCCCGACCGGCTGGTGCTCGACCTCGACCCCGGCGACGGCGTCGGGCTCGCCGAGTGCGTCGAGGTCGCGGTCGCCGCGCGGGAGGTCCTGCAGGGCATGGGACTCGAGCCGTACCCGGTCACCTCGGGGTCGAAGGGCATCCACCTCTACGCCGCCCTCGACGGCCGGTCCACGACGAAACACGTGTCCGACGTCGCGCACGAACTCGCGAAGGCGCTCGAGCAGGACATGCCCGACCTGGTGCTGTCGTCGATGAGCCGCGCGGAGCGGACCGGCAAGGTCTTCGTCGACTGGTCGCAGAACAACGGCAACAAGACGACGATCGCCCCGTACTCGCTCCGCGGACGGCAGCAGCCGACCGTGGCTGCGCCGCGGTCGTGGCGCGAGCTCACGGAGCCGGGGCTCGCCCAGCTGACGCTGGACGAGGTGCTCGAACGGGTGCAGGACCACGGTGACCTGCTGCACCCGGTCGCGGCCGCCGCGCTGTCGGTCGGGAGGCCCGACTCCGGTCACTGGGACAGCGACCGGACCCAGCACGCGAACGACGCCGAGCAGCCGGCTCGCGACCGGCTGGCCGCCTACCGCGCGAAGCGGGACGCGTCGAAGACCCCGGAGCCCGTCCCGGAGGACGCACCCCGCGTGCGGGAGGACGGCACGCCGACGTTCGTCATCCAGGAGCACCACGCCACCAGGGACCACTACGACTTCCGGCTCGAGCACGACGGCGTGCTGGTGAGCTGGGCGCTGCCGAAGGGGGAGCCGACCGACCCGGGGAAGAACCACCTCGCGGTGATGACGGAGGACCACCCGCTCGAGTACGGCGGCTTCGAGGGCACCATCCCGGCGGACGAGTACGGCGGCGGGACCGTCACGATCTGGGACGACGGCACGTACGAGCTCGAGAAGTGGCGTGAGGGCGAGGAGGTCATCGTCACCCTGCACGGTCGCACGAACGGCAC
The DNA here is from genome assembly GCF_007673775.1 of Curtobacterium sp. 9128. GTDB lineage: Bacteria > Actinomycetota > Actinomycetes > Actinomycetales > Microbacteriaceae > Curtobacterium. The sequence continues at coordinate 8,542 of NZ_VEAF01000006.1, read as the reverse complement.
GCGGCGCCTCGCGATCCTGCACACCCGGGGCCGCGGGCGCGGCCGCGAGGGCGACGAGAAGAACTGGCTCATCCACCGGACGAAGGACCAGCCGGAGGCCACGGACGAGGCGACCGGCGCGACGGGCGCGAGCCGAGCCTCCCGACCGGCGAGCAGGAGCGGCACCGGGGGCGGGCGGATCGACGGAGCCGCCACGGCGGACACCGACCCGGTCGAGCGTCGGACGATGCAGGCGACGCTCGCGAAGGGCGAGCCGCACCTCGACCCGGAGCAGTGGGCCTTCGAGGTGAAGTGGGACGGCGTGCGCGCGCTGGCGACGGTCCGCGACGGTGCGGTCACACTGCGGAGCCGGAACGGCAACGACCTGACGGCGCAGTACCCGGAGCTCCAGGAACTCGCACAGCGGGCCGGTGTCGACGGGGTGTTCGACGGCGAGGTCGTCGCGCTCGACGAGCGTGGGCGTCCCTCGTTCCAGCTGCTGCAGAACCGGATGGGGCTGACGAAGCCGCGCGAGGTGGAGGCCGCGCGGAGCCAGACACCGGTGCGGCTGCTGCTGTTCGACGTCCTCGAGGCGGACGGACACGAACTGACCCGACTCGGGTACGACCACCGGCGGCAGGCGCTCGAGACCGTCGTCGAGCCCGGCGGCGCTGTCGACGTCCCCGCTGCGTCCACGGGCGACCTCGCCCGGGCCGTGGCGGACTCGGCGGCGGCCGGGCTGGAGGGGGTCGTGGCGAAGAAACGGTCGTCGCGCTACGCCGAGGGGCGGCGCTCCGAGTCCTGGCTCAAGCTGAAGCACCACGCCACCCAGGAGGTCGTCGTCGGCGGGTGGAAGCCGGGCAACGGCCGACGGGCCGGCGGGATCGGCTCGCTGCTGCTCGGCATCCCGGGCCCGGACGGCCTGGAGTACATCGGCAAGGTCGGGACCGGGTTCCGAGACCGTGACCTCGACGAGATCCAGACGGTCCTCGGTCGGATCGAGCGGAAGACCAGCCCGTTCGTCGACGTCCCGGCGCCGGACGCCCGGGACGCGCACTGGGTGACGCCGGAGCGCGTGGGCGAGGTCGAGTTCGCGGAGTGGACCGGCGACGGGCGGCTCCGACAGCCGTCGTGGCGCGGGTGGCGGCCGGACAAGGCGCCGGACGACGTGGTGCACGAGGGCTGAGCGCGCGCGTGGCCGAGGATGCGTGCGCATGGGGTCCGCTGGAGGCGAACTTCCGTCCCCCGATCCGCCTCCGCACGGGGGACGAAAGCACCGCGGCCGACCTGCTGTGCGCAGCGGACTGTTACCGTCGCCGAGACGAAAGGGGTGGCGATGAGCGCGAGCAACTACCTGCCACCGTTCTCCGCACGGGAGCGCGTGGAGATGTCGGGGGACGACGCACGGTCGGCAGACGCCGAACCCGACGGGGCGCCGGCGGACGCCGAGGTGACGTACGCGGACTTCCTGGGCGACCAGGTCGACGACTGAGGCCGGCCGAGCAGACACCGGCCGGGCAGACACCGGCAGGGCGGCGACCGGCTGAGCGGACATCGGCAGGGCGGCGACCGGCTGAGCGGACATCGGCAGGGCGGCCCGTGCGCCGGATCAGGGAACACACGGGCCGCCGCCGAAGCGCCGTGACCGGTCGTTCAGGGCGGACCGGCCACGGCGCGCTCGTCACCCGAACGTCAGGGACACTCCGGAGCGGATCGTCCCGAACGGACGGGGGGCACCCCCTCATGACGAACCGAGACCCGGATTCGTCACGCACCGATCCGACCACCACGACGAGGAAGGCCGACTCCTGACCGAGGACACCCAGCTCGCGTCGCTGTCCGACGGGTCGCTCGTGGAGCGCTCGGCCGACGGCGACGCCGCCGCGTTCGGGGTGCTCATCCGCCGGTACGGTCCGCTGATGCGTGCCTACGCCGCGCGGATCCTCGGGCACGGGGACGGCGAGGCGGACGACGCGGTGCAGGAGGCGTCACTGCTCGCCTGGCAGCGGATCGACCGGGTCGAGGATCCGGACCGGGTCCGGACGTGGTTGTTCCGCATCGCGGCCAACAAGGCGCTGGACCGCCTCCGTCGCCGGCATCCGCACCTCGACCTCGAGGCCGTCCCCGAGCCGTCCACCGAGCGCCCCGTCGACGAGGTCGTCGCCGTGCGGATGCAGGTCGACGCGCTGGCGGCGGTCGTGCAGAACCTCCCGGACGCGCAGCGGGCAGTGTGGGTGATGCGCGAGATCGGCGGGGCGTCGTACGCCGAGATCGCCGAGCAGACCGGGCTCTCGGCGGCGAGCGTGCGGGGGCTGCTCGCACGTGCCCGGCGCGCCGTGCTCGAGCGGATGGAGGAGTGGCGATGAGCGACGACCTCGACGACCGCTACGGCGCCTTCACCCTCGACGAGCTCTCCGACTACCTCGACACCGGCCGGGAGCCGGTCCGGGACGACATCGAGGCCGACCCGGCAGCGAGTGCCGCGCTGGAACGGCTCGAACGGCTCCGCAGGGCGTCGGCCGACCTGCTCGACACCGACGTCCGCGCCGCCGGCGCCGCCGACGACGGGTGGATCACGAGCGTCCTCGCCTCGATCAGGACCACCGCCCACGCCGGGCGCGACATCCCGGTCCCCGACGACGACCCGGCCTCGACCCTCTCGGTCACCGAGGGGGCCGTCCGAGGACTCATCCGGTCGCTCGGTGACCGGGTCCCCGGCGTCGTGGTGCGTCGGACGCGGTTCACCGGCGACGTCACGACCGCGGGGACGCCGGTCGACGTCGAGGTCGCGGTCGTCGTCGACCACGCCGCGCCCATCCACGACCGAGCCGAGGCGCTGCGGGTGCTCGTCGCCGCCGCACTCGCCGAGCACACGCCCCTCGTGGTGCGGTCGCTCACGGTCCGGGTGGCGGACCTGATGACCCCGGGGGAGGCTCCGTGACGAACGACACCCGTGCCCTGTCCCGGTCCCTGACCGAGACCGTCCTCGCCGTCGCGGGAGTGCGGTCGGTGATCCCGCCCGGGCCGAGCCTCGCCGTCCTGGTCCGCGACGTCCGCTCAGCGCTCGACCTGCCGCGCGACGGGGGAGCGGTGCTGGTCGATGACCGGCAGGACGGCATGCGGTTCCGGGTCGTCGTCACCGTCGACGCCGGGGTGTCCGCGATCGCCACGCTCCGGGCGGTCCGGGACGCGGTGCGGACGTGTGCCGTCGAGCTCACGGGAGCGGTGCCGACCGACGTGACGGTCCGGGTCGTCGAGATCGCCTGACGACCGGATCGTCTGCCGACCGGATCGCCGGCCGAGCGGATCGCCTGACGACCCGTGTGGTGTCGGCGTCGGGTCAGGCTGCCGGTGCGGGGTCGTCGCCCGCTGCGGGTCCGTCCGCCGCGGGGATGCCCTCGTCCACGAGGTCCTCTTCCTCCGGCTCGACGACGTCCGCCGCCGCTGCCTTCGCCTCGTCGATGGACTGCTGCGACTCGCGGAGGAGGTCGTCGTCGCCGTTCGGTGCCTGATCGCTCATGACGGAGAACCTACGCGGGCGTCCCTGTACCGGTCTCCCGGCGAGGCCGCGGCGGCGCATCGAAGTCGACCGCCGAGGTCGGAGCCGGCGTCGTCGGCATGGCCGGGGCCGCTGGGGCACCGAACGCGTCCGCGGCGTCGAGGACCGCCCTGGTCGCCGTGGCCGCGGTGCGGAGGGCCTCCGCGATCGGCAGGGCTCGGTGCGCCGGTGTCCGGACCTCGACGCCCCACGGCTCGTCGTAGCCGAGTTCGCGTGCGACACGGATGAACCCCGGGAGGTCCCAGGCGCCCGCGCCGGGCAGGTACCGGCCGTCCCGCGCTTCGTCAGCGAGCGTCATCCCGCTCGGGGTCGTCATGAGGCCGTCGCTGAGCTCGACGGCGGCGAGGGTCGACGGGACCACACCCTGACGGATCGACGCGAGCGTGGAACCACCGCGGAGGGCGTGCATCGCGTCGAGCAGGAGTCCGCCGTTCTCGTGCCCGGCCGCGGCGACGAAGCGGGAGGCGCGTTCGACCGTCGGGAGGTTCGACCACGGTTCGGGTTCGAGCAGGAGCTGCGCCCCGACGCTCTCCGCCTGGGTGGCGAGCACTGACCAGTCCTCGAGCATCGCTGCGGGGGAGACACCGGGCAGCGAGACGTCGGCACGGACGACCACCTGCCAGGCGCGGAGGGCAGCCGCTGCCTCGAGGAGCACGCCGCGGTCGGCGTCCTCGCCGGTCGTGCGGCTCGTGCACGTCCACCAGTTGCCGAGCGTGCCGAGCTGGATCCACACGATGCCGGCGTCGTCGAGCATGCGGCGGAGTGCGCTGAAGCCGATGGTGGCGCGGACCTCGTGCAGGTCGTCCAGGGCCAGGGAGATCCCGGCGAACCCGGCGTCGCCGACGGCTCGGACGCGCTCCGCGATGGGTTCGTCGCCGTCCCACGTCCAGGACGTCGCGAGCAGGTCGTGTTCCAACACGTCGCCACCTTCCGTCGCGGTCGCACGGTGCTGCGTCGGCGTCCCGCTGTCCCTGATCTGGCCACGACGCTGGTTCCCCCACCGGCGTCGTCCCTCAGTGGTACTCGCCGTGGCTCGGAAGGTTCACAGACGGCGCTGCCCAGGTCGTCGGTGCTCGGCGTCACACGATCCGGGTGGAGACCGTCCCGACGCCGTCGATCGTGCCGAGGAGGTCGGTGCCCCGCTCGACCCGGCCGACGCCGTCCGGCGTGCCGGTCATCACGAGGTCACCGGGTGCGAGGGCGACGAAGCGGGAGAGCTCGGCGACCACCTCGGCGACGGACCAGATCTGGTCGGCGAGATCGCCGCGCTGCCGTGTCCCGCCGTCGACCTCGAGCGTGATCGCCCCGCGGGTCGGGTCGACCGTGGACGCCGGTACGAGCGTGCCGATCGGAGCCGATGCGTCGAACCCCTTCGCGAGGTCCCACGGTCGTCCGAGCTGCTTCGCCGCTGCCTGGAGGTCGCGCCGGGTCAGGTCGAGCCCGACCGCGTAGCCCCAGACGTGCTCGAGTGCGTGCTCCACCGGGATGTCCGAACCGCCGACGCCGATCGCCGCGACGAGTTCGACCTCGTGCTCGAGCCGGTCGGTCGCCGGCGGGTACGGGGTGTCGGCGCCGTCGACGACGACCGCATCGGCCGGCTTCGTGAAGAAGAACGGCGGCTCGCGGTCCGGGTCGTGGCCCATCTCACGGGCGTGCGCGGCGTAGTTCCGACCGACGCAGAACACACGACGGACCGGGAAGCGCGCGCCGCTCGTCGTCGGGACGGTCGGGGTGGGCGGGGCCGGGATCACGAGGTCGGACACCTGCCCAGCGTGCCACGGGCCGGCCCGGTGCACTCAGTCGGCGAACGAGGCTTCGTACCGCAACCTGCGCGCTCGTGCGCGTTCCTGACGCTCGCGCCATTCGGCCCGGAGCTCCTGGAGTTCGACGTCGCGGCCCTTGGCCAGCATGATCGGGCGGTAGTACTCGCTCTCGAGCAACGCGGGGATGCAGAGCTCGGCTCGGTCCAGGCGCTCCTTGAACGCTCGGTCACTCAGTTTCGAGATCACGGTTCTCCTCCTGTGTCACGGTGTCTGGGAAACGATCACGGACGGCGTCGTACATGTACCTGTCGTCATCCGTGGTCCATCGACGCCCCTGGAGGGCGGTCGCCATGATCGATGCCGCTGCCTGGGCGGACTCGTCGTCGGAGACCGCCCGCTCGGCGACCCATGACCAACGCTTCCACCACTGGTCGCGATGCGCCAAGAACTCTGTGTTTCGACGCAGCGCCCGACCTTCGCGCACGGTGACCACGAGCGATGCGAGTGCGCCGCCGGCACTCGCCGCCGCGACGACCGCGCTGGTCCACGCGATCCAGGTGCTGTCCATGCAGACCAGCCTGGAGCGCTGGAGCCAGCCGCGGGACGTGGCGACCCGATCTGTGGACGGCGATCGGGGCCTCCCGGACGGTGGAGGACCGCGTCCTACTGCCCGGGTGCCGCGCTCTCCGTCTCACCCGTGCCGGGGTCGGTCCCGGCGCCGCCGGACGCGGGCTCGTCCTGCGGCCAGCCCGCGAAGTGCCAGTCAGCGAGGGACGGGTGGTCCTCGCCCTTCGTGTAGGCGTACGTGCGGGCAGCGTCCCGGGCCGCGGACAGCTTCCCGAGCAGCTCGTCGAAGCGGTCCGAGCCGTCAGCCACCCGGGTGAGGGCGTCGTGCGCCAGGGCGAACCGGTCCATCTCGTTGCGCATCAGCATGTCGAACGGGGACGTGGTGGTGCCCCGCTCGAGGAAGCCGTGCACGTGCAGGTCGTCGTGGCCGTTCCGTCGGTAGGTGAGCTGGTGCACGAGCGACGGGTAGCCGTGGAAGGCGAAGACGGCCGGCGTACCGGGGCGGAAGAGCTCGTCGTACCGCTCGTCCGACATGGCGTGGGCGTGCTTCCGGGCGTCCCCGAGCGAGAGCAGGTCGACGACGTTCACGACCCGCACGCCGACGTCCGGCGCGTGCTGTCGGATGATGTCGGCCGCTGCGACGGTCTCCACGGTCGGGACGTCGCCGGCGGAGACGAGGACGACGTCCGTCCGGCCGACCGACTCCTCGGTGCCGGCCCAGTCCCACACGCCGGAGCCCGCCTCGGCGTGCGCGACCGCGTCGTCGAGGGACAGGAACACCGGCTCGGGGTGCTTGCCGGCGACGATGACCTCGATCCGGTCCGTCGTCTCCATCGCGTGTGCCGCCACGGCGAGGAGGATGTTCGCGTCCGCCGGGAGCTTGATGCGCACGAAGTCCTGCTGCTTCGACGCCACGACGTCGAGGAACCCGGGGTCCTGGTGCGAGAACCCGTTGTGGTCCTGCCGCCAGACGTGCGAGGACAGCAGGATGGTGAGGTTCGCGACGGGTGCACGCCAGTCGATCCCCGCGGAGGACTCCAGCCACTTGGTGTACTGCCCGACCATCGAGTCGATGATGTGGGCGAACGCCTCGTACGTGTTGAGGATGCCGTGGCGACCGGACAGCACGTAGCCCTCGAGCATCCCCTCGAGCAGGTGCTCGGACAGGATCTCGACGACCCGCCCGGTCGGGGCGATGTGCTCGTCGTCCGGGCCGTTGCCCGCCCGCCAGACGCGGTTCGTCACGTCGAACACGGCGTCGAGCTTGTTCGACACGGTCTCGTCCGGGCCGAACAGGCGGAAGGAGGAGGGGTTGTCGGCGGTGAGGGCCGCGAGCCAGGGGCCGAGGGTGCCGGTCGAGGAGGCCTCCGACCCGGCCTCCACCCCGAACGACGACAGCGGACGGCGCTCGAGTGCGGTGCGGATCCGACCGCCGTTGGCGTGCGGCGTCGCGCTCATCCGCAGGTCTCCGGCGGGCCGGATGCCCTCGAGGAGCCCGATGCCCGAACCGTCCTCGTCGAACAGCTCGTCGGGCCGGTAGGACTCCATCCACTCCTGGAGCTGCGCGCGGTGGGAGTCGTCGGTGCGGACCGAGGGCAGCGGGACCTGGTGGGCCCGGAAGGTGCCCTCGACCTTCTGGCCGTCGACCTCCTTCGGCCCGGTCCAGCCCTTGGGCGTGCGCAGGATGATCATCGGCCAGCGGGGTCGGATGTCCGCGGCGCCGGCCATCTCGCCCGCGGCGGCACGGGCGGCCTGTGCGCGGGCGGCGGCCTGGATGTCGTCGATCGTCGCGAGCGCGCGTCGGAGGGCGCCGTCGAACAGGGCGTGCACCGCGAAGGGGTCGTCGCCCACGCGTGCGGAGTCGACGACGATCGGCTCGTACCCGAGCCCGCGGAAGTACGCCGTCAGGTCCTCGGCGGGGATGCGGGCGAGGACCGTCGGGTTCGCGATCTTCCAGCCGTTGAGGTTGAGGATCGGCAGCACCGCACCGTCGGCCACCGGGTCGAGGAAGGTGTGCGCCTGCCACGAGCCGGAGAGCGGACCGGTCTCGGCCTCACCGTCGCCGACGACACAGGTCACGATGAGGTCGGGGTTGTCGAGGGCCGCACCGTAGGCGTGCGCGAGGGAGTAGCCGAGCTCGCCGCCCTCGTTGATCGACCCGGGGGTCTCCGGTGCCGCGTGCGAGGGGATGCCGCCGGGGAACGAGAACTGCCGGAAGAACTGCTGCAGGGTCGTGCCCGGGTAGAGCTCCTGCCACGTGCCGTCCAGCCAGGCGTTCGCGTTCATCGCGGGGCCGCCGTGCCCGGGGCCGCAGATGTAGAGCATCTGCCGGTCGGAGGCGGCGATGAGCGCGTTGCAGTGCGCGTACACGAGGTTGAGCGCGGGGGAGGTGCCCCAGTGTCCGAGCAGCCGCGGCTTCACGTCGTCCGGTTCGATCGGACGGGACAGCAGCGGGTTCTCCATCAGGTAGATCTGCCCGACGGTGAGGTAGTTCGCTGCACGCCACCACGCGTCGATCGCGCGGATGCGGTCGGTGGTCTGGAGCTGCTCGGTCGCCATGCACCCGAATCTACGGAGGAGTCCGAGCGAAGGGATCAGGAATCCGTCCAATCCGTTCTGGTGAGGGTGTCGAATCACTTGCACAGTCCGGGAAACACCCGGGGCGCTCACCAGC
>NZ_VEAF01000005.1:330973-427051 GCF_007673775.1 Curtobacterium sp. 9128 | reverse complement strand
CGCTGCTGCGCGGCGCCGCCGCTGCTGCGCGGCGCCGCCGCTGCTGCGCGGCGCCGCCGCTGCTGCGCGGCGCGTCAGTCCCGCTCGGGGACCCCGACGAGCTCGGGCGCAGTGAGCAGCCGCGGCTCGTCCTCGACCGTCGCGGGATCGGCGATGACCTTCGACTCGTCGAGCAGCGACAGTCGCCGGGCACTCGGCAGCACCTGCCGCTCGAGCGACCCCACGAACCGGTTGTAGTCGACGACGGACCCACGGATCGACCGACCGAGCTTGTCGACGTGCGCGGCCATGGTCGCGAGGCGTCCGTGCAGCTCGCGGGAGACGGTGAAGAGCTCGCGGGCCTCCTGCGTGACGACGTCCTGCTGCCACGAGAACGCCACCGTCTTCAGCACGGACCAGAGCGTCACCGGCGACGCGAGGGCGACCCGCTTGCGGAACGCGTGGTCGAGCAGCCCCGGGTCCGCGGCGAGGGCACTCGCGATCAGGGACTCCGACGGGATGAACGCCACCGTGAGCTCCGGCGAGGCGTCGTACCCGGACCAGTACTCCCGAGCGGCGAGGGCGTCCACGTGCGCACGGAGGGCCTTGACATGCTGGGTCATCAGCGCAGCACGACGGGCTCCGTCGGCACCGGTGGCGGACGCCGGGATCTCCACCGCCTGCAGGTACGCGCTGAACGGCACCTTCGCGTCGACGGCGATGTCCTTGCCACCGGGCAGGTGCACGATCATGTCCGGCCGTGCCGTGCCGTTCGCGGTGGCGACCGAGGTCTGCACGTCGAAGTCGACGCGCTCCAGGAGCCCGGCGGCCTCGACCACGTTGCGCAGCTGTGTCTCGCCCCAGACGCCGCGCGTGCTGTTCGCCGAGAGGGCACTCGCGAGCGTCTCCGCGGTGGCACGGAGCCGCTCCTCGGACTCGGCAGCGGACCGCAGCTGCGTCGCGATCGCACCGTACTGCTCGCTCCGCGACCGCTCCAGTTCGGCGATCTTCGTCCGCATCACGTCGAGGGTCTCAGCGACCGGACTCAACGCGGTGAGCACCTTCGACTCGTCCTGCGCCCGCGCGGACTCCGCACCGTGCATGCGCTGCAGGAGGTGCTCGAGTTCGGCCGCCCGGCGCTCGAGCGAGTCGACCTGCCGCCGGTACTGGGCGTCCTGGGCGTCGAGCCGCTCCTCGGCGTCCTGGCGGACCTCGTCGAGCCGAGCCCGGAGCGCGTCGGCGGTGGCGTCGGCCGCGCCGGACCGCGCACGCGCGACGGACCAGGCGATCGCGGCGCCCGCGAGGGCGCCGATCAGCAGACCGATGAGCAGGGCGGTGAAGTCCATGGCCAGACCATCCCAGGACCCACCGACACCGACCTGTCGGCGGCGGGGCGAGCCTCCAGGCCGGGCGTCCCGATCACCCGTGGCACGGAATCCGGTCGAGTGTTCATGTCCATGTCATGACATTCTGCCAAGCCCCGTGTACAGTCGTGCTCGTCCGCCGACGAAGCCGCACGGAAGGTCCTCGCGTCGCATGCCGAACGAAGCACCGCACACCTACGACGTCATCACCATGGGCCGTGTCAGCGTCGACGTCTACCCCCAGCAGACCGGGCCGCTCGAGGACGTCACGACCTTCTCGAAGTCGATCGGCGGGAGCCCGACGAACGTCGCGATCGCCGCGGCACGCCACGGCGCGGACGCCGCCGTCGTCACCCGGACCGGGAACGACCCCTTCGGCCGCTACATCGCCCGCACCCTGCCGGAGTTCGGTGTCGCGAACGCGTTCGTCGACATCGTCGCCGGCCTGAACACGCCGGTCGCGTTCTGCGAGATCTTCCCGCCCGACGACTTCCCGCTCTACTTCTACCGGGAGCCGACGGCGCCGGACATGATGATCACCACGGAGTCCCTGCCGATGCGCGAGATCGAGCGGGCGCGGATCTTCTGGACCACCGTCACGGGGCTCAGCGAGGAACCGAGCCGGAGCGCCCACCACGTCGCCCTCGCGGCGCGCACTGCCGCTGCCGGCGCACGTCCCGGCCACACCGTGCTCGACCTGGACTACCGGGCGGTCTTCTGGGTGTCACCGCAGGACGCCACGCGGGAGGTCGCCGCGGCACTCGAGCACGCGACCGTCGCTGTCGGCAACCGTGAGGAATGTCAGGTCGCGGTCGGCGAGTCCGACCCTGTGCGGGCAGCCGATGCGCTGCTCGAGCGCGGCGTCGAGCTCGCGATCGTGAAGCAGGGGCCGCGGGGCGTGCTCGCCAAGACGCGGGACGAGACCGTCGAGCTGCGCCCGCACCGTGTGGACGTGGTGAACGGGCTCGGGTCGGGGGACGGCTTCGGCGGCGCGCTGATCCACGGCCTGCTGCAGGGCTGGGACCTGGGACGGCTCCTCGCCGTCGCGAACGCCGCCGGCGCCATCGTCGCGACGCGCTTCGAGTGCTCCACGGCGATGCCGACCACGGACGAGGTCGAGACGTTCCTCCAGGAACACCCGACCGAGGAGGCCGTGGATGCCTGAGATCAGCAGCGCGGACTTCCAGCGGCTGCGCGACGTGCGTGCCGGGTCGCCGGAGCGCATCGCGAGCACGCTTGCGGACCGCGTACGACGGCCGCTGCTCGGCGACGACGGCCGGCTCTTCATCGTGGCGGCGGACCACCCGGCCCGCGGCGCCCTCGCTGTGCGGGACGACGCGACGGCGATGGCCGACCGGTACGACCTGCTCGAACGCCTCGTCACGGCGCTCGGGCGGCCGGGGGTCGACGGTGTGCTCGGGACCCCGGACGTCCTGGAGGACCTGGCCCTGCTCGGCGCGCTCGACGACAAGGTCGTCGTCGGGTCCATGAACCGCGGCGGGTTGCGTGGCGCGACGTTCGAGATGGACGACCGGTACACGGCCTACTCCGCGCGAGCCATCCGGGACGCCGGGCTCGACTTCGGGAAGCTCCTGGTGCGCGTCGCGCTCGAGGACGCCGGCACCGCCCGCACCCTCGAGGCGACCGCGCAGGCCGTCACCGAGGCGGCGGCGCTGCACCTGCCGATCATGCTCGAGCCGTTCATGTCGTCCTGGCGCGACGGCAGCGTCGTGAACGACCTCACCCCGGACGCGGTGATCTCGTCGATGGCGATCGCCGCCGGACTCGGCGCCTCCAGCGCCTACAGCTGGCTGAAGATCCCGGTCGTCGACGACATGGAGCGGGTGATGGCCGCGACGACCCTGCCGACCCTGCTGCTCGGCGGCGACCCGTCCTCGCGTCCGGCGGAGACCTACGCCAGGTGGTCGGACGCGCTGGCACTGCCGGGCGTGCGCGGACTCGTGGTCGGACGCACGTTGCTCTACCCGCCGGACGGCGACGTGGCCGCGGCCGTCGACGTGGCCGCCGGTCTCGTCCACAGACACCAGGCTCGGCCCGAGTTCTCCACATCCACTCGCGATGCCGTCGCATCGCCCCTTCCCCGCGCCACCATGGGGACGTCCGTCACGGAAGGAAGCACCGCATGAGCACCACCGAGCACGACCAGGCGACGATGCCGACGGTCGGTCACTGGATCGACGGCAGGCGTGTGGAGTCGACGTCGGGGAGCACCGCGCCGGTGTTCGATCCGGCGTTGGGTGTGGCGACGAAGCGGGTGGCGTTGGCGGACCAGGGGGAGATCGATGCGGCGATCGGGGCTGCGAAGGCTGCGTTCCCGGCGTGGAGCACCCTGTCGTTGGCGAAGCGGCAGCAGATCCTGTTCGCGTTCCGTGAGGTGTTGAACCGGGACAAGGCGGAGCTGGCGGAGATCATCACGAGTGAGCACGGCAAGGTCCTCGACGACGCGTTGGGGGAGATCGCGCGGGGGCAGGAGGTCGTCGAGCTCGCGACGAACATCCCGTCGCTGCTGAAGGGCGAGTTCAGCGACCAGGTGTCGACGGGGATCGACGTGTACTCGATCCGACAGCCGTTGGGGGTGGTCGGCATCATCAGTCCGTTCAACTTCCCGGCGATGGTGCCGCTGTGGTTCCTGCCGATCGCGATCGCGGCGGGCAACACGGTGGTGCTGAAGCCGAGCGAGAAGGACCCGTCGGCGGCGATGTGGCTGGCGGAGAAGTTCCAGGAGGCCGGCCTGCCCGACGGTGTCTGCAACGTGCTGAACGGCGACAAGCGCAGCGTCGACGGGCTCCTCACCAGCCCCGACGTGGAGTCGATCTCCTTCGTGGGGTCGACGCCGATCGCGCAGTACGTGTACGAGACGGGCACGAAGCACGGCAAGCGCGTGCAGGCGCTGGGCGGTGCGAAGAACCACATGCTGGTCCTGCCGGACGCCGACCTCGACCTCGTGGCGGACAACGCGGTGAACGCGGGGTTCGGGTCGGCGGGGGAGCGGTGCATGGCGATCTCGGTCGTCGTTGCCGTCGAGCCGGTCGCTGAGGAGCTGATCCGGAAGATCGCGGACCGCGCGGCGACGCTGCGGGTCGGGGACGGTCGACGCGGCTGCGACATGGGCCCGCTGGTGACCGAGCAGCACCGCGATCGGGTGGCGTCGTACATCGACGTCGCGGTCGCGGACGGTGCGACGGTGGTCGTGGACGGCCGCGCGGTGCAGCCGGACGGGGACGAGCACGGGTTCTGGTTGGGGCCGACGCTGCTGGACCGGGTGCCGACGACGAGTCGGGTGTACACGGAGGAGATCTTCGGTCCGGTGTTGAGCGTGGTGCGGGTGGCGTCGTACGACGAGGGCGTGGCGCTGATCAACAGCGGCGCGTTCGGGAACGGGACGGCGGTGTTCACCAACGACGGTGGTGCTGCGCGTCGGTTCCAGCGGGACGTGCAGGTCGGGATGATCGGGATCAACGTGCCGATCCCGGTGCCGGTGGCGTACTACTCCTTCGGCGGGTGGAAGAACTCCCTGTTCGGCGACCACAAGGCCTACGGCGCGGACGGCGTCAGCTTCTTCACCCGGCAGAAGGCCGTCACCGCCCGCTGGCTGGATCCCGCCGAGCGCGGTGGCTCCTCCCACGGCGGCATCGACCTCGGCTTCCCGGCGAACAGCTGACGCCGACATGAACGACGACACCTGGTTCATCCGCGCCGGGAGCCGACCGGAGGACGGCTGGACGGACGTGGTCGACGACCGCATCGACGGCTGGGCGTACACCGGACTCCGGACCGGGACACTGACGGACGGTGCTGCCCTGCGCCTGCCGGCCGCCGCGGTGGAGCGCCTGGTCGTGCCGCTCGCCGGTGGCTGCACCGTCACCACCGACGAGACCCAGTACGAGCTGCAGGGCCGGACGGACGTCTTCGCCGGCCCCACGGACGTGCTCTACCTCGGCTCCGGGACGGCGGCGACGATCACCGGGGCCGGGCGGGTCGCGGTGGCGGAAGCGCCGACTCCGGTCGTCAAGCCCACCGTCCACATCAGCCGACAGGACGTCCCTGTGGAGCTCCGCGGTGCCGGCCAGTCGAGCCGGCAGGTGCACAACTTCGGCACACCGCAGACACTCGACGCGGCGGCGTTCATCGTGTGCGAGGTGATCACGCCCGCCGGCAACTGGTCGTCGTACCCGCCGCACAAGCACGACACCCACCGCGACGGCGAGGAGTCGAACCTCGAGGAGATCTACTACTACGAGGTCGCTCCCGCCCGCGGTGCCGACGCCCCCAACGGTGCCGAACCGTTCGCGCTGCACCGCACCAGCGCCTCCGACGAGCGTCCGATCGACGAGTTCCGCCAGGTCCGCACCGGCGACGTCGCTCTCGTGCCGTACGGCTGGCACGGTCCGGCGGTCGCACCGCCCGGCTACGACATGTACTACCTCAACGTGATGGCCGGGCCAGACCCGGAGCGCGTCTGGAACATCACCGACGACCCGGCACACGGCTGGGTCCGCGGCCTGTGGGCGGGCGAGCAGCTCGACCCACGGCTGCCCTACGGAGAGGACCCGGCCCGATGAGCCGAACGAGCACGCACGGGCAGACCCGGCGGATGACCGTCGGCCAGGCGCTCGTGGAGTTCCTGGCGAACCAGTGGACCGTCGACGGTGACCTCCGGGAACGGACGATCCCGGGGATCTTCGGCATCTTCGGGCACGGCAACGTCGCCGGTGTCGGCCAGGCGATCAAGCAGCTGCACGTCGACCAGCCCGGGCTGTTGCCGTACCACCAGGCGCGCAACGAGCAGGCGATGGTGCACGAGGCCGTCGGGTTCGCCCGCATGCACCGGCGCCGCGCCACGTTCGCCGCGACGGCCTCGGTCGGTCCTGGTGCCGCGAACATGCTGACCGCCGCCGCACTGGCGACGACGAATCGGCTGCCGGCCCTGCTGCTGCCGTCGGACACCTTCGCGACGCGCACGACCGACCCCGTCCTGCAGCAGATCGAGTTGCCGCACGACACCTCGATCCAGGTCACCGACGCCTTCCGGCCGCTCTCGCGCTACTTCGACCGTGTGGAGCGTCCCGAGCAGCTGTTCTCGATCGCGCTCGCCGCGATGCGGGTCCTGACCGACCCGGCCGAGACCGGCGCGGTCACGATCGCGCTGCCCGAGGACGTGCAGGCGGAGCAGCTCGACGTCCCCCTCGCCTTCCTGCAGCCGCGGGAGTGGCACCTCCGCCGTCCGGTGCCGGAGCACGGCCCCCTCGCCCGCGCGGTCGCCGCGATCCGTGCCGCCGAACGTCCCCTGGTCGTTGCCGGCGGCGGCGTGCTCTACGCCGGGGCGGAGGCGGAGCTGCGGGCCTTCGCCGAGGCGACCGGGATCCCGGTCGGCACGTCCCAGGCCGGTGGTGGAGCTCTGGTGTGGGACCACCCGCAGTACCTCGGCGGCATCGGCGCGACCGGCACCGCCGCCGCGAACGCGATCGCCGCGCAGGCCGACGTCGTCATCGGCATCGGGACGCGGTACAGCGACTTCACGACCGCGTCGCGCACGGCCTTCCAGGACCCGGACGTCACGTTCGTCAACGTGAACGTCGCCGCGTTCGACGCCCACAAGCACGGCTCGCAGCTGCCGGTGATCGCGGACGCACGGGAGGCACTGGTCGCGCTGACGGAGGCGCTCGCGACGTTCTCGGTGCCGGACACGTACGCCACCGAGATCGCGGACCGCAAGCGGTCGTGGGACGCGCAGGTCGACGCCGCCTTCGCGCCGACTGGCCGGGCGGTGCCGGGACAGCCCGAGATCATCGGCGCGGTCCAGTCGGCGACCGACCCCCGGGACGTCGTGGTGCAGGCGGCCGGGTCCCTGCCAGGTGACCTGCACAAGCTCTGGCGGGTGCGCGACGCCCTCGGGTACCACGTCGAGTACGCCTTCTCGTGCATGGGCTACGAGATCGCGGGCGGCCTCGGGGTCCGACGGGGCGCACCCGATCGGGACGTCATCGTGATGGTCGGCGACGGGTCGTACCTGATGCTGCACACCGAACTCGTGACCGCCGTGGCCGAGGGCATCAAGATCGTCGTCGTGCTCGTCCAGAACAACGGCTTCGCGTCGATCGGGCACCTGTCCGAGACCGTCGGGTCCGAGCGCTACGGCACGCGGTACCGCTACCGGGACGGATCGGGGTCGTTCGACAACGACGACGTGCTCCCCGTCGACCTCGCGGCGAACGCGCGGTCCTACGGTGTGGACGTGATCGAGGTCGAGCCCGGGCCGGACGCGATCCACGACCTCCGGCAGGCGGTCCGACGGGCGAAGGCGAACGACCACACGACCCTGGTCCACGTCACGGCCGATCCGCTGGTCTACGCCCCGGACGGCGACGGCTGGTGGGACGTCCCGGTCGCCGCGACCTCGACCCTGCCGAGCACGCAGGCCGCGCGTGCGGAGTACGAGCAGCAGGTCGCCGCACAGCGACCGCTGCTCGGCTGAGCCCCTCCTCCACCACCACCGCAGAGAGACGACGACGTCATGACCGACACCGCCACCCCGCCCGGCGTCCCCGCGACGACCGCCACCGACGGCATCCGCATCGGCACCGCACCCGACTCGTGGGGCGTCTGGTTCCCGGACGACCCGCAGCAGGTGCCCTGGCAGCGCTTCCTCGACGAAGCCCAGGCCGCCGGGTACCGCTGGATCGAGCTCGGGCCCTACGGGTACCTGCCGACGGATCCGTCGCAGCTGCGCGACGAACTCGAGTCCCGCGGCCTCCGACTCTCCGCCGGCACCGTGTTCACCGGATTCCACAAGGGGGACGACCAGTTCCAGCGGGCGTGGGACCAGGCCGTCGCGGTCGCCGGACTCGCCGCTGCACTCGGCGCCGAGCACCTCGTCACGATCCCGGACCTGTGGCGGTCGGACGCCACGGCCGAGGTCCTCGAACCGCGCACGCTGACGACGGAGCAGTGGGAGCGCCTCGGCGCCGGCCACGACCGACTCGGCAAGGCGCTGCTCGAGGAGTTCGGCGTCCACCAGCAGTTCCACACCCACGCCGACAGCCACGTCGGCACCCACCGGGAGACCGTCCGGTTCCTCGAGGTCACCGACCCGGCGTACACGAACCTGTGCCTCGACACCGGGCACTTCGCCTACTACGGCGGGGACAGCCTGCGGCTCATCGCGGACCACCCGGAGCGCATCGGCTACCTCCACCTGAAGCAGGTGGACACCGACCTGCTGTTCGACGTCCTGAAGAACGACGTGCCGTTCGGCACCGCCGTCGCACAGGGCATCATGACCGAGCCGCCCCACGGCACACCGGAACTCGCTCCGGTCATCGAGGCCGTCGCGGCGATCAACCCGGACGTCTTCGGGATCGTCGAGCAGGACATGTACGGCTGCTCGGTCGACGCTCCCGGTCCGATCGCGGAGCGCACCTTTCGGCACATCCTCGACTCGACCACCGCAGCCCGCGCGTCCTGACCCACCACCTTCGCGAGGAGAACCCCATGACCCCGTCCGACAACCTCCGCGTCGCCGTCGTCGGCGCCGGGGCGATGGGCAGCGACCACGTCCGCCGCATCACGTCCACCATCGCCGGCGCCGACGTCGTCGCGATCGTCGACCCCGACACCGCACGCGCCACCGCCGCGACCGCGCACGCGCCGGGTGCGATCACGGCCGCGTCCTTCGAGGCGGCGCTCGACGCCACCGCCGTCGACGCGGTCGTCGTCGCGACCCCGGGATTCCTGCACGAGCCGGTGCTGGTGCCGGCGCTCGAACGCGGGCTCGCGGTGCTCTGCGAGAAGCCACTCACCACCTCCGCCGCGGACTCGCTCCGCATCGTCGAACTCGAGCAGGCGACGTCCGACCGGCCGAGGATCCAGGTCGGGTTCATGCGCCGGTTCGACAAGGGCTACCAGGAGCTCCGGGCGCTCCGGGAATCCGGCGAGAACGGGGCACTGCTGGCGCTGCACCACGCGCACCGCAACCCGACGACCCCGCCGAACTTCAGCGAGTCGATGCTCATCCACGACTCGGTCATCCACGAGATCGACATCATCCCGTTCATCACGGGCGAAGCGATCACGAGCGTCGAGGTGAAGAAGCCGCGCCGGAACTCCCTCGCACCGGCGGACCTGCCCGAACCGCAGTTCGTGCTCTTCACCACCGAGTCCGGCACCATGGCGATCGTCGAGATCAGTGTGAACGCGCAGTTCGGGTACCAGGTCACCACCGACGCGGTGTTCGAGTCCGGCGTCGCCTACATCGGGCGGGAGACCTCCCTCACGCTGGTCGCACGCGGGGTCGCCGGCCAGGGCGTCACACCGTCCTTCATCGAGCGGTTCGGCGCCGCGTACGACGAAGAGGTGCAGCGGTGGGTCGACGCGGCCAGACACGGCGGCATCGACGGGCCGAGTGCGTGGGACGGCTACACCGCGTCGGTCGTCGCCGAGGTCGCGGTGCGCGCGCAGCAGTCCGGCGCGCTGGAGTCCGTGACGTACGCCACGGCGAAGCCCGCGTTCTACGCGACGGCTCCACGGGGGGCGTGACCGATGCCGAGGATCGCACTCGACCCAACGCCCTTCCACCACGACCTGTCTCTGTTGGAGTTCCCCAGGAAGGTCGCCGACCTCGGGTACGAGTACCTGCAGCTGACACCGTACCGGGACGTCATCCCGTTCTTCCGTCACCCCAGGGCCGACGACGACCTCGTCGACGCCTTCGCCGCCGCCTGCTCTGATGCCGGGGTGCAGATCGCCTCGGTCCTGCCGGTGCTCCGCTGGTCCGGGCCCGACCGCGAGACCCGCGAGACCGCCGTCAAGCAGTGGAAGCGGGTCATCGAGATCACGAAGCGGCTGGGCGTCGACACGATCAACACCGAGTTCTCCGGCCGCCCGGAACGTGCGGAGGAGTCCGAGGCACAGTTCTACTGGGCGATGGAGGAACTGCTGCCGATC
The DNA here is from genome assembly GCF_007673775.1 of Curtobacterium sp. 9128. Lineage (GTDB taxonomy): Bacteria > Actinomycetota > Actinomycetes > Actinomycetales > Microbacteriaceae > Curtobacterium. Next base: position 416,744 of record NZ_VEAF01000005.1, on the reverse strand, counting down.
ATCGAGGACGCCGACCTCCGCGTGCTCATCGACCCACACCCCGACGACTTCGTCGAGGACGGTCTCGAGGCCCTCCGGGTGATCCGCGGGCTCAACTCGAAACACGTCGGGTTCGTGTTCGTGACCGCCCACACCTTCCACCACGGCGAGGACATGGACACGGTGATCGACGCCGCCGGGGACATGCTCCAGCTCGTCCACGTCGCCGACACGTACGACCACCGCCGGTCGCACGGACTCCGGTACGTCACGAACCCGCCGGGCAACGCCGTGCGCGTGCACCAGCACCTGCCGGTGGGGCAGGGCGACGTCGACTTCGACACGTTCTGGGCGGCGCTCGACCGTGTCGGCTTCACGCAGCGCGAGGACACGGTCGCCGTGTCGAGCGTCTTCGGCGACGACGAGCACGCCGACGCGGTCGCGCAGATGCAGCTGGACGTCATCACGGCGGGGCTCGGCCGGTGAGTGCCACGGACACGATCGGCGTCGGCCTGGTCTCGGTCGGCTGGATGGGCCGGCTGCACTCGCGGGCGTACCGCGCCCTGCCGGACCACTTCCCGGAGCTCGGCGTGCGACCGCGGCTCGTGGTGGCCGCCGACCCGGTCGACGCCGCGCGGGACCAGGCGACCGAGCGCCTCGGCTACGAGCGCGCCGTCGCCGACGCCCAGGCGGTCCTCGACGACCCCGACGTCGAGGTCGTGTCGATCTGCTCGCCGAACTTCCTGCACCGTGAGATCGCCGTGGCCGCGGCAGCAGCCGGCAAGCCGTTCTGGATCGAGAAGCCGATGGGCCGGTACGCCGGCGACTCCCGAGCGATCCACGACGCCGTCCGCCGCGCCGGCATCGTCACGAGCGTCGGCTTCAACTACCGGCACGCCCCTGCGATCCAGCGGGCGCGGGAGCTCATCAGGAGCGGGCGCCTCGGGCGCATCACGACCGTCCGCGGAGCGTTCCTCGCCGACTACTCGTCCGACCCCGACGCGCCCCGGACCTGGCGGTTCGAACGCGACCGCGCCGGATCCGGGGTCCTCGGGGACCTGCTCTCGCACGGGCTCGACCTGGCGCAGTACCTCGTCGGCCGCATCGCGAGCGTCAGCGCCCTCGCCCAGACGACCGTGACCGAGCGTCCACTCCCCGGCGCGGGCATCGTCGACCGGTCAGCCGCGGCCACCGGCGCCCTCGCGCCCGTCGAGAACGAGGACTACGCGGCGCTCCTGCTGCGCTTCGAGGACGGCGCCGTCGGCACGATGGACTCGAGCCGTGTGATGCGCGGCCCGCACGCCGAGTACACCATCGAGGTCTACGGGACGGCGGGGTCCCTCCGCTGGGACTTCCAGCGGCTGGGTGAACTGCAGGTCGTCCTCGACGGGCAGGAGGTCGACGGCTACGTGACGCACCACGTCGGCAGCGGCGACGGTGAGTTCGCGCGCTTCCAGCCCGGCGCCGGCACCGCGATGGGGTTCGACGACCTCAAGACCATCGAGGCGGCGCAGTTCATCGCGAGCGTCCTCCGCGGCGAACAGCTCGCCCCGTCGGTCGCCGACGGGCTCGCAGCGGCGTCGATCGTGGAGGCCGCAGAAGCGTCGATCGCCGGCGGCGCCTGGCACGACGTGGCACCGGTCGACGGCGCCCTGACGTACGCCCGGGCGACACCGGGGAGCGCGGCCTACTTGTCGACGAGCGTGACCTCGAACGAGTACCGGTCCGGGCGGTAGCAGTGCACGCCGTACTCGACCGCGCGACCGGAGGCGTCGTATGCGGTGCGGCTCATCGTCAGGACCGGGTCGCCGTCCTCGATCTCGAGCAGACCGGCCTCTTCGTCCGAGGCGGCCCGAGCGCCGATGCGTTGCTTCGCCACCCGCATCGTGACGCCGCGGCCCCGGAGCAGCTGGTAGAGCCCGTGCTCCCGGAGTTCGTCGTCGGTGATCGCGAGGAACTCCGGTGGCAGGAAGTTCTCGAGGACGGCCATCGGGACCTCCTCGGCGAAGCGGACGCGGCGGATGTGCACGACCGTTGCGCCGGGTTCGACACCGAGGGCCTCCGCGACGGCGTCCGGCGCGGGGACGTCGCTCCGGTCGAGCAGCTTCGTCGCCGGCGCCTGCGACCCCTGCGCGAGGTCGTCGTACAGGCTCGTCAGCTCGACCTTGCGGGTGACCGGGCCGTGCACCACCTGGGTGCCGATGCCGCGGCGACGGACGAGCAGCCCCTTGTCGACGAGGTCCTGGATCGCTCGACGGATCGTCGGACGCGACAGCCCGAGGCGCTCGCCGAGGGCGATCTCGTTCTCGAGGCGCGCGCCCGGAGGCATGGCGCCGGAGCGGATGGACTCCTCGATGCGCGAGGCGACCTGGAAGTAGAGGGGCATCGGACCCGACCGGTCGAGGTCGAGGAACAGGTCGGACGGCAACCGGCCTTCGTTGGTCATCGCGGTCCTCCGGAGCGGGCGGGCCCGACTCCGGGCCGGGTTTGTCGTGACAATACCACCGGGCTGGAGCCGCACCACCGGCCGAGTCGGAGCAGCACGACGGCCGGGTCGGAGCGGCACCACCGCTCGGCCGGACCGACCCGAGCGCTCTGCCGACGCGCTCAGTCAGCCACGGTCAGTCCGCGAAGATCATCGGGCGGTTCGACAGCCGCGGCTGGTTCGCCGCCTTCGGCTTCTCCGCCCGCACCTGCACCGGGGTGATCGTCACGCGGGTGGCGGCACCGAGGGCCTCCACCGTGTCGGCGTCGTGCCGACCGGCGGCGTGCACGACGATCGCCGCGCAGGCCTCCGCGTCGGCGGCGGCGTCGTGGTGCTGGAAGCCCTCGAACCCGGCGGCCATCGCGGCGACCGGGAGCCGGTAGGAGTCGAGCGTGTAGGTCCGGCGCGCGACCTGCAGGGAGCACATCGAGTGGTGCTCGGAGAGCTCGATGCCCGTTGCGGAGCACCCGCCGGCGATCACGCCCATGTCGAACCGCGCGTTGTGCGCCACCAGGACGTCCCCGTCGGCGAACGCCACGATGTCGGGGTACTGCTGCTCCCACGACTTCGCGTGCACGACGTCCTCGGCGACGATGCCGTGGATGCGCGTGTTCCACTCGAGGAAGGCGTCGTGTCCGAGCGGCGGACGGATGAACCACGACGCTCGCTCGACGACCCTGCCGGCCCGGACCTTGACCAGGCCGACGGAGCACGCACTGGCAGGCGAGCTGTTCGCGGTCTCGAAGTCGATCGCGGTGAAGTTCAACGGCACGGCATCGATCGTCGCACGGAGTGCCGACATCGTCGGAACCCACCCCGGCGTTGCGGCTAGCGTCGAGCCATGGGGAACGGAACCGACCGGCGACCGCTCGTGCTGCTCCTGCAGGGCGCCGGGTACGGGCAGCAGGCACCGCTGCTGTGGTGGTCACGACGCATCGCGCTCGACGCTGGGTGCGAGGTGGTCGCGCCGACGTGGGTCGTCGACGACACGGCCGGGCGGGCCCCGGTGCCGTTCGTGGAGGCAGCGGTCACCGCCGCGCTCGAGCACCGGTTGCCGGACCTGGTCGTCGCGAAGTCGTTCGGGTGCGCCGCCCTGCCATGGGCGGTCCGCAACGGGGTGCGCGGGGTCTGGCTGACACCGGTGCTCACCGACGCCGACGTCGCCGCCGCGTTGGCGGCGGCTCCGGCCACGGACGTGGCGACGGGAGGCTCGGAGGACACCATGTGGCGGCCGGACCTGGTCTCGGGGACCGCTGCGAGCCTCCAGACCGTTGCCGGGGCCGACCACGGACTGCAGGTGGCCGGCGACTGGCGTGGTTCCCTGCGGGTGCAGGCCGAGGTCCTCGAGACGGTCGCGGCGGCCGTCGGGGCGCTCCACCGTTAGGCTCTACTCCCGTGGCTCTCACCATCGGAATCGTCGGTCTCCCCAACGTCGGCAAGTCGACGCTGTTCAACGCGCTGACCAAGAACCAGGTCCTGGCCGCGAACTACCCGTTCGCGACGATCGAGCCGAACGTGGGCGTGGTCAACCTGCCGGACTCGCGGCTCGACCAGCTCGCCGAGCTCTTCCACTCGGAGAAGACCGTGCCCGCGCCGGTGTCGTTCGTCGACATCGCCGGCATCGTCAAGGGCGCCAGCGAGGGGGAGGGGCTCGGGAACAAGTTCCTCGCGAACATCCGTGAAGCCGACGCCATCGCGCAGGTCGTCCGCGGGTTCGCCGACGACGACGTCGTGCACGTGGCGAACAAGGTCTCGCCGTCCGACGACCTCGAGGTCATCAACACCGAGCTGATCCTCGCCGACATCGAGACCATCGACAAGGCGCTCCCGCGGTACGAGAAGATGCTCAAGCTCAAGCAGGCCGAGCCGATCGTGCTCGCCACCGCGCAGGAAGCGCGCGCCGCGCTCGAGCAGGGCACGCTCCTCTCCGCGACCTCGATCGACCTGTCGCCGATCGCCGAGCTCGGGCTCCTCAGCGCCAAGCCGTTCATCTTCGTCTTCAACGTCGACGAGGCGATCCTCATCGACGACGCACGCAAGGCCGAGCTCGCCGCGCTCGTCGCCCCCGCCCAGGCCGTCTTCCTCGACGCCAAGATCGAGTCCGAGCTCATCGACCTCGACCCCGAGGACGCCGCCGAGCTCCTCGAGTCGACGGGGCAGACCGAATCCGGCCTCGACCAGCTCGCGCGCATCGGGTTCGACACCCTCGGGCTGCAGACCTACCTGACGGCCGGGCCGAAGGAAGCGCGCGCGTGGACGATCGGCAAGGGGTGGAAGGCTCCCCAGGCGGCCGGCGTGATCCACACCGACTTCGAGAAGGGCTTCATCAAGGCCGAGGTCATCTCGTTCGAGGACCTGATGGCGGCTGGCTCGATCGCCGAGGCCCGTGCGCACGGCAAGGCCCGGATCGAGGGCAAGGACTACGTCATGCAGGACGGCGACGTGGTGGAGTTCCGCTTCAACAACTGACGCACCGACAGGGGGCCCGATGAGCCAGCAGTTCGTGTTCTGGCGGACCGAGGCGAGCCTCGACTCCGCCGACGTCTACGAGCGCCTGATGCAGGGCGACGACGTGGACGGTCTCGAGCCGATCGACCCCGACGCCGCCGAGGCGGCCCTCGTCGCCGCGTTCCCGGACTGGGCCGTCGAGGTACGCCGCGCCGACGTGCCCGAGCAGACCATGCTCGGGTTCGAGGACACGATGGGGATCGACGTCGGGTACCGCGCGCAGTGCGTGACGGTCACCTGCTACGGCATGGGGGAGTCCGAGTGGAACGTCGTGATCAGCACGATGGCCGACCTGGGGTACCCGCTCTACGATCCGCAGATCTCCTACCGGTTCAACTGACCGCAGTACCGTGACCCCATGACCCACACAGTCGACTTCGTCGACGTCTCCACGACCGGGCTCGAGTCCTCCCCGGTGGCCGAGACGCTCGCCGGCCTCCGCGCGAACGAGGCCCGGTACTACAAGAACAAGTACGACCACGTCTTCGTGACGAGCACGCCCGACGAGGCTCCCGAGGTGCTCGACCTCGTCACGAAGGTGCTGCACGACGAGCGGGGCATCGTGATCGCGTCGCCCCCGCTCGAGGTCAGCGGCTTCGAGGTCGACGGGCTCCGGATGTCGTACGTCTTCTCCGAATCAGGCCTGGCGATCAACCTGATGTACGCGATCGAGGACGGCGGCAAGCGGGCCGTCGGCTTCAAGCTCTCGATGGGCATGGACGTCCCCGAGGAGCTGTCGTCGTTCAAGTTCGCTCGGCAGCGGTCGAAGCTCGCTGGGGAGATCCGCGGGTCGTACTTCGTCGTCAAGGGCCGGTACTGAGCATCACCCCCGCAGTGTGAGCACCTCGGCACCGTCCTCGGTGATCGCGATGGTGTGCTCGCTGTGGGCCGTCCGCGCGCCGGTGGCGCTGCGCAGTGTCCACCCGTCGGGGTCGGTCACGAGGACGTCGGTGTCGGCCATCACCCACGGCTCGAGCGCGAGCAGGAGGCCCGGCCGCAGCGGGTAGCCCCGACCCGGGCGGCCGTCGTTCGACACGTGGGGGTCCTGGTGCATGGTCGACCCGACGCCGTGGCCGCCGAACTCCATGTTGATCGGGTAGCCGGCCTCGTGCAGGACCGTGCCGATCGCGTGGGAGAGGTCGCCGATCCGCGCTCCGGGCCGGGCGGCCGCGATGCCGGCCGCGAGTGCGCGTTCGGTCGCGTCGATCATCGCGAGGTCGTCGGGGTCGGCCGACGTTCCGACGACGAAGCTCACCGCGGAGTCCGCGACGACCCCGTCGAGCGACAGCGCGAGGTCGAGCGTCAGCAGGTCGCCGTCCTGCAGGACCTGGTCGTGGGGGAGCCCGTGCAGCACGGCGTCGTTCACGGCCGTGCAGATCCAGTGGCCGAACGGTCCTCGGCCGAACGACGGCGCGTAGTCGACGTAGCTCGACACCGCCCCGGCGTCGCGGATCATCGCCTCGGCCCACCGGTCGATGTCGAGCAGGTTCGTCCCCACCGTCGTGCGGCCCTGCAGGGTGTGCAGGATCCGTCCGACGAGGGCGCCCGCTGCCCGTGCCCGGGGGAGTTCGGTCGGGGTGAGGATCTCGATCATGCCGATGACTGTACCGGTATTAGTATTGGTGGCATGGTCCGCCTCCCGCTCACCCCTGCCGACGTCGAACGTGGACAGCGGCTCGGCGCACTGCTCCGCCGTGCCCGAGGCGACCGGTCCATGCTCCGGACCGCCCTCGACGCCGGCCTCTCCCCGGAGACGCTGCGGAAGATCGAGACCGGCCGGGTCGCGACGCCGGCGTTCCCCACGATCGCGGCGATCGCCGACGTGCTCGGACTGTCCCTCGACGAGGTCTGGGCCGAGATCAGCGCCAGCGATCCTGCGCGGGGACGCATCGCCTCCTGAGACCGGAACCGCGCGTTCCTCCACAGGCGCGCGGTCCGGCTCCGTCATCCACCGAACGCATCCCCACGGCGGACGCGGAACCGCCGGTGCCTAGCGTGCAGTGAGGAGGTGGGGCGCGTGAAGTACATCAACTACGACGGCAGCATCATCATGACGGGCGACCTGATCGCAGAGGCGCTCGCGGACTACGCGGCGGTCCTCGGCGCGAACGGCCGGACCGACGCCGTCCATGTCCCCGCGGTGGCCGAGGACGGATCGATCGAGACGGCCGTCCTCCTGGTCGGCCCCGCGAGCGAACTCGTGCTGACGGCTGCCCCCGACGACGAACTCGAGTACGAGGACCCGGACTTCATCCGGCGACTCCGCGACTCGGCGCGGCTGGCCGGTCCTGTCGCTCCGCTCAACGCCGACGGTCGGACGCCGTTCGCCGGCGCCGACGCGCCCACGACGACGTCCTGACGGTGCCGAAGCGCTCACGACGACGTGCTGACTGTGCCGAGGGGCGCGTGACAGCATCCTGACGCGGCCCTGACGCCCCTCCCGTGAACGACGGAACGCCGCCGGAGATCCGGCGGCGTTCCGCATGTGGTGGTCCGGGTGCGACGACCCGGACAGGAGGCTCGGCTCAGGCTGCGAGCGCGAGCTCCGACCGGCGGACGGTCGCCGCCTGCAGGATGGTGCGGCTCGACTCGCCGAGCCAGGAGCGCCCGGGGACGGTCCAGCCGGCCTCGCCGTCGACCTCGACACGGGTGCCGGGGGTGACGAACAGGTCGAGCTCGTCCGCGCGGACGCGGACGACGTACTCCCGCTGCGTGCCGTCGTCCCGGACAGGGAACTCGGCGATGCGGTCGGGGGACACGACGGGTGCCGCGGTCGCGGTCCCGGTGATGATGATGCGTTCGTTGCTGGTCATGGTGGTTCTTTCTCGTCTTCTGGCGAGCCCACGGGGCGGTCCGACGGACGACTGAGTCGCATCGGTCGCGTGTGGTGGGCACGCGCACGCCGGCATTCGACGTGCTGTTCGACCTGGCCCGGTCGACGTGGTCGATCCAGGAGGGCGAACGATGGTCTCGTGGGAATGCGACTCGGGTGAGTCGGTGTCGAGACGGTTCGGTGTGCGCGAGTCAGATGGGTTCGCTGCAGTGCACCAAGGAAGAACAGTACCGTACTTCCGATCGTTCGTCCACTCCCCGCCGTTGGGCGCTCGCCGCGACGGACTGGAGGCCCGTGGCGGATCCGCCACGGGCCTCCAGTCCGTCTTCCGGCACGTCTCGACGACGAGTGCGCACGCGCCCGCGTGTGCACTCGTCGTCCGCGCGCTCAGTTGAGGGCGGGCGTGTCCTCCGGGATGACGCCGCCGCCGTACAGGTCGCTCGCGAGGTCGCGAAGCGCCCGGAGCGCGACGCGCTGCGTGAGCGGACCGTAGGAGATGCGCGCGACCCCGAGTGCCTCGTACTCGGCGGCAGGCAGCGCACCCGGCAGACCGATCACGCTGAGCTTCCCGCGGCCGAGCCCGGCCACGAGGCGCTCGACCACGTCGCGCTGGATCGCCCCGGGGACGAAGACGAGCGGGGCTCCGACGTCGAGGAAGGCCTTCCCGCGGGCGATGGCGTCCTCGATGCTCTCGTCGAGGGGGCGGTCACCGCCCCGGGCGATGGCGTCGGTGCGGGCGTTGAGCTGGAAGGGCACGCCCTCGGCCTCGGCGGCGCGCATGATCGCAGCGACGCGCGCGACGGACTCGTCGAACGGGCGGAGCCGGTCCTCGACGTTCGCGCCGACCACGCCGAAGCCGATCGCGCGTCGGATCGTCTCGGCCGGGTCCTCGTAGCCGTCGTCGAGGTCCGCGGTGACGGGCAGGTCGACGGCCTCGGCGACGATCCGCGCGCCCTGCAGGGCCAGGTCGAGGGACATCCCGCCGTCCTCGTGGCCGTAGGACGCGGCGATCGAGTGCCCCGCCGTCGCGATCGCCCGGGTCTCGGGCAGGGCGGCGACGGTCTTCGCACTGATCGCGTCCCACACGTTGACGACGCGGAGGATCTCGGGGGCTTCGTGCAGGTCCTTGAGGGTGGTCGCCTTGTCGGCGGTGCTCGTGGTCATGCTGCCGACACTAGGCGCGAGTGCCCGAGCCCGGTTCCGGTTCCGGCGCGTGCGACGCGAGATGACGGGCGGACTCGCACCGCGCCCGGTCCCGGTGCATCCTGGACGCATGGCGTACGAGGAGGAGGACCCGATCGGCACGCTCCGCGGGGTCCGCACGAGCATCAAGTGGACGCGGTACGCGCCCGACGTGCTGCCCCTGTTCGTCGCCGAGATGGACCACGCGGTCGCGCCGGAGATCCGGCAGGCGCTGGTCGAGCGGGTGCAGCAGTCCGACCTGGGGTACCTGGACGGCCCCGGCCCGCTGGCACCGGCGTTCGCGCACTTCGCACGGGAGCGCTGGGGGTGGGACGTCGACCCCGCCCGCGTGTACCTGGCGACCGACGTCAGCGTCGGGATCGTCGAGACCCTGCGCCTGGCGCTGCCCGACGGCGGACGCGTCGCGATCACCCCGCCGGTGTACCCGCCGTTCTTCGAACTGGTCGAGGAAGCCCGATGTCAGGTGGCGGAGGTGCCGCTCACCGAGCAGTGGGGCGTCTACCGGCTCGACCTCGACGGGCTCGAGCGGGCGTTCGCCGACGGTGTCCGCGTGTTCCTGCTCTGCAATCCACACAACCCGATCGGGCTCGTCCACGACCGTGCCGACCTCGAGGCGCTGGCGGTCCTGGCCGCCCGCTACGACGTGCTCGTCATCAGCGACGAGATCCACGCGCCGCTGACCCACCCCGGCGTGCAGTTCACCCCGTTCGCCGCGATCGCGTCCCAGGCCGGCGCACGGAGCGTCTGCGTGACGAGCGCGAGCAAGGGCTGGAACCTCGCCGGTGTGAAGTGCTCGGTCATCGTCGCCGGCGACGACCGGACCGCCGCACTCCTCGACACGCTCTGGGAGGAGGTCGCCTGTCGGACGAGCATCCTCGGGCTGCACGCGAACCTGGCGGCGTTCTCGCTCGCCGTGGGGTGGCTCGACGACGTCATCGACCGGATCGTGGCGAACGACCGGCTGCTCGCGAAGCTCCTCGCCGAGCACCTGCCCGGCGTGGTCTACTCGCGGCCGCGTGCCGGGTACCTTGCGTGGCTGGACTTCCGGGGGATCGGCCTCGGGGACGACCCCGCCGTGCAGCTCCGGGAGCACGCGTTCGTGGCGCTGAACTCCGGCGTGCCGTTCGGGTCCGAGGGGCGCGGCTTCGCGCGGATCAACCTCGCCTGCTCACCGGACACGCTGCGCGAGGCAGTGCTGCGGATCGCGGCGGCGTACCCGTCCAGCACGCAGGAGGGCGTGGTGTGGCACGTCGCCTGACGGCGGACGGCGGACAGCACGTCGTCTGACCGCGGACCGCTTGCAGCACGCCGCCTGACGGTGGACCGCACACAGCACGTCGCCTGACCGCGGACCGCTTGCAGCACGCCGCCTGACGGCGTCGCGCCGGCGCCGCTCAGTCGTCGAGGTACTGGTTCCGCCCGACGACACGGACGGACAGGTCGACCTCGCTCGAGGGCATCTCCTCGGTCATCGCGATCCACTCGCGGGCGACGAACCCGACGGATCCCCAGCGGGGGACCTCGGTCACGAGGAACCCGTCGATGAACACCTGCCACATGCCCTTGTCACGGACGGCCTGGACCTCGTGCGTCGCCATGCCGCGAGCGTAGCGGCTCAGCCCAGGTCGAGCGCCATGTGGACGTCGGCGCGGGCGTACGGGCTGGGCTCGACCTCGTCGGGCCCGAGGTGTCGGAAGCCGGTCGTCTCGTACAGGTGCACGGCGCTCGCCAGACCGCTGTTGCTCTCGAGCACGACCCGGCGGGCCCCGAGCGATCGCGCACGGTCGATCGCGGTCTCGATGAGCCGGCGTCCGGTGCCGTGCCCCTGGTGGTCCGTGGCGACCGCCATCTTGACGAGCTCGAACACCCCGGGTGCCACGGGTGCGAGGCCGACGCAGCCGACGACGGTGCCGTCGGTCAACCGGGCGACGAGTACGACGCCGCCGGGTTCGACGATGCGCCCGACGGGGTCGCCGAGGTACTTGCGGTCCTCGTCCTCGAGGGCGAAGAACCGGGTGATCCACGCCTCGTTGAGGACCCGGAACGCCTCCGCGTCGGCGGGGGTGGCGAGGTCGGCGATGGTGACTGCGGCGGTGTCGGACATGGATCCATGTTCGGTCCTCGGATCAGGAGAGTCCAATACTCGTTCGTGCTGATCGATACGCTGGATGCATGGATCACGACGTCGATCTCCGGCAGCTCCGCGCGTTCCTCGCGGTTGCCGACGCGCTGCACTTCGGGCGGGCCGCCGCGGCGCTCCACGTCGCACAGCCCGCGCTCTCGCAGCAGATTCGACGGACCGAACGCGCGCTCGGCGTCGACCTGTTCGAGCGGACGTCGCGGAGCGTCGCGCTCACCCCGGCGGGGCTCGTGCTCCGGGGTCGCGCACGGTCGCTCCTGGCCCAGGTCGAGCGGGACCTCGACGAGACGGTGCAGGTCGGTCGCGGCGAGGCCGGTCGACTCGACGTCGGCTTCGTGGTGTCGGCGTTGCCGCTCGGCCCGATCGAGCGCGTCCAGCGGTTCCGTCAGCGGTACCCGCGCGTGCGCGTCGAGCTGACCGAGGGGTACACCTCGCGGCTGCTCGCCCGGATCGTGCGGGGCGAGCTCGACCTCGCGATCGTGCGCGACCCGGACCCGACCGACGGGGTACGGACGTCGCGGTTCCGGAGCGAGCGTTTCGTGGCTGCTGTCCCGCGGGGCCACCGGTTCGCGGACCGCGGGGAGATCGACGGGACGGAACTCGTCGACGACCCGTTCGTGTTCTTCCCCGCCGAGGCCGGCGCCGTCGCCACCGAACGGAACCTCGCACCCGTCGTGCACGACGGGAAGCGCCCGACCGTCGTGCAGGAGGCGACGACCTGGGCCACCGTCCTGCACCTGGTCGGTGTGGGCCTCGGCGTGACCGTCGCCCCCGCGAGCGCGACGCTCGCCGCACCGGAGACGGTCGCCCTGCTCCCGTTGACGAGCGACCACCGGAGCGAGCTGCACTGGGCCTCGCGCACGGACGACGACCGCGAGATCCTGCGGAACTTCATCGCCGCCGCGGACTGACCGACGGACGGCCAGAGACGCCGTCCGTCGCACTGCCCGCGACCCGAACCGGGGAGCGAGCGCGCGCCGGACCGGCCGCACCACCGGACCGGTCACGTCACCCGACAGGCCGCGCTACCCGACCGGCAGCACCGGCGCGCGCTGGTCGCCGAGCTCGTCGACGTGCCACGGCCGCGATCCGCGCAGCGCGAGCCCGAGCTGCGTCAGGACGAACGTCACGTGCGGCTCCACGTCGGGCTCCCACGGCCCCTCGACGCCCATCCCGAAGGCGCCGAGCTCGTCGTCCGCCTCGTCACGCAGGGTGAGCCGCCACCGGCCGTCGCCTTGTTCCTCGACCACGACCCAGCGTGCCGTCGGGAACCGGCTCACGCGGTCTTCATGATGTCGGCCGTGAAGTTCTGCACGCGCTGCAGCAGGGCCTCGCCCCGCATGGCGATCGTCGCCGGCGGGTTCAGGTGCGGGGGCGCGGTCCGGATGAGCATCGAGCAGCCGAGGTCCTCGCAGATGTACGACCCGATCGTGTTGCCGTTGCGGCCGGATTCACCGGCACGCGCGGCCGAGAACAGGCGCACCTGGGTCGCCGGCTGCGGCGAGTGGCAGAACGAGCACATCGCGGCGATCCCGGGACGAAGCGACCCACCCGCTGACCGTACGACGATCCCCACGGGGGCGTCGTCGATCCAGGACACGATGTAGCCCCGGCGCGCGGCCTGCGGGTCACGCCAGCCGAGGAACTCACGCTCGTCCCAGAGCATCTCGTGCAGCCCCGGGATCGGGAGCTGCGCGAGTTCGTCCGGGGTGGCGTTGACGAACGACGAACGGATGTCTGCTTCGGTCAGTGGCTTCACGGTGCTTGCCACCTTATTCCTCGCCGCCGACAGACCGGAACGGGCTACCCCAGACGGGAGGCCCGGATCACCGCGAGCGCGCTCGTCGCGTCCGCCACCAGCACGGCACGCCGCACCGCGTCGCGTCCGACCCGGCGCGCGGCCGCGTCGTCGGCCGCGAACTCGACGAGGACGCGCGTCGAGCGCGCCATGGCGCGCGCTCCGGGGATCCACGGGACCGCGCGCTCGATCGACTCGGCGACCGCGACGGCCGCCGTGTGGTGCTGCTGCAGGTGCGCGCGTTCGTGGGCGACCACGGCCTCCAGTTCGTCCGTCCGCAACCGGTCCGCGAGACCGGAGCTGACCAGGACGCCCCCGCTGCGGCCCGGGACGGCGCAGGCGAGCGCGTGCTCCGCCTCCACCACCGCGACGAGGGTGCCGTCGATCTCGCGGTGCGGGGCGACGCCGGACCGGAGCGCCTGCCGGACCGCCTGCTGGTCGGAGCCGGGACGGACCCGGACGGCGATGACGAAGGCGAGCACGGCGAGCAGGGCGACCCCGAGGTTCAGCCCGTGCGTGGGCGACGTGCCGAGGCCGAAGGGGTCGGTGAGCGAACGGTCCTCGAGGACCAGCAGGGCGATGCCCACGACGAAGCCGACCACGCCGAGCAGGACGGCCGCCGACCAGCACACCAGGGCGGTGCGCGGACGGTCGATCGTCCACGCCGATCGGGTCAGCACGCGTGGTGCGCCGACGACGACCGCGAGGGCGAGGACGACGAGGACGACTCCGGCGATCACCACGGCGCGGTCGCCTGTTCTCCCGCGGGCGCGGTCTGCTGTGCTCCCGCGGGCGCGGTCTGCTGTGCTCCCGCGGGCGCGGTCCGCTGTTCTCCCGCCGACACGGTCAGCTGCTCTCCCGCCGGCACGGTCACGGTCAGGAGCGGGCGCGCGCCTCGAGTGCGCGGCGCAGGACGTCGAGGTCGTCGGCGGCGAGCGACCCGGTGAACTGGAGGAGCGCTGCCTCGCGGTCGGCGGCGGCGGCCAGGGCGGTCGACATCAGCGAGGCGGTCTGTTCCTCGCGGCTGTTCGTCGCACGGAAGGTGAGGGGCGCGTCGGCGTGCTGCTGCCGTTCGACCGCACCCTTGCGTCCGAGCCGGTCGAGCACGGTGAGGACGGTCGTCAGTGCCGGTCGCGGCTCGGGGAACACGTCGAGGACCTGGCGCGCCGTCAGGCCCGCGTCGGCGGACCAGAGCGCATCGAGCACCGCCTGCTCGAGGTGCCCCCTGGGGCGCTGCCGCTGTCCTGCCACGCGCCCACTCTACGAGATGTCGAACCCGGCTCGGAACGGTTCACATGCCCGTAACGCGATCTCGCTACACTCGTCGCGGACAACAGAACATCGAGGCCGACCACCCGCCGCGGGAGACGTCGCCGCACCGCCGAAGCCGGCGGTGACGCGACACCGAAGGAGCATCCTCCCCGTCAATCTCTCAGGTCCAACACCGCAGCGGACAGGCCACTCTGAAAAGCAGTCGTGCCGTCGCCCTCCGGGTCCGGACCGGCTCGCCCACGGTGAAAGCCGCCGGACCTCACGGGCCGCGGTGAAACTCTCAGGCCCATGACAGAGGGGGAGTTCCGACCCGGCGATCGTCGACGGGTCATGCCCGACGCACGTCGGGCCCTGCACGCCAGGAGAACTCCGCATGTCAGACCCCTCGTCCCTGCGTTCGTCCCCGCTCGAGGCAGCGCACGACGCCGCCGGCGCGGCCTTCACCGACTTCGCCGGGTACCGCATGCCCGTGCGCTACTCGTCCGACCTCGCCGAGCACCACGCCGTCCGCCAGGCCGCCGGGGTGTTCGACCTGTCGCACATGGCCGAGATCGGTGTCGCAGGCCCCGACGCGGTGGCGTTCCTCGACCACGCGCTCGCCGGGGCGTTCGGTGCGATGACCGTCGGCCGCGCGAAGTACTCGCTCCTGCTCGCCGAGTCCGGCGGCATCCTCGACGACCTCGTCGTGTACCGCACCGACGAGGACACCTACCTGGTCGTGGCCAACGCCGCGAACCGGGACGTCGCGGTCGCGGCGCTGCAGTCACGTGCGGAGGGGTTCGACGTCCAGGTCAGCGACGACTCCGACACCACCGCGCTCGTCGCGATCCAGGGCCCGGCGGCCGCCGGCACGCTCGACGAGCTCGTCGTCGAGGACCGCCTGCAGCCGGAGACCCCGCTCGACGAACTCCGCTACTACCGCGCACTGCACGCCACCTTCGACGGCTCGGCGGTCCTCGTCGCGCGCACCGGGTACACGGGCGAAGACGGCTTCGAGATCTACAGCGACCCCGACGTCGCCCCGGTGATCTGGGACGCGCTGCTCGAGGCCGGGGCAGCGCGTGGCGTGGTGCCCGCGGGGCTCGCCGCCCGGGACACCCTGCGCCTCGAGGCCGGGATGCCCCTCTACGGCCACGAGCTCACCGTCGACACCCGTCCCGCGCAGGCCGGACTCGGCCGCGTGGTCGCTGCCGACGGCACCTTCGTCGGTTCGACCGGCGTGCAGCCGGCCGACGACGCACCCGTGCTCGTCGGGCTCGTGATGGAGGGCCGCCGCGCCGCCCGGGCCGGGTACCCCGTCCTGCACGACGGCGTGACGGTCGGCACGGTCACCTCCGGCGCGCTCTCCCCGACGCTCGGACACCCGGTCGCGATGGCCTTCGTCGCCCCGTCGGCCGCCGCCGAGGGACAGGTCCTCCACATCGACGTCCGCGGTACGGCCATCCCCGCAACCGTCACCCCGTTCCCCTTCTACCGCCGCCCTTCGAAAGGCTGATCCCCATGACCGACCAGAGCGCACTGCAGTACACCAAGGACCACGAGTGGCTGCTCGTCGAGGGTGACGTCGTCACCGTCGGCATCACCGACCACGCCGCCGAACAGCTCGGCGACGTCGTCTACGTCGAGCTCCCGGCCGTCGGCACCGCCACCACCGCGGGCGACCAGCTCGGCGAGATCGAGTCGACCAAGAGCGTCGGCGAGCTCTTCGCCCCGATCGAGGGCGAGGTCGTCGAGGTCAACGACGCCGTCGTCGACGCCCCGGACACCATCAACCAGGACCCGTTCGGCGCCGGCTGGCTCGTCAAGATCAAGGTGGAGGGGACCGACTTCCCCGAGGACCTCATGGACCACGACACGTACCGGGCGTCCCTCGCATGACCGACATCGCGCAGCACCTCCAGACCTCGTTCGCCGACCGGCACATCGGCACGACCCCGGCCGACCAGCAGGTCATGCTCGACGCCGTCGGGCAGCCGTCCCTCGACGCCCTCGTCCGTGCGGCCATCCCGGCGTCGATCCACGCCGACCCCGTGCAGTCGTCGACGATCCCCGCGGCCGTCGGGGAGACCGAAGCGCTCGCCGAACTCCGCGCGATCGCGGCGCAGAACACGGTGCGCCGGTCGATGATCGGCCTCGGCTACTACGGCACCCACACCCCGGCCGTCATCCAGCGGAACGTCCTCGAGAACCCGAGCTGGTACACCGCGTACACGCCGTACCAGCCGGAGATCTCCCAGGGCCGGTTGGAGGCCCTGATCAACTTCCAGACGATGGTGTCCGACCTCACCGGCATGGCCACCGCCGGCGCCTCGATGCTCGACGAGGGCACCGCGGTGGTCGAGGGCATGCTCCTCGCCCGTCGTGCATCCAAGGTCAAGGGCGACGCGTTCCTCGTGGACGCCGACCTGCTGCCGCAGACCCGTGCGCTCCTGGACCACCGTGCCGACGCCGTGGGGATCACCCTGCGCGAGTTCGACGCCGCCGACGGCCCGAGCGACGACCAGCTCGACGGTGCGTTCGGCGTCGTCCTGCAGTACCCCGGTGCGTCCGGCCGCGTCCTCGACCCGAGCACGACGATCGAGCGCGTGCACGCCGGTGGCGGCATCGCCGTCGTCGCGGCCGACCTGCTCGCGATGACCCTGCTCGCCAGCCCCGGCGACCTCGGCGCCGACGTCGCCGTCGGCACCTCGCAGCGCTTCGGCGTGCCGCTCGGGTTCGGCGGACCGCACGCCGGTTACCTGGCGGTCCGGGCCGGCCTCGAACGACAGCTCCCCGGACGGCTCGTCGGGGTCTCCTTCGACGCCGCCGGCGGCATGGCGTACCGGCTCAGCCTGCAGACACGTGAGCAGCACATCCGCCGCGAGAAGGCGACGTCGAACATCTGCACGGCGCAGGTGCTCCTCGCCGTGATGGCCTCGATGTACGCGGTCTACCACGGCCCCGAGGGACTGCGCTTCATCGCCAGCCGCGTCGCGCGGACCGCGACGGCGCTCGCCGACGCCGCACGCACGGCCGGGGTCGAGGTCGTGCACACGGACGTCTTCGACACGCTCACGCTCCGCGCCCCCGGTCGCGCCGACGCCCTCGTGGCGTCCGCGTACCAAGCGGGCTACCTGCTGCACGGCCTCGACGCGGACACCGTCCTGGTCTCCGTCGACGAGACGACCACGCCCGACGACGTCCGCGTGCTCGCCGGTCTGCTGGCCGACGGCTCCGAACCCGACCAGCGTGCGGTCGAGACGGCCGTGGCCGACGCGGCCCCGAGCCTCCCGGCCGGGCTGCTGCGGCAGAGTGAGTACCTGACCCACCCCGTGTTCAGCGCGCACCGCAGCGAGACCCGGATGATGCGCTACCTGAAGCACCTCGCCGACAAGGACTACGCGCTCGATCGCGGCATGATCCCGCTCGGCAGCTGCACCATGAAGCTCAACGCAGCGACCGAGATGGCCGCGGTGACCTGGCCGGAGTTCGCGAACGTGCACCCGTTCGCCCCGCGCGCCGACGTCGAGGGCTACCTGTCGATGATCAGCGACCTCGAGACCTGGCTCGCCGAGGTCACCGGGTACGACACCGTGTCCGTGCAGCCGAACGCCGGCAGCCAGGGTGAGCTCGCCGGGCTCCTCGCGATCCGCGGGTACCACCGGTCCCGCGGGGACGACGCCCGCTCGGTCTGCCTGATCCCGTCGAGCGCACACGGCACGAACGCCGCGTCCGCAGTGCTCGCCGGCATGCGGGTCGTCGTGGTCGCGTGCGACGAGGACGGCAACGTCGACCTCGCGGACCTGCGCGCCCGGGTCGCCGAGCACCGCGACACCCTCGCCGCGCTGATGATCACGTACCCGTCGACGCACGGCGTGTACGAGCACGACATCCGCGACGTCTGCGAGGCCGTGCACGAGGCAGGCGGCCAGGTGTACGTCGACGGGGCGAACCTCAACGCGCTGCTCGGCCACGCCCGCTTCGGCGACTTCGGCGGGGACGTCTCGCACCTCAACCTGCACAAGACGTTCTGCATCCCGCACGGTGGCGGCGGGCCCGGGGTGGGACCCGTCGCGGCGAAGGCGCACCTCGCGCCGTTCCTGCCGGGGCACCCCTTCGCCCAGGACGACGACCGTCGTCCGGGCTCGACCTCGGGGTCGGACGCCGCCGGTCGTCTCGCCCACGCGGGTGGTCCGGTGTCCGCGGCGCCCTACGGCAGCCCGAGCATCCTGCCCATCACGTGGTCCTACGTCCGCATGATGGGCGTCGAGGGGCTCACCCGGGCCACCGAGACCGCCGTGCTCGGGGCCAACTACATCGCCGCGCGCCTGCGTGACGCGTTCCCGGTGCTCTACACGGGGGAGTCGGGGCTCGTCGCCCACGAGTGCATCCTCGACCTCCGGCCGCTCCGCGACGCCACGGGCATCACCGTGGACGACGTCGCGAAGCGTCTCGTCGACTACGGGTTCCACGCACCGACGATGTCGTTCCCGGTCGCGGGGACGCTCATGGTCGAGCCGACCGAGAGCGAGGACCTGGCCGAACTCGACCGGTTCGTCGACGCCATGCTCGCCATCCGTGCCGAGGCGGACGCCGTCGAGCGCGGGGAGTGGCCGGCGGACGACAACCCCCTCGTCGGAGCGCCGCACACGGCCGCGTCGGTGATCTCGGGGGAGTGGACGCACGCCTACACGCGGGAGCAGGCCGTGTACCCGCTGCCCGGCATCGTCGGGCGGAAGTACTGGCCGCCGGTGCGACGCATCGACCAGGCGTACGGGGACCGCAACCTGGTGTGCGCGTGCCCGCCGGTGGAGGCGTTCGCGTAACCCTGCCCTGCAGCGCCCTGACGCGGCCCCGGAGCTCTGTGCTCCGGGGCCGTCGTCGTGTGCGGGGCGGAGTCGGGTGCGGGGTTGGGCGCGCGGCGGCGGGTGCGCGGCGGCGGGACGGGGTCGGGCGCGGGGCGTCGGGCGCGGGTTCGAGGGGCGCTGGTTTGACGGGGTGTCGACTCGGAACGACACGGTCGCTGTCGTACGACGACCACGGCGTCGCTCGTTGCGGACGCACGCAGTTGCGGCCGCGCACAGCGACACAGTCGATGTCGCACGACAACGACGCTGTCGTTCCGAGTCAGGCTCCTGCCGCCCGCCCGCCCGCCCCGCCCGGCCTACCCGACCACCCGTCCCGACCACCCGCCCCGCCAGTGGAGCGATCCCACGCCCCGCGCGGTGGATCCTTGCGTCCAGGCGCCACACAGCCCATCCTTGGCCGCCCATGCCCGATGCCCCCCGAAACGCGGACACACGCGTGATGACACGACCCCCGAAGAGGTGGCACACTGCACGGAAGCAGTTCCCTCACGCAACGAACCTGATGCAGATGCAACAAAAACGCACGGTTCGCGGTACGACGCGCGTATCTTGCAGCACCTCGCAAGGATCGTGCAAGTTGGTTACCAGCGTGTAACCGTTCGTTCCAGGGTTTGGCGGGTTTCCGACCCACTGCCTACAGTGCAAAGGTCAAACGCGCCTGGCGACACCTCTGTGCTCGGCGCGTCCCATGCACCAGGAGGAACTCTTGATCAAGAAGCGCGCTGGGCTCGCAGCCCTCGCCGTGCTCGGGGCCACAGCAATCGCCCTGGCCGGCTGCTCCAGCAACGGAGGCAGCGGCAGCAAGGACTCGGGCTCCGGCTCGACGAACGCGAGCGGCATCGTCACCACCAACGGCAGCGAGCCCCAGAACCCGCTCATCCCGTCGAACACCACCGAGACCGGTGGTGGCAAGATCATCAACTCGATCTTCGAGGGGCTCCGCTCCTACGACGAGAACGGCAAGCCCGTCAACGAGATCGCGAAGAGCATCACGACTGACGACTCGAAGACGTTCGACATCAAGCTCAACACGGGCTGGACGTTCACCAACGGTGAGAAGATCACCGCTGAGTCCTTCACGAAGGCGTGGAACTGGGCGGCGCAGAAGTCGAACGCCCAGGGCGCGAGCTACTACTTCGAGAACATCGAGGGCTACAACGCCGACGCCGACTCGGACCTCACCGGTCTCAAGGTCGTCAGCGACGACGAGTTCACGGTGACCCTGAAGGCCGCCCAGTCGGACTTCCCGCTGTCGCTCGGCTACTCGGCCTTCGTGCCGCTGCCGTCGTCGTTCTACGACGACCCCAAGTCGTTCGGTGAAGACCCGATCGGCAACGGTCCGTACAAGCTCGCCAGCAAGAACGCCTGGACGCACAACACGGACATCAAGCTCGTCACCAACAAGGACTACGAGGGCAAGCGCAAGCCGAAGAACGGTGGTCTGACGATCACGTTCTACACCTCGCAGGACACCGCGTACTCCGACGCGCAGGGTGGCAACCTCGACATCCTCGACGCCGTCCCGGACAGCGCGTTCGCGAACTACAAGTCGGACTTCCCCGACTCGAACGTGAACAAGCCGGCGGCGATCTTCCAGGGCATCTACCTGCCCTACTACCTCGACCACTGGAAGGGCGAGGAGGGCAAGCTCCGTCGTGAGGCGGTGTCGATGTCCATCAACCGCAAGCAGATCACCTCGAAGATCTTCGACGGCACCCGCACCCCGGCCAAGGACTTCACCTCCCCGGTGATCGACGGCTGGAACGGCGACCTCAAGGGCTCTGACGTCCTCGAGTACAACAAGTCGCAGGCCAAGAAGCTCTGGGCCGAGGCCGACAAGATCTCGCCGTACAACGACACCCTCACCATCTCGTACAACGCCGACGGCGGGCACGAGGCGTGGGTGACCGCGGTCGCGAACAGCATCTCGAACACGCTGGGCATCAAGGCCGAGGGCAAGGCGTACCCGACCTTCCAGGAGGCGCTGGACGTCCAGACGAGCGACAAGCTCACCGGCGCGAGCCGTACCGGTTGGCAGGCCGACTACCCGTCGCTGTACAACTTCCTCGGCCCGACCATGGGTGACGGTTCGTCGAACAACTACTCGCGCTACGACTCGGCCGAGTACAACGACCTGCTCAAGCAGGGTCAGGCCGCCGACAGCGTCCAGGCCGGCAACAAGATCTTCGACCAGGCCCAGGAGCTGCTGCTCCAGGACCTGCCGGAGATCCCGCTCTGGTACTCGAACGTGACCGGTGTGTGGTCCGCTGACAACGTGTCGAACGTCAAGTTCGGCTGGGACTCGGTGCCGCTCTACTACGACGTCGAGGTCAAGAAGTAACGAGCTGATCGCAGGTATCCTGCATCAGCAGCAACACCACCGGACGGGGGTTCGGGGACGACCAGTCCCCGGGCCCCCGTACCGCGGCGGCAACACCCTCCCCCCACGACCCAAGCGGGCGCCGCCTCCCGCGCCGGGCAGCCGTGTCAACTCACGCGACGTCCACCCACGACGAAATGACTGTGATCCACATGCTCGCTCCGAACCAGGCGGAGATCTGATGCTCTGGTACCTCGGGAAGCGCCTCCTGCAGCTGATCCCCGTGTTCTTCGGTGCCACGTTCCTCATCTACCTGATGGTGTTCCTCCTCCCCGGAGACCCCATCGCAGCGCTCTTCGGCGACCACCAGCCGTCGCCCCAGGTGATCGAACAGATCCGCGCGCAGTACAACCTCGACAAGCCCTTCATCGTCCAGTACCTGCTCTGGGTCGGTGGGCTCTTCCGCGGCGACCTCGGGCAGACCTACTCGGGCATCCCGGTCACCGAGCAGCTCGCGCAGGCATTCCCGATCACCGCACGACTGGCGATCCTCGCCCTCGTGTTCGAGTCGGTCGCCGGCATCGTCGTCGGCGTCATCGCCGGCCTCCGCAAGGGCAAGGTCTTCGACGCCACCGCGCTCGTGGTCAGCCTCTTCCTCATCTCGATCCCGGTCTTCGTGATCGGCTTCATCCTGCAGTACGGGCTCGGCATCGAACTCGGGTTGTTCCGCGCGACCGTCTCCGGACAGGCGCCGTGGTCGGAGCTCGTGCTCCCCGCGATCGTGCTGGCGACCGGGTCGTTCGCCTACATCGTGCGACTGACCCGTGCCAGCGTCGCCGAGAACATGAGCGCCGACTTCGTCCGCACCGCGACCGCGAAGGGCCTCCCGCGCCGCCGCGTCATCGGCGTGCACATCTTCCGGAACTCGCTCATCCCGGTGGTGACGTACCTCGGCATCGACATCGGCAACCTGATGGTCGGCGCGATCGTCACCGAGGGCATCTTCAACATCCACGGCGTCGGCGGCACGGTCTACCAGGCCGTCAAGCTCGGTCAGGGTCCGACGGTCGTGTCGTTCGTCGCCGTGATGGTCATCATCTTCATGCTCGCCAACCTCCTGGTCGACCTGCTGTACGCCGTCCTGGACCCGAGGATCCGCTATGCCAAGTAACACTGAATCGCGGTCGGCGACGCACTACGTCGCGCCGATCGAGGAGACGCCGCTCCAGGCGATCGACAACGTCAACGAGGACGAGAAGACCCGCTCCCTGTGGACCGACGCCTGGGACTCGATGCGCGTGCGCCCGATCTTCTGGGTGTCGAGCGTGCTCATCGTGCTGATCATCGCCGTGGCTCTCGTGCCGGGCGTGTTCGCGCACGTCGACCCCCGCGCCTGCGACCTGTCGAACTCCGGCAAGGGCAGCAGCGCCGGGCACATCCTCGGCTACACCCGTCAGGGCTGTGACGTGTACTCCCGCGTGATCTACGGCACGCAGAACTCGCTGCTGGTCGGGCTCGTCGCGACGATCCTCGTGGTCATCGTCGGCGTGATCATCGGTTCGCTCGCCGGGTTCTACGGCGGATGGCTCGACTCCGTGGTGTCCCGCATCGGCGACATCTTCTTCTCGATCCCCACCGTCCTCGGTGCGATCGTGATCATGTCGAGCATCCCGCAGCGCAGCCCCTGGACGGTCGCGCTCGTGCTGGCCGCCTTCGCGTGGCCGCAGATCGCCCGCATCATGCGCGGCGCCGTCCTCTCGGCGAAGAACGCCGACTACGTGACGGCCTCGGCGGCGCTCGGCGTCAGCCGGTTCAAGACGCTGATCCGCCACGTCATCCCGAACTCGATCGCCCCGGTGATCGTGGTCGCGACGGTCTCGCTCGGCACGTTCATCGTCGCGGAGTCCACGCTGTCGTTCCTCGGCATCGGTCTGCCGCCGTCGTCCCTGAGCTGGGGCTACGACATCAACGCGGCGCAGCCGTCCCTCCGGACCAACCCCTCGACGATCTTCTGGCCGTCGCTGGCGCTGTCCATCACCGTGCTCGCGTTCCTTCTCCTCGGTGACGTGGTCCGCGACGCACTCGACCCGAAGGCGAGGGCCCGCCGATGAGCGAGACACTGACCGAACCGACGGCCCGTCGTGCCGGGAGCACGGGCGCACCGCTCCTCGAGATCTCCGGTCTCGAGATCGGGTTCAAGACCCAGAGCGGCTTCGTCCAGGCCGTCCGCGGCGTCGACTTCACCCTCGAGCAGGGCGAGCGACTCGCGATCGTCGGCGAATCGGGTTCCGGCAAGTCGACCAGCGCCCAGGCGATCATCAAGCTCCTGCCCGGCGCTGGCCAGGTGACCGGTGGCTCGATCAAGTTCAACGGTCGCGAGCTCGTCGGCCTCTCCGACCGGGAGATGTCGGAGATCCGCGGCAAGGAGATCGGCTACGTCCCGCAGGACCCGATGTCGAACCTCAACCCGCTGTGGACCATCGGGTTCCAGGTCGAGGAGGCCATCCGTGCCAACGGCATGGCCACCGGCAAGAAGGCCGTGCGTGAGCGTGCGATCGAGGTCCTGAAGGAAGCGGGGCTCGGCGACGCCGCGAACCGCCTCAAGCAGTACCCGCACGAGTTCTCGGGCGGCATGCGGCAGCGCGTGCTCATCGGCATCGGTCTGTCCAGCCACCCGAAGCTGCTCATCGCCGACGAGCCGACGAGTGCGCTCGACGTCACCGTGCAGCGCGTCATCCTCGACCACCTCGAGACCCTGACCCGCGACTACGGCACCAGCGTCCTCTTCATCACGCACGACCTCGGCCTCGCTGCCGAGCGCGCCGAGAAGCTCGTCGTCATGTACAAGGGGCAGGTCGTCGAAGCGGGTCCGTCGAAGGAGATCCTCGGCAACCCGCAGCACCCCTACACGCAGCGACTCGTCGCAGCCGCGCCGTCCCTGGCCAGCCGTCGCATCCAGTCGAAGGTCGCGCACGAGTCGATCGACATCGCGGACGTCGGCAGCGACGACGCCGAGCTCATCGCCCGGGCCCAGGAGCGCGAGCACCAGCCGACGAAGGACCTCATCGTCGTCAAGGACCTGCAGAAGGTCTACAAGCTGCGCGGCAAGGGCATCGGGTCGCGTGAACTCAAGGCCGTCGACGACGTGTCGTTCACGATCCCGAAGGGCACCACCACGGCGCTCGTGGGGGAGTCCGGCTCGGGCAAGTCCACGGTCGCGAAGCTCGTCCTGCAGCTCGAGAGCATCACCGGCGGAACCGTGCAGTTCGACGGCATCGACATCGGCGCGTTGAAGGGCAAGGAGCTCTTCGACTTCCGTCGTCGTGTGCAGCCGGTCTTCCAGGACCCGTACGGTTCGCTCGACCCGATGTACAACGTCGGGAACACGATCGCCGAGCCGCTCGTGACCCACGGCATCGGCGACAAGGCCTCCCGGCGCGCGCGCGTCAAGGAGCTGCTCGACCAGGTCGCGCTGCCCTCCTCCATGGTCAACCGCTACCCGAACGAGCTCTCCGGCGGTCAGCGACAGCGCATCGCCGTCGCCCGGGCGCTTGCGCTCAAGCCCGAGGTCATCGTGCTCGACGAGGCGGTCTCCGCGCTCGACGTGCTCGTCCAGGGGCAGATCCTCGAGCTCCTCACCGAGCTCCAGTCGGAACTCGGCCTGACCTACCTGTTCATCACGCACGACCTCGCCGTCGTGCGCCTGGTCGCGGACAACGTCTGCGTGATGCGCAAGGGCCAGATCGTCGAGAAGGCCACGACCGACGAGGTCTTCGCCAACCCGCGGGAGCAGTACACCCGTGACCTCCTGGCCGCCATCCCCGGCGCGTCCTTCGAGTTCGGTCGCTGACCCGCACCACACCGCACCACGGAACGCGTCGCCCTCCGGGGCGGCGCGTTCCGCGTTTCCGCGCCCGCCACCCGCCCGTCGCCCCCGTCGGTCCTCCCGTCCGCCCCGGCCTGGAGGCTCGCCCCGCCCACGCCCCGCCGCCCCCGTCTTCCACGAGCGGGCGAAATGCCGCGGTGCCTCGTCCGGGCACCCGGCGTTCCCGCCCGTTCGACACCGCGGCGGTTGCCCGTGTGGTCCCGCGTCTCCACCGCAACGCCGAGCGGGCGGAATGCCGCGGTGCGCCTGGCGTGCGACCCGGGCATTTCGCCCGCTCGCGCGCATGCGCCCGCCGCCCGTCACTCGGCGCTTCCGGCTCGGCCTCCTTCGCCGAACGCCGAGCGGGCGGAATGCCGCAGTGCGCCTGGCGGGCGACCCGGGCATTCCGCCCGCTCGACCCGCGCGTGCGGGGGCCTCGGGCAGCGGCGACCGATCGAGCGGGCGGGAACGCTGGGTCGCGCGCACGTCCGACCCCGGCATTTCGCCCGCTCGACCCGCGCGTGCGGGGGCCTCGGGCAGCGGCGACCGTTCGAGCGGGCTGAATGCCACAGTGGACCTGGCGGGCGACCCCGGCATTTCGCCCGCTCGCGCGAGGACGCGCGGGGACGGCGGGGGAGGCGGGGACGGCGGGGACGGCGGGGACGCGCGGGGACGGGACGGGGCGCCAGCAGGCGCGGGAAGCGACGGACCCGGTGC
Source organism: Curtobacterium sp. 9128 (assembly GCF_007673775.1). GTDB lineage: Bacteria > Actinomycetota > Actinomycetes > Actinomycetales > Microbacteriaceae > Curtobacterium. The sequence continues at coordinate 390,777 of NZ_VEAF01000005.1, read as the reverse complement.
AGGTCAGAGGCGCGCGGCGGCCATGGAGGCAGCGATCGCCAGGACCGTGATCGCCAGGATCGTCCACCCGTGCGCACGGTGGACGATCGGGTGCGCGGTGACCGTCGCCGGGGGCGGCCCGTCCTGCGGTGCCTGCGCAGGGACGGAGGCGAGCACCTCGGCGGCGGCCTGGTCGACGGTGAGCGGAACCGAGCCTCCAGGCCGGTCCAGCCGCAGGCGGGCGGTCGGACGCGGCGCGATCCACGTGCGGCGATCGGGTTCGGTGGACTGCACCTCGAGGCCGTACTTCGTGCGGACGCCCGTGACCCTGGGCCATGCGTAGGAGGAGGTGCGGCGGACGTCGACGACGACGAGGGCCTCGGGGGTGAGCAGGAGCCGCGGGCGCCAGAGCACGGCCCAGGCGACGAACGCGATGAAGAGACTCGGGATCGGGACGAGCAGGGCCGAGGTGTCGCCACGGCTCACGAACCCGAGGACGAGCAGGACACCGGCGACGGCCCAGAGCACCACGGCGAGGGTCCGCATGCCCGGGGCGACGATCCGCGCTGGCTCGGGGCTGGGGGAGTCGCTCACGAGTCCATCGTAGGAGAGGTGCGAGAGTGCCTCCCCGGGACCGCCGGCTGAGCGGGCGTGAAACGCCTGGCGCGTAGCAGCCGACGACCCGATGTCCCGGGGAGGCAGGTCCGTGGTGGACCTCTCGTGACAACGATGGTCCTCGACCCCAGTTCGAGTGTCAACACCCCATCGACAGAAAAGACCGGGCATCGACACGCCGTGTCCTAGCGGACGAGTTGCTCGATCTCCGCCCGGATCGCGGACGCCTTGGGGAAGCGGATGCCGACGAGGCCGACGTGACGCCACCGGACGATGCCGTCCGGACCGATCACGAACACCGAACGCCGGAGTCCGAACCCGCGAGCGCGGACGCCGTAGTCGCGCACGACGGAGCCCGCCGTGTCGCTGAGCAGCGGGAAGGTGAGCGAGGACCCGCGGGCGAACGCCTCGTGGGAGTCGAGTGCCTGCGGGCTGATGCCCCAGACCACCGCGCCGAGGTCGCCGAAGTCGTCGAGCTCCTCCTGGTAGCTGCAGAGCTGGGCGGTGCAGACGGGCGTCGCGTCACCGGGGTAGAAGGCGAGGACGACCGTTCGACCGATGACGCTCGACAGGTCGTACTCGTCGTCGGTGCGCACGCCGTCGCGGACGACCATGCCCGGCAGGGTGAAGGCCGGTGCCGGGTCACCGACCCCAGGGATGCTCATGGGCTCACCGTACGGGCTGCGGTTCCGGGTGGACCGTCGCCCCGCTGCCAGTCTGCTGGAGACAGTCGAGCAGCAGCACAGCAGCACAGCAGGACAGCAGGAGACAGCAGGACAGCATGGCGGCGGGACGCGGAACGGGGCCGAGCGCTGCTGCGCTCGACCCCGTCCGTGGTCCGTCGGGACGGCTACTTGGTGAAGCCGACCTTCGTCCAGTCGTAGGCCATCGCACCGGAGCGTGCGCCGTAGTTGGCGAGCTTCGGGTTCTGCGCGATGACACGCGGCGACTGCACGATGGGCAGCGAGTGCCCGATCGACCAGACCTGCTTGTCGACCTTGTTCCAGAGGGTGTTCGCCTTCGACGTGTCGGTCTCGGCGATCGCCTGGTTGACGAGCGTGTCGATCGACTTCGTGCCGACCCGGCCGTAGTTCTGGCCGGTGTCGCCGGTGATGAAGATGCTCGCGCCGCTGGCGTGGTAGCCGGTGCCGCCCCACAGGAAGATCGTCATGTCGTAGTTGCCCGGCGTGACGTACTGCGGGAAGAAGTCGTCGCTCGAGACGGCCTTGATGTTCAGCTTGATGCCGACGTCCTTGAGCTGCGACTGGATGACCTCGGCCATCTTCTGCGAGCTGGTCGCACCCGACGGGATCGTGATCGAGATGGACAGGTTCTTGCCGTCCTTCTTGCGGTACGCGCCGTCGGTCTTCCAACCGTCGTCGTCGAGGATCTTCTTCGCCTTGGCGACGTCGAAGACGCCGTTCGGGTCGGAGTTGTCCTTGTAGCCACTGTCCGTGGCGAGGAACACGTGGTTGTTCAGCACCGGGAGCTTGTACGGCAGGGTGCCGCCGATCACGGAGGCGAGCGAGTCACGGTTCACCGCGTGCTGGATCGCGAGCCGCAGGTTCTTGTCCTTGAGGAGACCCTGCGTCGAGAAGTCCACGTGCGTGTACGACGCCGACTGCGACGCGTAGATCTTCGTGTTCTTCGCGTCCTTGACACGGGCGTACCGGTCCGACGTGCCGGCCGCGACCGAGTCGAGCTCCTTGTTGAGGTACGCGTCGATGTCGGCGTTGCCGTCGAGTGCGCGGAAGATCACCGAGTCGAGCTTCGGCTTGTCACCCCACCAGTTGGGGTCCGGCTCGAGCGTGACCGTGCCGGCGGTCTCGTTGAGGTTCGCGACCTTGTAGGGGCCGGCCGACAGCGGGACCTTGTCCTTGTAGCCGTTGTTGAAGCCGTCGGGCGTGCCGATGACGCTCGCCGGGTAGAGCGGGCTGAACAGCGACTTCCAGTCCGAGAACGGGGTCGCGTACTTGACGATCGCCTGCCGCTCGTCGGTGCCCTGCGTGACGGACTCGATGTCCTTCCAGCCGGTGTCGTCACCGATCTGGTAGCTCTGGTCGGTGCCGTTGTTGGCCTTCCAGAGCGCCTCGAAGTCCTTCCAGGTGATCGGCGAGCCGTCGTTCCACTGGGCCTTCGGGTTCACCGTGTAGGTGATCGTCAGCGGGTCCTGGCTCGTCACCTCGGCGGACTCGAGCACGTTCTTGTCGATCTGCGGCTTGCCGTCGGCATCGATGTTGAACGTGTGCGGCATCGTCGCCTGCTCGATGTCGGCGGCGTCCTGCAGGGTGCCGTCGAGCTCGAAGTAGTTCCACTGCGAGATCCACTGCGAGATGGGCAGCCGGACGGTGCCGCCCTGCTCGAGGTCGGAGACCGGCTTCTCGTTGACCTGCGCGGACGACGGCAGTTCCTTCTTGCCGGAGTCGTTCGACGACCCGGAGCCTCCGCCGGAGCTCCCGCCGGAGCAGCCGGTCACGGCCAGCGCGATGCCGGCGAGGACCGCCGTCGTCGCGAGGACTTTCCTGTGCAACATGTTCTTCCCCTCGTGAAGTTGTGGAACACACTAAGACCCCCGGGCGGGGGTAGGACGACATTTCCCCCGCGGATGAACAATCGTTACCCGGCCGGACGGTCGGCGTGATCTCCCGGAAACACAACAGCCCGTATGGTGTTCCGCATGATCCGCTTCCTGGCGCGTCGAATCGTGTACTACGTCGTACTCGTCTTCCTCGCCACGTCGTTGACGTACTTCCTCGCGTCGGCGACGTTCAGCCCCCGATCCGTGTACGCAGAGCGGAATCCGGCACCCCCGACGGCGGTCGTGGACGCCAAGCTCGACCACATCGGCGTCAACGACAAGACCCCGATCATCGTCCGGTACGGCCACTGGCTGAACGACGCGGTGCACGGCGACCTCGGGCAGACCATCCAGGACCGCAGCGTGGACGACGCGTTCTGGCCACGCCTCGGGGTGAGTCTCCGACTGCTGCTCGTCGGATCGGTCATCGGCATCGTGATCGGCGTGCTGGTGGGCGTCTGGAACGCGATCCGGCAGTACCGGTTGTCCGACCGGGTGAGCGCGATCATCTCGATCTTCCTGATCTCGACACCGGTGTTCCTGACGGCGGTGTTCCTGAAGATCGGTGCCACGAAGCTCAACCAGGACACCGGGCAGCAGCTCATCAACTTCACCGGCGAGGCCACCCCCGGGCTGACGGGCTCGTGGTGGGACCTCTTCGTCGACCGCGGCGTGCACCTGCTGCTCCCGACGATCTCGATCGCGCTCGGGTTGATCGCGATCTACAGCCGGTACCAGCGCGCCACCATGCTCGACGTGCTCGGCTCGGACTTCCTGCGGACAGCGAGGGCGAAGGGCCTGACCCGGCGCCAGGCCACGTTCAAGCACGGCCTCCGGACGGCCCTCATCCCGATGACGACCCTGTTCGCGTACGGGTTCCTCGGCATCCTGACCGGTGCGACCTTCACCGAGAAGATCTTCGGGTGGAACGGCCTCGGTGCGTGGTTCATCGACTCCGTCCAGGGCAACGACGTCAACGCCGTGACCGCCTACACACTGTTCGCGTCGGTGGTGGTGCTCATCGCGGGCTTCCTCGCCGACGTGATGACCGCCGCGCTCGATCCGCGCGTCCGGAGGAGCTGAGATGACCGACACCCGCATCGAACCCGTCGACGGCGACACGCTCGGTCGGTCGGACGCGCCCCTGCCCGGAGACCCGACGGACCGGAAGGCCGCGAGCGGCAAGCAGCGCAACCGCTTCGTCCAGACCGTCGTCCGCGTGTTCATGAACCGCGGCGCGGGCATCGGTCTCGTCGTCATCGTGCTGCTGTTCGCGTTCGCGTTCCTCGGCCCCTTCGTGACGCCGTGGGGCTACTCGCAGATCGACTACACCGCGTTCACGACCCCGCCGAGCGCAGCGCACTGGTTCGGGACGAACGGCATCGGGCAGGACGTCTTCGCCCAGACCGCCCGCGCGATGCAGAAGAGCCTGCTCATCGGGTTGCTCGTCGCGCTGTTCTCGACCGCCCTCGCGGCGCTGACCGGCGCGGCGGCCGGCTACTTCGGCGGCTGGACGGACCGCATCGTGATGTTCTTCGTCGACATGCTGCTCGTACTGCCGTCGTTCCTGATCATCGCGATCATCAGCCCGCGCATCCAGAACTCCGGCTGGATCGTGCTCGTGGTGCTCATCGCGGCGTTCGGCTGGATGGTGACCGCCCGCGTCGTCCGCTCGATGACCCTGTCGGTGAAGGAGCGCGAGTTCGTCCGGGCCGCCCGCTACATGGGGATCGGCCCGTTCCGGATCATCATCCGGCACATCCTGCCGAACGTGGCGTCGTTCCTCATCATCGACGGCACGATCCAGGTGGGTGCCGCGGTGCTCGCCGAGACCAGCCTCAGCTACTTCGGCTTCGGCGTGCAGCCGCCGGACGTGTCCCTCGGCACGCTCATCGCGCAGAACCAGGACGCTGCCCTCACCAGCCCGTGGCTGTTCTACTTCGCCGCCGGGGCGCTCGTGATCTTCGCGATCGCGGCCAACCTGCTCGGCGACGGGCTGCGCGACGCACTCGACCCGACGAGCGCGACGGGCAAGAGGCAGAAGCGCACCGGCCGGAAGCGCGACCAGAACCAGGCCGCGGTGGACGCGGCGACCATCACCACCCAGGCCGGAGCAGGCGCATGAGCGACACCACGACCAGCACCGCGACCGACGAGATCCTCCGCGTCCGCGACCTGCACGTCCGCTTCCCGACCCCGCGGGGCGAGGTGCACGCCGTCCGCGGCGTCGACCTCGAGCTCCGCCGCGGCGAGGTCCTCGGCATCGTCGGCGAGTCGGGCTCCGGCAAGTCCGTGACGAGCATGGCAGTGCTCGGGCTGCTGCCCGAGACCACGAAGGTCAGCGGCTCGATCGAGCTCGACGGCGACCAGCTCGTCGGCCGCAGCGACCGGCAGATGAGCAAGCTCCGCGGGGCGAAGGTCGCGATGGTCTTCCAGGACCCGTTGTCCGCCTTCACGCCGGTGTACACGATCGGCGAGCAGATCGCCGAGACCGTCCGGATCCACCGCGCCGGCTCGAAGCAGCAGGCCCGCGAACGTGCGATCGAGCTGCTCAAGCTGGTCGGGATCCCGCAGGCGGAGAGCCGCGTCGACGCCTTCCCGCACGAGTTCTCCGGCGGCATGCGCCAGCGCGCGATGATCGCGATGGCCATGGCGAACGACCCCGAGGTGATCCTCGCGGACGAGCCCACCACGGCGCTCGACGTCACGATCCAGGCGCAGATCATCGACGTGCTCCGGACCGCGCAGCGCGAGACCGGCGCCGCCCTCGTGTTCGTCAGCCACGACCTCGGCGTCATCGCCGGGATCGCCGACCGGATCGCCGTGATGTACGCGGGGCGCATCGTGGAGACCGCGAGCGCCGAGGAGCTCTTCGCCCGCCCGCGGATGCCGTACACGATCGGGCTCATCGGTGCGCTGCCCCGGCTCGACGAGTCGAGCGGTGGCCCACTCGTGCCGATCCCCGGGTCGCCGCCGTCGCTCATCGGGCTCCCCGACGCCTGCCCGTTCGCCGACCGCTGCCCGCTCGCCGCCGCGGTGTGCCGCGGCTCCGAGCCGGCACTGCTGGTGCTCGACGTCGAGACCGGGCGCCCGGCGGACGCGTCCCACGGAACGAGCACGAGCGGCCCCGTGAGCAGCACGAGCACGAGCAGCCCCGTGAGCAGCACGAGCAGCCCCGCCGTTGCCAGCACGAGCAGCCCCGCCGCCAGCAGCACGAGCGCGACCGTCCCGCACGCCGCCGCCTGCCACCGCACCGACGAGGTCGCCGCCGCGCACGCCGACGCCGGCGCGATCTTCTCGCTGCCGGAGATCGACGCCGTCCCGATCGCCCACGTGCCGCGTGCGGAGCGGAAGCCCGTCGTGCAGGTCGCCGGCCTGACGAAGACCTTCCCGCTGGTCAAGGGCTCCGTGTTCCGCCGCAAGGTCGGTGACGTGTACGCCGTCGACGGCGTGGACCTCGACATCCGCCAGGGCGAGACGCTCGGCCTGGTGGGGGAGTCCGGCTCCGGCAAGTCCACGACGCTGCACCAGCTCATGGACCTCGAGAAGCCGGAGGTCGGTTCCGTCGAGTTGTTCGGCGCCCCGGTCGACACGAGCAAGTCCGGCACGAAGACACTGCGCAACCGGATCTCGATGGTGTTCCAGGACCCGGCCGCGAGCCTCGACCCCCGCATGAGCGTGTACGACGTCGTCGCCGAGCCGCTCCGTGCGGTCGGCGCGAGTTCCGACCGCATCGAGGCACGCGTGCCCGAGCTCATCGAGCTCGTCGGGCTCCGTGCCGCCGAGGCGGACCGGTACCCGCACGAGTTCTCCGGCGGCCAGCGGCAGCGCATCTCGATCGCCCGGGCGCTCGCGACCGAGCCCGAGCTCATCGTCCTCGACGAGCCCGTCTCGGCGCTCGACGTGTCGATCCAGGCGGGCGTGCTCAACCTGCTCGCGGACCTCAAGGCACGGCTCGGCCTCTCGTACCTCTTCGTCTCGCACGACCTGTCGGTCATCCGGCACGTCGCGGACCGCGTGAGCGTGATGTACCTCGGCCGCACGGTCGAGGAGGGCGCGGTCGACGAGGTCTTCGAGCGCCCGATGCACCCGTACACCGCCGCGCTGATGTCGGCGGTCCCGGTGCCGGACCCGGTCCTCGAGCGGAGCCGGACGACGATCCTGCTGCCCGGCGACCCGCCCAGCCCGACCGAGCGCCAGACCGGCTGCCGGTTCCGTTCCCGCTGCCCGCTCTACGCGATGCTCCCCGAGACGCAGCGTGCCCGTTGCCAGGACGAGGTCCCGGAGAAGACCTCGCACCGCGGCGCCGCGGTGGACCACCGCGCCGCGTGCCACTACCCGGAGCAGGTCGCGACGCTCGTCGCGTGACCAGCAGACGGACAGGAGGCGCGGTGCCGGACGCGCACCGAGCCTCCCGTCCGTCGTGTGCGCGCGGCAGACCGCGCTGCCGCGCCTACCGGAACAGCGCCGGGAAGGCGTGCGCCACCCACGGGTAGCCGACGAAGACGGCCGCGTCGAGGAGACAGTGCGTCACGATGAGGGGCATCAGCCGCCCCCACCGCGTGTAGATCCAACCGAACACGATGCCCATCACGGCGTTCCCGACGAACGCGCCGAAGCCCTGGTACAGGTGGTAGCTGCCGCGCAGGACCGCCGTCGACAGGATGATCTGCCACCGTCCCCACCCGACCTCGCCGAGGCGTCGGTACAGGTAGCCGATGACGATGACCTCCTCCTGCAGCCCTGACCGGATCGCGGAGAGCAGCAGCACGGGGATCGTCCACCAGTACGACCCGAGCGCCGCGGGGTCCACGTCCACCGTGAAGCCGAGCGCCCGACCGGTGAAGTAGAGCGCGAGCCCGGGGATGCCGATGCCGAGCGCGATGAGCACGGGCAGGCCCAGGTCGGTCCGCACCCGGAACCGGTCGATGCCGAGCGCACCGAGGTGCGGGCGTGTGCTGCTCCAGAGGAGGTAGCAGACCAGCGCGACCGGCGCGAGGTCGACCGCGATGCCCACGAGCTGCCTGGCGAGGTCGACGTACTGCACGGTCGTCGTCGACGTGTTGAGCGCGGTGGACTGCTGCCCGAGCGGGGTGGTCTGGGACAGGTCGTCGATGATCTGCAGCACCGAGTAGAGCGCGCTGCCACCGAGGGAGAGCAGCAGGACGATCGTGATCTCGATCCACGTTCGCCGTCGGCTCATGTGCTGTACTCCTGTCGGTTGCGAACTACCGGTAGACTGGCGTGTCGGGCGTTCTGCCCACGGGTGCGGCGGTGGAAACCACCGGCCCGACACTCTCCCAGCAATTGAAGGATGTCCTGTATGGCGCTCGCCACCCGGTCCGACCTGCGCAACGTCGCCATCGTGGCACACGTCGACCACGGCAAGACCACCCTCGTCGACGCGATGCTCACGCAGACCAACTCGTTCGACGCCCACTTCGAGGGCGAAGACCGCATGATGGACTCGAACGACCTCGAGCGCGAGAAGGGCATCACGATCCTCGCGAAGAACACGTCGGTGCTCTACAACGGCAAGCACGCGACGGAGTTCGGCTCCGACGGCCCGATCACGATCAACGTCATCGACACCCCCGGCCACGCCGACTTCGGTGGCGAGGTCGAGCGCGGCCTGTCCATGGTCGACGGCGTCGTGCTGCTCGTCGACGCGTCCGAGGGCCCGCTGCCCCAGACCCGCTTCGTGCTCCGCAAGGCCCTCGCCGCGAAGCTCCCGGTGATCCTGCTCGTCAACAAGACGGACCGCCCGGACTCCCGCATCGACGAGGTCGTCTCCGAGTCGCAGGACCTGCTCCTCGGCCTGGCGTCCGACCTGTCGGACGAGGTCGACGACCTCGACCTCGACGCGATCCTCGACGTCCCGGTGGTCTACGCCTCCGGTCGTGCCGGTGCGGCCAGCCGCAACAAGCCGAACGACGGCGAGCTGCCCGACAACGACGACCTCGAGCCGCTCTTCGAGGCGATCCTCCAGCACGTCCCCGCGCCGAAGTACGACGACCAGCACCCGCTGCAGGCCCACGTCACGAACCTCGACGCGTCCCCGTTCCTCGGTCGTCTCGCGCTGCTGCGCATCTTCCACGGCACGATGAAGAAGGGCCAGACGGTCGCGTGGGTCAAGCACGACGGCACCGTCCAGAACGCCCGCATCACCGAGCTCCTCGTCACGAAGGCGCTCGAGCGCTACCCGGCCGAGTCGGCTGGCCCCGGTGACATCGTCGCCGTCGCCGGTTTCGACACGATCACCATCGGTGAGACCCTGACCGACCCCGAGGACGTCCGTCCGCTGCCGACCATCACGGTCGACGACCCGGCGATCTCGATGACGATCGGCACCAACACCTCGCCCCTCGTCGGCAAGGTCAAGGGCCACAAGCTCACGGCGCGCATGGTCAAGGACCGCCTCGACCGCGAGCTCATCGGCAACGTGTCGCTCAAGGTCCTCGACATCGGCCGCCCCGACGCGTGGGAGGTCCAGGGTCGTGGCGAGCTCGCGCTCGCCATCCTCGTCGAGCAGATGCGTCGCGAGGGCTTCGAGCTCACCGTCGGCAAGCCGCAGGTCGTCACGAAGCGCGACGAGGACGGCAAGCTCCAGGAGCCCTACGAGCACATGACGATCGACACGCCGGAGGAGCACCTCGGCGCGATCACGCAGCTCATGGCCGCGCGCAAGGGTCGCATGGAGAACATGACGAACCACGGCACCGGCTGGATCCGCATGGAGTTCATCGTGCCGTCGCGCGGCCTCATCGGCTTCCGCACCGCGTTCCTGACGGAGACCCGCGGCACCGGCATCGCCAACGCGATCTCGCACGGCTACGCCGAGTGGGCCGGCCCGATCCAGACCCGCATCAACGGCTCCATCGTGTCCGACCGCTCCGGTGTCGTCACGCCGTTCGCCATCACCAACCTCCAGGAGCGGATGACGTTCTTCGTCAACCCGACCGAGGAGGTCTACGAGGGCATGGTCATCGGCGAGAACTCGCGCGCCGACGACATGGACGTGAACATCACGAAGGAGAAGAAGCTCACGAACATGCGTTCGGCGAACGCCGACTCCTTCGAGTCGATGACGCCGTCGCGCCAGCTCTCGCTGGAGGAGTGCCTCGAGTTCGCCCGCGAGGACGAGTGCGTCGAGGTCACCCCCGACGCCGTGCGCATCCGCAAGGTCGAGCTCGACGCGCAGGCACGCCAGCGCGCGTACGCCCGCCTGAAGCGCCAGGACGCGTAAGCACCGCACCGCACTGGAGGCTCGCCCTCCGCCCGACGGCCCGGTCACCTGCCCAGGTGGCCGGGCCGTCGGCGTCGGTGCCGTCCGGGACCGTGCCGTCCGGGGTTCGGCGTTACGGTGGGATGCGTGACCCTCGACCTGCTCCCGCTCTACCAGGACCTCCACGCGCACCCGGAACTCGGCTTCCAGGAGCACCGCACCGCCGGCATCGTCGCCGACACGCTGCGGTCCCTCGGTGGCATCGAGGTCACCGAGGGCGTCGGCGGCACCGGCGTCGTCGGGGTCCTGACGAACGGCGACGGCCCGGTGGTCTGGCTCCGCGCCGACATGGACGGGCTGCCCGTCGAGGAACGTACCGGCCTGCCGTACGCGAGCACCCACCGCGGCACCGACGAGACCGGCACCGAGGTCCCGACCATGCACGCCTGCGGGCACGACATCCACGTCACGTGGCTGCTCGGGGCGCTCGAACGACTCGGCGCGACGCGCTCGGAGTGGGCCGGCACGGTCGTCGCCGTGTTCCAGCCCGCCGAAGAGGTCATCTCCGGTGCCCGGGCGATGATCGACGACGGCCTGGCGGAGCGCTTCCCGACGCCGTCGATCGTGCTCGGACAGCACTCCGCCCCGGCACCGGTCGGCACGGTCGCGGTCGGCTCCGGTGCCGTGATGGCGTCGAGCGACCGGTTCACGGTCACGTTCACCGGTCGCGGCGCGCACGGCTCGGCGCCGCAGGCATCGCTCGACCCGGTCGTCACGGCCGCGTCGGCGGTCGTGCGACTGCAGACGATCGTCGCCCGCGAGACGTCGCCGTTGGACGCCGGCGTCGTCACGGTCGGCAGCTTCCACGCCGGCAGCAGGGCGAACATCATCCCCGACAAGGCCGTCATCGAGATCTCGACGCGGGCGCGCAACGAGGAGACCCGCGGCAGGATCATCGCCTCGATCGAGCGCATCGTCCGGGCCGAGAGCCAGGCCGGCGGGCTGCCGGAACCGACGATCGAGCGCCTGCCAGGGGCGGACGTGCTCGTCAACGACCCCGAGCACGCCGCCCGGGTGCTCCGGGCCGTCAGCGCCGTCGTGTCGGAGGCCGTCGACACGGAATCCGGGCTCGCGATGGCCTCCGAGGACGTCGGGCAGCTCGCCACCGCCGCCGGAGCACCGATCGTGTACTGGTTCACCGGCATCACCGACCCGGAGCTGTTCCGCAGCGGTGCCGACATCCCGAGCAACCACTCGCCGTTCTACGCGCCGCAGGCGGAGACCGCGATCCCGGTCGGGGTCGACGCGCTCGTCGCGGCGACGCGCGCCCACCTGGGCTGACGGTCGCCGCCGGCCGGACGGGAGGCCGTGGTCGCTCTCCATGGTCTGGTGAGACTCCCAGGGAACTCGCGCCGGGCCTCCCGACTGCTTCGGTACTGTCGCCGCATGCGCAACGCCATCCGCACCCCGCTCGTGGCCGCCGTGGCGGCCGGGATCGCCCTGGCCGGGCTCACCGGCTGCTCCTCGGAGACGCTCAAGCAGGCCACCGACCTCGGATCGAGTGTCGCCTCGGACGTCGGCGAGCAGGTCAAGGGCATCGACGGCTCGGCGATCGAGCAGGGCATGGCGAACCTCGCCGGCGGCATCGACGGGGCGCTCGACACGGCGCTCAAGGGCGCGCACGTGACCTCCGACGGCAAGCTCCCGGACGGGTTCCCGACCGCCGCGGTCCCGCTGGTCGACGGCACCGTGCTCGGCGGCGGCTCCGGGCCGAACGGGTCCGGGTGGGTCGTCCAGGTGCGGGCGTCCTCCGTCGAGGACTTCCCGGCGGCTGCGCAGCAGCTCACCGACGCCGGGTTCACCGAGTCCGCCAAGCGCGCGGACGCCTCGAGCGCGTTCGGGATCTTCCGGAGCGACGACCACCGTGTCGTGCTGACCTTCGCGAAGTCCGACGGCGGAGCCACCGCGACGTACATCGTCACCCCGCGGTAGTCCCGTACCCTGGAGCCGATGTCGAAGGTCTCCGCGACGCGCCCCGAGCGCGTCCTCATCGTGCACGCCCACCCCGACGACGAGACCCTGTCGTCCGGTGGCACCATCGCGACGCTCCTCGAGCTCGGGACCGAGGTGACCGTCCTCACCGCGACCCGGGGCGAGCGGGGGGAGATGCTCACGCCGGCCCTCGCGCCGCTGGTCGGCGACGGGCAGCGGGTGGCCGCGCACCGGGAGACCGAGATCGCCGCGGCACTCGCCGCGCTCGGCGGCCCGCGGCACCTCTGGCTCGGCGGCCCTGGTGCCCGTCCGACGGACCTGCCCGAGCGGCGCTACACGGACTCCGGGATGCAGTGGGGCCCGGACGGACGGGCGGTCGCCGCCGACGACGCACCGGCCGACTCGCTGACCACGGCGGACCTCGGCGAGGTCGTCGACGACGTCCGGGCCGCGATCCGCTCCACCGGTGCGGACGCCGTGGTCAGCTACGCCGACGACGGCGGGTACGGCCACCCCGACCACGTGCGGGTGCACCACGCCGCCCGGTACGCGGCGAGGGCCGAGGACGTGCCGTTCTCGATGATCGTCGACCCCGGCTCCGGTGACGTCGACATGACGGTGGACGTGCTGCCGGTCCGGGCGAAGGTGCGCGCAGCCGTCGAGCAGTACCGCTCCCAGGTCACGGTCGACCCCGTGGACCCAGCCGACCCGCTCGCGCTGTCGTGGGTGATGCCGCACGGCGTCCGCCAGCACGCCCCGGCGACCGAGGCGTTCCGGCACGAGGCCCCGCCGGCACCGCCGGCGCCCGAGACGTACGCGGACATGAGCCCGGCGGGCAAGGCGACCGCGGTGGTCGTCGCCCTCGTCGCCGGACTGCTCGCCGGTGGGCTCGGGACGATCACCCACCAGCAGGAGCTCGGCGGCTTCCCGATCGGCATCGTGCTCACGACGCTCATCGTCGTCGGGCTGGCCGTCGGCGTCCGGCTGCTGTACCGGTCGCGGGCGCTGGTCGCGGCCGTCGGCGTCGGGGTGATCGTCGCCACGCAGGTGCTCGTGTCCGTCGGTGGTCAGAGCTCGCCGCTCGTGCTGGCGAACACGGCCGGGTACGTGTGGACGTTCGGACCCGCCGTGGTCGCGATGTTCGCACTGGCGTGGCCGGACCTGTCCGGGGCGCGAGCGACAGCGGTCGGCCGGCCCGAGGCGTCGCGGTCCGGGTCGTCAGCGGGCCGCGAGTAGACTCGACCTGCTCAGTTCGAAGGGAGCACCCCGACCGTGACCTACGTGATCGCCCAGCCCTGTGTCGACGTCAAGGACCGCGCGTGCATCGACGAATGCCCCGTCGACTGCATCTACGAGGGCGACCGCTCGCTGTACATCCACCCGGACGAATGTGTGGACTGCGGTGCGTGTGAGCCCGTCTGCCCGGTCGAGGCGATCTACTACGAGGACGACCTCCCCGACGAGTGGGCCGACTACTACAAGGCCAACGTCGAGTTCTTCGACGAGGTCGGTTCGCCCGGCGGCGCCGCCAAGGTCGGCGTGATCCACAAGGACCACCCGGTCGTCATGGCCCAGCCCCCGCGCGGCTGATCGACCCGTCGTGGCGCTCGACCTCCCCGACTTCCCCTGGGACCAGCTCGTCCCGTTCAAGCAGCGCGCCGCCGAGCACGAGGGCGGCATCGTCGACCTGAGCGTCGGCTCGCCCGTCGACCCGACGCCCGCGGTCGTCCGGACCGCCCTGGCCGAGGCCACGGACGCGCACGCGTACCCGCAGGTCGCCGGCACCCCCGCACTGCGACAGGCCATCGCCGACTGGTACGGCCGTCGGCACGGGGTCGCGCTGACCGAGGACCAGACGCTCCCGACGATCGGGTCCAAGGAGTTCATCGCCGGCCTCGCGCTCTGGCTCGGGATCGGCCGCGGCGACACGGTGGTGTTCCCCGCCGCCGCGTACCCGACGTACGAGCTCGGCGCCGCGCTCGTCGGTGCCACGGCGCTGGCGTCCGACGACCCGGCTGCGTGGCCGTCGTCGACGCGGCTCGTGTGGCTGAACTCCCCGGGCAACCCCGACGGCCGCGTGCTGTCCGTCGAGGACCTCCGCGTCGCGGTCGCACGGGCCCGCGAGCTCGGCGCCGTGATCGTCGGCGACGAGTGCTACGCCGAGCTCGGCTGGGAAGCGCCGTACGACGTCGCGCCGACGCCGACCATCCTCGACCCCCGCGTGGTGGGAGACTCGGTCGACGGCGTGCTGAGCGTCTACTCGCTCTCGAAGCAGTCCAACCTCGCCGGGTACCGCGCGGCGTTCGTCGCCGGCGACGCCGCGGTGCTCGCCGACGTGCTCGCGGTCCGGAAGCACACCGGGATGATGCCCCCGATGCCCGTCCAGCACGCGATGATCGTCGCGCTGCAGGACCAGACGCACGTGCAGCAGCAGAAGGCGCGCTACCGTGCCCGTCGGAGCATGCTCCGGCGTGCGCTCGAGGGTGCCGGCTTCCGTGTCGACCACAGCGAGGCGGGGCTCTACCTCTGGGCGACCAGGGGCGAGCCGGCGCTCGACACCGTCGCGTGGTTGGCCGAGCGGGGCATCCTCGTCGCGCCGGGGACCTTCTACGGCGCGGCCGGGGGCGAACACGTGCGGGTCGCCCTCACCGCGACGGACGAGCGGATCGCCGCCGCCGCCCAGCGCCTGACGAGCGGTCGGCGGCTCGACGTCGCCTGACGGACCACCGACGGCCCGCGCCGCCAGTCGTGGGTCCCACCACGTTCCGGGTGCTCCGGTGTGCACGATCGACAGTGGCCGCGATTAGGCTGTCACCGTGACTGACACTGCCAACGACGCTCAGAAGACGGCCACACCGCCAACGACGCCCGTCCCCGTGAGTCCCGCAGCCGAGCAGGCGACGGACACCGCGACGCTGTCGTACCCGGGCGGCACCGCGGAGTTCCCGATCCTGCCGAGCGTCGACGGTGCGTCCACGGTGGACATCTCGACCTTCAAGAAGCAGACCGGGATGAACACGCTCGACTACGGGTTCGTGAACACCGGGTCGACCAAGAGCGCGATCACGTACATCGACGGCGACCAGGGGATCCTGCGCTACCGCGGGTACCCGATCGACCAGGTCGCGTCGAACTGCACCTTCCTCGAGGTCGCCTGGCTCCTCATCTACGGCGAGCTGCCGACGCCGTCGGAGCTCGAGGGCTTCGACGCGCGCATCCGCCGCCACACCCTGCTGCACGAGGACCTGCGTCGCCTGTTCGACGCGCTCCCGCACTCGGCGCACCCGATGTCCGTGCTCTCCAGCGCCGTGAGCGCCCTGTCGACCTACTACGAGGACGACATGGACGTCGACGACCCGGAGAAGGTCGAGCTGCAGACCGTGCGGCTCCTCGCGAAGCTGCCCGTCATCGCCGCCTACGCGCACAAGAAGGCGATCGGACAGGCCTTCCTGTACCCGGACAACTCGCTGTCGTTCGTCGACAACTTCCTGCGGCTGAACTTCGGCACCATGGCCGAGACCTACACGCCGAACCCGGTGCTGTCGAAGGCCCTCGACCGCCTCCTCATCCTGCACGAGGACCACGAGCAGAACGCCTCCACCGCCACCGTGCGGCTGGTCGGGTCGACGAAGGCGAACATGTTCGCGTCGATCTCGGCCGGCATCAACGCGCTGTACGGTCCGCTCCACGGTGGTGCGAACGAGGCCGTCCTCGAGATGCTCCAGCAGATCAAGGACTCCGGCGAGCCCGTGCAGCGGTTCGTCGAGCGGGTGAAGAACAAGGAGCGCGGGGTGAAGCTCATGGGCTTCGGGCACCGCGTGTACAAGAACTACGATCCGCGCGCCAAGCTCGTGAAGGAGTCGGCGGACGAGGTCCTCGAGAGCCTCGGCGTGCAGGACGACCTGCTCGACATCGCCAAGGAGCTCGAGCAGATCGCGCTGAGCGACCAGTACTTCATCGACCGCAAGCTCTACCCGAACGTCGACTTCTACACGGGCATCATCTACAAGGCGATGGGCTTCCCGCCGCGGATGTTCACCGTCCTGTTCGCGATCGGTCGTCTGCCCGGGTGGATCGCGCAGTGGCGTGAGCTCAACAACGACCCGCTCAACAAGATCGGGCGCCCGCAGCAGCTCTACGTGGGGCACCCGAAGCGCGACCTGCCCGCGCGCTGACGCGGCCACCGGCCCCGGCCACCACGACATCGCGCCCCGCCGCGGACATCGCGCCCCGTCCCGACGGGGCGCGATCTCCGTACCGGGGTGCGACCGGACCGCGGCGGCCACCCGGTGCTACGCGTGCAGGGCCGTGTTGAGCTGGATGCCCTGACCGGTGCGGGGGAGCGCCTCGACGGCCCCGGAGACGCTGTTGCGGCGGAACAGGACGTTCGGGGCGCCGGACAGCTCCGCGGCCTTGACCGTCCTCGGGCTGCCGTCCGGGTTCGGTGCCGAGCCGACCAGGACGACCTTCGTGCCGGCGGTGACGTACAACCCGGCCTCGACGACCGAGTCGTCCCCGAGCGAGATGCCGAGGCCCGCGTTCGCGCCGAGGAGCGCCCGCTCGCCGAGGGACACCCGGTGCGTGCCACCGCCGGAGAGCGTGCCCATGATCGAGGCGCCGCCGCCGATGTCCGTCCCGGCGCCGACGACGACGCCCTGCGAGACGCGGCCCTCGATCATGGCGTCGCCGAGGGTGCCGGCGTTGAAGTTCACGAAGCCCTCGTGCATCACCGTGGTGCCGGGAGCGAGGTGCGCGCCGAGTCGGACCCGGTTCGCGTCGGCGATGCGCACCCGGTCCGGCACGACGTAGTCCACCAGTCGGGGGAACTTGTCGATGGCGTGCACGGCGATGCCGGCGCGCTGCAGGCCGGGGCGGAGGCGGGTCAGGTCGGCCGGGAGGACCGGGCCGGCGTTCGTCCACGCGACGATCGGCAGGTGGGCGAAGACCCCGTCGAGGTTCACCGTGTTCGGCTGCACGTGCAGGTGGCTGAGCAGGTGCAGACGCAGGTAGGCGTCCGGCGTGCTCGCGGGCGGAGCGTCGATCTCGATCTCGACGGTGACGGCCTCGATCCGGACGCCGCGGCGCTCGTCGGTGCCCACGTGCCCCCGCAGGTCCTCGGGGAAGTCGGCGTCGGCCGGCCGGGCGCCGAGGTGGGTCTCCGGGAACCAGGCGTCGAGCTCGGTGCCGTCGGCGGCGACGGTCACGAGGCCGTGGCCCCACGCGGTGGACGGTCGAGCGGAGGACGGTCGGGCGGGCGCGGCGGTCGTGTCGGTCACGGGACCCAGGGTAGCGAGCGAGCGGTGGCGACCACCCGTCCGGCCGGACGGGCCAGGACGGGCCAGGACGAGCCAGGACGAGCCAGGAGGGACCAGGACGGACCGGGACGGACCCGGGACGGACCGGGACGGGCAAGGACGACAGAGCCGACGCGTCCCGCCGACCACGAGCGTGCCGTGACGGGCACGGCGGAGGTGGTCGTCCCGCCGACCACGAGCGTGCCGTGACGGGCACGGCGGAGGTGGGCCGAGCCTCCAGTCCGCTCAGCCGCCGCGGGGGAGTCCGCAAGGGGCGGCCGATAAGGTGACCGCATGCCGGAGCAGCTCGACCTCACCGCCTCGTCCATCGACCTCACCCGCGCGATCTGCGACGTCGAGTCCGTCTCGGGGAACGAGGGCACCCTGGCGGACGCGATCGAGGCGGCGCTCGCCCCGCTCGGACACCTCGAGGTGGTCCGCGACGGCGACGCGATCGTGGCGCGCACGCACCTCGGGCGCGACCGCCGCGTGGTGATCGCCGGCCACATCGACACCGTGCCGCTCAACGCGAACCTGCCGACCGAGTTCCGCACCGCCGAGGACGGCACCGAGGTCCTCTGGGGGCGCGGCACCGTCGACATGAAGGCCGGCTGCGCGGTGCAACTCAAGCTCGCCCACGACCTCGTCGCACCGAACGTCGACGTGACCTGGGTCTGGTACGACCACGAGGAGGTGTCCGACGCGCTGAACGGCCTCGGCCGCCTCGCCCGCACGCGGCCCGAGCTGCTCGCGGGGGACTTCGCGATCCTCGGGGAGCCCTCCGGCGCGCAGATCGAGGGCGGCTGCAACGGCAACCTCCGCGCCGAGGTCCGTGCCTACGGCAAGCGCTCGCACAGCGCCCGGAGCTGGATCGGCGACAACGCGATCCACAAGGCCGCGCCGATCCTGGCGACCCTGGCGGCGTACGAGCCCCGGACGGTCGAGGTCGACGGGCTCGAGTACCGCGAGGGCCTCAACGCCGTGGGGATCACCGGCGGCATCGCCGGGAACGTCATCCCCGACGAGGTCATGGTGCACGTGAACTACCGCTTCGCCCCGTCCCGCTCGGCGGACGAGGCCGTCGCACACATCCGCGAGCTCTTCGACGGACACCAGGTCGACATCGTGGACCTCGCAGCCGGAGCCCGCCCGGGTCTCGACGCCCCGCTCGCCCAGCAGTTCGTCGAGGCCGTCGGCGGTCCGGCGCCCCGGCCGAAGTACGGCTGGACCGACGTCGCGCGCTTCTCGGCGCTCGGGGTGCCCGCCGTGAACTACGGCCCGGGCGAGCCCGTCTACGCCCACCACGACGACGAGCAGGTCCCCGTCGCGCAGATCACCGCGGTCGAGGACGGCCTGCGTCGGTGGCTGACGGCGTGACCACCGCGTCGCCGTCCGGCTCCGTGCCGGTACGGCGACCGCGCCCCGCCCTCGCGCGCTGGCGTGCGCGGTACCGGGTGGTGCCGTGGTGGGCGCGCATCACGGTCGTCTACGTGCTCGCACGCATCGTCACCGGTGCGCTGCTCATGGGGTTCGCACGGGTCCAGACCGCCAACTCGTTCACCCAGGCGCACCCGGGCTACCTGTCGTTCGCGTCGATCTGGGACGGTGCCTGGTACCGGGTGATCGCCTCGGCGGGGTACCCGTCGACGCTCCCGGTGGACACCGCTGGGCACGTCACGGAGAACGCGTGGGCGTTCATGCCGGCGTACCCGTTCCTGGTGCGCGGCCTCATGCTCGTCACGGGGGCGTCCTTCGAGCTCGTCGCCGTGACGGTGTCACTGGTGGCCGGGTGGGGCGCGGCGCTGGTCTTCCGGCGGTTGATGGGGCGCTTCCTCGATCCGTCGCGGGCCACGTTCGCCACGGTGCTGTTCTGCGTCGCGCCGGTCTCGGTGATGTTCCAGGTCGCCTACGCCGAGGCGATGGGCCTGTTCCTGCTGCTCGTGGCGCTGCTGCTGCTCGTCCAGCGCCGCTTCTGGACGATGCTGCCGGTCGTGCTGCTGCTCGGCATGACCCGGCCCACGGGGCTGGCCTTCGCACTGCTGATGGTCCTGTTCATCGGGACGTGGGCGTTCCGCCCGACGTGGCTCCGGATGGAGGCTCCGCTCACCCTGCGCGGACTGGTCCCGCCCGCCGTCGTGGCCGTGGCGTCCGGCCTGGTCGGGCTCGCCTGGCCGGCGATCGCGTGGGCCGTCACCGGGGTGCCGCGGGCGTACACGGACACCGAGCTCGCATGGCGGTCGTCGTACATCGGCTGGAAGGACCTGGTGCCGTTCACGCCGTGGGTGCAGGGCTTCGGCTGGTGGTTCCGGCAGCCCGCCGGCGGGGTCCTGCTCGTGCTGGTGCTCGTCGGGTTCGCGGCGTTCGTCGCCATGCCCGCGGCCCGGCGGATCGGGCTCGAGCTGCGACTGTGGGCCGTGGCGTACCTCGTCTACCTGCTCGCGGTGTTCTTCCCGCAGTCGAGCACGTGGCGCATCCTGCTGCCGATCGCGCCGCTGCTCGGCATCGTGGCGCTGCCGCGCTCCCGTGTGTACCGGGTCGTCGTGGTCGTGCTCTGCATCGTGCTGCAGTGGGTGTGGCTGTACTACTGCTGGTGGGTGGACGGGTACGACTGGACCCCGCCGTGACCGGGCGCGTGCGCTGCCGCGGGCGCTCCTGCCGGCGCTCCTGCGGGCGCTGCCGCGGGCGCTCGTGCTGGTGCTCCCGCGGGTGCTCTCGCGGGAGCTCCGCTCGCGTTCGCACGCGCTGAGCGACACTCCACGGGGTCCGGCGCGCGTGGGGTGTCGGTCAGGGCGTGGCGTCGGTGGGCGCTGCGGCCGCGGCAGGGTCGTCGGGCACCGCGTCCTCCGGGCGCCACGCGGCGGCGGCGACGACCATCGCGTTCACGGTCGCGATGAACGGCACCGCGAAGAACGCCCCGACGACCCCGGCGATGGTCGTGCCGGCGGTGACGCCGAGCACGACCCCGAGCGGGTGGACCTTGACGGCGCTGCCGGTGAGGAACGGGTGCAGGACGTGGCTCTCGAGCTGCTGCACGACGAGGATCACGCCGAGCATGAACAGCGCCGGCACCCAGCCGTTGAACACGAGCGCGACGAGCACCGCCACGCTGCCGGCCACGATCGCGCCGACGACGGGGACGAACGCGCCCATGAAGACGATCACACCGATCGGGATCGCCAGCGGCACCTGCAGGATGAGCGCACCGATCACGACACCGAGGGCGTCCGTGATCGCGACGACGAGCTGGACCCGGATGAAGCTCGTGAGCGTGTGCCACCCGGCAGCCCCGGCGACGTCGATGCGCGGTCGCGCGCGGCGCGGGAACAGCCGCACCACCCAGGCCCAGATGCGACGACCGTCGATGAGCACGAAGATCGTCGTGAAGACGATGATGAACAGGCCCTCGAGCGCGTGGACCGCGCCGGAGCCGGCCTCCTGGAACCCGGCGGCGATCGACGACGCGTGCGACTGCAGGTACTTCGTGCCGTTCGAGACCCAGGTGGTGACCTTCTTCGCCGTGATGCCGAACGGCTCACTGTCGAGGAGTGTCTGCAGCGACCGGATCTGGGTGTCGAGGCGGTGTTCCAGCGACGGCAGGTCGTACCGGATCTGCGCCGTCACGACGAGGGCGAGCGCACCGATCACCACGACGACGGCCACCAGGCAGGTCAGCACCGCGGCCCACTTCGGCCAGCGGTGGCGCTGCAGGAACGCCGACATCGGGGCGAGCAGCGCGCAGACCAGCAGCGCGATGAGGAACGGCACGACGATCTCGCTGAGCAGGACCACGAGCGCGACGACGACGGCGAGCATCGCGACGACGACGAGGACGCGCCACGAGAACGCCCCGGCGACCTGCAGACCCGCCGGGACGGCATCGCGGGAGGCGTCGTCAGGGTCCGGACGCCGCTTGGAGGGAATGGTCAGCACGATCACAGAGTAGGGAGGATGGCCGCGAGAACGGCGGGATCCGCACCCCCCAACCTGGGCAGTTTCGCAGTTGGCCCTGTCGTACGGGATAATGGGCGGGCATGTACTGCACGAAAGGGGACATCTGATGGCAGCCATGAAGCCGAGGACCGGTGACGGGCCGATGGAGGCTGTTAAGGAGGGTCGACTCATCATCGTGCGGGTTCCGCTCGAAGGTGGAGGCCGCCTGGTCGTCTCGGTCAACGACGCCGAGGCCAAGGAACTCCACGACGCACTCGCTGAGGTCGTCTCGGCCTAGTTCGTCGACGCACCACTGCAACGGGCCCGGAACGCGTACGTTCCGGGCCCGTTGTCGTCGGTCGGCGACAGGATGGGGGTGTGCCTCGATCCCGCCGCCCAGTCCGCCGTGTGGAGGAGCACGCCGCCGACCCGATGCCACGCGGGTCCTGGCCCGCGACGCTCGCCCCCGTCCGGCAGCTGCTCGACGACGGGCTCGACCTCGACACCGTGACGATCGTCGTCGGGGAGAACGGTGCGGGCAAGTCGACCCTGGTCGAGGGGATCGCGCTCGCCTTCGGCATGAGTCCGGAGGGCGGTTCGACGAACGCCGGACACAGCACGCGCCCGAGCGAGTCCTCGCTCTGGGAGCACCTCACGCTGCTCCGTGATCCTGGGGCTCCACGGAGCGGGTTCTTCCTCCGTGCCGAGACCATGCACGGCTTCTTCACCTACCTCGAGCAGCACCCCACCGCACGGCCCGAGCCGGTGTTCCACGAGCGGAGCCACGGGGAGTCCTTCCTCGACTTCGTCATCGACCGGTCGCGGTGGCCAGGCCTGTGGATCCTCGACGAGCCCGAGTCCGCCCTGTCGTTCCAGGGGTGCCTCGCGCTGATCGGCCTGTTGCAGGCGATCGTCGACGACGGCCGCGGGCAGGTGCTCTTGTCGACGCACTCGCCGGTGCTCGCGGCGTTCCCAGGAGCGACCATCCACGAGGTGGGCGAGTGGGGCCTCCGTCGGAGCAGTTGGGCCGACCTCGACCTGGTCCGGAACGAGCGGTCGTTCCTGGAGCACCCGGAGCGCTACCTCCGCCACCTGGCGTGAGCCGGGGCGCGACGGACTACGCCGTGACCTTCGTCATCTGCAGCAGCCCGTCGCCGGCGGGGGAGAGCGAGCTGATCACGGCGCCCGAGGTCGACACCTCGGTGAGCAGCAGCCGGAAGTCGGTCGTCGCGCGGTCCCGCCGCACGGGGTCGGCGACCCGCCCGCGCCACAGGGCATGCGGGACGAGCACGGTGCCGCCGAGGCGAGCCAACCGGAGTCCGTGCTCGACGTACTCGATGACGTGCTCGGGGTCGGCGTCCACCAGGACGACGTCGTAGGACGCCTCGTTCATGCGGGGGAGCACCTGGTTCGCCCGGCCGGGGATGAGCCGCACCCGTGACGGGGCGGTGCCGGCGGCGATGTAGGCGTCACGTGCGTACTGCTGGTGGTCGACCTCGACGTCGATCGTGGTGAGGGTCGCATCGGGGGCGCCGGCGAGCAGGTACAGGCCGGAGACGCCGAGGCCGGTGCCGATCTCGATGATGCCCGTCGCGCGCGAGGCAGCGGCGATGACGCTCATCTGCGCCCCGATCGACGGGGAGACGGCTTCGACGCCGAGCTCGAGCGAGTGCTCGCGGGCGCGGGCGATCACCTCGGACTCGGAGACGATGTCCTCCGCGAACTTCCAGTTCGACTCTTTCTCTGACACGCACACTCCTCGGTCGACAACTCTAGGGTGCAGTCCGGTCGGTTCGGGTTAGGCTCGCTCGTGTGAACATCCCGCTCGACAAGATCCTGATCATCGGGATCATTGCCGTGCTCCTGCTCGGGCCGCAGCGCTTGCCGATGTACGCCCAGAAGCTCGCCGAGTTCGTGAAGGCGGTGCGCCGGTTCGCCGACACCGCGAAGGACCGGATGCGCGAGGAGATGGGACCCGACTTCGACGACGTGGACTGGCAGAAGCTCGATCCGCGCCAGTACGACCCGCGTCGCATCATCCGGGACGCCCTGCTCGACTCCGCGCCGGCCGGTGCCGCCGTGTCCGCGCCGGTGGTCACCGCCACGAAGGTCCGTGCTCCCGCGCCGGTGGTCCCGCTCGGCCCCGGGGAGCGCGCTCCCTTCGACAGCGAATCGACCTGACGCACGCCGATGACGGACGGGAGGCCCGGTGCCAGCTGGCACCGGGCCTCCCGTCCGTCAGGTGGTGACGACTACTTGAGGTCGGCGAGGAACCGGTCGGTCCAGGCCAGCGCCGCCGTGCCCGAGACGGAGCTGCACGTCGCAGACGCGGTGCTCGTCGGGGTGGCGCAGGGGGTGTCGCGGTCGAGGGACCAGGTGTGCACGCCGGCCAGGCCGTGCGACTTCGCGTAGGCGGACACCGTGTCCGCGTCGGCGAGCGTGAAGACCTCGTCCGAGGCGTCGTTCACCCCGAGCATCGGCGTGACCTCGATCTTCGACGCGGGCGTGCCGTACGTGTGCTGCAGGTTCGTCACGGCCTGGATGGTCGACTGTCCCATCTCGCACGTCGACCCGACGACGACGCAGTTCGCCGAGGTGGCGCGGCCGAAGTCCATCGTCATGAGGTTGACGGTGTAGTTCGTCAGGCTCGAGGCCTTGATCGCCTTGACGGTCGTGTCGCCGGTGCTGTTGAGGCCGCCGTACGATCCGTCGCTCGCGGCGAGGGTGGCCAGCGTGAACGAGAAGCGCAGGTTCGGGTACTTCGTCTGTGCCAGTGCCGCGGCGGAGACGAGGTTCTGGATGTCGGACGCGGACTGGCCGCTCTCGATGTCGAAGTCGACGCCGACCATGTGCGGGGACGCGTACCGGGCGATGAAGCTCTGCAAGGCGGTGCCGGAACACTTGAACTGTCCTGCTGCCCCGCCCGTGCTGACGACGTAGTTCACACCAGCGGCGTCGAGCTTCGGGATGTTGGCGCTGGCGAACGCGTCGGCCGCGACCCCGCCCCAGTTCTCGCTGCCGCAGGTCCCGGTCGCGAAGGCGAGGGTGATCGCCTTGAGGCCGGGTTCCCTGGTCGACACCAGGCTGTTCGAACTCCCCACGACGGGGATGCGTGTGCCGGTGACGGCGGTGTTCATCACGTTCGTGTTCCAGTCGAGGTTGACCGTGACGTCCTTGTACGGGCTGAAGACCAGGCCGCTCGCGCTCCCCGTGCTGCCGTTCCCCGGCGTCGTGGTGCCGCCTCCCGTGCCGGTGCCGCCCCCGGTCCCGCCGCCGGTGGTGCCACCCGTGCACGAGCCGGCCGAGGTCCACGGCTGCCCGCTCCCCGTGGCGCCGGAGTGCGTCGCGGGGTCGTCGCCCTGGGTCCACCAGTTGGCGGTGTAGTTCGTGCCGTTCTCACTGACCGTCTGGCCGCCGGTGTATGCGGTCCCGGCGGCCCACGGGCTCGCACAGGTGGTGGCGGCGGTCGCGGCCGTCGCCGGTGCGGCAGCGAGCGCTCCCCCTGCGAGCGCTGCTGCCAGGGCGCCGACGACGCCCATCCGGATCCTGGTGGTCCTGTTCACCTGGGTTCTCCTGTCCTTCGGTCGACGACGTCGTCGACCCGGTGGGGCTCCTGCGCCCTGAATTCGCAGGAGCATTGTGGAATACCCCTGCATAATGCGCGCACCGGAGCCGTGACTTCCATGAGAGGACGTACAGGACGCGCCGCGTGGACCGTTGCGGACGGCGGCCATGGACGGCGACTGTGGACGGCAGCGCCGGACGGCCTCAGGAGAGGGAGAGCCCGAGCTTCCGGCCGGCGAGACCCCGGCCCATCATCGCCAGTCGGTCGGCGACGGCGGTCAGGGCGACGGCCGCCGGGTCCGTCGGGTCGCCGAGCACCACGGGCAGGCCGTCGTCCCCGCCCTGGCGGAGCGGGACCGAGAGTGGCACGCTGCCGAGCACCGGGACGGGGGAGTCCTGTCCCCGGGAGAGCCGAGCGGCGGTCTCGGCGCCACCGCCCTCGCCGAACAGGTGCAGCACGGAGCCGTCGGGCTGGACGAGTCCCGCCATGTTCTCGACGACGCCGACGACCCGCTGCCCGGTCTGCCGTGCGACGACCCCGCTGCGCTCGGCGACGTCGGCCGCGGCGGCCTGCGGCGTGGTCACGACGAGCACCTCGGCGTGGGGGAGCAGCTGGCCGACGGAGATCGCCACGTCCCCGGTGCCCGGCGGCATGTCGAGCAGGAGCACGTCGAGGTCGCCGAACCACACGTCGGACAGGAACTGGTTCACGGTCCGGTGCAGCATCGGCCCGCGCCAGGAGACCGCGGTCGACGCATCGTCGACGAACATGCCGATCGAGATCACCTTCACGTCGTGGGCGACCGGCGGCAGGATCATGCTGTCCACCCGGGTCGGCCGCGGCGCCACGCCGTGCTCGTCCGTGAGGCCCATCAGCCCCGGCACGCTGAACCCGTGCACGTCGACGTCGACGACACCGACCCGGAGGCCGCGGCGGGCGAGTGCGACGGCCAGGTTCACCGTCACGGTGGACTTCCCGACGCCGCCCTTGCCGCTCGTGACGGCGACGACGCGGGTCAGGGAGTCCGCGGTGAACTGCACGCCCTGGGGGCGTCCCTCGCGGAGTCGCTCGGTGAGGGCCTTCCGGACGGCCGGGTCCATCACGGACACGTCGACGGCGACGCTGTGCACCCCGGCGACGGAGCCGGCGGCAGACCGGACGTCGCGCTCGATGGTGTCGGCGGCCGGACACCCGACGATCGTGAGCTGCAGGTCGACGCGCACCGAGCCTCCCGGCTGCACGTCGACACCACGGATCATGTCGAGCTCCGTGACGGGGCGGCGGATCTCGGGGTCCACGACGCGACCGAGCGCAGCGAGGACGGCGGCGCCGAGCTGCTGGTCGTCCGTGGGGAGCGTGGCGTCAGCCACGCGCTTCCGCCTGCCGCTCCGGTTCGCCGTCGTCGATTGCGTCGCGGCGGTCGAGTTCCTCGAGCAGCGAGCGGAGTTCGGCGCGGATGAAGTCCTTCGACGCCATGTCCCGCATCGCCAGGCGGAGTGCCACGACCTCGCGGGCCAGGTACTCCGTGTCGGCGAGGGTCCGCTCCGCGCGCTGCCGGTCCTGCTCGAACTGCACCCGGTCGCGGTCGTCCTGCCGGTTCTGCGCGAGCAGGATGAGCGGCGCCGCGTACGAGGCCTGGAGCGAGAGCACCAGGGTCAGCGCCGTGAAGCCGATCGCGGCGGAGTCGAACTGGAGCGCCTTCGGCAGGAGCGTGTTCCAGCCCATCCAGACGGCGCAGAAGAGCGTCAGGCCGACGAGGAACCAGGGCGTGCCCATCGCCCGGGCGATGCCCTCGGTCGCGCGGCCGAAGGCGTCACCACGGCCGTTCCGGCGTCGGGTGGGGAGCACGCGGGTGCGCATGCCCTTCGGGGAGTCGAGGCGCTCGTCCTGGCGCTCCCGCCGGTTCTCATCCGTTCGTGCCACGTGCGTTCCTCCTTCCCGGTGCGGTGCGGCCCGGTGTCACCGGAGCCCTGCGGCTGCGTGCGCGCGGTCTGGCCGCGCCCACGGCCTCGGTGTCGCTCTGACTCCGCCAGTCGTCGGGCAGGACGTGGTCGAGCACGTCGTCGATCGTCACCACCCCGACCAGGCGGTGGGCGTCGTCGACCACGGGGACGGACACGAGGTTGTAGGTCGCCATGATCCGCGTGACCTCCGCCGCGCTGGCGTCGACCCGCACGGGCTCGGTCTGCTGGTCGATGAGCGTGCCGAGGCGCTCGTTCGGCGGGTAGCGCAGCATCCGCTGGAAGTGCACGAGCCCGAGGAAGCGCCCCGTC
The DNA here is from genome assembly GCF_007673775.1 of Curtobacterium sp. 9128. Lineage (GTDB taxonomy): Bacteria > Actinomycetota > Actinomycetes > Actinomycetales > Microbacteriaceae > Curtobacterium. The sequence continues at coordinate 363,326 of NZ_VEAF01000005.1, read as the reverse complement.
GGCGGTTCGTACGGCGGCAGCGTGACGCAGACGCTCGCGCCGAGCGCCGGTGCGAGCTCGTGGCGGCGGATGAGCGCGAGCCCCTCCGCGACGGTGGCGTCGGCGGAGACGATCACCGGCTCCGTCGTCATGAGACCACCGGCGGTGTCCGGCTCGTACTCCAGGAGCATGCGGACGTCCTGCGCCTCCTCCGGCTCCATGAGCTGCAGGAGGGCTTCGCTCCGCTCGTCGGAGAGCTCGGCGAGGAGGTCGGCGGCGTCGTCGGGCTGCATCTGGTCGAGGACGTCGGCGGCGCGGGCGTCCTCGAGCGAGGAGAGGATCTCGACGCGCTCGGTGTCGGGCATCTCCTCGAGGACGTCGGCGAGCCGGTCGTCGGGGAGCTCCTCGGCGACCTCGAGCCGACGTTCGACGGGCAGGTCGAGGAGCGTCGATGCCAGGTCGGCCGGCACCAGGTCGGAGTACGCGGCGATGACGTGCTCGGCGGACTGCGACTCCCCGGGGAGCTCGTCCTCGGTGACCTCGTTCCAGGTCGCGAACGTCGTCGGACCCTTGCCGAACGGGGACGGGGTGGTCTTCGGCTTCCGGAGGAAGAGCTGCGACACCTCCCAGTCGCCCTGGCCGCGGTCCTCGATCGCGATGTCCTCGATGGTCGCTCGGATGCGCTCCTTCGTGATGAGGACCTTGCGGCCGAGCATCTCCGCGATGACCCGGACCTCGCCGCCGCGCTGCTCGAAGCGGCGCATGTTCACCAGGCCGGTCGTGATGACCTGCCCGGCACCGATCGACGTGATCCGACCGACCGACACGAAGATGCGGCGCTTGCCGGGGACCTCGACGATCAACCCGACGACGTGCGGAGGGTCGACTCGGCGGTAGACGACCAGGACGTCCCGGACCTTGCCGACGCGGTCGCCTGCGGGGTCGAAGACGGAGCACCCGGCCAGGCGGGCGACGAATACCTTCGTGGCGCTCACCCGGCCAGCGTAGCCGGTCACCCGGGCGCTTCCCTGGCCGCTCTCGTGTGATTGCAAGGGGAACGGTGGATGATGACTGTGTGAGCACTCAGAGCCCCTTCGGTCGCACCGCGCAGGTCTTCCCCACGCTGCCCCGTGGCGATGTCCTCGGCACCTTCGACAGCTACCCGGACGCGCAGCGGATGGTGGCCAAGCTCGCGGAGTCCGACTTCCCCGTCAACAAGCTCTCCATCGTCGGCAACGACCTCAAGACCGTCGAGCGGGTCACCGGCAAGATGACCTACGGACGTGCTGCGCTCGCCGGTGCGCTGTCCGGGCTCTGGCTCGGGTTCTTCTTCGGCATCGTCCTGACGCTGTTCTCGCCGACCGCCAGCGGTCTGATCTTCGCGGCCGTGCTCATCGGCGCCGCGTTCGGTGTGCTGTACGGCGTCGTGTCGTTCGCGATCACGAAGCGGCAGCGCGACTTCACGAGCGTGCACCAGGTCCTCGCCACGAACTACCAGATCATCGTCGACCCGCAGCTCGTCGGGCAGGCGCAGCGCATCCTCGGGCAGTTCGGGGCCACGCCGCACGCGGCGTGGAACCCGGGCCAGCAGCAGGGGGCGCCGTTCCAGGGGCAGGGGCAGGGCCAGGGCCAGCCGCCGCGCCCGCCGCACCAGGAGCCGTGGCGTCCGGGTCCGGCCCAGGGCTCGCCGTACGGCGGGCAGTCCACCCCGCACGGTGCGCCGGGAGGCTCGGGTCAGCCCGGCACGTCGGGTTCGGTCCCGGGGGCCAAGCCGCGGTACGGCACGAACGAGGGTCCGCGCTGGGGTGAGACCGGGACGCAGCAGCCTGCGGGGTCCTCGTCCGCGTCGTCGTCCTCGTCCGCACCGGCGTTTCGTCCGGAGGAGCCCCCGCGCTACGGGGAGCGCGTTCCGGGAGCGACCCCGCCGGTGTCGAACGCTGGTCAGGCTCCGGGCGAGCAGCCGGCGGCGGAGCGTCCCGCGGGCGAGGCTCCCGAGTCCCGCGGCGACGACGAGCAGCGCTGATCGCTGACTGACGGCGGGGCTGCGGGAGCGACTCGTCGTCCCGCGGGTCTCGCGCCTCCCTCGCGCGTCTCGCTCGTGCTTCCCGCTCGTGCTTCCCCCTCGGGCCTCCGTCTCGCGCCGACTGGTCGAGACTCCCCGCTCACTGCTGCCGGGCGGTCGAAGAACGTCGGTCGTGGCGCGGGCGAACGACCGATCGCGACCACTCGGCGCACGTCGGCGGGGTGTCGTGACCAGTCGTGTCCGCGAGGGGCCGCGCCCGAGCCCGCGTCCGAGCCCGCGCCCGCCGAGGTTCCACGACTCGCCGCTCAGGTCCGTCGGGGTTCCACGACTCGCCGTCCGGGCGCCTCGGGGTTCCGCAATTCTGGAACCCCGACCGCGTGGGGCGACCTCGGCCACGTGACAGGCGAAGACAGCGCGGGACGGGCCTAGAGCACCTTCGAGTAGCAGACGGACAGGGGTGCCCCGACGTACGGACCGAAGTTCGCGATGCGGGTGAAGCCCTCACGCTCGTAGAACCGGATCGCCCGCGTCTGCGCCGGCCCCGTCTCGAGCACGAGCGCCGGCGAACCGAGGTCGAGCGCTGCCTCTTCCAGCCGTCGCAGGATCTCCGTCGCGACCCCGGCCCCGCGGGACTCACGCCGGACGTACATCCGCTTGATCTCGGTGATGCCGTCCTCGACGAGCCGCAGCCCACCGCAGCCGAGGGGCGTGCCGTCCTGGTCGCGCGCGACGAAGAACACCGCGATCGACTCCGCCGTCGGCTTCTCGCCCGGCTCGGTGTCGCCGCCGTAGGTGCTGTCGATCTCGATCCGCTGGGCGGCCCGGAGCCGCATGGCATCGGGGGAGTCGAAGTGCTCGACGTCGATCGCGAGGTTCTGCGCGGAGGCTCCGGGTGTCGTCACCCGATCAGGCTAGCGCCCGGTCCGGGCGATCCACCCCTCCACTTCCGAGGGGGTCCTGGGGATGCCGACCGACAGGTTCTCGGCGCCGTCGGCGGTCACGAGGACGTCGTCCTCGATCCGTACACCGATGCCGCGGAACTCCTCGGGTACGGTGAGGTCGTCCTGCTGGAAGTAGAGACCGGGCTCGATCGTGAACACCATCCCGGGCTCGACGATCCCGTCGATGTACATCTCGCGACGGGCCTTTGCGCAGTCGTGCACGTCGAGGCCGAGGTGGTGGCTCGTGCCGTGCACCATGTACCGACGGTGGAACTGGTTGTCGGGCTGCAGCGACTCCTCGGCGGAGACGGGGAGGAAGCCCCACTCGGCGGTCTTGCGCGCGATGACCTCCATCGCCGTGGCGTGCACCTGGCGGAAGGTGATGCCCGGCTTGACGATCGCGAAGGCGGCGTCGGCGGCCTCGAGCACGGCGTCGTAGACCATGCGCTGCACGTCGGTGAAGGTGCCGCTGACCGGCAGCGTGCGGGTGATGTCGGCCGTGTAGAAGGAGTCGACCTCGACTCCGGCGTCGATGAGGATGAGGTCGCCCGGCTGGACGGCTCCGTCGTTGCGGGTCCAGTGCAGGATGCACGCGTGGTGTCCCGAAGCGGCGATGGTGTCGTATCCCACCGTGTTGCCGTCGGCACGGGCGCGACGGTTGAACGTGCCCTCGACGATGCGCTCGCCGCGGGGGTGCGCGAGCACGGCGTCGAAGTCGGCGATGACGTCGTCGAAGCCGTGCTTGGTCGCGTCGACGGCCTTGCGGAGCTCGTTGACCTCGAACGGGTCCTTCACGAGGCGGAGCTCGGAGAGGTCGCGTGCCAGGACGTCGTCGGAGGCGGGGGTGTCGTCCGTCGCGGCGACGCCACCGACGGGGGAGCCGAGGCGGTCGTCGAGCGCCCGGGTGAGGTCCACGTCGGCGTCGCGCACGACCAACACCTGGTCGTCGAGGGCACCGAGCACGGTGTCGAGCGCGCCGAGGTCGGCGGTGGCGACACCGAGGTCGGCGGCGACCTCGGCGAGGGAGGGCCGCGGACCCACCCAGAACTCGCCGATCTCGGGGTTCGCGTAGAACTCCTCGGAGTCACGGCCGGCGGTCGCCCGGAAGTAGAGGGTGGCGTCGTGGCCGTCGTCGGACGGCGTCATCACGAGCACGGAGCCGACGACCGTGTCGGTGCCCCAGCCGGTCAGGTGCGCGAACGCGGAGTGCGGTCGGAACGGGTAGTCGCAGTCGTTCGAGCGGACCTTCGCGGTGCCGGCGGGCACCACGATCGTGCGCCCGGGGTGCAGCGCGGAGATGCGGTCTCGGCGCGCTGCGGCGAACGTCGCCTGCTCACGCGCGGACGGCAGCGGCCGGTCGCGCTCGGCCCACTGGGAACCGATGAAGTCCTTGAAGGTCGAGGAGCCGGGAGTGGTGGAGCGGTTGCTCGTCGCGCGGGGAGTGGTGTCGGCCATGCACCCCATCATCGCACCGCCCGGCGCCCCGGGTCTGTGCACCTGCTCACCTGTGGATACGATTGGGCGCGTGCCCGACCCGTTCATCGACCTGCACGCGCACTCCAGTGTCTCCGACGGCACCGAGCCGCCAGCTGCCCTCGTCCGCGCAGCCGCGGCCTCCGGGCTCGACGCCGTCGCGCTGACGGACCACGACACCACCGCCGGGTGGGACGAGGCCTCGGCGGCTGCACGGGAGCTCCCGCTGACGCTCGTCCCCGGACTCGAACTCAGCACGCGCGTCGGGTACCGGAGCGTGCACGTCCTCGGCTACCTCGTCGACCCGGCGGACGCCGGCCTGACGGCCGAGACCGACCGCATCCGCGAAGGACGGTTCTCCCGGGCGCGCCGCATGGTCGAGCGCATCGGCGCCGACCACCCGCTCACGTGGGACGACGTCATCGCCCAGGCGAGCCCCGGGGCCACGATCGGACGGCCGCACATCGCTGACGCGCTCGTCGCACGCGGCCTCGAGTCCGACCGCAGCGCGGCGTTCCGCGGGATCCTCCACCCCGCGTCCGGCTACTACGAACCGCACGAGGCACCGACGCCCCTCCGCGGCGTCGAACTCATCCGCGCCGCCGGCGGCGTCCCCGTGATCGCACACCCGGCAGCCACCTCGCGCGGCATCGTCATCGACGAGCCCGGTCTCCGCGAGCTCGTCGACGCCGGGCTCGGCGGCCTCGAGGTCGACCACCGCGAGAATCTCGCCCACGGCAAGCGCACGCTCCTCGAGTGGGCGGACCGCTACGGCCTGTTCGTCACCGGCTCGAGCGACTACCACGGCACCGGCAAGCCGAACCGACTCGGCGAGCACCGCACGTCCCGCCGCGCGTTCGACGCGATCGTCACGCAGGCGACCGGCTCGACCCCCGTGGTCGGCCCCGGCTCTCGCCTGGCCTGAGTCGTAGCGGTCCCGACCGACCGGCGACGCAGCGACGACGACGGCTCCGTCGCCCCGGCCGACCGGCGACGCAGGACGACGAAGGCCCCGTCGCGTCAGCGACGGGGCCTTCGTGTGGACTGCCGGGAGGCGCTACTCGCCGTCCGACGCCGGCTGCGGAGCCGAGGCGGTCGCCTCGCCCCCCGTGCCGGCACCGCGACGACGGCGACGCCGACGCCGCTTCGGCGCGGAACCGTCGCCCTCGGGCGCGTCCGACCCGGCGACGGCCGACTCGGACGCCACCGGAGCGGAGTCCGAAGCCGATGCTGCCGGGCGGTCCGAGCCTCCAGAGCGGGTGCGGCGACGCGGACGCGACTCGTTCGCGTCGCCGGCGTCTCCCGAACGCCGCGGCGGGCGGGATCCGGTGCGCTCCTGCGCGCCGGCCGTGGCGGCGTGCGACGACGAGCCGGGCAGGCGGCCCTTCGTGCCCTGCGGGATGTCGAGTTCCTCGAACAGGTGCGGCGACGACGAGTAGGTCTCCACGGGCTCGGGGATGCCGAACTCGAGGGCCTTGTCGATGAGCGTCCACTTGTGCAGGTCGTCCCAGTCCACGAACGTGACCGCGATGCCGGTCTTGCCGGCACGGCCGGTGCGGCCGGCGCGGTGCAGGTACGTGTCCGGGTCGTCCGGGATGGTGTGGTTGATCACGTGCGTGACGTCGTCGACGTCGATGCCACGGGCCGCGACGTCGGTCGCGATGAGCACGTCGCGCTTGCCGGTCTTGAAGGCTGCCATCGCGCGCTCGCGCTGCTCCTGGTTGAGGTCGCCGTGCACGGCGGCGGCGTTGAAGCCGCGGTCCTTCAGCTCCTCGACGAGCTTCGCCGCGGCGCGCTTGGTGCGCGTGAAGATGACGGTCTTGCCGCGACCGTTCGCCTGCAGGATGCGGGCGATGACCTCGTCCTTGTCGAGCGAGTGCGCCCGGTAGATGACGTGCTTGATGTTGGCCTGCATGAGGCCCTCGTCCGGGTCCGTCGCGCGGATGTGCACCGGACGCGTCATGAACCGACGGGCCAGGGCGACGATCGGCGCCGGCATCGTGGCCGAGAAGAGCATCGTGTGGCGCACGGCCGGCACGGCCTGGAAGATCCGCTCGATGTCCGAGAGGAACCCGAGGTCGAGCATGCGGTCGGCCTCGTCGAGCACGACCTCCTGCACGTGTGAGAGGTCGAGCATGCGCTGGCGCTGCAGGTCGATGAGGCGCCCGGGGGTGCCGACGACGATCTGCGCGCCCGCCTTGAGCTGCTCGATCTGGCCCTCGTACGCCTTGCCGCCGTAGATCGAGACGATGGTGGTCGGACGGTTCGACGACGCGAGTTCGAGGTCCTCGGTCACCTGCACCGCGAGTTCACGCGTCGGGACGACCACGAGGGCCTTGACGCCGGGAGCGGGGTCCGCGCCGAGTCGCTGGATGAGCGGGAGGCCGAAGCCGAGGGTCTTGCCGGTACCGGTCTTCGCCTGGCCGATGATGTCCTGGCCGGTGAGGCCGAGCGGGATGGTCTGTTCCTGGATCGGGAAGGGCTCGATGATGCCCTTGCCGGCCAGTGCATCGACGATGTCCTGGTCGATGTTGAGGTCTGAGAAAGTCAAGAAGGTCACCCTGTCCTATCGGGGAGTCCCGACCAGTCTACCGGGGTGCGAGGAGCGTGCCGTCGCGGCCCCTATGCTGGTCGCGTGGTGTCGTGGTGGAACCGGAAGCGCGCGGCGCAGCTCGCAGCGCAGTGGCTTGCGTCCCGGAACCCGAAGAACGCCTCCCAGGTGGAGCGGCTGCAGCTCGACGACGTCAGCCCCGAACTCCCCGTGTACCTGGGGCAGGCCGCCTACCTCCAGCTGTCGCTGTACGAGACGATGGGTCGAGCCGGGGCGGGGGCACCGACGCTCTCCGGCCGCCTGGTGACGGGCGTGCTCGCGACGACCGCGCTCGAGCGACACCGGTCGATCGTGGCCGAGATCGAGCGGCTCGGCGAGGACCCCGCCGAGCTCATGGCACCGCACCGTGCCGCGATCGACGTCTTCCTCGAGCGCACGAACGGCGCCGACTGGTACGAGTCCATGCTCACCGGCTACGTCACCGCCGGGATCCTCAACGACCTGTTCGCGAACCTGCTGCGCTCGCTGCCGAACGACGTCCAGCAGCGGCTCGGATCGGTCTTCGACGCGCGCGAGGAAGCGGCCGTCGTCGAGGAGCTCAGCGCCCGGATCGACGAGGAGCCGCAGGTGTCGTCGCGCCTGGCGATGTGGGGCCGTCGCCTCGTCGGCGACACGCTCCTGGTCGCGCGGTCCGCGCTGGCGTCCCACGCGCGCGAGGACCAGTCCCGCCTGGAGCCGGTGTGGACCGAGCTCATCGCAGCGCACACGCGCCGGATGGACGCGCTCGGCCTGACGGCCTGACGCACTGACGGCCTGACCTGCGCTGTCGCCCCGCGCGGTCTGCCGCGACGCCAGGACGGACGGGAGGCTCGTGGCGGCGCCGCCACGAGCCTCCCGTCCGCTGGTCACTCCGTCAGGCGCGGTTGGCCTTGACCCGCTCGTAGTAGGCGGTGTCGGCCTGCGTGCGCCGACGGCCGAGGAACCACTCGGTGACGAGGGCCACGACGCCGGCGCCGAGGAGTGCGACGACCCAGATCCAGGTCGCGTCGTACTGCCACCCCGCCCAGGTGAGCGCCTCCCAGAGGACCGCGGCCGTGATGCCGCCGACGGCTGGGCCGAGCAGCTGTCCGCGCGTCGTCCGCCAGGGCAGCACGACGTGCGCGACCGCACCGCAGAGGAGGCCGCCGAGGACCGCGAAGAGCAGCTCCACGGGTCGGCTCAGGCGACGAAGCCGATGCGGCGCGCTTCCTCGGCGCCGAACTCGACGTACGCCAGGGCGACGGCCGGGACGATGAACTTGCGGCCCTTGTCGTCCTGCAGCGTCAGGTGCGTCGAGCCGGAGGACAGGGCGTCCGCCACGGCCTGTTCGATCTCCTCGGCGGTCTGCTTGGTCTCGAAGGCGATCTCGCGCGGGCTGTTGATGATGCCGATCTTGATGTCCACGTGCACACCATATCCGAGGGGTCCGCACCGGTCCGGTGCGTTCGCCGCGGGCGCACGGACGGGCGTGTGCGGGGCGGGGATGTCGGCTGCGCTCGGTACCGTACGAGCGTGCCGCAGACCACGCTGACGCCAGCCGCCGCCCCCGAGCAGGTCGCTCGCGCGCTGGCGGCGGACCCGGCCCAGGCCGCGGTCCTGGCGCTGCCGGACGGTGCGCACGCCGCGGTGATCGGTGCGCCGGGCACCGGCAAGACCTCGACGCTCGCCCGCCTGGTCGCGGCACGGTTGCAGCGTCCGGACGCGATCAGCGACGACGGTCACGCGTCGGTGCTGGCGCTGACGTCGTCCCGCACCGCCGCGACCGCGCTCCGCGACCGCCTGGCCGTCACGGTCGAGCGCGTCATGCCCGGGGCACTCGCCCGGACGGTCAACTCGCTGGCGTTCCAGGTCGTCGCCCACGCGGCAGCAGCGCAGGGGCAGCCCGCTCCGACGCTGTTGACCGGCGGCGAGCAGGACCGCATCCTCGGCGACCTGCTCGCCGGGCACGAACTCGACGGCACCGGGCCGGACTGGCCGGAGCCCATCACCGCGGTGGTGCGCGAGCGGGCCGGGTTCCGCACGGCCCTCCGCGACGTCATGATGCGCGCCGTCGCCGCCGGCGTGGAGCCGGACGACATGCGGGAGCTCGGGGACGACCACGGCCGACCGGAGTGGCGTGCTGTGGGGGACCTCGTGGACGAGTACCGCGCAGCCGTCTCGGCGTTCCGGGCGACCAGTCTCGACGCGGCCGAGCTCGTGGCGTTCGCCACCGCCGCCGTGCTCCGCGGGGAGCTCCCGCCCGCGGTGGCCGCGCTCCGCCTGGTCGTCGTGGACGACACCCAGGAGCTCGTCGAGGGGGAGATCGCGCTCCTCGGTGCCCTCGCACGGTCCGGCGTGCAGGTCGTCGCGTTCGGAGACCCGGACATCGCGGCCTCGGCGTTCCGCGGCGCGGAGCCGGACGTCCTCGGGCGTCTCGCGTCGCGGCTCGGCGTCCAGCGTGTGCACGAGATCGTGCTCGGGACCGTGCATCGCCACCCCGCACCGATCCGGGCGCTCGTGTCCGGCATCACCGGCCGGATCGGTGCCGCAGCGGCCGGGCGACAGCGCACCGCGGTCGCCGCCGACGACGCCGCTCGGTCGGACTCGGTGCTGCACCTCGAAGCGGGGAGCCGGTCGGCGCTCGTCGTCGCGATCGCCCGACGCCTCCGCGAACACCACCTGCTCGACGGCGTGCCGTGGCACCGGATGGTCGTCGTGACCCGGAGCGGCGCCGCGATCCCCGAGCTCGTGCGGGCGCTCTCCGTCGCCGAGGTCCCCGCGACCGCCGGAGCGGCACCCACGCGCCCTCGTGACGACACCGCCGCGCGTGCCCTGCTCGACGCCGCCGGGGTCGCCCTCGGCGTGCTGCCCCTCGACGCCGCGCTCGCGACCGCCTTCGCCACCGGTCCCCTCGGCGGCCTGGACACCCTGGCCATGCGTCGGCTCCGGCTCGCCCTGCGGCGCGAGGAGCTCGCCGGCGGCGGGTCCAGGACGGCGGACGACCTGCTCGTCGAGGCACTCGGCGCCCCGGAGCGGTTGGCCACCGTCGACGCCGCCTTCGCACGGCGCGCGACGCGGCTCGCGAAGAGCCTGGTGCAGGCCCGGGCCGACGCGCTCGCGGACGCCAGCATCGAGGAGCTCCTCTGGGGGCTGTGGGAGCGCAGCGGACTCGCGGGCATCTGGGGTGGCCAGTCCCTCGCCGGCGGTGTCGGCGCGGCGGAGGCGGACCGGCACCTCGACGCGGTCGTCGGGCTGTTCACCGCCGCCAAGCGGTTCGTCGAGCGCACCCCTGATGCCCCCGCCCGGGTGTTCGTCGACGACCTCCTCAGCGCCGACCTGGCCGAGGACAGCATCGGGCCGGACCGCACCGCCGGCCGGGTCCGCGTCCTGACGCCCTCCGCGACGATCGGCCTCGAGACCGACGTCGTCGTGGTGCTCGGGCTGCAGGACGGCGTCTGGCCGAACACCCGGGTCCGCGGCAGCCTGCTCGACCCCGACGGGCTCGTCCGCGCCGCCGCTGGCATCGACCACGCCCCGGTCGACGACCGAGCCGCGGTCATCGGGGACGAACTCCGCCTGTTCGCCCGGGCGGTGTCCCGCGCGACGACCCAGGTCGTCATCGGCACGATCGCCAACGACGACGAGGCGCCGTCTCCGTTCGTCCGCCTCGTGCCCGTGCCGCCCGACCGGCAACCGTCCGCGCACCCGCTCTCGCTCCGCGGGCTCGCCGGGTCCCTCCGTCGCCGCGTGGTGACCACCGGCGACCACGAGGCGGCGTCCGCACTCGCCCGCCTCGCCGCCGAGGACGTCGCCGGGGCCGCCCCGGACGACTGGTACGGCACCGCCGAGGTCACCACGGACGACCCGCTCGTCGACCTCGACGCCGAGCCGCAGCCCGACCCCGTCAGCGGCGAGCCCCCACCGCCGACCGTCGGGGTGTCGCCGTCCCGCATCGGCACCTTCGAGGAGTGCCCCGTGCACTGGTTCGTGCAGACCTTCGGCGGTGGTGCCCCGAGCCCGGCCATGGGCATCGGCACGATCGTGCACGAGGCCATGGAGCACGCGACGGAGATCGACGTCGAGTCGCTCTGGCAGCGGGTGGACGCCAGGTGGGGTGAGCTGACGTTCGAGTCGCCCTGGATCGCCGACCGGGAGCGCGCCCGCACCCGGCGGATGATCGAGGGCCTGAGCGACTACCTCCGCACCTTCGCCTCCGCCGGCCGGCAGCTGCTCGGCGCGGAGTCCACGTTCACGCTCGTCACCGGCCCCGCCCGGATCCGCGGCAGCATCGACCGGATCGAGATCGACCCGGACGGCCGGGTCAGCGTCGTCGACCTGAAGACCGGCCGGAGCATGCCGAGCGAGAAGAACGACATGCCGGAGCACCCGCAGCTCGGGGCGTACCAGCTCGCGATCGAGGACGGCGCCGTGGAGGGCGTCCCCGCGGGCTCCCCGATGACGGACGCACGGCTGGTCTTCGTGCAGAACCCGAAGGGCGGGCACGCCTACTCCGAACGGACCCAGCACGCCTTCGACCCCGAGCAGCAGGCCGCGTACCGGGCACGCCTGCACGACGTCGCACGCGGCATGGCCGCCCGACGGTTCGTGGCGAACGTCGACGACCACTGTGAGAAGGCCCGCACCGGTGTCGAGTGCCGGATCCACGTCGTCGGCGAGGTGACCTGGTGACCGACGACACGATCGACCAGGCGCAGCCGCTCGACGTCCGACAGGCTTCCGGGCCCGGTCAGACCGACCCGGGAGGGACCGCGCCCGTCCGGTACGGCGCCGACGCGATCGCCGATGCCCTCGATCGGCCGCGCCCCACCGACCAGCAGCGCGCCGTCATCGAGTCCCCGCTCGTCCCGGCCCTCGTGGTCGCCGGCGCCGGCAGCGGCAAGACCGAGACCATGGCCTCCCGCGTCGTGTGGCTGCTCGCGAACGGGCTGGTCCGGCCGGACGAGGTCCTCGGGCTCACGTTCACCCGCAAGGCCGCCGGCGAACTGTCCGTGCGCATCAACGACCGCATCGCCGCGCTCGAGACAGCGGGGCTGATCACCCCCGGCGACGCCTTCGAGGCCCCGACGGTCTCCACGTACAACGCCTTCGCGAACAGCGTCTTCCGCGAGAACGCCCTGCTCGTCGGACGCGACGGCGAGTCCCAGGTCCTCACCGAGCCGTCCGCGTGGCAGCTCGCCCGGCGGGTCGTCGTCAGCGCACGCGACGACCGGCTCGCCGGCCTCGACCGCAACGTCGACACCGTCACGGCGGCCGTCGTCGCGCTCGCCGGAGCCGCGTCCGAGCACCTCGTCGAACCCGAGCAGCTCCGCCGCTTCGCGATCGAGTTCTCCGAGCTGCTCGAACTCCCCGGCAACCGCGGCAAGCCCTACGCCGCCGTCACCGCGGCGGTCGCCGCGATCGGCGCCCTCGAACCGCTCGCCGACCTCGTCGCCGAGTTCCGTCGGCAGAAGGTCGACCGCGGGTTCGTCGAGTTCTCGGACCAGATCGCCCTGGCGCTCGCCGCCGCCGAGGCAGCACCCCGCGTGGCGACGGACCTGCGGCAGCGGTTCCGCGTGGTGCTGCTCGACGAGTACCAGGACACCTCCGTCGTGCAGACGCGGTTCCTGGCGCGGCTCTTCCGCGGGCACCCGGTGATGGCGGTCGGCGACCCGCACCAGTCGATCTACGGGTTCCGCGGTGCCAGCGCCGCGAACCTCGCCCGGTTCCCGCACGACTTCGGCGGCGACGCGGTCCCGCGCACCTTCGCCCTCTCCACCAGCTGGCGGAACCCGGTCGACGTGCTCGCCGGCGCGAACGCGGTCGTCGCACCGCTGTCCGAAGCCTCGGACGTGGACGTCGAACGGCTCTCCCCGAGACCGGGTGCCGACGCCGGGGACGTCCGGGCCGTGTTCACCGAGACCCTGCCGGAGGAGGCCGACGCGGTCGCGGCCTGGTTCGCGGACCACCGACGCCGGAACCCCGGCGGGTCGATGGCGCTGCTCCTCCGCGCCCGGAAGGACCTCGCCGCGTTCACCGCCGCGCTCGGGCATCGCGGTGTGCCGTACCACGTGCTGGGCACCGGTGGACTGCTCCAGCGACCGGAGATCGTCGACCTCGTCGCGTGCCTCCGGGTCCTCCACGACCCCGCGGCGGGGAACGACCTCATCCGGCTGCTCGCCGGTGCCCGCTGGCGGGTGGGCGCGCGGGACATCGCGGCACTGCACCGGCTGGCGCAGTGGTTGTTCCAGCGCGACCACACCCACCACCGGCTCGACGACGACGTCACGGCGGCGTTCCGTGCGTCCGTGGCGGTCGGGGAGCACGGCTCGGTGGTGGACGCTCTCGACTTCGTCGCGGTCGCCCCGGACGACCACGGGGCACTCGAGGGCATCACCGAGGCCGGCCGCGCCCGGATGCGTCGGCTCGGGCAGCAGCTCGCGGCGCTCCGGTCCCGGGCCGGCGGTGACCTCGTCGACTTCGTCACGCTCGTCGTGCAGGAGATGCACCTCGACATCGAGGTCGCCGCGCACGAGCAGGGGAGCACTGCGTACCTCGACGCCTTCGTCGACGAACTCGCCGGCTTCGTCGCGACGGACGACCGTGCCGACCTCGGTGCGTTCCTCGGCTGGATCGACGCCGCCGCCCGGCGCGACGACATGGGGCCCCGCTCCGAGGAGCCCGAGGCCGGCACCGTGCAGATCCTGACCATCCACGGGTCCAAGGGGCTCGAGTGGGACGCGGTGGCCGTACCCCGCATGGTCGAGGGCGCCCTGCCTGCCCGGCCGCAGGAGGGGTCGTCCGGCTGGCTCGGGTTCGGCCGGCTGCCGTACGAGTTCCGCGGCGACGCCGACGAGCTGCCGGCGCTCGCCTGGCGCGGGCACGACTCCCAGAAGGACGTCACCGTGGCGATCGACGCCTTCAAGGAGGAGGTCAAGGCCCGCAACGAGGACGAGGAACGCCGGCTGACCTACGTCGCGCTGACCCGGTCGCGGCACGAACTGCTCGTGAGCGGGTCGTTCTGGGCCGGTGGCGTCAAGCCGATGCAGCCGAGCCGCTACCTCGCGGACCTCGTCGCCGCCGGGGTGGTCGACGGGGCGGGCATCCCGGAGACCACCGAGCACGAGCAGAACCCCCTCGGGGACGCGGGAGCCACGCAGACCTGGCCGCACGTGCCGTTCGGGGACCGTGCACCCCGGGTGGCGGCGGCCGCCGAGCGGGTCCGGAACGCGAACCCCGGCGCTGCGGGTCGGTTCGCGGCCGACATCGACCTGCTCCTCGCCGAGCGTCGTGCCGCGCGGTCCGCCAAGCACCGCGTGGTCGTGCCGCACCGGGTGCCGGCGTCCGGCTTCAAGGACTACCTCACCGAGCCCGACGCCGTCGCCGAGCGGCTGCGTCGTCCGATGCCGGAGCGTCCCTACCGTGCGACGCGGCTCGGCACGCTGTTCCACCAGTGGGTCGAGCAGCGCGGCCGGGCGGGCGGTGCCCTCGAGACGCTCGACGCCTGGGACGACGAGCTCGACCTCGACCCGGACGAGTCGGCCGCACCAGACGCCGCCGTCACCGACGACGACGCCCGACGACTCGCGGCGTTCCAGGAGACCTTCGCACGGTCCCGGTGGGCCGGCCTGACCCCGCTCGAGGTGGAGCGCGAGATCCACATCCCGTTCCTCGGCCACAGCGTCGTGTGCAAGCTCGACGCCGTCTACGCGATCGACGGCCGGATCGAGGTCGTCGACTGGAAGACCGGCAAGGCGCCGACGGGGAAGACCGACCTCGAACGACGTCAGCTGCAGCTCGCGCTCTACCGTGTCGCCTACGCGGAGTTCACCGGGCGCCCGGTCGACGAGATCGACGCGGTGTTCTACTTCGTCGCCGACGACCTCGAGGTCCGGCCGACCGCGCTCCTCGACCGCGCCGGGCTCGAGCGGGCCTGGTCGGCCGCCGTCGGCTGACGCGGGTGCCCGGCGTCGCGCGGGTGCCTGCTCGCGCGGTGGCCCGTCGGCGCGGTGGCCCGTCGGCGCGGTGCCCCGTCGGCGCGGTGGCCCGTCGGCGTCGAGGTTCCGGAATTCTGGCATCTCGACGGGCTCCGAGCGCGTGTCGTGGAACCGCGTCGGACCTGAGCGGCGAGTCGTGGAACCTGGTGGTGGTGCCGGAGGGCCGGGCTGACGAGACCGGACCAGAGGCGGACGGGAGGCACGGTGCCGCCCCGCCCCGATCCTCCCGTCCGTCGCTCCGTCGCCTCGTCGCCTCGCCGGCCGCCGGTCCAGCGGTCACGAATCCCCGCTCGCGTTCGTCGGGTGGTCGCGTTCAGTCGGCGCGGAGTGCCGCAGCCGACAGCACGTGACCGTTCGTGTGACGTGAGCGGTGTGTCGTGACCAGCCGGACCCGACGGAACGCGACCAGTCCACCGGCCGGCCGGCCACCCGCCGCCCTACCGCCCTACCGCCCGACGGGCGGAGGGTCAGCCGTGCCGGCGCTCGGTCGACGACAGGAGCTGCTCGACCTCGCCGATCTCCATCGTGTCGGGGGAGACGGACTGCAGCGGGGTCGCCGACGGTGCGTGCACCGCGTCGACGAGACGGTGCATCATCGCCACCGCGTCGTCGACGACCTCGGTGCTCTTCGCCTGGACGCCGTGCAGCAGCCACTGCGCGGTCTCGAGCTCGTGGTGGACCCGGGCACGCTGCGCGAGCTGGCGATCGCGGCCGCCGCCGCCCGCCTCGTACGCGGCGAGGACGGTGTCGAACGCGTCACGTCGGCCGGCGAGCACCCACGCGAGGTCCTTCGCGGGGTCGCCGAGCCGCAGCTCGCCCCACCCGAGGACACCCGACACCGCGTCGCCCTCGACGAGGATCGCGTCCACGCCCATGCTGCCGTGCACGACGGTGGGCGTGAACTGCCAGAGCTGCTGGTCGCGCGCCGCGCCCTCCCACCGTTCCTGCAGTGCGGCCGGGACGAGCTTGGTCGCGACCGCGCGGTCCATGACGGACACCGCGGAACGGAGGATCTCGAACGGGGTGAGCGAGGGCAGGCCCGCGTCCGTGACGAAGCTGGTCGGCAGCACGTGCACCGCGGCGATGGCGCCGCCGACGCTCGTCGCGAGCGCGGGGCGCTCGGCCAGGGTGCGGAGCGCGGGGTGCGTCCCGGGGACGTAGCTGGTCACGATGGCCCGCGTGGAACCGATCGGCGCCTGGCCCCGGTACTCGGGGACGCCGAACGGGAGGCGCGACCTGATCCCGGCGCTCAGCGCCCGGATCGCGAGGAGGTCGGCCGACTGCCGCGCCTCCGCACGCTGATTCCGTGGGCGGCGGATCGCCGAGGTCGCGCCGTCCGCGTCACGCAGGACGGCCGACTCGTAGTCCCCGGCCGCGACCGAGCCGAGGGTGCGCGTCCCCGTGACCTCGAGTCCGGGCACGGCCGTCGTCGCCAACGCCGCTAGAGTGAACTGGGATCCCGCCATGCCCCTCAGGGTAGGTCCGCCGGCGTCGCGATCGGTGCGCGCCACGCTGACCGCCGGAGCGAGCGCCCCCGAAACCGACGATCCTTGAGGAGTCCCACGTGACCGTGGAGTTCGCCGCCCGGCTTCCGCTCTCCCGCAACGAGCTCGACCGCGACGCAGAGTTCCGGACCACCGACGACGTGGAGCAGGTGCTCCGTGACGACGTGGAGACCCGCTTCCTGCCGGTGCACGGTGCCGCGATGCTGCGCTCGCCGTCCGGATCGCTGCGCTTCGTCACCGCCGCCGACGTCCCGCCGGACGCCCCGGTCGTCTACCTCGGGCGCTCGGTGCGTGACGCTGAGGACGCCCCCGTCGGCACGCGCTTCGCCGCCGCCCTCGTCGACGACGCCACCGCCGCCCGGATCGAACCCGACACGGACGCGTGGGAGAACCTGCGGATGTTCGGCACCGAACTCTCCCCGCGCGACCAGGGCCTCGCGGTCGAGGCCGTCGCGATGGCGAACTGGCACGCGGTCCACGGCTTCTCGCCGCGCACCGGATCGGCCACGGACGTCGTCACCGGGGGCTGGGTGCGCCGCGACCCGGAGGGCCACGAGCACTTCCCCCGGACCGACGCGGCGATCATCGTCGGCGTGACGGACGGCGACGACCGCATCCTCCTCGGCTCGAACGCGGCGTGGGACCAGGACCGCTACTCGCTGCTCGCCGGGTTCGTCGAGCCGGGGGAGTCGCTCGAGGACGCCGTCCGCCGCGAGGTGTGGGAGGAGTCCGGCGTGCACGTCGAGGAGCCCGAGTACCTCGGTTCGCAGCCGTGGCCGTTCCCCGCGTCGCTCATGGTCGGCTTCCGGGCGAAGGCGCGCGACGGCGACCCCTCGACGGCGCGTCCGGACGGCGTGGAGATCCTCGACGTCCGGTGGTTCTCCCGCGAGGAGATCCGCGAGCGCGCCGGCGACACCCTGCTGCTGCCCGGCCGGACGTCGATCGCGCGCGCCATCATCGAGGAGTGGTACGGCGGCCCGCTGGACCTGCCGTGAGCACGGTGCCCGTGTCGGCCACGCCGTCCGCACCCGAGGCGCTCCTCGCCGGACTCGACGCCGAACAGCGCACCGTCGCGACGACTCTGCTCGGACCGGTCGCGGTGCTCGCCGGCGCCGGGACGGGCAAGACGCGGGCGATCACGCACCGCATCGCGTACGGCGTGGCGACCGGCACCTACTCGCCGAACCACGTCCTCGCCCTGACCTTCACGACGCGGGCCGCCGGTGAGCTCCGCTCCCGACTGCGGGCCCTCGGCGCCGGGACCGTGCAGGCGCGGACGTTCCACGCCGCGGCGATGAGCCAGCTCAGCTACTTCTGGCCCGACACGGTCGGTGGGCACGCTCCGCGGATCGTCGAGTCGAAGGCGCGGATGATCGCGCACGCCGCGGACACCGTCGGCATGCAGGTCGACAAGCCGGTCCTGCGGGACCTCGCCGCCGAGGTCGAGTGGCGGAAGGTGCAGCGGCTCACCCTCGACGAGTACGAGTCAGCCGCCGCGGACCGCGTGATGCCGCGCGAGACGTCGCCGGCCCGCGTGATCGACCTCATGCGCGCCTACGAGCGGTTGAAGGACGACCGACGGCAG
The DNA here is from genome assembly GCF_007673775.1 of Curtobacterium sp. 9128. Classification (GTDB taxonomy): domain Bacteria; phylum Actinomycetota; class Actinomycetes; order Actinomycetales; family Microbacteriaceae; genus Curtobacterium. Next base: position 345,257 of record NZ_VEAF01000005.1, on the reverse strand, counting down.
ATGGACTTCGAGGACGTCCTGCTCGCCACCCTCGGGATGGTCGAGAGCGAACCACGGGTGGCCAGCCACGTCCGCCAGCAGTACCGGTTCTTCGTCGTCGACGAGTACCAGGACGTCTCGCCGGTGCAGCACGACCTGCTCGCCGCCTGGCTCGGCGACCGGCAGGACCTCTGCGTCGTCGGTGACGCCAGCCAGACGATCTACTCGTTCGCCGGGGCGTCGAGCCGGTACCTGCTCGGTTTCGGCTCGGAGTTCCCGCGCGGCTCGGTGCTGCGACTGGAGCGCAACTACCGGTCGACGCGCCAGGTCGTGCACGCGGCGAACACGCTCATGCGCGGGCAACCCGGTGCGCTCGACCTCGTCGCCCAGACGACCGACCCGGGTCCGGAACCGGTCGTCGTGCCGTGCGTGCACGACGGCGACGAGGCGCAGACCATCGCCAGGCGGATCGCCGACCTGGCCACCGACGGGGCGGCGTACGGCGACTGCGCGGTGCTGTTCCGCGTCGGCGCCCAGTCCGCCGCGCTCGAGGCCGCGCTCGGCCGCGCCGGGATCCCGTACCGGGTGCAGGGCGGCACGCGCTTCTTCGACCGGCCGGAGGTCAAGCTCGCGGTGCACCACATGCGCGGTGAGGCGATCCGGCAGACCGACGACGAGCTCACCCGCCGGGTCGGACTCGTGCTCCAGGTGAGCGGCTGGACCCCGACCGCGCCCGAGGGCACCGGTGCCGTCCGCGAGCAGTGGGAAGCGCTCCAGGCGATCATGGGCCTCGCCGAGGACGCCCCCGCCGGTACGACGATGCAGCAGTTCACGCAGGACCTGGTCGACCGCGCTGCGACGCACCACGAGCCGGAGCTCGACGCCGTGACCCTGGCCACGCTGCACTCGTCGAAGGGCCTGGAGTGGCCGCACGTCGTCATCGCGGGTGCTGCCGAGGGTCTGCTGCCGATCTCGCACGCCACGACCGACGACGAGGTGGACGAGGAACGGCGCCTGTTCTACGTCGGTCTGACCCGCGCACGCCGCAGCGTGACCGTCACGTGGTCACGGCAGGGGTCCAGCCGCGGCGGGGTGCGGACACCCAGCCGGTTCCTGGCAGCGCTCGACACGCACACCGGCGGTGTGCCCGGACCGGACGCCGGCTGACCGCGAGGTCGTCGCGGTCGAACACCAGCTGTTCGTCGTCGGGCTGCACCGAGGTGCCCGGGAGCCACTCGAGCACGCGGCGGGCGACGGCCGCGGCCACCGCACCTGACCGGTACGGCGAGAGCGGCGCTGCCGGTCGACCCCAGACCTGCGCCGCGATCGCCGGCCACGCGGGGTCCTCGTCGACGTGGGCGTACTCGATGCACTGCAGGCAGGGGCCGGACCCGGGGACGAGCATGGGGCCGACACGGACCCGACCGTCACCGACGACGACGGGCAGGTGTGGCGTGCCGCGCCGGGTCCAGGCCGCCCGGACCGCCGGGTCGACCACGTGCTCGGCGACGACCACGGCCAGGGCCGGCTCCGGATCGGGCACGGTCACGGGGCCGCCGCGCGGTGACGCCGTCCTGACGACCGTCACGCCCTCGCCGGTGAGGTAGTCGTCGAGGGTCGCGGCGAGTCCGGCGGTGCCGTGCACCTCCACCCGGGCGAGCGGCTCGGGGAGCATGTCGAGCACCGCCGGCGACGCCGCGCCGAGCACCCGCGCGGCGACCTCCGGACGGCAGCCGACACTCGTCGCGAGACCGGCCAGGGCGTCTCGGCCGGTCTCACGACGGAGCGCGCAGAGGAAGCGCTCCTCGGCGGTGGTGGGGACGCCGACCACGGCACGCGGTGGGTCGACGCCGAGCTGCACGGTCGTCGGGTCACGCCAGACGAACTCGATGGTCGGATCGATGCGGATGCCCATCGCCCCACCGTGCCGGAGCACGACCGGCCGGTGGGAGCGCCGGTCAGATCTGTGGAGAACCCGACGGGCCGTCCCCCTCAGGGTCCTCGACCCCGCCGGACTCGTCCTCACGCGGACGCTCGCCCGTGGCGTCGTTCAGCAGGTCCTCGAGCGCGCGGTCGAACTCGTCGTCCTCGGCGCTCTGCCCTGGGTCGCGGAGCCGGGCCACGAGCGCGTCCGGGAAGTCGATGTCGTCCGACCCGGGGACCAGGTCGAACGCCTCCCACAGTGCGTCGCGCCGCTCGGCACCGAGCTCGTCGGTGACCCGCTGCCACATCGCAGCGGCCTCGCGGAGCCGGCGGGGGCGGAGTTCGAGGCCGACGAGCGTCGCGAACGCCGACTCGGCCGGGCCACCGGCTGCGCGACGACGGCGAACGGTCTCGGCGATCGCCCCGGACCGGGGGAGCCGGGCGGTGGCGGCGGCCGTGACGGTGTCGACCCAGCCCTCGACGAGTGCGAGCATCGTCTCGAGCCGCCCGAGCGCCGCGTCCTGCTCGGGCGTACGGGGCGGGATCAGCGCACCGGAGGCCAGGGCGTTCCGCAGCTGCTCCTGGTCGGTCGGGTCGATGTCCGCGGCCAGTTCCTCGACGCGGTCGAAGGGGATGTGGATCCCGCGGGCGTACTCGGTGATCGACGAGATGATGTGCAGCCGGAGCCACCGTGCGGAACGGAAGAGCCGGGCGTGCGCGAGCTCCCGGACCGCCAGGTAGATGCGGACCTCGTCCTCGGGGACGTCGAGGCCCTCGGCGAACTCGGCGACGTTCTGGGGGAGGAGCGCTGCGACCTGCTCGTCGAGCAGCGGCACGCCGACGTCGCCGCCGGACACCACCTCCTTCGACAGCTGGCCGACGACCTGGCCGAGCTGGATCGCGAACAGCGCGCCACCGACGCCACGCATCGCCTTGGAGACGTCGCCGAGCATGGCCTTGAGCTCCTCCGGCGCGCGCTGGTCGATCGCTTCGGTCAGCGCGGTCGCGATGCTGTCCGCCACCGGCTCCGCGATCTGCGTCCACACCGGCGCCGTCGCCGTCGCCCACTGCTGCCGCGTGTACAGGCTCGGCGTCGCGGTGAGTTCAGCGACGTTCGTCACCTCGTCGAGCCAGAGTGCGGCGACCTGGAACGCCTGGTCGCTCGCCTGCGCGGTGGCGGGGTCGACGGGGTGCTGGCCGTCGGCGGCGATGGCGGTGGCGCGCTCGGCGGTGACCGAGAAGTCGATGCCCTCGCCGCCGGACTGGGCTGCACGCTGCAGCTGGCTCATCAGGTTCGCGACGAAGGCGGGGTCGTTCGGCAGCCCGGCAGCACCGGCCAGCTGCGACGGGTCGATCTGCCCCTCGCCCGCGAGGAGCTTGCGGAGCATCTCCTGGAAGTCGTCGTCCGGCCCCGGCTGCGGTTCATCAGGCATGCCGACTACGCTAATCGCTGCTCGTGGGGCCGGACCTGGGACGGACCCGTGGGATCGAGCTCCGGGCTGCGCCCAGGGCGAACAGCTCGGCCAACCCGCCTCGGAACAGCTCGGCGAACCCACCTCGGAACAGCTCGGCGAACCCACCTCGGAAGGACCCCGTTGACCCTCTTCGCGCCCGCGCCCCGTCGTCGCCGCTCCCGCTCCCGGAGGGTCGGGTGGGCCTTCGTCATCGGGGCAGTGGTGCTCGCGATCGTCGCGACCGCGCTGCCGAGCCCCTACGTCATCGAGCTCCCCGGTCCGGTGTTCAACACGATCGGCACGCAGCAGCAGGGCACCGGCAAGGACGCGAAGGACGTCGAGCTCATCCAGGTCGACGGGCACGAGACGTACCCGACCTCGGGAGCGCTCGACATGCTCACCGTCAGCGTCCAGGGCACGGCGACGCAGCGTCCGCCGTGGACCAGCGTGATCCGGGCGCTCTTCACGAAGTCCGAGGCGGTCGTCCCGGCGTCGGCGATCTACCCGCCGGGGACCACGACGAAGCAGGTGAACGAGCAGGACGCCGCCGACATGACGAACTCGCAGCAGTCCGCGGTCGCCGCCGCCCTGATCCACCAGGGCTACCAGATCCCGACGACCCTGCGGGTGGGCACCGTACAGCCGGGTTCCGCCGCGGACGGCACGATCCGGAAGGGCGACGTGATCACGGCATTCGACGGCACCGCGCTCACGACGAACGCGGACGCCACGACGCTCCGCGACCTCGTCGCGAAGCACGGGACGTCGTCCCCGGCCACGGTGACGATCACCCGGGACGGTGCGACCCAGCAGGTGTCGGTCACCCCGCGCGACGAGAGCGGCACGGCCCTGCTCGGGGTCGGCGTCGTGGAGCGGTACGACTTCCCCTTCCGCGTCGACATCACCCTGCAGGACGTCGGCGGTCCGTCGGCCGGCATGATGTTCGCGCTCGGGATCATCGACGAGATCACGCCGGGCGAGCTCAACGGGGGCAAGCACGTCGCCGGGACGGGCACCATCACCGCGGACGGCCAGGTCGGCCCGATCGGCGGCATCCGCCAGAAGCTGTACGGCGCGGAGGCTGCCGGGGCGACGGTCTTCCTCGCCCCGGCGGACAACTGCGACGAGGTCGTCGGCCACGTCCCGGACGGGCTCCACGTCTACGCCGTGAAGACGCTCGACCAGGCGGTCACCGACCTGGACACGATCGCGGCGGGACGCAGCACCGCCCGTCTCGCCACCTGCGGTTCCTGACACACCGGCGGGCGGCGTCGGACTGGAGGCCCGGCTCGCGTTGCTGAGATCGGGTACAGGTTCGCTGTCGGTCGCGTCCCATAGGATCGATGCACTGACGGCCCGGTGCGCCGGGCCCGCCGGTCCGACACGTCTGGAGCACATCACGTGACGACAACCTCGTCCAACTCGTCCACCGCGGGACGGCGTTCGCCGCGTGTCCCCATCGTGGTCACGATCATCGTGCTGGCCGCACTGGTGATCGCCTTCTTCATCTTCGCGAGCCTGTACACGGACTACGCATGGTTCGCCCAGTTGGGCTTCCAGAACGTCCTGACCACCAGGTGGATCGCCGGCGGACTCATGTTCCTCGCCGGGTTCCTCGGGATGGCGGTGCCGGTCTGGCTCAGCATCCTGTTCGCGTTCCGGTTCCGACCGGTGTACGCCAAGCTCGGGTCGCAGCTGGACCGCTACCAGCAGGTCATCGAGCCGCTCCGCCGCGTCGTGATGATCGGCATCCCGGTCGTCCTCGGCGTCTTCGCCGGACTCGCGACCGCACCGCGCTGGAGCATGGTGCTCGAGTACTTCAACCGCACGCCCTTCGGCAAGAAGGACCCGCAGTTCGGTCTCGACATCGGCTTCTACGTCTTCGAGCTGCCGTTCTGGCGCTCGGTGGTGGCGTACTCGTCCGCGGTCGTCCTCATCGCCGGCCTCGCCGCGCTCGCCGCCTGCTACCTCTACGGCGCCATGCGGTTCGGTGCGCGCGAGGTCCGCATCTCGCGGGCCGCCCGCGTGCAGCTCGCGATCACGGCAGCCGTGTACATCGCGCTGCAGGCCGTCAGCCTCTGGCTCGACCAGTACGCGGCGCTCCTCAAGGACAACTCGCTCATCACCGGTGCCCAGTACACCGAGGTGAACGCCACGATCCCCGGGCGCGAGATCATGGCGGGCATCGCCGGGATCGTCGCCCTGCTGTTCATCGTGACCGCGGTCATCGGCCGCTGGCGGGTCTCGGTCGTGGGCACCGGGCTGCTGCTCGTGTCCGCGATCGTCGTCGGCGGGATCTACCCGTGGATCGTGCAGCGGCTCCAGGTCGCCCCGAGTGAGCGGTCGTACGAGTCCGCGTACATCCAGCGCAACATCGACGCCACCCGCGACGCGTACGACGTGTCCGGCGTCAAGGAGTCGAACTACGACGCCACGACCGAGACGGCATCGGGCGCCCTGGCCGAGGACGCCCAGACGACGACGAACATCCGCCTGATCGACCCCAAGATCGTCTCCGACACGTTCAGCCAGCTCCAGCAGTCGCGGCAGTACTACCAGTTCCCGAACGAGCTCGACGTCGACCGCTACGACATCAAGGGCCAGACCGAGGACACCGTCATCGCGGTCCGTGACATCGACCTCGACGGTCTCAGCAGCGCCGCGAACACGCAGTACAACCGCACGTTCGTCTACACGCACGGGTTCGGTGTCGCCGCGGCGTACGGCAACCAGCGCGCCAGCGACGGCAAGCCGGTGTTCCTCGAGTCCGGGATCCCGTCCACGGGTGCGCTCGGCGACTACCAGCAGCGCGTCTACTTCGGCGAGACCTCGCCGCCGTACTCGATCGTCGGTGCCCCGAAGGGGTCGAAGAACGTCGAGCTCGACTACCCGTCCGGCTCCGACGACGCCAACGGCGGCAACGCGACCACCACGTACCAGGGCAACGGCGGCCCGAGCATCGGCAACTTCTTCAACCGGCTCGTCTACGCGGCGAAGTTCCAGTCCGAGCAGATCCTGCTGTCGAACGCGGTGAACAAGGACTCGCAGATCCTCTACGACCGGAGCCCGCTCGTCCGCGTCCAGAAGGTCGCGCCGTACCTGACCCTCGACAAGGACGCCTACCCGGCGATCGTCGACCACCGCCTGCAGTGGATCGTGGACGGCTACACGACCTCGAACGCGTACCCGTACTCGCAGAGCCAGAGCCTGTCCGACAGCATCAACGGCACCGAGTCGTCGACGTACCGGACCGACCAGGTGAACTACATCCGCAACTCGGTGAAGGCCACGGTCGACGCCTACACGGGCAAGGTCACGCTGTACGCCTGGGACACGAAGGACCCGATGCTGCAGACGTGGCAGAAGATCTTCCCCACGTCGATGCAGCCGATGTCGAGCATGAGCGCCGAGCTCCTCGACCACGTCCGGTACCCGACCGACCTCTTCAAGGTGCAGCGGTCGATCCTCGGCACGTACCACGTCACGAACGCCAACTCGTTCTACTCGGGTGACGACGCCTGGACGACGCCGTCCGACCCCACGACGGGGTCGAACAACAGCGACGCCAACAGCGACACGAGCACCACCACGACGACGAACGCGCTGGGCACCCAGACGACGGCGACGCGGGACGACCTGCAGGACCCGTACTACCTGACGATGAAGGTGCCGGGGCAGGGGACGGCCTACTCGCTGTACACGACGTACATCCCGCAGCAGACCGGGTCGAACGCCCGGAACGTGCTCACCGGGTACCTCGCCGTGGACTCCGACGCGGGCGGTGCCGGCAAGGGCAAGCGGGCGTCCGGGTACGGCAAGCTCACCCTGCTGACGATCCCGAAGACCGACAACATCCCCGGTCCGCTCCAGGTGCAGAACCTGTTCAACTCGGACACCACGGTGTCGCAGGAGCTGAACATCCTGAAGCGCGGGAACAGCACCGTCAAGCAGGGCAACCTGCTGACGCTCCCGGTCGGTGGTGGGTTCCTCTACGTCCAACCGGTCTACGTCCAGTCGACGTCGAGCGGTTCCTACCCGCTGCTGCAGAAGGTCCTCGTGGCCTTCGGCGACAAGATCGCGTTCGAGGACACCCTCGACGAGGCGCTGAACCAGCTCTTCGGCGGTGACTCCGGCGCGCCGGCCGGCGACCAGGGTGCCACGGGCGGTTCCGGTTCCTCGGACGCCGGTTCGTCCGACAGCGGGTCCTCCGGCTCCGGGTCCGACACCGGCACCGGTGCGACCGGCGGCAGCGGATCGACTTCGACGAACCCGGCGGTGCAGCAGGCCCTGGACGACGCGAACGCGGCACTCCAGGACCGCCAGCAGGCCTACGCGGACAACGACCTGGTCGCCGCGGCCGAGGCGGACAAGCGCCTGCAGGAGGCCATCCAGGCCGCCATCGAAGCCGAGTCGAACGGCTGACGACACGGGCGGGGCGCTCGATTTGGCGCCCCGCCCGTTGCCGTGTAGGCTGTTCTACGTGCCGCGGGGTGGAGCAGTTCGGTAGCTCGCTGGGCTCATAACCCAGAGGTCGTAGGTTCAAATCCTGCCCCCGCAACCAAGCGTCACGAAGAAGCCCCGGTCCGTCAGGACCGGGGCTTCTTGCATGTGTCGGGCCGTCCGCCGGACGGGAGGCTCGGTGCGGGCCCGCACCGTGCCTCCCGTCCGGCACTCGGTCACCGATCAGCCGGCGCGCCGGCCGCGCACCCCCTGCCCGAGTGCGTCGATCCTGGCGAGGTCGTCGACGGTCAGGACCACGTCCGCGGCGGCGACGTTCTCCGCGACCCGTCCCGGGTTCCGCGATCCCGGGATCGGCACGATGTCGTCCCGCTGCGCGAGGATCCACGCGAGGGCGAGCTGGGAGAGCGAGATTCCCTTCGCCGTGGCCAGCTCGGTGAGGCCCGCGACGACGGCGGTGTTGGCGTCCCAGTGTTCCGGCGCCCACCACTCGAGCCACTGCCGGATGTCGTCGGCGGCGTACTCCTGCCGTGGTGCGACGGCGCCGCTGAGGAAGCCGCGGGCGAGCGGTGAGTAGGCGACGAGGCCGATGCCGAGCTCGTCGACGGTGCCGAAGAGCTCCTCCGACTCGCGGGAGAAGATCGAGTACTCGGTCTGGAGCACCGAGATCGGGTGCACGGCATGCGCGCGGCGGATGTTCGCCGCATCGGTGTTCGACAGGCCGAGGTACCGGACCTTCCCTGCCTGGACGTACTCCTGCATGACGCCGACGACGTCCTCGATGGGGACCGCCGGGTCGTGGACGTGCTGGTAGAGCAGGTCGATCGAGTCGGTGCCGAGGTTCCGGAGACTGGCGTCGACGACCTCCCGGATGTGGTCGGGGTGGGAGTTCGGCCGGTAGGCATCGGGCGTGAAGCCGAACTTCGTCGCGATGGTGACCTCGTCCCGGACGGGGGCGAGTGCGGCGCCGAGGAGCTGTTCGCCCGTTCCCCAGCCGTAGAGCTCGGCCGTGTCGAAGTGGGTGACGCCGAGCTCGTGGGCCTGGCGGATGGCGGCGATCGACTCGGTGTCGTCACCGGGGCCGTAGGCGAACGTCGTGCCCATCGCGCCGTAGCCGACGGCGCCGACGACGAGTCCCTGCGTGCCGAGAGTGCGGAGCTGCATGCTGGTTCCTTCCGTTGTCGTACTGGCAGTGACTGCCGTACCTGGCAGAGCCTGCCATATGCGACGGCATCTGTCACGCTCGGCTGCGTCTGCCAGCACGGTACGATCGCCGGGTGAGCGAGACGAGCACCGGCACCCGGTCCGGACTGCGGGACGTCGCCCGGGATGCGGTCCGGGCGCGGGTCGCGGCAGTGGCCATCGCCCGCTTCGACGCGGACGGGTTCGACCGGGTCACCGTGGAGCAGGTCGCAGCCGAGGCCGGGATCTCCCCGCGGAGCTTCCACCGGTACTTCCCGGCGAAGGAGGACGCGGTCATCGGCGACCCGACGCGACACCGGGCTGCTCTGGTCGCGGCGTTCGCGGCGCGTCCGCCGGGAGAACCGGTGTGGCGGTCCCTGCGGGAGACGTTCGTGGCGATGGTCGAGCACGCCGGCGAGGACACCGAGACCGGCCGCCGGTCCGTCCGCGTGATGACGAGCACGCCGTCGCTACGTGCCCGGAACCTCGAGAAGCACCAGGCGTGGGCCGAGGCGCTGACGCCGCTCGTCGTCGACCGGACGACGGGCTCGCCCGACGGGGACGCGGAACTCCGCGTGCACACCGTGGTGCAGGCGGCGCTGGCGTGCTTCGACGTCGCGGTCACCACGTGGGCGCAAGGGCAGGACGAGGACCTCGCCGGGATCCTGCGACGGTCCTTCGACGTGCTCGACGTCCGCTGAGGGCCCTGCGGTCCGCTCCGCACTGCCGGCACCGGGGCCGTGCGGTTAGCCTCGTCCCGTGACCAGTCTGACGATCGCCGCCGCGCAGTTCGCCCCCGTCGACGACCCGGCGACGAACCTGGAGACCGTCCGGTCCGCCGCGGAGGACGCCGCCGCCCGCGGTGCCGACCTGCTCGTGACGCCGGAGTACACGTCGTACTTCACGGCGGACATCGACGACCGGTTCGTCGCGGCGGCGCAGGCACTCGACGGGCCGTTCGTCCGCGGCCTGCAGCAGGTCGCCCGGGACACGCACGTGGCGCTCGTCGTCGGTGTCGCCGAGGCGTCGGAGCAGCCGGAGCGCTTCCGGAACGCGCTCGTCGCGATCGGACCGGACGGCGCGGTCCTGCACGTCTACCGGAAGGTGCACCTCTACGACGCCTTCGGCTCGCGCGAGTCCGACCGCATCGAACCGGGCGCCCCGTCGCAGCTGCCGGTGTTCGAGCTCGGCGGCGTGCGCATCGGCCTCGAGACCTGCTACGACCTCCGGTTCCCCGAGGTCACCCGACGGCTCGCCGCGGCGTCCGCGGACGTCGTCGTGCTGCCGGCCGAGTGGGTCAGGGGGCCTGGCAAGGAACACCACTGGCGCACGCTGCTCACGGCGCGGGCGATCGAGAACACGATCTGGGTGGTCGGCGTCGGCCAGGCGCCGCCCGTGGGGATCGGCGGTTCCGTGGTGCTCGATCCCGCCGGGGTCGCGACGGCCGCGCTCGGTGCGTCGCCCGGCCTGCTCGTCGCGACGGTCGACACCGCGGTGACAGACGAGGTCCGGCGGGTCAACCCGTCCCTGGCCCTCCGTCGGTACGACGTCACGGAGCGGTGACCGGAGCGGTGACCGGGGCGGTGGACGCCACCACCGGGCGACGGGACCGGGCCCGCGGGACGCGGGCGCAGCCTCCTGGACGGCCGCGGGTCAGCGTGCGGTGACGGACCGGTCGAGTCGCGCGAGTCGGGCCGCCGCGTCGTCGAGCACCGACCGGCGCTTGCAGAACGCGAAGCGGACCAGCGAGCGGTAGCCGTGGGCGTGGTCGGGGCGGACGAACGCCGAGACCGGGACCCCGACGACGCCGGCCAGGGCGGGGAGCTCGAGGCAGAACGCCCGGGCGTCGTCGTGGCCGAGCGGTGCGGCGTCCGCGATCACGAAGTAGCCGCCGTCCGGTTGCAGCACGTCGAAGCCGGCTGCGGCGAGACCCGACGCGAGGACGGCGTGCTTCGCGGCGAGGTCGGCGGCGATCCCGGTGAACACCGCGTCGGGGAGGCGGAGTCCCACGGCGACGGCCGGCTGGAACGGGGCACCGCCCGTGAACGTGAGGAACTGCTTCACCGAGGTGACGGCGTCGACGAGGGCCGGGGGAGCCGTGAGCCACCCGATCTTCCACCCGGTGGTGCTGAAGGTCTTCCCAGCACTCGAGATCGTCACGGTCCGTTCGGCGGCTCCCGGGAGCGTGGCGATCGGCACGTGTGGGACGTCGAACGTGAGGTGCTCGTACACCTCGTCGGTGATGATCACCGCATCGTGCCGGGTGGCGAGCTCCACCACGACCCGGAGGACCTCGGTCGGCAGCACCCGACCGGTCGGGTTGTGCGGGGTGTTCACGAGGACGGCGCGCGTGCGGTCGGAGAACGCGGCGCGGAGGGTGGCCTCGTCGGGGAGGAAGTCCGGCGCGGTGAGCGGCACGGTGACGTGGGTGCCGCCGGCGAGCCCGATGAGCGCACCGTAGGCGTCGTAGAAGGGCTCGAAGGTGATCACCTCGTCGCCCGGCTCCACGAGCGCGAGGAGCGTCGCCGCGAGCGCCTCGGTCGCGCCCGCCGTCACCAGCACCTCGCGGTCGGGGTCGACGTCGAGCCCGTACCAGCGCTGCTGGTGCTCGGCGACGGCCAGCCGGAGGTCCGGAGTGCCGCGGCCCGGCGGGTACTGGTTGAACCCGTCCCGGATCGCGCGGGCTGCGGCCTCGAGCACCTCGGCGGGGCCGTCCTCATCCGGGAACCCCTGACCGAGGTTGATCGCCCCGGTGCTCGCCGCGAGGGCGCTCATCTCCGCGAAGACGGTCGGCGCCGGCGTCCCGTCGGGGCCGAGGAGCATGGCCCCCTCCGCCGCGCGCAACCAGGGTCCGGACTGTCGCATGGGATTCCCTCCGACGGCGTGACGGTGAACGGAGCCCAACCTAGTGCGTCCGGATCGAGTCCCTGGCGCGTCCGGGGCTCGTGCCCGGTGGGTTCAGGATCACGTGCACCGTGCGTCGAGATCGTGTGCCCGGGAACCGTCCACAGGTCGCGCATAAGATCGCCATAGGGCACTCGCAGCCCAGTCAGGATGACCGCCCAGGTGGGTGCGACAGACTGCACGAGCTTGAAAGGAGCACGTCCAGCATGACCGACACCACGCCCCACGGGCACGCCGACGACGACCGTCACGAGGACACGACCCCCGAGGTCGGTGCCGACGACGTCGCACAGCAGGCGGGCGACGCTGGAGCGTCGACGCCGAACGGACACGACACCACCGCGCAGCACGATGCCGACCACACCGACGTGATCGAACCGGCGTCGGCGGCGAACGAGACGGACCAGTACACGGCGCCCTACCCGACCGCGCAGGACGCGTCGTCGCAGGACACGTCGTCGCAGGGCGGGTACGGCCAGAGCGGGTACGGCCAGGGCGGGTACGGCCAGGACCACACCGCCTACGGGTCGGCCTCCTCGCAGCAGTACGGGCAGCAGGGGCAGTACGACCAGTACGGGCAGCAGCCCACGTCCCAGTACGACCAGCAGCCCACGTCCCAGTACGGGCAGCAGGGGCAGTACGACCAGCAGGGGCAGCAGCCCACCTCCCAGTACGGTCAGACGTCGCAGTACGGGCAGGAGTCGCAGTACGGCCAGACGTCGCAGTACGGCCAGGACTCGCAGTACGGGCAGAGCTCCCAGTACGGCCAGACGTCGCAGTACGGCCAGGACTCCCAGCAGGGTCAGTCGCCCCGGTACGGCGAGTACGCGCAGCCGACGTCGGCCCACGGGCAGTCGGCCTACGGCGCGTCCGCGCCTGCTCCGACCTCGAGTGCCTACGCCGACGGCGAGGGCACCGACCAGCGCTCCAACGGCTACTACTTCGGCGGTGGCGCGGCGAGCGGTGCCGCCGCGGGCAGCGCAGCAGCCGGTGCGACGAGCACGACCGAGTCCCGGTCGCGCTCCGGCCGATCGAGGCTCGTCCTCCCGATCGTCGGCGGCCTCGTCGTCGGCGCGCTGATCGGCGGCGCCGCCGGTGGTGGCTGGGTGGCCGCGACCTCGAACGGCGGCTCCGCCACGACCGGGACGTCGACGTCGCAGGGCGGCGGCAACCTGACCGTCAACGACTACAACTCCGCCACCGTCGTCACGGCCGTGGCCGCGCAGGCGACCCAGTCGGTCGTCACGATCAACGTGTCCGCCTCGAACGAGGCCGGCACCGGTTCCGGCGTCGTGCTGACCGACGACGGCTACATCGTGACGAACACCCACGTGGTGACCCTCGACGGCGACAGCTCGAAGGGCACCATCCAGGTCACGACCTCCGACGGCAAGATCTACCCGGGCAAGCTCGTCGGGACCGATCCGACCGTCGACCTCGCGGTGATCAAGATCGACGCGAACGGCCTCAAGCCGATGGCGTTCGCCGACTCGTCGAAGCTCAACGTCGGGGACACCGCCGTTGCGATCGGTGCGCCCCTCGGCCTGTCGAACACGGTCACCGACGGTATCGTCTCGACCCTGAACCGCAGCATCCAGGTCACGTCGAGCGACCCGAACGCCGGCGGCGACTCCAACCAGGGTCAGGGCAACAACGGCAGCGGCCCGTTCGACTTCTGGGGCAACGGTGACAACGGCTCGAGCTCCGGCGCGAGCGCGACCGTGTCGCTCCCGGTCATCCAGACCGACGCGTCGATCAACCCCGGCAACTCCGGTGGTGCCCTGCTCGACTCGAAGGCCAAGCTGATCGGCATCAACGTCGCGATCGCCAGCGCGGGGAGCTCCGACTCGTCGAGCTCGCAGTCGGGCAGCATCGGCGTCGGCTTCTCGATCCCGTCGAACCTGGTGAAGCGGGTCGCGAACGAGATCATCGACAACGGCTCGGCCACCCACGGTCTGCTCGGCGCGACCGTCGGCGACGCCAACGAGGACGCCAACGCCACGCAGATGGGCGCGCTCATCAAGTCCGTCTCGTCCGGTGGCGCTGCTGCCGCCGCCGGCCTCCAGAAGGGCGACGTCGTCACCAAGCTCGGCAACGCGACCATCTCGGACGCGACCGACCTCACCGCGCAGGTCCGGTACTTCGCCGGGGGCGCCAAGACGACGATCGTCTACCTCCGCAACGGTGAGACCCGCACGGCGGACGTGACGCTCGGGACGTACAACAGCAAGGGCTGACGCCCAGCAGGACGACGGGAGGCGCGGTGCCAGCTGGCACCGCGCCTCCTGTCGTTCGCGCGTCCGCTCGGCGGGTGGCGCGCCGGTCGAGCGGGCCGCCCGGACGGCTGCCGGTCTCGGCTGCGCCGCCACTCCGGCTGAGCGGGC
>NZ_VEAF01000005.1:250156-330877 GCF_007673775.1 Curtobacterium sp. 9128 | reverse complement strand
GGGCGGAATGCCGGGGTCGTGCCCGGTACCGACTCGGCGGATGTGCCCGCTCGTGGAGCGACGCGGGCGGGTGGCCTCGGCTGCGGCGCCGCGGTCGAGCAGGCGGAATGCCGGGGTCGTGCCCGGTACCGACTCGGCGGATGTGCCCGCTCGTGGAGCGACGCGAGCGGGTGGCCTCGGGTGTTGCGGCGCCGCGATGGTCGAGCGGGCGGGATGCCGGGGTCGTTCCCGGTCCCGACCCGGCGGATGTGCCCGCTCGCGCAGCGACGCGGGGTCCACCGGTCGCGCGCCGGGGTCGAGCGGGCGAAATGCCGGGGTCGGGGGTCCGGGGGACCGTGGCATACCGCCCGCTCGGCGAGAGCGCGGGCGGTTGCGGGGCGCGGGCGCTGGCGCAGGTGCGGGGCTCGGGGCCTTGATAGGCTGCAGGTCGCTCACCGCCAGGACCCCGAGGAACGCATGCAGACAGACGGACAGCCCCTGCCGGGCGTCTCGTACGTGATGCCCGTCCTCAACGAGGTGACCGAGGTCCGCGCGGCGGTCGCGAGTCTCCTCGACCAGGACTACGAGGGGCCGTTCGAGGTCGTCCTCGCGCTCGGCCCGTCGATCGACGGCACGAACGAGCTCGTCGCGGAGATGAGTGCGGCTGATCCACGGATCCGCGCCGTCGAGAACGCGGTCGGTTCGACGCCAGCGGGACTGAACGTCGCCATCCGGGCCTCCGAGCACCCGATCGTCGTCCGCGTCGACGCGCACTCGGTGCTCCCACGCGACTACACGAGGATCGCGGTCCGCACGCTGCAGGAGTCCGGGGCCGACAACGTCGGTGGCATCATGCGCGCCGAGGGTCGCACCCCGTTCGAGAAGGCGGTCGCCCTCGCCTACGGCAGCCGTGTCGGCCTCGGCGGGACCCCGCACCACGTGGGTGGACAGGCCGGACCGGCGGAGACGGCGTACCTCGGTGTGTTCCGGCGCGACCGGTTGTTCGCGGTCGGGCTCTTCGACGAGGGCATCAAGCGCGGCCAGGACTGGGAGCTGAACCGGCGACTGCGCACCACGGGCGGGACGGTCTGGTTCACGCCGGAACTCGTCGTGACATACCGACCGCGGCCGAGCTTGAAGCGCCTCGTCCGGCAGTTCGTCGCCACCGGACTGTGGCGCGGTGAGCTCGCACGGCGCTTCCCCTCGGGCAACGGCATCCGCTACTTCGTCCCACCCGCCATGGTCGCCGGCCTCGGCCTCGGCATCGTCGCGGGGATCGTCGGCATCGTCGGAGCCGCCCTGCACAGCGGCGCGGCATGGGCCCTGCTCGGGTTCGTCGTCCCCGCCGTCTACCTGCTCTTCGTCGTCGTCGGTGCCCTCGCGGTGTCACGACGATCCGACACGGCGACCCGGGCGTGGCTGCTCGTCGTGCTGCCGTGCATCCACATCGGCTGGGGGGTCGGGTTCATCGTCGGGTTCCTGACTCGGACCTCCGAGCTGACCACCCACACCGGACGGTGACCGCATGACCGACCACCAGCCCGCCGAGCGCGGCTACGAGCACCCGACGTCGATCGCCGAGCTCCGCGCCGTCGCCCAGCCCGACGAGGTCCGCTCGCGCGCGAACGCCGAGCACTGGACCGCGTCGCTGTACCTCCGCGACGTGTCGCCGTACCTGACCTGGGTCCTGCTGAAGACCCGGATCAGCGCCAACCAGGTGACCGGTCTGATGATCCTCGTCGGTTGGTCGGTCGCGGCCGCGCTGCTCATCCCGGGGATCTGGGGCGCGGCGCTCGCCCTCGTGCTCGGCCAGCTCCAGATGCTCGTCGACTGCTGCGACGGCGAGGTCGCACGCTGGCGGGGGACGCGCTCGCCGGCCGGGGTCTTCCTCGACAAGGTCGGCCACTACACGACCGAGGGGTTCATCCCGATCGCGCTCGGCGTCCGTGCGGCCACGTGGCCGATCCACGGGGCGGACTGGATGTGGACGACGATCGGCTGCGCGCTCGGTCTGGTCATCGTGCTCAACAAGGCGCTCAACGACATGGTGCACGTTGCCCGTGCGAACTCCGGCCTGGAGAAGCTCGTCGACCGTCGCGACGCGTCCACCGCTCCGTCCGGTCGTCGGCTGGCGTCGCTGCGCAGGGTCGCGCGGTTCCTGCCGTTCCACCGCCTGTACCACTCGGTCGAACTGTCGATGCTCGCATTCGTCTTCGCGCTGATCGGTCTGGTCATCGGACACCCGCTCGCCGACCGGATCCTCGTCGGCGCCCTGCTCCCGCTCGCGGTCGTCGCCACCTTCGGCCACTTCGTCGCCATCATCTCGTCGAAGCGGGTGCGCGCGTGACCCCGGGTACCTCCCGCCGGCACGGCGTCCCACGGCGGTCCCGGCCACGGATCGCCGTCGTGAGCCTGACCCAGGGCACGCGTCCCGAGGCGCTGCGGCACGGGCTCGAGAGCGTCCTCGCCCAGCAGGGCGTCGACCTGGACGTCGTCTGCGTGGGGAACGGCTGGGAACCGTCCGGCCTGCCGGAGGGCGTCCGTGCGCTTGCGCTGCCGGAGAACGTCGGGATCCCGGCGGGCCGCAACGCCGGCGCCGAGGTGGTCGACGGGGACTACGTGTTCTTCCTCGACGATGACGCGTCCGTGCCGTCCGAGACCTTCCTGTCGGAGGCCGTGGGGCTGTTCGAGCGTGATCCGTCGCTCGGCCTCGTCCAGCCCCGCGTCGTCGACCCGACGGGGGCCGCCAACCCCACGCGATGGGTCCCGCGGATCCGCAAGGGCGACGCGGCCGAGTCCTCCCCGGTCTTCTCCGTGTGGGAGGGTGCCGTGGTGCTGCCGATGGACGTCTACCGCGTGGTCGGCGGCTGGGGTGCCCCGTACTTCTACGCGCACGAGGGCATCGAGCTCGCATGGCGGGTCTGGGACGCCGGACGACGGACCTGGTACGCCGGTGACCTCGTCGCGAACCACCCGGCGATCGACCCCGCGCGGCACGCCGAGTACTACCGCCTCAACGCCAGGAACCGGGTCTGGCTCGCCCGCCGCAACCTCCCGGCGCCGCTCCGACCGGTGTACGTCGGGTCGTGGGCAGCGATCCAGGTCGCTCGCTGGTGGCGGCACCCGGCCCGCCTGCGCACCTGGTTCGCCGGCATCCGCGAGGGATGGACGACGGACTGCGGTCCCTCCCGCACGATGGGGTGGTTGACCATCGGACGGATGACCCTGGCGGGGCGTCCTCCCGTCGTCTGACCGTTCGCCGCGGCGAGCCGAGCACCACGAACCCGACCGGACCCTGACCTGCCCAGGTCACCGAAACGAGGAGACGCCCCATGTCGATCATCAGCGACGCACGCACGGCGATCCGACTGGCCCGCCGACTCCTGACTTCGCGGCGCAACCGACGTGACCTCGCCCGCCGGCTGGCCGCACAGCCGCGCCTCGAGCCGGGGAGCGTCGAGATCGCGGTGTACTTCGCCGACGGGCCCGTCAACATGTACCAGGTGCGCCAGTGGTACGCGCCGCTCGCCGAGCTGTCCCGGACGCACCCGGTCGCGATCGTCTCGCGGAACCCGGGCACGATGCTCACGCTCCTCGACGAGGCCCCCGTCACCGCCGTGTACGCCCGCCAGGTCGTCGACCTCGAGCGCTTCGTCGACGAGCAGGCGCCGAAGATCGTGCTGTACGTCAACCAGAACGCCCGCAACTTCCAGATGATGCGGTACGGGCGCATGTGGCACGTCTTCGTCAACCACGGCGAGAGCGACAAGATGTACATGACGACGAACCAGTTCAAGGCGTACGACTTCGCGCTCATCGCCGGGGACGCCGCCCGTGACCGGCTCGCCGAAGCGCTGTGGGACTTCGACCTCGACGCCAGGACCATCGCGATCGGCCGACCGCAGGCGGACCACTTCGCCGGAGCGGCGCCGTACCCGGCGGACGACCGCACCGTCGTGCTCTACGCGCCGACGTGGGAGGGCGACCGCGCGGCGGCGGCCTACGGGTCGATCGCCAGCCACGGCACCACCATCGCGGAGCGTGTCCTGGCGTCGGCGCGGCACCGCCTGGTCTACCGGCCGCACCCCAGGAGCGGCGTCCTCGACGAGCAGTACCGCGCGGCGCACGAGCAGATCGTCGCCGCGATCGCCGCCGCGAACGCCGCGGACCCCGACGCTCACCACGTGTACGACGACGGCCCGGAACTCGGCTGGCAGCTCGCCGACGCCGACGTCGCGATCACCGACATCAGCGCCATGATCTACGACCGGCTCGCCGTCGGGAAGCCCCTCATCGTGACCCGACCGGTCGCGACCGAGGCGGACGTCGACGAGCGCGGGTACCTGGCTGCGGCGAACTGGCTCACCGCTGGGGACGCGCAGGACGTCGTCGCGCGGGTCGACGCCGCCGCACACGACGAAGCCGAACTCGCGGCGCTGCGGCACTGGGTGGAGCGGTACTTCGGGGACACGACGCCCGGTGTCGCGACCGCCCGGTTCCACGACGCGATCGACGGACTCGTCGCACGCTGGCACCGGGCGGCCGAGGAACACCGGGGCCGCTGACGCGCCGGCCGGCTACGGCGCGAGACCGGGGCCGACCAGGGACATCCGCCAGAGGTACTCGGAGTGGTCCGGTCGTCGCCAGCGGACGATGACGACGCCGGTGGCTTCGGGATCGACGCCGAAGACGGCGATCCCGATGCTGCGGCCGGGCTCGAGTCGGCGCACCGCGAGGGGTGGGCAGTAGCCGGTGCCGAGGTGGGTGAGACTCAACCCGTCGACCGGTTCGGAGGACATGTTGGTGAGGTCGTAGCGTCGGGGCGCATGGGTGCGGTCGACGGCGAACGGGACAGCGTAGGCGGTTGGTGGGGCGTGCATGGGGGAAACGGTAGGGGGAGGGGCCGACGTTGGGGCCCCTGGTTGCCCGGTGGGGCCCCTGGGCTGTGGAGCGGGACGCGGGGTGACCGGGTTGTTGGGGAGAGGGGCTCCGCCGCCGGCTCAGATGCCGTAGTCGGCGGAGTACCGCGCGAGGGCCTCGTCGATGGGGCCGTCGAACTGCAGCTGCCCCTTGTCGAGGTAGAGGCCGCGCTGGCAGAAGCGCCGGAGGTCCTTGTCGCTGTGGGAGACGAAGAACAGGGTCCGACCGCCGGCGAGGAGCTCCTCGATCCGCCGGTAGCACTTCTCGCGGAACGCCTTGTCGCCCACCGCGAGGACCTCGTCGACGAGGATCACCGGCTCGTCGAGTCGGGAGATGACGGCGAAGGCGATCCGGACCTTCATCCCGCTCGAGAGGTGCTTGTACGGGGTGTCCACGAAGTCGCCGATCTCGGCGAAGTCGATGATCTCGTCGAAGTCGGCACGGATCTCCGCGCGGGACATCCCGTGCAGCCCCGCGGTGAGGAACACGTTGTCGCGCACGGTGAGGTCACCGACGAAGCCGCCGGTGATCTCGATGAGCGGCGCGACACCCGCGCCGACCTGCACGCGCCCCTCGTCCGGCAGCATGACCTGCGCGACCAGCTTGAGCAGCGTGGACTTGCCCTGGCCGTTCCGCCCGACGACACCGATGGCCTCGCCGGGAGCGACGTCGAACGAGACGTGGCGTAGCGCCCAGAACTCGTCGCCGCGACCGCGACGCTGCTTGCCGGCGAAGAGGTCCTTGAAGCTGCGGCTCGCGCGCCGGTTGCGCTTGAACCGGATGCCGGCGTCGTGCACCCCGATGACGGGGGTGTCGGTACGGGCCCGGTCGGTGGGCTGGGTCGCGGTCATCACAGCTCCTTGAGGACGCGGTGCTCGCTGCGTCGGAACACCGTGAGGCCGACGACGAGGACGATCGCGGTGATCACCACGGACACCAGGACGTCGAACCAGTCGAGCTGCTTGGGGAAGAACGCCGAGCGGTAGAGGCCGAAGATCCCGGTGAGCGGGTTGAGCGCCGCGATGTCGTGCAGCGACTCCGGCAGCGCGTTCGTCGCGTAGATGATCGGTGACGCGTAGAACGCGAAGCGCAGGACGAGCTTGACGGCGCGTTCGAGATCGCGGAAGAAGACCACGAGCGGCGCCACGATGAGCCCGAGGCCGTAGACCAGGGCACACTGCAGCACGATCGCGAGGGGGTAGAACACCACCTGCCAGTGCACGTGCGCACCGGTCGCGATGACGAAGACGGCGAGCACGGGGATGCTCAGCAGGAACTCGATGCCCTTCGAGGCGTCGATCCGGGCGACCCAGATGCTCCGCGGGATCGTCGTCGAGCGGATGAGCTTCGACTCCTTGATGAACGCCCTGGTCGAGTCGGAGACCGCTCCGGTGAACCACATCCACGGCAGGAGCGCGGTGAGCAGGAAGACGATGTACGGCTTCTCACCCACCGAGCCGCGATGGAAGACCTGCGTGAAGACGAACCAGTAGATCGCCGACATCACCAGCGGGTCGAGGATCGACCAGACGTACCCGAGCGCCGAGGTCGAGTACCGGACGCGCAGGTCGCGCTTCGTCAGCAGCCAGAGCGCCTGGCGGTAGCGCCGACCGGCACTCCGTGTCGCTGCCGGAGCAGCGGCGACGGTCGCGGTCGGCGCGCTCGCTGACGTCATGGGGTCCTTCCGGCCGGGTCTGCCGAGAGGGTACCGGCGGCTCAGGCGAACAGGTTGTTCGCGCGCTCGAGGTCT
This sequence comes from Curtobacterium sp. 9128, assembly GCF_007673775.1. Classification (GTDB taxonomy): domain Bacteria; phylum Actinomycetota; class Actinomycetes; order Actinomycetales; family Microbacteriaceae; genus Curtobacterium. Next base: position 324,228 of record NZ_VEAF01000005.1, on the reverse strand, counting down.
TCGGCGAAGTCGATCTCGACCGCGTAGAGGTCGGAGATGTCGATGGGCGTCCAGCGTAGCCCGTCCTCGCCGATGGCAGCCTCGATGCCGCCCTCGAAGTACTCCTGGTCGTCGACCCGGCCGAGGTGGTGGATGAGCGTCTGCTTGTCGGCCGCGGACACGTAGTTGATGCCGACGGCTTCGCCGAGCCCTCCGACGACCTTCTTCGACAGCTTGTCGATGAAGCCCTCGGCGTCGACGGTGTACTTGACCTCTTCGTCGGACACCTTCTCGGTGTTGACGCTGACGAACGAGCGGTCCTGGTCCATCATGTCCGCGGCCCGCACGAGCGCGCGGGGATCGAAGACGACGTCGCCGTTCATCCAGAGCACGCCGCCCTTGCCCGTCGCCTTGAGGGCGCGAAGCAGGCTCTTGGAGGTGTTCGTGGAGTCGTACGACTCGTTGTAGACGAAGGACGCCTCGGGGAAGGCCTCGACGATGTACTCCGACTTGTAGCCGACGACGACCGTGATCTTCGCGCTCGAGCCGAACGCGGCGCGGATGTTCTCGAACTGCTGCTGCATGATGGTGCGGCCGTCGCTGAGTTCGGTGAGCGGCTTCGGCAGGCTGCGCCCGAGGCGGCTGCCCATCCCCGCTGCGAGGATGACGATCTGCGTGGTCATGGTGGTCCCTTCCGGTGTCCGCCCGCGCGCCCTGGGGCACGGGCGGGCCTCGTCGAGTCTGCTCGCAGTGCATCCGAATCAGCCGAGAGCCGTCACGGGCGCGTTTCGCGTCGTCACGACCCGTCGAGCGCCGGGTCCGAGCAGGTTTCCAACTGGTGAACACTCCGTCGTGCCCTGGTGAATGATACGGATCGTCCCCCCGGTGGGGTACATCCTGGACGCCTTCGTAGCCGTTTCGTGACACTCACCGGGTGGACCGTGCGACGACGGGATCGATTCGGACACGGTGCGCGGCTGCGGTCCCCGATGTCGTGAGCACGTTGGTACGGTTGGCGGGTGGCGGCAGCAGCAGGGGACCAGGACGACGTGTACGCGACGTCCGACGCTGACTGGTTGACCGAGACGACCGCGCTCGACGACGAGGCAGACTGGGCCTCGGACGACGCGGACCAGCACGACGACACGGCGGGCGAGGACGACTCGCTCGCGGACGACGCGGGGGACAGTGATGCGGACGACCGCCCTGACCGGGATGGTGTGAGCGAGGACACGACGACCACGGACGCCGGTGCACCGGGCACCGCCGTGGTCGACGAACACGACGCGGGGAACGGCGTCCTGCCGGCAGCTGCACCGTCGACCACGACCTCGAAGAGCGGCACCGGGACCGCCGGTGTGAAGAAGCCCCGGGCGAAGCGTCCGAAGCGAGCGACACGCCCGCAGGGCGCCGCCGCAGTGGAACCACAGGACCGGACCGACACGCGCGCGCCAGCGACGGACCCGGCGCCGACCACGACACGGGCGGCGGCCGACACGACCACGGAGGCCGTGCCTCCCGTCCGGTCGGAGGCCAAGGTGACCAGCAAGAAGCGCACCCCGGCGGCGAAGCGCGGTACCGGCGCCGCGCCGGCGCAGCAGCAGCCCGTCGTCCTGCGCGCGAGCGGGCTGGTGAAGCGCTACGGCCAGACCCTCGCCGCCGACGAGGTCGACCTCGAGATCCGACAGGGGTCCCTCTTCGGCGTCGTCGGACCGAACGGCGCCGGCAAGACCACCACGCTCTCGATGCTGACCGGTCTGCTGCGTCCGGACGCCGGAACGGCCACCGTGCTCGACCACGACGTCTGGGCCGACCCGGCCGCGGCGAAGCGCAGCATGGGCGTCCTCCCGGACCGCCTCCGCCTGTTCGACCGGCTCACCGGCGCGCAGCTGCTCTTCTACTCGGCGACGCTCCGCGGACTCGACGGCAAGACCGCCCGGTCGCGGAGCGCAGACCTGGCAGAGGCGTTCGGGCTCGGGGACGCGCTCGGCCGACCGGTCGCCGACTACTCCGTCGGCATGGCGAAGAAGATCGCCCTCGCCGCGACCCTCATCCACTCCCCGCGCGTGCTGGTGCTCGACGAACCGTTCGAATCCGTCGACCCGGTGAGCGCCACCACCATCACCGAGATCCTCCGGCGGTACACGCAGGGCGGCGGCACCGTCGTGCTGTCGAGCCACTCGATGGAACTCGTGCAGCGGACCTGCGACTCGGTCGCGATCATCGTCGGCGGCAAGGTGCTGGCATCCGGCACCATGGCGCAGGTCCGAGGACGCCGGAGCCTCGAGGACAAGTTCGTCGAACTCGCGGGTGGCCGCGTCGTCGCGGAGAGCATGGAATGGTTGCACAGCTTCTCCGGCTGAGGGCCGACCTGCTCGCGGGGGAGGTCCGCGGGGGAGCGCGACGATCCGTGCTCGTCGTCGTCGGGAGCCTCGCCGGTCTCGTCGCCGCGGTGCTCGTCGCGATCGCGTTCGCCGCGCTGCGGTCCGCCGACGTCGACACCGCCCGGGCCGTCATCGTGCCGGTCGGGACGCTCGTCACGGTCGGGTTCACGATCATCCCGCTCGCCCTCGGCGGTGCGGACCAGTTCGACCCGCGGCGCTTCGCGGTGTTCGGTGTGTCCCGGAAGGACCTCGCCGTCGGGCTCGGCGTCGCCGGGCTCGTGGGCGTCCCGGTCGTCGCCGTGGCGGTCGTCGCCGTGTCCCAGTCCGTCGCATGGATGCGCGGCGCAGGCTCCGGAGTCCTCGGGGTCGTCACGGCGCTCGTCGTCATCGCCACGTGCGGGCTGCTCGTGCGCGTCGGGAGCACGGTCGGCGCCTGGGTGTTCGGGTCGCACCGTCCGACGCGGGACGCCGGATGGGTCGTCACCCTGGTGGTCGCGGTGCTCCTCGTCCCGACCGTGTCCCTGCTCGCGGGCGCGTCCTGGCTCGACCCGGAGAGCGCCGAACTGCAGCGCATCGCCGACGTCGCCGGGTGGACCCCGTGGGGTGCCGCGTGGGCGGTACCGGCCGACGTCGCGGCCGGGCACGTCGGGGCCGGGCTGCTGAAGCTGCTCGAGGCCCTCGTGGTGCTCGGCCTCCTGTCGCTGGCGTGGTGGGGTCTGGTCGGCCGCATGCTCGTCACCGTGGACGACCGCACCTCCGTTCGCCGCTACCGCACGCTCGGGTGGTTCGACCGCCTCGGCGCAACGCCGCTCGGGGCCGTCGCGGCTCGCGCGCTGACCTACTGGGGTCGGGACCCGCGGTACCGGACCTCGTACCTGATCCTGGTGTTCGTCCCGATCGTCGTCGTCCCGCTCGGCGTGGCTGGCGTGCCGTGGCACTGGACGGCACTCGTCCCGCTGCCGCTGATGGCCGTCATCGCCGGGTTCCTCCCGCACAACGACGTCTCGTACGACAACACGGCGGTGTGGTTGCACGTCGCGTCGGGGGCGCCCGGGTGGAGTGACCGCCTCGGGCGTCTGACCCCGGTCATCGCGGTCGGGACTCCCGCGATCGTTGCCGGAGCCGCGCTGTCGGCGTGGCTGTTCGGCGACTGGTCGGTGTTCCCGGTCCTGGTCGGGGTGTGCGTGAGTGCGCTCTTCGCGGGGCTCGGCATCTCGAGTGTCGTGTCGGTCCTGCTCCCGTACCCGACGGTGCGGCCCGGTGACGGGACGTTCCAGCAGCCGCAGGCCGCCGGGGTCGTCTCCACGGTGTCGCAGTCCACGACGATCATCGGCATCGTGGTGTTCTCGATCCCGGCTGCATGGCTCGCCGTGCTCGCGCTGACGGACGGACCCCACCCGTGGTCCGTGCTGACGCTGGTGGTCGGGGCGGCGGTGGGCGTCGTCGTCCTCGGGCTCGGGGTGCTCGTGGGAGGTCGGCTCTTCGACCGACACGGGCCGGACCTGCTCGCGGCGGCGCAGCGCAACTAGCGGCGCGACGCGGCGCGGCTCGGGAACGCAGCAACGCAGCAACGCCGCTGCGCCGCAGCGCCGCAGCGCAGCGCTCAACCCCTGACGGACCCCGTGTACGCGCCCCGTGCACGACCCCGCCACGACGACGTACCCTTGACCCATGAGCATGACGGAACCGGGCGGCGGCGGACTCGACGTGATGGACCGCGAGCTCGAGAAGCTCCTCGAAGAAGAGGCGATCGAGCCGGGCGACCACGAGCGGTTCTCGCACTACGTCAAGAAGGACAAGATCCTGCAGTCCGCCCTGAGCGGCAAGCCGGTGAAGGCCCTGTGCGGCAAGAAGTGGATCCCCGGCCGCGACCCGGAGAAGTTCCCGGTCTGCCCGGACTGCAAGGCCATCTACGAGAAGATGAAGGCCGAGTAGCAGCCCTCAGACGATGAGCGTGGGGATCGCCGGATCCCCGCGCCCGATGCGCTCCGCGTCCACCGGCAGCTCGGCCTTCGCGCCTCGGTGGTGCGCCCGTGCGGCCTCGACCCCGCGCGCCCCGAGGAACGCCGGGTCAACCTCGCCGTGCGTGACGACGGGCACCAGGAGCGATCGCTCGTCGCCGCCCACGGATCCCTGGGTGTGCACGACCTCGGCCGTCGCGATGCCGTTCCGGAGTCGACGACCGGCTTCCTTCCGGCCACCGACCGAGACCTTGTCCGCGGACTTCTTCGCGACGGGGACCCACTCGTCGCCGTCGGTCCGGTGCGCGACGAGCTTGAACACCATGCTCGCCGCCGGGTGCCCCGAGCCGGACACGACAGAGGTCCCCACGCCGTAGGAGTCGACCGGTGCGGCTCGGAGCGCGGCGATCGTGTACTCGTCGAGGTCGTTCGTCACGGTGATCTTCGTGTTCGTAGCCCCGAGACGGTCGAGCTGCGCGCGGACGCTCGCGACGACGGACGGCAGGTCGCCGCTGTCGATGCGGACCGCGCCGAGTCGGCCGTTCGTCAGGCGCACCGCGGTGTCGACGGCGGCTTCGATGTCGTAGGTGTCGACGAGCAGCGTGGTCCCGTCGCCGAGCGCGTCGAGCTGGGAGCGGAAGGCCGCTTCCTCCGAGTCGTGCAGCAACGTGAACGCGTGCGCCGCCGTGCCCATGGTGGGGATGCCCCAGGTCCGTCCGGCCTCGAGGTTGCTCGTGGCACCGAACCCGGCGATGTACGCCGCACGGGCGGCGGCGACCGCGTTCCACTCGCCGGTGCGCCGTGAGCCCATCTCGGCCAGCGGGCGCTGGTCCGCCGCGGACACCATGCGCGCCGCCGCGGACGCGATCGCCGAGTCGGCGTTGAACGTCGACAGGGCGAGGGTCTCGAGGACGACCGCCTCGGCGAACGTGCCCTCGATCTGGAGGACGGGGGAGTTCGGGAAGAAGACCTCGCCCTCGCGGTACGCCCGGACGTCACCGGTGAACCGGTAGTCGGCGAGCCAGGACGCGGTGTCGCCGTCGATGACGCCCCGGTCGCGCAGGAACCCGATCTCGGCCTCGCCGAAGCGGAACTCGGTCAGGGCGGTCAGGAACCGGCCGAGTCCGGCCGCGACGCCGTATCGGCGTCCGTCCGGCAGCCGTCGGGTGAAGACCTCGAAGACGCAGCGACGGTCGGCGGTGCCGTCCTTCAGGGCCGCGTCGACCATGGTGAGTTCGTACTGGTCGGTCAGGAGCGCGCTGGTCACCTCCTCGACACTAGTCACCCTGTCGTCTGTGGGCCCACGCCGCCGGTTCCGGCGTGACGCGCCAGCGGCGGGCCGGCCGTGCCGGTGGGGAGGCTCGGATTGCGTCGGGACGTCGGCTCGCCTCGGTACGCTGGTGGCGTGACGGATGCACCGATCGGAGTCTTCGACAGCGGCGTCGGCGGACTGACGGTCGCTCGCGCGATCATCGACCAGCTGCCGCGGGAGAGCATCCGCTACGTCGGTGACACCGTGCACTCGCCGTACGGTCCGAAGCCCATCGCCGACGTCCGGCGGTACGCGCTCGAGGTGATGGACGACCTCGTCGACCAGGGCGTGAAGGCGCTGGTGATCGCGTGCAACACGGCGTCCTCGGCGGTGCTCCGGGACGCCCGCGAGCGCTACGAGCAGGCGTACGGCATCCCCGTCGTCGAAGTCATCCAACCGGCCGCACGAGCCGCGGTGAAGCAGACCAGGACCGGACGCATCGGTGTGATCGGCACCGTCGGGACCATCGCCTCGCGCTCCTACGAGGACGCATTCGCGGTCGCCTCGGACGTCACGCTGACCCTCGCCGCCTGCCCGCGGTTCGTCGAGTTCGTCGAGGCCGGGGACACCTCGTCGCCGGAGCTCCGCGAGGTCGCGGCCGGGTACCTCGGGCCGATCCGCGACGCCGACGTCGACACGCTCGTGCTCGGCTGCACGCACTACCCGCTGATGTCGGCCGCGATCCAGTACGTGATGGGACCGGACGTGACGCTGGTGTCGAGCGCAGAGGAGACCGCGAACGACGTCTACCGGCGGCTCGTCGAGCACGGGCTCGAACGCACGAGCACCGCGCCGCCGACCTACGCGTTCGAGGCCACCGGCGAGGACCGGAACGGCTTCATCCGCCTGGCGCGCCGCTTCCTCGGACCCGAGGTCTCGAGCGTCGGCCACCTGCAGACGGGCGCCATCCCGTTGCCCCGCAGCGCGTCCTGAACCGGACCACCCGACCACCTGACCATCCCCGCCGACCCGCACCGAGCCTCCAGGCCGGACCGAGAGGACACCATGACCACCCGCATCGACGGCCGCGCCGCGACCGACCACCGACCCGTCACCATCGAACGGGGCTGGAGCAGCCAGGCCGAGGGCAGCGCGCTCATCTCGTTCGGCAACACGAAGGTGCTCTGCACCGCGTCCTTCACCAACGGCGTGCCCCGCTGGATGGCCGGCAAGGGGTCCGGCTGGGTCACCGCCGAGTACTCGATGCTGCCGCGGTCCACCAACGAGCGCATGCAGCGCGAGTCGATCAAGGGCAAGGTCGGCGGCCGGACCCACGAGATCTCCCGGCTCATCGGCCGGTCGCTGCGCGCGGTCGTGGACATGAAGGGCCTCGGGGAGAACACCCTCGTGCTCGACTGCGACGTGCTCCAGGCCGACGGCGGCACGCGCACCGCGTCGATCACCGGCGCGTACGTCGCGATGGCGGACGCGATCGAGTGGGGCCGCGACAAGGGCTTCATCGCCAAGAAGGCGACGCCGCTCACCGACAGCGTGCAGGCGATCTCGGTCGGCATCGTCGGCGGCGAGCCGATGCTCGACCTGGCCTACACCGAGGACTCGAACGCGGACACCGACATGAACATCGTCACGACCGGCTCGGGCAAGTTCATCGAGGTGCAGGGCACCGCCGAGCACGCGCCGTTCGACCGCGACGAGCTGGACGTGCTGCTCGACCTCGGCCTGGCGGGGAACGCCTCGCTCGCGGCGATCCAGCGGTCCGCGCTGGGGCTTGCGTGACGAAGCGCACCGAGGCGGCCGGTCCTGGTCAGGTGGTCTCGGAACCGGAGCGCACCGTCGTCCTGGCGACGCACAACCAGGGCAAGGTCGTCGAGCTCCGTGAGATCCTCGGCGAGGCCCTCGGCGGCGTCGAGCTCGTCGGGTACGACGGACCCGAACCGGTCGAGGACGGCGACACCTACGCGGCGAACGCGCTCATCAAGGCCCGTGCCGCCGTCGCGCACACGGGGTTGCCCGCGCTCGCAGACGACTCCGGCATCGCGGTGGACGCCCTCGGCGGTGCCCCCGGGATCCACTCCGCGCGCTACGCCGGCACCCGGGTCGACGCGGACAACATCGACCTGCTGCTGCGGAACCTCGAGGGCGTGGTCGAGCGGAGCGCGGCGTTCGTCTGCGCCGCGGCGTTCGTGACGCCCGACGGCACGGAGCACGTGGTCGAGGCGGTGTGGAACGGCGAGGTGCTGACGTCGCGTCGAGGCACCGGTGGGCACGGCTACGACCCGGTGTTCCAGCCGGACGATGCGGACCGCTCCTCCGCCGAACTGACGCGTGCCGAGAAGAACGCGCTCAGCCACCGGTCGAAGGCGTTCCGCGGGATCGCGCCCGTCGTGCGGGAGTGGTTCGCCGCGCGGTAGTGGTGGGGCTTCGGGGTCCGGAACCGCGGAACGGACCCTCCGGAACCGCGGAACGGACCCTCCCGAACCGCGGAACGGACACGACACCGTGATCGCTCGTGGTGCTGTGTCCGTTCCGTGGTGCTGAGTGCGGTGGCGCCGCTCAGTCGGTCGCGGGGTGCTCCTGCTCCTGCTTCTTCGCCTTGCGGGCGTTCCGCAGGTAGGTCAGGACCATCGGGATGACCGTGACGAGGACCGCGAGGAGCAGGATGACGTCGATGTAGTTGCGCACGAGGTCGGCGACGAACGGGATGTAGCCGAGGAAGAACCCGAGGAACGTCACACCGACGCCCCAGATCACTGCGCCGATGGCGTTGTACAGCGAGTACTTCTTGTAGTTCATGCGGCCGACACCCGCCGCGATCGGCAGGAACGTGCGCACGACCGGGACGAAGCGCGCCAGGATCACGGCGAGCGGGCCGAAGCGGTGGAAGAACGCGTTGGTGCGGTCGACGTTCTCCTTCGAGAACAGCCCGCTCTCCTTGCGCTCGAAGATCGGCGGTCCGGCCTTCTTGCCGATGTAGTACCCGAGCTCTCCGCCGAGGAACGCCGCGGCGCCGATCATGAGCGCGGCGACCCAGACCGGGATGCCGCCGATCGCGCCCCCGCGGTCGAAGGCGAACAGCCCCGTGATCACGAGCAGGCTGTCACCCGGGAAGATGAACCCGATCAGCAGGCCGGTCTCGGCGAAGATGATGGCGCACACCACGAGCACGGCGACGGCCCCGAAGTGGTCGAGGATGTACTGCGGATCCAGCCATGGGATCAGGGCGAGTGCGACGGAGTGCATGCTTCTTCCGGACGTGCGAGTGCGGGGACGGGAGGGTCACCCGCACCATGAGGGTACCGTGCGGGCATGGCCAGGCCGTCCCTCCGGCGGGGGATCTCTCCGGGATCTGCGGGGGCACGCAGCGAGCCGTGCGGAAGGAGGGACTCGAACCCTCACGCCTGGGGCACAGGAACCTAAATCCTGCGTGTCTACCGATTCCACCACTCCCGCGAGCACCGACAGCGTACCCGGCCGCCGGGGGTGCGGTTCGGCGGTGGTGGGCCTGCGGGCGCACGGTGCGGGGTTCGGCGGTGGTGGGTCTGCGGTGCACGGTGCGGGGTAGGGCGGTGGTGGGCCCGCGGGCGCACGGTGCGGGGTTGCTCGGTGGTACGGGTTCAGTGGCATGGTGCAGCGCTGTTTCGGCGCACCAGGCGGTCAACCGCGCACCACGCCGCCGCCGGCCGGTCAACCCCGCACGGTGCGAAGGGCGCCGACGCACCGTGCGGGATTCGGCGGCGGTGGGTTTGCCGGCGCACGGTGCGGGCTTGCTCGGTGGTGCGGGTTCAGTGGGATGGTGCAGCGCTGTTTCGGCGCACCAGGCGGTCAACCGCGCACAACACCGCCGCCGCCAAACCAATCGCGCACGGTGCGAAGTTCCCGCTACCGCCCGCACCGCAACGGCGCACGGTGCGAAGCCCTCGCCAGAATCCTCCCCACAACGGCGCACGGTGCGAAGCTCCGCCCCGCCCGCCCCGCTACCGCCGGCACCGCCCGTCAGCGCAACCGACGCGGCAGGTACCGCGGCACGTACCGCAGCAGGACCCCCGCACCGACGAGCCCGAGCACGCCCATCACCCCGCTGGCGATGGCGATCGACGCCACCGCCGTGATGCCGGAGATGACGAGCGGCGCTGCGGCCTGCCCGAAGTCGCCGGTGAAGCGCCACGCGCCGAGGAACGGCGCCGGATGGTCGCGTGGTGCGAGGTCGGCCCCGAGCGTCATCAGGATCCCCGAACCGACGCCGTTGGCGAGCGACATGGCCATCGCGACGGCGATGAACCAGCCGACCCTGGCGTCCAGGTGGTCGCTCCACGCGAGCAGGAAGTAGCAGATGCTCAGGCCGAGCATGCACGGCAGCGCGCTCGCAAGTCGTCCCCACCGGTCCATGATCTGGCCGCTCGTGTAGAAGAGCGCGAAGTCGACCGCCCCCGCGATGCCGATCACCAGGGCGGCGGTCGCGTCGTCGAGTCCCACGCTCACGGCCCAGAGCGGCAGGATCACCTGCCGCCCCGCCCGCATGGCGCCGATCAGGCCGGCACCACTGCCGAGGCGCAGGAGCACGCGGTGGTGCTCGCGGATGGTGCGGAAGAGCCCGTGCGCCTCCTGTTCGACGAACTCCTCGCCTTCCAACGTGGCCGGCACGTCCGCACGGGAGGCTCGGCTCGGCCTCCGGAGACCGCGCGTGCCCGTCGCGGGGTCACGGAGGACGAGCAGGGTCACCGCCGCCAGGAGACAGCAGACCACGTGGATCCAGAACGCGCTCTGCGTGGTGCCGGTCAGGTGGACGACACCGGCGGCGATGAACGGCCCGACGAAGTAGCCGAAGCGGAAGACGCCCCCGAGGCTCGACAGGGCACGGGCCCGGATCGCGACCGGGATCGCCGTGGTCATGTAGGCGTGCCGGGCCAGGGCGAACACGGCGGTGGACACCCCGACGAGGAACACGCCGACCGCGAGCACGAGGGGGTTCGGCGCGACGGTGCAGACGACCAGTCCGGCGATGGACACCATCGCGGCGCCGATCATCGCGTTCCGCTCGCCGATCCGCGCGACGACGACCCCCGACGGGACGTCGCCGATGAGCTCGCCGACGAGGATGAGCGACGCCACGAACCCGGCGATCGCGAGGCTCGCGCCGAGTGAGTTCGCCGCGATCGGGATGATCGGGATGATCGCGCCTTCGCCGATCGCGAAGAGCGCCGCGGGCAGGAACCCGGAGAGCAGCACGGCCCGCATGTCGAAGGGGCCGGGTGCTGGGGTCGTCGTCATCGCTGCCCAACGCTACGCCTGCCCGGGAGTTACCCTGGATGCATGCGTGTTCTGGCGGCGATGAGCGGTGGGGTCGACTCGGCGGTGGCCGCGGCCAGGGCAGTCGACGCCGGCCACGACGTCGTCGGGGTGCACCTCGCGCTGAGCCGGATGCCCGGGACGCTCCGGACCGGCAGCCGCGGGTGCTGCACCATCGAGGACTCGATGGACGCCCAGCGCGCGGCCTCGGCCCTCGGGATCCCGTACTACGTGTGGGACTTCTCGGCGCGGTTCAAGGAGGACGTCGTCGACGACTTCGTGGCCGAGTACCAGGCCGGTCGGACGCCGAACCCCTGCATGCGCTGCAACGAGCGGATCAAGTTCGCCGCACTCCTCGAGAAGGCCCTGGCCCTCGGCTTCGACGCCGTCTGCACGGGGCACTACGCCTCGATCGTGACCGGCGCGGACGGCACCCGCGAACTGCACCGCTCCGCCGCGTGGGCGAAGGACCAGTCGTACGTGCTCGGCGTGCTCACCGCCGAGCAGCTCCAGCATGCGATGTTCCCGCTCGGGGCCACCCCCTCGAAGGACGAGGTCCGGGCAGAGGCGGCGGCGCGGGGCCTCACCGTCGCGCAGAAGCCCGACTCCTACGACATCTGCTTCATCCCGGACGGCGACACCAGGGGCTGGCTCGCCGACCGCGTCGGGACCGCTCCCGGCGACGTCGTCGAGCGCGACGGGACGGTGGTCGGCGCGCACGAGGGTGCGACCGGCTACACCGTGGGTCAGCGCCGCGGGCTCGCACTCGGCCGCCCGGCGCCGGACGGCAAGCCCCGCTTCGTGCTCGAGATCCGCCCGAAGGACAACACCGTGGTGGTCGGCCCGAAGGAGGCGCTCGACGTCACCTCGCTGTCCGGTGCCCGGTTCACCTGGGCCGGTTCGGCGCCGGTCGACCCGTCCGTGCCGTTCGCGTGCGACGTCCAGATCCGCGCGCACGCCGACCCCGTCCCCGCGACGGCCCGCGTGGCCGACGGCGCCCTCGTCATCGACGTCGACGCGCCGCTCTCCGGCGTCGCCCCCGGCCAGACCGCGGTGGTCTACGTCGGCACCCGCGTGCTCGGACAGTGCACGATCGACACGACCGTGAGCGCCGTCCCCGTCGACGCCTGACGGCGGCCCCGCCGACGACGGATCGACGCTCGTCACGGCGGGGGAGGGTCCCGGCACGCGCCCGCTCGGCTGCGCCGCTCCCGGGGTGCGGGTCCGCTGCACGCCGGGTCGGTGGTGCACGGTAGAACTGGTGGCATGAGCGAGACCGACGCCACGTTCGAGACCATGGACCCCGCCGAGCTGGACGCCGGCCAGGCGGGTCGCGAGGTCGACCGGCTGCGCGCGAGCGTCAACGAGCTGCGCGACCGCTACTACGAAGGCAACGGCTCGCCCGCCTCCGACGCCGAGTACGACGCCCTGGTGCACCGGCTCGCGGCGATCGAAGAGCGCTTCCCGGAGCTCCTGACCGAGGACAGCCCGACCCAGACCGTCGGCGGCCGGGCGGAGACGACGCAGTTCGCCCCCGTCGAGCACGCCGAGCGGATGCTCTCGCTCGACAACGTCTTCAGCCCCGAAGAACTCACCGACTGGGCCGTCAAGGTCCAGCGTGACGCCGGGTCCGAGCGCGTCCGGTTCCTCACCGAGCTGAAGATCGACGGCCTCGCGATCAACCTCCGCTACGAGGACGGCCGTCTCGTCACGGCGGCGACCCGCGGCGACGGCGTCGTCGGCGAGGACGTCACCGGCAACGTGCTCACCATGGGCACGATCCCGGAGCGACTGTCCGGCACCGGTCACCCGCCGCTGGTCGAGGTCCGCGGCGAGATCTTCTTCCCGGTGGAGCAGTTCGACGAGCTCAACGCGAAGCAGCGCGACGCGGGGGAGCGGGTCTTCGCCAACCCGCGGAACGCCGCAGCCGGCTCGCTCCGCCAGAAGGAGGACGGCAAGTCGCCGGCCAAGCGCGAACTCATGGTCGACCGCCTCCGACGACTGCGGATGCTCGTGCACGGCATCGGGGCGTGGCCGGTGCGCGAACTCGAACGCGACACCGAGGTCCGCTCCCAGTCCGAGGTCTACGAGCTGCTGCACGCGTGGGGTCTGCCGACGGGGACGCACCACCGCGTGTTCGACACCATCGACGAGGTCCTCGGGTTCGTGCGGGACTACGGCGAACGTCGTGCCTCGGTGGAGCACCAGATCGACGGCATCGTGATCAAGGTCGACGACCTCGGGCTGCACGAGGAGCTCGGGTCGACCTCCCGTGCCCCGCGGTGGGCGATCGCGTACAAGTACCCGCCGGAAGAGGTGCACACGAAGCTCCTCGACATCGTGGTGAGCGTCGGGCGGACGGGGCGGGCGACGCCGTTCGCCGTGATGGCCCCGGCAGAGGTCGCCGGTTCCGTCGTCCGCCAGGCGACCCTGCACAACCAGCAGGTGGTCAAGGCGAAGGGCGTCCTCATCGGCGACACCGTCGTGCTGCGCAAGGCCGGCGACGTCATCCCCGAGGTGCTCGGGCCGGTCGTGGAGCTCCGCGACGGCTCGGAGCGTGAGTTCGTCATGCCGACGGCGTGCCCGGAGTGCGGCACCCCGCTCGCGCCCGCGAAGGAGGGCGACATCGACCTCCGCTGCCCGAACGCCGAGAGCTGCCCGGCGCAGGTCCGGGGTCGTGTTGAGCACATCGCGTCCCGCGGCTCGCTCGACATCGAGGGCCTCGGTGAGGTGGCCGCTGCGGCACTGACGCAGCCGCTGCGCCCGGAGACGCCGCCGCTCCGGACCGAGGCGGGCCTGTTCGACCTCACGTTGGAGGACATCGTGCCCATCGAGGTGATCGTCCGCGACGCCGAGACCGGCATGGAGAAGACCGACGGCGACGGGACCCCGAAGCGGGTCACCCCGTTCAGCCGGGCCCGCAAGAAGACCGACCCGCCGTTCGACCCGGACGCCCGCGGTGCGGCCTACACGGGCGAGCCCAGCCGCTACCCGTCGAAGAACGCGTTCGAGATGCTCGCCAACATCGACGCGGCCAAGACGAAGCCGCTGTGGCGCATCATGGTCGGCCTGAGCATCCGCCACGTCGGACCGGTCGCCGCTCGGGCGCTCGCGAACCACTTCGGGTCGCTCGACGCGATCCGGAACGCCTCCCGCGACGAGCTCGCCGCGGTGGACGGCGTCGGCGGGATCATCGCCGACGCCCTGCTCGACTGGTTCGCGGTCGACTGGCATCAAGAGGTCATCGACCGCTGGACCGCGGCCGGCGTCCAGTTCACGACGCCGGGACACCCGGGCCCCGGGGCCGTCGACACCGAGGGAGGCGTCCTCAGCGGCCTGACGGTGGTCGCGACCGGATCGCTCGAGGGGTACACGCGCGAAGGTGCGCTCGAGGCGATCATCGCCGCCGGCGGCAAGGCCGCGTCGAGCGTCAGCAAGAAGACCGACTTCGTCGCGGCGGGTCCCGGTGCCGGCTCGAAGCTGACCAAGGCCGAGCAACTCGGGCTCCGCATCATCGACGCGGAGCAGTTCCGCATCCTGGTGACCGAGGGGCCGAGCGCACTGCCGGACGCGACCGAGACCGAGCCCGATCCGGACGACGCGAACAGCGCAACGAGCGACACGAACGACACGAGCGACACGAGCGACACGAGCGATACGAGCGACACGAGCGACACGAGCGACGGCGCCACGACCACCGACGCCCCGGGAGCGACCACGGCCGACTGACCGGGAGCGGGCATCCCCGCGGCGACGTGCCCAGTTCGGGGGACAAGTCGCCGACGAACGGCCCGATGTCCGCCGATCTCCTTACACTCGGAAGCGCATCACCTGTCGCCTGCAGGGGGTCGACGGGACGGCCCGCCCGGGGGAGACCGGTATTGCTGCTGCTCGCCGCTGCACTGCTCACCGCCTCGATGCACTCCCTCGGAGTGCTCGGGTCTCCGGTGGTGCCCGAAGCCCCGAGCGACGTCGTCGCGGTCGTCCACCGCACCGCCGATGCCCAGCCGCAGGTCGCGTCCGGAGCGCACCCCGACCTCGCCGACCTGCAGGCCGACCACGGCCGCGCGTTCCTCGACGACCTGAGCACAGCCTCCCGAGCGGTCCTCGCAGCCGCGGATCGTGACCCGCGCGTCGCCGCCACCGCGATGGACGACCCGCCCTCGGCGGCGGTCGCGCGCTCGTGGTGGGCCGGACTCGGCGCCGGCGTCCAGGCGCGGCTCGAGCAGGACGCCCCCGTCGTCGTCGGCAACCTCGACGGCCTGCCGTACGCCGCCCGGGACCGCGCGAACCGCACCGTGCTCGCCCGCGCGCTCGCCGACGACCGGACCACGGCCTCCGAGCGGGCGATGCTCGGGCAGGTCCGCGCGTCGCTCGTCCCGGACCCCGACGGGCCGCCGAAGACGCTGATGGCGCTCGACACGCGCGGATCGGGTCGGGCGGCCATCGCGCTCGGCGACCTCAGCACCGCGGCGGACGTGACGGTGGTGGTCCCCGGGATGTTCTTCACCGTCACCGGTCAGATGGTCGACTTCACCGCGACGGCCGGCGACCTCTACGACGAACAGGCGACGCTGTCGCCGATCGCGGCACCCGGTGCCGGGACGGGACTCGCGGTCGTCGCGTGGATGGGGTACCGGACGCCCGACCTGTCGAACATCCTGTCGCTCGACCTGGCGAAGACCGGTGCGCACCGGCTCGAGCGTGTGGTCGACGGGATCCAGCAGACGCGCGCGGGTGCCGAGCCGCGGATGGGGATCGTGGCGCACTCGTACGGGTCGACGACGGCCCTCATCGCCCTGTCGTCTGGGCACATGCACGCGGACAGCCTGACGCTCCTCGGGTCACCCGGCAGTGACGTCCGGAGCGCGTCCCAGCTCGCCGTCGGTGCCGGCGGGGTCTTCGTCGGCGGGGCGCACTGGGACCCCATCGCCGGTTCCGGGTACTTCGGCGTCGACCCGGGCGGGGCCGGGTTCGGGTCGACGGTCCTCGACCTCGCCGGTGGGATCGACACCGCGGACGCCGGTGACGTCTTCCGGAGGCCGATCGGGCACAACGACTACCTCAAGCCCGGGACGGCCTCGCTGCACGACGTCGCGCTCATCGCCGTGGGCCGGAGCGATCTGGTCCGCGGCCGGGACCACCGCGGCAACGGACGCGGCGAGGGGCTCGTGCAGGTGTCGCCGGACATGTTCCTGGTCCGTCCGCAGGACCTGCAGCCGCGAGACTGACACCGCTCGACCCGTTGCTCCGAGTCGGCTGCTGCGCGACGCTCCGCACCGACCGGACCTGCCGCTCCCGGGGTGGTCGGCGGCTTGGTCTGTGACCCGATCGTGACCGCAACCTGTGGACCGCTGCAGCTTCGACGGCCTCCGCAGCAGTCCCGGTCCAGGGCGGCTCCCTACGGTGCAGTCCATGCGTGTGATGCGGTGGCCGGGCTCCTTCCTGATGTTCGTCGTGATGTCCGCGCTCGCCGGCCTGCTCGTCGCGGTCGCGGTCACCCCGGCCGTCGCGGTGGCCGGCGAGGGCGCGTCCGGTGCGGCGGCGTTCTTCGAGGACCTGCCGAGCTACCTCGACGTCCAGACCCCGCAGCAGGTGTCGACCGTCTACGCGAAGCAGGGCGGCCAGGACGTCAAGATCGCCTCGTTCTACGCCGAGAACCGCACGATCGTGAAGTCCGACGCCATCGCGACGACGCTCAAGCAGGCCGCGATCGACACCGAGGACCCCCGGTACTACGACGAGGGCGGCATCGACGTCATCGGCACGCTCCGCGGCGCTGCCGCCACCGCGGTCGGCGGGGACGTGCAGGGCGGCTCGAGCATCACGCAGCAGTACGTGAAGAACGTCCTCGTGCAGCAGTGCGAGCAGCTCACCGGCAAGGACGCGGCGGCGACGAAGGCGAAGATCGACGCCTGCTACCAGGACGCCGCCGGTGTCACCCCGGAGCGGAAGCTGCAGGAGATGCGCTACGCGATCGCGGTGAACAAGAAGTACTCGAAGCAGGACATCCTGACGGGGTACCTCAACATCGTCGGGCTCGGCGGTCGTGTGTACGGCGCCGAGGCCGGTGCGCAGTACTACTTCGGTGTCTCGGCGAAGGACCTGTCCCTCGTGCAGTCGGCCACGCTCGTCGCGATCCTGAACAACCCCTCGAACCTGCGCATCGACCAGCCGGACTCGACCGCCAACGGAGCGGCGAACGGCTACAAGGCGACGAAGGACCGCCGCGACTACGTGCTCCGCCGGATGCTCGCGCACCACTCGATCACCAAGGCCGAGGAGCAGCAGGCGATCGCGACGCCGGTGCAGCCGAAGATCACCCCGACGGCGAACGGGTGCTCCGCCGCGGCGACCGACCACGACGCCGGGTACTTCTGCGACTACGTCCGCGACCAGGTGCTGCAGGACCCCGCGTTCGGCAAGACCACCGCCGACCGCATCGGCGCACTCGACACCGAGGGGCTGCAGATCCACACGTCCCTCGACCTCGACCTCCAGGCCCAGGCGCAGAACGCCCTGTCGACGTACGTCCCCACCACGATGGCTGGCGTCAACGCCGGCGGGTCGAACGTCACCGTCGAACCGGGGACCGGCCGCATCCTGTCCATGGTCCAGAACACGACGTACACGCAGTCCGACTCCGCTGGCCCCGGCGAGACCGCGGTGAACTACAGCGCGGACATCGACTACGGCAACTCCGGGGGCTTCCAGACCGGTTCGACGTACAAGGTGTTCACCCTGGCGGAGTGGCTCGCGACCGGACACACCCTGTCGGAGTCGGTCCCCACGACGGAGCACACCTTCCCGCAGAGTGAGTTCACCAACTCGTGCCAAGGGGTCGGGGGCTCGCCCTGGCAGGTCGCGAACGCCGAGAACGTCCCGCCGTCCATGACCGTCCAGGACGCCACCACCGAGTCGATCAACACGGCCTTCGCCGCGATGGGCAAGCAGCTCGACCTGTGCAAGATCACGCAGCTCGCGCAGTCGATGGGCATCCACCGCGCCGACGGCACGCCACTGAAGGAATACCCGGCCTCGATCCTCGGCATCAACGAGCTCTCGCCCATCGACCTCGCCGAGGCCTACGCCGGGTTCGCCAACGACGGCATCGTCTGCACGCCGACCGCGATCGACTCGGTCACCACCGCGGACGGCGCGAAGATCACACCGACGCCGACGAGCTGCACCCAGGGCGTCTCGAAGGAGGTCGCGGGCACCGTCGACTACGCGTTGCAGGGCGTCCTGCACGGCAACGGCACCGCGGAGAGCGCGAACCCGGGAGACAGCACGCCGAAGTTCGCCAAGACCGGCACCACGGACGGCGACGTCCAGAACTGGCTGGTGGCGTCGACCACCAAGTACACGAACGCCACCTGGGTGGGCAACGTCTCGGGCAACGTGCCGCTGGCGAACTGGCCGTTCCTGCAGCACACGACCGGGTACAGCGCGAAGTTCGGCATCGGGAAGTCGATGATGCAGTACCTCGACGCCCACGTCGGCGGGGGAGCGCTCCCGGCGCCCGACCCGGCGATGATCGGGCAGGTGCAGGCTCCGCCGTCGTCCTCGTCGACGTCCGGTGCCACGGGATCGTCGGGATCGTCCGGCTCGTCCGGTGGCTCGACGACCCCCGGGAACACCCAGCCCTCGACCCCGGCGGCTCCGGCTGCTCCCGCGGCTCCCGCAGCAGGGCAGTAGCGGCGACGGCCTGGAGGCCCGGTGGCGGTCCGACGGACCGGCACCGGGCCTCCAGGCGGTTCCTCCACACCCTCGTCGCCGAGGGCGACCCGTCCACAGCGGCGGGGTCGCAACCGACCCCGGTCGAAGCGGCCAATAGACTGGGTGCTTCCACGAACCGATCGACGGAGCACCATGCCTGACATCACGAGCGAGCAGGTCGCCCACCTGGCGAACCTCGCGCGCATCGCCCTCACGCCGGACGAGATCGCCAAGCTGACCGGGGAGCTGTCGCAGATCGTCGACAGCGTCGCGAAGGTGACCGAGGTCGCCACGCCGGACGTCCCCGCGACGAGCCACCCGGTCGCGTTGCCGAACGTCCTCCGACCCGACGTGGTCGGCGAGACGCTCACGCAGCAGCAGGCGCTCTCCGGGGCGCCCGACTCCGACGGCGAGCGGTTCCGTGTGACGGCCATCCTGGGAGAAGAACAGTGACCGACGACATCACCCGCCTCAGCGCCGCGGCGCTCGCGGACGCCCTCGTGGCGCGCGACGTCTCCAGCGTCGAGGCGACGCAGGCCCACCTCGACCGCATCGCGGCCGTCGACCCGGACGTGCACGCGTTCCTGCACGTGAACGAGAACGCCCTCGCCGTCGCGAAGTCGATCGACTCGCGCCGTGCCGCCGGTGACGACCTCGGCGCCCTCGCCGGCGTGCCCGTCGCCATCAAGGACGTGCTCTGCACGATCGACATGCCCTCCACCTCGGGGTCGAAGATCCTCGAAGGATGGGTGCCGCCGTACGACGCCACGACGGTCGCCAAGCTCCGGCGCGCCGGCATGGTCCCGCTCGGCAAGACGAACATGGACGAGTTCGCCATGGGGTCGACGACCGAGTTCTCGGCGTTCGGCCCGACGCGCAACCCGTGGGACCTCGACCGCATCCCCGGCGGTTCCGGCGGCGGTTCCGCCGCCGCGGTCGCCGCGCACGAGGCACCGCTGGCGCTCGGGTCCGACACCGGCGGGTCGATCCGTCAGCCCGGTGCCGTGACCGGGACCGTCGGCGTGAAGCCCACGTACGGCGGTGTGAGCCGCTACGGCTCGATCGCCCTCGCGTCGAGCCTCGACCAGGTCGGCCCGGTCGCCCGGACCGTCCTCGACGCAGCACTGCTGCACGACGTCATCGGCGGGCACGACCCGAAGGACTCCACGTCGATCCCGCAGGAGTGGCCGTCGTTCGCCGCCGCCGCCCGTGACGGGCTGCAGGCCGACACGCTCGCCGGCCTGCGCGTCGGCGTCGTCAAGGAACTCGCCGGCGGCGAGGGCTTCCAGGCTGGCGTCACCCAGCGCTTCCAGGAGACCGTCGCGATCCTCGAGGCCGCCGGGGCGGTCGTCGTCGAGATCGACGCGCCGAGCTTCGCGTACGCCATCAGCGCGTACTACCTGATCCTCCCGGCCGAGGCGTCGTCGAACCTGGCGAAGTTCGACTCGGTCCGCTTCGGGCTCCGGGTCACGCCGGAGGGTGGCGCGACGGTCGAGGACGTCATGGCTGCCACGCGTGAAGCCGGCTTCGGACCGGAGGTCAAGCGCCGCATCATCCTCGGCACCTACGCGCTGAGCGCCGGGTACTACGACGCCTACTACGGCAGCGCGCAGAAGGTCAGGACGCTGGTGCAGCGCGACTTCGACAAGGCGTTCGCCGAGGTCGACCTGCTCATCAGCCCCTCCGCGCCGACGACCGCGTTCCCGCTCGGGGAACGGCTCGACGACCCGCTCTCGATGTACCTCAACGACCTCACGACGATCCCGGCGAACCTCGCCGGTGTCCCCGGCATGAGCATCCCGAACGGTCTCGCGCCGGAGGACTCGCTGCCCACCGGCGTGCAGCTGATGGCCCCCCAGCGTGAGGACGCCCGGCTGTACCGCTACGGCGCCGCCCTGGAGCGTCTGCTCGAGCAGCAGTGGGGTGCTCCGCTCATCGACCGGATCCCCGACCTCGACCTCGGTCAGCAGTCGGCAGCAGAGGAAGGCGTGGTCTGATGGCCGCCAAGGACGCACTCATGGACTTCGACGAGGCGATCGAGCGCTTCGAGCCGGTCCTCGGCTTCGAGGTGCACGTCGAGCTCGCGACGAAGACGAAGATGTTCTCGGACGCGCCGAACTTCTTCGGCGGCGAACCGAACACCAACGTCACGCCGGTCGACCTCGGCCTGCCGGGCTCGCTGCCGGTCGTGAACGAGCAGGCCGTGCGCTTCTCGATCAACCTCGGGCTCGCGCTCGGGTGCTCGATCGCCGAGTCCTCCCGGTTCGCGCGGAAGAACTACTTCTACCCGGACAACCCGAAGAACTACCAGATCTCGCAGTACGACGAGCCCATCGCCTTCGAGGGGGAGGTCGAGGTCGAACTCGCCGACGGCACGCTCTTCCAGGTGCCGATCGAACGCGCCCACATGGAAGAGGACGCCGGCAAGCTCACGCACGTCGGTGGCGCGACCGGGCGCATCCAGGGCGCCGAGTACTCCCTCGTCGACTACAACCGGGCGGGTGTGCCGCTCGTCGAGATCGTCACGAAGCCGATCTTCGGCGCCGCGCACCGCGCACCCGAGCTCGGTGCCGCCTACGTGCAGGTCATCCGTGACCTCGTGCGTGCGCTCGGCGTCTCCGAGGCCCGCATGGAGCGCGGGAACCTGCGCTGTGACGCGAACATCTCGCTGCGCCCCTGGGGTCAGGAGAAGCTCGGTACCCGTACCGAGACGAAGAACGTCAACTCGTTCCGGGCCGTCGAGCGCGCCATCCGCTACGAGATCCAGCGGCAGGCGGCGATCCTCGCGGACGGTGGGACGATCACCCAGGAGACCCGGCACTGGCACGAGGACACCGGTCGGACGTCCGCAGGTCGCCCGAAGTCCGACGCCGACGACTACCGCTACTTCCCGGAGCCCGACCTGCTCCCGGTCGTCCCCGACCCGGCGATGATCGAGGAGCTGCGGGCCTCCCTGCCCGAGGCGCCCGTCGCCCGTCGTCGTCGGCTCAAGGGCGAGTGGGGCTTCGCCGACCTCGAGTTCCAGGACGTCGTGAACGGCGGGCTGCTCGACGAGGTCGAGGCGACGGTCGCTGCCGGCGCCCCGGCCCAGGCGGCACGCAAGTGGTGGACCGGCGAGATCAGCCGTGTCGCCAACACGCGGGACGCCGCTGCAGGCGACCTCGTCAGCCCCGCGCACGTCGCCGAGCTGATCGGACTCGTCGAGGCGGGTGACCTCACGGACCGCCTGGCTCGCCAGGTGCTCGACGGCGTCATCGCCGGCGAGGGCTCGCCGGCACAGGTCGTGGAGTCCCGCGGGCTCAAGGTGGTCTCCGACGACTCCGCTCTCACCGCAGCCGTCGACGAGGCACTCGCCGCGCAGCCGGACGTCCTCGCGAAGATCAAGGACGGCAAGGTCCAGGCCGCCGGCGCGATCATCGGCGCCGTGATGAAGGCGATGCAGGGCCAGGCGGACGCCGCGCGCGTCCGCGAGCTCGTCCTGGAGCGCGCGCAGGCCTAGCAGCACTGCACCGAACCGCGGGACGGACACCGCACCACGCACTGACGTGGTGTCGTGTCCGTCCCACGGTTCGCTGGGCTCCGGCCCGTTCCGGCCGCCTCGCTGCGCTCCGGTCCGCTCCGGCCGCCCCCGGAGCGCTCGGTGATCCTGCGTCTCTGCCGTGATCCTGGGGACGCATCACCGACCCGGTGACAGGATGAGGAGTGTCCGCAACGATCCGCGCCATCGGTACCGCCGTCCCTCCGACGACGTTGGAACAGTCCGCCGTCCGAGACCTCTTCGCCCGGCAACCCGGGCTCGGACGACTCGGGAGCCGGATCCTCCCGGCGGCGTTCGACGCCTCCGCGGTCGAGCACCGGCACACGGTCCTCCCCGAGCTCGACGTCGACCGGACGCCCGGCGCGTTCCGGGACGACACCGGCACGCTGCACTCGCCCTCGACCGGCATGCGCAACGACCGGTACCGCGAACTGGCCCCGCCACTGTTCGTCGCCGCCGCCCGCGACGCCCTCGAGCGATCGGGCACCGACCCGGCGGCGGTGACGCACCTCATCACCGTGTCGTGCACCGGGTTCACGCAGCCGGGGCCCGACCTGGCGATCGTGCAGGAACTCGGTCTGCCCCGCGGCGTCTTCCGGCACCACATCGGCTTCATGGGGTGCTGTGCGGCGTTCCCTGCAATCCGGAGCGCAGCGGCCTTCGCCGAGGCGGACCCCACCGCCGTCGTGCTCGTGGTCTGCGCCGAGCTCTGCACGCTGCATGTGCGCGCCTCGGACGACCCCGACCAGATCGTCGCGAACAGCGTGTTCGGGGACGGTGCCGCCGGTGTGGTCGTCACCGCCGACGGCCCCGGCCTCCGGCTCGATGCGTTCGCGACGACGGTCGTGCCGGAGGGTGCGTCCGAGATGGCCTGGAACATCGGCGACGAGGGCTTCGAGATGGTCCTGAGCACGGCGGTGCCGAAGCTCGTCGGCGCCACGGTCGTCGAAGCGGTCTCGTCCCTGCTCGACGGGCCGGCGGCGGCGGTGCCGATCTGGGCGGTGCACCCCGGCGGTCGGGCGATCCTCGACCGGACGCAGGACGCGCTGGACCTCCCGGACTCGGCGATGGCGAGCAGCCGGGCGGTGCTCCGCGACCACGGCAACATGTCGAGCGCGACGGTGCTGTTCGTCCTGCGCGACGCACTCGACGCCGGCGTCGAGGACGGGACGCCGGTCGTCGCGCTGGCGTTCGGTCCGGGACTGACCGTCGAGAGCGCACACCTGACCGCGGTCGGGCAGCCGGACGGGGCCGTTGCGGCAGCCGTCAGCGCCGTTCCGGAGCGTGTGGGGAGCAGCCGGTGAGTCGAGCCGACGGAGGCGAGCCGAGCCTCCCGGTCGACCTGCGGACGCGCGACCTGACCCTCCGGGAGCTCATGGACGACCCGGACTGCGACCCGCGCGCCCTGGAACGCACCTTCCGGCGGTTCGCCGTGGTCAACGCCCTCGTCAGCGGATGGCGCTCCGTCTGGCGGACCCACGTCGTGCCGGCGCTGCCGGCGCAGGGACGAGGACGCATCCTCGACCTGGGCTGTGGCGGGGGCGACCTCGCACGGGCGCTCGTCCGGTGGGCGGCCAGCGACGGGTTCGACCTCGAGGTCGTCGGCGTCGATCCCGACCACCGGGCGATCGAGGCGGCCGCGCGCTCGACGCCGCGCGGGGTCTCGTTCCGGCAGCAGTCGAGCGGTGACCTCGTGGCGGCCGGGGAGCGGTTCGACGTGGTGGTGTCGAACCACGTGCTGCACCACCTCGACGACGCGGCACGGACGGCGTTCCTCGGCGACTCCGAGCAGCTCGCGTCCGGGCGGAGCCTGCACTCGGACATCCGGCGGTCGGTGTCGGCGTACCGGGCCTACGCGCTGGCGTCGCCGCTCGTCGCCGCGGGGACCTTCGTGCGTGTGGACGGGCTGCGCTCGATCCGTCGGAGCTTCACGCTGCCGGAACTGCACGCCACGCTGCCCGGAGGCTGGCGGGCCGAGGCGGTGGCCCCGCACCGGGTGCTCGCGATCCGCGACGCCTGAGCCGGGCGCTCCGCCGTTTCGCACTGAGCGACACCGCAGCGCCGTCGAGCCCGTGCAGTGTCGCTCAGCGCGGGACGGGCGAAGCCGCGGGACGTGCGGAGCCGCGAGCGACGTGGCGAAGCCGAGCGCGGGCCGTGGCGCAGACGAGTGCCGGACCGCACCCGGCACGCCCTAGGCGAGCGGGAGCGCCGCCGTGCTCGCGAAGGAGCGGGACAGCACGGCTGCGCGGTACTCCTCGAGCGCCTCCGGACCGGCGCCGACCGCCTCGAGCGCCGCGAACCCCGCACCCAGGACCGGGGGAGCGGTGACCCACGTCGGTACGGCTCCCGGGACACGCGCGGCAAGCCCGGCGACGACCGCGTCGACGAGCAGCGGATGCCGTGCCGCGAGCACGCCGCCGCCGAGCACGACGGGCACCGGCGACGTCGCCGACCCGCCGAGGCCCAGGCGCCCGAGTGCGACCGACGCCAGGAGCACGATCTCCTCCGCCTGCCGCGCCACGACCCCGAGGGCGACCTCGTCACCGGTCGCCGCGACGTCGAACAGCACGGGGCAGAGCCGGTTGAACACGCGCTCGTCGAGCCGTCCGAAGTGGATCGCCTCGATGACCTCGCGCACGGAGTCCAGCCCGAGCGCCGCCGGCACAGCCCGGACGAGGCCCGTCGACGGACCGCGGCCGTCGTCCGCCCGAGCCGCGTGCCAGAGTGCCCGGTTGCCGAGGTACGCACCGCCGCCCCAGTCCCCGGAGACGTCGCCGATCGCCGGGAACCGGGACGTCTCCCCGTCGGCGCGCACCGCGAGGGCGTTGATGCCGGTCCCGCACACCACGGCCGCGGCGTCCGGCGACAGCGTCCCGGCGCGCAGCAGGGCGAACAGGTCGTTGTCGAGGACGTCCGGCGCGCCGCCGTCCTCGTCCCAGTGGGCGAGTGCGGCCCCGGCCGCGACGAGTTCGTCCGGCAGGTCGAGCCCCGCGAGGTACACGTGCGTGGTCAGGATCCGCCGGTCGCCGAGCTCCCGCAGGACCCGGGCTCGGACGTCGTCGAGGATCGGGCCGGCGAGTGCCCATCCGCGCACCTGCGGGTTCGAGCCCGGACCGCGGGCGTGGGCGACGAGGGTGCCGTCCAGGCCGATCGCCACCACGTCGGTCTTGCTGCCGCCGCCGTCCACCGCGAGCACGACGTCGCCGGTGGCTCCGGTCGGCAGCGTCGTCGACGGGGCTGCCGGACGGGAGGCCCGGGCCGTCCCCGCCCCGCCGGCTCGGCTCATCCCGCCCACGACACCTGCTCCGATCGTGTCCACGGGATCAGGTCGGCGTTCGCGGCGAGCAGCAGGTCCGTGAGCCGCTCCGCCCGGTCGAGCTGCCCGACGAGGGGGTGCGCCCACATCGCGCGGAGCACCCGGTCGCGGCCGCCGCGCACGGCGGCGTCGAGCGCGAGCCGCTCGTAGCCGGCGACGTGCGCCACCAGGCCGGCCATGTCGGGGTCGAGCGGCGCGACCGGCAGCGGGGTGATCGCCTGCCGGGTCACGCGCGCCGGGACCTCGATCACGTGGTCGTCGGGCAGGAACGGGAAGGTGCCGTCGTTGCGGACGTTGAGCACCTGCACGTCGCCGCGGTCGCCGAGGATCGAGGACAGCACGTCGATCGCCGCCTCGGAGTAGTACGCGCCGCCGCGCTGCTCGAGCTCGACCGGCTTCGTGACGACGGACGGGTCCGCGTACTTCGCCAGCAGTGCCCGTTCGGTCGCCATGACGGCCTCCGCGCGCGTCGGTTCGTGGAGCTGTTCCTCGAGGACGACGTCGTGCGCGTAGAAGTACCGCAGGTAGTAGGACGGGACGGCGTGCTGCAGGCGGATGAGGTCCGGCGCCATGTGCACGCTCTCGGCCATCCGGTCGAGGGCTCCGGTCTCGGGGGTGAGGAGCTCGTCGAGCACGTCCCGCTCGCCGGATGCGTCGGTGACGTGCACCCCCCGCTCCCACGTCAGGTGGTTGAGGCCGACGTGGTCCAGGCGGACGGCCGACGGGTCGACGCCGTACTCCTTCGCGAAGCGCCGCTGGAAGCCGATCGCCACGTTGCACAGGCCGACGGCGCGGTGGCCGGCCTCGAGCAGTGCCCGGGTGACGATTCCGACCGGGTTCGTGAAGTCGACGATCCAGGCGTCCGGCTTGGCGTGCTTCCGGACGAGTTCGGCGTACTCGAGGACGACGGGCACGGTGCGGAGCGCCTTGGCGAACCCGCCGGGTCCGGTGGTCTCCTGACCGATGCAGCAGGCCTCGTGCGGCCAGGTCTCGTCCTGCTGCCGTGCGGCCTGACCGCCGATGCGGAGCTGGAGCATGACCGCGTCGGCGTCGGTGACCCCGGCGACGACGTCGTCGGTCACGTGCACGGTGCCGGGGTGGCCGGCGTGGGCGAACATCCGCGTCGCGACACCGCCGACGAGTTCCCGGCGGACCGGGTCGGGGTCGACGAGCCAGAGCTCGTCGATGGGGAGCTGATCGCGGAGGCGGGCGAACCCGTCCACGAGTTCGGGGGTGTAGGTGGAACCGCCGCCGATGACTGTGAGTTTCACTGTGGTGCTATCCCTTCACGCCGGTGAGCGCGATGCCCTCGACGAATGCCTTCTGTGCGAAGAAGAAGATGACGACGACCGGGACCATGACGACGACGGTCATCGCCATCGTCATCGACCAGTCGGTGCCGTGTTGGCCGCGGAACGTCGCGAGGCCGTACGCGACCGGCCAGGCGGCCTGGTTCTCGGACGCGTAGAGGAGCGGGCCGTAGTAGTCGTTCCACGAGTGGAAGAACATGAAGATCGCCGCGGAGGCGATGCCCGGGCGGGCCATCGGCACGACGACCCGCATCAGGACGCCCCACTCGCTGCAGCCGTCCATCCGGGCGGCGTCGCCGTACTCCTTCGGGATCGTCATGAAGAACTGCCGGAGCAGGAAGATGCTGAACGCGTCCCCGAGCAGGTTCGGCAGGATCAGCGGCCACAGCGTGCCGGTCAGGTGCAGGTGCGACCACATCACGTAGACCGGCACCGCGGTGACCTGCGGGGGCAGGAGCATCGCGACGATGATCACCGTGAAGACGAGGTTCGCGCCCTTGAACCGGATCTGCGCCAGGGCGTAGGCGGCCGGCACCGAGCTGACGAGCATGAACGCGGTCGCCAGCACGGCGTACATCGCCGAGTTGCCGAACCACTGCGCCAGCGGCAGCTCGTCGAACACCCGGGCGTAGTTCGAGAAGTCGAACGGCGCCGGGATGATCGACGCCGTCAGCGCCTGGTTGCTCGACATGAGCGAGGTCAGGACGACGAACACGATCGGTGCGATGGTCAGGACCCCGAGCGCCACGAGTGCGGCGTGCTCGGCGATCCAGAGCAGCAGGCCCCTGCGGGGCTCGCCCGTCCTGGGTGCCGCGCCGCGGGGAGCACGGGCGAGGGGCGACTGGGAGACGGCGGTCATCAGGACTCCTCCGGCCGGAACACGCTGATCCGGCGCATGGTGAACACGAGCACGATCGCGGTGACGACGAACAGCACCACGGCCATCGCGGACGCGTACCCGAACTGGAAGTTGGCGAATCCGTGCTGGTAGAGCAGCTCGGTGTAGGTCAGCAGCGAGGTGCCCGGGTACCCGAGCTGTGCTGCCGTCCCACCGCCGATCGTCGCCTTGCCGGACGCGACCCCCGAGGCGACGGCCGCCTCGGTGAAGTACTGCAGGGCCGCGATCACCCCCGTGACGGCCGCGAACCCGATGACGGGGGCGATCGTCGGCAGGGTGATGTGCCGCACCTGCTGGACGCCGTTCGCCCCGTCGAGCGACGCCGCCTCGTAGAGGTCACGCGGCACGTCGAGCAGCGACGCCAGGAAGATGATCATGATGTCGCCCATCACCCAGACGCCCATGATCACGAGCGACGGCTTCGACCACGCGGGGTCGTTGAACCACAGCGGTCCGTCGATCCCGAACACCCTGAGGATCTGGTTGACGGGACCGGTCCCCGGATTGAACAGGAACACGAAGGCCACGACGCTCGCGACCGGCGGGACCAGGGCGGGCAGGTAGAACAGCGTCCGCCAGAACCCGGTCGCGGTGCGGGCCCGCGACAGCAGCCCTGCGACGAGCAGCCCGCAGACGATCCGGACCGGCACGAGGATGACGACGAACCACGCGGTGTTGACGACGGCCGGCCAGATCTGCGGGTCCTGCGTGAACAGGAACCGGTAGTTCAGCAGGCCGACGAACTGCGGTTCCTGCAGCTGGTTGTAGCGCGTGAACGAGTAGAAGATGCTCGCGACGAGCGGGTAGGCGAAGAAGACCACCAGGCCCACCAGTGCCGGTGCGAGCATCGTCAGGGCGACCAGGCGCCGCCGGGACTCGGCGGAGCGGCGTCGGCGGCGCCGAGCGGCGGGGGGCAGTGGACCCGACCCCGTCGGGCCCGTGGGCCTGGAGGCGCGGCCGGGCCGAGCCTCCCGTCCGGCGGTCTTGGTCGTGACGCTCATCACGGACCTGCCAGCTGGTTGGCGTTGTCGATGTCGGAGTCGAGCTTCTTGAGCTTGGCGTCGAGGTCGCCGCCGTTCTCCTGGTACGCCTGCCAGAACTTCGTGAAGGTGCCGATGTACGCGGCGCCGTCAGCGGTCCCGGGGGACGTCATCGTGTCCGCGTTGCCGGCCACGTCGACGAAGGTCTTGTAGTTCGCGTCGACCTCGAGGTCGGGGGACTGCAGCGCCGAGGTGAGCGTCGGGATGTTCTTCAGGCCGTTGCCCATCGTGACCTGCGCGTCGGTGTTCGTCGACAGGTACTTCAGCAGTGCCCATGCCAGCTCGGGGTTCTTCGACCCCTTCGCGATCCCGGCGACGTTGCCCGCGATGTAGGTCGAGCCGTAGTGGCCGACCCCGGCCATGACCGGCGTGGGCGCGGTGCCGTAGTCCAGGTCCGGCTTCTGGTCCTTGATGAACGCGGTGCGGTACTCACCGTCGATCTGCATCGCGACCTGCCCGGTCTGGAACGCGTTGTCCGCGGCGAACTCCTGGCCGAGCCCGGACGTGAACGCCTTGAGCTTGTCGTAACCGATCGCGTCGACGAAGTCCTTCTGCCACTGGATGAGCTTCTTCCAGTTCGCCGACGTGCCGATCTCGCTGTTGCCCTTGCTGTCCAGCCACGAGCCGTCGATCATCGGCGCCCAGTGCTCGGGGGAGTTCTCGTAGAAGTCGATGAGCGGGTTGAAGCCGAGCTGCTTGATGGAGCCGTCCGCGTTGTAGGTCGTCATCTTCAGCGCGTCGGACTTGAGCTCGTCGAGCGTCTTCGGCGGCTCGGTGATCCCCGCCGCGGCCATCGCCGGCTTGCTGTACATCAAGGCGCTGACGTCGGCGAGCGCCGGGAGCGTGCACCGGGTGCCCTTGTACTCGGTGTACGACCGCACGGCCTTCGGGATGTCGGACAGGTCGACCTTGTCCCGCTTGATGTACGGCGACAGGTCGCGGAAGGCGCCGGAGGAACAGAAGCTCCCGACGATGGCGGTCGAGTAGGACAGTCCGACGTCGATGCTCTGGCCCGACGAGATCGCCTTCTGCAGCTTCTCGTCGTCCTGCCCGGCGTGGATGTCGACCGTGACGCCGGGGTTGGCCTTCTCGAAGCCGGCCACCGCGCTCTTGACGACACCGGCCTCGCGTCCGGTGAAGAAGTGCCACAGGGAGACGGTGCCCTTGAGCTCCTTCGGGGCGGTCTTGTCGACCGAGGCCGCGCTGCTGCCGGAGCTGCAGCCGGCGATGACGACGGCGCCGGTGACGGCGATCGCCGTCGCGGTGATGATGCGCCGGACGTGGTGCCGGCGGTGCGGGGTCATGCGGTGCTCGGGGTGCGGGGTCATGCGGTGCTCGCTTCCTGGTCTCGCCTCGACGGCGCCGGTTCCGGTTCCGGGCGCGCCGAGGAGCCCTCGGACAGGGCTGGGGTGGAGGTGCCTCGAGTGGTGCGGGTGGGTGGAGCTGGCGGTGGTGCTGGCTCAGGCGCGCTGCGCGGGATCGGGCTCGGTCGCGTCGTCGCTGATGCGGTCGAGTCGTCCCGCGAGCGCGGTGCGCACGACGTCGATGAGGACGTGTCGTGCGCCGTGCAGGACGGGGGTGTCGGGGACACCGGGGGCCACCACGGCGGTGGACCAGCGCGAGCGGGTCCGGAGCCAGGCGGTCACGGCGGCGGCCAGGGCGGGACCGCCCGCGATGCCGGTCGGGCCGTGCAGCACGACCGTCTCGGGATCGGCGACGGCGAGGACGGGCAGCACGTTGTGCCCGACGCGCTCGCCGAGGGCGGTCGTGAAGGGGTGCTGCGCCGGGAGGCCGGGCAGCTGCGGGAGCACCTGGCGCCAGTCGGCAGCGCTGCCGTCCGATGCCGTGATCCCGTGTTCGGCGGCGAGCGCGGTGATCGCGGACTCGGAGATGAGGTCCGCGACGATCGTCGCCGTCGGGTCGAGGGGGAGCGCGTCGGCGGGCACGCTCAGGTAGCCGATCTCGCCGGCCGCTCCGGAGGCGCCCGCGTGCAGTCGACCGTCGAGGTCGAGCGCCATGCCGAGGCCCTCCGCCATCCACAGCAGCGCGAAGCTCACCGGGGCCCGTCCTGCTCCCATGTTGCGCTCGGCGATCGCGGCGAGGTTCGCGTCGTTCTCGACGACGACCTGCACGCCGAGCGCCGCGGACAGCGTGGCGGCGACCCGCTCGCGCGGCCAGCCGGGGAGCCCGTCGGTGAAGATGAGGGTGTCGGTGGCGTGGTCGACGCTGGCCTGCACGCCGACGGCGACGGCGGTCACGAGGTCGGGGTCGACCCCGGCGGCTGCCGCGGCACGACCGACGGCGGCGGCGACGATCTCCTCGCCGGGGGCGCGCATCTCGTCCTCGTCCATGCGGTGCTCCGCCACGGCGTAGGACCGGCCGGTGGCGTCGACCACCGTGGAGCGGACGTCGACGAGCTGCACGTCCACGGCGACGGCGAGGTCGCGGTCGGTGATCGCCTCGTACACCGCGGCGCTCGGGCCCCGGCGGCCGGCCTGGGACTCGGTGCCCGCGTCCCGCAGGAGCCCGGCGGCCTCGAGCCGGCGGATGATCTCGGCGGCGGTCGGCTTGCTGAGGCCGGTGCGCTGCGCGATCTCGTTCCGGGTCATCGGGCCCTCGTCGAGGAGGAGTCCGAGCGCCGCGCGGTCGTTCAGGACGCGGAGCAGTGCCGGTTGGCCCGGTGTGCGTCCTCGTGTGGTCATGTCGAGGACTGTAACGGACAACCTTCTTTACTGAAAGGTTTGTTTACAGATCGGAAACACCGGTGGGCTGTTCCGTCGTCCTCCGCTGAGCGACCGTCCCGGTGCCGGCGAGCCCGTGGTCGGTCGCTCAGCGCGGAGCGTCGCGATTCCCCGCGTATCCGCTACGGGCGCAGCAGCACCTTGATCGCGCGGCGCTCGTCCATCGCGGCGTACGCCTCCGCGGCCTCGTCGAGGGGCAGCTCGAGGTCGAACACCCGGCCGGGCTCGATCGCCCCCGAGAGCACGTCGGGCAGCAACTCCGGGATGTAGGCGCGCGCGGGGGCCATGCCGCCGCCGACGGTGATGTTCTTCGCGAACAGGAACGGCATCGGCAACTCGGGGTCGCCCGCCGGGACGCCCACGTAGCCGACGTTGCCGCCGGGACGGACGACACGGAGTGCCTGGTCCATGCTCTCGGCGGTGCCGACGGCCTCGAGCGCGCAGTCGGCGAGGTCCCCGTCGAGCAGGGCCTTGACGGCCGCGATGCCCTCGTCGCCACGGGTGTCGACGATGTCCGTCGCGCCGAAGTCCCGGGCCAGCGCCTGGCGCTCGGCGTGCCGGCTCATCGCGATGATCCGCTCGGCGCCGAGACGCTTGGCCGCGAGCACCGCGGACAGCCCGACCGCGCCGTCCCCGACCACGACCACGGTCTTGCCCGGGCCGACCTCGGCCGAGACTGCGGCGTGGTGTCCGGTCGAGAAGACGTCGGACAGTGTCAGGAGCGACGGCACCAGGGCGTCGTCGACCGGCCCGGGCACGACGACCAGCGTCGCGGCGGCGTCCGGCACGCGGACGTACTCGGCCTGGGCGCCGCCGAGCGGCAGACCGTAGGCGTCCGGCGTCACGCCGAACGTCGAGCCGTGGTCGCAGCCGCTCGTCATGCCGTGGGCGCAGGCCTGGCAGGTGCCGTCGTTCGTCGTGAACGGCGCGATGACGAAGTCCCCGACGGACAGGTCGTCCACGTCGTCACCGACCTGCTCGACGACGCCGACGAACTCGTGCCCGATCGCGCGGGGCTCCTTCGTGTCGCGGACCCCGCGGTACGGCCAGAGGTCGGACCCGCACACGCACGCGGCGACGACGCGGACGACCGCGTCGGCCGGAGCGAGGAGTGTGGGGGTGTCACGCTCCTCGACGCGGACGTCGCGAGGGGCGTGGATGACTGCTGCGCGCACGGAGGTGCCTTCCGTCGAGGGATGGGGAATGACCGGTCGACGTCGTCCGGGCCGCACCGACAGTACTCCGGGGCTGGTGGACGTTCAGTTCCCCGTGCTGCAGTCCGTCGGCAGGTCGTCCCAGACGACCGGCGTGGTCGTCCCGCTCCGGTGGTCCTCGCGGAGCAAGCCGTACCCGATCGAGTCACGCGGACCGCTCCCGGTCACCGGCCATGCTCGACGGTAGTGGGCCTCCTTCACCCACCCGTTCCGGACCAGGACCCTCCGCATCGCGGTGTTGTCGTCGCGGGTCTGCGCCTCGATGCGCTCGACGTCCGGGAACGCCGCGAAGACGTGGTCCGCGAGCACCCTGACGAGCGCGGTCCCGATGCCCCGCCCCCGGACGGCCTCGGCCAGGCGGACGTCGATCAGGGGCTCGCCGTCGTCCAGGTCGTCGAGCACGACCAGGCCCACGACGGCACCGTCGACCACCACCCCGGACACCGCGTGGCTCGGTGCCGCGAAGTCGCCGTCGTCGAAGCGGCGGTCGACGCCCTCGCGGGTCGGCTCCGGGGTGACGTGGAACGGGAACCGGTTCGTGGTCAGGAACGCCACGATCGTGGCGCGGTCCCGCTCGTCCGTCGGGTCCATCGGTCGGAGTTCCAGATCCACGACACCACCGTAGCGACACGTGACGGACGGGCTCCGGGCGCTACCCTCGTGCGGGTGGACGAGGACCGGTACGGCAGCGACGTGCTCTCGGGCGACTGGCGCTCGAAGGGCGTCAAGAAGGTGCGGCAGGTGCCGCTCGAACGCGACATGGTGCTCGAGGACCCCGTCTCCGGCTGGGCCGGCGCCGTCGTCGGACTCGAAGCCGGCAACATCGCGCTCGAGGACTGGAAGGGCCGCACCCGCTCCTTCCCGTTCACCGGGCAGTTCCTGCTCGAGGGCGAGCTCGTCACCCTGGGCCGCCCGCAGGCACCGGTCGGCCGGTCTGCCGCCGCTGCACCGGCCGGGAGGCACGGCTCGGCCCCGGCGGTCCGCCACGCCGCCGACGGTGGTCGCCTCCGCACCGCGTCCGGGTCGTTCGCGGTCGAGGCGCAGCGCGCCCGCGTGGCACTGCCCTCGCGGATCATGGTGGAGGGCAAGCACGACGCTGAACTCGTGGAGAAGGTCTGGGGCGCCGACCTCCGCGTGGAGGGCGTCGTCGTCGAGGAGCTCTCCGGCGTGGACAACCTCGCGGACGTCCTCGACGAGTTCCGACCCTCTCGCGAACGCCGTGTCGGCGTGCTCGTCGACCACCTCGTGCCCGGGTCGAAGGAGTCCCGCTTCGCCGACGCCGTGATGCGCGGCAAGTGGGGGGCACACGTGCTCGTCGTCGGACATCCGTTCGTCGACGTGTGGCAGTCCGTGAAGCCCGCCCGCGTGGGCCTGACGCAGTGGCCGACGATCCCGCGGTCGATCGAGTGGAAGCAGGGCATCTGCCAGGCGCTCGGGTGGCCGCACGCCGAGCAGGCCGACATCGCCCGCGCGTGGCAGCGGATCCTCGGGCAGGTGCGCACGTTCGCGGACCTCGAGCCGCAGCTGCTCGGACGCGTCGAGGAGCTCATCGACTTCGTCACCGAGCCGCAGGGCTGACCCAGCCGACCATTTCGGTGACCGGTCGGCCGTGGCGGGGGCGATCCGGGCCTCCCGTCCGTATCGTGGTGGCATGGACGGCATCGACGGGCGTGTGCGGAACGCCGTCGACGTGTGGCTGCGGTGGCTGCCGCGGTGGCAGATCGGCACCGCCCGCCCGCGCACGCGGATCTGCCGGAAGTGCACCGGGTCGCCGATCGCCAGCGCGGCCGGGTTCGGACCCGACGTGCCGCACCCGGTGCAGCACGCGTTGATCGGTCGGATCTCCACGATCATCGACGACGCCGTGGACGACTACACGGCGAAGAACCTCCCGCTCCTGCAGCGCGAGCTCGATCGTCTGGCCGCGCGGAAGCAGCACGCCGGGTACCAGCCGGCCGAGGGGCTGTCGCCGGAGTTCCAGGGGCTCGACGTCGACCCGCAGCCGCAGGAGGGTGCGCCGTTCCTCTTCACGCTCGGCGAGCTCGCCGGTACCGGGGCGTCGACGGACGCGGCCCCGCGTGAGCCGCTCTCCGAGGAGGCGAAGGCCGCACTCCGACACGAGATCGAGCTGTCCGACGAGTGCGCTCGGTCCACCGGGACGGCGGTGTGCCTCGCGCTGATCGACCACCGGCCGCGGATCGCGGAGGCCGTGGAGCGCCTGGTCGAGCCGCAGATCGAGGCCCTCGTGTCGGACATGTTCCGCGGGCTGGACGGGGACGGGCCGCGCGGCGGGCTGTTCTGACGCGGGGCGCGGTGCGGGGCCGCGGGCGCGGCGTGCGGCGGGGCGGGGTGCGGTGCGGCGTGCGGGCGCGGCGTGCGGCGGGGCGGCGCCGCGGGCCGACGGCGCACCGTGCGCCGTTGGAGGCTCGTGCGCCGTTGGTCGCTCAGTGCGTCGTTACAGGCTCGCACCAGGCGCGGAACGCCGCACCGGGTGCTGAACTCGCACGGTGCGCGGACGTCGAGGGCCGCACGGGGAAGCCTGCGGCGCACCGTGCGGAGTTCGGCGGGCGCGGCTCTGCGCGCGGCCTGCGCTCGGGGGCACGGTGCGGGATTCGGCGGGCCGGCGGTGTGCGTTCGGGGAGCACGGTGCGCGGTTCAGCGGCGGCGGAGTGTGCGACCGGGGAGCACCGTGCCGCGGAGGGATCGATGCTCCACCGTCCGGGAGGGATCGTCGATGCGCCCGATGACGAGGTCGATCGCCTCGCGGCCGATGCGCTCGACGGGCTGTTGCAACGTGCTGAAGCCGATCCAGTCGCTCGCGAGCGGGTAGACGCCGTCGAACCCGGTCACCGAGACGTCGCTCGGAATGTCGACACCGAGGTCGTCGAGGGCATCGCAGAGGTCGAGCATCATCCGGTCGGTCGGGCACATCACAGCGGTCGCACCGGACTCCCGCATCATCTCGACGACGTCGGCGGCGATGTCGGCAGCCGGGCGGACGAAGCTGGCGTCGATGTCCACGGCGTTCGCCCCGCGCATACGGATCCTCGCCGTCATGGCGACGGAGCGCGCGTGCTGCGTGATCGCGTCGGCGCGCGGGACGCTCAGGACGACGACGTCTCGATGCCCGGCATCGACGACCGCGTCGGCGATCTGGTGGCCGCCGTCGACCTCGTCGCAGTAGACGCTCGAGAGCGCCGGGTGCAGCTCCGGACGTCCTGCGACCACGGTCGCGATCCTCGGTGCGAACTCCGCGATGTCCGCGGCGGGGAGCAGGCCGCTGCACACGACGAGCCCGTCGACGCGCATCGAGACGAGCGCGGCGAGTGCGGACTTCTCGTCCTCGACCCGTCCCACGCCCGTGGTCGTCACCACTCGGTACCCCAGTTCGGAGGCTCGTTGCTCCATCACCGCGTGCAGTGCGGTGTACAGCATGGAAGACGCGTCACGGACGAGCATGCCGATCGTGTGGGTCCGACCACTCACGAGCCCGCGCGCCATCGCGTTCGCCACGTAGCCGAGCTCGGCCGCGGCGCGTTCCACCCGTTCGCGGGTCTCGTCCGAGAAACGGCCGGTGCCCGACAGCACGCGGCTGACTGCTGACTTGGACACCCCGGCACGGGCTGCGACGTCCAGGATCGTCGGTTGTGCGCCTCCCACGCGGTTCACGTACCGGGCGTGACGCCCGGACTCGACGACGGATCCGCAGCGGGGTCGCCTGCCGTCGCGTCTCCGAGAGCCGGAGCGTCAGCCCTCCGCCGCCGGGCGACCGACCGGATGACCACACGGGCGACGGCGCGCCAACCGAGCAGGAACACGCCGAGCACGATCGTGGCGACGATGACGAAGGAGATGGGCAGCGGGTTGCCATCGACCACGCCCTGTCCCGTCGCGACGCGGATCGCCATCCCGACGAACACGGTCAGGATCCAGGCGACGACGCCCGTCGGCCACGTTCGGAG
Source organism: Curtobacterium sp. 9128 (assembly GCF_007673775.1). GTDB lineage: Bacteria > Actinomycetota > Actinomycetes > Actinomycetales > Microbacteriaceae > Curtobacterium. The sequence continues at coordinate 287,607 of NZ_VEAF01000005.1, read as the reverse complement.
CGGACGCGCCCACGCTCCGCTGGTGACGTAGGCGATGGCCCAGCCAGCGAGGAACGGGTAGGCCGTGGTCCAGAGCGCGCCGACGGAGTTCGCCTCACCGTGTGAGGAGCGCCCGATGAGCGCGAACACGACGATGAGCACGACGTCGATGAGGGCGGCGAGCCAGCCCCAGGTCCGATCGGTCACAGGTCCATTCTCGCAGCACGATTCCTCCACAGGTGTCCGCTCGGCATTGTCAGTGCACCGACCGTCGTCGCACCACGCGGCGGCGGCAGTGCGATCACGAGGATCGCCGCATGGAACGAATCAGCCTCGCACCTGTCCCACACGTCCCGGTCTTCCGTACCTCCGCGCACCGCCCGGACGAATCCGACCAGATCCGACGACGGGCATCGACCGGCGAGCTGACGCGGATCGGCCGGGGACTCTACGTCGGGACCGCCGAGTGGACACCGCTCCGTCCTCACGAGCGACATCGGGTCCGTGTCGGAGCCGTCGCGGAGCGGATCCGCTCCCATCAAGTCGTCTCGCACGTGTCAGCGGCGGTCGTCCTCGCCGTGCCCCTGCTCGCTGATCCGCCGGATCGTGTCCACCTCACGACGCCCGGAACCGATCGCCGGACGACGAACGCCACGTTCATCGTGCATGCCGACCTGGATCCGCGCGGAGAGCGCACCACCGTGAACACGCCCGACGGCCTCCGGACATCAGGACCCGTGCGCGTCGCCGCCGACCTCGCCCTGACGCTGCCACTGCCGGGTGCCGTGGTCGCGCTCGACGACCTCGTGCGACGCGGTGTCGACCGTGCCGCCGTCCGGCGTTCCGTCGAACGGCGCGGACCCAAGGGGCGACGACGGGCGCTCCGTGCCATCGAGCTCGCCGATCCGCTGTCGGATTCGCCGGGGGAGTCGTTCGCCCGCGTTCGGTTCGACCAGTTCGGCACGGAGCGACCCGTTCTGCAGCACCGGTTCCAGGAGTCGGGACAGCCGGACATCGTCGTGGACTTCTGGTTCCCCGCCGCGGGCGTCGTCGTCGAGTTCGACGGTGCGGTCAAGTACCGCGATGCCGGCATGCGCGGAGGGCGATCGCCGGAGGACGTCGTCATCGACGAGAAGCGCCGCGAGGACCGTCTCCGAGCGATGCCGGGAGTCCGTCGGGTCGTCCGCCTGACCTGGGCGGACCTCATGGACGAGAACCGGTTGCGGGCCCTGCTCCGTCGTGCGGGCATCGCGATGACCCGGTGACCTGACGCCACGGTCGCAACCGCGCACCGTGCGGAAACGGCAGCTGCGTGTGCGGCGGGCACGGTGCGGGGTTGACGCCCCGTGCGCGGACGGTCGCATGGTGCAGGTTCGATGCCGGGCACGGGGCGACCAAGCGCGCACGGCGTGGGGAAGGGCGCACCGTGCGGACCTCGCGCCGCCGCGTGCGCCCCGTACCCCCCGCAGCGCGCGCCCGCACGGTCCCAGCGCCCGCCCGCACCACCCCCCCGCGGGCGAATTCACCCGGGCGGCACGCCCTCGGCACCGTGCGTTCACCGCGGTCCGGCACAGTCATCCCCGATGCGGGAACGTTCCCGCACAGTATCCCGAACCCCCACAGACCAGGGAGACCTCCGCCGTGAAGACCCGAGCCCTCGCCGGACTGGCGATCGCCGCAGCCGCCACCGTCGCGCTGTCCGGCTGCGTCCAGAGCGCCAACGCCTCGAGCGACAGCAACAGCGACAGCACCAGCAGCAGCGACGGCAGCACCAGCCTCACCGTGTTCATCAGCGGCGACACCAACGTCCAGGACCTCTGGGACAAGTCGCTCATCCCCGCATTCGAGAAGCAGCACCCGGAGATCGCCGTCCACACGAGCATCGACCTGCACGGTGAGCACGACGCCCAGACGCAGGCGAACCTGGCCACCGCGGTCAAGGCCGGGAAGACCGTCGGGTACGACCTGGTCGACGCCGGCTTCGTGACCACGGCGGGCAAGGCCGGCCTCATGACGAAGGTCAGCGACAGCGCGATCCCGAACCTCGCCGCGGTCCCCACCGCGACGAAGCAGCAGGGCGGCGACAGCGCCATCCCGTACCGTGCCTCGAGCGTGCTCCTCGCCTACGACGCGAAGAAGGTGACGAACGCGCCGAAGACCCTCGACGACCTGCTCGCCTGGATCAAGGAGCACCCGGGACAGTTCGCGTACAACTCCCCGTCCTCGGGCGGGTCGGGCGGCTCGTTCGTCATGACGGTCCTCGCGAAGTACCTGTCGAAGAGCGACCAGACGACGATGCAGACGACGTACGACAAGTCGCTCGAGTCGAAGTGGGACAAGGGCTTCGCGACGCTGCAGGACCTCGGCCCGTCGATGTACCAGAAGGGCGTCTACCCGAACGGCAACGACCAGGTCCTGCAGCTGCTCGGCTCCGGCCAGATCGCCATGGCCCCGGTGTGGAGCGACCAGTTCATCACCGCGCAGAAGTCGGGCACGATCGGTCACGACGTCCGGTTCACCCAGATCACGGACCCGACGTTCACCGGCAGCGCCAGCTACCTCGGCATCCCGAAGACGGAACCCGCGGCGAAGAAGAAGGCCGCCGAGGAACTGGCCGACTTCGTCCTCTCGTCCAAGGGGCAGCAGCTCGTCGCCGAGGCCGTCTCCGGGTACCCGGTCATCCCGCTCGACGCGCTGCCGAAGAGCGTGTCCGAGCAGTTCTCCGAGGCCGACCCGTCGAAGCTGCGCCTCGGGTTCCAGAGCCAGTTCGCCGCCGACATGAACGCGGCCTGGGACGCGAAGGTGCCCCGGTGACGCGGGCCGTCCACGACGGCCCGGCGCTCGACCGGGAGGCCCGTGGCGACACCGCCGCGGGCCTCCCGCCCGCGGTCGCCACGGTCGAGGACCCGCGGCCAACGGCCGCCGCAAGGCGGCGGCCGGGCGGCCCCACCGCCGCGAGGCGGCTGCTGGGCGCCCGCACCGCCCAGCAGCGCACCGAGCGCCGCCGGAGCGCGCTGGGCATCGCCCTCGTCGCCGCCCCCGTGCTCGTCGTCGTGCTCTTCGTCGGGGTGCCGGTCGTCAACGCCGCACTGTTCAGTCTCGGGTTCACCGGCGGGCTCAACCAGGCCCTCGCGGACATCGGCGGCGACACCGTGGACGGGTTCTCGTTCGCGGTGTACGGCACGTTGCTCAGCACGCCGACCTTCCTGCGCGACCTCGGCGCCACCATCGGCGTCACGCTCGCGTCGACGGGGCTCACGGTCGGACTCGCGGTCGTCGTCGCGGTCGTCCTCCGGCTCCGCGGTGGCTTCCTCGGCTCCGCGCTCAGTGTCCTCGCGGTCGTCCCGATCTTCGTGCCGGTCGTCATCGCGAGCTGGTCCGTCCTGACCTTCACCGACGCGCAGGGGTTCCTGCGGAGCGCCGCGGCCCAGGTGGGCATCGACTTCCCGGTCTGGGGCTACACCCTCGTCGCCGTCGTGTTCGGCAGCGTCTGGACCAGCCTGCCGTTCGCGGTCCTCATGATCGCCGGCGCACTCCAGGGCACCCCGGACGCGCTGATCGAGGCGGCGCGGGACGCCGGCGCGAGCACCTGGCGCGTGGTGTGGCAGGTGCTGCTGCCGATGGCCGCGACACCGATCGTCATCGCGACGACGTTCACCGTCATCGGGGTCCTCGGCTCGTTCACCGTGCCGTACTTCACCGGCCCGAACGCCCCCACGATGCTCGGCGTCGACATCTCCAAGTACTTCCAGGCGTACAACCGCCCGCAGCAGTCGACCGCGATGGCCTTCATCGTGTTCGCCTTCGCCGCGGCGGCCAGCGTCCTCTACCTCCGGTCGACCGTGCGCTCGAACGCGCGGGAGCTCGGGAAGGGACAGCCATGACGCGACGGCTCCTCGGCACCGGCCTGGTCTGGGCCACCGCGGTCGTGCTCGCCGTCTTCATCACGGGCCCGCTGCTGTGGTTGGCGGTCCGGGCGTTCGCGACCAGCTGGACGTACCCGGACCTGCTGCCCGACGGCTGGACCCTCCGGTGGTGGGGGACCGTCTTCGCGGACCCGTCCCTCGCCGTCGCCGTCCAGAACTCGCTCGTCCTCGCCCCGCTCACCGTCCTCATCGCCGCAGTCGTCTGCCTGCCGGCCGCGTGGGCGATCAGCCGGATCGAGTTCCCCGGGCGCCGCGTGGTCCTGGTCGGGCTGTTCGCCACGAACGCCTTCCCGAAGATGGGTCTCTTCGTCACGATGTCCGCGATGTTCACCGCGCTGAACCTGATGAACACCGTCACCGGGATCCTCATCGTGCACGTGCTCGGCTGCGTCGTCTTCATGACGTGGCTCCCCGCTGCGGCGTTCTCGGCGGTGCCGCGCTCCCTCGAGGAGGCCGCCCGCGACGCAGGGGCCTCACGGTGGCGCACCTTCTGGGCGGTGACGTTCCCCATCGCCTGGCCGGGCATCCTCGTCGCGATGGTGATGTCCTTCCTGGCGTCGTTCGACGAGGCCCAGGGCACGTACCTCGTCGGCGCACCGACGTACATGACCATGCCGACGGCGATGTACTCCCTGGTCCTCAACTCGCCGCGGCAGGTCTCGGCCGTGTTCGCGATCGCGCTGAGCATCCCGTCCGTGGTGCTGATGACCCTCGCGCGGAAGCACATCATGGGCGGCCGCCTCGCGGACGGCTTCCAGATCCGATGACCACCACGAAAGGCGACCCGATGACGGACGCACCCACCGTCGCGAACCCCGCGCCGAGCCTCCAGGCCGACCGAACGGCTGACCGAACGGCCGACCGACGAGCCGCCGCACCGACTGGCGGACTCGCACTGCGGGGCCTCCGGAAGACCCTCGGCGGCCGCGACGTCGTCGACGGCATCGACCTCGACGTGGCGAAGGGCGAGCTCGTCTCGCTCCTCGGACCGTCGGGATGCGGCAAGACCACCACGCTCCGGATGGTGGCCGGCTTCCTGCCGGTCGACGGCGGCAGCGTGACGATGGGAGGCGGCGACGTGACGGCCCTCGGTCCGGAGCGCCGCCCGAGCGCGATGGTGTTCCAGAACTACGCGCTGTGGCCGCACATGACGGTGACGCAGAACGTGGCGTTCCCGCTCCGCACCCGACGGGTGTCGAAGCAGCGGACGGCCGAGCGGGTCCGCGACGCCCTCGAACTCGTCGGACTGACGCACCACGCGGGCTCCAAGCCGACGACGATCTCCGGCGGTGAGCAGCAGCGGGTCGCCCTCGCCCGGGCGATCGTGCAGGAGCCGAACGTCCTGCTGCTCGACGAACCGCTGTCGAACCTCGACGCGAAGCTCCGCGTCAGCGTCCGCGACGAGATCCGCCGGATCCAGCAGCGGCTCGGGATCACGACGGTCATCGTCACGCACGACCAGGACGAGGCGCTCAGCGTCTCCGACCGCATCGCCGTGATGCACGACGGCCGCATCGAGCAGGTCGCTGCGCCGGGCGATCTGTACGCCCGGCCCGCCACCCGCTTCGTCGCGTCCTTCATCGGGGCGACGAGCACCGTGCGCGGCGCGTTCCTGGCCGACGTCCGTGCACCGTTCACCGACGGTGACGAGGTCCTCGTCCGGCCGGAGGAGGTCACCCTGGCCGACGACGGCCCGGTCGTCGCGACCGTCGTCCGCGTGCTCATGCGCGGCCACTTCGCCGAGGTGGTGCTCGCGGCAGGCGACGCCGAACTGCGGTCCTTCGTGACCGGTGCGCCGCCCGCCGTCGGCAGCACCACCGGTGTCCGGCTCGGGTCGGTCCTGGTCTACCGTGACGGCGTGCTGGTGGAGGCGACCCGATGAGCACCGAGACCCTGCCGGCTTCCGGGCCGGCCACCGACGGTGAGCACGGCGTGCACGTGCCCCGCCTCGTCGCCCACCGCGGGGCGCCGCGGGTCCGCCGCGAGAACACCCTGCCGGCCGTCGCGGTCGCCGAGGCGCTCGGAGCGGACACGATCGAGATCGACGTCCGCCGGACGTCCGACGGGGTCGCCGTGCTGCTGCACGACGAGACCCTCGGCCGCATGTGGGGCGACGCACGACGGGTGTCCGAGGTGGCCTGGTGCGACGTCGCCCGGCTCGGCAACGGACTCGACCGGATCCCACGCCTCGACGCCGTGCTGGAACGACTCGACGGCTGTCGGGCGGTCCTGCTGATCGACCTCACCGACCCGGAGGACGCCCTCGTCGCGGCGGCGACGGTCGCGGGGTCCGACAGCACCGTCACGGTCGCCTGGTGCGGGCTCCCGGAGGCGATGGCGGTGGTGCGCTCGGTGCTGCCGGACGCCGACGCGTGGCTCGCCTGGGAGTCGCTCGAGCCGCCCACCCCCGCCGACCTCGCGGCGCTCCGGCCCTCGACGCTGAACCTCGACGTCGCGTTCCTCACCCCACGTACGATCCGGGCGGCGCACGAACTCGGGCTCCAGGTCTCGGTGTGGACCGTGGACGACCCGGAACCGGCGCTCTGGGCGGCGCGTCTCGGCGTCGACTCCGTGACGACGAACGACCTCGCGACGATCCGGGCCGCACTCGCCGCCGCCGAACGCGACGGCTGGCCCGAGCCGGACCGCGAGCCCACCGAGACCGAGGTCGCCTCGCGGGCACAGGCACTGGCGCACCGGATCGCGCACGAGGTCATCGCGTTCACCCGTGAGCACCCGGTCGGCTCGGTCGCGACGAAGGCGCACCCGGCCGACCTCGTCACCGACGTCGACCGACTCGTCGAGCAGCACGTCCGTGGTCGGGTCCGAGCGGCGTTCCCCACGCACGGCTTCACCGGCGAGGAGTACGGCGACGCCCCTGGCGACCGGCACCGCTGGTACCTCGACCCGGTCGACGGCACGACGAACCTGGCGAACGGCGTGCCCTGGACGAGCATGTCGCTCTGCCTCACCCGCGGCGGACGCCCGGTCGTCGGCGTCGTCGCGGACCCGTGGCGCGGCGAGGTCCTCGAGGCCCGGCGTGGCCGCGGTGCCGTGAACCGCGACCGGCAGCTCCGCCTCGACGACACCCCGCGTTCGCTCGTCGGCGCCGTGGTCGGCACCGAGCTCGACGGGCACGTGCCCTGGCCCGGGTTCGGCGCGTTCCTCGACGCGCTCGCGAGTCGGTCGTGCACGCTCCGGGTGCAGGGATCGGGCACGCTGACGATCGCGCAGGTCGCCGCCGGACGCGGGATCGGCGGATGCGTGTCGTCGTTCGACCCGGTCGACCACGGCGCCGCGGTGCTGCTCGTGCACGAGGCCGGGGGCGTGGTCATGACGGAGAGCGGCCCCGTGACCGGGTTCCCGGAGCGTGGTGCGCCGTTCCTGGTCGCCCACCCCGGAGCCGCGGACGAGCTGTACGCGGTGTGGACGGGGGCGCTCCGCGCCGGCCGCTGACGCGCCGGACGGGAGGCCCGGTGCCGGGCCGGTCCGTGCCTCCAGTCCGCTGTCTGGTCGCGTTCACCGCATTCTGTGCGGGCACACAGACGGCGTTCGTCCTGCGTCCCTACTGTGGCAACTCCACGGGCACCGTGTCCGTACCGAAGGAGCGTTCGTCATGGGATTCCTCGACCGTCTGCTCGGCCGCGAGGACCGATCGCAGCAGCAGGGCTGGGGTGCGCCGCAGCAGCCGCAGCAGCCGACCTGGGGTCAGCCGCAGCAGCAGGGCTACCAGTACGGCCAGCAGTCCTACCAGGCAGCACCCGGTACCGGCGTGCCGGTCGTCGGCGGTCCGGGCGCTGCACCGGTCGGCGGTGTCCGCTCCGAGGACGAGCAGGCCGTCGAGCGCTACCGCTACCTGCTGCGGACGGCACCGCCGGAGCGCATCGAGGAGGTCCACGCCGAAGCGTTCGAGCGCCTCACCCCGGAGCAGCGCCGGATGGTCTACGACGAGTTCACCCGGACCGCGCCCGACGGTGAGGCTCCGCGTGGGGACGACCCCCGCTCGCTGGCCCAGGCCGCCACACGCTCCGAGTTCCGACAGCCCGGGTTCATGGAGCGTTCGCTGGGCGGGATGAACGGCCGCGGCGGCATGGGCGGCGGCTTCGGCGGACGCCAGGGGCCGTCGTTCGGCGGCATGCTCGGCGCCTCCCTCCTCGGCACGGTCGCCGGGTACGTGATCGGCTCGACGCTCATGAGCGCGTTCCTGCCGGACCCGTCCGGCTTCGACGGTGGCACCGACGCCGCGGGCGACGGCGGATCGGGGGATGCGGGTGACGGTGGTTCGGGGGACACTGGTGCCGAGAACGCGTCGTGGGACGACGGCGGCGGCTCCGACTTCGGAGGCGGCGGCGGCTTCGACGACCTCGGCGGCGACTTCGGTGGCGGATTCGACATCTGACACCTGGTCGGCGCCGGACCCCTCCGGATCGCAGGCGTGACGCAAGGGAGCGGCATGGCCATCATCGAAGCCTCCGGGCTGACCAAGACCTACCGATCGAAGTCGGGGCCGGTGCACGCGCTGGCCGGCCTCGACCTGTCGGTGCCGGAGGGGACCGTCACGGCCCTCCTCGGCCCGAACGGCGCGGGCAAGACCACCACGGTCAAGGTGCTCACCACCCTCGTCGTGCCGGACAGCGGCACCGCGTCCATCGCCGGCGTCGACGTGGTGCGGGACCCGCAGGCGACGCGCCGCTCGATCGGCGTGTCCGGGCAGTACGCCGCCGTCGACGAGAACCTCACCGGGTTCGAGAACCTCGAGATGATCGGGCGGTTGTACCACCTCGGTGGTCGCGCCTCCCGCGCCCGGGCCCGGGAGCTCATCGACGTGTTCGGTCTCACCGAGGCCGGCGACCGACCCGTCAAGGGCTTCTCCGGCGGCATGCGACGGCGCATCGACCTCGCCGGTGCGCTCGTGATGAACCCGAGCGTGCTGTTCCTCGACGAACCGACGACCGGGCTCGACCCGCGCAGCCGACTCGCGCTGTGGGCGATCATCGAGCGGCTCGTGGCCGACGGCGCGACCGTGCTGCTCACCACCCAGTACCTGGAGGAGGCGGACCGGCTCGCCGACGACATCGCCGTGATCGACGACGGCCGGGTGATCGCCGAGGGCACCGCCGACGAGCTCAAGGCCCAGGTCGGCGGACACCGGGTCGTGGTCACCCTGGTGGACGAGGCCGACGGGGACGCGGCGGTCACGGTCCTCCGACGCCACGGCCTCGGCGCGGTCGAGACCTCCGGGGACGGGCGGACGCACGCGATCGCCGTCGCTGCCGGCCCCGGGGCGCTGCAGCGCGTGCTCACCGACCTCGGTGCCGCCGGCATCGGCCTCCACGACGCCGGGATGCGGCGGCCGACGCTCGACGACGTCTTCCTCCGCCTCACCGGTCACGCAGCCACCGAGGACGAGATCGACGACGTGCCGACCCCGGAACGACAGGCGGCGTCGCGATGACCGCCGTGGTCACGACCCCGGGGCGGCAGCTGCCGGTCGTCGTCACCTCGCCGGTCGCGGTGTGGTTCGAGGACGGCTGGACCGTCACCAAACGCAACCTGACCAAGCTGAAGCGCTCCCCGGACATGCTCGTGTTCGCGGTGCTCCAGCCGATCATGTTCGTGCTGCTGTTCAGCCAGGTCTACGGCGGCGCCATCAGCGTGCAGGGCACCGACTACACGCAGTTCCTGATGGCCGGGATCTTCGCCCAGACCGTCGTGTTCGGCGCGACGTTCTCCGGATCGGCGATGGCGCAGGACCTCAAGGAGGGCCTGATCGACCGGTTCCGGACGCTCCCGATGTCGTCCTCGGCGGTCCTGGTCGGACGCACGAACAGCGACCTCGTGCTCAACACGATCTCGATGGTCATCATGATGGGCACCGGGCTCGCCGTCGGCTGGCGCGTCGAGTCGTCGCCGCCGGAGTTCCTGGCCGGCGTCGCGCTGCTCCTGCTCTTCAGCTACGCCTTCAGCTGGGTGATGGCGCTGCTCGGGATGAGCGTGAAGACGCCGGAGGTCATCAACAACGCCTCGTTCATGATCCTGTTCCCGCTGACGTTCGTCTCGAACGCCTTCGTCCCGAGTGACACGCTGCCGCTGGTGCTGCGGGTCTTCGCGGAGTGGAACCCGGTGTCGTCCCTCGTGCAGGCCGCCCGCGGGCTCTTCGGCAACGTCGGCTCCGCCCCCGTGCCCGACATCTGGACGATGCAGCACCCCGTCGTCACGGTGCTCCTCGGCATCGCGGTGATGCTCGTCGTCTTCGTGCCGTGGGCGGTGAACAAGTACACGCGGATCAGCACGACGTAGCGGGTGCTCCGCGGGAGCGTCGCCCGGTGCGCACGGCGGCACCCGGACGGCTTACGATCGACTCCAGTTCGTCGGGTGGCCGACGTCCAGGCAGCGAGAGGGCCCATGACCGCGACAGACGCCGAGCGCACCGACCCGGTGGTGCGCGCGCCCGCTCCGCGACGGAACGCCGGCCTCCGGCAGTGGATGCTCCAGGGCTCCGACCGTGGCGCCGACCACCAGGGCCCGCACCAGGTCGAGGTGGAGAAGACCCACTCGTGGTGGCGCGTGATGTGCCTGACCGGCGTCGACTACTTCTCCACGCTCGGGTACCAGCCCGCCATCGCTGCGCTCGCCGCCGGACTGCTCTCGCCGATCGCGACGATCGTGCTCGTGCTCGTCACGCTGTTCGGCGCGCTGCCGGTCTACCGGCGGGTGGCGCAGGACAGCTTCCGGGGCGCCGGCTCCATCATGATGCTCGAGAAGCTCCTGCCCTGGTGGGCCGGCAAGCTCTTCGTGCTCGTGCTGCTCGGGTTCGCCGTCACGGACTTCATGATCACGATGACGCTCTCGGCGGCGGACGCCACCGCGCACATCGCGGAGAACCCGTACACGCCGCACTGGTTCACCGAGATCCCGGTCCCGCTCACGCTCGCCCTGCTCCTCCTGCTCGGGGTCGTGTTCCTCCGCGGCTTCAAGGAGGCGATCGGCATCGCGGTCGGGCTCGTCGCGGTCTACCTCGTGCTGAACGCCGTCGTGGTCGTGGTCGCCCTCTGGCACGTCTTCGAGCACCCCATGGTCGCCAGCGACTGGTGGAGCGGCCTCACCGCGCAGCACAGCAACCCGCTCGTCATGGTCGGGATCGCGCTCGTCGTCTTCCCGAAGCTCGCGCTCGGACTGTCCGGCTTCGAGACCGGGGTCGCCGTCATGCCCCAGGTGACCGGCGACGCCGCCGACGCGACGAGCGCCAGGCCCGAGGGCCGGATCCGCGGCACGAAGCGGCTGCTCACCGTGGCCGCGATCATCATGAGCTCGTTCCTCATCACGTCGTCGATCGTCACGACGTTCCTCATCCCGCAGCGCGAGTTCCAGCCGGGCGGCGGCGCCAACGGCCGTGCGCTGGCGTACCTGGCGCACCAGTACCTCGGCGGCGGGTTCGGCACCGTCTACGACTTCTCGACGGTCGCCATCCTGTGGTTCGCCGGTGCGAGTGCGATGGCGGGGTTGCTCAACCTCGTGCCGCGGTTCCTGCCGCGGTACGGCATGGCACCGCAGTGGGCCAGGGCGACCCGGCCGCTCGTGATCATCTTCACGCTCATCGCGTTCCTCATCACGATCGTCTTCCAGGCGAACGTCGACGCGCAGGGCGGTGCGTACGCCACCGGCGTGCTGGTCCTCATCACGAGCGCTGCCGTCGCGGTGACGCTGTCGGCCCGACGGAAGCAGCAGAAGAAGCGCACGATCGGCTTCGGCATCATCGCCGTCGTGTTCGTCTACACGACGATCGCGAACGTCATCGAGCGCCCGGACGGCGTGCGGATCGCCGCGATCTTCATCATCGCGATCGTGGTCGTGTCCCTGGTCTCCCGCGTCCGGCGGTCGTTCGAGCTCCGAGCCTCGTCGATCGAGCTCGACGCCACGGCGCGGCAGTTCGTCGAGGCCGACGCCGACCAGTTCAGCGCCGTCTGCATCATCGCGAACGAGCCGGGAGCCGGCACCGCCGCCGCGTACCGGTCCAAGGGACGGGAGGAACGGCGCGACTCCGGCATCCCGGCGCGGGTGCCGACGATGTTCCTCGAGGTGCTCCCGGCCGACTCGTCCGACTTCGAGGAGGACCTGGTCGTCGAGGGGCACGTCGTGCACGGCTTCCGCGTGCTCCGCGTGCGGTCGGGCAACGTGCCGAACACGATCGCGTCGACGCTCCTGGCGATCCGGGACATCGCGGGTGTGGTCCCGAGCATCTACTTCGAGTGGAACGAGGGCAGCCCGATCCGCAACGCGATCCGGTTCGTCTTCACGGGGGTGGGCGACGTCGCGCCGGTCACGCGGGAGGTGCTGCGCGAGGCGGAGCCGGAGGTCAACCGGCGGCCGAGCGTGCACGTGTCCTGAGGGCGCGGTCGGCGCCCCTGTCGACTCGGAACGACACCGTCGGCGCCGCTGTCGACTCGGAACGACACCGTCGCTGTCGTACGACAGCGCCCCGGTCGTTCCGAGTCGACTCTGGGGGCGGGGCCTACCCGCCGACGATCTGGTCGCGCACCTTGCGCCGCAGCACCTTGCCGATCATCGAGCGCGGCAGGTCCTCCACCACGACGATCCGGCGCGGCACCTTGTACGCAGCCATGTGCTCGCGGGCGTAGGCACGCAGCGCCTCGGCGTCGAACGAGGCGGGGTCGCGCGGCACCACGGCGGCAACGACCTGCTCGTTGCCGGCCTGCGTGATCCCGACGACGGCGACCTCGCGCACACTCGGGTGCTTCACGAGCGTGTCCTCGACCTCGGTGGGGGAGACGTTGAAGCCGCCGGTGATGATGAGTTCCTTGAGCCGGTCGACGATGCGCACGAAGCCGTCCGCGTCGATCGCCACGATGTCGCCGGTCCGGAACCAGCCGTCGCCGGTGAAGACCTCGTCGGTGGCCTCGGCCTTGCCCCAGTACCCGCTGAACACCTGCGGTCCGCGGACCTGGAGTTCGCCCGGCTCGTCCACGCCGAGGACCTTCGCCGGGTCATCGGGGTCGGCCACACGGGCCTCCGTGGACGGGAACGGCAGCCCGATCGCGCCGAGTCGACGGGCGTTGGAGACCGGGTTCGCCATGATGACCGGCGAGCACTCGGACAGCCCGTACCCCTCGACCAGGTAGCCGCCGGTGCGCTCCTCCCACGGTTCGACGACGTCCTGCGACAGCGCCATCGCCCCGGAGATCCCGATCTCGATGCCCTTGAGCGAGACCTTCTTCGAGTCGGCTGCATGCTGCAGACGGGTGTAGATCGGCGGGACCGCGGGCAGGAACGTCGGCGGGTGCTTCCTCATGGCGGTGAGCACCAGGTCGGGGTCGAAGGCCGGGAAGAGCACCAGTCGCGAGGCCATGCTCATCGCGAAGGTGAGGCAGAGCGTCAGGCCGTAGGCGTGGAACATCGGCAGGATCGCGTACACGACGCTGCCGTCCCCGGGTTGGATCTGCGGGACCCAGGCGCGGGACTGCGCGGCGTTCGCGATGAGGTTCCGGTGCGTCAGGACCGCACCCTTCGGGGTCCCCATGGTGCCGGAGGTGTACTGGATGAGGGCGGTGTCCTCCGTCGCCGGCCGCGGGTGCTTCCGGGGGAGACGTCGACCGGAGACGAGGTCGTCCCACCGGGTCGTGCCACGGACCTTCGTCGTCAGCTTCGCTCGCGACTCGCGGGCCTTCGCCACCGGCAGGGTCAGTGCCAGGCGCGTGCTCCGCGGCATCGCCCGGGTCAGGTCGACGGACACGACGGCGTCGAGTCGGACGTCGGACGGGAACTCCTGCAGCGTCGCCACCGACTTGTCCCACGCGATCGCGACACGGGCTCCGTGGTCTTCGAACTGGTGCCGGAGCTCACGCGGCGTGTAGAGCGGGTTGTGCTCGACGACGATCGCTCCGAGACGGAGGACCGCGTAGAACGCCACCACGTGCTGCGGACAGTTCGGCAGCACCAGGGCGACACGGTCCCCGGCACGGACGCCGAGCCTCCGGAGTCCGTTCGCGGCGCGGAGGATCTCGTCCTCGAGTTCCCGGTAGGTGGTCTCGCGTTTGAAGAACTCGAGGGCGACCTTCTTCGGGAACCGCCTTGCCGACTGCTCGACGATGTCGAAGAGCGACCCGGTGGGCTCATCGATGTCGTGCGGCACTCCGGGGGCGTAGCTGGCAAGCCAGGGACGGGGCGTGTCGATGCTCACCCGTTCAACCTAGCGGGGCACCCGGGGGTGGGCTGGGAACCGGCCAGGTCGCAGAGCGCACCATGAGGACATGTCGTTCGTCACGGATGCACTCCGAACCCGCCTGCAGGCCACCTTCACCGGCAACGACCAGGGCTCTCCGGCGTGGGTCCACGAACTCGAGCGCGGTGACGACGCCGGGTTCTTCGGCCCTGGATCGGCGACGTGGTCGGTCCACGGCGGCAACCAGACGATCCTCGCAGGCGTCCGGGCGCTCCTCGTCCAGGCGCTCCACCCGGGAGCCCTGGCGGGCGTCGCCGACCACTCCCGCTACCGCGAGGACCCGTTCGGACGGCTGGCTGGCACGATCCGCTGGATCTACACGGTCTCGCACGGCGACACGGCCACCGCGCGGGGCGCCAGCGAGTGGGTCCTCCGCCTGCACGAGAAGGTCCGCGGCCAGTACGTCGACGGGCACGGCGTCACCCGCGACTACACCGCGAACGACCCGGACCTGGCGCGATGGGTGCACCTGGCGTTCACCGATGCCTTCCTCCGGAGCGCCGAGCGCTGGGGAGACCCCATCCCCGGTGGCGCCGACGCGTACGTGCGGGAGTGGGCGACCGCCGGCGAGCTCATGCGCGTCGAGGACCCGCCGCGCAGCGAAGCCGAACTCCGCGCCCAGATGGACGGCTACCTCGACCGCGGCGAACTCGTCGTGACGCCCCGCACCCGCGAGGTCGTCCGCTTCATCCGGAACCCACCGCTCGCCCGCATGCTGCGCCCCGGGTACCAGGCGCTCTTCCAGGGCGCGGTCACCTCGCTCGATCCCCGCCACCGGTCCATGCTCGGCCTCCGTGCGCCGGGGATCGGCCCGGTCGAGCTCCCGGCGGGACGGGTCGCGGGTCTCGTCCTCGACGGCATCGGCGGCGTGCTCGGCAACCAGACCGGGACCGAGCGTGCAGCGCTCGCGCGGATCGCGCGACTCGAGCGCGAAGCCGCGGAGCCCGCAGCCTGAGACCGCCACCGGACCGGATCGGATCGGCGCGGATCGGACGGGAGGCTCGGTGCCAGCTGGCACCGAGCCTCCCGTCCGATGGAGGCGATGGCCAGAACCGCTCGCCGGTCGGACGGGTGCGTCAGAAACCGGACGGGACGCGCGGCGTGTACGCGGACTCGAGTCGCGTCACCTCGTCGTCGGTGAGCTCGATCGCTGCGGCAGCGACGGCGTCGTCGATGTGGTGTTCCTTCGTCGCGCCGACGATCGGAGCCGAGACGGCGTGCTTGCCGGCGACCCAGGCGAGAGCGATCTGCGCCATGCTGACGCCGCGGTCCGCGGCGACGGCCTGGACGGCGCCGACGATGTGACGGTTCGCCTCCTCGTCCTGGCGGTAGAGCGTCTTGCCGAACTCGTCGGTGTCCGAGCGCGAGCCGGATCCCTGCGCGTCCCACGGGCGGGTGACGCGCCCACGGGCGAGGGGGCTCCACGGGATGACGCCGACACCCGTCGCCGCGCAGAACGGGTGCATCTCGCGCTCTTCCTCACGTTCGAGGAGGTTGTACTGGTCCTGCATCGCGACGAACTGCGTCCATCCGTGCATCTGCGCGACGTGCTGCATCTGGCCGAACTGCCACGTCCACATGCTGCTCGCGCCGATGTAGCGCGCCTTGCCGGCCTTGACGACGTCGTGGAGCGCCTCCATCGTCTCCTCGATCGGCGTGTGCGGATCGAAGCGGTGGATCTGGTAGAGGTCGACGTAGTCCGTGCCGAGCCTGGTCAGCGAGGCGTCGATCTCGTGCATGATCGCCATGCGGGAGAGTCCGGCGCCGTTCGGCCCCGGACGCATCCGGTTGAACACCTTCGTGAAGACCTGGACCTCTTCGCGCGGGGCGAGTTCCTTGAGCAGCGTCCCCGTGATCTCCTCGCTCGAGCCGGCGGAGTACACGTTGGCGGTGTCGAAGGTCGTGATGCCCCGCTCGTACGCGCGGCGGACGAAGGGACGCGCCTCGTCGATGCCGACGCTCCATGCGTGCGAGCCCTTGTCCGGGTCACCGTAGGACATCATGCCGAGGATGACGGGGCTGATCTCGAGTCCCGTGGAACCGAGTCGCGTGCTGGTCAGGGTGTCGTCGCTCATGCGTTCACCCTGGCATCGCGACCTGTGACGGCGAGCAGGCGGACCTGCAGCGGTGCGTCCTCGTCGACGCGGACCGGCGCGGCGTAGAGGCCCGTTGCCGCGAGGGACTCGATCTGCGGCTCGAAGTGATGCCAGACCGCCTTCACCAACTCCTCCGGCAGCTGTTCGTCGCTCCCCGTCGCCCGAGCGAGGTCCCAGGTGTGGATGGTGATGTCGCTGGTCTGTTCGGCGAGGTACTCGCCCGCGCTCACCACGTCGGTCGAGAGGTGCACGGGGGTGTCCTGCGGGGCGCGGTGCCACGCTTCGGTCGCCGCGCTCGCGAACCGCTCCCACGCGGCGGGGAGGTCGTCGCCGATCGGCTCGAGGTCCGCTTCGGCTTGGGCGTAGTCGCAGCCCGTGAGCAGTTTGGGGATCCAGCGTTGCTCGTCGACCACGTGGGCGACGAGGTCCCTTGTCGTCCACTCGGAGTCGGGTGTCGGCGCGTCCCAGTCCGAGACGGCAGCGACGCGGCGGCCGAACTCGGCGGCGGCGAGGGCCTGCAGTGCGACCCAGTCGGTGGCCATGGTGGTGCTCCTGTTCGTCATCGTGTGGCGTGCAACCTCCGGCGGAGAGCCCGGATTCCCCGGCGTCAGCCGCGGTCCCAACGGTACGCCCGCCGGGGGCGCCCGCGGCGGCGCTGGCCGCACCTGTGGACAGTCGCTGCCTGGGGTGGGGGTGGGAGCGGGACGTGGGCGTGGGGGTGCGCGGGCGTTCGGGACGGGATCCGGCGAGCGGGTGCCGGGGAGCGGGTGCGAGCGCGGGCGTCCCCGCCGAGCGGGCGAGATGCCGGGGAGCGGGTGCGAGCGCGGGCGTCCTCGCCGAGCGGGCGAGATGCCGGGGAGCGGGTGCGAACGCGGGCGTCCCCGCCGAGCGGGCGAGATGCCGGGGTCTGCCCGGGGCGCTACCCATGGAATCGGCCCGCTCGAGTCTGTCGTCGCGCGTGAGCACGTGGGCAGCGCGTCCCGGAAGCGGGAGCCACGTCGAGCGGGCGGAATGCCACGGGCGGGAAGCCCGTCCACTCTGCGGTTCGGCCCGTTCGCGGCGGCACCATGCGCACCGACATGGCAGGCGCCGGACTGCTCATGCTCGCGCTCTTCCGCTCGCTTCTGCGCTCGTGATGAGCAACACGTCACGACAGGTGTCGAGCGGGCAGAAACGTCCGGTGCATCGGCGTACCGACCGCGGTATCTCGCCCGCTCGCCCAGCCTGCGCCTCGCCCAGCCCGTGCATCGGCCCACCCGCGCCCCACCTTGCGTGACGCGCCACGACGAAGCGCAACTCCGGGCGGTGAGGTGCGGCGGAACGGCGGGAAGCGGCCCGAACACGACGAAGCCCCGACGCCTGCGTGGCGTCGGGGCTTGTGTGCACGTCCTGCGGTTCGGGCTCCGCAGTCAGCGTGCTCGAGTCGTCAGGAGACTCACGCGTCCTGGAGGACGAACTGCACGTCGAGGTTGATCGTGACGTCGTTGCCGAGCGTGAAGCCGCCGGCCTCGAGCGCGGCGTTCCAGTTCACGCCGAACTCGGTGCGGTCGATCTTCGTGGTCGCCTCGGCGCCGAGCTTGACCTGGCCGTAGCCGTCGGTGGTGACACCACCGAAGTCGGTCTTGAGGGTGACGTTCTTGGTCACGCCACGCAGCGAGAGCTCGCCGTCGATGAGCATGTCGTCGCCGTGCTCGCGGATCCCGCTCGACTTGAAGGTCATCTGCGGGTGCTCCTCGGCCAGGAAGAAGTCACCGGTTGCGAGGTGCTGGTCGCGCTGCTGCTGGTTCGTGTTGACGCTCGCGACGTCGATCGAGGCCTCGAGGGTGGAGTCGAGCGGGTTCTCAGCAGTGACCAGGGTGGCGTCGAAGCGCTCGAACGAACCCTTGACCTTGCTGATGGCGAGGTGGCGGACAGAGAAGGTGACCTCGGAGTGGGTCGGGTCGATCTTCCAGGTGCCGGTGCGGTAACCGGGGATGGTGTCAGCGGAGAGCGTCATGGTGGTGTCCTTCCGGGACGACGGAGTTCGTGGTTCGACACGGTCGACCGGATCACGTGATCCATGCGCCCGCATCGAAGTTGATGCTACGCCATTGTGCACCCGTTTGGTTGAAGCGTCAACCATTGTTCATCTCCGGGCCTAGGGCCGCGTGTCGTGGGGTCCTCGCGTGCCCGATTCGACGAGGCGCCGGACGCGCCAGACGAAGCGCTCGATGAGTGGTCCCACGTCGTCGGCCGTCGAGCGCACGAGCCACCAGTCGACGTCCTTCAACCGTTCACCTCGCGTCAGGTCCTTCTTGAACGTCGCCGGGTCGGTGCGGTGCAGATCGCTTTCGTACTCGATCGCCACGCGTGCTTCGGGATATGCCAGGTCGACGCACGCGATCCACTGTCCGTCCACGACCACGTCGTGGTTCAGGACTGGTTCCGGCATGCCCCGGCGCACGAGTGCGAGTCGCGTCCTGGTCTCACCCGGCGACCGAGAGCCACGTCGTACCTCGGCGAGCGCGGCTCGGAGCTTGACGATGCCGCGGGTGCGGGGTCGCCGCCGCACAGCCTCCGCGAGTTCGTCGACCGTGAGCCAACCGAGCCAGCCGACGAGTGCGTCACCCGCGATGACCAGCTCGTCGACGGTCAGGATCGTGCCGAGTGCGACGAAGGTGTCGGCGGGACTGCTGATCGGCACGCCCCGGGAGATCGTCATGCGGACCGTGCCGTACTTCGCGCGGTGACCGACGGCGCCGCGGACACGGAGTGCCTGGTCGGTGCCGATCGTCGTCACGTGCAGCCGTGGATCTCGTTCGATGCGCCGGGGGAGCGGAACGCCGATGATGGCTGCTGCGGTGACGTGGCTGAAGACCTGGTCGGCCCGGAGGCGGGGCGCGAGTGCGCGGGCCCGTTCCTCGACGGTCTGTGGTTGGGCTGCTGAGCGGATGCCGTGGAACGGCTTGTACAGATCGTGCGCTTCGAGTCGGCCTCGGGACACTCCGCGGTGCAGGGCGTCACGCACGCGGAACGAGGCTTGCTGGAGGACCAGCGGAAGTCGGCGTCGGGCGGTCATGGCCACAGCTTCCGTCCGTCGCCGGCGGGCGCACCCAGGTCGACGTCCCTTCGTGGATCGGGAGCGTCGAACCCCCGCTGTGGAGGAATGCCGCCGAGCCGAGCGGGCGAGATACCCGGGTGCTGACCCGAGCCGACCGCGGCATTCCGCCCGCTCGTCTCGGCGCACCCACAAAACTGCCCATCACGCCCGCTCGTCTCGGCGCACCCGCAAAGCCGCCCGTCATGCCCGCTCGTCCACACCCCGACGCCGCACCCGCATCTGTCCACAGGCACCCGCGGAACCCCCCTCCGGGTGGCGGGGTCCAGTAGCGTCGGATCCATGGAATTCAGGTACCTCGGCAACTCGGGACTCAAGGTCTCGGAGATCACCTACGGCAACTGGCTGACGCACGGCTCCCAGGTCGAGAACGACGTCGCCACCCAGTGCGTCCGGGCAGCGCTCGACGCCGGCATCACCACGTTCGACACCGCGGACACGTACGCCAACACCAAGGCCGAGTCCGTCCTCGGCGAAGCGCTCAAGGGCGAGCGTCGGCAGTCGCTGGAGATCTTCACGAAGGTCTACTGGCCGACCGGTCCGAAGGGGCACAACGACGTCGGCCTCAGCCGGAAGCACATCATGGAGTCGATCGACGGTTCCCTGTCGCGGCTCCGAACCGACTACGTCGACCTGTACCAGGCGCACCGGTACGACCACGAGACCCCGCTCGAGGAGACCATGCAGGCCTTCGCCGACGTGGTCCGCCAGGGCAAGGCCCTCTACATCGGCGTGAGCGAGTGGAACGCCGAGCAGATCCGTGCCGGTGCCGCACTGGCGAAGGAGCTCGGGTTCCAGCTCATCTCGAACCAGCCGCAGTACTCGATGCTCTGGCGGGTCATCGAGGGCGAGGTCGTGCCGGCCTCGAAGCAGCTCGGTCTCTCGCAGATCGTCTGGTCGCCGATCGCCCAGGGCGTCCTGACCGGCAAGTACAAGCCCGGCCAGCCGCTGCCCGAGGGTTCCCGCGCCACGGACGAGAAGGGCGGCGCCGACATGATCAAGCGGTTCATGCGCGACGAGGTCCTCGAGGCCGTCCAGCGCCTGCAGCCGGTCGCGGACCAGGCCGGCCTCACGCTGGCCCAGCTCGCCATCGCCTGGACGCTGCAGAACGACAACGTCGCCAGTGCGATCGTCGGAGCATCCCGTCCGGAGCAGGTCACCGACAACGTCAAGGCAGCCGGGGTCACCCTCGACGCGGACGCGCTGTCCGCCATCGACGCGGCCCTCGGCGACATCCCGGAACGCGACGCGACGAAGACCGTCAGCCCGGAGTCGCGCCCCGCGTAACGCGACCGACCGCCCGACGGGAGGCACGGTGCCAGCTGGCACCGTGCCTCCCGTTCGTCGTCCCGCCGCGCAACGGCGCGCCCTGATGAACAACAGATGTCGCGGTTCTGGCAGGCTCCTGGGAACCGCTGTACCCCACCCAAACGGGGGTCACGAGGGCCCCGAATCGTCGGCATGACCTCGACTGACACCCTCGTTGTGGTGCCACCCGGACGAGCGCGTTTCGCGCGCCTGCTGGCGACTGCCCGGCAGCTCGTGTCCTTCGGGACCATCGGCCTGTTCTGCTTCGCGGTCGACCTCGGCGTCTACAACCTGCTGCGCGCGACGGTCCTCGGTGACGCGCCCATCGGCGCGAAGGTCGGCTCCGCCGTCGTCTCCACGACCGTCGCCTGGGTCCTCAACCGCTTCATCACCTTCCGCGCCGAGCGCACCCGCGGCCGCCGCGACACGCTCCGCGAGGGACTGCTCTTCGCGCTCACGAACCTCATCGGGCTCGGCATCGCCGCCGCGTGCCTGTACGTCTCGCACTACCTCCTCGGTTTCACGTCCACCCTCGCCGACAACGTCGCCGGCAACGGGGTCGGTCTGGTCCTCGGCACCGCGTTCCGGTTCGCCGCGTACAAGGCCCTCGTCTTCCGTTCCCACGACGCACGTCGCACGAAGGAGATCGTCGAATGACCGTCATCACGACGCTGATCACGGCCGCAGGGCCGCTGCTCCAGCCGAACGACCCGTCCGGGACGCAGGGGGACGTCCCGAACCGAGGCACCACCGACCTCCCGACGGGAGGCTCGGGGCAGGTCGCGCACACCGCCTGGACGCTGGGCGAATGGGTCGGGTACTCCGCACTCGTCGCCATCTCGGTCCTGCTCACGCTGGTCGCGCTGTCCACGCTCTGGTGGATGCTGCACGCGTGGCGCTCGCGGGACGCGCTCCGCGCGACCAGCTTCAGCGCGACGCCGCGTCCCGCGGCGCACCGCTTCACGCTCCTCGTGCCCGGTCGGCACGAGGAGGAGGTGATGGGCCAGACACTCGACATGCTCGCCTCGCAGGACCACCCCGACTTCGAGATCATCGCGATCGTCGGTGAGGACGACCCCGGCACCGACCGGGTCGTCCGTGAGGCCGCCGCGCGACACCCCGACCTCATCAAGGTGGTCGTGGACGACACCCTGCCGAAGAACAAGCCGAAGGCGATGAACCTCGCGCTCCAGTACGCGACCGGCGACGTCGTCGGCGTGTTCGATGCCGAGGACGAGGTGTACCCGCACCTGCTGACCCTCGTCGACTCGCGCTTCCAGGAGACCGGCGCCGACGTCGTCCAGGGCGGCGTGCAGCTGATGAACTTCAAGTCGAGCTGGTGGTCGCTCCGCAACGTGCTCGAGTACTACTTCTGGTTCCGCTCGCGTCTGCACTTCCACGCGGAGTCGAAGTTCATCCCGCTCGGCGGCAACACCGTGTTCGTGACGAAGGAGCGTCTGGACTGGTCGAACGGCTGGGACGCGCACTGCCTGGCCGAGGACTGCGAGCTCGGCGTCCGGCTGTCCGCCGACGGCGCCAAGGTCGTCGTCGCGTACAGCCCGGAGGCCGTCACCCGTGAGGAGACCCCGCCGACCTTCGCGTCCCTGCTCAAGCAGCGCACGCGCTGGAACCAGGGCTTCCTGCAGGTACTCGAGAAGGGGGAGTGGAAGCAGCTCCCGACGCTGAAGCAGCGCTTCTTCGCCCGGTACCTGCTCACGATGCCGTTCATCCAGGCGGCGACCGGCCTGCTCATCCCGCTCAGCGTGGTGATGATCGCGTTCGTCAAGGTCCCGACGGCGATCGCCCTCGTCTCGTTCATCCCGCTCGCGCCGACGTTGATGCTCCTCGCGGTCGAGATCGCCGGACTCGGGGAGTTCGGACGGCTCTACCAGGAGAAGGTCCGCGTGCGGGACTACGTCAAGCTCGTGCTCGGTCTGGTGCCGTACCAGGTGTTCCTCGCCGCAGCAGCCGTGCGCGCCGTCGTCCGGCACGCCCGCGGGCAGAACGGCTGGGAGAAGACCGAGCACACCGGGCAGCACCGTGGTGCCCAGCAGCCCGAGGTCGTCGGTTTCCCGTCAGCGGTGACCGAGTCGGCCCTCGCCTCGACCGCGGGAGGGACCCGATGACCGCCAGCATGACCAACACGACCGGCATCCCGATCCGGGGCACCGCCGGACGGTCCGGCGTCGGTGCGTGGTTCGGCGTGCACGCCAGGAGCCTGGCGTGGGTGCTCCCCGTCGTCGCGATCGCCGCCGTGGTGCAGGCCTGGAACATGGGAGGCACCCCGCAGCGCATCGACGACGAGGGGACCTACACCGCCCAGGCCTGGGCGATCACCCATCTCGGCGAGCTCACGCACTACACGTACTGGTACGACCACCCGCCGCTCGGGTGGATCCAGATCGCCGGGTACACGTCGCTGACCGGAGCGTTCGCCCGGTACCCGTTCGCCGTCGAGGCAGCGCGGGAGGCGATGGTCTTCTTCGCCGCCGTGTCCGCCGTGCTCGTGTTCGTGCTCGGCCGCCGACTCGGGATGTCCCGTCCGGCGAGTGCCGTCGCCGTGCTGGTGTTCGGGCTGTCGCCGCTCGCGCTGCAGTACCACCGCACGGTGTACATCGACAACGTCGCGACGCCGTGGCTCCTCGCCGCGTTCGTCCTCGTCCTCAGCCGGCGGCAGCAGCTCGCCGGGTTCGTCGGGGCCGCCGCGTGCCTCGGTGTCGCGGTGCTCAGCAAGGAGACCTACCTGCTCGCGCTGCCGTTCCTCATCTGGATGGCGGTGCGGCGGTCCGACCGGAGCACGCGTCGCTACACGCTCAGCGTCGCCGGGGCCGTGCTCGCGGTGATCGGCGGCGGGTACGTGCTGCTCGCCGCGGTGAAGGGAGAACTCCTGCCCAGTGCCGGCAAGGTCAGCCTGCTGCAGGGCATCACGTACCAGCTCGGGAGCCGGCAGGCCAGCGGGTCCGTGTTCACGGGCGGCAGCCTGGCGAACGAGGCCGCCTCCCAGTGGTGGGCGCTCGACCCGGTGTTCATCGTGCTCGGCTCGGCCGCCGCGGTCGTGGGGCTGTTCCTGCGCCGGGTCCGACCGATCGCCGCGATGCTCGTCTTCCTGCTGCTGTTCATGTTCCGGCCGAACGGGTACCTGCCCGTGCCGTACGTCATCATGCTCGTCCCGTTCGCGGCGGTCCTCGTCGCCTTCGTCGCCGAGCGTGCGGTCCTCGCGGTCACCGGGCAGACCGCGTTCCGAGCACGGAACCGCGTCCGCGGTGCCGGGCGTCGCGTCCTCGGCGGGACGTGGGCACTCGTCACCGCAGCCGCCCTCGTGGTCGCCGTCCCGCTCTGGGGCTCCCAGCTCCGCGGCTTCCTCGTCACCGACCTCGACCGTCCGATGGCGCAGGCGGAGACCTGGATCAACGACAACGTCGACAAGCGCTCCCGGATGCTCGTGGACGACGCGATGTGGGTCGACCTGGTGAACGACGGCTTCGCGCGCAACAACGTCGTCTGGTACTACAAGCTCGACACCGACGGGGCTGTGGAACGCCAGTCGCCGAACGGCTGGAAGGACTCCGACTACGTCGTGACGACCGACTCGATGCGCACCGGCGGCAACTCCTCGCCAGACGTCCGACGGGCGATCCAGAACTCGACGACCGTCGCGTCCTTCGGCACCGGCAACCAGCAGGTCGACGTGCGGCAGATCAACGCCGAGGGGCAGGCCGCTGCCCAGCGGGCGACCACGCGGGCTGCGGATCAGCGGAAGACGCTCGGCACACAGCTCGCGGGCAACCCCGCGCTCCAGGCCGACTCCGGCACCCGGTCGCAGTTCCGGGCCGGTCAGGTCGACGCCCGCGCGATGCTCGCCCTCGGGCAGGTGCTCGCGGGCGACCGCGTCCGGGTCGATCGCTTCACACCCCTCACGGGCGAGGACGGCCAGACGTTCCGCCGGGTCGTGATGCACGTGTCGGACGATGCCACCGCCGAACGGACCGCTGCGACCCTGCGCGCGACGACCAGTGCGTTCCGCCCGAGTTCGGTCGAGCGCGACGGCAGCACCCTCACCGTCGTGTTCCCCGCGAGCAACCCGACCACCACTCCGCTCGGTGCCTGACCGCGCGGACGGACCCGGAGCGGCCCGACCCGGCGACGAGCCCGTCCGTCCCGGTCGAGCGGGCGGGATGCCCGGGTCGGCCGCCCGCCGGACCGCGGCATTCCGCCCGCTCGACCAACCGCGCTCGCCCAACGCACCCGCCCGACCGCACCGCACCCGGCCCGCACGCACCCGCACCGAACCCCCTGACCCGACACGAAGGAGCACCACCATGCACACCTCCGCACACCCCTCCCGCCGCCGCCTGGCGATCGTCGGCGCGCTCGCCGCGACCCTCGTGGCCGGTGCCGTCGGCCTCGCGGCACCGCAGCCCGCCAGCGCCGCCACCGCTGACGGCTGGCTGCGCGTCGGCCACCTCTCCCCGGACACCAAGGGCGTCGACGTCGAGCTGTCGAGCCTCGCCGGCGGAACGAAGGTCTTCGAGCTCGACGACGTCACCTACGGCCAGGTCAGCCCGTACACCGAGGTCCCGGCCGGCACGTACGTGCTCTCGATGCGCGCTGCGGACGCCCCGGACTCGACGCCGGTCATCTCCACGGACGTCACCGTGCAGGGCGGGAACGCGAGCACCGTCGTCGCGTACGGCAAGAACGCGGGCCTCAAGACGGCCGCGTTCACGGACGACCTCCAGCAGCCGGGCGACGGCAAGTCGAAGCTCCGGCTCGTCCAGGCCGCGACGACCGCGAAGAAGGTCGACGTCAGCACCTCCACCGGGACCACGATCGCCTCGGACGCGGCGTTCGGCACGGCGACGAAGTACGCCACCGTCGATGCGGGCGAGTGGGACCTCGACCTCTCGGGAGGCGGGCAGACCGGTACCGCCGACGTCGACCTCGCGGGCAACACGGTCTCCACCCTGTTCGTCCTCGACGACAGCAAGGGCGACCTGACGGTCGTCCCGGTCACCGACGCGGCCGCCACCGCCTCGACCCCGACCGGCGGTGTGCAGACCGGCGGGGGCGGCACCGCCGCCGACCGCCCCGCGACGGAGGCCGTGCACGCGGCCGTCCGCGCCGTCCGCGCACTGTTCCACTGACCCGGACTGGAGGCTCGGCTCACCCCCGCCTGACCGGCCGAGGTGATCCGAGCCTCCAGGCCCGACCCCACCAGCAGGAAGCAGGCCCCATGACCCGCAGGAACTGGATCCCCGTGACCGCTGTCGGACTGGCCGCGGTCCTCGTCGCCGGCGGCATCGCCGTCGCCGCCGTGCACCCCTGGTCCGACGCCCGCCCCGATGCCGGACCGGCGGCGACCCCGACGTCGACCACCCCGCCGAGCGGGACGCGGTCCGCGGCGCAGCTCCGCGCCGACTTCCTCGACCGCTACGTGGACGGCGGCCGCGTCGTCCGCCACGACCAGGGCGGCGACACCGTCAGCGAGGGGCAGGCGTACGGCCTGCTCATCGCCTACGCGTCCGGCGATCGCGACCGCTTCGGCGCCATCTGGTCGTGGACGGAGCGGCACATGCTCACGGACGACTCGCTGCTCGCATGGCGGTGGACCGCGGACGACGGGGTGGTGGACGAACAGTCCGCGAGCGACGCCGACCTCGACACCGCCCGGGCCCTGGTCCTGGCCGGGAAGGCGTGGGGGGACGACCGGTACACGAGGGCGGGCCGGACGATGGCCGCGGCGGTCCTCGACCACGAGACCGCCACGACGGACCTCGGTCGGATCCTGCTGCCCGGGCCGTGGGCCGACTCCGAGCCGTACCGGTACGACGCCTCGTACGCGTCGCCCGCGGCGTACCGGGTGCTCGCGGCCGCGACCGGCGACCCGCGCTGGACGGAGCTCGAGCGGGGGTCGAGCGCGGTGACCGCCGCGGTGTTGGCGAAGACGGACCTGCCGAGTGACTGGTCGCAGGTGCACGCGGACGGCAGCGTCGACCCGATGCCCGCGGGCGGTGGCGACGGTCGCGTGCTGTACGGCTACGACGCGATGCGCATGCCGCTCCGGTACGCGGAGGCGTGCACCGCGTCGGACCGCCACCTCGCGGCGTCGATCGCGCCGACCCTCCGCCGGAGCACGCAGCTGGCGGCGCAGCTCGACCTCGGCGGCACGGCCGTCACGGGGGACCGCAGCGCCCTCGCGTACGCAGCACGTGCCGCAGCCGAGCAGGCGTCCGGGGCGACGGGGGCGGCGACCACCGACCTCGAGCGCGCGGATCGCACCTCGGCGACGACACCCACCTACTACGGCGACGCGTGGGCCGCACTCGGCGCGACCATGCTGACCTCGGACGTGCTCGGTGGGTGCGGTACCGCCGGTGGGAGCGACTCGTGAGCGGGCGCCGGTCCGGCGGGCGCTGGGCGGCCATCGCGGCGGGGGCGGCCGTGGTCGTGGCCGCCGGGGCGGTCGTGACCGGGGTCGCCGTCGCCGGCGGGAACGGGACCGCGAGCGCACCGTCGGCCAGCGCGACGAGTGCACCGGCCCGTCAGGGCTCGTCGGCCGCCCGCGACCGTGACATCGCCGGGTTCCAGGACCCGGCAGCGCCCGCCGCCCGTGCCGCGGTCACACCGACGCGGGTGGCGATCCCCGCGATCGGCGTCGACGCCGCGCTCGAGGACCTCCACCGCGGCGCCGCCGGCGAGCTCGATCCGCCGACCGGGTGGGACGACGCCGGCTGGTTCAGCGACGGCATCGTGCCCGGTGAGGTCGGCCCCGCCGTGATCGCCGGGCACGTCGACAGTCCGACGAGCGCCGCGGTGTTCTTCCGGCTCGACGAGCTGGTCGCGGGGGACCAGGTGCACGTGCAGATGTCGGACGGCAGCACCCGCACGTTCACGGTCGACCGCACCGAGCGGGCGGCGAAGTCGGCGTTCCCGACGAGCGACGTCTACGGATCGTCGCCGACCCCGGACCTGCGGCTGATCACGTGCGACGGGACGTTCGACACGGCCACAGGGCACTACACGGACAACCTGATCGTGTTCGCATCGCTGTCAGGGCAGTGACGCAGCACACCCGCCATATGTTGGACACGAGTCACCGAGGAGCGACATGAGCGAGACCCTGGTCATCATCCCGACCTACGACGAAGCCGAGAACGTGCGTCCCATCGTGGCGCGCACCCTCGCGGCCACCGACGACAGCGTCCACGTGCTCGTCGTCGACGACAACTCCCCGGACGGCACCGGCGACATCGCCGACGCGATCGCGACCGAGACCGACCGGGTGCACGTGCTGCACCGCACCGTGAAGGACGGCCTCGGCGGCGCGTACCTCTCCGGGTTCGCGTGGGGTCTCGAGCACGGGTACGACAAGCTCGTCGAGATGGACGCCGACGGGTCGCACCACCCGGAGTACCTGCCGTGGCTCATCGAGCTCGCGGACACGAACGACCTCGTGCTCGGGTCCCGCTGGGTCGCCGGCGGCGAGGTCGAGAACTGGCCGTGGTACCGGGAGCTCCTCTCCCGCGGCGGCAACCTCTACACGCGCATCGCGCTCGGCATCGCCGTCCGCGACGCGACCGGCGGCTTCCGGGTCTTCACCCGTGCGGCACTGCAGCGGATCGACCTCGACGGCATCGCCTCGAAGGGGTACTGCTTCCAGGTCGACCTGTGCTGGCGTGCCCTCGAGGCGGGTCTGCGCATCGTGGAGACCCCGATCACCTTCACCGAGCGGGAGTTCGGCGTCTCCAAGATGAGCGGGAACATCGTCCGCGAGAGCCTGACCCTCGTCACGAAGTGGGGCATCGACCGCCGCATCCGCGAGGTCCGTGCCCTGGCGAAGGAGCACAAGCCGCTCCCGTCGGTCCGCCGCAACGCCCACGCGGTGGCGAACCCGATCCGCTGACCCCGGCGGAACACCGAACCCGCAGCACGCGCGAGCCCGGCACGCGCGCGCAGCACGTGCAAGCCCGCCGCGCGCGCAGCACGAGCACGAGCACGACCACACGCAGCTCGGGGCGGGGCCGATCCGACCCCGCCCCGAGTTCACGTGGCCCGTCAGCGCAGGACGACGACCCCGCGCCCGCTGAACCGGACGTCGTCCCCGTCGACCGAGGCCGCACCGAACGCGTACAACACCTCGCCAGACGCCCCCGGGACCGGCACGGTCGCCGCGTCGTCGAGGAAGTTCACGACCACGTGCACGGGTCGCACGGTCGGGCCGAGGAGCCCCCGCGTCAGCACGAGCCAGCGACGGTCCTCACTGAAGCGGACGGCGTTCGCCTCGTACCGGTCGTCGACGAAGGCCTCGTCGGTCCGGCGCAGGGCGACGAGCACCCGGTAGGCCCGGAGGATCTCCGCACCGCGCGGGGACGTCACGTCGGCCCAGTCGAGCTTCGAGTTCCGGAACGTCGCCGGGTCCTGCGGGTCCGGCACGGCGGACTCGTCCCAGCCGTGCGACGCGAACTCCTTGATCCGGCCCTCGGCGGTGACCTTGCCGAGCTCCGGTTCCGGGTGCGACGTGAAGAACTGCCACGGCGTCGACGCGGCGAACTCCTCGCCCATGAAGAGCATCGGCGTGAACGGGCCGAGCAGGGTCAGCGCCGCCGCGATCACGAGCCCCTCGTCGGACAGCGTCGCCGCGAGTCGGTCGCCGGCTGCGCGGTTGCCGATCTGGTCGTGGTTCTGGTTCGCCACGACGAGTGCCGTCGCCGGTGAGGTTCCGCGGTCGATCGGTCGTCCGTGTCGCTTGCCGCGGAACGAGGACCACGTTCCGTCGTGGAAGAAGCCGTGCTCGAGCACCTTCGCCAGTGCCGACAGCGGCGCGAAGTCGGCGTAGTACCCGGTCGTCTCGCCCGTCAGGGCGACGTGGACGGCGTGGTGGAAGTCGTCCGACCACTGCCCGGCGAGCCCGTAGCCGCCGGCCTCCTGCGACCGGAACATGACCGGGTCGTTGAGGTCGGACTCCGCGATCAGCGAGAGCGGCTTCCCGGTGAACGCCGAGAACGCCGAGGTCTCCGATGCCATCGCCTGCAGCACGTGCGGCCGGGTGGTGTCGCGGATCGCGTGCACCGCGTCGAGCCGGAGCCCGTCGACGTGGTGGTCGCGGAACCACATCCGCACGTTGTCGAGGACGTACCGCCGGACCTCGGGGAGCTCGACGTTGACCGAGTCGCCCCACGTGTTCGCCAGGCCCTGCACGAGGTACGGCCCGTAGAGCGGCAGGTAGTTGCCGCTCGGTCCGAGGTGGTTGTAGACGACGTCCTGGATCACACCGAGGCCGAGCGCGTGCGCCCGGTCGACGAACCGGTCGTAGGCGTCCGGCCCGCCGTAGGGCGCGTGCACCGCGTACCAGGCGACCCCGTCGTAGCCCCAGTTCCACTCGCCGTTGACGCCGTTCACCGGCAGCAGCTCGACGAACTCGACGCCGAGCTCGACCAGGTGGTCGAGCTTCGCGGCCGCGGCGTCGAGGGTGCCCTCCGGGGTGTAGGTCCCGACGTGCATCTCGTAGATCACGGCACCGCGGGCGGGTCGGCCGGTCCAGGCGTCGTCCGTCCACGAGAAGCGCTCGGGGTCGACGACCTCGGACGGGCCGTGCACCCCCTCCGGCTGGTACCGGCTGCGCGGGTCGGGACGCACGGCGTCGTCGTCGTCGATCCGGAACCCGTAGCGGGCGCCGACGTGGGGGAGCACCGCGTCGGTGCTCCACCAGTCGTCGTCACCGCGGGTCAGCGGGTACTCGGTGCCGTCGACGACGAGCCGCACCCGTTCCGGGGTCGGCGCCCACACGGCGTAGCGGTCGGGTGCGGTCATGCGTGACCCTCCAGGATGTCGATGTCGGCCTGCGCGTCGGTCTCGCCGGCGTCGGTTGCGTCGTGGTCCGGTGCACCCGCACGGGAGGAACGGGTCGCGTCCGCCGCGTCCGTCGCGTCGGAGACGCGGCCGGTCTCGTCGACGTCGGTCGCCGGGACCAGCAGGGCCACGGGGTAGGTGGTGAGCAGCTCGGCGAGCGCGATGCCCCTGGTCGCCGGGACGAGCCTCCCGGTCAGGACGTCGACGCGGTCGACCGGAGCCGGGTGGATGCAGGTGTCGCCCCAGCCACCGACCTGCTCCAGGCCGAGCGGCAGACGGGTGGCGACGGTGACGGCGCCGCCGCGGTCGAAGGCGACCACGTGGTCCGCGGCGCTGCCGGTGGCCTCGATCGGCAGGTAGCGGGTGAAGAGCTCACGGTGGTCGCGGCGGAGCCGTAGCGCCCTGGTGGTGACCAGGAGCTTCGCGGCACCGTCGAGCCCGATGGCCGGCAGCTGTTCCGGACCGTCGTCGTCTGGTCCGTCGAGCTCCGCGAGGACGTGCCGGCGCTCGGCGTAGTCGACGGCGCGCCGGTTGTCCGGGTCGACCAGCGAGCGGTCCCAGAACTCGGTGCCCTGGTAGACGTCGGGGACGCCGGGCATGGTCAGCTGCACGAGCTTCACGCCGAGGCCGTTCGACCAGCCGGCCGCGTCGATCCTGGTGTCGAGCTCGTCGAGCACGGCCACGACGGCGTCGTCGTCGTACGCCGCGTCGACCAGTGCGTGCATCCGGCCCTCGAACGCCTCGTCCGGCTCGGTCCACGTGGTGCTGTTCCCGGCCTCGCGCGAGGCCTTCTCGGCGTAGGCGTGCATCCGCTCCCGGCTCGCCGGGCGCGCGCCGACGATGGCCTGCCAGAGCAGGTTCGCGAACACCTCGTCCTCGAGCGGCGCCAGGGCGTGCAGCTTCCGGAACGTCGCGGTCCACTCGTCGCCGAGCTCCGCGAGCACGGCGATCCGGGCGCGGGTGTCCTCGCTGCGCTTGGTGTCGTGCGTGGTGAGGGTCGTCATCGTGTGCGGCCAGCTCGCCAGGCGTTCGCGCTGCGCCGCGTGGAAGTCGTCCGGGGTGGCGGCGAAGACGCTCGGGTCGCCGCCCACCTCGCTCAGCGAGCTGAGCTTGGCGGTGCGGTAGAACGCGGTGTCCTCGACGCCCTTCGCCATCACCATGCCGGTGGTCTGCTGCAGGCGCATCGCGGCGGCGTGCGACGGGTCGATCAGCGCCGGGGCGATCCGGTCGATGACGTCCGCCAGGTCGGGACGGGTCTCGGCGGCCTGCTCGAGCGCGCTGATCAGGTGGTGGGCGCCCTCGGGCAGGTACGTGCGGTACACGTCGAAGGACGCGATGACCTCGGCGAGGGCGTCGACGAGCCGGGCGTGCTCGGTGTCGGTCGTGGCGGGGTCGCCCTCGGTCGTGGCGGGGTCGCCGTCGGTCGTGGCGGTGTCGCCGGCCGTCGTGGCGGTGCTCGCGCCGGCCGGGGCCTCGAGCAGGCGGGCGAGCCGCTCGACCTCGCTGCCGAGGATGCCCTCCGCGATGCCGCGCCGGGTGTCGTGCGTCAGGGCCTGCCAGTCGGCGGGCTCGTCCGGCACCGTGGCCCAGAGCGCGTCCTCGCCGCGCGGGTCGACGAACAGCCGGTCCACCACGCCGAGCGCGTCGTAGCCGGTCGTACCGTCGACGGGCCAGCTCGCCGGGAGCTCCTCGCCGGGCTCCAGGATCTTCTCGACGAGCGTGTACGCGCCGCCGGTGAGCTCCGACAGGTCCTGCAGGTACCCAGCCGGGTCGTACAGGCCGTCCGGGTGGTCGATGCGGAGGCCGTCCACGAGTCCGTCGCGGAACCAGCTGCCGATCACGGTGTGGGAAGCCGCGAACACCTCCGGGTCCTCGACGCGGATCGCCGCGAGCGTGTTCACCGCGAAGAACCGTCGATAGTTCAGGTCGTGGTCGGCGCGCTTCCAGTGCACGAACTCGTAGTGCTGCCGGGCGTGCACCGTCTCCACGTCGTCGCCGTCGTGCACCGTGCCGGGCGCCGTGGGGTAGGCGGTCTCGCCGACGCGGAGCACCGCACCGGTGCCGTCGGCGTCGGCGCGACCGGTGTCGAGCGTCACCGCCTCGAGGAGTCGGTCGTCGAGGACCGGGATGCGGATCCGCCCGCCGCCGGCCTGCCAGTCGACGTCGAACGCCGACGCGAGCGGGGACCCCTGGCCGTGGGTCAGGAGCGACCACCACCACGGGTTCACCTCGGGGGTGGCGACACCGACGTGGTTCGGGACGACGTCGACGAGCACGCCGAGGCCGGCCGCGTGCGCCGCCTCCGCGAGGACGCGGAACGCCGCGTCGCCGCCGCGCTCGTCGTCGACGTGGGTGTGGTCGACGACGTCGTAGCCGTGCGCCGAGCCCGGTTCGGCCTGCAGCACGGGGGAGAGGTACAGCCAGTCGGCACCGAGGTCGCGGACGTAGCCCACCACGTCGGTCGCCGCAGACAGGTCGAAGTCCGGGGAGACCTGCAGGCGGTAGGTGGAGACGGGGACACGGCGGGTCATCGCTTGCCTTCCTGGGCGGTGGCCGGCGCGGTGCCGGGAGAGGTGGGGGTGGTGCCGGCCGTGTCGCTCGGCGCGGACGACCCGGCGGGGTTCGCCGGCGTGACGGCGTCCAGCGTGGTCGGCGCGGCCTGCTCCCGGACGTCCGGGTCGACCGGGGTCGTCGTGACCTCGTGGTCCGGCTCCTCGCGCAGCACGATCATCGAGCGTGCCGGGACGTCGAGCGGGCTGCCGGCGTCGAGCACCTCGTCGCGGGCACCCGGGTCGGCGGTGTCGATCCGGACGGTCCACCCGGGGGCGTACTCCTCCGGTGGCAGCGTGAACGTCACGGTGTCGTCGTGCGCGTTGAAGTAGGTGATGAACGCCACGTCGGTGACGCGCTCGCCGCGGGCGTCGCGTCCGCGGATGCCGAGCCCGTTGAGGTACATGCCGACGCTCTTGCCGAAGCCGGAGTCCCAGTCCTCCGGCTCCATCGCCTCGCCGGACGGCGTCAACCACACCACGTCGGGCAGCGGCTCGTCCTGCCCGCGGCGGACCGGACGGCCGTTGAAGTACCGGGTGCGACGGAACGTCGGGTGGTCGTGGCGGAGCTTCGTGACCTCGGCCGTGAACTGGATGAGGTCGTCGTCCGCGGCGGCCCAGTCGATCCAGCTCACCGCGGAGTCCTGGGCGTACACGTTGTTGTTCCCCGACTGGGTCCGCCCGAGTTCGTCACCGTGGGCGATCATCGGGACGCCCTGGCTCAGCAGCAGGGTCGCGAGGAAGTTCCGACGACGCTGCAGGCGCAGCGCGTTCACCTCGGGGTCGTCGGTCGGCCCCTCGACGCCGGAGTTCCACGACCGGTTGTGGCTCTCGCCGTCGTTGTTGTCCTCGCCGTTCGCCTCGTTGTGCTTCTCGTTGTAGGCGACGAGGTCGTACATCGTGAAGCCGTCGTGCGCGGTGATGAAGTTGATGCTCGCCTTCGGCGTCCGGCCGTCGTGCTCGTACAGGTCGGCCGAGCCGGAGATGCGCGACGCGAACTCGCCGAGCGTCGACGACTCGCCCCGCCAGAAGTCGCGGACGGTGTCGCGGTACTTGCCGTTCCACTCAGACCACTGGGGCGGGAAGTTGCCCACCTGGTAGCCGCCGGGACCGACGTCCCACGGCTCGGCGATGAGCTTCACCTGCGACACGATCGGGTCCTGCTGCACGAGCTCGAAGAACGCCGACAGCCGGTCGACCTCGTAGAACTCGCGGGCGAGCGCCGCCGCCAGGTCGAAGCGGAAGCCGTCGACGTGCATCTCGGTCACCCAGTACCGCAGCGAGTCCATGATGAGCTGCAGCGAGTGCGGGTGCCCGACGTTGAGCGAGTTGCCCGTGCCCGTCGTGTCCATGTAGTAGCGCTTGTCGTCGTCGACGAGGCGGTAGTAGGCGGCGTTGTCGATGCCACGGAACGACAGGGTCGGGCCGAGGTGGTTGCCCTCCGCCGTGTGGTTGTAGACGACGTCGATGACGACCTCGATGCCGGCGCGGTGCAACTCGCGCACCATCGTCTTGAACTCCTGCACCTGCTGCCCACCGTCGCCTGAGGACGAGTAGTGCGAGTGCGGCGCGAAGAAGCCGATCGTGTTGTAGCCCCAGTAGTTCGACAGCCCCTTCTCCTGGAGCGTCGAGTCGTTGACGAACTGGTGCACCGGCATGAGCTCGAGCGTCGTGACGCCGAGTCGCTGCAGGTGCTGGATGACCGCCGGGTGTGACACCCCCGCGTACGTGCCGCGCTGCTCCTCCGGCACGTCCGGGTGCGTCTGCGTGAGGCCCTTGACGTGCGCCTCGTAGATGACCGTCTCGCCGTACGGGATCCGCGGAGCGCGGTCGCCCTGCCAGTCGAAGAACGGGTTGATCACCACGCCCTTCACCATGTGCGCGGCGGAGTCCTCGTCGTTCGTGGAGTCCGGGTCGCCGAACTGGTAGGAGAACAGTGCCTGGTCCCAGTCGATGTCCCCGCTCGTCGCCTTGGCGTACGGGTCGAGGAGCAGCTTCGCCGGGTTGCAGCGGGCTCCGGAGGCCGGGTCGTACGCGCCGTGCACCCGGTAGCCGTAGAGCTGCCCCGGTCCGACGTTCGGGAGGTACGCGTGCCAGACGTAGGCGTCGACCTCGACGAGGGGGACGCAGGTCTCGGTGCCGTCCTCGTCGAACAGACAGAGCTCCACGCGCTCGGCGACCTCGCTGAAGAGCGCGAAGTTCGTCCCGCTCCCGTCGTAGGTCGCGCCGAGCGGGTAGGGGTTGCCGGGCCAGGTGTGCAATCGATCCTCCAGAGTGGGTCGAGCCAACCGTATCCACGCGTCCCTGTGCTGTCCGCGGAGTAGCCTCGCCCGCATGGCCAACATCGTCACGCAGATCGCAGACAAGGTGCGCCCGATCGGCGTCTCCACCAACTACGGGGACCCGGTCGAGGTCGGCGACCAGACCCTCATCCCGGTGTCCCTCGGCTGGTTCGGCTTCGGCGGCGCCGGGGACGACGCCTCCGGCGGCGGCGGCGCGGGCGGTGTCGCCGTCCCGATCGGCGCCTACGTCCGCCGGCCGGGCAAGGACCTCGAGTTCGAACCGAACCTCATCGCGCTCATGGCCGTCAGCATCCCGCTGGTCTGGACCACCGGCACCGTGCTCCGGAAGCTGGTCCGCGTCCTCAAGAAGTGACCCACCGACGGCCTGGAGGCTCGTGGCGGCCCCGCCACGCGCCTCCAGGCCGTAATCATGGACCGCGACCCACCTGCTCGCGTTCCGTCTAGACTGGCAGGACACACACGGGAGTCCGGGATCGCCGGGCTGAGAGGGAGCGAGTGGCGCTCCGACCGTCGAACCTGATCCGGGTCATGCCGGCGCAGGGAGGAGTCCGAGCATCATGCTGTCGAGCACGCAGTCCGTCATCCGTCCCACCCGTTCGCTGCGCTGGCGGGTCGTCGACATCGTCGTCGCGAGTGTCCTCGCCGTCGCCGTCGGGGTCGTCTTCAAGCTCTGGGAGTTCGGGTACGAACCCCTCTCCGCCGCCGTCGCGCTGCTGCTGCCCGGCACGCAGGCGCTCTTCGGCGGGGTCTGGCTCCTCGCCGGACCCATCGTGGCGATCATCGTGCGGAAGCCCGGCGCCGCGCTGTTCGCCGAGATCGTCGCCGCCAGTGTCGAGGCGCTCTTCGGCACGCAGTGGGGCTGGACCACGCTCGAGGCCGGCCTCGTGCAGGGACTCGGCGCCGAGATCGTCCTCGCGCTCTTCCTCTACCGGGTCTACCGGCTGCCCGTCGTGGTGCTCGCCGGTGCCGCAGCCGGTCTCGCGCTGGGCATCAACGACTCGGTGCTCTGGTACCCGGGGCTCGACGTCGCGTTCAAGACCGTCTACATCATCTCCGCGACGATCTCCGGAGCGGTGATCGCCGGCGCCGGGTCGTGGCTCATCGTGCGGGCGCTCGCGAGGACCGGGGTGCTGTCCGCGTTCGCGGTGGGGCGCGAGCACGCCGTGCAGCACGCCCGCACCTCCCCGGCGGCGTGAGCGTGCCGGGCGCTGCTGCTGGTGCTGCCGCTGCTGCCGCTCGGGTCGTCTTCCGGGACTGGGGGTGGCGGTACGCCGGGCGCTCTGCCTGGGCGGTCCGCGGCGTCGACCTGACGGTGGAGCCCGGCGAACGCGTCGCCGTCGTCGGTGCGTCCGGTGCGGGCAAGTCCACGCTCCTCCGGGCGATCGCGGCCGTGCTGCCCGACGAACCCGACCCCGCCGACGACGCCGCCGCCGCCGTCTCCGGCACGCTGCTCGTCGACGGCGTCGCCCCCGGGGAGGTCCGCGGTCGCGTCGGGCTCGTCATGCAGGACCCCGAGGCCCACACCGTGATGTCCCGCGTGGGCGACGACGTCGCGTTCGGCTGCGAGAACACCGGGGTCCCACGACCGGAGATCTGGCAGCGCGTGCGGTCCGCCCTCGACGTCGTCGGGCTGGACCTGGCGCTCGACCGGTCCACCACGATGCTCTCCGGCGGGCAGCGGCAGCGACTGGCGCTCGCCGGGGTGCTCGCGATGCGTCCGGGAGCGCTCGTGCTCGACGAACCGTGCGCGAACCTCGACCCGTCCGGAGTCGTCCAGGTCCACGACGCCGTCCGGGCGCTGCTCGACGACACCGGCGCGACGATGCTCGTCGTGGAGCACCGGATCGGCACGTGGCTCGACCTGGTCGACCGGTTGGTGCTCCTCGAACCAGGAGGAGGCGTCGTCGCGGACGGCGCTCCCGACGAGGTGCTCCGCGCCCACGGGGAGGCCCTGACGGCAGCGGGCGTGTGGGTCCCCGGCGCGGAGCCCGCGCGCGGCTCTGCTCGTGCCGCACGTGCCGGGCGCGCCGGGGCCGGCGGGGCTGGCGCGCCGGGTCTCGCCGCGCCGGGTCTCGCTGCGCCGGGTCTCGCTGCGCCGGGTCGA
>NZ_VEAF01000005.1:0-250060 GCF_007673775.1 Curtobacterium sp. 9128 | reverse complement strand
TCGAGCGGGCGAAATGCCGGGGTCGGGGGAGGCGCGGACCGGGGGAATCCGCCCGCTCGCGGATGGGCGTGCCGCGGATGACCGGCGGGGTCTCGCTGCGCCGGGTCGAGCGGGCGAAATGCCGGGGTCGGGGGAGGCGCGGACCGGGGGAATCCGCCCGCTCGCGGATGAGCGGCCCGCGGACGAGCGCACCGCGCACGGCCAGCCCGAGGGCGACTCGCACGGACTCCTCGTCGCCACGGGACTCGCCACCGCGCGCGGGAAACGCCAGCGCGTCGGGAGCGGCATCGACCTCGAGGTCAGGGCCGGCCGCGTGCTCGCGATCACCGGACCGAACGGCATCGGCAAGTCGACGCTCGGACTGACGCTCGCCGGGCTCCTCCGCCCCGCCGCCGGGACACTGCGCGCGACGAGCAGCCTCGCGGGCGAGGCCGGCCCCACCCCGCACAGCTGGCGGAGCCGCGAGCTCGCCGCCCGCATCGGCACCGTCTTCCAGGACCCGGAGCACCAGTTCGTCGCACGCACCGTCCGCGAGGAGATCGCCGCAGGCCCGGAAGCGCTCGGCCTCCCGGACGTCGCCGACCGCGTGGACGAACTCCTCGAGGCGTTCGGTCTCACCCACCTCGCCGACGCGAACCCGTTCACGCTGTCCGGCGGCGAGCAACGACGACTGGCCATCGCCACCGTGATCGCCACGCGTCCACCGGTGATCGTGCTCGACGAGCCGACCTCCGGACAGGACCGCGCGACGTGGCAGGCCGTGGTCGACCGGCTCGGCGCCCTCGCGGATGCCGGCACCGCCGTGGTGGCCGTCACCCACGACCGCGACCTCGTCCGTGCACTCGACGCCGACGAGGTCGTCCTGAGCGCGACGTCCGCCACACCTGCCGAGCGGGACACGACGGGAGCCGAGGCCGCAGCACGAACGGCGCCCCGAGCGCCGTCGTCGGACCGGTCCGACCTGTGGAAGCCGACCACGGAGGTGACGAGGTGACCGTTTCGGAACCGCAGGCCGTCCCGTCGTGGCGATCCGAGCCTCCCGTCCGGACCGAGCACGGCGTCCGCGCCGTCCAGCCCGTGGCGACCATGCTCGGTGTGATCGGACTCGGCATCTGTCTCGTCCTCAGCCTCGACGTCGTCTCGGCGGCCGTCGCCGTCCTCATCGAGCTGGCGCTCCTGCCCCTCCTGCGGATCCCGTTCCGGACGCTGCTGGTGCGGACCTCGCCCGTGCTGGTCGCCGTTCCGCTGACGGGTGTCAGCATCGCGCTGTACGGTCGCGCCTCCGGGCGGGAGTGGTTCGACCTCGGCTTCGCGCACGTCACCGACGGCTCACTGGTGCTGGCCGCCGCGACGATGCTGCGCGTGCTCGCGGTCGGCCTGCCGAGCGTCGCCCTGTTCATCGGTGTCGACCCGACGGAGCTCGCCGACGGGCTCGCGCAGATCCTCCGACTGCCCGCGCGGTTCGTCCTCGGCGCGCTCGCCGCCATCCGGATGATGACCCTGCTGGGGGACGACTGGCGGCAGCTCGGCATGGCCCGTCGTGCGCGCGGACTCGCCGACAGCGGGCGCCTCCGGCGCGGGGCCTCGATGGCGTTCGCGCTCCTGGTGCTGGCGCTCCGCCGCGCGACGATGCTCGCCGTGGCGATGGAGTCGCGTGGCTTCGGAGCGCCCGGCCGGAGGACCTGGGCACGTCCGGCGCGCTTCGCATCCCCCGAGTGGCTGATGGTCGCGGTCCTCGTCGGGATCGGGCTGGTGTCGATCGCGGTGGCGGTCGCGGCAGGGACGTGGCGTGCCTGACCTGGTCGGACGGGAGGCTCGGCTCGTCGCCGTCGCGTCCCTCACCGCCCGCGCACGGTCGGCTCCGCCTGGTGCCGCCCGCCGGTCCGTCGTCCTGGTCGACGGACGATCCGGAACCGGCAAGACCACGCTCGGGGACGCCCTCGGGACGTCGCTCGGGTGGCGGGTCGTCCACCTGGACGACGTCTACCCGGGCTGGGACGGCCTCGACGCCGCGGCACGGGCCGTCGTCGACGACCTGCTCGGGCCGCCCTCCGGGTACCGCCGATGGGACTGGGCTCGCTCCGAGCCGGCGGACTGGGTGCCACTCGACCCGTCCGCGCCCCTCGTCGTCGAGGGATGCGGAGCATTGTCGCGAGGATCGGCTCCGCTCGCGTCGCTCCGGGTGTGGCTCCGAGCGGACGACGACGTCCGCCGACGGCGGGCACTCGACCGCGACGGCGCCGTGTTCGCCGCCGAGTGGGAGCGATGGGCACGACAGGAGGACGCGTTCATCGCGACCGAGGACCCGGAGCAGCTGGCGGACGTGGTGCTGCGCTCCTGATCCTCCGATCGGGGGCGGGCTCAGGCCCAGCCGAGTTCGTGCAGCCGCTCGTCGTCGATGCCGTACCAGTGCCCGATCTCGTGCACGAGCGTGGTGTGCACCTCGTCGCGGAGCTCGTCGACCGTGTCGCACTCGGCGAGGTGCTGCTTCCGGAACACCACGATCCGGTCCGGGAGCTCGCCGAACCCGTACTGGCCGCGCTCGGTCTGGGCCACACCGTCGTAGATGCCGAACAGCGCCGAGCCGTCCTCCGGCTCGTCCTCGACGACGAAGACGACGTTGTCCAGCCCGTCGACCATGTCGTCGGGCAGGAGGTCGAGTTCGTCGGTCACGAGGGCCTCGAAGTCGTCGGCGGACATCTCCATCACGGCACCGATCGTGGCACACCGACCTGGTCGTCCGGACCGACCGTCCCTAGCAACGACGACGGCCCCGGTCCGAAGACCGGGGCCGAACGACTGGGGTGAGTAACGGGGCTCGAACCCGCGACCTCCTGGACCACAACCAAGCGCTCTACCAGCTGAGCTATACCCACCATGTGCACCGGTCAGCCCGGGCAACCACTCAATAGTAGTACATGCGGGCGGCCCCGCGGGACACTACTCGGCGGGCTGCTGGGCCAGACGCGGTTCCCACGCGGAGACGACGTCGGCGGCGATGGCCCTGACGTCGTCCGTCGTCGGACCGGGCTCGGCGACGAAGCCCGCGCGGCGGTAGTACTCGAGCTCGCGGATCGACTCGAGGATGTCCGCGAGGGCGCGGTGCCCACCGTGCTTCTCGGGCGCGTTGAAGTACACGCGCGGGAACCAGCGACGGCAGAGCTCCTTGATGCTCGACACGTCGACGCTCCGGTAGTGCAGATGTCCGTCGACGCGCGGCATGTACTTGGACAGGAACGAGCGGTCGGTGCCGATGGTGTTGCCCGCGAGCGGAGCGGTGCCCTCGGCCGGCACGTGGGCGAGGATGTACTCGAGCACCTGGTACTCGGCGTCCGCGAGGGAGACGCCGTTCGGGATCTCCTCGATGAGACCGGACGTCGTGTGCATGTTCGTCACGAACTCGTTCATGTTGTCGAGCGCGGACTGGTCCGGCTTGATGACGATGTCGAACCCGGGGTGCACGGGGTTCAGGTCGAAGTCGGTGATGACCACGGCCACCTCGACGAGTTCGTCGACCTCGAGGTCGAGGCCCGTCATCTCGCAGTCGATCCAGACGAGGCGGTCATTCGCGGTTGCCATGCCCTCGATCCTATTCCCGGCGCGGAGTCGGGCCGGACGAGTCGGCGCGGGCGGGCTCGGGCGGGCGGCCGGCGGGTCGGACTCGGGCACTGGGTTGCGGTCGCGGGTCGAGGTCGAGGCCGCGGCCGAGGTCGAGGCCGGGGCCGGGGTCGAGGTCAGGGGTCTAGGGCGAGCGGGCGAAATGCCGCGGTCCATGCAGCGCACCACCCGGTCATTCAGCCCGCTCGACCTGTCCGGCCCACCGACCTCGGCATCCGCCAGCGACCGAGCTCGGACGCCGCATGCCGAGCGGGCGGAATGCCGTGGTCCGCACTTCGGATCACCGCGGTATTCCGCCCGCTCGAGCACGCGCAGACCTCCCCGGCCCGCTCAAGCACGCACCACCCCGCCCGCTCAAGCACGCGCAGACATGCATGCGCAGCCCGTTGCAACCCCGATCAGCCCGACCCACACTCGCTCCGCGACGACAGCCGCAGCCCGGGTTCCGGTCGCTTCGAACCCCGAGCTCGACCAATCAAGCTGCGCGGAACCGGCCCAGACTCAGGACATCTCACCCACAGCGACCGCCTGCGCCTCGACGGCCGCCGGCTCCGCCCCGTCGTCGACCCGTCGGAGCACCCGGGCGGTGACGATGGTCACCACGAAGGCCACGCTGACGGATGCACCCGCGAAGACGTACGCGGCGCTCGGCGAGTACGCGTCAGCCAGCAGGGTCGCCACGGGCGGGGCGATGGCACCACCGATGAACCGAACGGCCGAGTACGCGCTCGACGCGACCGAACGAGGGAGGTCGGTCGCCTCCATGACGCATTCGGTCAGGACGGTGTTGAGGACACCGAGCACGAGCCCGCCGATCACGACGCAGACGATGAGCCCGACCTGCGACCGCACCACGATGGCCGCGGCGAAGAGGTCCAGCGCCAGCAGCGGCAGGGCGATCCGGAGCACCGTCGTCCGTCGGAGCCGCGCGGTGAGCATCGGCGCGACCCACACCGAGGTGATCGCCAGCCCGACACCCCAACCGAAGAACGTGAACCCGATGCCGAGCGCACCGAACCCGAGCGGGAACGGCGTGTAGGCCAGCAGGACGAAGAAGCCGATGTTGTAGA
Source organism: Curtobacterium sp. 9128 (assembly GCF_007673775.1). Classification (GTDB taxonomy): domain Bacteria; phylum Actinomycetota; class Actinomycetes; order Actinomycetales; family Microbacteriaceae; genus Curtobacterium. Next base: position 245,372 of record NZ_VEAF01000005.1, on the reverse strand, counting down.
AGAGCGCGGTCGCGGCGAGGGCGGCCAGCGCCGGTCGGCCGAGCGCGCGGAACGGCGCGGACAGCTTCGTCGGTGTCGGCTTCTCGAGCCCGGACGACTTCAGCATCACCGCCACGGCGATGAACGCGATCGCCATCAGGGTCGTGACACCGAAGAACGGTCCGCGCCAGCTCACCGAGCCGAGCAGCCCACCGACGAGCGGCCCGACCGCGATCCCGAGGCCGAGTGCCGCTTCGTAGAGGATGATCGCCGAGGCCGTCCCGCCCGATGCCGCGCCGACGATGGTCGCGAGCGCGGTGGAGATGAACAGTGCGTTCCCGAGCCCCCATCCGGCACGGAAGTCGATGATCGTCCACACGTTGTTCGACGTCGCCGCGAGCACCGAGAAGACCACGATGAGGGCGAGACCGATCATGAGCGTGCGCTTCGCGCCGATGCGGCTCGAGACCCAGCTCGTGAAGAACATCGCGACGCCGGTGACGGCGAGGTAGCTGGTGAAGAGGAGTTCGGTCTGCGCCGGCGTCGCCTTCAGCGAAGACGCGATGGCCGGGAGGATCGGGTCCACCAGGCCGATGCCCATGAAGGCGACGACGCAGGCGAAGGCGATCGCCCACACCGCCTTGGACTGCTTGAGGATGCTGCCGCCGGACTGGGCGGGGGCGTGCGCGTTCACGCGGTGATCTCCGTTCTGGTCCTCGATGCGATGAGGGCCGATGCTTCGTGCAGGACGTCCCACTGGTCGTCGTCGAGATCGGCGAAGAGCGGTCCGATGGTGCGTGTGAGGGTGGTGCGCCACTCGGCGAGGTGCGTCCGACCGGCCTCGGTGATCTCGATGAGCTGTCCACGGGAGTCGTCGGGATCGACGGTCCGCGAGATGAGCCCGTCGGCGAGCATCCCCGCGGCGAGTCTGGTCATCGTCGGCTGGGCGACACGCGAGGCCTTCGCCAGCTCCCCGAGTCGGAGCGGTGCGTCGGTGGCGAGGATCCCGAGCGTGCGCCACACGGCGGACGACGTGGTGCTGCCCGTGGCCTGAGCAGCCGTACGGATCAGACGGTTCACCGACACGAGGAGCGTCTCGATGGTCTGGTCCCGCACTGATTCCATAGCTGAACTATATAGCGACGCTATGCATCTTGCAACAGGTCGTCCTGGTAGAAGTGACCAATGAGCGACATGAGCATCACCGAAGGCACCGAGTACACCGCGATCTTCCACGGTGGCCCGTTCGACGGGACCACCGACACCCGCACCGCGACGAGCGACACGGTGGACGACGAGGTGACGGTGTACGCGGACGTCGAGGGCCTCCAGACGGCCTTCACCTACCGTGCGACCGGCTCTCGTCACGTGGTCGACCAGGTCTCCGTGGACTACACGTGGGAGCCGAGCGAGTCCGACCCCGTCGACGACCTGCAGGACCGCGGCGACCGCAGCGGCGAGTTCGACCGGGAGTAGTCCCGTACGCTCCGGCGTTGCACCGTCACATGCAGCTCGACCTCTGGACCTCCGCCTTCTGCGCACCGTGCGCCGCTGCCCGCCGGGTGGCCGCTGATGCGTCGCGTCTGGTCCCCGGGCTCGCCGTGACCGAGCGCGACGTCGCAGCCCACCCGGACGACGCGGAAGACCTCGGCATCCGTTCGACCCCCACGATCATCGTGCGCGGGGTGGACGGGGCCGAGGTCTTCCGTTCTCCCGGGGTCCCCACCCGCGACCAGCTCCTGGTCGCCATCGCGCGCGCCGTCGCCTGACCCGGCCTGGAGGCTCGGCTCGCTTCCGCCACGCCTCCCGCGTCCGCGGTCCCTCCGCCCCGCCGCGTCGAGCCTCCGTGCCTCCGCCGAGCGGGCGAAATGCCGCGGTCGGACGCCGCCCGGACGCGGGTATTTCGCCCGCTCGACCGTCGCGCGCCTGATGTTCGTCCCGCGAAAGCGGTGTAACGCCCCACCCCTCCGCTGAACGGGCGAAATGCCGTGGTCGGACGCCGCTCGGACACAGGCATTTCGCCCGCTCGACCGTAGCCCGCCCGGCCATCGCCGCTCGACCCGGGGTGGGCGATGTGCCGAGCGCCCGCGCGCGGCACTCGCCCGAAGTACGGTTGACGGATGCTCGGAGCGGCTGACGTCCTCGTCCCGCGGCCGCGCCGTGTCCTGGTCGCCGGTGTGACCGGTGTCGGGAAGACCTCGACGGCCCGCCGGATCTCCTCCGCGCTCGGCATCCTGCACACCGAGATCGACAGCCTCTTCCACGGTCCCGGGTGGGTCCCGAGGCCGACCTTCGACGCCGACGTCGAGGCCTTCACCGCTGGGCACGCCTGGGTCACGGAGTGGCAGTACCACCGCGTGCAACAACTGCTCGCCAGCCGTGCGGACACCCTCGTCTGGCTCGACCTGCCCGTCCCGGTGGCTCTCTGGCGTCTCGTTCGACGGACGATCCGACGTCGCCTCCGGCGAACTGAGCTGTGGAACGGCAACATCGAGCCGCCGCTGTGGAGGATCTTCCTCGATCGGGACCACATCATCCGGTGGGGGTTCCGCGGTCGGCACAAGTTCCGAGCCCTCGTGCCGCCACTCGAGCAGTCCGCCCCGCACCTGCGCATCGTGCGCCTCCGATCGCAGGCGGAGGTCGACGCGTGGGTCCCCCAGCTGTCCGAGCCGTCGGAATAGAATCGAGGTCGTCCGCCTCCGTAGCTCAGTGGATAGAGCAGGTGGTTTCTACCCACCGTGCCGCGGGTTCGATTCCTGCCGGGGGCACTGACGACGAAGGCCGCCATCCGTTCGGATGGCGGCCTTCGTGTGGTTCGGGCGTGCGACCTACTCGTCGTCCTCGGCGCGACGTCGGAGTTCGTTCGCGCTGATGGGCTGCGTGTAGGGCGCCTCCGATGTCTCGTTCGCGTCAGCGGGCTCGGCCGGTGCGTCCGCGATCCGTGTCGGGATGGACGTGGTGGAGGTGGTCCCTGCAGCGTCGACGGACACCGCGGGACGTCCGCCGCGATCCTCGTCGGGACCGCGCGGTGCCGAGGACGGGGACTGGGGACGGTCGGCCGCCGGTGCCTGCTCGTCGATGACGTCGGCGTTGTCCTGGTCCGTGTCGGCGGGACTGGTCGCCGACGGACCGCCAGCCTCTGTCGTGCTGCCGGCGGCGACGCCAGGGGTACCGAGGGTCGGACGGACCGGAGCAGGCTGGTCGTCGCCGTAGGGGCGGGTCAAGCCGTCGCCGAAGGAGCGCGTCGGAGCGTTCGAGCCGCCGGAGATCGGCGTGGTCGCCTGCGGGTCGGAGCCGCGCGTCGCTGCCGGCACGGCGGCGGAACCGGCGGCAGGCGCGGAGGACGTCGCCGGAGCGGGGCGCAACGACGTCGTGGTCGGCGTCGGAGCGGGTGCAGCGTCCGGCGTGCGCTTGCCCGACGCCTGGTCGGCGCTCCAGTCCTGCTGACGCTTGATGAGGTCGGCGTCCGGATCCGGCGACTCGAACTTCCACCGCTCCAGGTCGTACTTGAACAGCTTCCGCGCCTTGCCCGGCCGCGACTGCCACTCGAGCAGACGGTCCCGGAACTCGGCCAGCGACTGGTCGGCCTGGAAGCTGAACGTCGAGGAGTTCTTCTTGATGTCCGCGATCTCGTGCTGCGTCCAGTTCGCGGCGAGCGATGCGCCGGAGACGGGGAGCAGACGGAGGCGGATGTCGGCGTCCTCGGCGAGGTGGTCGGCGTAGCCGCGCTCGTCGTGGCCGAGTGTCCCCCAGGTCGCAGCCTTACGCGCCGCCGAGATGATCCCGGCGACTGCGGCGTTCTTGGCCTCCCGCTCGTGCAGGCTCACGACGCGCTTGGTCGCACCACGGCCGATGAGCGCGGCGATGACGCCCGCCACGACGATCGCCACGAAGGGGATCAGCGCTCCCGAGATCACCCGCCAGCCCGTGTCCGACGAGGTCCAGTCGCGAAGGTCGTTCCACCAGTCCATGCGCGCACCCTACTCACGAGGCGGTCGGTTCCGGGGGAGGCCGTCCGGTGATCCGGACAAGCCGTCACTGGTTCCGATGTGGAACCACGTCGAGCGCCGTGCTCACCAGCGAAGGCAGTCGACCGCATCGTCGACGGACCAGACGTTCGGCAGCTCGATGAAGCGGCGCTCCGTTGCGACGTACCGACGCGCTCGGTAGGCGACGTCACCGGCGACCTGCACCCGGTCGACGTACCCGACGATCTCGCCGTTCGACCGGGTGACGCGCGACAGGTCGTCACGGACGTCGAGGATCCGGAGGTCCCCACGGGAGCGAGCGACGGGCCGCGTGGTCCGGATCTGCAGCTGGGGCTCGGCGATCGTCCGCAAGGGGTGCCTCCTGTTCCTGGTCGATGTGTCGTCGACGTTACGGCCGACCACCGACACGCCGAGGCACTTCGACGGACCTGGGGAACACCACGGTGCGTCCGAGTGTTGTGGAGGACGTATCCCGAACTCAGGCCGCATCACCAGGCCAGGAAGATAGGTTGTGCCCATGACCACGTTCGTGCTCGCAGGTGGATGTTTCTGGTGTCTCGACGCCGTGTACCGCACGCTCCAGGGCGTGCAGGACGTGGTCTCTGGCTACGTCGGCGGCACGACGGACCACCCGTCGTACGAGGCCGTCTGCACCGGCACCACCGGGCACGCAGAAGCCGTCGCCGTCACGTTCGACGAGTCCGTCATCCCGGCGGACGTCATCCTCGACGTGTTCTTCACCCTGCACGACCCGCGCCAGCTGAACCGCCAGGGAGCCGACGTCGGCACCCAGTACCGCTCGGCGATGTTCCCTGCGGACGACGAGCAGCGTGCCCTGTTCGAGAAGGCGATCGAGCGGGCTTCGGACATCTGGGACGGCGGGATCGTCACGACGATCGAGCCGCTCACCACGTTCTTCCGGGCGGAGGAGTACCACCAGGACTTCTTCGCGAAGAACCCCGGTCAGGGCTACTGCCTCGCAGTCGCGCTGCCCAAGGTGAACAAGGTCCGCAAGGCCTACAGTCAGTACATCCTGGCGTCCTGACACACAGGGCGGGACGTCGGGGCCACAAGGAGGTGGTCGAACGATGACACAGAACGACGGAACATGGGTCGCGGTCGGACCGGCCGGTGCGGTGGGAGCGATCCACCGGGCGCCGGACGGGTTCCGGGTCGAGCTCTACGGACACCGTGAGGGTCGCGGAGGGTTGTTCCCCTCGCTCGAGTCGGCGAAGGGCGCGGTCCACGCCGCACTCGGGCCGCTCGCGGCACGTCCGGAGTTCCACCCGCACTGATCCGGCCTGGAGGCTCGGGGGACTCCTCCTCCACAGTCGCCTGATCGGTTCCACACCACACACATCGAGCCCCGGCCCGCCATGGCGAGCCGGGGCTCGATGACGATCGGTGCCATGAACGACACCATCACCGTCTGCGGCATCGTCGCGACCGAGCCCCGCCACCTGGTCACCGAGACCGGGATCGCCATCACGAGCATGCGTCTGGCCTCACCGTCCCGACGCTGGGACCGCCAGAACTCCACTTGGACCAACGGCCCCACCAACTGGTTCACCGTCACCGCGTTCCGGTCCCTGGCGGCGAACGTGCACAAGTCCGTCAAGAAGGGCGACCGGATCCTCGTCACCGGTCGTGTCCGGATCCGGACGTGGGAACGCGACGGGCGCAACGGCACCTCCGTCGAGATCGACGCCGAAGCGCTCGGGCAGGACCTGGCCTGGGGCATCAGCAACTGGATCAAGGTCCCGCGGCACGCGTCCGAGGCGACCGCGGTGCCGGGCCCTGGCCCCTCGGTCGATCCCGAGACCGGAGAGGTCGACGACGACGACCACGACGACACTGCCGACGACTCCTCCGGCGACGACGTGGTCGACGGCGGCACAGGACCGACGCCCGACGACCTCCCGGAACCGTCCGCGGCGGCTCGTGCCACGGAAGAACTCCACCGAGGAGCGGCCTGACGTGGTCGTCTCGTCGCACACGGGCGGACGGGTCACTACACTTGACCGCGATATGGCTGAGTACATCTACCAGATGGTCCGTGCCCGCAAGGCGGTCGGCGACAAGCTGATCCTCGACGACGTCACGATGTCGTTCCTCCCCGGCGCGAAGATCGGCGTCGTGGGCCCGAACGGCGCCGGCAAGTCGACGATCCTGAAGATCATGGCCGGCCTCGACCAGCCCTCCAACGGTGAGGCGAAGCTCACGCCGGGCTTCACCGTCGGCATCCTCATGCAGGAGCCCGAACTCGACGAGTCGAAGACGGTGCTCGAGAACGTGCAGGAGGGCGTGGGCGAGATCCACGGCAAGATCACCCGGTTCAACGAGATCTCGGCGCTGATGGCCGAGCCGGACGCCGACTTCGACGCGCTCCTCGCCGAGATGGGCACGCTGCAGGAGGAGATCGACGCGGCCGACGCGTGGGACCTCGACTCGCAGCTCGAGCAGGCGATGGCCGCGCTCCAGTGCCCCCCGGGGGACGAGCTCGTCACGCACCTCTCCGGCGGTGAGAAGCGCCGCGTGGCGCTCTGCAAGCTCCTGCTCCAGAAGCCCGACCTGCTCCTCCTCGACGAGCCCACCAACCACCTCGACGCCGAGAGCGTGCTGTGGCTCGAGCAGCACCTGCAGCAGTACCACGGTGCCGTCCTGGCGGTCACCCACGACCGGTACTTCCTCGACCACGTCGCCCAGTGGATCGCCGAGGTCGACCGCGGTCGTCTCTACCCGTACGAGGGCAACTACTCGACCTACCTCGAGAAGAAGCGCGCGCGCCTCGAGGTCCAGGGCAAGAAGGACGCCAAGCTCGCCAAGCGTCTGTCGTCCGAGCTCGACTGGGTCCGCAGCAACACCAAGGGCCGCCAGGCGAAGTCCAAGGCCCGTCTCGCTCGCTACGAGGAGATGGTGACGGAAGCCGAGCGCACCAGGAAGCTGGACTTCGAGGAGATCGTCATCCCCGTCGGCCCGCGTCTGGGTTCGCAGGTGATCGACGCCGAGAAGCTGCACAAGCAGTTCGGCGAGCGGGTCATCATCGACGACCTGTCCTTCACGCTCCCGCGCAACGGCATCGTCGGTGTCATCGGCCCGAACGGCGTCGGCAAGACGACCCTGTTCAAGACGATCGTCGGACTCGAGCCCCTCGACGGCGGGAACCTGAAGATCGGTGAGACGGTCGACATCTCCTACGTCGACCAGACCCGTGGCGGCATCGACCCGAACAAGAACCTCTGGGAGGTCGTGTCCGACGGGCTCGACTACATCCAGGTCGGCAAGACCGAGATCCCCTCGCGTGCGTACGTCTCGCAGTTCGGCTTCAAGGGCCCGGACCAGCAGAAGCGTGCCGGCATCCTGTCCGGTGGCGAGCGCAACCGTCTCAACCTCGCGCTGACGCTGAAGCAGGGCGGCAACCTCCTGCTCCTCGACGAGCCGACCAACGACCTCGACGTCGAGACCCTCGGCTCGCTCGAGAACGCGCTGCTCGAGTACCCGGGCTGTGCCGTGGTGATCACGCACGACCGGTGGTTCCTCGACCGCATCGCGACGCACATCCTGGCGTGGGAGGGCCTCAACGAGGACGGCACGCCGAACTGGTACTGGTTCGAGGGCAACTTCGAGGCGTACGAGGAGAACAAGATCGAGCGCCTCGGTGCCGACGCCGCCAAGCCCGGTCGCGCCACGTACCGCAAGCTGACGCGGGACTGACCCGCACGTGGCGAGGCTGCACGCACCGGTCCGCATCCGCTGGAGTGACATCGACGCCTACGGGCACGTGAACAACTCGGCGATGCTGCGCCTGCTGGAAGAAGCCCGTGTGCTCGCGTTCTGGGCGCCGGATCCCGACGAGGTCGACGAGTCGGGATCCGCGCCGGAGCCGATCATCGACGGCCGACCCGGGTCGGGCACGATGACGGTGATCGCGGCGCAGCGGCTCGAGTACCTCGCGTCGACGCCGTACTTCCGGCGGCCGCTCGATATCCAGCTGTGGATCGGACACGTCGGCGGAGCGAGCCTCGACATCTCCTACGAGGTCTGGTCGCCGGCGGGGCACCGACCGGCGGAGCTCTACACGCGGGCCACGACGACCCTGGTGATGGTCGATGCTGCGACGAACCGTCCGCGGCGCCTCACCTCGGTCGAGCGTGCGGCGTGCGAGCCGTACGTCGAGCCGCCGGTGGTGTTCTCCCGGCCGTAGCCGGCCGGAGTCGACCAGGGTCGGCCGGATTCGATCGCGCCAGCCCGCAGCGCCCGGCGGTAGCCGGCCGTCAGCCGCGGGGAACCCGCATCATGCCCTCCTGCGCGACGCTCGCCAGCAGGCGCCCGTCCCGGGAGAACATCCGCCCGAATGCCAACCCTCGCCCACCCTGCGCACTCGGCGACTCCTGTGTGTACAGGATCCACTCGTCCGCGCGTCCGTCCCGGTGCCACCACATCGCGTGGTCCAGGCTCGCGCTCTTCACCCCCGGCGTTCCCCAAGCGACCCCGTGCCGACGCATGATCGGCTCGAGGATCGACAGGTCGCTGGCGTAGGCGAGGACCGCACGGTGCAGCGCCGGGTCCTCCGGCAGGTCGCCCTGCACCCGGAACCACACGGCCTGGTGCGGGACGTGCTCGCCCTGCACGTCGACGAAGACCGGCCCCTCCACGTGCCGCAGGTCGATCGAGCGTTCCGCCCAGGCCCGAGCGACGGGGTGGTCGATCGCCGACAGGATCGACGCGGCAGAGGGGAGCGCCTCGGGTCCGGGCAGCCCGACGGGGAACGGGTCCTGGTGCTCGACACCATCGTCCTCGGTCTGGAACGACGCGATCATCGAGAAGATCGGCGTGCCCTTCTGGTACGCCTGGGCCCGCCGCGTGGCGAAGGACCGTCCGTCGTGGATGCGCTCGACACCGAACGTGATGGGTACGTCGATGTCACCCGGACGCAGGAAGTACCCGTGGAGCGAGTGGATCGGACGACCGACCATCGTGGCCTGCGCCGCCACGACGCACTGTGCGAGCACCTGACCTCCGAAGACCCGGCCGCCGGGCGACCAGTGGTTCACCCCGGTGAAGACCGCCTCACGCGTGCTCGCGCCGGTGTCCTCGAGTCGCAGGGTCCGCAGGAAGTCCGGTTCGCCGTTCACCACGCACGCAGTCTACGAACTGGGGCGCCCCGGTAGGATCGGACACGACATGAGCACCTCGTTCACGCTGCCCGACGCCGCCTCCCTGGGGGACCTCCGCACGTACCTCGGACGTGCAGCGCGCGTCGAGGACGGCTCGGTCCGTCTCATCGCCGACTCCGGGGTGCTCGCCGTGTACACGGCGATCCTGTACCCGCTCGGGCTGCTCGACGAACTCCCCACGGTCCTCGGCCTCCGCACGTTCTCGTTGGCGCAGCCCGCGACGATCGACGCGGTGGTGCCCCTCGCCTCGTTCCAGGAGCGACTCCGCCTGCTCGCCGAGGCGCAGGACGCCGAGCACGCCGAGGGTGCCGACCCGACACGCGCGACCCCGATCGAGGTCGAGATCCCGCACGAGGTGCACACCGTCACCTGGGCGGCGATCTCCCCGCCGCGCGGAGGGTGGATCCCGCTGCCGGACGTCTCGGCGGAGCTGCTCCGCCGCGCGGTGAAGGCCGGCATAGCCGAGGTGGCCGACGCCGTCCCGACGAACGCCGGCGAGGCCATCGTGCGCAAGGTCCGGTCCGAGGTCTGGGGCCGTCCGGTGCCGGGCGTCGAGCACCTCCCGGCCGGTGCCGGCTTCGCGGGGGAGAGCCTCGGGTTCCTCGGGCACGACCCGGTCCGGTTGTTCGAGACCGGCCCCTGGAGCCGCCTCACGACCTCACGCGGACACGTGCTCGTCAAGCGTCGCGCCTGGTCGCTCAGCTAGCGACGTCCCGCAACCAGCGACGTCCGGCAGCGGACGACGTCCCGCAGCCAGCGACGTCCGGCAGCGGACGACGTCCCGCAACCAGCGACGTCCGGCAGCGGACGACGTCCGGCTCCGCAGCACCGAGCAGCCCGGACGACGCAGCGTCCACCCCGACCGGCGTGGTTGGTTGGGAGCATGCACGTCTTCCTCACCGGCGCCTCCGGCTACATCGGCTCCGCCGTCCTCCGCGCCCTCGTCGCCCACGGGCACGACGTCACCGCCATCGTCCGCTCCGACGAGAAGGCCCGGGCCGTCCGCGACGCCGGCGGCCGCGCCCTCGTCGAGGACGTGACCGACACCGAGGTCGTCGAGCGCCTCGCGCACGAGGCCGACGCCGTCGTGCACACCGCCTCCGCCGAGGACGTCGACACCGCGTTCGTCCGCACGGTGCTCGGCGCACTCAGCGGCACGCCGAAGCCGTTCGTGCACACCGGCGGGATCTTCACCTTCGGCAACTCCACGGACATCTCCGAACAGTCGCCGTCCTCCCCACCGGCGCTGACCGCGTGGCGTGGTGCGAACGAAGCGGTCGTCCGGGCGAGCGACGTCCGCACCACCATCGTGGCGCCCGGCATCGTGTACGGACACGGAGCCGGGATCCCTGCGATGTTCGTCGGCGACGGCGAGCACGAGGTCCGTCTGGTCGGCGACGGCTCCCAGCGCTGGACCACGGTGCACGTCGACGACCTCGCGGAGCTGTACGTGCTGGCCGTGGAGCACGGTGCGGAGGACGGGTACGTCCTCGCCGCGACCGGCGACGACCCGACGGTCCGCGAGATGGCCGAGGCGGGCGCACACGGGTCGCCGGTGGTGCCGGAGAGCGTCGACGCCTCGCGGCAGCGGCTCGGCACGGAATTCGCCGATGCACTGCTCATGCACCAGGAGTGCTCGGGCGCGCACGCCCGTGCCGCCTACGGCTGGCACCCGACCCGACCCACCCTGCTCGACGAGCTCCGCACCGGCTCGTACGCACGCTGAGACGGACTGGAGGCTCGTGGCGGCGCCGCCACGAGCCTCCAGTCCGTCTCCGGCGTCAGTCGAAGCTGTTCGTCATCGCGTGGGCGGCGCGGTCGAGGTACGCCCACAGCTCGGCTTCGTCGAGCGGCGCGAGCTGCAGGGACTCGACTGCGTCGCGCATGTGGTGCAGCCAGCGCTCCCGCGCCTCGGACGTGATGCGGAACGGCATGTGGCGCATGCGGAGTCGCGGGTGCCCGCGCTCCTCGCTGTAGGTGGTGGGACCGCCCCAGTACTGCTGGAGGAACTGCGACAGGCGCCAGATCGCACCCTCGAGGTCGTCCTGCGGGTACATCGGCCAGATGACGTCGTCCTGCTGCACCCCCTCGTAGAAGCGGCGGACGAGCCGGTCGAAGGTCGGGGCGCCACCGATCCGGTCGAACAGCGACCCGCTCGCCGACCCGCCGTCCCGACCGACGCGCAGGGTGATCGGCTGCCCGGGGACACCGGCAGGCGCGCCACCGGGGCCGGCCACCGGGGGGCCGCCGAGTGGGATGCCGGTCATCGGGGTTCCGGGTTCAGGGGTGTCGCTCATCGGTCGTCGGTCCTTCCCGTTCCGGGTCGATCGGAGTCGGGGCGGCCGGAGTCGTGCCGATCGGTCTCGATCGCCTGCCCGTACTGGTTGGTCTTCCGCCCGCGTCGGGGCTTCGTCGGCGCCGGCGTCGGCTGGGTCCGCACGGTCCGGAGCCCGTTGATCGAGGTGGCGTTCTCCCAGCCCTCGGGCATGATCATCGCCATCGCCGGGAGGGTCACGCCGAGCTCGTCGACGGCGTGCTTCAGCCGGACGCGGAGCTCACGACCGACGACGTCGAGCTCGGAGGCGCGGGTCTTCACGACGAGTCGGAACACCATCCCGGAGTCCGAGATCGATTGGAGACCCCAGATCTCCGGCTTCTCGACGATGCGCTGCCGCCAGCGGGGTTCCTGCGACATCCGCACGGCCGCGGCGAGCAGGGCGTCCTGCACGGCGTCGATGTCGGTCTCGTAGGGGACGGTGATGTCGACGAGGACTCGCGACCAGCCCTGCGACAGGTTCCCGACGCGCAGGATCTGCCCGTTCGGGACGAACCACAGGATGCCGTTGACGTCACGGATCTGCATGACCCGCAGCCCGACGTTCTCGACGACCCCGGTGGCGGGACCGGTGTCCACGACGTCGCCGACGCCGGCCTGGTCCTCGAGGATCATGAAGATGCCGGACAGCAGGTCGCGGACGATCGACTGCGCGCCCACGGCGAGCCCGGCGGCGACGAGGGAGGCCCCGCCGACGATCCCGGTGGCGGCACCCGGCAGCACCTGCGGGATGATCACCACGAGGGCGATGATCACGACCGCGACCGTCGCGAGGTTCTCGAGCACGCTGCCGAGCGTCCTGGTGCGCTGCACGACGCGGGCGGTCTGGATCGGCGAGGCGACGAGCGCCTGGGTGTCCGTGGCGCCGTTGCGCTTCTTCACGCCGTTCACGATGCGGTCGACGACGCCCTTGATCGAGTGGCGGAGGACCAGCCGGACGACGATCGCGGCGAGGACCGTGATGACGATGACGATCGGGACGTGCCAGGTGTCGACGAACTGGGTGAACGCGTTCGAGATGAGCTTCGAGGTGTCGTCTGCTGCGAGGATCATGTCCGCTCGATGCTAGAGGGGCGGGGTGTGCCGTCCCTGGAGGAACGGCACACCCCGCCTGAGGACCGGACTCAGGCGTCCGCGGCCTGCACCCGCAGCGCACGCTCGGTGCCCGCGAGGTTCTCGGTCACGATGCGACGGAGCGCCGGGGTCTCGGTGTGGGTTTCGAGCCACGCCGTCGCCGCGTCGCGGAGCTCCACCGATGCGAGCGGCGCCGGGTACAGCCCGGTGACGATCGTGTCGGCGATGTGGTAGCTCCGCTCCGCCCAGATGCGGGTCAGCACGTCGAAGTACTTCGGGACGAGTCCTTCGAGCACGACCGGGGCGTTGGCGTGCTGGAACCCGACCGTGGTCTGCCGCACGATGGCGTTCGGCAGGGCGTCCGAGTCGACGAGCGACGAGAACGCGGCGAGCTTGCCCTCGGCCGTGGGGATCGTCGCGCGGGCGCGGGCCGCTGCCTGCTCGCCGGAGGCCGTCCGGTCCGCGGCGAGTTCGGCGTCGATCTCGTCGTTGCCCGCGGCACCGGCGAGCACGAGGCCCTCCAGGAGTTCCCAGCGGAGGTCGGTGTCGATCTCCAGACCGTTCAGCGTCACCGAACCGTCGCGCAGCCCCGAGAGGGCCGTGACGTGCTCGGGCGTCGAGGCGATCTGCGCGAAGAACTTCACGAACTGGAACTGCGCGTCGGAGCCGGCCTCGGCCGAGGACGCCAGGTTCCAGAGCGTGTCGCCGACCGTGCGGACCGTGGCGTCGACCTTCGCCGGCGCGACGTAGTTCCGCGCCGTGAGGAGCAGCTGCGAGAGCGTCGTGCGGATCGTCGTCGACTCGGTCTCGGTCGCGATGTTGCCGAGGACGAGCCGGACGTAATCGCTGGCGGGGGACTCGGCGTCGCGGGTGGCGTCCCACATCGCACCCCAGACGATCGAGCGGGCGAGCGGGTTGGCGATCGCGGCGAGGTGCTCGATCGCCGTGTGACGGGACTGCTCGTCGAGACGGATCTTGGCGTAGGCGAGGTCGTCGTCGTTGAGCAGCACGAGGTCGCCGCGGTGCTGCCCGACGAGCTCGGGGACCTCGGTGCGGGCGCCGTCGACGTCGATCTCGACGCGGTGCAGGCGTTCGAGCTTGCCGCCGGCGGAGGCGGTGTCGGCACCGAACGGTGCTGATGCGTCCTGCTGGAACCCGTAGACGCCGATCGCGAGCCGGTGCGGGCGGAGCGTCGGGTGGTCGGCCGGGGCCTCCTGCAGCACCGCGAACGCCGTGATCACGCCGTCCTCGTCGACCTCGATCTCCGGGCGGAGCGTGTTGACCCCGGCGGTCTCGAGCCAGAGCTTCGACCACTCGCCGAGCTCGCGCCCGCTGGTGGCCTCGAGCTCGACGAGGAGGTCCTTGAGCTCGGTGTTGGCGTGCGCGTGCTTCTTGAAGTACGCCGAGACGCCGGCGAAGAAGGCGTCGATGCCGACCCACGCGACGAGCTGCTTCAGGACGGAGCCGCCCTTGGCGTAGGTGATGCCGTCGAAGTTGACCTGGACGTCTTCGAGGTCGTTGATCGTCGCGACGATCGGGTGCGTCGAGGGGAGCTGGTCCTGGCGGTAGGCCCAGGACTTCTCCATCGCCTGGAACGTGGTCCAAGCCTCGGCCCACTCGGTGGCCTCTGCCGTGGCGATGGTCGACGCCCACTCGGCGAACGACTCGTTCAGCCAGAGGTCGTTCCACCACTTCATCGTGACCAGATCGCCGAACCACATGTGCGCGAGCTCGTGCAGGATCGTGACGACCCGGCGCTCCTTGATGGCGTCGGTGACCTTCGAGCGGAACACGTAGGTCTCGGTGAAGGTGACGGCACCGGCGTTCTCCATCGCGCCCGCGTTGAACTCGGGGACGAAGAGCTGGTCGTACTTCTCGAAGGGGTACGGGACGTCGAACTTCTCTTCGTAGTACGCGAAGCCCTTGCGCGTGGTCTCGAAGACGTAGTCCGCGTCGAGGTACTCGGCGAGGGACTTGCGGGCGAAGACCCCGAGCGGCACGGTGCGGCCGTCGCGGGAGGTCAGTTCGCTGCGGACGACCTCGTAGGGGCCGGCGATGAGCGCGGTGATGTAGCTCGAGATCCGCGTGGTGGGCGGGAAGGCCCACGTGGCGACCTCGCCGTCGACGCGGGGCTCCGGGGTGGGGGAGTTCGACACGACCTGCCAGCGGGACGGCGCCGTCACGGTGAAGGTGAACTCGGCCTTGAGGTCGGGCTGTTCGAACACCGCGAACATCCGGCGGGAGTCCGGCACCTCGAACTGGGAGTAGAGGTAGACCTCGTCGTCGACGGGGTCCACGAAGCGGTGCAGGCCCTCGCCGGTGTTCGTGTAGAGCGCGTCGGCCACGACCACGAGCTCGTTCTCCTGCTGCAGGTCGGCGAGCTGGATGCGCACGCCGTCGTTCACCGCGGCCACGTCGAGCTCGGTGCCGTTCAGCGTGACCGAGTGGACGGTCTTCGTGATCGCGTCGATGAAGGTGGCGGCACCGGGGGTCGCGGTGAAGCGGACCCGGGTGGTGCTGCCGAAGCTCTCGGCGCCGCGCGTGAGGTCGAGCTCGACGTCGTACGACCGGACGTCGACGATCGCCGCACGCTCCTGGGCTTCGGTTCTGGTGAGGTTCTCTCCGGGCACGGACGCTCCAACTTCGCTGCGGCACGGACGATCGTTGTCCGCGCATCGGTGGTCCCGTCCGGCGTCGTGCACCGGCGGGACGTGTCGGAACCAGCCTAGCGAGCGCGCGTACGCTCGCACCCGTGACCGAGACGACTGTGGACAAGGCCGACGCGACCCGGACGGCTGTGGACTTCTGGTTCGACCCGAACTGCCCGTGGGCCTGGATGACCAGCCGCTGGGTGGGCGAGGTCGAGCAGCACCGCGACCTCGACGTGACCTGGCACGTGATGAGCCTGTTCGTCCTCAACGAGCACCAGGACGTGCCGGACGAGTACCGGACCGGACTCGAGCGCGGGCAGGTGTACCCGCGGCTCGTCACGGCGGCCCGCCTCCGGCTCGGCGACGACGTGGTGAAGCCGCTCTACGACGCGCTCGGCGAGCACATCCACCACCGCCAGGAGAAGGACCCCGCCGAGGTCGTGCCCGCGGTCCTCGCCGAGCTCGGCCTCGACGCCGACCTCGCGGAGTACGCGTGGAGCGACGAGGTCGACGCCGCCACCCGCGAGAGCCACCGCGACGGCATCGAGCGCGTCGGTCAGGACGTCGGCACGCCCGTCATCGCGGTCGACGGCATCGCGTTCTTCGGCCCGGTCATCTCGCCGGCGCCGAAGGGGCAGCAGGCGCTCGACCTCTGGGACGGCGTCGTCGCGGCGGCTCGGTACCCGGGCTTCTTCGAGCTGAAGCGCTCCCGCACCGTCGGCCCGGTCTTCGACACGGTCGACTGACCGGTCGCGCGCCCCGGCGCGGACGTCGCGCCCAGGCGGAGCGGGGCGCGACGTCCGTCCGAGGGCGCACGAACGCGGCGCAGCGCGGACGGGAGGCCCGGCACCGGTCCGCCGGGTCGGCCCGGCGTCAGGAGAGCGGCAGGCGCATGAGCGTCAGGTCGAGCCAGCGGTCGAACTTGCGTCCGACCTCCGGCAGCACGGCCACGACCTCGAACCCGAGGCGCTCGTGCAGCGCGATCGACCCCGTGTTGGCACTGCAGATCCCGGCCATCATCACGTGCAGGTCCCGCTGCCGGGCGTGCTCGACGAGCGCCCGCATGAGGACCGACGCGATCCCGCGACCACGGAACCCCGCCACCACGTAGACGCTGTGCTCGACCGTGTGCCGGTACCCGTCGTGGGGGCGGAACGGGCCGTACGTCACGTACCCGGCGACGACGCCGTCGACCTCGGCCACGAACACCGGGAGTCCGGCTGCCCGCCGGTCGGCCAGCCACGTGTCGAACCACGCGCGCGGGTTCGGGGACTCCTGCCAGACGGCCGTCGTGTGCAGCACCGCGTCGACGTGGAGCGCGTGCACGACGTCGAGGTCGCGCGGCTCGCAGTCGCGCACGAGCACGTCCGCCGCCGGGCCCGCACCGTCCGTCGCATATGCTGTCGCCATGTCGCAGATCGTAGACGATGTCGAGGCGCACGACGAAACCGCGCAGCGCCGGCTCGGCGAGCGGCTCCGGTCGCTCCGGGACGACCGCCGCTGGAGCCTGACCGAACTCGCCGAGGAGTCCGGCGTCTCCCGCGCGATGATCAACCGCGTCGAGCGCGGCGTCTCGAGCCCGACGGCGACGATCCTCGGGCGGCTGTCCGGGGCGTTCGGACTCACGATCTCGCAGCTCCTCGACGACGGTCACCCCGGCGAGGAGGCGGCGTCCGGCAGCGTCGAGGACGCGACCGGCGTCCAGCGCGGCGCGACCGCCGACCACTGGACCGATCCCGAGACCGGGTACCGCCGCCGTCCGGTGACGAGCGCCGACTTCCCCGTGGACGTCACCGAGGTGTGCCTCCCGGCCGGCCGCTCGGTCACCTACCCGGCGTCGGCGTACGCGTTCCTCCGGCACTGCATCTGGGTCGTCGACGGCGAGCTCGTCGTCGACGTCGGCGGCGAGCCGACGACGCTCGCCGCAGGGGACCGGATCGAGCTCGGCGAGCCGGCCGAGGTGACCTACCGGAACGACTCTGCGGACGCCTGCCGGTACGTCGTCGTCGTGGCGAGGGGTGCGCGCGGGCGGGAATAGGATCGATGCCATGCGCATCCACCTCGGAACGGACCACGCCGGCCTCGAGTTCAGCAAGACCCTCGCCTCGCACCTGACCGACGCCGGTCACGAGGTCGTGGACCACGGGCCGACCGAGTACGACGCGCTCGACGACTACCCCTCGTTCTGCATCAACGCCGCCCACGCGGTCGTCGTCGACCAGCGCGCGGGTGTGCAGGCGCTCGGCGTCGTCTTCGGGGGCTCCGGCAACGGCGAGCAGATCGCCGCGAACAAGGTCGAGGGCATCCGGGCCGCGCTGGTGTGGAACGAGTCCACCGCGCTCCTCGCCCGCCAGCACAACGACGCCAACGTGATCTCGATCGGCGCCCGCCAGCACACCGAGGCCGAGGTCATCGACTTCGTCGACCTGTTCATCGCCGAGCCCTTCTCCGGCGAGGAGCGTCACGCCCGCCGCATCGCGCAGCTGGCGGAGTACGAGCAGACGGGGCACATCGCCGGCAAGCAGATCGACGGCTCGGCCGAGTAGACAGGTCGCATGCCCGAGGGTCACTCCGTCCACCGCATCGCCAACCAGTTCACCCGGCACTTCGTCGGCAAACGCTGCGAGGTGTCGAGTCCTCAGGGACGCTTCGCCGCCGGCGCCGCGCAGCTCGACGGCAAGCGCCTGATCGGCTCGCGCGCGGTCGGCAAGCAGCTGTTCCTGGAGTTCGAGGACGACCTGTTCCTCCGCGTGCACCTCGGTCTCTACGGGGCGTGGGACTTCGCCGGCGTGATCTCCACCGCCGAGGCGCTGTCGGACGACGACGACCGCGAGGAGTCGCTGTCGTCCATCGGTGCCCCGCGGCTCGCCCGCTACCGGATGGCCGAGCAGGAGAAGACCGAGGACCCGATCGAGGCGTTCCCGCCGGACCCCGTCGGCCAGGTCCGCGTCCGCCTGCTCACCGAGGACACCGTCGCCGACCTGCGCGGCCCGACCGCCTGTGTCGTCGAGGACCCCGCCGGGGTGCAGCGTGCGCTCGACAAGCTCGGACCCGACCCGGTGAACGACGACGGACCCGAGGCCGAACGGGCCTTCGTCGACAACGTCCGGAAGCGGAACGTCGCGATCGGGCAGCTGCTCATGGACCAGTCCGTGGTGAGCGGCATCGGCAACATCTACCGTTGCGAGCTGCTGTTCCGGCAGCGGATCGACCCGTACAAGGTGGGCAAGAAGATCACCGTCAAGCAGGCGAAGGCGCTGTGGGCGGACTGGTCGAAGCTCCTGCACGACGGGGTCCGCGACGGCCTGATGCTGACGATGGACGGTCTGTCCGAGGCCGACCACAAGAAGGCGCTGCGCTCGCGGAAGGACCGCCACTGGGTGTACCACCGCCAGGGCGAGCCCTGCCGGGTCTGCGGGACCGAGATCCGGATGGCGGACATGGCCGGACGGAAGCTCTACTGGTGCCCGAAGGACCAGAAGTAGTCGTCTGGAGCACTGCGGCGTCGCCAGTCCGGGGCGTCTCGGCTCACGAGCGCGTCGCCACCCGTCACAGCTCGCGGTGGGTGAACCGCCCCTCGATCGCCGTGGCGAGCACCTGCGTCCCGCGCAGTGCCGACGACGTCGCGCCGGGCGCCAGCGGGTTCGCGGCCAGGAGCACGACGTCCGCGACGTCGCCGACGCCCACGCCGACGCGACCGCCCTCGGTCGAGCCCCGCCACGCGGTCAGCGCGGTGAGCCGTTCGGCCGGGTGCCACGGCTCGCGGCCGTCGCGGTCGCGCCCGACGGCCGCCGCCATCGACACCCACGGGTCGAGCGGCGCGACGGGAGCGTCGGAACCGAGCAGCAGGGTGGCCCCGGCACGATCGAGCGACGCGAACGCGAACGCCCGGTCGGTCCGTCCCGCCCAGTGCAGCTCGGCGATGTCCCGGTCGTCCATCGCGTGCTCGGGCTGCACCGAGGCGGCCACCCCGAGCCGCGCGAACCGTTCGACGTCGGCGCCGTCGAGGAGTTGTGCGTGCTCGATGGTGCCGCGGGCGCCGACGGCCTCGAACACGTCGAGTGCGACGCTGTTCGCACGGTCCCCGATGGCGTGGACAGCGGGGGTCAGGCCCGCCGCGACGGCGCGTCGCGTCATCGACACGAGGTCGTCGAAGGGCCACGCGAGCACGCCCTCGCCGGAGTGCAGCGCCGCGGTCCGCGTGCCGAGGGACCCGTCGGTGATGACCTTGAACGGGCCCATCCGGACGAGTCCCCGCGTGCCGCCGACCACGTCGCCGGTGCGCAGGCCGCGGGCGATGACAGCGTCGAGCTCACCCGGGTACACGCCGGAGCCGACCCGGAGGCCGTCGGTACCGGCCCGGACGCGTCGGGTCCAGCGGTCCAGGCCGAACACCATCTCGAGGTCGACCACGCGGGTCACCCCGCGGGCGCTCGCCGCGTCGACGGCATCGGCGACCCAGCCGTCGAGCACGTCGTCGGTCACGCGCGACAGTGCGCCGGTCACGTCGAATGCGTCCTGCTCGCGCAGGACACCGTCGTCGCCCGCCGCGAGCGGGCGGCCGACGGCCTGCGAGAAGAGTGCGAGGGCGAGTGCGTTGCACCAGACCGCGTGCAGGTCCCCGCTGATGACGACGACCGGGAGGCCCGGTACGGCCTGGTCGAGCAGCTCGCGTCGCGCGGGACGCGGCCACAACCCGTCGCGGTAGCCGTGTCCGACCAGCACGCGGTCCGCCACGCCGGTCCGTGTCACGTCCGCCAGGAGGGTGGCGGTGGCCTCGGCGGAGTCGCAGGCGGAGACGTCGACCCGGCGGCGGACGAGCGCCCACTGGTCGAAGTGCACGTGGTGGTCGACGAGACCAGGACCGAGCCACGCGCCGTCCGTCTCGACGACGTCGGTGTCGCGGCCGGCGGGGTCGAGCGTGCCGGCGGGGGCGATCGCGGCGACGCGCCCGCCGACGACGTGCACGTCGCACGGGGCGCCGGACGTGCCCACGCGCCGGACGGTCCGGAGCAAGACGTCCGTCATCGCGCCTCCCGGCCGTGCACCCGGGCCATCTCGTCGGCGAGCGCCGTCGACGCGTAGGGGCCGTCCCCGCGCAGCCCCGCGATGATCCGTTCGACCACCTCGGGCGACTTGTTCTGCGACAGCTTCGCGCGGGCGTCGAACCGGGTCACGCGGAGGCGGATGCCGACGGTGCCCTTCGCCATCCGGCGGGCGGTGTCCTCGTCGACCTCGAGGGAGACGGGCGACGGCATGACCCGCTCGAAGTGGTCGACGAGCTCACCGAGGACGCGGAAGTTCTCCTCCTCGGACAGGATCTCCGGCGTGCCCCACAGGTGCGCCGTGACGTGGTTCCACGTCGGCACGAACTGTTCGGGCGGGTACCAGGCGGGGGAGACGTACCCGTGCGGCCCCTGCACGACGACGAGCACCTCGTGCCGTCCGAGCTCGTGCGCCTGCTCGTCCGGACGCCCGACGTGCGAGACGAGGACGATCGCGTCGTCGTCCGCCTCCTCGAGCAGGAACGGGTAGTGCGAGGCGACCAGACCGGCTTCCGTGTGGGAGACGATCGTCGCCCACGGGTTGTCCCTGACGAGGCGCCGCACCTCGTCGACGTCGGTCATCAGGAAGTGCGGAGTGTGACGCATGGGTCGAGCGTGGCACAGGTCGCGGAGCACGCGCGACAGGTGTCGTTTCGAGCCTGTTTCTGACGGGTAAAGGTTTCAGAGATCACTGAAAGAAGTCTTGTGCTCGGAATTGCGCCGCCCCTACCGTCTCGGACAACGACGACCGGTCCCGAACCGGACGCGCTTCGACTCGAGGAGCTCACAATGCGACGCAGGACGATCGCCGCGGTGGCCGCAGCGGCCACGCTGGCGCTGGTGGCCACCGGCTGTTCCGCCACCGGCACGGCGGACAGTCAGTCCGGTTCGGGCGGGAGCCTGGTCTACGCGACCGGCGAACCGGACCACCTGACGCCCGGCCGCCAGACGGTTGCCTTCACCCAGACGATGAGCCTCTTCGCGCCGCTCACCGAGACCGACGCGAAGGGCGACCTGCACGACGTCGCCGCGAAGAGCGTCGAGTCGAGCGACAACACCACCTGGACGATCACCCTCCGCGACGGCTGGACGTTCCAGAACGGCGAGGCCGTCACGCCCGAGAGCTACGTGAAGGCCTGGAACCACACGGCGTACGGCCCGAACGCGTGGGAGAACAGCGGCGAGCTCGCCGCGATCGTCGGGTACGAGGACCTCAACCCGACGTCGGGCACCCCGAAGACGAAGGAGATGTCGGGACTCAAGGTGACCGGGAAGGACACCTTCACGGTCACGCTCGACCACGCGGACAGTCAGTTCCCGCTCCAGCTCAGCCAGGCGCAGACCGCCTTCTACCCGATGCCCGAGGCGGCCTACGCCGACCTCAAGGCCTACGACGCGAAACCGATCGGGAACGGTCCGTACGAGATGGAGGGCGCCTGGAAGGCCGATCAGCCCTTCACGGTCACCGCGTGGAAGGACTACCGCGGCACGAAGGCGAAGACGAAGGACATCACCTTCAAGAGCTACGCGGACCAGAACACCGCCTACACCGACGTGCTCGCCGGCAACGCCGACGTCCTGTTCCTGCCCACCGACAAGATGACGAGCGCCGCGGCCGACTTCGGTGACCGGCTGCACTCCTTCGACGCCCCGGGGATCGACTACCTCGGCTTCCCGCTCTGGGACGACCGCTACTCGAACCCCGACGTCCGTCGTGCGATCTCGATGTCGATCAACCGCGGGCAGGTCAACAAGGCGATCTACGGCGGCCTGTACGAGCCCGCGACCGCACTCACCCCGCCCGGCATGTCCGGCACGCAGGAGGGCATCTGCGGCGACGCGTGCGAGTTCTCCCCGTCGAAGGCCAAGGCGCTCCTCGCGAAGGCCGGCGGCTTCGACGGCACGATCACGCTCGTCTACCCGGGCGGCAACGGCCTCGACTCGCTGTACCAGGCCTACGCGAACCAGATCCGGCAGAACCTCGGCGTCGACACCGAGGCGAAGGCCACGACCGACTGGGCGTCGTACTACTCGGAGCTCACCGACAAGAAGATCGAGGGACCGCACTTCGGCCACTGGGGTGCGCTGTACGCCAGCCAGCAGAACACGCTCCGGGCACTCTTCACCAGCGCCGGCGGCTGCGCACCGTGCACCGGCTACTACCAGTCCGACGAGGTCGACTCGCTGCTCGCGAAGGCCGACTCCGCCGGCTCGCAGGACGAGGCGAACGAGTACTACGCCCAGACCCAGAAGGCGGTGCTCGAGGACTTCCCGGTCGTCCCGACCTTCTTCGACAAGTACTCGTACGTCGTGAGCGACAAGATCGCCTCGCTGCCCGCCGTCGACGGCAGCCCGGTCGTGCCCGCGATCACCGTCAAGTAGCGGCGTGCAGCACCGCATGGACCAGCGCACCGTCCTCCGCCTCGTCGCGGCGGTCCCCGACCGCGACGGCTTCCCCCTCGTCGACGACCTGCACGCCCGGTTCGACGCACTCGCCGCGGCACACCCCGAGCAGGTCACGGTCACCCGGATCGGCACCAGCAGGCTCGGGGAACCGCTCCACAGCTACCGCATCGGTTCCGGGTCGCACGCCGCCGTCGTCGTCGGCGGCGTGCACCCGAACGAACCGATCGGGTCGTGGACGGCCCTGCACCTCGCCTCCTGGCTGCTGAGCACCGACCAGGACGACATCGCGGCGGCTGCGTCGCTCGACACGACGTGGCACATCGTCCCGACGATCGACCCGGACGGCATGCGGCTGAACGAGGCGTGGTTCCACGACCCGCACGACCGGGTCCACTACGCGCGGCACTTCTACCGGCCGGCCCCGGACAGCCAGGTCGAGTGGACGTTCCCGAACGCCCACAAGTCGGTGTACTTCGACCAGGTCCTGCCGGAGACCCTCGCCTTCATGCGGCTCATCGACGACACCCGTCCGGAGCTGCTCGTGTCGCTGCACAACGGCGAGATGGGCGGGGTGTACTACTACCTCTCCGAGGACCTGCCCGACGTGATCGACGTCCTGCACGCCGTCCCGCAGGCGCTCGGGCTGCCGCTCGACACCGGGGAGCCGGAGTCGCCCCACCTGCGGGCGTTCGCACCGGCCGTGTTCGCGTTGGACGGCATCGAGACCGCCTACGACTACCTCGAGAGCCTCGGCGTCGACCCCGGCGAGCACATCCACGGGGCCTCGAGCGCGGCGTGGGCGGCCCGGTACGGCGCGCTCTGCCTGGTCGCCGAGCTGCCGTACTGGAGCCACCCTGACGCCGACGACCAGAGCGTCACCACGGAGTCCTACCCGGACCTGCTCCGGCGGTGCGCGGACGACCTCGCGGCCTCGGGCGCCGAGCTGCAGGAGATCCTCGACGCCGCGACGCCGATGCTCACCGTCGAGACGCCGTTCCTCGAGGGCTCGCGGGCGTTCGTCCCGATGATCGGTGGGATGACCGAGACGGACCGTGCGCGTGCCGACCGTGAGCCCGCCGACCGGATGGCAACCGTCGCCGAACGCTTCGGGTGCGAGG
This sequence comes from Curtobacterium sp. 9128, assembly GCF_007673775.1. Taxonomy (GTDB): domain Bacteria; phylum Actinomycetota; class Actinomycetes; order Actinomycetales; family Microbacteriaceae; genus Curtobacterium. The sequence goes on along the minus strand of NZ_VEAF01000005.1, from coordinate 221,598 downwards.
ACCTGGTCCGCTGCTTCCGGCTCCGGTACGGCGGCATGCTGCTCCGTGCGCTCGAGGCGGAGACGACCGCCGGCACGGCGCCCGCCCCGCTGCGGCGCCTCCGTGACCGCCTCGCGGAGCTGTACGCGACGTGGCAGGCGGACGTCCTGCCGGACGCGGCGCCGATCCCGATCGCGAAGCTGGTGGGGGTGCAGTTCGGCGCGGTCCTCGCCTGCGCGAGTCACGTGGCGGACCCGGCCCGCGCCTCCCGGCCGTCCTCGGTGACCGCAGGCCGGTCGACCGTGCCGACCGGGGGAGGCGACTGATGCGTGCGGCGCTCACGGTCAGCCGCCGCGTCGGCGGCCTGCTCGTCGTCTTCCTCGGCGTGACCTTCCTCATCTACGCGATGACGTTCGCCCTCCCGGGCGACCCGATCAAGGCGCTCGGCGGCGACCGGCCGCTCACCGAGTCGGTGGTGCGGGCGTTGCGCGCCGAGTACCACCTCGACCAGCCGCTCTGGGCGCAGTACCTGCAGTACCTCGGCGGCCTGCTCCGCGGCGACTTCGGGACCGACTTCAACGGCCAGTCGGTGGGGGAGCAGATGGCCTCGCGCTGGCCGGTCACGATCACGCTCGCGCTCACCGCGTGGGCGGTGGAGATCGTCCTCGGCATCGGACTCGGCGTCGTGTCGGCACTCCGCCGCGGGACCGTCCTCGACAAGACGGTCCTGGTCGCGACGATCGTCGTCGGCGCCGTCCCCGTCTTCGTGCTCGGCGTCGCCCTGCAGCTGGTGTTCTCCGTCCGCCTGCACTGGTTCCCGGTGGCCGGTGCGACCGCGGGGTGGCCCACCGCCTACCTGCTGCCGGCGTTCGTGATCGCCCTGTTCGGCCTCGCGGCGGTGTCGCGGTTGACCCGGACCTCGATGATCGAGACCCTCGACGCCGACTTCGTGCGGACCGCCCGTGCGAAGGGCCTCGCCCCCGGGCGCATCGTCGGCGTCCACGTGATGCGCAACTCGCTCATCCCCACCGCGACCTACCTCGCCACGGACCTCGGGTACCTGATGGGCGGGACCGTGATCGTCGAGGGCATCTTCAACCTGCCCGGCGTCGGGAACCTGCTGTTCCAGGGGATCCGGTCGCACGAGGGCGCGGTGGTCGTCGGGATCTCGACCGCGCTCATCCTGGTGTTCCTCGTCACGAGCGTGCTCGTCGACCTGCTGCACGCCGCCCTCGACCCGCGTGTCCGGACAGGAGTCTCCGCATGACCACCTCTGCCATCGGCGCGACCGTCCCGCAGTCCGTCGTCACGAAGCGTCGGCCGCTGCGGTCCGCGGTCCGGCGCCCGGGGTTCTGGCTCCCCGCCGGGGTCCTCGCCGTCGTGCTGCTCGTCGCCTGCTTCCCGTCCGTCTTCGCCGGCTTCTTCGGCCACGGCGACCCGCGCGCCTGCGACCTCGGCCGGAGCGGGGCGTCGGCGACCGCCGGACATCCGTTCGGCTTCGACCTGCAGGGCTGTGACGTGTACGCGAACGTCGTCTACGGCACGCGGTCCTCGATCGCGGTCGCGGTGCTCACCACGGTGCTCGCCGGCGTCGTGGCCGTCGTCGTCGGGACCGTCGCCGGCATGGTCGGCGGGTGGGTGGACGCCGTGCTCGCACGCCTCACCGACGTGTTCCTCGGCTTCCCGTTCCTGCTCGGCGCCGTCGTCGTGCTGAACAGCGTCGGGCAGCGCTCGGTCGTCACCGTCTCGCTCGTCCTCGCCCTGTTCGGCTGGCCGACGATGGCGCGGCTCGTGCGGTCCAGCGTCCGGAGCGTCCGGAACGCCGAGTTCGTCCTCGCCGCCCGCACGATGGGGCTCTCGACGTGGCGGATCACCACCCGCTACGTCCTGCCCGCGTCGATCTCGCCGCTGCTCGTCCTCGCCACGATCACCGTCGGCGGCGTCATCGTGTCCGAGTCGTCGCTGACGTACCTCGGCATCGGGCTCGAGAGCCCGGCGATCTCCTGGGGACTGCAGCTGTCCGCCGCGACGAGCCAGTTCCTCCGGGCCCCGCACATGCTCGTCGCTCCCGCGACGTTCCTCGCGGTGACGGTGCTGTCCGTCATCGCACTCGGGGACACGCTGCGCGCCGCCCTCGACCCGCGTCGCCGGTGATCCGCCAGACTCGTCACCACAGGCCGTACGCCCCACTGACCCACGCCGTCCCGGAAGGACCCCCAAGTGACCGACACCCTCGACGCGTACCGGAAGACCCTGCCCTACATCCGCGACTGGGTGTCCTACAAGGTGTGGCAGCTGCGCGTGCCCGGCGTGCAGGTCGCGATCGGGCACGGAGGCGAGGTGCTCCTCGACGAGGCCTGGGGCTACGCCGACGTCGAGGCCGGCCGCCGGCTGACGACGACCGATCTGTTCCGCATCGCCTCGCACTCGAAGACGTTCACCGCGACGGCGCTCCTGCAGCTCGTCGAGCGGGGGTCGCTCCGGCTCGACGACACCGTCGGCACGTACGTGCCCGCCCTCGTCGAGGCCGGCTCCCCGCTCGCCGACGCCACGGTCCGCGAACTCATGGAGATGGGCGCAGGGGTCATCCGCGACGGCCACGACGGTGACTACTGGTCGCTGAAGCACCCCTTCCCCGACGAGCAGGAACTCCTCGCGCTGGTCCTCGACCGCGGCCAGAAGGTCCCGGCGGGGTCCTCGTTCAACTACTCGAACCTCGGGTACTCGCTGCTCGGGCTCGTCATCGCCGCGGTGTCCGGACAGTCCTACAACGACTTCGTCCGTGCGTCGATCACCGAGCCGCTGGGCCTGCAGAACACCGGCCCGGACTGGGACCCGAGCCGCGCCGACGACTTCGTGGTCGGCTACACCGGGTTCCACGTCGCCCGGACCCGTCGCCGGATCGACCACGTCGACACCCGCGCGATGGCGGCCGCCACGGGCTTCCACGGCACCGCGTCCGACCTGGTTCGGTACTTCTCGCAGCACGTCATCGGACAGGGCACGCTGCTCAGCGACCACTCGAAGCGCCTCGCGCAGCGGAAGGCGTGGAGCGCCACCGACGACGACGCCGAGCGCGGCTACGGCGCCGGGTTCGTCGTCGACCGCATCGGCGGGCGGGACATCCGCGGGCACTCCGGCGGGTTCCCCGGACACATCACGCAGTCGATGTTCGACCCCGCGTCGGGGCTCGTCGTGTCGGTGCTCACCAGCGCCGCGGCCGGGCCCGCGACGCTCATCGCGACGGCCATCATCACCCTCCTCGACGCAGCCGCGGCGGACGACGCCCCGGGCGCGGCCGTGCCGGACGACGTCGACGCGGCGACCTTCACCGGGCGTTTCGCGAACCCGTGGGGCGTCACCGACGTCGCTCGCATCGGCGACCGCCTCGTCGAGATCGACCCGTCCGCGCCGGCGCCGCTCGAGTCACCGACGCGGCTCGAGGTGGTCGACGCGGACACGCTGCGCATGACGCACGGCAACCGGTTCGGTTCGGTGGACGAGGACATCACGTACGAGCGGGACGGGGACGGTACCGTTCGGGCGATCCGGGCCGGCGGCGGCATGACCCAGGAACCGTGGACGATCCCGACCGAGTCGCCAGCGGTCGCGGCTGGCCTCGAGGCATGAGCGCCGGGACGGGCCCTTCGGTGCGCGATCACGCGCGCGACGACGTCGTCCTCGAGCCGGAACGTCAGGCGTTCGTCGAGGAGTTCGCGCTGATGTTCAGTGACATGGCGGGGATGCCCCTCACCGACGCGCGGGTGCTCGGCTACCTCATGGTGACCCGGGCGCCGCACTCGTCCTCGTCCGACCTGCAGGTCGCACTCGGGGCCAGTTCCGGCGCGATCTCGATGGCGGCCCGGCGCCTCGTGGACAGCGGTTTCGTGAAACGGCACACCGTGCCGGGGGAGCGCAGCCACTACTTCCGCGCCGAGGCCGACGTGTGGGGGTCCTGGCTCGCCGGTGAGCGGCGCTACCTGGACCGGCAGCGCGACCTCATCGGGCGTGGGCTCGCCATCGTCGAGGCCGGCGGCCACGCCGGCGACGGCGACGTCGACGCCGAGGTCCGTGAGCGCCTCCGCAACGGACGCGACTACATGCAGTGGCTACGCGGCCACCACTTCAAGATGCTCGAGGAGTGGGAGGCCTTCAAGGCGGCCCGCGACGAGACCGACCCAGCGGAGACCCCATGAACGACGTCCTCACCGTCGACCACCTCAGCGTCACGTTCGACGTGGACGGCGAGGTCGTGCACGCCGTCCACGACGCCTCGTTCACGGTCGGCCCCGGCGAGGTGGTCGCGGTCGTCGGCGAGTCCGGCTCGGGCAAGAGCATGACCGCGATGACCGCGATGGGCATCGCTCCCGACGGAGCACGTGCCGACGGCAGCATCCGGATCTGCGACCTCGACGTGCTCGGCGCCGACGAACGCACGCTCCGCGAGGTGCGCGGCCGCCGCGTCTCGATGATCTTCCAGGACCCCTCCGCGGCGTTGAACCCCGTGTACGCGATCGGGTTCCAACTGGCCGAGGCCGTCCGCCGCGCCGACGGCTCCCTGGACCGTGCCGCCGTCCGCGAACGCGCGCTCGACCTCCTCCGTGCCGTCGAGGTCCCGGAGCCCGAGCGCCGCCTCGGCCAGTACCCCCACGAGCTCTCCGGTGGGCAGTGCCAGCGCGTCATGATCGCGATGGCGCTCGCCGCCGACCCAGACCTGCTCATCGCGGACGAGCCGACGACCGCCCTCGACGTGACGGTCCAGGCCGAGGTCCTCGACGTGCTCCGCGCCCTCCGCGAGCGCACCGGGACGTCGATCCTGCTCATCACGCACGACATGGGCGTGGTCGCCGACATCGCCGACCGCGTGGTCGTGATGCGCCGCGGGCGGGTCGTCGAGACCGGCACCGTCCACGAGGTGCTCGGTGCGCCGTCCGCCGACTACACGCGCGAACTGCTCGCCGCCGTCCCGCGGATGGGCACCGGGACCGACCGGGGGCGGGACGCGGTCGACCTCGCCGTCCAGACACCGTCCGTCGTCCTGGACGTCCGGCACCTCGTGGTCGAGTACGGCGGAGCGTTGCGCGGGCGGTTCCGGGCCGTCGACGACGTGTCGTTCACCGTCGGTCGCGGGGAGATCGTCGGTCTGGTCGGGGAGTCCGGCAGCGGGAAGACGACCATCGGGCGGGCCGCGATCGGTCTCGCGCCGATCACCGGCGGGACCGTCGTCGTCGAGGGGACCGATGTGGCGCGGGCGAGCCGCGCCTCCCGGAAGGCGATGCGGCGACGCGTCGGCGTCGTCTTCCAGAACCCGCTACGGTCCTTGAACCCGCGGTACTCGGTCGGCCAGACCGTCGCCGAGCCGCTGCGGCAGATCCTCCGGCTGCCGACGGCCGAGGTGGAGGCGCGCGTCGAGCGACTGCTCGGTGACGTCGGGCTCGACGGCGGCTTCCGCGAGCGGTACCCGCACGAGCTGTCCGGTGGGCAGCGGCAGCGGGTCGCCATCGCGCGCGCCGTCGCCCTCGATCCGGCACTCCTCATCGCGGACGAACCGACGAGTGCACTCGACGTGTCGGTGCAGGCGCGCGTGCTCGACGTCTTCCGGGAACTCCAGGAGCGGCTCGGCTTCGCGTGCCTGTTCGTGACGCACGACCTCGCCGTCGTGGACACGCTGTGTGACAGAGTCGTCGTGCTGCACCAGGGCCGCGTCGCCGAGGAGGGGACGTGCGACGCGATCCTCCGCGCCCCGCAGGACCCGTACACGCGGCGACTCGTGCAGGCGGCGCCGGTCCCCGATCCCGAGGAACAGGCCGTCCGTCGCGCGGTCCGTCTGGCCGGGGCCGCCGCCGTGTGAACGTGCCGGGAGCGACCCGGTGCCGCCCCGGGTGATCCGTCAGGACGTGCGGCGCGCGTCGGGGCGGGACGAGCCTCCAGTCCGACCCGCCGGTGAGCCGGCCCGGTCGGTCAGCCCGTCAGCGGACGTCGGCGGTCGACCAGAGGTACCGCGCGCCTGTGTGCACCGGGCGGACGAGCGGCCCGACGAACAGCGCGGCGGCCGCGGCGAACGCGACCAGCTGCCCGAGCGCCGGGACCGTGAACAGGACCACGAGCGTGGTCTCCGTCGCCCGCGGGAGGGTGCCGATCCACACGGCGAGCCCGCCGAGCAGCCACAGCGTCCCGCCGACCGTGACCACCCAGCCCGCGACCCGGACCCAGCCGGTCTCCCGACGCAGCAGGAGGACGCCGAAGGCGATCAGCAGGGCCTCCGCGGCGATGCCGACGATGGTCGAGACCGGGAAGGAGAGGGGGCCGAGCGGGACCCACGCGAGCGCCGCGCACAGGCAGGCCAGGGCGAAGCCCAGGGTCACGCGGTCGCCGCGTCGCCAGGCGACCGCGCCGACGACGACCGCGGCGATCCCGCCGAGGACCACGGCGACCCGCAGCGTCACCGTCCCGGGGTCCCACTGCGTGAGCGTGACGAGGCCCGCGGTGGCAGCGAGTGCCGGAGCGAGGGCGGCCACCACCCCCGCCAGCGCGATCCATCGTTCCCGTGCCGTCGTCGAAGTCCCCATGCGTCCAGGGTAGGGGTAACCCCACCCCCGGTCCGGGAGAGGGCAGGATGTCGTGGAGAGCCCGCGATCGCGAGGCTTGACCCATGACCGACACCGACCGTCTCGACCAGGCCGCCACCGTGCCGCTCGACGACGCCATCGCCGCACCGTCCGGAGACCCGCAGCCGATGCCCACCAAGCCGCCGCAGCCGCCGCAGCCCTCCGCCGGCTCGTTCTACCGCGAGGCCTGGCGGCGTGTCCCGCGCGACTTCGGGTACATGGCGCTCACGGCGGTGCTCCTCTGCACGCTGTACGCCGTGTTCCCCACGGCGGTCTTCGGCGGCGGCTTCCACGACCTGTTCAACCCGTTCGTGCTGCTCATGTTCTTCATCGCGCTCTTCGTCGCACGGTGGCTCGGGCAGTTCGAACGGCTCCGCATCTCGTGGGCCGACCCCCGGCCGATCCGCCCGGTGGACTGGACGCCACGCTGGCAGCAGAACTGGTGGACACGCACGGGGTCCGCGGTCGCGAACCCGCACTACTGGCTCTACCTGCTGCACGCGGCCGTCGTGTACCCGCTGACCGCCCTCGTCACGGTCGGTGCCGGCGCGCTGCTCGTCGTCGGCTTCTTCGGGCCGGTCTTCGCCGGGTTCACCGCGCTCCGCTGGGGCTGGCAGATCAACGACTGGCTCCTGCGCAACAGCATGGACCAGAGCTGGGCCTGGATCCTCGGGGCCCTGGCTTGTGCCCTCAGCATGGCGGCCTCGGTCGTGCTGTTCCCGCTCTGGTCGCGCGGATCGGTCCTGGCGCACTACTGGATCGACTTCGGGTTGCTCGGTGGGTTCCGCGCCGAGGTGCTCGAGCGCCGCGTCGCCGGCCTGCAGGCTTCCCGCGCCGGTGCCGTCACGGCGGAGGGGCAGGCGCTCCGACAGATCGAGCGCGACCTGCACGACGGACCCCAGCAGCGCCTGGTCCGGCTGCGGATGGACCTGTCCGCCGCCGAGCGCGCCTTCGACAAGGACCCGGACAAGGCGAAGCAGCTCATCGGCGAGGCGTCCGAGCACGCCAAGGACGCCCTCGACGAACTCCGCGCGCTGTCCCGCGGGTTCGCGCCGCCGATCCTCCTCGACCGCGGGCTCGTCGCGGCGCTCGAGGCACTCGTCGCTCGGACCCCGATCCCCGTCGGCCTCGAGGTCCGACTGCCGGACGGACTGGAGCTCGCCAGCGAGATCCAGCGGAACGTGTACTTCACGGTGTCCGAGCTCCTGACGAACACGACCAAGCACGCCGGCGCGTCGACGGCGGGCGTGTACCTCGGGCTCGTCGTGGACGCCTCGTCGGTCTGGTACCTGACGGTGAGCGTCACGGACGACGGTGTCGGCGGGGCGAGCGTGCAGGAGGGCCACGGGATCGAGGGGCTGATGGGACGGATGCGGGCCCTCGACGGGGAGCTGACCGTGTCGAGCCCGGAGGGTGGTCCGACGGAGGCGACGGCGCGGATCCCGCTCGGGGCGCTGAACGGGGTGCCCGTCGCCAGCTGAGGTGGCGGTCGCCGGGGCGGGCGTCTCCTGGGGACGCGTCTCCTGGGGACGCGTCGCCCGGGCGGCGGTGTCCTGGGGACGCGTCTCCCGGGTGGTGATCTCCCGGGGATACGTCTCCCGGGTGGCGGTCTCCCGGGGACACGTCTCCCGGGTGGCGGTCTCCCGCTAGGGTTGGGGCATGACCGACGGCCCGGATGCAGCACGCATCCGGGCCGTCGTCGTCGACGACGCGGTCCTCCTCCGCGAGGGGCTGTCCCGCGTGCTCGACGAGGCGGGCATCGACGTCGTCGGACAGTACTCCGACGCCGACTCGTTCCTCGCGACCCTCCCGCAGGGCGCTCCCGACGTCGTCGTGATGGACGTCCGGATGCCGCCGACCTTCACCGACGAGGGCGTGCGCGCCGCCGTCGAGACCCGACGGCTCGCGCCGGCGACCGGTGTGCTGCTGCTGTCCCAGTACGTCGAGGCCACCTACGCCGAGGACGTCCTGGCCTCCGGCACCTCCGGCATCGGCTACCTCCTGAAGGACCGCGTCACCCGGCTCGAGGAGATCGACGACGCCGTCCGCCGCGTGGCCTCCGGCGGTACCGTGCTCGACCCCGAGGTCGTCACGCAGCTGATGAGCCGCCGCCGCGACCCGATCGCGGCCCTCACCCCGCGCGAGCGCGACGTCCTCGGGCTCATGGCCGAGGGACGGACCAACGCGGCCATCGCCCGCGCGCTCGTCATCGGCACCGGCGCCGTCGAGAAGCACGTGTCGAGCATCTTCGCCAAGCTCGCGCTCGAGGACACCGGCGAGGACCACCGTCGCGTCCTCGCCGTGCTCGCCTACCTCGGATGACCGGGCCCGCGCGGCTCCCCGCTCCGGTGCTGGCCTTCGCCGCCATCGTCTCCGTGCAGCTCGGTGCCGCGATCGCGAAGACCCGCTTCGACGAGGTCGGGTCCGTCGGCGCCGCCACGCTCCGGCTCGTGATCGGCGCGGTCGTCCTCGCGCTCGTCGTCCGTCCGCGCGTGCGGCACTGGACCCGCGCGCAGTGGCTCGGCGCCGTCGGGCTCGGGCTGGCGCTCGGCGGGATGAACGTCTTCATCTACCTGGCGTTCGCGAGCATCCCGATCGGTGTCGCCGTGACGATCGAGTTCCTCGGACCCCTCACTCTGTCGCTCGTGCACACCCGACGCTGGCGCGACGTGCTCTGGGCAGCCCTCGCGCTCGCCGGGGTCGTGCTGCTCGGCGTGGGACCGTCCGCCGTGACCGAGGTCGGGGGCGTCGCGGCCGCGGTGGCCGCCGCCGCGTGCTGGGCCGGGTACATCGTGATGAACCGGCACGTCGGGTCGATCATCCCGGGTGTCGACGGACTGGCGGTCTCGATGGTCGTGGCGATGCTCGTGTCGCTGCCGTTCGGCCTCGGATCGGCCGTCGCCGGCGTCACCCGCGACCCGTCGCTGCTCGTCGTGTTCGGCGCCGTCGCCGTGCTGTCGAGCGTGCTGCCCTACGCCCTCGAGATGCTCGCGCTCCGGCGCATGCCGACGCGGGTCTTCGGCGTCCTGCAGAGCCTCGGGCCGGCCGTCGCGGCCCTCGCCGGGCTCCTCGTGCTCCGCGAGGCGCTCTCGTTCGTGGAACTGCTCGCGCTCGCCTGCGTCACCGCGGCGAGCGTCGGCGTGACGGTCTACTCGTCGCGGAGGAAGTCCGCGTAGGTGGGTTCGTGCTGGTCACCCGACAGGAGCGCCGGGTCGTTGACCCGCCGCTCGACGTAGGCGGCGATGACCTCGGGTGGCGTGAGGACGTGTGCCACCCAGGACGGCACCTCGCTGCGTTTCATGGTGCCTCCTTCCGGTGGTGCGTTCGCGATCGATACCTCGATGATCGAGTTTCTTTGCGTACCGGTACTGCGTAAACGATCCCGCCCGGTCCGGGGGTGTGTCAATCGAGTGCGTCATACGGACCTTTCGCGGGATGGTGAGGCGGGGTGTGGGGGTGGGGTGCGGGGGTGGGGTGTGCGAGCGGGGCGTGCGGGGGCGGTGCGCGGGCGGGGCAGCACGGTGCGAGGTTGTTCGCGGCGCGGTCGGGTGGTGCCCGGTTAGTCGCCCCGTGCAGGGCGCTGACGTCGCACCACGCGTGCAACCTCGCACCGGCCGCCAACCTCGCACGGTGCGCCCGCGGATCGCCCGGCAACCTCGCACCGTGCGCCGCGGCATCGTCCGGTACTCGCGCAACCTCGCACCGTGCGCCGCGGCATCGTCCGGTACTCGCGCAACCTCGCACCGTGCGACCTTGCCCCGCACGGCGCCCACCCGCCGCCCGCCATCCCCGCACCGTGCGACCTCGCCCCGCACGGCGCCCGCCCGCCGCCCGCCAACCACGCACCGTGCGCCCCCGCGCACCGTGCGATCCCCGCACCTCGCCCCTCGTCACCGCTGCGGTCCGTGTTCCCGGTCGACCCGCAGCGTGCGGTGCTTCACCGCGGACCGCCACACCCACGCCTCGGCCTGCTGCCCGAACTGCGCCCACTCGACGAGCACCGCATCACGCGTCCAGCTCTTCGCGAACGCCTTCACCCGCACGTGGAACGTCGGGAACTGGATCCACGCCCACACCGGCATCGGCGTCACCGCGTGGCACGCGTCCTGACCGCGCGCGTCGTCCGACAGCGAGTAGGCGCGCGGGCGTTCGACCTCCGGGTGTTCCGGGGGCTGCCACCGGTTCTCGCGACGCCGTCCCACGACCGCTATTCGAACGTGTGTTCGAATGCTCCGTCAAGTCCGGCGCAGCGTAGTGCGGGTCGTGTCCACCCGCTTCGCGTGTCGCCCTCCACCCGGACTGGAGGCACGGCTCGCCCCCGACGGGTGCCGTACGGTGACGGGATGGATGCGGTGACGTGGGCCCGGTCGGCCCTGGCGGAGCAGGGACGGGAGGTCCGCGACGTCGTGGAGGTGCGCCGTCGCGCGTGGAGCACCATCTGGCGTGTCGGGACCGACGACGGCGACCTGTACCTGAAGACCGCGCCGGAGGTGATCGGCGTCGAGCCGGCCCTGCTCGAGGTGCTCGCGCTCCACGGCGTCCCGCACGTCCAGCGGCCGGTCGCCGCGGAGGGTCCCCACGTCCTGCTCCCTGACGGCGGCCCGGTCGTCCGGGAGGTCGACGAGCGCGACACCGTCTGGCACGAGGTGCTGCGCCACTACGCCGAGCTCCAGTGGGCCACCGAGCCCGCCGCTGCCGAGGACCTGGTCCGCGCCGGGGTGCCTGACCTGCGCCTGTCGGTGCTGCCCGAGGTGGCGGCCGAGCTCGTCGAGCGTTGGGCTCCGGAGCACCGGTCGGTCCTCGCGGTGCTCCGCGACGCCGCCGCCGAGCTCGACGAGCTGATGCCGATGGCCACCGTCGACCACGGCGACCTGCACACCGGGAACGCGTTCGCGCGCGACGCCGTGCCGTTCGACTGGGGAGACGCCTGCGTCTCGCACCCGTTCGCGAGCCTGCTCGTCGCCGGTCGCGAGGAGGTCCCGGGCGCGGTGGACGCCTACCTCGAGACGTTCTTCGGCGAGCCCGGCGTGGGGGAGGACCCGGACGTCCAGCACATCGTGCAGCTCGGCACGACCCTCGGCGTCGTTCCGCGGGTGCTCAGCTGGCAGCGGGCGATCGACGCCGCGGGGGATGCCATGCCGGTGGAGTGGCGAGCGTCACCCCGGACGTGGCTGGCGACCCTCGTCGAGTAACAGCGGTGTCGCGGCGCTACCGACCCTCGACGTCGAACACGACCACCTGTGCGCTGTTCGCACCGATGTGTTCGGCGACCGGGCGGTGCTCGTCGTGCGGGAGGTAGCCGGCCAGGGCCTCGCGGTCGCGGAACCCGACCACGAGCATCCAGTCGAAGTCACCTTCCTTGCCCTCGCTGCTGATGCTCGGGCCGGACTCGACGGAGAGCACCCCGTCGATCCGCGGGAGGTGCTCCTGGGCGATCGCGTCGGCAGTGGCGGCGGCGTCGGTGCCGTCCGCCCACTGGACCAGGACCACGTGTGTGACTGCGGGCATGCTGACTCCTTCGACATCGGGCAACTCGTGCAGCCTGCCACGGCGGCACGCGTCCGCTACCAGACACCGGGCCAGTGGTCGCAGGGCGACGACGGGGATCGAGCATCGGCGCAGTGCCGACTTCATGGAGGGGATGACGGGAATCGAACCCGCGTAGCCAGTTTGGAAGACTGGGGCTCTACCATTGAGCTACATCCCCGCACTACGCATGCTGCGTAGCGCCACCACTGTACCGGATGAACGACGCCCCCATGGTCCTCCTGCCGCCCGACGAGTCCTCCGCGCGGACGATCAAGCGCTTCCGGGTCCTGTCCTACGTGCTGGTCCTCCTCGCCGCCGTGGCGTTCTCCCTCCGCCCGGACCTCTTCGGCGACCCGCAGGCTCAGCCGTGGCATGCGCTCCTGCACGTCTGGCGGATCGTCGTCGGCGTCGTGCTGGCGCTCGCCGCCCTCGGGGTACAGGTCCTCGTCGGCGTCCGGTGGCGGCGGAGTTTGCACACACCCGACGAACCTCCCGGGAACCGGACACCGGCGGACCGCTAGACTCATCGGCGTCGCATGCGCCCCTCGGGTGTGCGCGAGCACCTGGCCCAGCGAAACGGGGCGTAGCTCAGCTTGGTAGAGCGCCCGCTTTGGGAGCGGGAGGTCGCAGGTTCAAATCCTGTCGCCCCGACCAGGACACACCACCGCCAACCATCAGGAGAACCCCCCTTGGCCAACAGCACCGTCGACAAGGTGAGCGAGACCCGCGTCAAGCTCACGGTGAACGTGACGCCGGAAGAGCTCAAGCCGAGCATCGACCACGCGTACAAGCACATCGCCGAGCAGATCAACATCCCCGGCTTCCGCAAGGGCAAGGTCCCGCCGGCGATCGTCGACCAGCGTGTCGGCCGCGGCGAGGTCCTGAACCACGCCGTCGGCGACGCGATCGACACCTTCTACCGCCAGGCGGTCGAAGAGCAGGAGCTCCGCATCCTCGGCCGTGCCGAGGCCGACGTGGCCGAGCTCCCGAACGTCAAGGACTTCACGGGCGACCTCGTCCTCACCTTCGAGGTGGACGTCCGTCCCGAGTTCGACCTGCCCGACTACAGCTCCTACGAGCTGACGGTCGACGCGGTGGAGGTCTCCGACGAGGAGATCGAGGAGGAGCTGCAGAACCTGCGCACCCGCTTCGGCACGCTCGTCACGGTCGACCGTCCGGCGACCAAGGGCGACTTCGCGCAGATCGACCTCACCGCCACCATCGGTGACGACGAGGTCGACTCGGCCACCGGCGTCTCCTACGAGATCGGCTCCGGCGACCTGCTCGAGGGCATCGACGAGGCACTCGAGTCCCTCACCGCCGGTGAGTCCACCACCTTCGAGTCCAAGCTCGTCGGCGGCGACCGCGAGGGCGAGACCGCGCAGATCGCCGTGACCGTCACCGCCGTCAAGGAGCGCGAGCTCCCCGAGGCCGACGACGAGTTCGCGCAGATCGCCAGCCAGTTCGACACGATCGACGAGCTCAAGGGCGACCTCAAGGAGCAGATCAAGAAGTCGAAGACCTTCGGTCAGGGTGCTGCTGCCCGCGACAAGCTCGTCGAGAAGCTCCTCGAGGACGTCGAGATCCCGATCTCCGAGAAGCTCATCGAGGACGAGGTCCACCGTCACCTCGAGCAGGAGAACCGTCTCGAGGACGACGAGCACCGCAAGGAGGTCGCCGAGTCCAGCGAGACCGCCTTCCGCTCGCAGATCCTCCTCGACTCCATCGCCGAGAAGGAGTCGATCCAGGTCTCGCAGGAGGAACTGACCCAGTACCTCATCCAGGCCGCTGCGCAGTACGGCATGGAGCCCGGCGAGTTCATCAAGGTGATCGACCAGAACGGCCAGATCCCCGGCATGGTCGGCGAGGTCGCCCGCTCGAAGGCCATCGCGACCGTCCTCGCCAAGGTGACCGTCAAGGACACCGAGGGCAACGACGTCGACCTCTCCGCGTTCACCGCGGGTGTCGCCCAGGAGCCCGTCACGGCGGACGCCGAGTAGTCCGGCTCCCGACGCGACCAGCGTCATGAACAGGAGGCGCGGTGCCAGCTGGCACCGCGCCTCCTGTGCGTTTCCGGGCGCGCGCATTGCCGACAGCGAACAGGCGCGAAGTGGTGCGTTGCAACCGATAAGTTCGACATCAAGCGACAACTGAACGGGAGCTTTTCCATGGCCGAAGCAACACTGAACCCCAGTGTTTTTGACCGCCTTCTGAGAGACCGGATCGTGTGGCTCGGCTCCGAGGTCCGCGACGACAACTCGAACGAGATCGCAGCCAAGCTGCTGCTGCTCGCCGCCGAGGACCCTGAGAAGGACATCTACCTCTACATCAACTCGCCCGGTGGTTCGATCACCGCCGGCATGGCGATCTACGACACGATGCAGTTCGTGCCGAACGACATCGTCACGGTGGGCATCGGCCTCGCCGCCTCGATGGGGCAGTTCCTGCTCTCGTCCGGCACGCCGGGCAAGCGCTACATCACCCCGAACGCGCGTGTGCTGCTGCACCAGCCGTCCGGCGGGTTCGGTGGCACCGCTGCCGACATCCAGACGCAGGCCAAGGTCATCCTCGACATGAAGCAGCGGATGGCCGAACTGACCGCCGAGCAGACCGGCAAGACGGTCGAGCAGGTGCTCAAGGACAACGACCGCGACAACTGGTTCACGGCGCAGGAAGCGCTCGAGTACGGCTTCGTCGACCACCTCCGTGCGTCCAGCGCCGAGGTCATCGGCGGCGGCGGCACCGTCAGCGACGGCGAAGCCCCGACCGCGGCAGCCGAGCCCGACGCCCAGTCCTGACCACCACCGAAGAAAAGGAAACGAGAATGCATCTCCCCATGCTCGGTGGCGCGCAGAACGTCCCGGCTCCCACCGATCGGTACATCCTCCCGAGCTTCGAGGAGCGCACGGCCTACGGCTACAAGCGGCAGGACCCGTACGCGAAGCTGTTCGAGGACCGCATCGTGTTCCTCGGCGTCCAGGTCGACGACGCGTCGGCCGACGACGTCATGGCCCAGCTGCTCGTGCTCGAGTCGATGGACCCGGACCGCGACATCGTGATGTACATCAACTCGCCCGGTGGCTCGTTCACCGCGATGACGGCGATCTACGACACGATGCAGTACATCCGCCCGCAGATCCAGACGGTCTGCCTCGGCCAGGCTGCCTCGGCTGCGTCGGTGCTCCTCGCCGCCGGTACCCCCGGCAAGCGGCTCGCACTGCCGAACGCCCGCGTGCTCATCCACCAGCCCGCGACCCAGCAGGGCGGCGGCCAGGCGTCCGACATCGAGATCCAGGCGGCGGAGATCCTCCGCATGCGCACCTGGCTCGAGGAGACGCTGTCGAAGCACTCGAACAAGACGGCCGAGCAGGTCAACCACGACATCGAGCGCGACAAGATCATGTCCGCGGCCGAGGCCGTCGAGTACGGCCTGATCGACCAGGTGCTGACGAGCCGGAAGAACCTCCCGGCACTCGTCAAGTAGCACGCCACGAAGGGCCCCGCACCGACTGGTGCGGGGCCCTTCGTCGTGCGCCGCGCGGCCGCCCGCCCGAGGTTCCGGAATTCTGGCATCTCGAGGGGACGGACGAGCGTGTTGCGGAACCTCGGGAGAACGCGCACGGCAAGTCGTGGAACCCGGGGGAGCGTGCAACATCACGGGGCGAGGGCACCGGCCTGGAGGCTCGGATCACGTCCGCCCCGCCGCCTCGGCCTGCCCGGTGGCCGCGTCCGCCCGCCTGGAGGCCGCCGCCGCCCGCCCACTGGTCACGACACACCGCGGGGTGCGACTCGAGCGGTCGCATCCTGTCGCTGTGCGACGAACCCGGCGACGAGTCCCGACCGCTCGGCGGACGTGAGCGGGGTGTCGTGACCACTCGACGTGACGGGACGCGGGCGCGGGCGCTGGCGTCAGGCGTCAGGCGTCGGTGTCGTCCTCGGGGTCGGGGGAGGGCGCCGGACGTCGACGGACGAGGAGCAGCACGGCGACGACCGCCGCGACGAGGACGAGGCCGCCCGCACCGATGAAGAGCGCGTCCGACGCCGTGGAGTCGCCGCCGCCCGAAGCCGTGCCCGTCGTTGCGTCGGGCGACGACGACGAGCCCGCCGCGGCGCAGGTCGGGGGCGTCGCGGAGCCCTTCGCGGGGGAGAAGCCCGCCGGCGCCTTCCACGTGAAGGCGTACTCGTCGGACACGGTGTGCCCGTCGGCCGAGACGATCTGCCACTCGACCTCGTACCGGCCGGAGGCACCGAGCGCGGCCTTCGTCGTCATCGAGGGGCCGTCGATCGCGACGCAGCCGTCCTCGTAGTACCGCTTGTCCGGTCCGACGATGCGGTAGGCGAAGCCGGAGCCGGTGCCGCCGATGTCGAGGAGCTTGTCGTTCGTGGTGATCTCGAACGCCTTCGGCAGGGACGTCAGCGTGCCGTCGACCTTCGGGGTCGAGGCGATCATGTAGTTGTGCGCACTCGCGGGACCCGCGAGCCCGAGGACCGCACCGCCCGCGATCGCGACGGTCGCGGCGGACGCGGCCACGAGCCTCCAGGCCCGTGACCGCGCGCGCGTCGGCGTCCTGGTCGTCACTTGGTGCTGCGGCGTCTGGTCGCGGCGACCGCGACGACCAGGCCGGCCGCTCCGAGGACGAGGCCACCGAGGCCGAGGAAACGGCCGACGAGGTCGGGCTGGGTGCTGGTCGTCGCGGCGTCGTCGGAGGACTGTGCTGCGGCCGTCGTCGCGTGGGAGTCGTCGTCGGCGGTGCCGGTGCTCGCGGCGGTCAGGGTGATCGACGGCGCCGGGTGCTCGGGCTCGGCCTGCCCGGCCTTCTGCGCCTGGTCCCACTCGGTGGAGCCCTGCTCGCACGTCTGGGTGACGGGCAGCTCGACCACGTCGCCGGCCTTGCCGTCGGGGAGCGAGAAGGACAGGGAGAACGTGTCGCGCTCGTCGGCGGGGAGCGGGGTCTTCGCCGTGTAGGTGACGCTCGTGACGCGTTCGCCGGCGTCGGCCTGGGACTCGTCGTCGGCCGAGGCGGACGGGCTCGTGTACGGCTCGGTCGTCTTCGTGATGTCCCAGTTCGGGTTCACGGTGGGCGTGACCTCGATCACCGAGGACGGGACGTGGAACTGCAGCTTCGTGGTGGGCGAGCCGTTGCAGCCGTGCGGCACGGAGAACGTCGCGGTCGTGTACGAGCCGGCAGCGGTCGACGTGCTGGTCGCCTCGACGTGGGCGCTGGCGGATGCCGCGGTGCCGAGGACGATCGCGGCTGCGACACCGAGGGTGGCGACGCCGCCGACGGCGAGGCGCTTCTGCATGGGGTTCCCTTCACGACGGTTCTACATGTTGTAGAGACTACGAGGACACCGTAGCAGGGCCGAACGCCCTCGGCGAACGCGGGTTGGGAAACGCGCACGGCGTCGCAGTCGGTGTCGGAGGATGCGGTTAGGCTCGTCATCACGACGACCTCGTGCACGGTGGGAACGGTGCACGGCGACCAGGGAAGGCTGCGAGCATGGCACGCATCGGAGAGAGCGGGGACCTCCTCAAGTGCTCCTTCTGTGGCAAGAGCCAGAAGCAGGTACAGCAGCTGATCGCCGGTCCCGGCGTGTACATCTGCGACGAATGCGTCGAGCTCTGCAACGAGATCATCGAGGAGCGCCTGGCCGAGGCCAGCGACGAGACCGGCAGCGGTGAGTTCGAGCTCCCGAAGCCGCGCGAGATCTTCGACTTCCTGCAGGAGTACGTCATCGGGCAGGACCCGGCCAAGCGTGCCCTCGCCGTCGCCGTCTACAACCACTACAAGCGCATCCGCGCACAGGGGCAGATCACGGCCGCCGAGGACCGCGACGACGTCGAGATCGCGAAGTCGAACATCCTGCTGATCGGCCCGACGGGCTGCGGCAAGACCTACCTCGCGCAGACCCTGGCCAAGCGCCTCAACGTCCCGTTCGCCGTGGCCGACGCCACCGCGTTGACGGAGGCCGGGTACGTCGGCGAAGACGTCGAGAACATCCTGCTCAAGCTCATCCAGGCGGCCGACTACGACGTCAAGCGCGCCGAGACCGGCATCATCTACATCGACGAGGTCGACAAGATCGCGCGCAAGGCCGAGAACCCGTCGATCACACGCGACGTCTCGGGCGAGGGCGTGCAGCAGGCGCTGCTCAAGATCCTCGAGGGCACGGTCGCCTCGGTGCCGCCGCAGGGCGGTCGGAAGCACCCGCACCAGGAGTTCATCCAGATCGACACGACGAACGTCCTGTTCATCGTCGCCGGGGCGTTCGCGGGGCTCGAGGAGATCGTGTCCTCCCGTGTCGGCAAGCGCGGCATCGGCTTCGGTGCGCCGCTGCACAGCCCGCTCGACCAGCAGGACCTCTTCGCCGACGTGCTGCCGGAGGACCTCCACAAGTTCGGGCTGATCCCGGAGTTCATCGGCCGCCTCCCCGTCGTCACCACGGTCTCGCAGCTCGACCAGGCCGCCCTCATGCAGATCCTGACCGAGCCGAAGAACGCCCTCGTGCGGCAGTACCAGCGGATGTTCCAGATCGACGGCGTCGAGCTGGAGTTCGACCAGGGAGCGCTCGAGGCGATCGCCGACCTCGCCGTGCTGCGCCAGACCGGTGCTCGCGGCCTCCGCGCGATCATGGAGGAAGTGCTCGGGCCGATCATGTTCGACGTGCCGTCCGACGACGACGTCGCCCGGGTCGTCGTGACCCGTGCGTCGGTGCTCGAGAACGCGGCGCCGACCATCGTCCCACGGGCGCGGGCGAAGCGCGTCGAGAAGTCCGCGTAGCGCGAGCGAACCGCAGAACGGACACAGCACCGAGGAAGTCCTCGGTGCTGTGTCCGTTCCGCAGTGCGTCGCCGCCCGCCTACTCGAGCCCGCGGCGACGCAGCAGGGGGCCGACCTCGGCGTCGCGACCGCGGAACGCGCGGAACGCCTCGATCGGGTCCTGCGAGCCGCCGACACCGAGGAGCATCGTGGCGAAGCGGCGACCGGCAGCGCGGTCGAGCCCGCCGTGGTCACGGAACCACTCCACCGTGTCGGCGTCGAGCACCTCGCTCCAGATGTAGCCGTAGTACCCGGCGTCGTACCCGCCGGAGAACGTGTGCGCGAAGTACGTCGACGAGTACCGCGGCGGCACCGCGTGGACGTCCACCCCCGCGTCCGCCAGGGCTTGGCGCTCGAACGCCTCGACGTCGGTGACCGCGTCCGCCTCGGCCTTCGACAGCCGGTGCCACGCCTGGTCGAGGAGCGCCGCGGCGAGGTACTCGGTCGTGGCGAAGCCCTCGTTGAAGCCGGCCGAGTCGCTCAGGCCCAGCACGAGCTCCGGCGGCATCGGCTGCCCGGTCTCGTGGTGCTTGGCGTAGTTGGCCAGCACCTCGGGCCAGGAGACCCACATCTCGTTCACCTGACTCGGGAACTCCACGAAGTCGCGCTCGACGTTCGTCCCGGAGAACCGCGGGTAGGTGGTCCGGGCGATGAGGCCGTGCAGCGCGTGGCCGAACTCGTGGAACAGGGTCTCGACCTCGTCCTGGACGAGGAGCGTCGGGGACCCGGCAGCGGGCTTGGCGACGTTGAGGTTGTTCACGACGACGGGCAGCGTGCCGAGCAGCGCGGACTGCTCGACGACGGGGTTCATCCACGCGCCACCGCGCTTGCCGTCCCGCGTGTACAGGTCGAGCAGGTACAGCCCGACGGGCTCGTCGTCCTCGTCGGTGACCTCGAACACGCGGACGTCGGCGTTGTAGCCGTGCAGGTCGGGGCGCTCGTTGAACTTCAGGCCGTACAGCGCCGTGGCGGCGAAGAACACACCGTCGTGCAGGACACGGTCGGCCTCGAGGTAGGGGCGCAGCGCCGAGCTGTCCGCGGCGAACTGCTCACCGCGCAGGATCTCCGTCGCGTACGCCCAGTCCCACGACTCGATGTCGAACCCGACCGCGCGCGACCGCACCGCGCGCTCGTCGTCCGCGTTCTTCGCCGCGGCGGGCGTGAGCGAGGAGAGCAGCCCGGCGACGGCCTCCGGGTCGCCAGCGGTCTCGTCGGCGGTGACGACCGAGGCGTGGTCGGGGAAGCCCAGGAGCTCGGCACGCTCGGCGCGGAGGCGGACGATCCGGAGGAGCACGTCGCGGTTGTCGTGCTCGTTCCCGCGGCGACCGCGGGCGAGGGAGGCGCGCATGATGCGCTCGCGGAGGCCGCGGTCGGTGAGCGAGGCGAGCCACGGGTGCCCGGTGTAGAGCGGCAGCGTGATGAGCCAGCCATCGAGTCCGCGGTCGGCCGCGGCGCCGGCGGCGGCGGACTTCGCGCCGTCGTCGAGCCCGGCGAGCTCGCCCTCGTCGGTGACGTGCACCGCCGAGTCGTTGGTGTCCTCGAGCAGGTTCCGCTCGAACGTGGTGGTCAGCGTCGAGAGCTCCTGGTTGATCGCGGTGAGCCGCTCCTTGCCCGCGTCGTCGAGCCCGGCGCCGGCGAGGGTCATCTCCGTGGAGGTCCGCTCGACGAGCCGGAGGTCCTCGCCGGTGAGACCGTCGACGACCGCGGTGTCCCGGACGGCCCGGACCCGGTCGTACAGCCGCGTGTCGAGGGTGATCGCGTCGCGGTGGGCGGCGAGCAGCGGGGACACCGCGGCCTCGATGTCGTGCAGCTCCGGCGTGGAGTCCGCCGACGTCAGGGTGAAGAACACCATGCTCACCCGGGCCAGCAGCTGGCCGCTGCGCTCCAGCTTGACGAGGGTGTTGTCGAACGTGGGCGGCTCGGGGTTCGTGGCGATCGCCTCGACCTCCGCGCGCTGTTCGGCCATGCCGGCCTCGAACGCGGGGCGGTGGTGCTCCGGACGGACCGCCGCGAACGGGGGGAGTGCGTACGGCAGGGGACTCGGTTCGTCGAACGGCGTCGTCATCACCCCACCCTACGGGGCGGTGTCCGGCGTGCCCCGACCGCGCGGATGCGGGGCGGCGCCCGCCGGACCACGACCGCCCGCCGGACCACGACCGCCCGCCGTGTCCCGACCGCCCGCCGCGCCGAGGCCGCCCGACGCTCCCGACCGCCCGGCGTGCCCCTACCGCGTGGCGGCGTCGATGAGCGTCGCCGCGGCCCGTCGCGCGTGGCGGGCCGGCGCGGTGTCGCCCGCGATCGCCGCCGTCGTCTGCGCCCCCTCGGCGAGGAGCGCCAGCTGCGCGGCGAGCTCGTCGGCGGTCGTGGGATCGGACACCGCCGACGCGGTCAGTGCGGCGACGTAGCGCTGGAACGACTCCTTGTGTGCCCGGGCGATCTCGGCCACGGCCGGTGAGGTCGCGCCGAGCTCCCCGAAGGCGTTGATGAACCCGCACCCGCGGAACGTCGCGTCGCCGAACCAGGACTCCAGGAAGTCGTACATCGCGAGGAGCTTGTCCCGTGGTGATCCCGCGGCGTCCACGGCCTGCTCGATGCCCCGCTCCCAGACGTCGTGGCGTCCGGCGAGGACCGCCGCCACGAGGTGGTCCTTGCCCGGGAAGGCGGCGTAGAGCTTCTTCAGGGAGACCCCTGCGCTCGTCCGGATCTCGTCCATCCCGACGGACTGGATGCCGCGGGAGTAGAAGAGGTCATCGGCGACGTCGACGATGTGGGCCTTCGTGTCGGCCTCGATCGCACTCGCACTCATCGTCCGTACCCCGTTCGCTGCGTGTTCACCGTCACCGAGTTGCAGTGGGAACGGTCGTTCTCTACTGTAGGCCACATCGACAGAGAACGACCGTTCTCTGCAGAACCGCCAGGGAAGGACCGCTCATGGGTGAGATCACCGTCGGGACCGAGAACAGCGCCGACATCCGTCTGCACTACGAGGACAAGGGGACCGGCCAGCCGATCGTGCTGATCCACGGCTTCCCCCTGGACGGCAACTCCTGGGAAGGGCAGATCCCGCCGCTGCTCGACGCCGGGTACCGCGTCGTGACGTACGACCGCCGCGGCTTCGGCCAGTCGTCGCAGCCGGCCACCGGGTACGACTACGACACCTTCGCGGACGACCTGCACACCGTGCTCGAGACGCTCGACCTGCGCGACGTCATCCTGGTCGGCTTCTCGATGGGCACCGGCGAGATCGCCCGGTACATCGGCCGCCACGGCGAGGACCGCATCGCCAAGGTGGCGTTCCTGGCCTCGCTCGAGCCCTACCTCGCGATCACCGACGACAACCCCGACGGCGCCGGCCCGATGTCGTTCTTCGAGGGCATCGCCGCCGACGTGAAGAAGGACCGGTACGCGTACTTCACGAACTTCTACCAGGACTTCTTCAACCTCGACGAGAACCTCGGCTCGCGCATCTCCGAGGAGGCCGTGCGCAACGCCTGGAACGTCGCCGCCGGGTCCGGTTCGATCGCCAGCGCGGCCGCACCGCTGACCTGGCCGACCGACTTCCGCGAGGACATCCCGAAGGTCACCGTCCCCGCGCTCATCGTGCACGGCACGGCGGACAACATCCTGCCGATCGACGCCACCGGTCGCCGCTTCACCACGGCCCTGCCGCACGCCGAGTACGTCGAGATCGAGGGTGCTCCGCACGGCCTCCTCACGACG
Source organism: Curtobacterium sp. 9128 (assembly GCF_007673775.1). GTDB lineage: Bacteria > Actinomycetota > Actinomycetes > Actinomycetales > Microbacteriaceae > Curtobacterium. The sequence goes on along the minus strand of NZ_VEAF01000005.1, from coordinate 198,941 downwards.
CACACCGCCGAGGTGAACGAGGTCCTGCTCGGCTGGCTCGCGAAGGCCTGACCCGTCAGAAGGCCTGACCCCGTCATGACGAACGCCCCGTGCTGCAGCAGCAGCACGGGGCGTTCGTCGTCGCGCTCAGTCCTCTTCGGGAGCGTCGTCCGGGTCGGTCACCTGGGCGTGGCCGAGCGCGTCGAGGTGGATCGACGTGCCGTCGTCCAGCTCGACCCGCGGCTTGCCCTCGAGGTACGTGAGCGTCCAGCCCCACCCGGCCGTGTCCACCGACTGGTCGACCAGCTCGGTCTCGACCTGCCGCACCGCGACCACCAGGGCCTCGTCGAGTCGTGCCGGCGCCACAGCGCCGACGTTCCATCGCGTTCCCAGCTGCATCCGAGCCTCCTGTCCGTGCCGTCGCGACCCTAGGCGGGCTGCTCGGCCAGCTCGATCTCGGTGACGGCGAGCTCCGGCCCGTCCACGAACGACAGGTCCTGGATGCGGCCGACGGCCGCCAGGTCGACCGCCGCGCGCTCGACGAGCGCGCGCGTCTCGGCGGGCGCAGCCACGACCGCGCGGGTCACCGGCGTCTTCTGGGACGCCTTCGCAGCGGTCTTCGCGCCGCGGATGCCGATGAGGGCCTGCCCGACGGCGGCGAGGAGTCCGGTCTCGGCCGCGTCGACCGGCAGGTCGGCGACGGTCGGCCAGGAGGCCCGGTGCACGCTGGTGTCGTGGGTCCAGGCCCAGACCTCCTCCGTGGCGAAGGGCAGGAACGGCGCGAGCAGACGGAGCTGCACGTCGATCGCGGCGCGGAGCGCCAGGACGGCGCTCGCCTGGGTCTCGTGGGTCGCGTCCGGTGCGGTGCCGTAGGCACGCTCCTTGACCAGCTCGAGGTAGTCGTCGCAGAACGTCCAGAAGAAGCGCTCGGTGACCTCGAGGGCACGGGCGTGGTCGAAGCCCTCGAACGCCGCGGTCGCCTGCTCCACCGTCGTGCGGAGTGCGGCGAGCATGTCGACGTCGAGCGCCTCGGTCACGGCGTGCGCGCCGGTGGGCAGCTCGAACCCGTAGACGAACTTCGCCGCGTTGAGGACCTTGATCGCCAGACGCCGGCCGACCTTGATCTGCTTCGGGTTCTGCGGGTCGAAGGCCGCGTCGGTGCCGAGCTTCGAGGACGCTGCCCAGTAGCGCACCGCGTCGGCTCCGTGCTGCTCGAGGATCGAGAGCGGGGTGACGACGTTGCCCTTGGACTTCGACATCTTCTTGCGGTCGGGGTCGACGATGAAGCCGGAGATCGACGCGTGCTTCCACGGCACGGTGTCGGCCTCGAGCTGGCTGCGGAGCACCGTCGTGAACAGCCAGGTGCGGATGATGTCCTGCGCCTGCGGGCGGACGTCGTACGGGTACACCAGGTCGTACAGCGCCGGGTCGGACTCCCACTTGCCCGCGAGCTGCGGGGTGAGCGACGAGGTGGCCCAGGTGTCCATGACGTCGAGCTCGCCCTGGAACCCGCCGGGGACACCGCGCTGGTCCTCGGTGAAGCCGGGGGCCGGCTCGGCGGCCGGATCGACGGGGAGCTGCGCCTCGGACGGGACGATCGGCTGGTCGTACACCGGGTTGCCGTCGGCGTCGAGCGGGTACCAGACCGGCAGCGGCACGCCGAAGAAGCGCTGGCGGGAGATGAGCCAGTCGCCGGAGAGGCCGCCGACCCAGTTGTCGTAGCGGACGCGCATGAAGTCCGGGTGGAACGCGATCTCCTCGCCGCGTTGCCGGAGCGTCGCCTTCAGCGACTCGTCGCGCGCGCCGTTGACGATGTACCACTGCCGGGTCGAGACGATCTCGAGCGGCTTGTCGCCCTTCTCGAAGAACTTCACCGGGTGCTGGATCGTCCGCACCTCACCGATGAGGTCACCGGACTCGGTCAGCGCGTCCACGACGACCTTCTTCGCCGAGAACACGGTCTTGCCGGCCATCTCGGCGTAGAGCGCACGACCGCGCTCGGACTCGATCCAGGCGGGCTCGTCGGACCGGACCCGGCCGTCGAAGCCGATCACCGCACGGTTCGGCAGCTGCAGCTCGCGCCACCAGACGACGTCGGTGGTGTCACCGAAGGTGCAGACCATCGCGATGCCGGCGCCCTTGTCCTGCTGTGCGAGGTGGTGGGCGAGGACCGGGACCTCGACGTCGAACAGCGGGGAGCGAACGGTCGTGCCGAAGAGGTCCTGGAAGCGCTCGTCGTCCGGGTGTGCGACGAGGGCGACGCACGCGGGGAGGAGCTCGGGACGGGTGGTCTGGATGACGACGTCGCCCTCGCCGTCCGTGCGGTGGAACGCGATGCCGTGGTACGCGCCCGGCATGTCGCGGTCCTCGAGCTCGGCTTGCGCCACCGCGGTGCGGAAGGTGACGTCCCACAGGGTGGGGGCGTCGGCCTGGTACGCCTCGCCGCGGTCGAGGTTGCGGAGGAAGGCCCGCTGCGCGCTCGCGCGGGAGGTGTCGTCGATGGTGCGGTACGACTGCGTCCAGTCCACCGACAGGCCGAGCGTGCGGAACAGGTGCTCGAACTGCTGCTCGTCCTCGACGGTCAGCCGCTCGCACAGCTCGATGAAGTTGCGGCGGGACACCGGCACCTGGTCGGCGGCCTTGCTCGACTTGCCGTCGCCGCCCTCGAACGGCGGGACGAACATCGGGTCGTAGGGGAGCTGCGGGTCGCAGCGGACGCCGTAGTAGTTCTGCACGCGGCGCTCGGTGGGCAGGCCGTTGTCGTCCCAGCCCATCGGGTAGAAGACGTGCTTGCCGCGCATGCGCTCGAACCGGGCCTTGAGGTCGGTGTGCGTGTACGAGAACACGTGCCCGATGTGCAGCGACCCGGATGCCGTCGGCGGCGGGGTGTCGATCGAGTACACGGCGTCCTTCGTCGCGCTGTCGCGGTCGAACCGGTACGTGCCGTCCTGCTCCCAGGCGGGCCCCCAGACGTCCTCGAGACCGTCCACTGTGGGCTTCTCGGGCATGGGCTTCGACATGGCTGCGCCTTTCGATCGGTATGGGCGGCACCGAGTCCGTGGTGAGGTGCCTGACGTGTCCGCGCTCGCGCGCGGTGCACCAATCGTACCGGGGCCCGGCGACCTCCCGTCCGCATCGCTCGACCGGTGCTACCACACCCCCACTTCGAGATCGCCGAACCGACCTGGTAGGCTTCCGGAGTTTGTTCGGCGAGCGTCAGGCGTTCGCGGTCGCGACGTCGCTTGCTCGTCGGACTCCCGAAGGCAGCCACAGCAACCGGAGGACGATTTGGCACCGAACGACACAACCGCACCGCACGAGGGGCGCCACCACGGCGACCGCCCCGTCCGGTCCAAGGGCGCCGCGAAGCGCGCTCGGCGCAAGCTCACCTCGGACGACGTCACCGTCGTCGAGGAGTCGCTGCTGAAGCGAGCCGTCGCCGCCGCGGCACTCGGCAACGCGATGGAGTGGTTCGACTTCGGCGTGTTCGCCTACCTCGCGACCACCATCGGCCAGGTGTTCTTCCCGTCGGACAACCCGGCCGCGTCGACGATCTCCGCGTTCGCGACGTTCACCGCGGCGTTCCTGGTCCGCCCCATCGGTGGAGCGTTCTTCGGCCCGCTCGGCGACCGGATCGGTCGGCAGAAGGTCCTCGCGCTGACGATGATCCTGATGGCCGCCGGCACGTTCGCGATCGGTCTGCTGCCCGGCTTCACCCAGATCGGCATCTGGGCAGCGGTGCTGCTCCTGCTCGCCCGACTCCTGCAGGGCTTCTCGACCGGTGGTGAGTACGGCGGCGCCGCGACGTTCATCGCGGAGTTCGCGCCGGACCGTCGACGGGGGTTCATGGGCTCCTGGCTGGAGTTCGGCACGCTCGCCGGCTACGCGCTCGGTGCCTCGCTCGTCACCGGTCTGCAGTTCTGGCTCCCGGAGTCGGAGATGCTCAGCTGGGGCTGGCGCATCCCGTTCCTCGTCGCCGGGCCGCTCGGCCTCATCGGGCTCTACCTGCGGCTCAAGCTCGAGGAGACCCCGGCGTTCCAGAAGCAGCAGGAGGCCGCCGCCGAGCGGGAACAGCAGAAGACCCCCGTGCTGCGGCTCTTCGCCGAGCACTGGCGGTCGCTCCTGGTCTGCATCGGCCTGGTCCTGGTCTTCAACGTGACCGACTACATGCTGCTGTCGTACATGCCGACCTACCTCGAGCAGAACCTCGGCGGGAACGCGACGACGGGGCTGCTCCTCATCGTGATCGTGATGATCATCATGATGGTCGTCATCACGTTCGGTGGACGGCTGTCCGACCGGTTCGGCCGTCGCCCGGTGCTCTTCGCGGGCTGCATCGGCTTCTTCGTGTTCTCCTGGCCGGCCGTCAAGCTCCTGCAGGCCGGCACCGGGTGGTCGGTCTTCGCGGGCCTGCTCATCCTCGGCGTCCTGCTGGTGACGTTCACCTCGACGATGCCCTCGACGCTCCCGGCGCTGTTCCCGACGATCATCCGGTACGGCGCACTGGCGATCGCGTTCAACGTGTCGGTGTCGCTCTTCGGTGGCACGACGCCGCTCGCGACCGAGGCGCTCGTCGCCGCCGCGAAGGGCGCAGGTGTGCCGTGGGCGCTCGACATCCCGGCGTTCTACCTGATGGCGGCCGCCGTGATCGGGTTCGTCGCGGTGCTGTTCACCAAGGAGACCGCGGCCACACCGCTGATGGGCTCCGGCCCGACCGTGACGAGCGAGGAGGAAGCCGCCGCGATCATCGAGGAGTACAACGACCCCTCGTCGGAGTTCGCGCAGTCGGACTGGGCGAAGGAGTTCTCCACGAGCGAGATCCCGATCGTCTCCGGCGACGGCCCCGCACCCGATCGCGCGCCGACGGGGTCCTGACCGTCCGGCCCGCCGCGACCGGCCCGCCGCGTCCGGCCCGGCGGGTTCGCGCTGAGCGACGGTCCACGCGCCGCGGTGCGCGTGGACTGTCGCTCAGCGCGTGCGGTCGGGGCGACCCGGACCGGAGGCCAGCTGCTCGGCGGCGCGCACCAGCCGCGCGGTGACGGCGTGCGTCGGGCGGAGGAGCACCTCGTCGGCGGGACCGTGCTCGACGGCGACGCCGTCGTGCACGACGAGCACGTCGTCGGCCATCCGCCGCACCGCGCGCAGGTCGTGCGACACGACGACCATCGCCACACCGGTCTCGTCGCGCAGTCGCTCGAGGAGGCCCAGGACCGCGTGCTGGACCGTCGCGTCGAGCGCCGTGACCGGTTCGTCGAGCACGAGCACGTCGGGTGTGGTCGCCAACGCCCGCGCGATCGCCAGGCGCTGTCGCTGCCCGCCGGAGAGCGTCAGCGGCGACCGTGCCCGCAGCACCGGGTCGAGGTCGACCTGGCGGAGCGCCGCGTCGACCCGCGTCCCGAGCGCCCCGGTGGCCCGTCGAGCGGCGCCGTCGGTCATGGCGTCCGCGAGCACCCGCTCGACGCTCCACCGTTCGTCGAACGTCGCCCCGGGGTCCTGCACGACGGCGGCCATCCGTCCTCGTCGTCCACGTCGGTGCCGTTCCGGGAGCGGTGCCCACGGGGACCCGTCGAGGGTGACCGTGCCGCTGTCCGGCTCCGCGAGCCCGAGCAGCATCCGGACGAGGGTGGTCTTCCCCGAGCCGGACGCCCCGACCACGCCGAGCACCTGCCCACGGCGCAGGGCGAACGAGATCCCGGCGACGGCCTCCACGCCGTCGTACGTCTTCCGCAGGTCCGTCGCGGCGAGCACGGTCTCGCGTCCGTGCGCCGCACTGTCGTCGGAGCGGGTCGGTGTCGAGTCGATCCCGAGACCGGCGGCCGCGACGAGCGCCCGGGTCACGTCGGAGTTCGGCGTGCGGAGGACGTCGGCGACCGGGCCCTGCTCGACGACCCGGCCCCCGTCCATCACGACCACCCGGTCGGCCCACCCGGCGACGAGCCCCAGGTCGTGCGTCACGACGAGCAGCCCGGCACCGCGCTGCTGCGCCGCCCGGAGCTGTTCCATCACCCGGACGGCGACGCCGGCGTCGAGCGCGGTCGTCGGCTCGTCGGCGACCACGACGGCCGGCGCGCCGATCGTCGCGGCGGCGATGAGCGCGCGCTGCCGCATGCCCCCGGAGAGCGTCCCGGCGAGCCGTCCGTCCGCCGCGATCGCGGGATCGAGGTCGACCGCGGCGAGCGCATCGCGCACCGCGTCCGCCCGCTCACGGGCGGTCATCTCGGTGTGCAGCCGCAGGACGTCGCCGACCTCGCGGCCGACTGGGCGCAGCGGGTCCAACGCGCCGAGGGCCTCCTGGCCGACGTAGCCGACCCGGGAACCGCGCACCGTGCGCCACCGCCGGTCCGAGAACGACCGCGTGTCGAGGCCGGCCACCTCGAGTCGGTCGGCGCGCATGACGGAGCCGGGTGCGGCGAGGCCGAGCAGCGCCCTGATGGTGACCGTCTTGCCAGAGCCGGACGCGCCGACGAGTGCGACGCACTCGCCTGCCTCGACCCGGAGCGACACGTCGTGGACCACGGGGGTACCGCCGATCGCGACGGACAGCCCGTCGACGGCCAGCACGCTCATCGGGCGGCTCCTGATCGTCGGACGGCGCGACCGAGCACCGTGACGGCGGTCGCGAGGACGACGATCGCCAGACCGGGGAAGGTGCTCATCCACGGCGCCGTGGTGAGGTAGGTGCGGCCGTCGGCGAGCATCGCACCCCACTCCGGGGCGGGTGGCGGCGTCCCCACGCCGAGGTAGCTGAGCGCGGAGGCCCAGACGACGGCCTGGCCGATGCCGAGGGTGCCGACGGCCACGACCGGCCAGAGCGCCGCGGGGAGCACGTGCCGGACGACGATGCGGGCGGGGGACCGGCCGGCGAGGACGGCGGTCTCGACGACCTGGGACGACCGCGCCGTGCGGACGAGCCCGCGGACGATGCGGGCGTACCCGGGGGCGGTCGCGAACCCGACGGCGAGCGTCGCGGGGACGGGACCCGGTCCGGTCACGGCGATGACGACCAGGGCGACCAGGAGCAGGGGGAGCGCGAAGGCGACCTCGGTGACGCGTCCGATCACGGCGTCGAGGAGCCGGCCGCCGAGTCCCGCCGCGACGCCGAGCAGCACGCCGACGCCACCGCCGACGAGGGTCGCGACGACGCCGACGACGAGGCTCGCGCGCGTGCCGGCGACGATCCGGGCGAGGACGTCGCGTCCGGACTCGTCGGTGCCGAGGAGGTGCCCGGCGCCCGGGGGCAGGAGCGCCTCGGCCGGGTGCACGGCGAGCGGGTCGCCGCCGCCGAGGACCGTCGGCCACACGGCGGCGACCACGGCCACCGCGAGGAACGCGGCGGCGACGGCCCCGGCCGGTCGGAGCCGCACCGTGCTGCCCCGCACCGTGCTGTCCCGCCCCGTGTTGCCCCTCACCGTGCTGTCCTGCTTCGTGCTGTCCTGCCTCGTGCGGCTCCGTCCCGGGTGGCTCCGCGCGGGTCCACGACCCGCTCGACGACGTCCGCGACCGCGAGCACGACGACGTAGGCGGCGGCGGACACCATGGCGATGCCGACGACGAGGGGCATGTCCCGCTGGGTGACGGCGGTCACGAGGGCGCGGCCGATGCCCGGCAACGCGAACACCGACTCGACGACGACCGCGCCGGACACGAGCGATCCGAATGCCCAGGCGGACAGGGCGATCCCGGGCAGCGCGGCGTGCCGGAGCAGGTGCCGACCGAACAGCCCGGCGCGGGTCTCCCCGCGGCCGAGCGCGGCGAGTGCGAACGCCGACCGCTGCGCGTCGACCACGCCGTCGCGGACCGTCTCGGCGAGGTACCCGGCCACCGGGACGGCGACCGTCACGACGGGCAGGACCCAGCCGCGCACGGTGCCGTCGCTGACGGCGGGGAACCACCCGAGGGAGCTCGCGAAGACGACGATGAGGACGCTGCCGAGCCAGAAGTGCGGGGTCACGCTCGCGGTGACGCTGATCGCCGAGGTCAGGCCGGCGGCGAACCGACCGCGCTGCGTCGACCACCACGCGGCGACGACGGCGAGCACCCAGGCGACGGCGAGTCCGGCGACCGCGAGGGTCAGCGTGACCGGGAGCTGCTGCGCGAGCAGCGTCGTCACGGGGGTGCGGAACGCGTACGAGTCGCCGAGGTGTCCGGAGGCGAGGCGCCCGAGGAACACCGCGTACTGGACCACGAGGGGGCGGTCGAAGCCGTAGTCGTGGCGGACCTCGGCGACCGCGGCCGCGGAGGCCTGCGAGCCGGGGCCGCCGAGGATCGCGAGCGCGGGGTCGCCGGGGATGAGCCGGATCGCGACGAAGACGACCGTCGCGACCGCCCAGAGCACGAGGACCCCGCCCAGCGCGCGCCGGATGACCCAGTGCGACCAGCGCAGCGGGACGGGACCGTCGCGGCGGCCGGGTCCGGCGTCCGGTGCTCCTCCGTGCGTCAGCGGTCGATCCACGCGGTGCCGAACCACGGCGTCGAGACCGGGGTGGTCTCGATGCCGTGCACGCTCGAGCGGTACAGGAAGTGGTTCTGCTGGTCGTACAGGGGGAGCACCGTGCGGCTCTCGAGGATCGTCTTCTGCGCCTGCCGGTAGAGGTCGGCACGGGTGCTGCTGTCCGAGGTCTGCGCGGCCTGCTGCAGCAGGGTGTCGAGGGCCGGGTCGTCGAGCTGGGCGAGGTTCGCGAAGTAGCCGGACGGTGCCGGGGTGATGCTCGCGGAGTCGTAGAGGATCCGGAGGACGTCGGGGCCGACCTTCGTGTACGGCGCGCTCACGACGTCGTACTGGTTCTTCGCGAGGGCGGCGTACCAGCTCGACAGGTCGAGTTCCTCGAGCTTGACCGTGAAGCCCACCTCGGCTTCGGACGCCTGGATCTGCTGGAAGAGACTGCGTTCAGCGGGGACCGACTGGTTGGTCGACACCGGGAACGTCACGGTCAGCTGCCGGCCGTCCTTCTCACGGACGCCGCCCGCGCCGACCTTCCAGCCGGCGTCGTCCAGGAGCCGCTTCGCCGTCGCCGGGTCGTACTGGAACAGGCGCTTGTCGGAGTACGCGAGGGGCTCGACGCTCGACAGCACCGAGTACGAGCGCTTCGCCGTGCCGAGGAACAGGGAGCGGATGCCCGGCTCGACCTGCGCACCGGCGATGAACGCCTTCCGCACGGCCTCGTCCTGGAACACGCCGTGGCCGGAGTTCAGCTCGAGCCGGTTCGATGCACCGGGTCGGGGAGCGTCGAGGTCCCGGATCGTCCCCTTCACCGAGGCCGCCTTCAGCTGGTCGGGCTGGGCGTTGTCGATGACGTCGACCTGGCCGGACTGCAGCGCCGCGTAGCGGGAGGTGGAGTCGGGGATGAAGCGCCAGTCGAGCCCGGCGAGCCGGGGCTTCGTCGAACCCCAGTAGTCGTCGTTCTTCGTCAGCGTGACGCGGTCGCCGTGCTTCCAGTCGGTGATCCGGAACGGGCCGGTGCCCACGGGCGACTCGCAGTTCGTCTGCTGCGGCCGGTCGAGCGCCTTCGGGGACTCCATGCCGACCCAGGCCTGCGAGAACGACTCGAGCAGGGCGCTGTCCGGACGGCTGAGTGCCAGCGTGACGGTGTGGTCGTCGGTCGCGGTGGCCTTCTCGATGGACTGCAGGGCGAGGTATCCCGTGCTCGACGCCGTGGCCGGGTCCTGCACGTGCTCGATGTTGCGGACCACGGCGGCGGCGTCGAACGGGGTGCCGTCGGTGAAGTGCACGCCGTCACGGAGTGTGAACGTGAGCGTCTTGCCGTCGTCGCTCGTGGCCCACTTCGTCGCCAGGGACGGCGTCGGCTTGCCGTCGTGGAGCCCGACGAGTTCCTCGATGTACTGGCTCGCGAGGAGTGCCTGCGGGTAGTTGCCGCCGACGTGCGGGTCGAGGCAGGTCGGCTCGGCGTCCCCGGAGGCATAGGTGAGCGTGCCGCCGGACTGCGGGGTGCTCGACGCGGAACTCGGGCCGCTGCCGGTGCACGCCGCGAGGGTGACGAGGAGCGCCGTCGCGCCGGCGATGCTGCCCGCGACACAGGCGCGGCGTTTCTGTACTCGGTCCAAGATCATGGCTGGTCGAGTCTAGCGGTTCAATGGGGTGCATGGACGCACCCATCCGCCGCGGGGGACGGCCCCGACGCTCGAGCGCCGAGGTGCTCGCGGACGCCGCCGCCGAGCTGTTCCTGGAGCAGGGGTACGGCCGCACCACCGTGGACCAGATCGCCGCCCGCGCGGGGGTGAGCCGCGCGACGTTCTTCAACTACTTCCCGGCGAAGTCCGACGTGATGTGGCTCGAGCTCGACGCCGCCGTCGGGGCGCTGCCCGCGCTGCTGGCCGCCGCGCCCGAGGGGTCGGCGGTCCGGGCCGTCGAGCACGCGCTCCTCGCCGCCGCCCGCGCGCACGACCCAGAGCGGGTGCCGTGGGCGGTCGCGCAGGCCGAGGTGATGGGCATCGGGGCGGAGCTCGTCTCGAGCGTGGCCGCCCGGGTGCTGGCGCAGCACGGCGCCGTCGCCGCGTTCGTGGCACGCCGTACCGACTCCGACGCGCGGGCGCTGTGGCCGCAGACGGTCGCGGGCGCGATGCTCGGGGCGGCTGCTGCGGCGTTCGGGGTCTGGGTGGCGGAGGGCGTCGGACGGCGACCGCTCGTGGAGTACGTGGCCGCAGCGCTCGGGCCGGTGGCGGCCGGGTTGGACACGGGCGCGCCGGGCGGGTCGGGTGGGTCTCCGGGGTCAGGCGGATCTCCGGGGTCAGGCGGATCTCCGGTGTCAGGCGGCGCCGCTCCGCGCTGAGCGACACCCCACGCGCTCGCCCGTCTCAGTCGGCTCGGAGGGCCCCGGCCCCGCCCGACGCCACGTCCTCCACGGTGCCGTCCCGGACCACCTCCGGCACGTCGGTGTCGGTCGGGTGCAGGGACGCATCGTCCGGCAGGCTCAGGGTGAGGACGGCCTCCTCGATGTACTGGCTGTCCTCCAGGGACCGCTCGACCTCCCGCAGCCGGACGGCCACGTGCGACTCGTCCTCGTTGCCGACCAGGTCGATCGCCGCGACGAGGTACACCCGCGACGGCCCGACGAACTCCAGGTGCAGGTACGTCACCCGTTCGATCTGCTCGCGTTTCAGCAGCTCGACCAGCACGGCGTCCTCGAGCTCCGGTGACGTGCTCTCCCCGAGCAGGAAGCGCCGGTTGCGGTCGATGAGGACGATCGCCACGACCCCGAGCAGCACCCCGATGAGGATGGAGCCGACGGCGTCGAAGACCGCCAGGCCGGTGATCTGGTGCAGGAGCACGCCGAGGAACGCCACGACCAGGCCGACGAGGGCCGCCGCGTCCTCGGCGAACACCGCGCGGAGCGTCGGGTTCGACGACTGCAGCACGTGCCGGAGCACCGGGACCTTCCGCTTCGTCGCCGCCCCGTGCGCCTGCCGGTACGCCTGCAGGAAGCTCGTGCCCTCCAGGCAGAACGACACCGCGAGCACGACGTAGTTGAGCAGGACGTCCTCGGCGGGACCGGTCTCCCCGAGCTCCGAGATGCCGTGGTAGATGGACACGATGGCGCCGGCGGTGAAGAGCCCGAACGCGGCGAACATCGACCAGATGTAGGTCTCGCGGCCGTACCCGAGCGGGTGGGCCGTGTCCCGCTTCCGGCCGCCGCGCCGTTCGGCGACGAGCAGGAAGACCTCGTTGCCGGTGTCCGCCCACGAGTGCGCGGCCTCGGCCACCATCGACGCCGACCCGGACAGCAGCGAGGCGACCGTCTTCGCGATCGCGACGAGCAGGTTCGCCCCGAACGCGATGACGACGGTGAGCAACGACTCGGGGCGGTCCTGTGATTCTGAGGAGGGCATCACTCCAGCATGCTCCGCTCGGGTAAACTCGGGCAGCAAGAGCGTCGATCCGGCCATCACCGGGGAGCTTCCGGAAGAACGCGGCACGCTCGCCGAGCGGGTCGTCACTAGAACCGGGCGGGTTCGGGACCGTCACCATCCCCGACGACGAGCGGCCGTGCGGATCTCGCACGGCAAGCGAGGTGGTACCGCGGAGCCGTGCTCCGTCCTCGTGGAGACGAACCGAACCCACAGGAGCAACCGGTGCGATACCCACTGAACCGCGATGACGACGCCGCTGCCGGCGTCTCGCCGTCCCCGAGCTTCCCCGCCGTCGAGCAGGGCATCCTCGCCTTCTGGAAGGGCGACGACACCTTCCGCGCGTCGATCGACCAGCGCGACGGGTGCGACGAGTGGGTCTTCTACGACGGCCCGCCGTTCGCGAACGGCCTGCCGCACTACGGGCACCTGCTGACCGGGTACGCCAAGGACGTCTTCCCGCGCTACCAGACCATGCGCGGCAAGCAGGTGCACCGCCGCTTCGGGTGGGACACGCACGGCCTCCCCGCCGAGCTCGAGGCGATGCGCCAGCTCGGCATCACCGAGAAGCACGAGATCGACGCGATGGGCATCGACGTCTTCAACGCCGCCGCGAAGAAGTCCGTGCTGCAGTACACCGACGAGTGGCAGCAGTACGTCACGCGACAGGCCCGCTGGGTCGACTTCGACGACGACTACAAGACCCTCGACGTCACCTACATGGAGAGCGTCCTCTGGGCGTGGAAGCAGCTCTGGGACAAGGGCCTGGCGTACGAGGGCTTCCGCGTCCTGCCGTACTGCTGGAACGACCAGACCCCGCTGTCCAACCACGAGCTGCGGATGGACGACGACGTCTACCAGATGCGCCAGGACCAGTCGGTGACGGTGTCCTTCCCGCTGCACGGCGACCGCGCGACCGAGCTCGGCCTGGACGGGGTGCGGGCGCTCGCATGGACGACGACCCCGTGGACGCTGCCGACGAACGCGGCGCTCGCCGTCGGTCCCGACATCGCCTACGCGGTCGTCCCCGCAGGGCCGGGAGGCTCGGCTGACGGCGCCGACGCCGGTTCCGTCTCGTACCTCCTCGCGTCCGACACCGTGGGTGCGCACGCGAAGGAGCTCGGCTACGAGTCCGCCGAGGCCGCTGTCGCAGCCGTCAGCCGTGAACTCCAGGGCAGCGAGCTCGACGGCGTCGCGTACGAGCGCCTGTTCGACTTCCTCGCCGACCAGGAGGGCTACGAGAACGCGTGGCGCATCCTCGTCGCCGAGTACGTCGAGACCGGTGAGGGCACCGGCATCGTGCACCAGGCCCCGGCCTACGGCGCCGACGACCAGCAGGTGTGCGAGGCCGCCGGCATCCCCGTCGTGCTCTCCCTCGACGAGGGCGGCGTCTTCACCTCCCGCTTCGGCGAGGTCGCGGGGATGCTGTGGTCGGACGCGAACAAGCCGCTCACCAAGGCCGTCCGTGACGCCGGGCGTCTGCTGCGCCAGGCGTCCTACGAGCACAGCTACCCGCACTGCTGGCGCTGCCGCAAGCCCCTGATCTACAAGGCGGTGTCGAGCTGGTTCGTCCGTGTCACCGAGTTCCGCGACCGCATGGGCGAGCTCAACCAGGACATCAACTGGGTGCCGGACAACGTCAAGGACGGACAGTTCGGCAAGTGGGTCGGGAACGCGATCGACTGGTCGGTGTCCCGCAACCGCTACTTCGGCACGCCGATCCCGGTCTGGGTCTCCGACGACCCCGAGCACCCGCGACAGGACGTGTACGGCTCGCTCGAGGAGCTCGAGCGCGACTTCGGTCGCCTGCCCCGGGGCGCCGAGGGCGAGGTCGACCTGCACCGCCCGTTCATCGACGAGCTGACCCGCCCGAACCCCGACGACCCCACGGGGCAGTCGACGATGCGCCGCATCACCGACGTGTTCGACGTGTGGTTCGACTCCGGGTCGATGCCGTACGCGCAGGTGCACTACCCCTTCGAGAACCGCGAGTGGTTCGACACCCACAACCCGGCCGACTTCATCGTCGAGTACATCGGGCAGACCCGCGGCTGGTTCTACGTCATGCACGCGCTGTCGACGGCGCTGTTCGACCGGCCGGCGTTCACCAACGTCGTCAGCCACGGCATCGTGCTCGGCTCCGACGGCCAGAAGATGTCCAAGAGCCTGCGGAACTACCCGGACGTGTCCGAGGTGTTCGACCGCGACGGCGCCGACGCGATGCGCTGGTTCCTGATGTCCTCGTCGGTGATCCGCGGCGGCAACCTCGTGGTCACGGAAGAGGGGATCCGGCAGGGCGTCCGCGAGTTCCTGCTGCCGTTCTGGTCGACGTACTACTTCTTCACCCTGTACGCGAACGCGTCGGGCGACGAGGGGTACCAGGCGTCGCGCAGCACCACGAGCACGGACGTCCTCGACCGCTACCTCCTCGCGAAGACCCGTGTGCTCGTCACCGACGTGACCGCGCACCTCGACGCGCTCGACACCCCGCTCGCCGCGCAGGCCATCCGCGACTTCGCCGACGTGCTCACGAACTGGTACGTCCGCCGATCGCGGGACAAGTTCTGGCTCGGCGCCGCGTCGAGCGACGCAGCACGGGCCGCGTTCGACACGCTGTACACCGTGCTCGAGACGCTCGCCCGGGTGGCCGCGCCGCTCGCGCCCCTGGTGTCCGAGGAGATCTGGAAGGGCCTGACCGGTGGTCGCAGCGTGCACCTGACCGACTGGCCCGAGCCGGGAGAGTTCCCCGCGGACGACGACCTCGTGCGCGCAATGGACCGCGTGCGGGACGTCGCGTCGAAGGGCCTCGCACTCCGCAAGGCGACGGGCAGGCGCGTCCGGCTGCCGCTCGCGACGCTCACGCTCGTCGTACCGGACCCCGCGTCGGTCGAGCCGTTCGCGGACATCCTCCGCGACGAGCTCAACGTCAAGCGGGTCGTCCTCGAGTCCCAGGCCGAGGAGTCCCTCGCCCAGTACGGCATCGAGCGGAAGCTCACCGTGAACGCCCGCGCCGCCGGTCCCCGCATCGGCAAGCAGGTGCAGCAGGTCATCCCGGCCGCCAAGCAGGGCGACTGGGTGGCGACGGAGACCGGCGTGAGGGTCGGTGGCGTCGACCTGGTCGAGGGCGAGTACACGCTCGACCTCACCGTCGCCGACGCCGCGCGCGCGGTGGCCTTCCTCGACGACGGCGGCTTCGTGGTGCTCGACACCGAGACCACTCCCGAGCTCGAGGCCGAGGGACTCGCACGCGACGTCGTCCGCGCCGTGCAGCAGGCCCGTCGCGACGCCGACCTCGACGTCAGCGACCGCATCGTGCTGACCCTCGGCGCCGACAGCGCGGCAGCAGCGGCGATCGGCACCCACCGGGAACTCATCGCGGGGGAGACCCTCGCGACCACCGTCCACGTGACGGAGCGGACGTTCGGCAAGGACGAGGGCACCGCCGTCGGCGACGCGGCGACGGTGTCCGTGGAGGTGACACGCGCATGAGCGACAGCAACGAGCACGACGACGACCGCCCGACGGACGGGTACGACGCCGACGGCATCGCGATCCCGGTCGGACCGCCCGCCGACACCGACCCGATCGAGGCGGTCCCGTACGGCGGGGACGACGACGAGGTCCGACGCGTCGAGGCGGCCCTGTACGCCCGCATCGGCGAACAGGCCCCGGAGCGCCGACTGACCGCGACGCGTCGCGCCGTCGAGCTCCTCGGCGACCCGCACCTGGCCTACCCGGTGATCCACATCACGGGGACGAACGGCAAGACCTCGACGGCCCGGATGACGGAGAGCATCGTCCGCGCCCACGGGCTGCGGACCGGGCTCATGACGAGCCCGCACCTGGTGTCGATCCGGGAGCGCATCGTCGTCGACGGCGCCCCGATCGCCCCCGACCGCTTCGTGGAGAACTGGGACGACATCACCCCGATCCTCGAGATGACCGACGCCGAGCTCACCGCGAAGGGCGAGCTCCCGCTGACGTTCTTCGAGGCGCTCACCGTCCTCGCCCTGGCGTGCTTCGCCGAGGCGCCGGTCGACGTCGCCGTGATCGAGGTCGGCATGGGCGGCGAGTGGGACTCCACCAACGTCGTGCAGAGCCAGGTGCAGGTGTTCACCCCGATCGCGATCGACCACGCCAAGCAGCTCGGCAACACCGTCGCCGAGATCGCCCGCACCAAGTCCGGGATCGTCAAGCCGTCCTCGGCCGTCGTGTCGAGTGCGCAGGTCCCGGAGGCGCTCGCGGAGCTCGAGCGCGCCGCCGAACTCACCGAGTCCACGCTCGCGGTCGAGGGGGACGGCTTCCGGGTCGTCGACGTCACGCCGGCGGTGGGCGGTCAGCTCGTCACCGTGCAGGGGGTCGCCGGCCGCTACGACGACCTGTTCGTGCCGCTGCACGGTGCGTACCAGGCCCACAACGCCGCGGTCGCGATCGCCGCGGTCGAGTCGTTCATCGGTCGTGGGACGCAGCCCCTCGACGAGGACGTCCTGAGCGAGGGCCTCGCGGGAGCCACGAGCCCCGGCCGACTGCAGCCCATCGCCCAGGACCCGCGCGTGGTGGTCGACGCCGCCCACAACCCCCACGGTGCGAAGGCGCTGGCGGAGGCGCTGCCCGTCGCGTTCCCCTCCGAGCACGTCGTCGGGGTCGTCGGCATCCTCGCCGACAAGGACACCCGCGGCTTCGTGCGGGCGCTCAAGGACACCGTCGCGACGTTCGTCGTGACGCAGCCGCCGGGGGAGCGGGCGCTCGACGCGGACGCCTTCGCCCGGGTCGTCGTCGACGAGGTCGGCGACGAGCGCGTGGTGGTCGAGCCGTCGCTCGCCCAGGCGCTGCAGGAGGCGCGTGACCTGGCGGACGAGGCGGACGCCGAGGACGCCATGGTGCTCGTCGCGGGGTCCATCGTCATGGTGGGCGCGGTCATGGACCTGGTGCACCGAGAGGGTGAGACGAAGTGACGGACGCGAACCGAGCCTCCAGGCCGGGACGGACCCCGAGGACCCGCCGAGCGCGACGTGAGCGCGGCGCGCAGGAGAGCCTGACCTCGATCGCCCTGGTCCTCGAGGCGATCATGTTCTTCTTCCCGATGCTCGTCGTCTTCGGCAAGCACACGCTCGCCCCCGGTTGGGCGTTCGGCGGCGGCATCGGAGCGATGATCGTCCTGGCGCTCGCGTCGCGCCTGACCGGGTCACGGGCCGGTGTATGGTTCGGGTGGCTGCTCCAGGCGGCCATCCTCGCCACCGGCTTCATCGAACCGTTCATGTTCGTCGTGGGCCTGGTGTTCCTCGTGTTGTGGGTGTTCTGCGTCGTCAAGGGCGGACAGCTCGACCGCCAGAACGCCGCCCGCCGCGCCGCTGCCGGGGACTGACCACATCCACCCTCGCCAACCACAGGGAGTACTGCGTGTCCGACTTCGAAGAGACCCTCGTCCTCGTCAAGCCCGACGGTGTCGCCCGCCAGCTGACCGGTGAGATCCTCCGCCGGATCGAGGCCAAGGGCTACGAGATCGTCGACCTGAAGATGCTGACCGCCCCGCGGGACCTGCTCGACGCCCACTACGAGGAGCACCAGGGCAAGCCGTTCTTCGAGCCGCTCGTGGAGTTCATGCAGTCCGGTCCGGTCGTCGCCGTGCGCGTCGCCGGGAACGCCGCGATCGCCGGGTTCCGGTCGCTCGCCGGCACCACCGACCCCACCTCCGCCGCGCCCGGGACGATCCGTGGCGACCTCGGCCGGGACTGGGGCCTGAAGGTGCAGCAGAACCTGGTGCACGGCTCGGACAGCCCCGAGTCCGCCGCGCGCGAGCTCGCGCTCTGGTTCGCCTGAGCCGCTGACGCCGCGGCGGCCGCTGGCGGCTGCTGTCCGCTGGCAGGCCGCCCTTCGCACGACCGAACGCACTCCGCACCACGGAACCACGTGGCGCGGAGTGCGTTCGCTCGTGCAGCCGGTGCCGGGACCGCCTGGAGGCCCGGCGCGCGTCCGGCGGACCGGCACCGGGCCTCCAGGCCATTGCGGCACGCGCCCGTCAATGGAACAGCCCCCGCACGCCGAGCGTGCGGGGGCTGTTCCGTCGTTGCGGGGTGGGCCTACTTGACGGCGCCACCGTTCTGCTCGACGAACGCGGCGAAGGCGTCGGTGTCGCTCCAGGCGCTGGTGCCCTGGGCGTTGTACTGCTTGCCGTTCACGATGACGGTCGGGGTACCGGTGAGCTTCGGGATGTCCGAGTTCGCGAGCGGCTGCGTCAGCACCCGGTTCGTGGCGTCGGCCACCCACCCGGCGAACTTCTGGTCGGTGATGCAGGACGCGACGTTGTCGTTCGTGGCGCCGACGCTCTTCGCGATGGACGCGAGCTTGTCGTTGGTCAGCCCTCGCGTGCCCTCGGACGGCTGGTTCTCGTACAGCGCGGAGTTGTAGTCGAGGAACGCGTCGGGGTCGTAGTTCGCCACGCAGGCGGCCGCGGCGGCCGAACGGGTCGAGTACTTGGAGCCGAGCGACGAACGGTCGAGCAGGTTGAAGGGGTGGACCTCGAGCGTGGCGGAGCCGTTCTCGACCCACTTCTTGATCTGCGCCATGTTGCCGGTCTCGAACTGGTTGCAGATCGGGCACATGTAGTCCTCGTACACGGTGATGTTCGCGACCGAGTCGTCCTGCTTCGTGGCCGTGGGCTTCCCGCCGTCGGGGATGCCCTTCGTGGTCACCGGCACGATCTTGCCGTTCTGCCCGTGCAGCACGATGCCGTCGCTCGCCATGTTCTTCGGCCCGGGGCCGGCGGGCTGCACCGAGTTGGCGATGACCAGCACGACGACGGCGACGACGGCGAGGGCACCGACGATGATGCCGCTGATCGTCAGCGTCTTGTTGCGGCGCCTGCGGGCCTTGTCCTTCGCGCGCTGGGCGGCGGCGCGCTCGCGGGCCGCGTTCCGGCGAGCCTTCTTGCTCTCGTTGTCGCTCATCGACACCGAGCGTAACGGCTGCCCGGACCCGGCAGGGTCGCCCTGGCTGGGAAGAGTCCAGGAATACGGTGACGTGTCACCGAGTCTCGGCACGCAGCGGCGTCAGAGCGTGGACAGCACCGTCGGGAACTCGATGAGGATCACCACGGCGATGAACAGGTAGTTCGCCAGTGGGATCGCCCAGCAGAAGGGCAGCAGCGTGCGACCGAGCCGCTCGGCGCGGGGACCGAAGGTGCCGCGGGACATGTTCCAGATCGTGAAGACCCAGAACAACGGGATCGTCATGGACCAGACGAGCATGCACCACGGGCAGAGGTAGCCGATGAACCAGACGGTCTGCGTGAACAGCCACGTCACGAAGACCCACGCCAGGAAGAGTCCGGCGTTGAAGGCCAGCCAGAACCACTTCGCGCCGCGGATGCCCGCGAGGAGTGCGACACCGACGGCGATCGGTGCGACGAAGCCCATCAGGCCGAGCAGCGGGTTCGGGAAGCCGAACAGGTGCCCCTGGGCGCTGGCCATCACGTTCGAGCAGTTCACGAACGGGCTGACGTCGCAGGAGAGCACCGCCTTCGGGTTCTCGTACTTCGCGAACTCGTCGAGCACCAGTCGGAACGCGGCGTAGAGCCCCACGGCCCCGGTGACGAGCAGCAGGATCGCGATCGCGACGGGACGACGGGTGGTGGGTGCTGTCGTGGTCACGCCGACATCATGACATGACGGTCTGCGCCTTCCTCGGCCTCGCGTGCGATGATGGAGCAGTCACGCGGCCGATCCGCGCGACGACGAGAGCTTTCCGGGCGCATGCCCGGACGATCAGGCGCGGTGAGAGCGCGCCGTGACCGGACGACGCGTCACTCCGACGCCGAGCCGAGCGGAGCCGGGTGCTCCGCACGGAACGTGCGCGGACCACATGAAGATGTCGACGCCGGACGGTCACGAAACCAGCGAGAGCGGGCGGCGTGGTCGCCGTCCGCCACAACGACAGAATTCCCGCCGCCCCCCAGGGGTGCGGGCGGGGCCGAGGAGTGCACCAGTCCATGGTGGAGCAGAACGAGAACACGAACCCGAACAACGACGACACCGCACCGAAGCGACGGGGGCGCCTCTTCGGCGGCCGTCGCGCCCGGTCCGCCGGCAGCCTGGAGGCCCGTGGCGGCGGCGCACCGTCGACCGACGCGGTCGAGACGGTCGCCTCGCCCGACGCGACACCGGTCGACCAGACCGGCGCCGGTTCCGCGACGGACACCGCGGCGTCGGCGACGCCCGTGACGGAGGCGAGCGGCGCCTCCCGTCCGGACGCAGCCGACGGTGCGACCGACGTGACCACGGCCGTCTCGGTCGAGGTCGCCGTCACGACCGGGGCGCCGGCGGCGCACGACGTCAGCACCGTGACGGGTGCCCTGCCCGTCGTCGCGACCGAGGCCGAGGTGGCAGCGGTGGCGGACTCGGAGGCGGACGACGCATCCGAGCCGGTCGCCGAGCAGCCGGACGAGCCCGTCGCACGCGCGGCGGAGCAGCCGGCCCAGCCCGCGACCGAGGCGCCCACCGAGCCCGTCGTGCCGAAGGCCACGTCGACGCTCAGCCTGATCTTCCACGCCCCGGTCCTGCCGGAGCTGCCGGCCCGGTCCGCGCGCTCCGAGCGGTCTGACCGGTCCGAGCGCGCTGAGCGGTCCGAGCGCGACGACCGCTGGGACGACGAGGACGACCGCGACGAGCAGGGCGGCAGCCGCCGTCGCACCCGTCGCCGCGGCAGCAGCGCCGACCGTGAGCCGCGCGAGCCGCGTGACCACCAGGAGCCGCGCCGCCGCGAGGTCGAGTGCATCACCGAGCCGCAGAAGGTGAAGGGCTCGACCCGGCTCGAGGCGAAGAAGCAGCGCCGCCGTGACGGTCGCGACGCCGGCCGCCGCCGCCAGGTCGTCACCGAGGACGAGTTCCTCGCGCGCCGCGAGAGCGTCGACCGGCAGATGATCGTCCGCTCGAGCGCGCAGAAGATCGAGATCGGCGTCATCGAGGACAACGTGCTCGCCGAGCACTACGTGACGAAGTCGCACAACGTGTCGCTCATCGGCAACGTGTACCTCGGCAAGGTCCAGAACGTGCTCCCCTCGATGGAGGCGGCCTTCGTCGACATCGGCCGCGGCCGGAACGCCGTGCTCTACGCCGGTGAGGTCGACTGGAACTCCGTCGAGACCGGCAACCACGGCCGTCGCATCGAGGCCGCGCTCAAGCCGGGCGACAAGGTCCTCGTTCAGGTCACGAAGGACCCCGTCGGCCACAAGGGCGCTCGCCTGACCAGCCAGGTCTCGCTGCCGGGCCGCTACCTGGTCTACGTGCCGAACGGCTCGATGAACGGCATCTCCCGCAAGCTGCCGGACACCGAGCGTGCGCGCCTGAAGAAGATCCTCAAGGAGGTGCTCCCGGAGCACGCCGGCGTGATCGTCCGCACCGCGGCCGAGGGCGCCACGGAGGAGCAGCTGACGCGCGACGTGCAGCGCCTCACCGCGCAGTGGGAGGCCATCCAGAAGAAGGTCGAGCACGGCACCGCCCCCGTCATGCTCCACTCGGAGCCCGACCTGCTCGTGAAGATCGTCCGTGACGTCTTCAACGAGGACTTCACGAAGCTGGTCATCGACGGCGACGCCGCCCGCGGCACGATCGAGGAGTACCTCGACGCCGTCGCGCCGGACCTGAAGGACCGTGTCGAGATCTACGACGGCCCGGACTCCTTCGAGGAGTACCGCCTCAACGAGCAGATCGAGAAGGCGCTCGACCGCAAGGTCTGGCTGCCCTCCGGAGGCTCGCTCGTCATCGACCGCACCGAGGCCATGACGGTCGTCGACGTCAACACGGGGAAGTTCGTCGGCTCCGGCGGCAACCTCGAGGAGACCGTCACGAAGAACAACCTCGAGGCCGCCGAGGAGATCGTCCGCCAGCTCCGCCTGCGGGACATCGGCGGGATCATCGTCGTCGACTTCATCGACATGGTGCTCGAGTCGAACCGCGACCTCGTCCTCCGTCGCCTGATGGAGTGCCTCAGCCGCGACCGGACGAAGCACCAGGTCGCCGAGGTCACCTCGCTCGGCCTCGTGCAGATGACCCGCAAGAAGATCGGCGTCGGGCTCCGCGAGTCCCTCGACGAGGTCAACGCCAAGGTGAACGACAACAACGCGGACCCCGGGCCCACGAAGGGCCGCCGGAAGGCCCGTGGTGGGTCGGGCACCGGTGCGAACGGTGGCGGGAACGGCTCCGGCTCCGGCTCGCAGGAACAGAAGTCGTCCCAGGCGCACCAGATCACCGACGACGTGAAGAACGCCCTGTCGCGCATCGCCGCCTCGACGCTCGCGCACGAGGAAGCCGCGGCGACGGGTGCTGCGTCGTCCGCCTCTCCGGCATCCGCTCCGGCGTCGGCCGGGTTCCCGGCGGCGGCCTCGACCGGGTCCCCGGCGACGCCGACCTCGGCGCCCGCCGGTGAGTCCGGCGAGGGGGAGTCCTCCGGCGGCTCGAAGCGTCGCCGTCGTCGCGGCGGTCGGGCGAGCTCGGAGCAGTCCGCGCCGACATCGACCGACGGCGTGCTGACCGTGCCGGCCGCGTCCGCCGACGCACCCGCTGCGTCCGCTCCTGCTGCTGCGGCGACGTCCGCGTCCGTCGAACCGGCTCCGGTGGAGTCGCCGAAGGAGAGCGCGCCGGCCCGCCGCCGCGTGTCGTCGTCGGCACCCGTCACCCCGGCGGACACCACCGTGGCGATCCTCGACATCCCCGTCGCGGTGACGAAGCGCGAGCCGCGCAAGGCTCCCGACGCCGACTCGCTCCTCGACTCGGTGCTGCAGGCGCTCCCAGAGCCGAAGCAGCCGGGTCAGGGCCGCAGCCGGTCCCGTCGGGTCTCGTCGGGCAGCATCAGCGCCCCGGCGACCACCGAGCAGGGAACGACCGACGACGGCACCGTGATCCTGGGGAGCTGACGGTGACGAACCCCGAGCAGCGCCCGCAGCACGACCGGGGGTACTACGGTGCCGGGTGGCAGCAGCAGCCACAGCAGCCGCCGCAGTACGGTTCCGCTCCCTTCGCCCCGCCGCGGCCTCCGCGGCGGGCGGGGGACCCGACGCGGGCGTTCGCCCCGGGGGCCTCGGCGGCCGCGGTCGTCGGGGCCGCGATCGCGGTGATCGGGCTCGTCGCGATCCAGGCCGTGTCCGGACTCGTCGGCATGATCGGCACGAGCGTGTCGGTCAGCCCCTTCGCGTCGTACGGCGGCCAGACCGTGCTGCTGAGCTTCGCGACCGCGGTGTTCGTGAGTCCGTTCCCGTTCTACGCGGGGGCGTTCCTCGCCCTGGCGTTCCTGACCCCGGTCACGCGCCGGAGCCCGCTGCCGGTGGTGCTCCTCCGGGCCGTGCTCGCCGGGGCAGCGGGGACGGTCGTCCTCGCCCTCGTCGGTGTCTTCACGGGCGCGTACGCGGCGGTCGACGCCGGACCCGGCCGACTCGTCGTCGACGTCGTCACCACGCCGCTGCAGCGCGGCGTTCCGCTGACCGCCATGCTCCTCGCCACGGCGACCGTCACGTGGCTCTGGCTCGGCCGTCCCCGCGCCGGGACCGGCCGCCGTGCAGCCGGGCTGCCCGGGTCCGTCCGGCCCGCTGACGCCGTCCCGCCGGCGACGGTGGCGTCCCTCGCGCCACAGCAGCAGCAGCCGGGCCAGCCGCAGCCGGGCCAGCCGCAGCAGCCGGGTCAGCCGCAGCCGGGGCAGCCGCGGTCGTCGTTCGCGCCGCCGCCACAGCAGTACGGCCAGCCGCAGCAGCCCCCGTCGAACCCGTGGGGGCCGCCGCCCGGGCGCTGAGCCCCGCCGGACCCGCGTCAGGCCCGGGCCTGCGTACTCTCGCGCTCACCGACACTCCACGCGCCGCCGAGCGCGTGGAGCGTCGCTCGGCGCGAGGACTCGCCCGGCGACGGTCCGGCGGTCCGACCGTTGCGCTCAGCCCGCGCGCTTGTCGCGCTGCGCCACCCGCAGCCCGCTCCGGATCAGCCGCAGCACGAGCTCGCGACCCGTGACGGGGAGCGCTCCGAGCGCCACGAGCTCCTCGTAGCGCGCGAGCGGGACGTCGTAGTGGTCGTGGTCGAACGCCCGCGGCGGGATGTCGGCACGCGCGGCGAACGCGTGGAGCTCCGCGTACGATGTGTCACTGACGAGGTGCGACCACACGGTCTCGTGTGCGGGCCACGTCGGCGGGTCGATCAACACGGTCACTCCGACAGACTACGTGTGTCGTGCGTTTGACCGGACCCCTGGGCATCGAGTATTCTCGATCCCTGGTGTCACTGTGCCGTTCGGTCAGCTGGCCGTTCCGCCTGTGGCTGGTCATCGGTTCCGACCGTCATGATCGTGCCTGGGCACCCGAGACTTCCCTCAAGCAGAGTTACGTAAGGATTTCCACGTGGTTTACGCAGTAGTGCGCGCCGGCGGCCGTCAGGAGAAGGTCGAGGTCGGCACGATCATCACCATCGATCGTGCAAAGGCCGATGACCAGGGCAACATCGAGCTCGCGCCCGTGCTCCTCGTGGACGGTGACTCCATCACCTCCGCCGCGACCGACCTGGCCAAGGTGACCGTCACCGCCGAGGTGCTCGAGGACCTCCGCGGCAAGAAGGTCATCATCCAGAAGTTCAAGAACAAGACCGGGTACAAGAAGCGCCAGGGTTTCCGCGCTGAGCTGACCCGCGTCAAGATCACCAAGATCGCGTAAGGGAGTCATCTCATGGCACACAAGAAGGGTGCGAGTTCCACTCGCAACGGTCGCGACTCGAACGCACAGCGCCTCGGCGTGAAGCGCTTCGGTGGCGAGGTCGTCAACGCCGGCGAGATCATCGTCCGCCAGCGCGGCACGCACTTCCACCCGGGCGCCAACGTCGGCCGCGGTGGCGACGACACGCTGTTCGCCCTGGCCGCCGGCTCGGTCGAGTTCGGCACCAAGGGTGGCCGCAAGGTCATCAACATCGTCAACGCCTAGCACCAGGCGCAACCGACGACGCAAGTCTCAGGAGGAGGGGCAGGCCGCGTGCCTGCCCCTCCTTCCCATTTCTACGAAAGTGTGAACACCCCATGGCGACGTTCGTCGACGACGTGATCCTGCACCTGCGGGCAGGGAACGGCGGCAACGGCTGCGTGTCCGTCCGCCGTGAGAAGTTCAAGCCGCTCGCCGGCCCGGACGGCGGCAACGGTGGCGACGGTGGCGACATCGTGCTCGTCGCCGACCCGCAGGTCACGACGCTGCTCGGTTACCACCGGTCCCCGCACCGCTCGAGCCGCAACGGCCAGCCCGGGATGGGCGACATGCGCAGCGGTGTCTCGGGCGAGGTCCTCGAGCTCCCCGTGCCGGTCGGCACCGTCGTCTTCGCCGAGGACGGCGACCTGATCGCCGACATGACCGAGCCCGGCATGCGCGTCGTCGTGGCGCAGGGCGGCCAGGGCGGTCTCGGCAACGCGGCCCTCGCCACGACCAAGCGCAAGGCCCCCGGGTTCGCGCTCCTCGGCACCGAGGGGGAGTCCGGTGACGTCCGCCTCGAGCTCAAGACGATCGCCGACGTCGCCCTGGTCGGCTACCCGAGCGCCGGCAAGTCCTCGCTCATCGCCGCGGTGTCCGCCGCCAAGCCGAAGATCGCCGACTACCCGTTCACCACCCTCACCCCGAACCTCGGCGTCGTCGAGTCCGGCGAGGTCCGCTTCACCGTGGCCGACGTCCCCGGACTGATCGAGGGTGCGTCCGAGGGCAAGGGCCTCGGTCTCGAGTTCCTCCGCCACGTGGAGCGCTGCGAGGTGCTGCTGCACGTCATCGACTGCGCGACGCTCGACCCCGGCCGTGACCCGGTGAGCGACCTCGACGTCCTGCTCCGCGAACTCGAGCGCTACCCGGTGCCGGAGGGGCAGATCCCGCTCGCCGAGCGCCCGCAGCTCATCGCGCTCAACAAGATCGACGTCCCGGACGCCGCCGAGCTCGCCGCGTTCGTGACGCCCGAGCTCGAGGCCCGCGGCTACCGCGTGTTCCCGATCTCCACCGCCTCCCACGCGGGCCTCCGCGAGCTGACCTTCGCGCTCGCCGACATCGTCGAGCAGGCCAGGGCCACGGCCGCCGCCGAGCCGGTCCAGGAGCGCATCGTCATCCGCCCGAAGGCCGTCGACGCCAAGGGCGGGTTCACCGTGCGGGCCGAGGGCGGCGAGGAGCACCGCTTCTACCGCGTCCGCGGGTCGAAGCCCGAGCGCTGGGTCCAGCAGACCGACTTCGAGAACGAGGAGGCGATCGGCTACCTGGCCGACCGGCTCGCCAAGCTCGGGGTCGAGGACGGCTTGTTCAAGGCCGGCGCCGTCGCCGGGTCCACCGTCGTCATCGGTGGCGAGGGCGGCATGGTCTTCGACTGGGAGCCGACGCTCACCTCGACCGCGGAGCTCATCACGAGTGCCCGCGGCACGGACGCCCGCGTCGACATGAACATGCGCCCGACCCGCAACCAGCGCCGCGAGGAGTACTTCGAGCGCATGGACGCCAAGGCCGCCGCGCGCGCCGAACTCGAAGCCGAGCGCCGGTCCGGGCTGTGGGCCGACGAGGACGGCGACGGCGGCACCACCGACGACAGCAGGGACTGAGCAGCAGATGACCGACACGACCGACCGCCCCGACCTCGGACCCGTCGCTTCGCGCGCGGACATCCCGCGGGCCAGGCGGCTCGTCGTGAAGGTCGGGTCCTCGTCGGTCAGCGGCCCGAACACCGGGCAGATCGGGTCCCTGGTCGACGCCCTCGTCGGCGCGCACGCGCGGGGCACCGAGGTGGTGCTGGTGTCGTCGGGGGCCATCGCGACGGGCTTCCCGTTCCTCGGCATCGAGGGGCGTCCGGACGACCTCGCCACCCAGCAGGCGGCCGCCGCCACCGGGCAGAACGTCCTCATGTTCCGGTACCAGCAGCAGCTCGACCGGCACGGCGTCGTCGCCGCACAGATCCTCCTCACCGCGGGCGACCTGCAGAACCCGACGCACCGGGTCAACGCGCAGCGGGCGATCGACCGGCTGCTGGCCCTCCGCGTGCTGCCGATCGTCAACGAGAACGACACCGTCGCCACCCACGAGATCCGGTTCGGTGACAACGACCGGCTCGCCGCACTCGTCGCGCGACTCCTCGGCGCGGACGCACTCGTGCTGCTCTCCGACATCGAGGCGCTCTACACCCGGCCGCCGGAACAACCCGGTGCGGAACGGATCGACGAGGTCGCCTTCGGGGACGAGCTCGCCGGAGTGACCTTCGGTTCGGTCGGCGCGGCCGGGGTCGGCACCGGGGGAGCCGGCACGAAGGTCGCCGCGGCCCGGCTCGCCGCCGAGGCCGGGACGAGCGTGCTGGTCACCGACACCGCGCTGGTCGCGCAGGCGCTGGCCGGCGAGCACGTCGGCACCTGGTTCCACGCCGCGCCGCGGTCCTGAGACGGCTGCGTCCGACGGCCTGGAGGCTCGGCTCGCCCTGGTCCGTCGGCTCGCCCCCGTCACATCCCGGGCCGGCCAGGTCCGTGCCCGTCACCGCCCGGGCCGGCCGTGTCCGGTCGGTCGTGGTCAGCCGTCACCAGGGAGGGCGCGCACCTACAATCGATCCATGTCGCTGACCGCACCCGCACCGACCCTCACGGACACGCTCGAGGCATCCCGCGCCGCTGCAGCATCCCTGGCGACCGCGACGACCGCGGTCAAGGACGCGGCGCTCCTGGCGATCGCCGCGGGCGTCCGTGCCGCGAGTGACGAGATCGTCGCGGCGAACCACGGTGACCTCGTCGCCGGCGAGGAGTCGGGTCTGTCCGGCGGGCTGCTCGACCGCCTCCGGCTCGACCCGGTCCGCATCGAGTCCCTCGCGTCCGCGGTGGAGCACGTCGTGGGGCTCACGGACCCCGTCGGGCAGTCCGTGCGGGGGTCGGTGCTGCCGAACGGCCTCCAGCTCTCCCAGGTCCGCGTGCCGTTCGGTGTCGTCGGCGCGATCTACGAGGCACGGCCGAACGTCACCGTCGACATCGCGAGCCTCGCGCTCAAGAGCGGCAACGCCGTCGTGCTCCGCGGTGGGTCGGCAGCCCAGCGGACCAACGCCGTGCTCGTCGCCCGCATCCAGGACGCGGTGGCGTCGGTCGGGCTGCCGCGTGCGCTCGTGCAGACCATCGACGAGTTCGGCCGCCAGGGCGCAACCGAGCTGATGCGTGCCCGCGGCCTGGTCGACGTCCTCATCCCGCGGGGGAGCGCGTCGCTCATCCAGACCGTCGTCACGGAGTCCCAGGTGCCGGTCATCGAGACGGGTGCCGGCGTCGTGCACGTGTTCCTCGACGAGTCCGCCCCGCTCGACCGCGCCGTCGACATCGTCCTCAACAGCAAGGTGCAGCGGCCGAGCGTGTGCAACGCCCTCGAGACGCTCCTCGTGCACGGAGCCGCGGCCGAACGCCTGCTGCCGACCCTCGCCGACCGCCTCCGGGCCGCCGGCGTGACGCTCCGCGGCGACGACGAGACCCGGCGGATCGTGCCGGGCGTGCTCCGGGCGACCGAGGCGGACTGGGCGACCGAGTCGATGGACCTCGACCTGTCCATCCGCGTCGTGCCCGACGTCGACGCCGCGATGGCGCACATCGCGCGGTGGTCGACGCACCACACCGAGTCCATCGTGACGAACGACGTCGACACCGCCGAGCGGTTCCTCGCCGCGGTCGACTCCGCCGTGGTCATGGTGAACGCCTCGACGCGTTTCACCGACGGCGGCGAGTTCGGCTTCGGGGCCGAGGTCGGCATCTCCACGCAGAAGCTGCACGCGCGGGGTCCGATGGGCCTGCCGGAACTCACCAGCACGAAGTGGGTCGTGCGCGGACAGGGACAGATCCGCGGCTAGACTGGTCCGCAGTCTTCCCCGACCGATCGGAGCCACGAACCATGACCCTCATCGCAGAAGCCGCCGAGCACGCCTCGTCGGTCCCCGCGTTCATCTTCCCGGTCGTGGCCGCCGCGTTCTTCATCTTCCTCGGGTTCGTCACCTGGTCGTTCCGCGACGTCGCCTACCGTCACTCGAACAAGTTCGAAGCCACCCGCACGCACGAGACCGGTGTGGACGAGTTCGGCCACACCAAGATCTGACGCGCCGCTCGATGCTCGAGAGCTCGGGGCGGCCCCGTATCGGCGTGATGGGTGGCACGTTCGACCCCATCCACCACGGCCACCTCGTCGCCGCGTCCGAGGTCGCGAAGTCGTTCGACCTCGACGAGGTCGTCTTCGTGCCGACCGGGCAGCCCTACATGAAGTCGGGCGTCACGGACGCCGAGCACCGCTACCTGATGACGGTCATCGCGACCGCGTCGAACCCGATGTTCACCGTCAGCCGCGTGGACATCGACCGTCCGGGCCCGACGTACACGGTCGACACGCTCCGCGACCTGCACGACCAGCGCCCCGACGCGCAGCTCGTCTTCATCTCCGGCGCAGACGCCGTCCAGCAGATCCTCGACTGGAAAGACCATGATGGGCTCTGGGACCTCGCGCACTTCGTCGCCGTGACCCGCCCCGGGCACGACCTCAGCATCAGCGGACTGCCCGAACGCGACGTGAGCCTGCTCGAAGTCCCGGCCCTGGCCATATCCTCGACCGACTGCCGCGACCGGGTCCGACAGGGGAACCCCGTGTGGTACCTGGTCCCCGACGGTGTCGTCCAGTACATCACCAAGCATCACCTGTATCGGAGCGTTGCATGAGTCCGTCCGACGCGCAGCCGCCACTGTCGCGGCGCCAGGCGCGCGAGCGTGAGCGCGCGGCTGGCGCCGGCGCGCAGCCCGTGACCCCGCCGCCCACCGTGCCCTCGAGTGCACCCGCCTCCGCCGACGGCGGTCGTCGTCGCCCCGGCTCCCACGTCGCCCCCGCGGCCGCTGCGCCGGCCCAGGGCCCAGCGCCGGTCTCCTCTGCGCCGGCTTCCTCTGCGCCGGCTTCCTCTGCGCCGGTCTCCTCTGCGCCGGTCTCCTCGGCGCCGACCTCCTCGGCCCCGGTCTCCTCGGCGCCGCCGG
Organism: Curtobacterium sp. 9128; assembly: GCF_007673775.1. Taxonomy (GTDB): domain Bacteria; phylum Actinomycetota; class Actinomycetes; order Actinomycetales; family Microbacteriaceae; genus Curtobacterium. The sequence goes on along the minus strand of NZ_VEAF01000005.1, from coordinate 169,106 downwards.
CGTCCGCCACCGAGATCGTGCCGGGGACCGGTGGGCTCACCCGACGGCAGATGCGCCAGATGCGCGAAGCCGAGGGACAGAGCGTCCGTCCGGTCCCGCTGCGCAACCCCACCCCGCACTCCTCGGACCGCACGGTGCAGGACGTCCTCGGGACGGTCGCGTCGCTGCCGGAGGAGGACCGCACCGCGTCCCCGGCAGTCGAGCGCGACGCCGCGCACCCGGTGGCACTGGACCCGGCCGCCGTCGAGCAGGCCACCGCCGCTGACGGCTCGCCCGATGCGATCGAGCCCCTCGAGGAAGCCGCCGCGCACGCCGAGGAGCCCCGACGCCACCGCTCGACGTGGGCCCCCCAGGGCGACCTCGACGCCGAGGAGTCCGCGGTGGTCGAGCCCGTCGTTGACGTCGACGTCGCTCGTCCGTCCGCCTCGGAGCCCGGCGTGTTCCCGCTGTCGCTCGACGCGGAGGACGACGACACGAACGAGGTGCCCGTCCAGGCGTCCCGGTCCTCCGACGACGACGCTGTGGATGCTCCGGAGCCCGACGGCGCGTCCTTCCGACGTCCGGTCGAACCGAAGCCCGTCACGACGGCATTCGCAGCGCCGGCCGGCCACTGGTCGACCCTCGCGCACGACTCCAACGACGCCGAGGTGCAGGACACCGAGACCGGCGAGCGCCGGGTCGCGGAGAGCCGTACGAACGCCATCATCCTGCCGAACTCGGCCCTCGCCGACCCGACGGGTGCCCTGAACGCCACCGGTGAGGTCATCCTCACCGGGTCGATCGACCTGCCGGCATCGCTGTCCTCGACCGGATCGCACCGCCCGATCGACGGCGCCGAGGTGGACCGCCTGCTCGACCAGCACGACGAACAGCCCGAGACCGACGCCAGTCCCGTCCGGGCGAGCCGTGCGGTGTCGAGCCACACCTCGACGCGGCAGGTGGTGCTCGCCGCCGCCAAGCCCAAGGAGTCGCGGACGTGGCCGATCATCGCCGTGACGGTGGGCGCGGTCGGCGTCGCCGGGGCAGCGGTCATCATCGTGGCCCTCGTCACCACCAACTTCTTCGGGTCCTGACGTTCCGCGTCCGGCCCCGGACCTCGCTGCCGTCGGTGGCGTGGCCTATGATCATGTCCCATCCGGCGCTGTGCCGGGTGACTACCGGAAGGACTCCGTGACCGCCTCCTCTCGCGCACTGGAACTCGTACAGGTCGCCGCTGGTGCGGCCGACGCCAAGCAGGCCGAAGACCTCGTCGCCCTCGACGTGACCGGGCCGCTGCAGCTCACCGACGTGTTCCTGCTGGCGACCGGGCGCAACGAGCGCAACGTGATGGCCATCGCGGACGAGGTCGAGGACCGCATGCTCCAGGCCGGCGCAAAGACACTGCGCCGTGAAGGCCGGAGCGAAGGCCGCTGGGTCCTCATCGACTTCGGCGACGTCGTCGTGCACGTCTTCCACGAGGAAGACCGTCAGTACTACTCGCTCGAGCGGCTCTGGTCGGACTGCCCGACCATCCCGCTGGCGATCGGCGCGGAAGCCGGCGCCGAGCACACCGCGTAGCGGCCGACGCGCCCGGGGTGCTGGTCCGATTTCCCTCCCCGGGTCGCGGATGGTGTACGCTTCTGTGGTGCCTCCGGGAAGCCGGAGGAACAGATCTGGGTCTGTGGCGCAGCTGGTAGCGCACCTGCATGGCATGCAGGGGGTCAGGGGTTCGAGTCCCCTCAGATCCACCCACGAAGCCCCGTTCTCCACAGGAGAGCGGGGCTTCTCCCGTTCGCCGGGCCCGCCGCTACGCTGATCGCATGAGCAACGACGCCCCTCTCTCCGGTTCGCAGCTGACGATCGCCGCCGCCGGGTACACCGCCGAGATCGCCACCGTCGGCGCCACACTCCGCACGCTGCGGCACGACGGTCGTGACCTCGTGGTGCCGTTCGACGCGGACGAGGTCCGTCCGGTGTTCCGCGGGGCCGTCCTCGCACCGTGGCCGAACCGGGTCGTCGACGGCCGGTACTCCTTCGGTGGCGAGGACCACGAGCTCGCACTCACCGAGCCCCGACGGTCGCATGCCCTGCACGGTCTGGTGGCGTGGACGGACTTCGTCGTCGTCGCGCACGAGCCGGACCGTGCTGTCCTGACGACGACGATCGCCGCGCAGTTCGGGTACCCGTACCGTGTCGAGGTCCGTGTGGTCCACCGCGTGGACGCCGACGGGCTGCACACCACCGTCACCGGGACGAACACCGGCGACGCTGCGGCACCGTGGGGCACCGGCCCGCACCCGTACCTGCGCGCGGGGGAGGGGACCGTCGACGACTGGACGCTGACGCTCCCGGCGGCCGAGGTGCTCGAGGTCACCGAGGACCGCCTGGTCCCGACCGCGCTCGTGCCCGTCCACGACGAGTTCGACATGCGCACGCCGACGCCAGTCGGCCCCCGGTTCGTCGACCACGCCTTCACCGGCTTCGACCGAGCCGACGGCGGCACCGCCACGATCGTGCTCACCGCTGCCGACGGGCACGGGGTCGTGATGGCGTTCGGGCCGGAGTGCCCGTGGGTGCAGGTGCACACCGCCGACCACGTCGTCCCGGAGTACCACCGTGCCGGCCTCGCCGTCGAGCCGATGACCTGCGCCCCCGATGCCTTCAACGCGGGCGCGGACCGCGGGCTCGTGGTGCTCGCGCCGGGTGGCTCGCACGACGCGTCGTGGACGATCGCGGCCGTCTGACCCCGCGGATCGCATCGCGCAGGGTCGACGGGGTCGACCTCGCCGACCTCGCGGTCGCATCCGGCGGTGACGTCGTCTGGCTCGACTCCGCACTGCCGGCGGGTGCTCCTGACCGCGCGCGTGGTCGCGCGCGGTGGTCGGTGCTCGCGCTGTGCGACGGGCCGTTCGCGGTGCGGTTCCGGCACGAGGAGCGGCGGGCGCACCTCGACATCGCCGAACCGTCCCGGCGGTGGTTCGGCTCGTCCCGCTCCGAGGACCGTCCCGCGTTCACCGTGCTGGCCGATCTGCTCGAGCGCACGCCGCGGCTGTCGGAGCCGGTCGCGGGGCTCGGGTTCGCGCTCGGGTGGGTCGGGTTCCTCGGCTACGAGCTCGGTCGCGAGTCGGGCGGACCCGACCGGACGGCAGACGAGCACGCCGACGCCGACCTCCGGTTCGTGGACCGTGCCGTCGTCGTCCGGGACGACGGTGCGGCATGGGCGCTGACGCTCGTCGACGACGCAGAACCGGTGGCCTCCGCGGCGAACCGGACCTGGCTCGGCACGGTGACCGCTCTGCCGACGGTCACCGGTCCCGTCGACGCGTCCCCGAGCCTCCCGTCCGGTCTGGAGGCGACCGGTCGCGTCACACGCGCCGCCTACGAGCGCTCGGTGGACGCGTGCCGCGCCGCGATCCGCGACGGCACCGCGTTCCAGGTCTGCCTCACCACCGCGTTCGTGCTGCCCGTCGACGGACTGGGCCGCGGCGCTGACCCGCAGCTGGACGAGTACCTGCGGATGCGCGCCGCGGACCCCGTCCCGTTCGGTGCGTACCTGCGGCTCGGGCCGTTGCGCGTCGCGAGTCGGTCACCGGAGCGCTTCCTGCGGGTCGACGCCGACGGGTGCGTGCTCGCGGAGCCGATCAAGGGCACGCGACGGCGACTGGCGGATCCGGAGGCGGACCGGGCGCAGCGGGACGGACTCGCGACGAGCGTCAAGGACCGTGCCGAGAACGTGATGATCGTCGATCTGCTGCGGAACGACCTGCTCCGGACGGCGGTGCCCGGGTCCGTGCGCGTCGACCGGCTGTGCGACGTCGAGACGTACGCGAGCGTGCACCAGCTCGTGTCCACGATCGCTGGTGTGGTGCCACCGGGGACCTCGCGGGCGGACGTGGTGCGGGCGGCGTTCCCTCCTGGATCGATGACCGGTGCGCCGAAGATCAGTGCGATGACGATCGCCGACGGGTTGGAGGACGTGTCGCGCGGGGTCTACGCGGGCGCGATCGGGTACTTCTCGGCGAGCGGGGCGGTCGATCTGTCGGTGGCCATCCGCACACTGGTGACGGTGGTCGAGCCCGGTGGTCCTGGTGGTCCTGGTGGGGCGCTCGGGCCGCGCGTCCGGTCGCGGACGCTCGGGGCCGGTGGCGCGGTCACCTGGTCCTCCGACGCCCGTGACGAAGCGGACGAGGTCGAGACGAAGACCCGGTCGGTGCTCGGCAGCGTGGGGGCCGTCGCGCGCTGGTGACCACCGGTCGAACACGTGTTCGATACGGTTGTCCACCGAATGTCAGACCGGGTTGACATGATCGAACACGTGTTCGAACATGAGGGCATGCAGACGGCGGCGACACTCCGGTCGCCCGGGTCCCGCGCAGAGCGACCCGGGCGGAGTGCCCCTGCCCGGAACGGCGCAGCCGACCACCTGGCCGACGCCCGCGCGGCCCTCGACCGGATCACGTCGTTGCGTGCACGCGTCGCCGACATGGAAGCCACCCGCGTCGACACCGTCGGGCTCCCGACGGCCGCCGCACTCGAACCGCTGCTGCCCGGTGGGGCCATCCGCGTCGGCGGGACCTACGCCGTGCCGGAGTCCGTGCTGCTGGCGATGACGATGCTGCAGGCGGCGTCGGCGGCCGGGGCCTGGTGCGCGGTGGTCGGCGTGCCGTCCTTCGGGGTGGAAGCCGCGGCGGCGGCGGGCATCGACCTCGAACGACTCGTGCTCGTCCCCGACCCGGGCGACCAGTGGCTCGCGGTCACCGCCGCGATGGCCGACGTGGCGCAGATCGTCCTCACCCGTCCGCTCGGTCGGGTCGTGCCCGGTGACGTCGCCCGGCTGTCCGCCCGGCTCCGGCAGCGTGGGGGAGCCCTCGTCGCGCTCGGCTCCTGGCCGGGGGCCGACGTCACGCTCCGGGTGTCCTCGTCGTCGTGGACCGGCATCGGGCAGGGGCACGGACACCTGACGGAGCGGCGTGCCACGGTCACCGCGACCGGGCGTGCCGGGGCGGTGCGTCCCGTCAGCGCCGAGCTGCTGCTGCCGGCGGCGGACGGTGTCGTGCGTGCTGCGGTGCCCACGCCGGTGGCGCTCCCCGGCGACTCGCGGGGGTTCCGGCCCGTGGCGGTGGCGTCGTGATCGGGCACGCGCGCCGCCGCGCTGGCGGTCCGGCGCTGGGCGGTCTCGTCCGTCCGGGGGTGGCGTCGTGATCGGGCACGCGCGCGTCCGCGCGGACGCGCTCGTCCGTGGGGGCGCACTGCCCGAGCCGCCACCGACCCGGACCATCGTGCTGTGGTGCCCGGACTGGCCGGTCATCGCCGCGGCTCGTGCCGCCGGTTCCCCGCCGGAGCAGCCGTTCGCGGTGGTGGCCAAGGGGCTCGTCTTCGCCAGTTCGGCCTCGGCCCGACAGCAGGGGGTCGTGCGCGGTCTCCGCGTCCGGGAAGCCCAGGCGCGCTGCCCGGAGCTCGTCGTGCAGCCCTACGACGACGGACTCGACCACCGTGCGTTCGAACCGGTGATCCGCGCGATCGAGGCCGCCGTCCCCGGGGTCGAGGTCCTGCGCCCCGGCACGGTCGCCCTGCGATCCCGCGGTCCAGCGCGCTACTACGGCGGTGAGCGCGCGGCGGCGGCGACCCTGGCGGGCATCGCGGCCGACCACGGCGCCCCCGCCGTCCGGGCCGGGGTGGCGGACACGCCCTTCGCCGCGGAACAGGCCGCACGCGCCCGGCCGGTCCGACCCGGGGAACGCGTCCGTGTCGTGCCGGTGGACGGGTCGGCGGCGTTCCTCGCCGACCTGCCGCTCGGTGTGCTCGGCGACGCCGACCTCGCGATGGTGCTCGGACGGCTCGGCATCGCCACGCTCGGGGAGTTCGCCGCGTTCACCGACGAGCAGGTCCGCGACCGGTTCGGCGTCGCCGGCGCGTTCCTGCACCGGCTCGCCGGCGGGCGCGATCCGCGGGAGATCGCGTCACGACCGGTCCCGCCCGAACTCCAGGTCGAGGCGGTGTTCGAGCCGCCGCTCGACCGCGCTGACCAGATCGCGTTCGCGTTCCGGCGCACGGCCGACGACTTCGCCTCTCGGCTCCGCGCCGCGGGGCTCGTCGCGACCACGATCCGGGTCGGCATCGTCGACGAGCGGGACATCCTGCTCGAGCGCACGTGGGCGCACCCCCGCTGGTTCGACGCCGCCGACGTGGTCGACCGGGTGCGCTGGCAGCTCGCCGGCGGTGTCGACCCGACCGGGCTCGAGGCGCCGGTGACCTCGGTCGTGCTCGAGCCGGTGGCGGTCGACGCCATGGCCAACCACGAGCACGGGCTCTGGGGCTCCGGGCCGGACGAACGCGTCCACCACGCACTCGCCCGGGTGCAGGGCATGGTCGGACACGACGGCGTGGTGACGCCGCGGATCGGCGGCGGGCGGACCCTGTCCGAGCGGGTGGTGCTCGTGCCGTGGGGCGACGCCCCGGCCGCCGACCTCGCGTCGCTGCGGGACCGGCCGTGGCCCGGCCGGCTGCCGGGTCCGCCCCCGGCGACGGTGCTCGAGCGTCCGCGTCCGGTGGACGTGGTGGCGTCCGACGGCGGGAGCGTCGACGTGGACGACCGCGGTGCACTCACCGGTGTCCCCGAGCGGTTCCGCGCCGAGGCGGACCGCGGTGGTCGGTTCGCATCCGTCACCGCATGGGCAGGACCGTGGCCGCTCGTGGTGCGCTGGTGGGAGGCCGGTGGCCGGCGGCTGCACCGGTTGCAGCTCGTGGACGCCGAGGGGCGTGCCTGGTACCTCGTGCTGGCGGACCACCGCTGGTGGGCCGAAGCGGTGGCGACGTGAACGGGGGAGCCTGATGGGCTACAGCAACCCACCCATCCCGTGGTCGGAGTTCGAACGTGCGCTGTCCGACAAGCGGAGCCCCGGGTCCACCAACGACGGTGACGGTGGCGACAGTCCGGCGTGGTCGCGGAAGCGTGCGCCGTACGTCCCGACGGACACGGTTCCGTCCGAGGGGCCGCCGGCGGTGCCGTACGCCGAGCTGCACGCGCACTCGACCTTCAGCTTCCTCGACGGCGCGAGCCAGCCGGAGCACCTCTTCGAAGAGGCAGCCCGGCTGCAGCTGCACGCCCTCGCGCTCACCGACCACGACGGCTTCTACGGCGCTGCCCGGATGGCCGAGGTGGCCGAGGCGTACCCCACCGTCGGCACCGTGTACGGCACCGAGCTGTCCCTGGGGCTCACGGAGCCGCAGAACGGTGTGCCCGACCCCGAGGGCACGCACCTGCTGCTGCTCGCCGACGGTCAGGACGGCTACCACCGGCTCGCGGGCGCCGTCACGAGCGCGCACCTCGCCGCCGGTTCCGAGAAGGGGCGTCCGCGGTACGACCTCGACGACCTGGCTGCCCGCGCGGACGGCCACTGGCGTGTGCTCACGGGCTGTCGGAAGGGCACCGTGCGGCAGGCGCTGGAGCAGGGCGGGGAGACCGCCGCGGAGCACGCGGTGCGGGCGCTCCTCGACCGCTTCGGGACGGGCAACGTGGTCGTGGAGCTGCTCGACCACGGCGACCCGCTCGACAGCGCCCGCAACGACGTCCTCGCGGCGATCGCCGGTCGGCACGCGCTGCCCGTCGTCGCCACCGGCAACGTGCACTACGCCACCCCGGACCGGTTCCCGGTGGCCACCGCACTCGCGGCGGTGCGTGCCCGGCGCAGCCTCGACGAGATCGACGGTTGGCTGCCGGCGGCCGACTCGGCACACCTGCGCTCCGGGGCCGAGATGACCAGGCGGTTCGCCAGGTACCCGGGGGCCGTCGAGTACAGCGTGACGCTCGCCGACGAGCTCGGGTTCCAGCTGCGGACGGCCAAGCCCGGGCTGCCGGACATCGACGTCCCCGACGGGCACACCGCGATGTCGTGGCTCCGCGAGCTCACCTGGGACGGGGCTCGTCGGCTGTACCCGGGGAGCGCGGACGGGGTCGACCCGCACAAGCGGCAGCGCATCGAACGCGAGCTGGCCGTGATCGAGGACAAGAACTTCCCCGGGTACTTCCTGATCGTGCGGGACATGGTGCAGTACGCCAGGAGCCGCGGGATCCTCTGTCAGGGGCGCGGCTCGGCGGCCAACTCGGCGGTCTGCTACCTGCTCGAGATCACCGCGGTGGACTCGATCCGGTACGGGCTGCCCTTCGAGCGCTTCCTGTCGGCGATGCGCGACGAGGAGCCGGACATCGACGTCGACTTCGACTCCGACCGGCGCGAAGAGGTCATCCAGTACGTCTACGACAAGTACGGCCGGTACAACGCGGCACAGGTCGCGAACGTGATCACCTACCGACCGAAGGGCGCCGTCCGCGACATGGCCAAGGCGCTCGGCCACAGTCCCGGTCAGCAGGACGCCTGGTCGAAGCAGGTCGAGCGCTGGGGATCGGTGACCGAGAGCCAGGACCACGACATCCCCCCGGCGGTCGTCGGGCTCGCCAGCGACGTCCTGGGCTTCCCTCGGCACCTCGGCATCCACTCGGGCGGCATGGTGCTCACCGACCGCCCGGTGGGCGAGGTCGTGCCGATCGAGCACGCCAGAATGGACGGCCGCACGGTCCTGCAGTGGGACAAGGACGACTGCGCGTACATGGGGCTCGTGAAGTTCGACATGCTCGGGCTCGGCATGCTCGCAGCGCTGCAGTACTCGTTCGACCTCGCCGCCGACCACTGCGGGGAGCGCTGGGAGATGCACTCCATCCCGAAGGAGGAACAGGGCGTCTACGACCAGCTCTGCCGCGCGGACACGATCGGGGTGTTCCAGGTCGAGTCCCGCGCGCAGATGGGCACGTTGCCCCGGCTGCTCCCGCGGCGGTTCTACGACCTCGTGATCGAGGTGGCGCTGGTCCGCCCCGGTCCGATCCAGGGCGGCGCGGTGCACCCGTACATCCGCCGCCGCACCGGCGAGGAACCGATCACGTACATGCACCCCTCGCTCGAGCCGGTCCTCGAACGTACGCTCGGGGTGCCGCTGTTCCAGGAGCAGCTCATGCAGATGGCGATCGCCGTCGGCAACTGCTCCGGGGACGACGCCGACCTGCTGCGCCGGGCCATGGGCTCCAAGCGCGGTCACGAGAAGATCGACCGGCTCCGGGACAAGCTCTACGCCGGCATGGCCGACAACGGCATCCACGGCGCGGACGCCGACGCGATCTACGCGAAGATCCAGGCGTTCGCGAACTTCGGCTTCGCGGAGAGCCACTCGATCAGCTTCGCGTTGATCGTCTACGCCAGCGCCTGGATGCGGCTGCACTACCCGGGGGCGTTCCTCGCGGCCCTGCTCCGGGCACAGCCGATGGGGTTCTACTCGCCGCAGACCCTCGTCGCCGACGCCAGGCGGCACGGCGTCACGGTGCTCCGGCCGGACATCCTGCGCTCCGGCGTCGACGCGACGCTCGAGCCGCTGCCCGACGCCGAGCGGAGGACCGCCCACGCCGGGGACGACGCCTGCCTCGACCCGGAACAGCCGCCCGTGCTCCCGTTCGACAAGGCCCGATCCGACGACACCGCGGACCACCGCCGCGATGCGGCGTTCGCCGTGCGGCTCGGGCTCGCCGAGGTCGCCTCGCTCGGACGGAAGAGCGCCGAGCGGATCGTCGCCGAGCGGGACGCGCACGGGCCGTTCGCCGACATGTCCGACCTCGCGCGCCGGGTCGGCCTGACCACGGCGCAGCTCGAGGCACTCGCCGCCGCCGACGCGTTCGCACCCTTCGGTGTCGACCGCCGCGGAGGGATGTGGTCCGCGGCGCAGGCCGCTGCCGAGCGTCCCGACCAGCTCCCGGACACGCAGGTCGTCGTCCAGCCGCCGCTGTTCGGGCAGATGACCAGCGGTGACGTCCTCATCGCGGACATGTGGTCGACGGGGATGTCGACGGACGGGCACCCCGTGCAGCACATGCGCGGAGACCTCAGGGCACGTCGGGTGCTCAGCGTCGAGGACCTCGCCACAGCGGAGACCGGGCGGCGCATCGAGGTCGGCGGGATCGTCACCCACCGGCAGCGCCCGGCCACCGCGTCCGGCATCACGTTCCTCAACGTCGAGGACGAGACCGGCCTGGTGAACGTGATCTGCAGCGTCGGGGTGTGGGGGCGCTACCGGCGCGTCGCCCGGGAGTCGCCGGCGGTCGTCGTGCGGGGCATCCTCGAGCGGTCACCCGACGGCGTGGTCAACGTGGTCGCGGACCGCATCGAGCACCTGCCGCTCGCGGTGCGCACCCGCTCCCGGGACTTCCAGTGAGCGGCCACCGATGCCGCGGCACCGGGATCCGGACACAGCACCGCGGACGAACCCGGTGCTGTGTCCGGATCTCGGCGCGCAGCCGCAGCCGCGGCGCACAGCGGCAGCCGCGCGGGCCAGCCGCAGCCGCAGCCGCAGCAGCAGCCGAGCACCGCGTCAGCGCACCTCGGGGACGCGCACGGTGACCTCGAGGCCACCGGAGCGGACGTTGCGGAGGGACGCCGTGCCTCCCGCCTGTTCGGCGATCGCCCGCACGATCGCCAGGCCGAGGCCGGAGCCGCCGGGCAACGGGATCCCGCCGGTCGCCGGGTCGGGGTTCGGCCGGGACTTCCTGGCCTCGTCGGGGCGGGTGAAACGGTCGAACGCCACCGGGACGAACGACTCCGGCACGCCGGGCCCGTCGTCGGTGACCTGGAGCTCGCCGAAGCCCGGGCTGCTCCGCCACGTCACGAGGATGCCGCCACCGCGGGGCAGCGCGGCGACCGCGTTGCCGGCGATGTTCGTGACGAGCTGCGCCATGGCGCCGGTGTCGAGACCGTACCGCGGCTCCGCCGTGTCGGCGTCGGGACCGGATGCACCACCGCTGTCCGAGCCGCCACCGGCGGAACCGCTGCCGCCGCCTGTGCCGCCGCCGCCCACGGAGCCGCTGCCGACCGGGCCCTCGAGGTCGAAGTCCACCGTGATGTCCTTCGTGCCCGCGATCATCCGGACCCGGTCGACCGCGGACATCACCTCGTCGCCGAGGTCGGACCAGGTGGTCGCCGTCGTGCGCTCGCCGTCCTCGGAGCGACGTTCGGACTCCTCGATGCGGGACAGCGTCAGCAGGTCGTTCGCCAGCCGTGACAGTCGGGCGACGCTGTTCTTCGCCCGCTCGATGTGGGCGGCGAGGGCCTCGGCGTCGTCGCCGTCGAGCGAGGCGAGGTCGAGCTGGGTGGTGAGGATCGCGAGCGGCGTCCGGAGCTCGTGACTGGCGTCGGAGACCATCTGCCGCTCCCGCTCCGTCACCTGCCGTGTCCGCGCCAGGAACGCGTTGAGCGTCGTCGCGAGCGAGGCGAGTTCGTCCTGTGCTGGGCCGACCGGCAGCTCCGCCCGTTCCGGGGCGACGGAGAGCCGCTCGGCCTCACGGCGCATCCGGTTCACAGGTCGCAGCGACGCGGTGGCGAGCGCCCACGACGCCACGCCGAACGCGACCAGGATGGCCAGGCCGGTCACCGACAGGGTGGTCGTGAGGTCGTCGACGACGATCTCCTCGGCCTGCGAGTTGCGCGCGGCGACGACCGTCCACCGGCCGGCCTGGTTCACCGGGTGTTCGATGACGACCCGGTACTGGGAGCCGGAGACGTCGATGACCGACGTGCCGGCCTTCGTCGAGGTCAGGCTGCCGAGGGCACGCTCGACCCGGGTCGGCATGCTGGAGATCTGGATGTCACCGGTGGGTGAGACGACCGCCACGAGTTGGCCGTTCGCCGGCGGGGACAGCCGGGGCTGGCTGTCCACCTCGAGCGTGGCCACGTACGGGTCGGCGTCGGCGTCGAGCAGCGTCCTGGTGGCCGAGGCGACCACGCTGACGACCTGGAAGCGCATGACCAGGACGAGCAGCACGATGACGACCGCGGCGATCGCCGTCGACCCGATCGTGATCCGCGACCGGAGCGAGAGCAGCCGGAGCGGCCTGACGAGACGCATCGTGGCGGGCGACCGGCCCGTCAGGAGCCGAGCAGGTCGAGGCGGTAGCCACGACCACGCACAGTGGAGATGGCGACGGTCGCCTCGTGCGCGGAGAGCTTCTTCCGCAGGTACGAGATGTACTGCTCGACGACGTTCGGGTCGACGTGCTGCGACCCGTCCCAGACCTCCTCGAGGATCTTCGGACGGTCCACCACGGTGCCGACGGAGCGGGCGAGCAGGCGGAGGAGCGCGAACTCGGTCGGGCTGACCGCGACACGCTGTCCCTGGATCGAGATGCGCCGGGCCTCGGAGTCGATGGAGACGTCGCCGACCTCGATCGTCCGCGGGGCACCGGCGGCCTCCCGGCGGCCGAGTGCGCGCAGGCGGGCCGTGAGCTCCGCGAACGCGAACGGCTTGGTGAGGTAGTCGTCCGCGCCGGCGTCGAGCCCGAACACGCGGTCGTCGACGGCGTCGCGCGCGGTCACGAGCAGGATGCGCACCGGGTCCTCGCGTTCGCGGATCCGACGGGCGAGCTCGAAGCCGGACATGCCGGGCATCATGACGTCGACGACCGCCAGCTCGAAGGCCTGCTCCCCGAGTGCGATGAGCGCTTCGACGCCGTTCTCGACCGCGGTCACGCGGTACCCCTCGGCAGCGAGCCCTCGTTCCATGAGGGCGCGCATCTCGTCGTCGTCCTCGACCACCAACAACCGCATAGTGGACCTCCTGGGACCCATCGTGGCATCGAACGGCGTGCTGCGGGAGCACCGACGTGCATCCCGACTGAATCTCGTCACAGTGAATGCGCTCGTGACCCACGATCGAGGGACGTGAGGACTGCTTGTCTCCTTGGTATGCTCCGGCACCGGACGGTGTACCCGACAGACCGTCCTGTACCTGGGGGCACCATGAACGACCAGCCGGACCACCCTGCGATCATCCGTCTGCGCGCCGAGCTCGACGCCGCCTGGAAGGGCGTCGGCGCACTGGGGCAGATGGACGACGACGAACGCCGCGACCGCATCGTCGCGGAGCTGCGCGCCGCCGTTCCGGACGAGGCCAGCCGTGCGTCGCGCGAGGTCGGCCAGGAGGCCGTGGTCGCCGAGATCCGTCGGTTCGCCTCCGCCGAGGTGGTCGCCACCGACCCGTCACTGCCGGCACGGTCCATCTGGGGACAGATCGTGCACCGTGCGGCCGAGGCGGCGACCGCAGCGCGCTGACCACCGGAGCACCCAGGGCGCACCCGGCGCACGCACCGGCCGCGCGCCCGCCGCACGCGCCCGCCGCACGCGCCCGTCGCGCGCACGGGCGCCGTCAGTCGTCCTCGCCGAGCAGTTCCTCCCGCACGCGCCGGATGTCCTCGAGCAGGGCGCCGATGAGGATCCAGTGCCGTGAATTCGGCCGGACCACCTGCAGCGGTGCGGTGAGTGCCGGCTCGCCGACGGCGGCCCCGACGCCGTCCGACCCGGCCGCCGCCGCACCCGCACCCGACACCGCGCCCGACGCCGACGGCACCGTGGTCGACTCGACCTGCGCCCCGAGTGCGCGGACGTCGGCGCCGATGCGGGCGACCTCGGTGGCGATCCGTCCCACCATCGGGTCTGCCCGGAGGTCCGGAGCGGTGGTGTCCCGGATCGCACGCGTCATGCCGGTGACCCGGGTGACGAGGACCCGCAGGTGCTCGGCGACGGCGACGTCCCGCTCGAGGATCGTCCGGTGTCGCCCGCCGCGCGGGTTCATCGTGAGCGACTCCTGCGCCGAGCCGAGCGCCGCCTCCGCCCTGGCGTGCTGCTGCCGGAGCGACCGTGCCCGCAGGAGCGCGTCGTGCCACCGCTCCTGGTTCCACCCCTCGGTGAGGCCGATCGCGACGCGCTCGAACGCGACCGCGGTGTCGCGGGCGAGACGGGCGACCGCGAGGTGCGCCGGCCCGAGCAGCACCGGCGGCACGACGACGGCGTTGACGACCAGGGCGACGACCGCCCCGATCACGGTCTCGAGGATCCGGTCCGCCGAGTAGTGCGGGGTGACGACCCCCGCCGTCAGGACGAGCATCCCGCTGATGCCGACCTGCGTCGCCGAGGTCGGGGTGAGCCGCAGCACCCACGCGATGACGATCGCCAGGACGATGACGAGCAGCACGACCCACACGGAGTCGCCGAGCACCAGGTGCATCCCCGTCGCGAGGAGCACCCCGATGACGACGCCGGCGCTCCGCTCGAGCCCCTTCACGAAGGACTGGTTGATGCTCGGCTGCACGACGAGCAGGGCCGCGATCGCCGCGAAGGTCGGGAACGGTCCGCTGATCACCAGTCGGCACAGCAGCACCGCGGCGACGACCGCGACCGCAGTCTTGACGACCTGCAGGAACGGCGCACGGCTCGAACTGCGGAGGCGCGCGACGGGGTTCACGACGACCACGGTAGCCACGTAGCGCGCGCCGAGCCGTGCACGAACGCGACGAAACCGGGTCGACCCTGTTGACTGATCCCGTGTGGCCCAATCACGAGCGTGTCATCCCGCAGGCCTTCGTCGGCTCCGGGACCTCCGTGGTGGCCGCGCGCGCCCACTCGGTCGAACCGTCCGGCAACGGCTACCTCTACGGCTACGAGGTCGACACCGTCGACCGGAACGGCCAGCGCGCGACCGTGCTGACGTACGTGGACACCGGTGGGACGCACGACCAGAACAGTGCGCTCGTGACCGATCCCTCGTCGAACGACCCCGTGTCGGTGTGGGCCTACCCGAACGACCCCGGGCTGCCGGTGCTCCCGCAGGTGACGTACCGCGACGCCGTCGCCGAACTGCTCACGACGCTCGGCATGCCGGTGACGAACCCGGTGCTCACCGTCGCCGCGTACCGACCGGGGAAACGCGCCGTGGTCCGCGTCGACGCGCCGGAGGGAACGCTCTTCCTCAAGGTGGTCCGGCCGCACCGCGTGGCACCGATCGTCCGGACGCACGAGCAGTTCATCGCCGCCGGCCTCCCCGTGCCCCGTGTGCTGTCGAGCCGCGGTGACGGCCTCCTGGTGCTCGAGCGGATCCGCGGCGTCCCCGCGGGGAGCCGGATCACCGACATCGCCGACGACCCGCGGTTCGTGGCGTCGCTCGCGGCGCTGACCGGACGCATCGCGACCGTGCCGATGACGCAGCAGGCCCGGGCGGACGCGATGGACCACGCCGACTGGCACCGCAGGACCCTGGTGTCCGCGCTCCCGCAGGACGCCGCGCAGATCGACGAGCTGTACGACGCGATCGGACGCCGTTCGATCGGCTGGACCACTTCGGACAAGCAGGTCGTGCACGGCGACCTGCACCTCGAGCAGGTCTTCGTCGACGACGCCGAACCGTGGCGCATCTCCGGGCTCCTCGACATCGACACCGCCGGGTGGGGGCACCCCGTCCGCGACGTCGGCGCCGTGGTGGCGCACCTCGTCGTCACCGGGCTCTGGCACCGGTCGCGTGGGGACGCCGAGCGTGGCGCCGCCGCGGAGCGGCTCGCCGACGCGATCGCCCGGGACTGGGCGAAGCGGAACCCCGCCGGGGCCGAGCGGCTGGGACCGGCCATCGGCGCCCAGCTGCTGGCCCACGCCGGCGGCCAGGCCACCACCGGCTCCGCGAACGGCATCGCCACCGCGGAACAGCTGCTCGCGGCGACACGCGCCGCGCTCGCGGAACCGGACCACAGCCTCCCGTCCGACCCCGGCGCACGCCCGCGGTCCGCACCGCGCGTCTGACCCGGCAGGCGCCGGACAGGAGGCACGACGCGCGCGGGCGGCGCCGACTCGCCTCCGTCGGCGGTCCGGAGGTAAACTGAACGCGCACGCACCGCGTGCCCGCGCGTCGCGTCGATTCCGGACACGACGAGTCGGTCACTTGACCGACGTGGGCACCGGGTCCGCGACCGCCCTGGGACGACCCAGTCCTGCAGCGTCGCGTGCGTGCGACGGCGTCGGATCTCCGCGCAGACCGTTGCCTCGACGAAGGTCCCCACCCGGGGTCGTCGACGGGGACGGTCGCACACACGTCGTGGGGATCGGCGGGCCACGGTGGCCCGCGCCGACATCGGTGCGACGGACGCATCGACGAGACTTCCCGCCCGACGGGCGGCTCGCCCCGGTCGCGGGGTGGAACAGGAGGAGCCTTGGCTCGATCAGGCACGCGGCGTGCAGCCGGTGGGACGCGGACTGCGTCGCGCCGGACCCGGCCGCTCGACAACGACGGCGTCATCCCGGTGCTCGCCCGCGCGGTGCGCGAGGTCGAGGCGGCCGCACAGCGCGGTCCGCTGAAGGCGTCGAACCGCACGAAGTTCCAGGCGGTCGCACTGCTCATGCGCGAGGAGCGCGCCCGGGTGAAGGCGGACACCGACCTCACCGACGCGCAGCGCGCCGAGCAGATGAAGCGCCTGGACGGCGTGGCGCAGATCCTCGCGAAGACGGCGGCACGCGACACCAGCGTGATCCAGCTGCTCGCCGAAGAGGCGTCCGTGTCCGAGGCGACCCGCACGGTCAAGCGCGACATGATGATCGCCGGCGGCGTGGAGATGCAGCCGGAGGACCTCGTCATCGCCACCGAGCCGACGCCGGCCGCCGTGCAGCAGGAGCGCGCCGTCGTCCCGCAGGCGGTCGTGCAGCGGCAGCTCGCGAACCCGTTCCTGCCGCCGGACTTCGCGCTCGCCGACCAGCCCGTCGCCCACCCGCGTCGCCTGGCGAACTGGGAGCTCTTCGGTCCGCTGTTCAAGTCGTTCGAGTACGGCGCGGGCGGGGGAGCGGCGTCGATGCCGCTGCCGGAACCCGCGACGCTGCACTCGGCGTCGGGCACGACGCTCATGAAGCACCAGGCCGAACTCGTCGCGAGTGCGGCCGAGGGGCACCGCACCTTCCTGCTCGCCGACGAGCCGGGACTCGGCAAGACGGCGCAGTCGTTGCTCGCGGCCGACGCGGCGAACGCCTTCCCGCTGCTCGTCGTCGTCCCGAACGTCGTGAAGACGAACTGGGCACGCGAGGCCGAGCGCTGGGTGCCGAACCGTCGCGCGACCGTCATCCACGGAGACGGCGACGACCTCGACGGCTTCGCGGACATCGTCATCGTGAACTACGAGATCCTCGACCGTCACGTCGGGTGGCTCGGCGCGTTCGGGTTCAAGGGGATGGTCGTCGACGAGGCGCACTTCATCAAGAACAAGGACTCGCAGCGCTCCCGGTTCGTCCTGCAGCTGGCGGAGAAGATCCGCGAGCGGACGGCGACGCCGCTGCTGATGGCCCTGACGGGCACCCCGCTGATCAACTCGGTGGAGGACTTCCGCACCATCTGGGAGTACCTCGGCTGGATCGACGACAAGAAGCCGCGTGCGAAGCTCATGAACGAGCTCGAGGACATCGGCCTCACCCCGGCCGACCCGGGCTTCTTCAGCGAGGCCCGTCGCGCGGTGATCGACATGGGCATCGTGCGACGCCGGAAAGTCGACGTCGCCGCCGACATCCCCGCACGTCGCATCGCCGACATCCCGGTCGAGCTCGACGGCGACGAGGGCCGCTCGATCCGCGACGCCGAGCGGGAGCTCACGGCGAAGCTCGTCCGGCGCTACCACCAGGCGCTCGACGCCCGCACCGGGCAGGACCCGGTCGTCGGCATCGACCACCGCCTCGTGCGGCAGGTCGCGCGCTGGGAGCTCGAGGACCAGGACGCGTCGTCGACCGGCGAGAACGTGTTCTCGATGGTGCGGCGGATCGGTCGTGCCAAGGCGCAGCTCGCGGCGGACTACGCGGCGCAGCTGGCTTCGAACGTCGGCAAGGTCGTGTTCTTCGCGAAGCACCTCGACGTGATGGACCAGGCCGAGGAGGTCTTCGCGCGCCGGCACCTGCGGACCGCGACCATCCGCGGCGACCAGACGCCCGCGCAGCGCACCGCCGAGATCGACTCGTTCGTGAACGACCCCGACGTCGCGGTGATCGTCTGCTCGCTGACGGCCGCCGGTGTCGGCCTCAACCTGCAGGTCGCGTCGAACGTCGTGCTCGCGGAGCTGTCCTGGACGAGTGCCGAGCAGACCCAGGCGATCGACCGCGTGCACCGCATCGGGCAGGAGGAGCCCGTCACCGCCTGGCGGATCATCGCGGCCCAGACGATCGACACGAAGATCGCCGACCTCATCGACAGCAAGGCCGGCCTCGCCGCCCGGGCGCTCGACGGCTCGGACGAGGAAGTCGTCGACTCCGGCGACATCCAGCTCGACGCGATGGCGGCGCTGCTGACGGAGGCGCTCGGCGGCTGACGTCCGCCCGCACCGGCATCGCGCCCCTGGACGACCATCGCGCCCCGTTCTGACGGGGCGCGATGTTCGTTCGGGGGCGCAGCGGTGCGAGTGGGCTGCCCGATGGGTCAGACCCGGGACTGCACCTCGGCCAGGGAGGGGTTCGTGGCGGTGCTGCCGTCGGGGAACACCAGCGTCGGTACGGTCTGGTTGCCGCCGTTGACCTCGGCGACCAGCTCGGCGGTGCCGGGGGTGGTCTCGATGTCGACCTCCCGGAAGGGGACACCGGCCTTGGACATCTGGTTCTTCAACCGGGCGCAGTAGCCGCACCAGCTCGTGGTGAACATCGTGACGGCGCCGGCCTCCGGCACGAACGCGTCGCGCGTGATCGTCTCGCTCATGGCCTCAGGCTACTGCGCGTGGTCGGGAGACACCGGTGACCCTGGTAGACAGGAACCGTGACGGACACGCACCTCGAGATCGAGCGCACGTACGACCTGCCCGACGGGGCCGACCTCCCCGACCTGATCGGCGTCGGGGGGATCCTCCGGCTCGACCACCGGGACCCGTTCGAGCTCGACGCCACCTACTGGGACACCGAGCGGTACGACCTCGTCGCCGCGCGCGTGACGGTCCGCCGTCGCACCGGTGGCTCCGACGCCGGCTGGCACATCAAGCGCTCGGAGTCGGACACGATCCGGCACGAGCAGCACTTCCCCCTGACCGACGACGCCGACACCGTGCCGGACGAGGTCCTCGCCGCCCTGTTCACCGAGCGCCGCGGCCGTGGACTGCACCCGGTGGTGCAGATCACCACCACCCGCACCGTGACCCGACTGCTCGACGAGGACGGTGACCAGGTCGCCGAGCTCGCCGACGACCGCGTCAGCGCGCAGCGTCTCGACCCCGACGCCCCCGCCGACCCGCGCACGTGGCGTGAGGTCGAGGTCGAGGTCGTCGAGGGCGTCGACCCGCAGATCGCCCACGAGCTCTTCGGCGCACTCGACGGTCGGTTCGCCGCCGTCGGGGCCGCCCCGGCCGCCGTCGCGTCCAAGCTGGCGCGGGGGCTTGCAGGTGCACCGGCACCGCGCCTCCAGGCCGGTGACAAGCCGGAGAAGGGCACGACCGCGCGGATCCTCACCAAGCGGCTCCGGAAGCTGCGGTCCGCGCTCCTCGGCGAGGCGTCGCGGCTCCGCGCCGGCGACACCGCCGACCTCCGACACGTGGCCGAGAACGCCCTCGAGATCGCGTCGATCCTGGGGACCTACCGGTCGGCCTTCGCCGACGGCGACGCGGGGGACCACGCGGCTGCCGCCGCGGACGCGCTCGCGTCGGTGACGGCGCGGGCGGCCCTCGCCGAGTACCTGATCGACCGGCTGCCGCGAGCGTCGACGCCGGCGCAGGACGACCTGGTCGACGCGATGACGCGCGAACGGATCCTCGCGTCGACCCGTGAGCGGCGCGACGAGGCCGTGCGGGACGTCGTCACGTTCCTGCACACCGAGCCGTTCCTGGAGCTCCTCGACGCACTCGACGACGCCGTCGAGCGTCCGGCGCCCACCCCGTGGGCCCTCCGCTCGCCGAAGCACGTCGCGCAGGACGTCACCGCGGTCGTGAAGCCCGAGGTCCGTGAGCTCGTCCGCGCCGCGGTCGCCGACGACGAGTCCGAGACCGCCGCGGAGCGCGAGGCGGCCGACCTCGCGACGACCGAGCAGGCGTGGGAGGGCACCCTGCGTGCCCGGATGGCGATGGACGTGCTCGGTGACGACGCCTTCCCGCACGCGCTGTGGAAGCGCATCGGCCGGGCGGCCGACGTCCTCACCGAGCGGGTGCGGTCCCTGCACGCCCTCGACGCGCTGCGGACCAACGCCGGGATCGCCGAGCGTGCAGGCGAGGGGACGTTCGCCTACGGGGTCCTCGCCGGGGACCGGGTGCGGCTGGCCGAGGAGTCCTACGACGAGGCGGTGCACGCGCTCAACCGCGTGTGACGCCTCGGTGCCGCGCACGCACGCGCGAGCACACTGCGCGCAGGGCCGGTCGGACGGATCCGACCGGCCCTGCGCGTCGCTCGGCCGCGGTGGTCACGCGGCTGCGCTGGTCATCCGGCTGTGGTCAGGCCGGCTGCGCTGGTCACTCGGCTGCGGTCGGACCGGCGAGCCCGAGCGTGTCGAGGATCCAGGCGAGCTCGAAGGCCCGCTCCTTCCAGGACGCGTACCGGCCGCTGACACCGCCGTGCCCCGCGGACATCTCGGTCTTCAGCAGCACGGGCGCACCGACCTCGCGGAGCTTCGCGGTCCACTTCGCCGGCTCGACGTAGAGCACCCGGGTGTCGTTGATCGACGTGACCGCCAGGATGGCCGGGTACTGCACGTCGTCGCGGACGTTCTCGTACGGGGTGTACTCGCTCATGTAGCGGTAGACCTCGGCGTCGTGCAGCGGGTCGCCCCACTCGTCCCACTCGATGACGGTGAGCGGGAGGTCCGGGTCGAGGATGCTCGTCAGCGCGTCGACGAACGGGACGGCGGCGAGGATGCCCGCGAACCGGTCGGGAGCGATGTTCGCGACGGCGCCCATGAGCAACCCGCCGGCGCTGCCGCCCTCGGCGACGAGCCGCTCGGGCGTCGTGCGACCGGTGGCGATGAGGTGGTCGGCGACGGCGACGAAGTCGGTGAAGGTGTTCTTCTTGGTGAGGGTCTTGCCGTTCTCGTACCAGTGCCGTCCGAGCTCGCCGCCACCGCGGACGTGGGCCACCGCGAAGACGACGCCCCGGTCGAGCAGCGAGAGCCGCATCACGCTGAAGGCGGGGTCGATCGAGTGCTCGTAGGAGCCGTAGCCGTACAGGTGCAGCGGGCTCGGGGCGCTCTGGTCGACGGCGTCCCGGCGCCACACGAGCGAGATCGGTACGCGGGTGCCGTCGGGTGCGGTCGCCCAGTCCCGCTCCTGCGCGTAGTCGGCCGGGTCGTAGCCGCCGAGCACCGGCTGGCGCTTCAGGACGGTGACCTCACCGGTCGCCAGGTCGAGGTCGCTGACCTCGGATGGGGTGACGAACGAGGTGAACCCGATGCGCAGGGTCGGCTGGTCCCACTCCGGATTGCCGCCGAGCCCGGCGGAGAAGAGCGCCTCGTCGAAGGGGACCTCGTCGGCGTCGCCGTACCCGTCGCCCTCGATCGGGATGATCGCGACCCGCGGCAGCGCCTCGGACCGGTACTCGAGCGCGAGGTGCCCGGCGAAGGCGTCGACCGACTCGATGCGGCGCTCGGGGTGGTGCGCGACGACGACCCGGCGGTCGGACTCCGACGTCGGGTCGTCGGCCGGGACGTCCACCAGCGTGAAGTTCTCGGCGCCGTCGTTGTGCAGCACGAGCAGGCGGTCGCTGCCGCCGACGATGGCGTGCTCGACCTCGTACTCGACGCCCTCGCGCCGGGGCCAGACCACGCGGAACTCGCCCGTCGGGTCGGCGGCGTCGAGGACCCATGCCTCCGAGGTGATCTTCGAGCCGAGTTCGATGACGATGTACTGCGACGACCGGGTCACGCCGACGCCCACCCAGTAGCGGTCGTCCGGTTCCTCGAACACGACGACGTCCTCGGACGCGGGCGTGCCGACGCTGTGGCGCCAGATCCGGTCCGGACGCCAGGACTCGTCGACCGTGGGGTAGAAGACGTAGCGACCGGACGGGTCGAACGTGGCGCCGGAGCCGGTGTCGGTGACGACGTCGTCGAGGTCCTGCCCCGTGGTGAGGTCGCGGACGTGCAGGGTGTACCGCTCGTCGCCCTCGACGTCGACGCCGTAGACGAGGCGGGTGCCGTCGTCGGAGATGTCGTAGGAGCCGAGCGAGAAGAAGTCGTGACCGTCGGCGAGGGCGTTGCCGTCGAGGACGACTTCCTCGCCGGGGAGCGTGACCGTGTCCTCGTCGAGCGTCGGCGGCGTCCAGTCGTCGGGCCCGCTGATCGGCGCACGGCACTGCACGCCGTACTGGCTGCCCTCGCTCGTGCGCGTGAAGTACCACCACTGCCCCATGCGCACCGGCACCGAGAGGTCGGTCTCCTGCACGCGGCCCTTGACCTCGGCGAAGACCTCGTCGCGGAGGCCGGCGAGGTGGTCGGTCGCCGCCGTCGTGTAGGCGTTCTCGGCCTCGAGGTACCGCAGCGTGTCCGGCGACTCCTTGTCCCGGAGCCACTCGTAGTCGTCGACGAAGTCGATGCCGTGGTGCGTCCGGGTGACCGGGCGCTTCTCGGCGGTGGGCGGGGTGGTCGATGCGTGCTCGCTGCTCACCCGGCCAGCCTAGGCCGCGGGGGCGCGGAGGCGCGCCCAGCGGAGGCCGCGGAGGCGCGCCCAGCGCAGGCCGCGGAGGCGCGCCCAGCGCAGACCGCCGAGCCGCTGCCGGTCCGAGCGCCCGGATCCCACAGCCGTCGCCGGACACGGTCCGCCTCGACGACGGACGCCACGCGCTCGGCGAACGCCTCGACCTCGGACGCCACACCCGTGACCACCCAGGTGCGCCGTCGTCGTCGGGTCGTCACGGGCCGGACCACACCGGCGGACTCGAGCGCGGCGACGAGGGCGTCCGTCGTGGCCGTGGTCGTGCGGAGGACCGCGTCGAGGTCGTCCTCGGTCAGGACGGCGTCGTGCAGCAGTCCGGCCACCACCCGACCGACGCGGAGCCCGGTGGACTCCGCGGCGTGTCCGGCCTCCGCGGTGTGCTCGTCGAGGAGCAGCGCCGTCAGCGCGGCCTCGTCGCACACGGTCCCGATGGCGATCGCCAGGTCGGCGACGAAGTCGTGGACCGACCCGGACCGGTAGCGCACCAGGTGGTCGAAGTACCGCGAACGGTCGGCGACGAGCGCCGTCGCGATCGGCACCGTCGTCGCGGTGACGCCCCGGCGTCGCAGCACCGCGCCGATGACCGCCCGGCCGATCCGACCGTTGCCGTCCGTGAACGGGTGGATCGACTCGAAGTGGGCGTGTGCGATCGCCGCCTGGGCCACCGGGTGCAGGTCGTCTCGGGCGAGGAACGCGACCAGGTCGGCCATCGCCTCCGGCACCAGCTCGGGCGGCGGCGGGACGTACGCCGCGAGCCGCGGTGTGCTCCCGCCGCCGATCCAGTTCTGCACCGTGCGCCACCAGCCGGCACGCGGCCGTCGACCGGGTCGTCCCGCATGAGCTCCCCGTGGGCGCAACAGATCGACGCCGCGGTGACGGCACCGTGTGCCGCATCGCGGGAAAGTCGGTCGAGCGCCCTGGTCGCTGCGACCATCGCCGTCGCGGAACCGTTCGCACGGGAGCCGCCGACGGCACGCGCGTAGTCGTCGAGGCCGGCGTGCTCGTCCTCGATCCGCGAGGACGCGACGGCCTCGGTCCGGGCGAGCACACCGCCGAGCGCCCGGAGCCGCTGGCCGTGTTCCTGGTCGAGTCGGGCGAGCGCCGACGTCGCGCGGTCGAGCAGGGTGTCGTCGTCCGGGAGCGGCCGGTACGGCACCGTGGCGATGCGCGGCGGGACCGATGCGATCACCGTGCCGTACGTGCGGTCCGCTCGCGGACCGCGTCCGGAACTCCGCCAGGGGCGCTGCACCGTGCCGTGCCACGGCCACGCGAGTGTGCTGCCTCCGCTCATGGGTCCCCCGCTCTCAGACGGAACGCTACGCACGCCCCGTCGCGCGCCGCGAACCTCCGACATGGTGCATCTCGCAGGGCGCGCCGCGGTGCTCGGTAGCGTTGGTCCATGACCACCTCATTCGCGATCACCGGTGCCCACGTCGTCCCCGTCACGGCGGACGAGTTCGACGGGGGAGCCGTCGTCGTCGAGGACGGCCGGATCACCGCGCTCGGCCCGGACGTGACGCCGCCGCCGGGGATGCCCGTGGTCGACGCCGGCGGGGCGTGGTTGGTGCCCGGGTTCGTCGAGGCACACGGCCACGTCGGCATCCACGAGGAGGCGAACGGCCCCGCCGGCAACGACACGAACGAGCTCACCGGACCGAACCAGGCCGCGGTCCGCGCGATCGACGCCGTCGACATCGACGACGAAGGCTTCCGCGACGCACTCTCCGGCGGCATCACCGCGATCGTCGTCAAGCCCGGGTCCGGCAACCCGATCGGCGGTCAGTCCGTGGCGATCAAGACGTGGGGCGGCCGGACGATCGACGAGCAGCTCATCTCCGACGCGGTGAGCGTCAAGAGCGCCCTCGGCGAGAACCCCAAGCGCGTCTACGGCGACAAGGGACAGACCCCGTCGACGCGGCTCGGCGTCGCGAAGGTGATCCGCGAGGCGTTCGTCGCCGCGCAGCACTACCGCGCCGCCCGCGACGCCGCCGCGGCGTCCGGGGAACCGTTCGCGCGGGACCTCACGAAGGAGACCCTCGCCCGCGTGCTCGACGGGGAACTCGCCTGGGACCAGCACACGCACCGGCACGACGACATCGCCACCGCGATCCGCCTGGCCGGGGAGTTCGGCTACCGGCTCGTCGTGAACCACGGCACCGAGGCGCACAAGATCGCCGACGTCCTCGCCGAGAAGGACATCCCGGTGATCTACGGTCCGCTGTTCACGAGCCGGTCGAAGGTCGAGCTCCGTGACCGCGGCATCCCGAACCTCGCGGCGATCGCCGCGGCCGGTGTCCGGGTCGCGATCACGACGGACGCCCCGGTGGTGCCGATCCAGATGCTCGTGACCCAGGCGACGATGGCCGTCAAGGAGGGCCTGCCCCGGCAGACCGCGCTGGAGGCGCTCACCACGAACCCGGCGACCTTCCTCGGCTTCGGCGACCGCGTCGGCCGACTCGCGCCCGGCTACGACGCCGACCTGGTGCTGTGGACGGGCGACCCGCTCGACGCGACCAGCCGCGCGACGCGCGTCTGGATCGACGGCCGCCAGGTCTACGCGTGGGCCGACGGCGTCGGGACCGCGACGCCGCGCTGGTAGCGGGGAAGCGGAGCAGGACGGGAGGCCCGGGTCGCGACGAGCGTGCACGTCGCGACCCGGGCCTCCCGTCCGGTCAGCGCCGACGCCGGATCAGCGCCGGCGCCGGATCAGGACCGGCGTGCGAGCAGGAACGTGTTGATGCGCTCCGTGAGGTCCGCGTCGACCGCGACGTCGGTGCCGTCCACCCGCCGGATCGGTGCCGCCTGGCGGACGCTCGACACGAGCCACAGTGCGTCCGCGGCGCGGAGGTCGGCCATCGTGACGAGTTCGTACGCGGTCTCGATCCCGGCCTCCTCCGCGAAGCGGAACACGTCCGCCTGCGTGGTGCCGGCGAGGATCCCGATGTCGGTCCGCGGCGTGACGAGCCGCCCACCGACGGACATCACGAGGTTCGCGCGGGTGCCCTCGAGCACGTAGCCGTCCGTCGAGACGAAGAGCGCGTCGTCGGCGCCGCGGCGGGCGGCCTCGCGGAGTGCCGCCATGTTCACGGCGTACGAGAGCGTCTTGGCGCCCTGCAGCAGCCACGGCGAGGTGCGCTCGACGTCGTGCCGGTACCCGCGGTCGAGCGTGACGACCGAGATGCCCTCGGTCCTGGCGGCGGTCGAGTCGCCGGACGGAGCGGCGTAGACCCACCCGGTCGGCCGGTCTGATCCCTCGACGCCGCGGGTGAGCACGGTCTTCGCGAACGCCTCGCGGACGGGGTCGAGCTCGGCGCAGACGGCCTCGACCGCACGGCGCCAGGCCGCGAGGTCCGGCAGCGGGAGGTCGAGCATCCGGGCGGAGCGTTCGAAGCGGGTCAGGTGGGCCTCGAGCGCCTGCGGGCGGCCGTCGACGACCGTGATCGTCTCGAACACGCCGTCGCCGCGGATGATCCCGAGGTCCTGGACCTGCAGGTGTTCCTCGAGCGGGGCGGCGAACGTGAAGGCGTCGGCGGAGGGGTCGTGCGGCGCGGCGTCGCGGGAGGGCTGGTTGAGGACGGCGAGCACGGTGTCGGTCATGCGCCCATCCAACCGCACGTCAGCCCTGCCGTGGCAAGGCCCCCATCAGCTTCCAGACCGCCGCGGTGAGCTCCGGGTGCTGCAGCGCGATGCGGCGCAGGCGGTGGTACTCCTCGCCGAGGTGGGTGCCGTGCCCGGAGGCCGGGTGTGACGACCACTGGGCGCTGCGTCGGCCGATCGCGTCGTCGAGCTCGAGCGCCTCTTCGCGGAGGATCAGCACGACCTGCTCGTCGACGGTCGGCAGCAGCGGCATGAACTCCCACGGGTCGTCGCCCTGCCGGGACCGGTGCTCGACGATCATCGAGATCTCCTCGGCCGCCTCGGCACGCAGCACCTCGAGGCTGCGCCCGAACCTGCGGTGCTCAGCCACGGTGCCCCCACAGCACACCTGCCATGCAACGAGCGTACGCCAGATCATCGGCCACACTGGACACGTGGGCGAGCGCGACGCAACCAAGAACCAGCACCCGCGGGTGGTCGTCGTGTACCTGCTCCGCGACGACGGATCCGGCCCGGCGGTGCTGCTCGGCGAGAAGCGGCGCGGGCTCGGGAGCGGCCGTGTGGTCGGCCCCGGTGGCAAGCGCGAGCCGGGGGAGACGGCGGTCGAGACCGCCGTCCGCGAGGTCGCCGAGGAGGTCGGCCTGCGGCTCGACACCGCCGACCTGGAGGCGCGGGGCACCTTGGACTACCGGTTCCCGTTCCGGCCGTCCTGGTCGCAGGTCTCGGACGTGTTCGTCTGTCGGCGCTGGTCCGGCGACCCGGTCGCGAGCGACGAGCTGACGCCGCGGTGGGTGCCGGTCGACGACGTCCCGTACGACGCGATGTGGGACGACGCCCGGTACTGGCTGCCCGAGGTGCTCCGCGGGGGCCGGGTCGACGCCCGCTTCACGTTCGCGGAGGACAACGCCACGGTCGCCGGGTTCACCGGGGTGGGGGTCGACGCGCCCGCTGGGTGAGTGCGTGCGGCCGGTGCGGTCAGCCCCGGTGCGTGCGCGTGCTGCCGGTACGGGCTTCCTCGGCTGCCGCCATGACGTCGGCGTCGCCGCTCCGGCCGCCGAGCGGTCGGACGAAGAAGTCGATGATGCCGAACACGATCGCGCCGACCATCGCGAACATCGCCCACCCGACGAACAGCCCGGCGGTGTTGCGGCCGTCCGCGGGGGCGAGGACGACGCTCGCGACGTAGAGCACGACCGTCAGTGCCAGGAGGACGACGACGAGCGTGACGAGCAGACGGTGCCAGGCGGAACGGGTCATGATCCGGCCAGGATACCGCTCAGCGCGCGGCGTGCCGGCTGTGCGGCTTCTCCGCCGGCCGCTCGGCCTGGAGCGCGGAGCCCGACTGCCGGACGACGGGGATGCTCCGCGTCGTCAGTGGCTCGTTCTCGAGTCCGTCGCGGCCCCCCGTGAAGACGTCACCGGACGCACGGTCGTCCTCCCAGTAGTCGTCGTCGCGGAGGACCTGCAGGGTGCCCGTCTCGGTCGAGGCCAGGCCGTGCCGCTCGAGCTCGACGTCGCGCTGCTTGCCGAGGAACTCGCGGTTCGCGTTCTGCGCGTCCATGAACATCGTCGTGCGGCCGGTGACGATCGCTTGGATGCGGCGGTGCTCCCACCACATCTTGCCGAAGTACATGAGCACCAGGCCGGCACCGGCGTAGCAGGCCATCGTGATGAGCCCACGAGCCGGACCCGGGCCGACGCCGTAGATCTGGTGCTTGATCATGTCGACCATGCTCGAGCCGACCACGACGTTGTTGAGCCACGCGAACGGTTCCGGCATGAACCACTTCGGGTACGCCCCGCCGGAGGCCGGCATGGAGAGGAAGACGAAGCAGATCATGGCGGGTGCCGCGATGAACCGACCGACGAAGTAGCTCAGGCCGTTGACGGCGAGCCCGATCGCGACGATCCAGCCCCAGGCGATGAGCACGAGCACGGGCCAGTGGCCGTGGATGGCCCCCACGACGGGTCCGGCGAGCGTGTTCGTGACGAGGGAGATGACGAGACCGCCGACGACGATCACCGCCATGCGGGTGCGGTGCCGGAGCGGACCGCCCATGATCCCGATGAACATCGACACCATGTAGCCGCCGATGCACCAGGCGAGCATCACGTACATCGGGACGGTGCCGTACTCGTCGTACGACGGGAGGGCGGCGAGCTCGGTGGTCTTCGGCGTCGCGACGCCGATCGCGGTGAGGACCGCCGACAGCGTCGCCGGCACGAGGCTCGCGACCTGGAACTGATGGGCGCTGGCCTTGAAGAACTCGTTCGCCGACGGGTCGTACGCCACGGCCATGGACCCGGCCAGCACGTCACGCTTGGCGGCGGCCAGGGAGTCGTACGGATGGAAGACGAACTCCCCGGGGAGTGCCTTCTGCACCGCCGCGGTGAACGTCGGGTCGCTGCCGACGAGGGCGATCGGGACGTCGTGCGGGTGCGGCGCGTGGAACGCGAACACGTAGCAGAGGCAGAAGCCGACGATGAAGAACAGCGGCATCCAGAGCTGCAGCCCGATGAGCTGGAGCGACGGGTGCAGGGTCGAGTACCAGCGGCGGTAGGCGCTGATCTTCTGCGGCGACGGAACCGGGGCCTGCTGGCGCTGCCGGGGCCGCGACGAACCGGCGACCTTCGCACCGCGCCGGGGCTTGGTGCCGCGGGCGGACGGGCGGGTGCTGCGCTGCTTCGGAGCGGCCTTGGGCTGCGGGCCGCCGGAACGGTCCGGGGTGTCGGTGTTCTTCGGGACGTCGTTCCGCGGTGTGCTCACTGGCGCGCTGTGCTCCTGGTTCTCGTGTCGGGCCAGATCAGGATACGCCGCGGGCGTCGGCCGCGTCCTGAGCCGGTGCGCCCCGCGCACCACGCGGGACCCGGGCTACGAGCGGCTGCGGGACGCCTGTGCCGAGTCCATCGCGAGCTCCTCCGCGTCGAGGGTCACGAGCACGCGCCGCATGACCTCCTCGTCGAGGTTGCCGCGTTCGCGTTCCTCGAGGACGATCTCCCGCCGCCGGTCGAGCAGCTCGCGCCGGATGTCCTGGATCTGCGTCCCGCGCAGGCGCGTCGGGGCGTTCCGCTCCTCGGACTCCTCTTCCTCGGCGTCACGGCGGAACGTCTCGGCCTGCCGCTGGAGTCGCGCCTTGAGCCGGGCGACCACCGCGTCCACCGCCTCCGGGCCGTACTGCTCGGACCACTCGGGCTTCCGCTCGTCGAGGAGCGCGATGGCGGCCTCGGTCGTCCGCTGGTTGAGGCGCATCTCGCTGCGGACGTCCTCCTCGCCCTCGGCCGGGTCCTGCACGTCGAGGCGCCGGATCACGAACGGGAGGGTCAGGCCCTGCAGCAGCAGGGTGCCGACGGTCACGAAGAACGCGATGACGAAGATCGTGTCCTGCGCCTTGATCTGCACCGGGCTGGCCACCACGGAGACGGCCGCGGCGAGGGTCACCACCCCGCGCATGCCGGTCCAGGAGATGACGGTCAGCTCCCGCCAGTTGAGCTTCGGCTCGGCCGAACCGCGGATCCACCGCAACGAGGGGTGTCCGCGCGAGATCCGGATGCGCAGTGGTCGGAGCCAGCGCCCGTTGAAGCGGTTCCGGACGTAGGACTCGAAGACGAAGAGGGGCCGGACGACGATGACGACCGCGAGCACCACGGCGGCGGCGGTGATCGTCTGGCCGAGGCTCCGCTCGCTGTCGACGAGGTCCTGCACGACGGTGTTGAGCTGCAGACCGATGAGCGCGAACACGAAGCCCTCGAGGATGACGTCGATGCTCGTCCACAGCGGTCGTTCCTGCAGCCGGGTGGCGTAGCCCTCCTTCGGC
Source organism: Curtobacterium sp. 9128 (assembly GCF_007673775.1). Classification (GTDB taxonomy): domain Bacteria; phylum Actinomycetota; class Actinomycetes; order Actinomycetales; family Microbacteriaceae; genus Curtobacterium. Next base: position 139,223 of record NZ_VEAF01000005.1, on the reverse strand, counting down.
GAGTTGTAGCCGATGTAGAGCCCGGCCGTGACGACCGCGATGACCCCGGAGCCGGAGAGGTGCTCGGCGAGGATGTACGCCACGAACGGCAGCAGGATGCTCATGATCGTCTCGACGACCGGGTCGTTGATGCGCTGCCGGATCCAGTGCACGAGCACGCCGAGCACACCGCCGACCGCCAGGCCGACGCCGATCGCGAGGCCGAAGATCCCGAGGTCCTGCCAGATCGTCAGGGACGTGCCGGCGGCGATGAGCGTGAAGACACGCACGAGCGTCAGCGACGCGGCGTCGTTGATGAGGCTCTCGCCGGAGAGCACCGTCATCACGCGGCGGGGGAGTCCGAGCTTCCGGCCGATCGCCGCCGCCGACACCGCGTCCGGCGGTGCGACCACGGCGCCGAGCAGGATCGCCGCGGGCCAGTCCATGTCCGGGATGATGACGTACGCCGCCACCGCGACGGCGAGCGCGGTGACGATCACCAGGAAGATGCCGAGCCGTCGGATCTGCTTGATGGACGTCCGGAAGCTCTGCCACGAGACGTCGAGCGCCGCCGAGTACAGCAGCGGCGGCAGGATGAGCGTCAGGATGACCTCGGAGTTGATCTCGATCGGGGGCAGTCCCGGGATGAACGAGGCGGCGAGGGCGACCGCAGTCACGAGGAGCGGCGCAGGGAGGCCCTTCGCCCGTGCGAAGCCGGTCACCGCGAGCGATCCGACCAGCAGGATGAGCAGCTCCACGGTGTCCATGGACCCATTCTCCCATCGGAATGCTTCCGAACCTGAACGAAAGTGAAGGCGCGATGAACACGAGGTTGCCGCCGGGGTTTGCTCGGAGCGCCCCCGCCTGGAACACTGGCCCGCGGTGGACATCACACTCATAGTCGTCCTGGTCATCGCGTTGGCCCTCTTCTTCGACTTCACAAACGGTTTTCACGACACCGCCAACGCGATGGCGACACCGATCGCCACCGGGGCCATGAAGCCCAAGGTGGCCGTCACGGTCGCCGCGGTGCTCAACCTCGTCGGTGCGTTCCTCAGCACCGCCGTCGCCACGTCGATCTCGCACGGCCTCATCAACGAGGGACCCGGCGGCGTCGCGATCACCCCCGAGATGATCTTCGCCGGGCTCATCGGCGCGGTGGTCTGGAACATGATCACGTGGCTGCGGGGGCTGCCGTCGTCGTCGTCGCACGCGCTCTTCGGCGGGCTGATCGGCGCGGCGATCGTCGGAGCGGGCTTCGGATCGGTCAACTACCTCGCGCTGATGACCGTCGTGATCATCCCGGCGTTCCTGTCGCCGGTGATCGCGGCGATCGTGTCGTACCTGTCGACGCGCATCGCCTACCGGATCACCCGGCGGCCGGTGTTCCCGAACGAGCGCGGCGGCTTCCGCATCGGCCAGGTGTTCACGTCCTCGATGGTGTCCCTGGCGCACGGCACGAACGACGCCCAGAAGACGATGGGCGTGATCACCCTCACGCTCATCGCCTCGGGAGCGCAGTCGTCGACCAGCGGCGTGCAGCTCTGGGTCGTCGTGGCCTGTGCCCTGGCCATCGCGCTCGGCACCTACACCGGTGGCTGGCGCATCATCCGCACGCTCGGTTCGGGCATCACCGAGATCCGCGCGACGCAGGGCTTCGCCGCCGAGGCCTCGACCGCCGCGACGATCCTCGCGTCGAGCCACCTCGGCTTCGCGCTCTCCACGACGCAGGTGTCGTCCGGCTCGATCATCGGTGCCGGGCTCGGTCGGCGCGGTTCGAAGATCCAGTGGTCCACCGCCGGCAAGATCGTCATCGCCTGGTTCATCACGCTCCCGGCGTCCGCCGCCGTGGGGGCCGTCGCCTCCGGGATCGCCCGGTTCGGTGTCGTCGGACTCGTGATCGACGCCCTCGTCGGCGCCGTCGTGATCCTCGGGCTGTACCTCTGGTCGCTGCGGAAGCCGCACGGGTCCGCCGCCGCGATCGAGGTCGACGTGGCCGCGAACGCGGTGTTCACACGGAAGGAACTCCGGGACATGCAGCGCAAGAAGCGCGCCGAGACCGTCGCCGCCCGACGCGAGGAGCTGAGCCGCGAGCGCACGCTCCGCCGCATGGCTGCGCGCAGGGGAGGTCGTCGCTGATGGGCATCGACTGGGCGGCCTTCCTCGTCGTCGCGCTCGTCGCGGTGGTGTCCGCGTGCTTCGTCGTCGCCGTGTACTCGGTCGGGTTGCGCTTCTGGAGCGCCGCGGACACCCGCGCCGGCAAGTTCACCGTGAAGGACGACGGCACGATCGGCCCGGCAACCGCCGGCTTCCCGAACCCGCAGGGCGCGACGGGGGCCGTACGCGGGCTCCGTGCGCTCGCGATCACCTGCTTCGTCGTGTGCGGCGCCGTGGTGCTGTACGGGATCTACCTCATCGTCCCGCAGTTCCACTGACGGACCACCGAACCACCGGACCACCGGACCGTCCGGACGGGACCGGCTAGCCTCGGAGTCGTGATCGACGACGAGGAGGCACACGTGGACGCTGGTACCCGGACCGAGACCGATTCCCTGGGCTCGAGGGAGGTGCCGGCAGACGCGTACTGGGGCATCAACACGCTGCGGGCGCTGGAGAACTTCCCGATCACGAGCGTGCCGATCGCGGTGTACCCGGACCTCGTCGAGGCACTGGCCACCGTCAAGCAGGCGGCAGCGCGGGCGAACAAGGCGATCGGCGTCCTGGACGCCGAACGTGCGGACGCGATCGACCGTGCGGCGCAGGAGGTCCGCGACGGTGCCCTGCGCGACCAGTTCGTCGTCGACGTCGTGCAGGGCGGTGCCGGCACGAGCACGAACATGAACACGAACGAGGTGCTGGCGAACCGGGCGCTGGAGCTCCTGGGCCGCGAGAAGGGCGACTACGGCCACCTGCACCCCATCGACCACGTGAACCGCAGCCAATCGACGAACGACACCTACCCGACGAGCGTCAAGATCGCGATGATCTTCGGCGTGCACCGGCTCGTCGAACAGCTCGAGCTGCTCTCCGACGCCTTCGCCGAGCGTGGCCGCGCCTTCGCCGACGTGCTCAAGGTCGGCCGCACGCAGCTGCAGGACGCGGTGCCGATGACGCTCGGGCAGGAGTTCACGGGCTTCTCACACACGATCTCCGAGGACGTGCTGCTCCTGCGCCGGGTCACGCCGCTGCTCGCGGAGATGAACCTCGGCGCGACGGCGATCGGCACCGGCATCACCGCGGACCCGCTCTACCGCGACGAGGTCCGGCGGCAGCTCCAGCACGCGAGCGGGATCGACGTCGTCACGGCACCCGACCTCATCGAGGCGACCAGCGACGCCGGTGCCTTCATGACCCTGTCCGGCGCCGTCAAGCGGAGCGCTGCGAAGCTCTCGAAGATCTGCAACGACCTCCGGCTCCTGGCATCCGGTCCGCAGGCCGGGTTCGGCGAGATCACGCTGCCGGCGCGGCAGGCGGGGTCGTCGATCATGCCGGGCAAGGTGAACCCGGTGATCCCCGAGGTCGTGAACCAGATCGCGTTCGCCGTCGCCGGAGCGGACACCACCGTCACGATGGCGGCGGAGGGCGGGCAGCTCCAGCTCAACGCCTTCGAACCGATCATCGCGCACTCGATCCTGCAGTCGCTGCAGTGGATGACCCGCGGCTGCATCACGCTCCGCGAGCACTGCGTGACCGGCATCGAGGCGAACCAGGCCAAGCTCGCGGCCCAGGTCGACACCAACGTCGGCGTGGTCACCGCCCTGACGCCGTACATCGGCTACGCGGCCGCGGCGTCGATCGCCCACACGGCACTGACCACATCGACGCCGATCTCCACGCTCGTCGTCGCCGCGGGGCTGATGGAGGAGGACCAGGTGCACCGCGTGCTGAGCCCCGCCCGCCTGTCCGGCATCGAGCTGGCCACCGGCGCCATCCCGGTGATCACGGAGGAGATGTTGGACGCGGAAGCGACCAGGAGGCCCGGCCAGGACCGCTAGCGCGACGGGAGCGGTGGTTCCCGGACGGTGACCTGCTCGGACAGCTCCCGGAGGTGTTCCTCGCCCTCCGCGGCCGCCTCGTCGCGGGGGAGTCGCGCTGCCGCGAGTCGGACCTCGTGCGCGGCGGCGACGTCGGCGTCGCGCCACCGCGCGAGCGCGAAGTTGCGCGTGACGTCCCGGAGCGGGAGTCGGATCGTCTCGTCCGCCTCGATCCCGGCGAGCAGCTGCCGCATCCGGATCACCTCGGAGTCGAGCTCACCGCCGACGACCAGGACGAAGTTCGAGATGTACAGGTAGACCAGCAGCAGGATCGCACCGCCGAGCCACCCGTATGCCCGGTTGCTCCCGCCGATGGTCTCGACGTAGAGCGAGAACCCGAGCGTCGCGATCGCCCACGCGACGATGGCGAACGCCGCTCCAGCGGACACCCACCGCAGCTGCGGCGTCTTCACGTTCGGTGTCGCGTAGTACAGCACCGCCACCATCACGACGAGGTCCACCGCGAGCACGGGCCACTTCACGACGTTCCACAGGTCGTCGATCCACGACGCCCAGCCGATCTGGTGCACGATCGCGGCGGAGATCGTCGGGGTGCCGAGCAGGATCACGATCGCGATGGCCCCGCCGACCATGACCAGCAGCGTGACGAGGAGCATCATGCTGCGGAACTTCCAGATGCGGCGCCCCTCCTCGACCTCGTAGGCGGTGTTCATCGCCCGACCGAACGCCGTCGCGTACCCGGACAGCGACCACAGCGTCAGGACGACCCCGGTGGCGAAGCCGAGCCACGGGTTGTCGAGCGACAGCAGCTGTCGGAGGGGCTGCTCGAGGTGCGTCGCGGTCTCCGGTCGGACGATGAAGCCGATGACCTGGACGATGTCCTCCAGACTGTCGCCCTCCCGGTCCACGATCGCGAGCGCGGACACCACCGTCAGCGTCGCCGGGAACACCGTCAGGAGCGCGAAGAACGTCAGGGACGCCGCGGCGTCGACGACGCGGTGCCGGATGATCGAGTGGTACGTGCGGCGCACGACGGCACGGACACCGGTCCGCTGGAGCTCGCGCGCGCTCGTTCCCGACATGTCGTCGAATCTACCCGGCCGTACGACCCGCACCGTCGCAGGGTCAGTTCGCGTCGGGATGCAGTGCGTCGTACCGGCGGAAGGACGGCACGAGCCGCAGGAGCAGCGCGACCAGGCCGATGATCGCGACACCACCGAGGACCGGCGGCATCGCGATGCCGGCGGCGACGACCAGGCCGGCGTACAGGTCGCCGAGCCGGGGACCGCCCGTGACCACGACGATGAAGATCCCCTGCAGACGCCCGCGCATGCCGTCCGGCGAGGCGGCCTGCAGGATGGTGTTCCGGAACACCGAGCTGACGTTGTCCGCACCGCCGGCGAGGGCGAGGAACAGCGCGGCGAGGCCGAGCGCGGGCAGGATGCCCGTGCTGAACGCGTCCCCCGCGCGGCCGCCGAGCATCCCCGCGAACGCGATCACCACACCGAACGCCGCGATCGCCCCGCCGTACGCGGTGATCGCCCACCCGACGGCCTCGCCCTGCCGACGGACGTGGCCGAGCGGCCCGGAGAACACGCTCGAGAGCAGGGCGCCGATCGCGTACGCGGCGGTCAGCGTCCCGACCGTGATGGCACCGCCACCGATCACGAGCGCGCCGATCGCGGGGAAGAGCACGCGGGGTTGCCCGAACGTCATCGCGACGATGTCGAGGACGAACGTCATGGTGATGTTGCGCGACCTCCGGAGGAACCGGGCGCCCTCGACCAGGGAACCGAGCCCGGGCCGGAGCGCCCCGTGGTCCGCGGCCATCCTCGGCAGCGTGAAGACCCCGGCGAACGCGAACGTGAAGAGCACCACGTCGATCGTGTACGTCGGCGCGAAGCCGACGCTCGCGATCAGGACACCGGCGATCGCCGGGCCGACCGTGACCTGGAAGCCGGACGCGATGCCGCCGAGGGCGCTCGCCGCCGGGAGCAGGTCGGTGCCGACGAGCCGCGGCACGATCGCGGAGCGTGAGGCGTTGCTGACCGTCGCTGCGACGGCGTTCACCGTCGCCAGGACGTACAGCAGGGCGACGCTGTGCAGGCCGAGCCAGGCGTGCGTGGCGATCAACGCGACGGCGGCCCAGGCCACGATCGACGACACCAGCGCCACGGTGCGTCGGTCGAAGGCGTCGGCGAGCATGCCGCCGTAGAGTCCCGCGACGATCATCGGCAGGAGCGCGATCACGCCGACGAGCGCCACCGCGAAGGTCGAGTGCGTGATGTCGTACACCTCGAGCCCGACCGCGACGGTCGTCATCTGCGTCCCGATCCCGGCGACGGCGGTGCCGGCCCAGAGTCGGGCGAACGCGGGGGAGCGGCGGAGCGGGGTGAGGTCGGCGAAGAGGCGGCGGCGCGGCGGTGCGGGGCTGGGTGGTGTCACGGTGGAACCATTCTGGGGCCTGGCCGCCCGCTGCGGAGCGTCGCTGCGCACTCTGGTTGACTGATCGCATGACTGACCTGAACAGCAAGCCCGAGTTCGACGCGCCCGACGGCCCCGCCCCCACCGAGCTCGTCGTCACCGACATCGTCGAGGGCTCCGGCGACGAGGCAACAGCGGGGTCGACCGTCAAGGTGCACTACGCCGGTGTCGAGTACGAGTCCGGCGAGGAGTTCGACAGCTCCTGGAACCGTGGCGAGCCGATCGACTTCCCGCTCGCGGCGCTCGTCCGTGGCTGGCAGGAGGGCATCCCCGGCATGAAGGTCGGCGGGCGCCGCAAGCTCGTCGTCCCGCCGGAGCTCGCCTACGGCCCCGCCGGTGGCGGCCACTTCCTGTCCGGCAAGACCCTGATCTTCGTCATCGACCTGCTCGGGGTGCGCTGATGCAGGTCGGCGCGCCCACCGTCGAGCTGAACGACGGCCACCGCTTCCCGGAACTCGGCCTCGGCACCTACGGGCTGAACGGCGACGAGGGCACCGCGGCCGTCGGCGCGGCGATCACGAGTGGCTACCGGCTGCTCGACACCGCGTTGAACTACGGCAACGAGGACGCCGTCGGCCGTGCCGTCCGCGAGGCCGAGGTCGACCGCGAGGACCTCGTCGTCACCTCGAAGCTGCCCGGCCGCCACCACGGCTACGACGAGGCGCACCGGTCGATCGACGAGACGCTCGGCAACCTCGGGCTGGACCGCGTCGACCTGTACCTCATCCACTGGCCCAACCCGTCGGTCGGCAAGTTCGTCGACACCTGGAAGGCCTTCGTCGACCTCCGTGACAGCGGCAAGGTCCGCTCGATCGGCGTCTCGAACTTCACGCCGGAGCACCTGCGGGCGATCATCGACGCCACCGGTGTCGCACCCGCGGTGAACCAGGTGGAGCTGCACCCGTACTTCCCGCAGGCCGAGCTCCGTGCGGTGCACGCCGAGCACGGCATCGTGACGGAGAGCTGGAGCCCACTGGCGAAGCAGTCCGAGCTGCTCACCGAGCAGCCCGTGCTCGACGCGGCGGCCGCCCACGGCGTGACCCCCGGTCAGGTCGTCCTGCGCTGGCACGTCCAGCTCGGTGCCGTGCCGGTGCCGAAGTCGGGCGACGCCGACCGGCAGCGCGAGAACCTCGACGTGTTCGGGTTCGCGCTGACCGACGACGAGGTCGCGGCGATCTCCGGCCTCGAGCGCGGACGTCTCTGGGACGGCGACCCGGACACGCACGAGGAGATGTAGACGCCGACGCGTCGGCGGACGGGACCGGTGCCGGACGGGGACTACACTGGACACCCCTGTCCCGAAGGGTGGCGTGTGTCCGAACCGACCGAGATCGACCGCGAGCGTACCTACGTCGACGGGCTCTTCGCCCGCCTCGACGAGCTGACCGCCGAGGCCGAACAGCGTCTCGCCGAGACCCGTCGCCAGGCGGTCGGTGGGAACCACCAGAGCCGCAGCGAGCGCGACGCGTTCGCCCGGCTCTACGAGGACACGATCCAGACGCTCGAGCGTGTCGGCGACCGCCTGGTGTTCGGCCGACTCGAGGTCGCCGAACCGGACGACGGCGAGGACACCTTCCGCTACATCGGCCGCGTCGGCCTGCGTGACGCCGACCACCGACCGCTGCTGCTGGACTGGCGCGTCCCCGGTGCGAGTGCCTTCTACCAGGCCACCGCGGCCCACCCGATGGGCATGCGAGCCCGTCGGCACCTCTCGCTCGAGGGCCGGAGCGTCGTCGGTGTCGAGGACGAGGTCTTCGACGCGACGCTCTACGACGACGAACGGACGCACCTGCAGGGCGAGGGCGCGCTCCTCGCTGCGGTGACCGCCGAGCGCACCGGCCGTATGACCGACATCGTCGCGACCATCCAGGGCGAACAGGACCGCATCATCCGCTCCCCGCTCGAGGGCGTCCTCATCGTGCAGGGCGGCCCCGGCACCGGCAAGACCGCCGTGGCGCTGCACCGTGCCGCGTACCTGCTCTACTCCTACCGGGAGCGGCTGCGCGGGTCCGGCGTGCTCGTCGTCGGACCGTCCCCGGCGTTCCTGACGTACATCGAACAGGTGCTGCCCTCCCTCGGCGAGACCGGCGTCGTGATGGCGTCCCTCGGGTCGCTCTACCCGGGCGTCCACGCACGGACCCACGACCGTCGCGAGGTGGCCGCGGTCAAGGGCTCCGCCGAGATGGCGGACCTGCTCCGTCGCGCGGTCCGCTCCCGCCAGGTGGTGCCGACCGAACCGACGACCCTCGACGTCGAGGGGGAACGCCTGGTCGTGCCGCCGCAGCTCGTCGCGGAGGCGATGCGCCGTGCCCAGGACCGTGGGAAGCCCCACAACGTCGCCCGCGTCACCTTCAACAAGGCGGCGCTCGACGCGATGACGAAGCTCCTGGCCGACCAGCTCCGGCAGCGCGGCACGACGGTGGACGACGCCGACCTCAAGGTCCTCCGCGAGGACATCCGCTCGTCGTACGACGCCCGCGTGCTGCTCAACACCGCGTGGCTGCCGCTGCCGGCGGAGAAGCTCGTCGAGGACCTGTACGCCCGTCCGAACTGGCTCGCGTCCCTCACCCCGAACTGGACCCCCGAGCGCCGGGCCCTGCTCCGTCGCGAACGCGGAGCCGGGTTCACGGTCGAGGACGTCCCGCTCCTCGACGAGGCCGCCGAACTCCTCGGCACGTTCGACCCCACCGGTGGCGCCGAGAAGCGCCAGGCGAAGGCGGCCCGCAACCGCGACGTCGAGAACGCCCGGCAGGCCATCGAGAACATGGGCGTCGAGGGCATCGTCACGGCCGAGCAAGTGGCCGGTGCCTTCGCCGAGGGCGGCGACCCGCGCACCACTGCCGAGCGTGCCGCCGAGGACCGCGAGTGGACCTACGGGCACATCGTCGTCGACGAGGCGCAGGAGCTCTCGCCGATGCAGTGGCGCGTGCTCGCCCGCCGCAACCCGCTGCGGTCGTTCACGATCGTCGGCGACATGGCGCAGGGGTCGTCACCCGGAGCCGCCCGCACCTGGGACGACGTCATCGGTGCGCTCGCCCGTCGTCGCCGGGGCCGTGCCCCGCAGGTCCCGCTCGCGCACCGCGTCGAGGAGCTCACCGTCAACTACCGCACCCCGCGCTCCATCGTCGAGGCCGCTGGGGCGTTCGCGGCGTCGGCGGGGCTCGTCGTCACCGCGAACCAGGCCGTCCGCGACGGCGACCCGGTGCAGCGGCTGACGACCACCAGGGCCGAGGTCCTCGACGTGGTCGCCGCCACGGTCGCGGCCGAACGGCAGCACATCGGTTCCGGCACGACGGGCGTCATCGTCCCCGAGGCGCAGGTCGACGTCGTCCGCCAGCGGCTCGCGGCGACCGACCTCGACGTCCGCGGGCTCGGCTCGCCGCGGCCGGGGTCGGTCACGGTGCTCACCGGCGCGGACGCCAAGGGGCTCGAGTTCGACGGCGTGCTCCTCGTCGACCCGGACGGCGTCGGCGAGGACGCCGCCCGCGCGGCCGCAGCGGTCTACGTCGCGATGACCCGGCCGACCCGTCGACTGACGGTCGTCGAGGTCGTCTGAGTCGTGCTGCGCGCCACCCGGCGGCGCGTCGGGTCGGCATCGCACCCCGTCACGGACGTCGCACCCCGTCCGCACGGGGCGCGACGTGCGTCCGGGGGTGCGATGCGATCGCACCGGTCCGGCCGGGAGGCCCGGATCGGCTCCGTCAGGTCGGGTCGCCCTCGGCGCGCACCCGCTGCACGAGCGCGGCCCACGGCCCGTCGAGTCGACTGCCGGGCACCCGGACCGTGGTCTGCGCGACGGTGATCGTCCACTCGAAGTCGTCCGGCACCGGTGTCGGCGCCGCTCCCGGTGCCTCGTGGGGGAGCCCGTCGACGAGGGCGGACCAGCCGTCCGGGTCCGCGCACGACTCGGTGTCGACGCGCCAGCCCCTGCTCATGCCGGCGATCCCTCCGGTGCGGCGGACGACGATCTCCATGACCCCGACCGTACGCCGTCGCCGCGCACGCGTCAGCTGAGGACGCCCACCGTGCGCCAGGCGTCACCGATCGCGGACGCCTGCGGGGAGCCGGCACCGAACCGGGCCTCGGCCGCGGACACCGTGACCCGGGCGAACCCCGCGAAGTCGATCGACGCCGAGACCTGCGGGGACGTCAGTGCGTCCCACCAGACGGCGCCGGCGCCCTCCCACGCCTTCCCGCCGATCGCGGTTGCCGCCAGGTAGAAGGCGTGGTTCGGGATGCCCGAGTTCGTGTGCACGCCGCCGGAGTCCTCGGTCGTGTCGAGGTAGTCTGCCATCGTCGCCGGCTGCGGGTCCTTGCCGAGCACCGGGTCGTCGTACGCCGTACCGGGCGCCTTCATCGACCGGAGCGCGACGCCGTGCACGGCCGGCGTGAAGAGCCCCTCGCCGATGAGCCAGGTCGCCTGCTCGGCGGTCTGTCCGGCGGTGTACTGGGCGACGAGCGAGCCGAACACGTCGCTCACGGACTCGTTGAGCGCGCCGGACTGCCCCTGGTACGTCAGGTCGGCGGTGTACTGGGTGACGCCGTGGGCGAGCTCGTGTCCGATGACGTCGAGGGCGATCGTGAAGCGCCGGAACACCTCGCCGTCCCCGTCGCCGAAGACCATCTGCGTGCCGTCCCAGTACGCGTTGTCGTAGTCGCTGCCGTAGTGGACGCTGGCCACGAGGGGGAGTCCGGCGCCGTCGATCGACACCCGGTCGAACACGTCGAGCCAGAACGCATGCGTCGCGCCGAGGCCCGCGTACGCCTCGTCGACGGCGGCGTCGCCGGTGTCCGTGCTCCCCTCGCGCCGGACCAGGGTGCCCGGGAGCGTGGTGGTGCCGTGCGCGTCGAAGACGCTCCGCTGCGGCGACCGGTCGGGTGCCGCGGCGGTGTGCTGCACACCCAGACGGGCCTCGCGCTTGGGTGCGGCGACGGCGCCGAGGGAGGCGAGGGCGGTACGCGCCGCGGGCGTGGCCCGGGGGAACGCGTCGGCTGGCGCGTCAGCGATGGCGCGCAGCAGGTACGGCGGGACGACGGATCGGAGCGGCACGGTGGTCATGGCGACCATGCAACCCCCGGCGACCGACATCCGGTGGCGACCACGGCCTCCCGTCAGTCCCGGGTGCGGTTCGCGACCAGCGCGAGCGCGTAGGACTCCCACCACTGCCCCGCGGCCGGACCGCCGTTGCAGGTGCCGTCGCTGAGCCCGGGGGTCTTCACCCAGAGCAGGGCATCCAGTCGACTGGACCCGCCGGTGACGTGTGGGTCCTGGCCCAGCCCGGCACCGTGCGGGTTGCACCAGTCGCCGCGCCAGCCGCGGCCGTTCCGCGAGACGTCGATGACGAAGTGCGGATCGCCCCCGACCGCGTCCGCGAGGTGGTCGGCGTAGGTCCGCTCCTGGTCGACGCGGTAGAAGTTCGAGACGTTCGTGAAGAACCCCTGCGTCTGGTCGACCCCGGCGCGACGGAGCCACCCGGCCATCGTGTCGACCGGCACCCGGTTCTCGTTGCCGCCGTCGAGGTAGACGGTCAGCCCGTGCCCGCTGAGCGCGTCCACGGCCTTCCGGAGCAGCGGGAGCCGGGTGTCCCGGAGCCGCTCGCACACGTGGATCTGCGCGATCGCGTCGGGTTCGACGAGGACGACGGCCTCCGACCCGGCCATGGCACGGACCGCGGATCGCACCCAGGGGAGGTACCCGGACGCCGTCGTGCCGCCCTGCGAGTAGTGGCCGCAGTCCCGGTCGGGCACGGCGTAGAGCACGAACACCGGGGTCCGGTGCTGCTGCCGCGCGCTCGTGACGACGTCGTGGATCGTCGTCCGCGTGGCGGCACGGGACGGGTTCGTCAGCCACGTCGCGATCGGCTGGTCCGCGATGACGGCGATGCGTTCCGCGGTGGCCTGGTCGCCGTCCTGCCTGGCCGCGGTCTCCCGCATGCGCGGCTGGTTCTCGTCGGCCGGCTGGACGGCGATCCCGCCGGGGAAGGCCTCGGCGGCGGTCTTCCGCGCCACGACGTGCCGGCCGTCCTGGTCGTCCGGTCGGGTCGGTGCCCAGACGACGACCGCGGCGACGACGGCCACCACCACGACGGCCGCACCGCCGATCCACGCCCACTGGCGGAGGGCACTCGGCCGTCGGCGCCGCTCGGGGCGCTCGGTGACGTCGTCGGTGGTCGTGGTGTCGTCCGGCATCGGCGGCCTCCCTGGTCTGACCGTGGTGCGTCGGGCATGCGCGACGCGTGTCGGCACCGCACGCCGGCGGCCCTGACGGCGCCGGTGGGACCATGCTTCCACCCCGTGGTCCCGCGGTGCCACCACCGGCGGGTGTTCCCTCAGCATCGGCAGTGCCGTCGCCCAGGAGCGCTCCAGGTCCCGCGCAGGGCGGTGCCCCACACTGACCGGATGCTCCGGAAACTCCTCCTGCTCGTCGTCACGGCGGCCTACGCCTGGGTGATCTGGCGGATGACCCTGACCCCGCACGTGTTCTCCGACGCGCAGCAGTCCCTGGTGTGGCACGCGATCAGCTGGGCGCAGCACCTCCCCGGCGGGTCGTGGCTGACCTACGACCGGACGGAGTTCCTCGCGAACATCGCCATGTTCGTGCCGGTCGGGATGATCGCCGCGATGTGGTTCCCCCGCCGCTGGTGGTTCCTCGCCGCGGTCCTGGCGGTCGGCCTCTCCGCCGGGATCGAGGTCACCCAGGGTGCGCTGCTGCCGTACCGCGTCGCCGATCCGCACGACGTCCTGTCGAACGGCATGGGCGGCCTGCTCGGCGCGACCCTGGTCGGGCTCGTGCGGAGCCTCACCCCGGCTCCGCGCCGACGACGCCTCCGCGCGAGGACCGTCTGACGCACCCGGGCGCGGGCGGCGGTCTGGTAGGCTTCTCCGGTTGCCGTCGAACGGCCGCGGATCAAGAGCGCTCACGCATTCGGTGTGGGCACCGCGCAACGGACAGAGAGGGGATCATCCATGGCACTTGACGCGAAGGTCAAGCAGGAGATCATCGAAGAGTACGCGACCCACCCGGGCGACACCGGATCCCCCGAGGTCCAGGTCGCCGTTCTGACGCGTCGTATCAACGACCTGAACGAGCACCTCAAGGAGCACAAGCACGACCACCACTCGCGTCGTGGTCTGCTGCTCATGGTCGGTCAGCGCCGCCGTCTCCTCGGGTACCTCTCCGACGTCGACATCAGCCGCTACCGTGCGCTCATCGAGCGCCTCGGCCTGCGCCGATAACCGACAGCGCCGCTGGTCGACTCGCAGCCACTGCTCGACCGGACGCCCCGGTCCTCCACCAGGAGGACCGGGGCGTTCCTCGTTGCGGGAATGGTGGCGGCCGTCCCGTCGTTCCGGGTAGTGTTCATGCAAACGCATCGAAAGTCGGGACTCACCATGACCACCATCGCCGTCGTCTCCGCCGGGCTCTCCGAGCCGTCGTCGACCCGCCTGCTCGCCGACCGCCTGGCCGCCTCCACGGTCGCCGCGCTCGACGACGACCGGACAGGAGGCCCGACCCGCGTCGTGCACGTCGACCTCCGCCCGCTCGCGCACGAGATCACCGACGCGATGCTGACGGGCTTCCAGGCCCCGGCCCTGGCCGCCGCGACCGCGGCCGTCGTCGAGGCCGACGCGCTCGTCTTCGTGTCGCCGATCTTCACCGCCGGCATGAGCGGTCTGGCGAAGTCGTTCCTCGACGTCATGGACAAGGACGCCCTCGCCGACATGCCGGTCCTGCTCGGGGCGACGGGCGGCACAGCGCGACACTCCCTGGCGCTCGAGCACGCGATGCGTCCGGTGTTCGCCTACCTCCGCGCGGCCGTCGTGCCCACCGGGGTGTTCGCCGCGACCGACGACTGGGGCACCCAGGGCGACCAGGCGGCCCTCGACGGTCGCATCCGCCGGGCCGGAGCGGACCTCGCCTGGATGACCCGGGCCTCCCGTCGGTCAGCGCAGGACGCGGACGCACTGCCGGACGTGCCCGACTTCGCCAGCATGCTCGGCGGCCTCGGCCACTAGAGCGGTCGGACGTACAGCCGGAACCGGACCGGCCGGCCCGCCGCGTCGACGTCGATCGCGCTGTCGAACTCGCGGACGAAGGTGAACCCGGCGCGCTCCGCGACCCGCGCTGACGCCCGGTTGTCCACCTCCGCGCGGATGGCGGCGCGCGTCCCGACGCCCGCGGCGCGGATCCGGTCACAGATCTGCTCGACGGCGATCGCCGACAGGCCCTTCCCGCGCATCCAGGGCGCGATCCCGTAGGCGATGTTGACGTCGTCGGGCTCCAGGCCGTCTGTCAAGTCCGGGTCGTAGTCGATCGTCCCGACGCATGCACCGTCCGCCAGGATCGCGAACGCCCGCTTGCCGGCACCGGCCGCCGCGTCGGCGTCGAGCCGGTCGATCCACGCCGCGGTGCTCTCGACCGTGCTGCGGCCGCCGCTCAGCCAGCGGATCGTGGCCGCGTCCTCGGCGGCGACGATCGCGGCGGCGTGGTCGCGACGGACGGGCTCGACGGTGATGTCCACCGGGACACCGTACCGAGCGGTCAGTACCAGTGCGGGTTGACGCTCATCTCGTGGTTCCACGCCCCGCACGGCGACCCGTAGCTCGACTTGATGTAGGCCAGGCCCCAGTTGATCTGGGTGTTCTGGTTCGTCCGCCAGTCCGCGCCGGCGGCCGCGAGCTTGCTCGCCGGGAGCGCCTGCGGGATGCCGTACGCCCCGCTCGAGGAGTTCAGGGCGTTCGCGCGCCAGCCCGACTCCTGCGTCCAGAGCGAGACGAGGCAGCCGTACTGGTCGTCACCCCACCCGTAGTTGCCGAGGACGCTCCGCGCGTACGCCTTGGCGCCGGCCGGATCGACCGTCACGCCGTCCGTGCTGGGGTAGGACGTGTCGCTGGTGCTCGGGGTGTGGGTCCGGGCCGCGGCCGCGGCGGCGGCCTGCGCCAGGCGGGCCTGCTCGGCGGCCTGGGCGGCGACGGCCTGCCCGACCTCGTACTGCTGCTCGGTCGCGGCGGTCGTGTCCTGGAGCGACGCCAGCTGGGCGTACAGCTCGTTGCTGTGCTGCTGCGTGCTGGCGACGGCCGCGTCGGCGGTCTTCTGCGCGGCCGCTGCTTCGCTCGAGCGCTGCTCGGCGGCGGCAGCGAGCGACGCACGCTCGCGCTCGGCCCTGGTGGCCTGGTCGTGCAGCGACGACGCCGTCTTCGCCGCGACCGAGGCCTCGTCGAGCACGCCGTCCCACGTGGTGGACAGCTGGTCCATCGCACCGAGCTGGTAGAGCAGCTGGCTCGGGTCCTTCGCGGTCGCGATGCGCGTGGTCATCTGGTCGGTCGAGCCGTCGCGGTACAGGTTCGCGGCGAGCTGCCCCGCCCGCGTCTGCGCGCGTTCGGCGGTCGCCGCGGCCTGGTCGGCCTGGGCCTGGAGGCTCGTCGCGGTCTGGGTGGCCTCGCTGAGGTCCGCCTCGGCCGCTGTCGCCTTCGCGGATGCGTCGAGCGCGGCCTGCGACTTGGTCGCGGCCTCGGCCTGCGCGGACTGCAACGCCGCCTGGACCGTCTGCACCTCGGCGGCCTTCGCCGCCTCGTTGCCCTTGGCGTTCTGCACGTCCTGCCACGTCGGGTAGTCCGTCGCACTCGCGGGGGAGGCGGTCACGACCGGGGCGACGAGCGCACCGACGACGACCGCAGCCGCGACGAGTACGCGTCTGGCAGGGGATCGACGCATGCGACGAACGTTACCGGGGACACGCCCGCTCGCCACGAGCCTCGCCGTCGATCCACGGCGGAATGCTAAAGTCGTCCCGTCCGAGGACCGTTTCCCCGGACGCCACACAACACCGCACGCAGACCGGCACGAAGCTGGTCATCGGTGGTGGCATGCGGGCCATGACCCTCCCGACTGCTTCTACTGCTGGCCAGACATGCGTTCCGCGTCGTGGAGCGCACGTGCACGCGTGTGCCCGAGGCCGGGTCTGCTGCATCACAGACGCAAGGAGGCATCCTCTTGGAGGGTCCCGAGATCAAGTTCGCTGAAGCGATCATCGACAACGGTCGCTACGGCACCAGGACGGTCCGGTTCGAGACCGGCCGTCTCGCACAGCAGGCACAGGGCGCCGTCGCGGCGTACCTGGACGAAGAGACCATGCTGCTCTCGGCCACGAGCGCCGGCAAGCACCCGCGTGAGGGCTTCGACTTCTTCCCCCTGACGGTCGACGTCGAGGAGCGCTCGTACGCCGCCGGCAAGATCCCCGGCTCGTTCTTCCGTCGCGAAGGCCGCCCGTCGACCGAGGCGATCCTCGTCTGCCGACTCATCGACCGGCCGCTCCGCCCGTCGTTCGTCGACGGTCTCCGCAACGAGGTCCAGATCGTCATCACCGTCCTGAGCATCGCGCCGGACGAGTTCTACGACGCCCTGGCCATCAACGCCGCATCGGCGTCGACGCAGATCTCCGGTCTGCCGTTCTCCGGCCCGATCGCGGGTGTGCGCCTCGCGCTCATCGGCGACCAGTGGGTCGCGTTCCCGAAGGCGTCGCAGCTCGCCGAGGCCGTGTTCGACCTCACCGTCGCCGGCCGCGTCGTCACCGACGAGCAGGGCAACGAGGACGTCGCGATCATGATGGTCGAGGCCGAGGCCACCGAGCACAGCTGGGACCTCATCCAGGGCGGTGCCACGAAGCCCGACGAGGCGATCGTCGCGCAGGGCCTCGAGGCGGCCAAGCCGTTCCTCAAGGTCCTCGTCGAGGCACAGGCGAAGATGGCCGCCCAGTCGGCCAAGGAGATCCAGGACTACCCGGTCTTCCCGCCGTACGCCCCCGAGGTCTACGAGGCCGTCGAGGCCGTCGCGCTCACCGAGCTCGGCGACGTCTACAAGATCGCCGGCAAGCTCGAGCGCCAGGACGCCGACGACGCCCTCAAGGCCCGCGTCAAGGAGGCCGTCGCCGCGAAGGTCGCCGACGGTTCGCTCCCGGAGTCGGCCAACGGCCAGGTCAGCGCCGCGTACAAGTCGGTCACGAAGAAGGTCGTCCGCGGCCGCATCCTGACCGAGCAGGTCCGCATGGACGGCCGTGGTCTCGCCGACATCCGGCCGCTCGACGCCGAGGTCGCCGTGATCCCGCGCGTGCACGGTTCGGCGATCTTCCAGCGCGGCGAGACGCAGATCCTCGGCGTCACCACGCTGAACATGCTCAAGATGGAGCAGCAGATCGACTCGCTGTCGCCCGTCACGAAGAAGCGCTACCTGCACCACTACAACTTCCCGCCCTACTCGACCGGTGAGACCGGCCGCGTGGGGTCGCCGAAGCGTCGCGAGATCGGGCACGGCTTCCTCGCCGAGCGCGCCCTCGTGCCGGTGCTGCCGTCGCGTGAGGAGTTCCCGTACGCGATCCGTCAGGTGTCCGAGGCGCTCGGCTCCAACGGCTCGACGTCGATGGGCTCCGTCTGCGCCTCGACCCTGTCGCTCCTCAACGCCGGTGTGCCGCTCAAGGCCCCGGTCGCGGGCATCGCGATGGGCCTCGTCTCCGACACCGTCGACGGTCAGACCCGCTACGCGGCGCTGACCGACATCCTCGGTGCCGAAGACGCCCTCGGCGACATGGACTTCAAGGTCGCCGGTACCTCGGAGTTCGTCACCGCGATCCAGCTCGACACCAAGCTCGACGGCATCCCCTCGAGCGTGCTCGACGCCGCGCTCAAGCAGGCCAAGGAGGCCCGCTCGGCCATCCTCGGCGTGCTGACCGAGGCGATCGACGCCCCCGACGAGATGGCGGACACCGCGCCGCGTGTCATCTCCGTGCAGATCCCCGTCGACAAGATCGGCGAGCTGATCGGCCCGAAGGGCAAGACGATCAACGGCATCCAGGACGAGACCGGCGCCGACATCTCCATCGAGGACGACGGCACCGTGTACATCGGCGCCGTCGACGGTCCGTCCGCCGAGGCCGCGCGTGCGCAGGTCAACGCGATCGCCAACCCGACCAACCCGGAGATCGGGGACCAGTTCCTCGGCACCGTCGTGAAGATCGCCACGTTCGGCGCCTTCGTGTCGCTGCTCCCGGGCCGTGACGGGCTGCTGCACGTCTCCGAGGTGCGCAAGCTCGCCGGTGGCAAGCGCGTGGAGAACGTCGAGGACGTCCTCGGCGTCGGCCAGAAGATCCTGGTCGAGGTCACCAAGGTGGACGACCGCGGCAAGCTCTCGCTCGCGCCGGTCGTTGCCGACGACGTCGACACCGAGGGCCGTGACGACCACGCGTCGCACGCCGAGGCGCCGGCCGAGGGCTGACCACCCCGCGCCTGACAGCGCCACGAACGGCCGTCGTCCCCCGGGGCGGCGGCCGTTCCGCGTGTGTGGGGCGTGCCCGCGTGGTCCTCTTGCGGGGTCGACCCCGAACGACACGGTCGCTGTCGTACGACGTCGACCCTGTCGCTCCCTCGCTCGTGCACCTGCTCACTCGCCGAGACGACGACAACGTCGATGTCGTACGACATCGACGTTGTCGTTCCGAGTCGGAAGGGCGGGTAAGGGGCGCCGAGTCGGAAGGGGCGGCGGGCGGGTCCGCGGGGGAGTGCTCGCGCCGGACCCCTACGCCGCGGGGGTCTCCTGCGTGCCCATCAGCACCGCACGCGCGAGGAGGTGGTCACGCAGCATGAAGCCGACGACCGCGGGGGTCGCGTCGGCCGGGACCTCGAGCAGCGGCACGTCGAGTGCGCTGAGCGTGAAGAAGTACCGGTGCGCCCCGTGCCCGGCGGGTGGCGCCGCACCGAGGTAGGTGTCCGAGCCGTACTCGTTGTGCCGACGGAGCGCGGCCGCGGGCAGCAGGGCGTCATCGGTCCCGGCACCGGCCTCGAGCGAGGTCACGTCGCCCGGGATGTCCGACACGCACCAGTGCCAGAAGCCCGAGCCCGTCGGGGCGTCGGGGTCGTACACGGTGAGGACGTAGCTCTGCGTGTCCTCGGGAGCGCCGGACCACGTGAGCGCGGGGGAGCGGTCCGCTCCGCCGGTGTCACCACCGCGGGCGGACGTCGGCAGTTCGCCGCCGTCGGTGAAGTCGGGGCTGGTGAGGGAGAAGGTGGGCACCTCGGGGAGGCGCCAGAGCGGGTCGTTGGCCATGCGCCCAGGCAACCACCGCCGCCCTGGAGACGACCGCAGACCGGACAGGAGGCTCGGAGTCTGCCCGCCACGGGCCTCCCGGCATGCGCGGCGTGGTCAGGACGCGAGGACGCGTTCCGCGACGCGGCCGAGCGCCGCCGTCGCCGCGATCGCGTCGCCGGCGTACGCACCGGACATCGCGCCGTCGCGGGCGAGCATGAGCTCGTCGGCGCCGTCCCCTGGGAGCGGGTGGCCCGATGCCTGCAGGAGGTCGGCGAGCTGCTCGGTGTACCAGTCGCGGTGGCTCGAGACGACCTCGCGGACGGGGTCGCGCGGGTAGTGGTACTCGGCGGCCGCGTTGAGGAACGCGCAGCCGCGGAACTCGGCCTCGTTCACCTCGGTGGAGACGGCGGCGACCCACGCGCGGACGGCGTGCTGCGCGTCGAGCGCGTCGGCGACGAGCTGCTCGAAGCGCGCCCGGACCCGGTCGTGCTGGCCGCGGATGTAGGCCAGGATCAGGTTGTCCTTCGACCCGTAGTGCTTGTAGAACGTCGCCTTCGTGACACTCGCCTCGGAGATGAGGCGGTCGACGCCGACGCTGTGGATGCCCTCCTCATAGAAGAGCCGGGTCGCGGTCTCGAGGATGCGGACCTTCGCGCCGCCGGAGCGGGGAGCCGGGGGGACGCTCGACCCGCCCGGCGACGCGAGGTTCGGATTGCTCGGCCCAAGGAGACGCTGGACGGCCGGTTGGGGGGAATCGACCGTCACAGCGTGGCTCCTTGGGACTCATCGGCTCCGCGGCTGAGCGGGGGGACTCGTGCCGCCGAGGACTGATGTCCCGAGCCACCGGATCGGAATCTAGGGGGGCTACCGATCCGGTGAGAACGACTGTAGCACGATGAGGACAGACAGACAAGTCAGTCTGTCCGCCTCATCTGTACCCCATTTCGAGGCACACGCTCGGACCTCCGACCACACGCGGGGAACCTCAGTAGGCTCGACCGCGATGAACCACCCAGTGCCGTTGCCACTCGAGGCCCCGGACACGTCGTTCCTGACGTCCGGCGGGACCTTCGTCCGCCGAACCGTCCTCCCGTCCGGCGTGCGCGTGTTGACCGAGGCCGTTCCGGCGTCCCACTCGACGAGCATCGGGTACTGGGTCGGTGTCGGTTCGCGGGACGAGCGCCCGGGGCAGTACGGGTCCACCCACTTCCTCGAGCACCTGCTGTTCAAGGGCACCTCGACGCGCAGCGCCCTCGACATCGCCGTGGCGTTCGACTCCGTCGGTGGCGAGCACAACGCCGCGACGGCCAAGGAGTACACGTGCTACTACGCACGGGTGCGGGACACCGACGTCCCGATGGCCGTGCAGGTGATCGGCGACATGGTCACCGACTCCGTCCTCGAACCCCAGGCCTTCGACGTCGAGCGGGGCGTCATCCTCGAAGAGCTCGCGATGGCGGCGGACGACTCCGCCGACCTGGCCGGTGAGGCGTTCTTCGCCGCGGCCTTCGACGGGCACGCGCTCGGCCGACCGATCGGCGGCACCCCGGACAGCATCCGTGCCGTCCAGCGCGACGACGTCCTGGCCCACTACGCGGAGCACTACGCACCGAACGGCCTCGTCGTCACCGCGGCCGGTGCCGTCGACCACGACCGGTTCTGCGACCTCGTCGAGCAGGTCTTCCAGGGCGCCGGCCGGGCGACACCCGTGGCACGACGCACCGCTCAGCCGGCGGCGGACCCCGTCACCGAGCAGCTCGCCGTGATCCACCGTCCGACCGAGCAGGTCAGCATGCTCCGCGGGTCGCAGGGGCTCGACCTCCGCGACGACCGCCGTCCGGTCCTCAGCGTCCTGAACGCCGTGCTCGGGGGCGGCATGAGCTCCCGCCTCTTCCAGGAGGTCCGGGAGCGCCGAGGTCTCGCCTACGCCGTGTCGTCCTTCGCCCCGGCCTACCTCGACAACGGCGCGTTCGGCGTCTACGCGGGGTGCGCGCCGGACAAGGTCGCGGGTGTCGTCGAGATCATCGACGCCGAGTTCGCCAAGATGGTCGACGACGGCATCACGGACGACGAACTCCGCCGGGCCAAGGGGCAGATCGAGGGCGCGGTGACCCTGTCACTCGAGGACTCCGACGCGCGGATGACCCGCCTCGGCCGGGCGGAGCTCGGCACGGGGGAGTTCACCGACCTCGAGACCGCCCTCGCCCGGGTCGACCGGGTGACGACGGGCGACGTGCTCGACCTCGCGCGCGACCTGCTGACCCGCCCCCGGGTCACCGCGGTCGTCGGCGACGTGGAGCGCGCCGCGCTCGAGGCCGCGATCGGCATCGACGGGCGATGAGGGAGATGTCCCACTACCTCTACCTCGTGCGCCACGGCGAACACCAGGACGCGGAGCACGGGCTCCGTGACGGCAAGCTGTCCGAGCGGGGCAAGCGGCAGTCGATGCTCGTCGCGGACCGGCTCGGCGGCGTCCCCTTCGACGGCGTCTACCACTCGCCGCTCGAGGCCCCGAGCGAGACGGCGTCGTTCCTCGCCCAGCGCCTGCCCGCCATCCAGCCGGAGCCCTCGACGCTGCTGTTCGACTGCATCCCGTCCGGTCCGACCCCGGACATGCCGACGGCCTACAAGACCTTCTACGGCGGCATCACCGAGGAGGAGATCGTCGCCGGCCAGGCGCAGATGGGCGATGCGGTCGCCGAGTGGTTCACCCCCGCCGGCCAGGACCGCCACGACCTCCTGATCACGCACAACGCGGTGATCGGCTGGTTCGTCCGCGAGGTCTTCCACGCCCCGGAGTGGCGGTGGATGGGCACGAACGTCGCGCACACGGCGCTGACGATCGTGCGGATCCGGTCGGCGAAGCCGGCCGAGCTCGTCACCCTGAACGACACGGCGCACCTGCCGGTGGAGCTCCGGACGGGCCTGCCGGTCGACCAACCGCTCTGAGCGTCGGCGGCGGTGCCGCGGGTCGTCCAGGACGGACGGGAGGCTCGTGGCGGCGCTCCTGCACCGCCCCCTCCGTCAGTGGCGCGCGTCCGGCGCGGCCGGCGCGACCGGCCGGCGGTACCAGGCGGTCGCGTTGGGGTTGTCGTTGAACGGATCGACGCGCTCGTACCCGCGGCCCCGGTACATCGCCCCCGCGGCGACGAGGGAGTCGTTCGTGTCGAGGACGATCGCCGTCGCGCCGAGTTCGGCACCACGGCGCTCGAGCTCGTCCATCACCGCCGTCGCGACCCCGCGGCCACGACCGTCCGGCGTCACGAAGACGTGCTTCACCTCGAAGCGGACGTCGTCGCCGTCGTCGTCGATCCGCCGGAGCCCGCCGCACCCGAGCGGCGTGCCGGCGGCGTCGTAGGCGACCGCGAACACGCCGTTCGGCGGGGTGAACTCCGCCGCAGGGGTCCGCTTCCGCGTGTACGTGCCCTGCGCACTCGGGAACGTCGCCGCGCGTTCGTCGAGGTAGGCGTCGAGCAGCACGTCGACCTCAGGCAGGTCGGCGGGGACGACGCGGACGGTGACCGGGGTGCGCTCGGTGGTCATGGCTCGATCCTAGGATGGGGATCATGGTCACTCCCGTCGCCGTCGTCGGCGCCACCGGTCGTCTCGGGGGCCTCGTGGCCTCCGTCGTCGAGGAACTCCCGGAGTTCGAGCTCGTCGCGCGCCTGTCCTCGCGGGACGGCGCGCACGAGGCCGGGCCGAGTGTGTTCGGCGGCGCAGCGGTCGTCGTCGACGTGACGGTGCCGGCGCTCAGCCCCGCGATCGTGCAGAACGCCCTCGAGAGCGGCGCGAACGTGCTGGTCGGCACGTCCGGCTGGTCCGCGGCGCGCCTGGCGACGCTCCGTTCCTCGCTCGAGGACCGCCCGGATCAGGGTGCCCTCGTCGTGCCGAACTTCTCGATCGGCTCCGTGCTCGGCACCCACCTCGCCACGATCGCCGCGCCGTGGTTCCCCGCGGTCGAGATCGTCGAGACGCACCACGCCGGCAAGATCGACTCCCCGTCCGGCACCGCCGTCCGCACCGCCGAACTGATCGCCGAGGCCCGGCGCGAGGTCGGCCCCGTCGACGCCCCGCACGTGGACCAGCGCGCCCGGGGCCAGCAGGTCGCGAGCGTGCCGATCCACTCACTGCGGCTCCCCGGCGTGACGGCCGTGCAGGACGTCGTGCTGAGCGGGCCGGGGGAGACCCTGACCATCCGGCACGACACGAACGACGACGTCGCCTACGCACCGGGGATCCGAGCCGCGCTCGCCGCGGTCGGGAGCCTGCGCGGGCTGTCGGTCGGACTCGGCACCGTGCTCGGGATCGGCTGACGTGGGGATCCGCTCGCCGTTCTGGGGTGCGGCGCTGATGGCCGTGCTGCTCGTGGTCTACATCGTGCTGATCGGCGTGCGCGCGGTGGCGTTCATCGCGACGGGGCTCGGCATCGGCATCGCGATCGGCGTCGCCCTGATCGTCGTCGCCGTGATCGGGGCGCTGCTGCTCGTGCTCGAGGTGCGGTTCGGGCTGCGCATCACCCGCCTCGGCGCCCGGCTCGAGCGGGAGGGCGGCACGCCGGACGACGTCGTCGAGGTCCGGCCGTCAGGACGCCCCACCCGCGCGGCGGCGGACGCGCTCTTCCCGGAGTACCGGGCCGCGGTCGAGGCCGCACCGGACGACTGGCGCGCCTGGTTCCGGCTCGGCGTCGTGTACGACGCGGCGGGGGACCGGAAGCGGGCGCGGGCGGCGATGCGGACGGCGCTCGCGCACGCTCGGTAGGCGCGCCCGGTCGGGACAGCGCTCGCGCGCGCCCGGTCCGGACGGCGCTCGCGCGCCCGTCAGAACGCCGCGTCGACCGCCGCCTCGGCGCGCGTTGCCCGGAAGGCGTACCCGGACTCGAGGAGCTTCGTCGGCACCATCTGCTGGCTCGACAGGAGCATCTCGTCCGCGGCGTCCCGGAGCAGGGCCTTCAGGGCGAACGCCGGGATCCGGAACAGGTACGGCCGGTGCAGGTCCTCGGCGACGCGCCGGGTGATCCGCTCGGCCACGGCGGGTTCCGGACCGGCGAGGTTGACCGGGCCGGACACCGCTGCGGCACCATCGGCCGTCGCGAGGTGCACGATCGCGCCGACCTCGTCCTCGAGCGCGATCCACGGCCAGAACTGACCGCCCGTGCCGAGCCGGCCGCCGAGTCCGGCCTTCGTCAGCGGCACGAGGGGTGCGAGCGCGCCGCCGCCCTTGCCGACGACGATGCCCGTGCGGAGCGTGACGACGCGCACGCCGTCGGGGGCCCGGTTCGCGGCGGCCTCCCACGCGGTGCAGACCTCGGCGAGGAACCCGGTGCCGGGTGCCGCGTCGTCCTCGAGCACGTCGGACGGGCGGTCCCCGTAGACGCCGGACGCCGACCCGGACAGGAACAGCCGCGGCGGGGTGCTCGCATGCCGCATCGCCTCGACCAGGGTGTCCGTCGCGTCGATCCGGGAACGACGGATCTCCTGCCGGTAGCCGTCCGTCCAGGGCAGCTTGCCGATGTTCGCGCCCGCCAGGTTGACGACCACGTCCGCGCCGTCCAGGACGGCCGGGTCGAGCGGTCGGCTCCCCGGTGCCCAGCGGAACTCGGTCGGTGTGTGCGGCTCCCGCCGCACCAGGGTGGAGACGTGGTGTCCGGCGTCACGGAGTGCGCGCACGAGCGGCGTTCCGATGAAGCCGGACGCACCGGCGATGAGGATCGAGAGCGGTTGTTCCGTCATGCTGCCAACGCTACTCAGCAGGCCGACGCCAGGCCCGGTACCGCCCCGTCGGTCGGGTCGCCGACGTCGGTGGAGGCGTCTAGGCTCGTCGTCGTGACCGACACCGCCACCACCGTTGCCACCCCGTACGAAGACCTGCTCCGCCGCGTCCTCGACGAGGGTGCCCCCAAGGGGGACCGCACCGGGACCGGTACGCGCAGCCTGTTCGGCGCGCAGCTCCGGTTCGACCTGTCGCAGGGGTTCCCGCTCATCACGACCAAGCGGGTGCACTTCAAGTCGATCGCGTACGAACTCCTCTGGTTCCTCCGCGGTGACGGCAACGCCACCTGGCTGCAGGAGCACGGCGTCCGGATCTGGAACGAGTGGGCCGACGAGTCCGGCGACCTCGGCCCGGTCTACGGCGTGCAGTGGCGCTCGTGGCCGACGCCGTCGGGGGAGCACGTCGACCAGATCGCCCAGGTGATCGAGCAGATCCGGACGAACCCGGACTCCCGTCGGCTCATCGTGTCGGCCTGGAACGTCGCGGACATCCCGGACATGGCGCTCGCCCCCTGCCACGCCTTCTTCCAGTTCCACGTGAACGACGGCAAGCTGTCGTGCCAGCTGTACCAGCGGAGCGCCGACATGTTCCTCGGGGTGCCCTTCAACATCGCCTCGTACGCACTGCTGACGCACATGGTCGCGGCGCAGACCGGGCTCGAGGTCGGCGACTTCGTCTGGACCGGCGGGGACTGCCACATCTACGACAACCACGTCGACCAGGTGCGCGAACAGCTCTCGCGGTCGGCGTACCCGCTGCCGACGATCGAGCTCGCGCCGCGCGACTCCATCGACGACTACCGGTACGAGGACTTCACGGTCGTCGGCTACCAGCACCACCCGGCGATCTCCGGCACGGTCGCGGTCTGATGCCGGACGGCGCCGCCTGGGTCCCGCTGGGCCGCGGTGTCGGCATGGTCTGGGCGCGCTCGACGTCCGGCGTGATCGGCGCCGACGGCGGGATGCCCTGGCACGTCCCCGAGGACCTCGCCCACTTCCGGCAGGTCACCGGCGAGGGCACCGTGGTGATGGGACGGCGCACGTGGGAGTCGCTGCCGGCGCGGTTCCGACCGCTGCCGGGGCGCCGGAACGTCGTGCTCACGCGCGACCCCGACTGGTCCGCCGACGGTGCCGTCGTCGTGCACGACCTCGCGACGGCGCTCGACACCGACGAGCCGGTGTGGGTCATCGGCGGTGGCCAGGTCTACGCCGCCGCCCTGCCGTTCGCGGACCGGGTGGCCGAGACCGTGATCGACAGCGACGTCGCCGGGGACACCGTCGCGCCGGACCTCGACGGCGCCTGGGAGCTCGTCGACGAGGGGCCGTGGCAGGCGTCCCGCGCCGACGGGATCCGCTACCGCTTCGTCGAGTGGCGCCGGCGCGCCTGAGCCGCACTGGGCCTCCCGGCAGGCCACCGTCCGCGCGGACGGCGGAACCGGCGCGCATCCCCGGTACGCTGGTGGCCGTGTCCCCGCGTGAGAATCCCTTCGGCCAGGTCCTCGTCGCCCTCGTGACCCCCTTCACCGCCGACGGTGAGGTCGACTGGCCGGGTGTCGAGCAGCACATCGACGACTGCATCACCGCCGGCGCCGACGGCATCGTCGTCACCGGCACGACGGGTGAGACGTCGACGCTCACCGACCCCGAGAAGCTCCGACTGGTCGAGGTCGGCAAGTCCGTCGCCGCCGGCCGCGCGAAGATCATCACGGGCGGCGGCTCGAACGAGACCGCGCACGCGATCCACCTGTACAAGCAGAGCGAGCGGGCCGGCGCGGACGGCGTGATGATCGTCACGCCCTACTACAACAAGCCCACGCAGGCCGGCGTGCTCACCCACTTCCGGATGATCGCGGACGCCACCGACCTGCCGGTCATCCTCTACGACATCCCCGGGCGCACCGGCATCCCGATCACGTACGAGACCATCGTGCGTGCCTCGAAGCACCCGAACATCCTCGCCGTGAAGGACGCCAAGGGCGACTTCGCCGAGGTGTCCCGGGTGCTCAACAACACCGACCTCATGTACTTCTCCGGGGACGACACGAACGTCCTCCCGCACCTGTCCATCGGTGCGACGGGACTGATCGGCGTCACCGCCAACATCACGAGCACGCCGTACCGCACCATCGTGGACGCCGTGAACGCGGGCGACCTCGCGACGGCGACCGCGGAGCACAAGCGCGTCGAGCCGCTCGTCCGCGCGGTGATGACGCACGTCCCCGGCACCGTCGCAGCGAAGTACATCCTGCACGGGCTCGGGCGCATCGGCAGCCCGCGCGTGCGCCTGCCGCTCGTCGGCCCGGAGGACTCCGAGGCCTACGCCATCGAGACCTCCCTCGAAGCGGTGCACGGGATCCCCGGCGCCGACTTCTCCAACTTCCGACCGGACCGCAACGCCGCGGCCGGCGGTGCGCTTCCGAAGGTGCCAGGCACCACCCGTTGATCGACCGCGGCGCGCAGGTGCGCGCCGCCGAAGCAGTCAGGACCGAATGCCCACGCAAGTCTCCGAACCCCAGCCCCTCGAGCCGGGCACCCTCCGCGTCACGCCGATCGGCGGCCTCGGCGAGATCGGTCGCAACATGACCGTCTACGAGTACGAGGGCAAGCTCCTCATCGTCGACGCCGGCGTGCTCTTCCCCGAGGAGCACCAGCCGGGCGTGGACCTGATCCTGCCCGACTTCGCGCCGATCCGGCACCGGCTCGACGACGTGCTCGGCGTGGTGCTCACCCACGGCCACGAGGACCACATCGGTGCCGTGCCGTACCTGCTGAAGCTCCGCGCGGACATCCCGCTCATCGGCTCCACGCTGACGCTGGCGCTCGTCGAGGCCAAGCTCAAGGAACACCGGATCAAGCCGTACACGCTCGTCGTGGCCGAGGACCAGACCGAGCAGATGGGTCCGTTCCACCTCGAGTTCGTCGCCGTGAACCACTCCATCCCGGACGCCCTCGCCGTGGCGATCACGACCCCGGCCGGCCGCGTGCTGCACACGGGCGACTTCAAGATGGACCAGCTGCCGCTCGACGACCGCATCACCGACCTCCGCGCCTTCGCGCGACTCGGCGAGGCCGGCGTGGACCTGTTCCTGCCGGACTCCACCAACGCCGACGTCCCCGGGTTCACCGCCCCGGAGCGCGACATCGGCCCGGTCCTGGAGAACATCATCATGCGGGCGCGCAAGAAGGTCGTCGTCGCGAGCTTCTCCTCGCACGTGCACCGCGTGCAGCAGGTCCTCGACGCCGCGGCCGCCGCCGACCGCAAGGTGGCGTTCATGGGCCGGTCGATGATCCGGAACATGACGATCGCCGCCGAGCTCGGGTACCTGCGGGTGCCGGAGAACGTGCTAATCGACACGAAGAAGGCCAAGAACGTCCCGGACGACCAGATCGTCTACATGTCGACGGGGTCCCAGGGCGAGCCGATGGCCGTCCTGGCACGCATGGCGAACCTCGAGCACCAGATCGAGATCGGCGAGGGCGACACCGTCATCCTCGCGTCCTCGCTCATCCCGGGCAACGAGAACGCGGTCTACCGCGTCATCGACGGCCTGACGAAGCTCGGCGCCAAAGTCGTGCACAAGGGCAACGCGAAGGTGCACGTCTCCGGGCACGCCTCCGCCGGCGAGCTCCTCTACTGCTACAACATCCTGCGCCCGCGCAACGTGCTCCCCGTGCACGGCGAGCACCGGCACCTCTACGCGAACGCCGACCTCGCGATCCAGACGGGTGTCCCGCCGCGGAACGTCATCCTCGGTCAGGACGGCATCGTCGTCGACCTCAAGGACGGCCTCGCCTCCGTCGTCGGGCAGCTCGACATCGGCTACGTCTACGTCGACGGGTCGACGGTGGGCGAGATCACCGACGCCGACCTCAAGGACCGCCGCGTGCTCGCCGAAGAGGGCTTCATCTCCGTCTTCTGCGCGGTCGACTTCGCGACGGGTCAGTGCGTGATCGGCCCGGAGATCCAGTCCCGCGGCTTCGCCGAGGACGACTCGGTGTTCGACGACGTCCGCCCGCAGATCGCGCGGGCGCTCGCCGACGCGGCCGGCAACGGCACCCGCGACCAGCACGCGTTCAGCCAGGTGGTCCGCCGCACGGTCGGCCGCTGGGTCAACACGAAGCACCGTCGTCGCCCGATGATCGTCCCGGTGATCATCGAGGCCTAGCCGCCACCAGAGCCGGCCAGGAGGCTCGGTGCAGGTCCGTGACGGACCCGCACCGAGCCTCCTGGCCGTCCAGGGCCGCGAGCGCGCCTCCGCCTGGTTGTCCGGGGAGCGGGCTAGGGTTCTGCCCATGGCCGGAGGCACCAAGTCGACCACGCGCTCGCGCGCGTCCACGTCGTCCCGCGGAGGTGGGACGCGCGGAACGTCGCGCACCCAGGCCACCACGAAGAAGCTCCCGCAGGCGCCTGCGGTCGAGTTCGGCGGCCCGAACCCCCTCGTGAGCGCCTGGATGGGCATGGCGCACGGCGTCGGGGCGATGTTCCGGCTGCTCGGCAAGGAGACGCTCGAGAAGGACCAGCGCCGCGACGGGTTCCCGTTCTTCCTCTTCGTCCTCGCCATCGCCGGCGCGGTCGTGGAGTGGCTGAACCCGACCAACGCGGTCTCGATCGCGCTCGACGCGTACACGTTCGGCGGCCTGTTCGGGCGGCTGGCGTTCGCGCTGCCCGTCATCATGGTCGTCTTCGCGGGGTGGTTGTTCCGCCACCCGGCGTCCGTGCACGACAACACCCGGATCGGGATCGGGCTCGGGCTGCTGCTCGTCTCCATCGCCTCGCTCTGCCACGTCTTCGGCGGCCAGCCGAGCGCATCCGACGGCATGCCGGCCCTCGCGTCGGCCGGCGGGGTCATCGGCTGGGTCGTGATCGGGTGGCTCGTGGCGGTCGCCACCGCGTGGATCGCGGTCCCCGTCGCGATCGTGCTGCTCGTGCTGTCGCTGTTCATCATCACCAAGACCCCGCCGAACAAGCTCGGGCGTCGGCTGCACGAGCTGTACGCGTACCTCTTCGGTGCCCCGGCGCCCGCCCCGGTCGACGACGACGCCGTGGCCGCCGAGCCGACGAAGCCCGTGCGCCGTGGCGGCAAGGGCAGGACCGACTCGCAGGGGCTGCAGCTCTTCGACGACCTCGGGTTCGCCGAGGACCAGCCCGACGGCGACGGCGACGAGCACATCCCGTGGTGGCGGCGCAACAAGTCCGGGCGTGAAGAAGACCCGGCGTACGACAGCCCGGTCATCCCCGCGGCCGGGACCGCTCCCGTCTCCCCGGCGCCCGCACCGAGTGCGGCGGCGTCGCCGAACGCCGGTGCCGCGGCCGGCCTCGTCGACCACACACCCGCCGAGCCCGCCTCGGTCAACCTCAACGACTCCGTCGAGCAGGACGTCGCCGCCGACCTCGACCGCGCCGAGCAGGCGCTCCGCGACTTCGGTGCCCCGGCGCCTGCGGCGACGGGGCCCGCCGGGCGGGACGAGCCCGCGGTGGTCGAGCCGATCCTCCCGGCAGCGGCCGCCGAGCCCGTCGACGACGCGGCGGACGCGTTCGTGCCGGAGCCCGCGGACGACCCGTCGAAGCCGTACCGCCTGCCGGCCGCGACCACGCTGAGTGCCGGGACGCCCTCCGTCGCGCGCAGCCAGGCCAACGACGACATCGTCGCGGCGATCACCGGCGTCCTCACCGAGTTCAAGGTCGACGCGAAGGTGACCGGGTTCTCCCGCGGCCCGACGGTCACCCGCTACGAGATCGAGCTCGGGCCGGGTGTCAAGGTCGAACGCGTCACGGCGCTGTCGAAGAACCTGTCGTACGCCGTGGCCTCGAACGAGGTCCGCATCCTCTCGCCGATCCCGGGCAAGAGCGCGATCGGCGTCGAGATCCCGAACTCCGACCGCGAGATCGTGTCCCTCGGCGACGTGCTCCGGTCGAGTGCGGCGACGAAGTCGAAGCACCCGATGACGATCGGCGTCGGCAAGGACGTCGAGGGCGGGTTCGTGGTCGCGAACCTCGCGAAGATGCCGCACCTGCTCGTCGCCGGGTCCACCGGTTCCGGCAAGTCGGTGTTCATCAACTCGATGATCACGTCGCTGCTGATGCGTGCGAAGCCGTCCGAGGTCCGCATGGTCCTCGTCGACCCGAAGCGCGTCGAGCTGTCGATCTACGCCGGTGTCCCGCACCTGATCACGCCCATCATCACGAACCCGAAGAAGGCGGCCGAGGCGCTGCAGTGGGTCGTGAAGGAGATGGACATGCGGTACGACGACCTGGCGTCGTTCGGCTTCCGCCACGTCGACGACTTCAACAAGGCCGTGCAGAACGACGAGATCGTGCTGCCCGCCGGCAGCGAGCGGAAGCTCAAGCCGTACCCGTACCTGCTCGTCGTGGTGGACGAGCTCGCCGACCTGATGCTCGTCGCCCCGCGGGACGTCGAGGAGTCGATCGTCCGCATCACGCAGCTGGCCCGTGCCGCCGGCATCCACCTGGTGCTCGCGACCCAGCGTCCCTCGGTGGACGTCATCACCGGGCTGATCAAGGCGAACGTCCCGTCGCGCATCGCCTTCGCGGTGACGAGCGTGACCGACTCCCGCGTCATCCTCGACCAGCCCGGAGCCGACAAGCTCATCGGGCAGGGCGACGGGTTGTTCCTGCCGATGGGCTCCTCGAAGGCCGTCCGCGTGCAGGGCGCCTGGGTACAGGAGAGCGAGGTCGCCGAGGTCGTGCAGCACGTCACCCGGCAGGCCCAGCCCGAGTACCGGCAGGACGTCGCCGCCGTGGTCGAGCGCAAGGAGATCGACGCCGACATCGGTGACGACCTCGAGCTCCTGCTGGCCGCCGTCGAGCAGGTCGTCTCCACGCAGTTCGGGTCGACGTCGATGCTGCAGCGCAAGCTCCGCGTCGGGTTCGCGAAGGCCGGCCGTCTGATGGACCTGATGGAGTCGCGCGACATCGTCGGTCCGTCCGAGGGCTCGAAGGCGCGCGACGTGCTCGTCACCGCCGACCAGCTGCCGAGCGTGCTCGCGAAGCTCCGCGGCGAGGAGCCCCCGGCGGCTCCCGCTGCCACCGGTGGCCAGGGCGCAGGACCCACGGAGGGCGGGCCGGCGTCCGCCACCGACGACGGCGACCGGTACGGCGCCGACCCGGTGGGAGACATGACGCGCGGGTACGATCAGGTCGAGGACGAACCGGACGAGGACGCCTGGGGCCTCACGGGCAGGGAGTGACACGATGACCGCCTCGGAAGGCACCAAGACGAACCGGTTCCCCTGGCGGGGACGGCTCGTGCGCAAGGGACCAGGACCGGCGTCGACGGCGAACATCGCCAACGTCATCACGGTCATCCGGATCCTGATGGCCCCGCTGTTCTTCGTGTTGCTGCTGGCCGACGCCGGGCACGACGGACCGACCCGCATCTGGGCAGCTGTCCTGTTCGTCGTGGCGATCGTCACCGACAGCGCCGACGGCATCATCGCCCGGCGCCAGGGACTCGTGACGGACTTCGGCAAGCTCGTCGACCCGATCGCCGACAAGGTCCTCATCGGCGGGGCGCTCGTCGCCCTCTCGATCCTCGGCGAGCTGCCGTGGTACGTGACCGTCCTGATCATGGTCCGCGAGATCGGCATCACGGTGTTCCGGTTCGCGGTGCTCTCCGACCGGGTGATCCCGGCGAGCCGCGGCGGCAAGATCAAGACCGTCCTGCAGGCCGTGGCGATCACGCTGGCGCTGTTCCCGTGGTGGAACATCGCCGGGGACGTCGCGCACTGGACGAACGGCATCCTGATGACCGCCGCCGTCATCGCCACGGTCTGGAGCGGCCTCGACTACCTGTGGCAGGCGTGGAAGCACAACCGGACCGCGGCGTGAGCCTCGCCACCGCCACGGTCGAGCTGCTCGCCGGACGGGGAGAGACCGTCGCGGTCGCCGAGTCACTCACGGGCGGGCTCGTCGTGGCGACCCTCGTGGGTGTGCCCGGTGCGAGCGCGGTCGTGCACGGTGGTGTGGTGGCGTACGCCACGCCCGTGAAGGCCAGCGTGCTCGGCGTCTCGGGGGAGCTGCTCGCGGCCAACGGCGCCGTCGACCCCACGGTCGCCGAACAGATGGCGAGCGGGGTCCGGACGGTGCTCGCGGTCGACGGTGTGCCCGCCACCTGGGGGATCTCCACGACGGGTGTGGCCGGGCCGGACCCGCAGGACGGCAAGCCGGTGGGCACCGTGTTCGTCGGGATCGCCTCGGCGACGACGGCCCGCTCGTTCGCGCTGCACCTCGACGGGGACCGACAGGCAATCCGTCAGGCCGCCGTCTCCGAACTCCTGACACGACTGATCGACCGGCTCGGAGCCGGGGAATAGCCCCGGTTTCCACTGGGTTACATCTCACGCAATCTCCAGCAGGACGGCAGCCCAGGTGGCTAGCATGCTGCAACCGGCAACGCTCATGTTGCCGAACCCGAACCAGTCAGCCCGACCGGTCCGGCGCGGAGACGACAGGAAGGAGGAGTTCTCATGGTTCTCGTTCGTCAGGAAATCGGCGACGTTCTGCGGGACTTCCGCTTGCAGAAGGGCCGGACCCTCCGTCAGGTCGCGTCCAAGGCCAGCGTCGCGCTCGGGTACCTCAGTGAGGTCGAGCGCGGGCAGAAGGAAGCCAGCTCGGAGATCCTCGCGTCCGTCGCGGACGCGCTGGACACCCCGATCTCCACGATCATGCGCGAGGTGGGCGACCGTCTCGCCGTGGTCGAGGGTCTCACCCCGGTCCCGGACACGCTCCCGGACGAGCTCGTCGCCGAGTTCGACAACGACCTCGCGGTGCGCTGAGCCGCACTGCACACGAACGCCCTCGTCGGTCCGCCGACGGGGGCGTTCGCCGTTCGTGACGACGCTTAGGGTGGTCTGATGCGTGTGAGTGAGTTCTGGCGGGCGGTCGACCAGGTCTTCGGTGCGGCCTACGGCGCCGTCGTGTCGCGCGACGTCGTGCTCGAGGAACTCGGCGGTCGTTCTGCCGCCGAGGCCCTGGCGGCCGGCGTCGACACCCGGAAGGTGTGGGACGCCCTGTGCGAGTCGCAGGACGTGCCACAGGACCGGCGACACGGCAAGGGACTGCTCGAGCCCCACGACTGAACTCGGTCCCCACCCGAACACGTGTTCGGCGTGTCGCTCGAACGCGTGTTCGAGGGGTGGTAGCTTCCTGCACAGCGGCGTGATCGACGGTTTCCTCCACAGACAGCGCGGCGACCGGCAGTGATGTCGGTGGCCCGCCCTAGGTTCGAAGCCATCGGGAACACGCCCGAAGCCTTGTCGAAGAACCAGCGGCCCTGCACCATCGGCCGCCGGGGGCGGGACAGCCTACAGGCGGCCGACATCGAGCACGAAGGAGCACACCATGCCATCCCCCGCAGACCGCGAGAAGTCCCTCGAGACCGCACTCGCGCAGATCGACCGGCAGTTCGGCAAGGGTGCGGTCATGCGCCTCGGCTCGGACGAGCGCGCCCCGGTCGCCACCATCCCGACCGGTTCCGTCGCCCTCGACGTCGCGCTCGGCATCGGCGGGCTCCCGCGTGGTCGCATCATCGAGATCTACGGCCCGGAGTCCTCCGGCAAGACGACCCTGACGATCCACGCCATCGCGAATGCGCAGCGCAACGGTGGCATCGCCGCCTTCATCGACGCCGAGCACGCGCTCGACCCCGAGTACGCCAAGAAGCTCGGCGTGGACATCGACGCCCTCCTCGTGTCGCAGCCCGACACCGCAGAGCAGGCACTCGAGATCGCGGACATGCTCGTCCGTTCCGGCTCGATCGACCTCATCGTGATCGACTCCGTCGCGGCGCTGGTGCCCCGCGCCGAGATCGAGGGCGAGATGGGTGACTCGCACGTCGGTCTCCAGGCACGCCTCATGTCCCAGGCGCTCCGCAAGCTCGCCGGTGGGCTGAACCAGACCCAGACCACGATGATCTTCATCAACCAGCTGCGCGAGAAGATCGGCGTGTTCTTCGGCTCGCCGGAGACCACGTCCGGTGGTAAGGCGCTGAAGTTCTACGCCTCTGTCCGACTCGACATCCGTCGCATCGAGACGCTCAAGAGCGGGACCGACGCCGTCGGCAACCGCACCCGCGTCAAGGTGGTCAAGAACAAGATGGCGCCGCCCTTCAAGCAGGCGGAGTTCGACATCCTCTACGGGGTCGGCATCTCGCGTGAAGGCTCGCTGCTCGACTTCGGCGTCGACCACGGCATCGTCAAGAAGTCGGGTGCCTGGTACACCTACGACGGCGACCAGCTCGGGCA
The DNA here is from genome assembly GCF_007673775.1 of Curtobacterium sp. 9128. Taxonomy (GTDB): domain Bacteria; phylum Actinomycetota; class Actinomycetes; order Actinomycetales; family Microbacteriaceae; genus Curtobacterium. The sequence continues at coordinate 103,656 of NZ_VEAF01000005.1, read as the reverse complement.
GGGCAAGGAGAACTCCCGCACCTTCCTGATCCAGAACCCGGAGGTCGCTGCCGAGATCGAGGGCAAGATCCTCGCCAAGCTCGGCATCGGTGGTGCCAAGGCCGACGCGGCACCGGCGCCGGTCGAGTCCCTCGAGCCCAAGCTCGCCGCGCGCAAGGGCGCGTGACGGACCGCAACGACGGCGACGACCTCGCACCGGTCACCGACCTGTTCGGTGCGAGGTCCCGTCGTCGTGCGGCCGCGTCCGCACCTGACCCCGATCCGTCGGGGCGTCCGGCTTCGGCCCCTGAGTCGGAGCGTGCTGACGACGGCCGTGCTGATGATGGCCGTGCTGACGAAGGCCTCGACGCGGACGCCGGTCTCGACGCCGACGCCCCGGTTCCGCTGCACGGCACCCGGTCCGAGTCCAGCTGGCTGTCGCCGGTCGTCGGTGACGGCAGTGGGCGGAGTGCGCGAGCCGAGCAGGCCGGCTACGACGAGGAGCAGGCCGACGCCACGACCGCGTCGGTGTTCTCCATCGTCGGCGGTGACGAGATCGACCCGTCGGACGCACCGAGGCCCCTCGACGAGCAGCGTGCCGACGCCGAACGGCTCAGCATGCGGGCCCTCGGACGTCGGGGTGTGAGCGAGTCGGAGATGCGGACGATGCTCGCGGGCAACGACCTCGACCTCGGGGTCGTCGAGGACGAAGTCGAGCGGCTCACGCGGGTCGGTCTGCTCGACGACGTCGCCCTCGCGACGGACCTCGTCGACCGGCTGCACGACCGCAAGGGTCTCGGTCGGCAGGGTGTCGTCGCCGAACTACGGCGCCGCGGCATCGACCAGGCGGCGATCGACGCCGCGCTCGACGCTGCTGCCGACGACGAGGACGACGAGTTCGTCCGGGCGATCGAGCTCGCGCAGAAGCGCGCCGGGCAACTCCGCGGACTGGACCGGGCAACGGCCGAACGGCGGCTGTCCGGGTTCCTGATGCGGAAGGGCTACAACGGCGGCGTGGTGCGGGTCGCGGTGGAACGTGCGCTCGGCGGCGGACCACGGAACGGCCCTCCGCGCGGCACCGTGCGGTTCGAGTAGCGATCTACACTGGGACGACCATGGGAACCGTCGCAGCGAAGCCCCGCACCTACGAAGTCCGCACCTACGGCTGCCAGATGAACGTGCACGACTCGGAGCGGCTGAGCGGGTCGCTACAGGCCGCCGGGTACGTCGCCGCGGACGGCGACCAGGCGGACGTCGTGGTCATCAACACCTGTGCGGTCCGGGAGAACGCCGACAACCGTCTGTACGGCAACCTCGGGCAGCTCGCGGGCATCAAGCGCGAGCACCCGGGCATGCAGATCGCGGTCGGCGGCTGTCTGGCGCAGAAGGACAAGAACGTCATCCTCGAGAAGGCGCCGTGGGTCGACGTCGTGTTCGGCACGCACAACATGGGGTCGCTCCCGACGCTGCTCGAGCGGGCGCGGCACAACGGCGAGGCACAGCTCGAGATCCTCGAGGCGCTGGACGTCTTCCCGTCGACCCTGCCGACCAAGCGTGACTCCACGCACAGCGGCTGGGTGTCCATCTCCGTCGGGTGCAACAACACCTGCACGTTCTGCATCGTCCCGTCGCTCCGGGGCAAGGAGAAGGACCGCCGTCCGGGGGACGTCCTCGCCGAGATCCAGGCACTCGTCGACGACGGTGCGATCGAGGTCACCCTCCTCGGGCAGAACGTGAACTCCTACGGCGTCGAGTTCGGCGACCGTCAGGCGTTCGGCAAGCTCCTCCGCGCTGCGGGCCAGATCGAGGGCCTCGAGCGCATCCGGTTCACGAGCCCGCACCCGGCGGCGTTCACGGACGACGTCATCGACGCGATGGCGGAGACGCCGAACGTCATGCCGCAGCTGCACATGCCGCTGCAGTCGGGGTCCGATCGCGTGCTCAAGGCGATGCGTCGGAGCTACCGCAGCGAGCGCTTCCTCGGCATCCTCGACCGGGTCCGAGCGGCGATCCCGCACGCGGCGATCTCGACCGACATCATCGTGGGGTTCCCCGGCGAGACCGACGACGACTTCGAGGACACGCTGCGCGTCGTCGAACAGGCGCGCTTCGCGTCGGCGTTCACCTTCCAGTACTCCATCCGTCCCGGCACCCCGGCCGCGACGATGGGCGACCAGCTCCCCAAGGAGGTCGTCCAGGCACGGTACGAGCGGCTCGTCGCGCTGCAGGAGCGCATCACCGACGAGGAGAACCAGCGGCAGGTCGGACGGACCGTGGAGGTCCTGGTCGCCACGGGTGAGGGCAAGAAGGACGACACCACGCACCGGTTGTCCGGACGCGCGGAGGACTCGCGCCTGGTGCACTTCTCGGTCCCGATCGGGTCCGACGTCCCGCGTCCGGGCGACGTCGTGACCGTCGAGGTCACCCGCGCCGCGCCGCACTTCCTCATCGCCGACGGTGACGCTCCGCTCCGGATCCGACGGACCCGTGCCGGCGACGCCTGGGACCGTGCGCAGGCAGAGTCGTGCGGTGTCCCGACCCCCGCGGTACCCGGGTCCGGGCCGAAGCCGGTGTCGCTCGGGCTGCCCACCCTCCGTGTCGGGCGCTGACGCCGACCGCGTGGACGATCCCGCACTGATCGCCGTCGTCGGGGCCACCGGCACGGGGAAGTCCGACCTCGCGATCGCGATCGCCGACCGGTTCCGCGCGCACGGTCGGAACGCGGAGATCGTCAACGCCGACGCCATGCAGTTCTACCGCGGCATGGACATCGGCACGGCGAAGGTCCCGCCGGGTGAGCGACACGGCATCCCGCACCATCAGCTCGACGTCCTGGACGTCACCGACGAGGCCAGTGTCGCCGCGTACCAGCGCGACGCCCGTGCGACGATCGACGGGATCGTGGCGGACGGCGGTGTCGCCGTCCTCGTCGGGGGGAGCGGGCTGTACGTGTCGGCCGTGCTCCACGACCTGGACTTCCCCGGGACGGACCCGGAACTCCGCGCCGCCCTCGAGCGTGAGCACGCGGAGCACGGCTCCGGCGTGCTCCTGGCACGGCTGCGCGAACTCGACCCGGCGGCGGCCGCGGCGATCGACGCACGCAACCCGCGCCGGTTGATCCGAGCCGTCGAGATCGCGAGCCGGTCGGACCGCGTGACCCCGAGCCTCCCGTCCGCGCCGCGCGCATGGCGCCCGGCCCGGGTTCTGCACCTGCGTCGGGACCGCGCGCAGCTCGTGGCGTCCCTCCACGACCGGGCCAGCACGATGTTCCGGGCCGGACTCGTCGACGAGGTCGCCGCGCTCCGCGAGCGTGGGCTGGAGCAGGGACGGACTGCTCGGGCGGCGATCGGCTACGCGCAGGCGCTCGAGGTGCTGCGCGGCGACGCGACGCTCCCCGACGCCGTCGAGGCGACCGCGGTGGCGACGCGGAAGTACGCGCGTCGGCAGGTGTCGTGGTTCAAGCGGTACGGCGAGGCCGAGGACCTCGACGTGACCGGGGTCGACCGGCCGGGACTGGCGACGGTGGCCCGTAGGATCGTCCCGTGACCGAGCTGCACTTCACCAAGGGCCAGGGGACCGGCAACGACTTCGTCCTGTTCGCCGACCCCGACGCCACGGTCGACCTGACCCCCGAGCGGATCCGCGCGATCGCCGACCGCCGCTTCGGTGTCGGTGCCGACGGCGTCATCCGCGCGGTGCGGAGTGCGGCGATCCCGGAGGGACGGGCGATCCTCGCGGAGGACCCGGCGGCGACGTGGTTCATGGACTACCACAACGCCGACGGCACGGTCGCGGAGATGTGCGGGAACGGCATCCGGGTGTTCGCGCGGTACCTGACGGAGTCCGGTCTGGTCGAGCTCGGCGCTGGGGAGACGCTGTCGGTCGGCAGCCGGAAGGGCATCGTCGACATCCAGCGCCAGACGAACGGCTTCTCCGCGGACCTGGGCCGATGGGGTCTCGGCATCGAGGGCGGCGGATCGGACGACGTGCTGGTCCGGGCGAAGAACCTCGACCGCGCTCGGCCGGGGCTCGGCATCGACGTCGGCAACCCGCACGTGGTCGTCGCCGTCGCCACCGAGGACGAACTCGCCGATCTCGACCTGACCTACGTCCCCGTGCTCGATCCGGCGCCCGCTGCTGGTGCGAACGTGGAGTTCGTGCTGCCGGGGGACCCGCTCGTGCAGGACGGGATCGGTCAGATCACCATGCGCGTGCACGAGCGCGGGAGCGGCGAGACGCTGTCGTGCGGTACCGGGGCGGTCGCCGCGGCGCTCGCGACGCGGTACTGGGCCGGGGCGAGCGCGCCGGACACGTGGCGGGTGCGGGTGCCGGGCGGTGTCGTCACGGTGCGGATGTTCGCGGCGGAGGACGGCGAGCACGTGTCGCTCGCGGGGCCGGCGGAGCTGGTGTTCTCGGGGGACCTGACGGTCTGACGCTGCGGGGGCGCTGGGCGGGGGCGTGGGCGCGCGGGTGGGGCGCTCGCGCTGGGTGGGGCGTGGTAGGGCGGGGGCGTGGTGCGAGGTTGTTCGCGCGGTGCGGTGCTGCTGCGGCGCACGGGGCGATCTACCTCGCACCGCTTGAGCAACGGCGCACCGTGCGGAGGGCGGGCGAGCGGCGCGGGCGGGCCTTCACGTGGTGCGAGCTTGTTCGCGTGGTGCGGTGCTGCTCCGGTGCACGGGGCGATCTACATCGCACCGCTTGAGCGTCGGCGCACGGTGCGGAGGGCGGGCGAGCGGCGCGGGCGGGCCATCACGTAGTGCGAGCTTGTTCGCGTGGTGCGGCGCTGCTCCGGTGCACGGGGCGATCTACATCGCACCGCTTGAGCAACGGCGCACCGTGCGGGCGGCGGGGCGAGGGATGCTGGGGGCCTTCACGTGGTGCGGGCTTCTTCGCGTGGTGCGGTGCTGCTCCGGTGCACGGGGCGATCTACATCGCACCGCTTGAGCAACGACGCACCGTGCGGGCGGCGGGCGACGGCGTGCGCGCACCCGAGCGGGCGCGGCCGAGCGCACCCTGACTCCGGTGGTGCGGAGAAGCTGGCGTCGTGCCCGTTTGTTGCCGGGCACGGGGCGATCAACCGCGCACGGAGTGTGGAACCGCGCACGGTGCGCCGCGCCGCGCCGCGCCGCGCCGCGCCGCGCCGCGCCGCGCCGCCGCGCAGCGCCTCGGCAGCGCCGCCGCGGCAGCGGACCCCGTACCGTGCGGAAGCGCCCGCGCGCTACTCCGCCACGCGGTGCACCCGCAGGACGCGGAACCCCTTGTCCGTCGACGCCCGCGTGACGTGGAACGCCGTCCCGAGCGCCTCGTGGAGCCACCGCTGCAACGAGTCACCACCGAGGTCCTTCGACACGACGAGCCAGGCGTCGCCGTCCACCTCGAGCCGGGGGAGCCAGGTCAGCAGGATGTCGTGCAGCTCGTCCTTGCCGACCCGGATCGGCGGGTTCGACCAGATCGTCCGGAAGCGCAGGGCTGCCGGGACCTCCGACGGCAGCACGATCGACACGTTGGGTGCTCCGGCGGTGGCAGCGTTCTGCCGTGCCAGGTCGAGCACCCGCTCGTTGACGTCGACCCCCCATACCTGCGCCTCGGGGGACTGCAGCGCCATCGTGATCGCGATCGGACCCCAGCCGCACCCGACGTCGAGCAGGGCGCCGTCGTGCGCGGGCGGCGGCACGGAGTTCAGGAGCACACGGGTGCCGCGGTCGAGGCCGTCCGGGCTGAAGACCCCCGCGGCGGTGGTCAGCGACAGCGAACGACCAGCCAGGGTCACGGCGATCTGCCGCGGACGCGCCTGGCTCTCCGGAGTGGCCGAGAAGTAATGGTCGTTCGCCATGGAAGAACCGTACCGGCACACCCGTGTGTCCAGGACGCGCCGGAGGTACCCTGTGGACAGCATGACGGAACCCAACAACCAAGCTGAAGGCGACGGCGTCGTCGAGCGCGTGCTGCGCAACGCCGACTCGCGGGCCAGCTCGTCCATCTTCGCGCCGGCACAGGCGATCCAGACCCGCTCGGTCGACGAGCACGGCTGGGCCGGTGACGGCGACCAGTACGACCGCGACGACCGCGCAGCGCTGCGCCGCGTCGCCGGCCTCTCCACCGAACTCGAGGACGTCACCGAGGTCGAGTACCGGCAACTCCGGCTCGAACAGGTCGTCCTGATCGGCGTCTACGCCCAGGGCGACGCCGCCGATGCCGAGAACTCCCTCCGCGAGCTGTCCGCGCTCGCCGAGACCGCGGGCGCCGTGGTCCTCGACGGGCTGCTGCAGCGCCGACCCCACCCGGACCCGTCGACGTACCTCGGCAAGGGCAAGGCCGAGGAGCTCGCGATGGTCGTCAAGGCGACCGGCGCCGACACCGTGATCGCGGACACCGAGCTCGCACCGTCCCAGCGTCGTGCGCTCGAGGACGTGGTCAAGGTGAAGGTGATCGACCGCACGGCCGTGATCCTCGACATCTTCAGTCAGCACGCGAAGAGCCGCGAGGGCAAGGCGCAGGTCGAACTCGCGCAGCTCGAGTACCTCCTCCCACGCCTCCGCGGCTGGGGTGAGTCGATGTCCCGCCAGGCCGGTGGTCAGGTCTCCGGCGGTGCCGGCATGGGCTCCCGTGGTCCCGGTGAGACGAAGATCGAGCTCGACCGCCGCCGCATCCACACCCGGATGGCCAAGCTGCGTCGCCAGATCGCCGGCTTCCGCCCCGCGCGGGAGGCCAAGCGTGCCGACCGACACCGCAACGACGTGCCGAGCGTGGCGATCGCCGGGTACACGAACGCCGGCAAGTCCTCGCTCCTGAACCGCCTGACGAGTGCGGGCGTGCTCGTGCAGAACCAGCTGTTCGCGACGCTGGACTCCACCATCCGGAGGACGAACACCGGCAAGGGCCGCGAGTACACCTTCGCGGACACCGTCGGCTTCGTCCGCAACCTGCCGCACCAGCTCGTCGAGGCGTTCCGCTCCACGCTCGAGGAGGTCGGCGAGGCCGACGTCATCGTGCACGTGGTCGACGGGTCCCACCCGGACCCGGCAGCGCAGCTCGCCACCGTGCGGGAGGTCATCGGCGACGTCGGTGCACGCGACATCCCGGAGATCGTCGCCTTCAACAAGGCCGACCTGATCGACGAGGCGCAGCGGCTCGTGCTCGTCGGCCTCGCGCCCGACGCGGTGTTCGTGTCCGCACGCACCGGCGAGGGCATCCCGGCGCTCCTCGAGGCGATCGAGGCGCGTCTGCCGGAACCGGACGTCGACCTCACCGTGGTGATCCCGTACGACCGCGGCGACCTGGTGTCGTCCCTGCACGACGCCGGAGCCGTCGAGTCGGTCGACTACGTCGAGGCGGGCACCCGCCTGCACGTCCGGGTCTTCCAGCGGCAGGTCGCGGAACTCGACCCCTTCGTGGTCGCGCCCGTCTCCGCGTAGTCCCCACGGGCCTCCAGTCCGGTCCGTCGGCCTGGAGGCCCGGCTCGGTCCCGCCACGCGGCTCCGCCCGGGTGGGCGGTGCCGTTCGCATCCGCGGGAACCGCAAGCGGCCCGCACCACCTGCGCAGGTGGTGCGGGCCGCTTCGCCGTGCGATCGGTCGGCGGTCTGGCGCGTCAGATGCTGCGGAGGACGGCCACGACCTTGCCGAGCACCGTCGCGGCGTCACCGAGGATCGGCTCGAACGCGGAGTTCCGCGGGAGCAGCCAGGTGTGGCCGTCGCGCTGCCGGAAGACCTTGACGGTCGCTTCCTCGTCGAGCATCGCGGCGACCACGTCACCGTTCTCCGCGGTCTGCTGGGAACGGACGACGACCCAGTCGCCGTCGCAGATCGCCGCGTCGATCATCGACTCGCCGACGACCTTGAGCATGAAGAGGTCCCCGGTGCCGACGAGCTGTCGGGGGAGTGGGATGATCTCGTCGACGTGCTGTTCCGCGGTGATCGGGACACCGGCGGCGATGCGGCCGACGAGCGGCACGAGGGTGGTCGCGTCGACGTCGGGGCCGTCCGACTCCGGTGACGGTTCGTCGACGAGGACCTCGAGCGCACGCGGGCGGTTCGGGTCGCGACGGATCCAGCCACCGAGCTCGAGCTGGCCGAGCTGGTGGGAGACGCTCGACAGGGACGAGAGCCCGGCGGCGTCGCCGATCTCCCGCATGCTCGGCGGGTACCCGCGGCTGGCGATGGACGCACGGATCGCGTCGAGGATCGCCTGCTGCTTCGGCGTCAGCGGTTTCTGTCCCCGCAGTTCGTCCACCACGTCGTCTCGCCTCCTGGTCGGGACGCGGCACTGCGGGAATGTCGGTGGTCCCCGTCAGGCTTGTCCCAGTCAGTCGAAACAGTATCCGACCGCATTGCACCGGACAAACACCTGTTCGAGCGTGTCGCGCTGAAATCCCCCGGAAATCACTCCTGGGGGGTTGCGCGCCCAGCCGTTCGAACGTATGTTCGGTACATCGCTTCGGTTCACTCGAGCAGGAAGGCACCACGACATGAGCACCATCGCCATCGCAGACGTGCAGGGCACCGCTGTCCGCAGCCGGCTCCGCCTCACCCGTCGCGGCCGCGCCGTCTTCACGACCCTCGCCGCGCTCCCGCTCCTGGTCGCCGTCGGTCTCTTCGCGTTGAACGGTGGTCAGGCCTCGGCCGGCAACACCGCCGCGGACGTGCACTTCCAGACCGTGACGATCCAGCCCGGGGAGACCCTCTGGCAGCTCGCCGAGCAGACTGCTCCGAACGCCGACCCGCGTGACTTCGTCGCCGACGTCGTGAGCCTCAACGCGCTCGACGGATCCGGTGTGCAGGCCGGCGAGCAGATCGCCATCCCGGCCAAGTACGCCCCGACGAAGTAGTCAGCGGCCACCAGCGGTCCGATGCTGACGAGTGGCATAGCGCCCACCAGCGTGCGTGTCCCCAGGAGTGGTCCTGCGTCTCGCAGCCTCCGACGGGTGGCCTCGGCGGACACCGTCCGGACGGCCGGTCCGGTGGCGGCCCCACCGCTCTACGATGGATCGGTGGCATTCACGCTCGAAGACCTCCCGATCCGAGACGACCTGCGCGGGCAGAGCCCCTACGGCGCCCCGCAGAAGCACGTCCGCGTGCAGCTCAACGTCAACGAGAACACGCATCCCGTGCCGCAGGACGTCGCCGACGACATCGTCGCCTCGATCCGCCAGGCGCTCGTCACCGTGAACCGCTACCCCGACCGGGAGTTCACCGAGCTGCGGGCATCGCTCGCCGGCTACCTCGGGCACGACCTCACCCCCGAGCACATCTGGGCGGCGAACGGCTCGAACGAGGTCATCCAGCAGTTGCTGCAGGCCTTCGGCGGTCCGGGGCGGAGCGTCCTCGGGTTCCCGCCCACCTACTCGATGCACTCGATCATCGCCTCGGGCACCGGTACGCGGTGGATCGCCGCCGAGCGTGACGCGGAGTTCCGGATCTCGCCGGAGACGGCCGCTGCGGCCGTCCACGAGCACCGCCCGGACATCGTCTTCCTGTGCGGGCCGAACAACCCCACGGGGACGCCGCTCGACCTCGCGACGATCGAGGCCGTCTACGACGCCACCGACGGCATCGTCATGGTCGACGAGGCCTACGCCGAGTTCATGCCCGTCGGTCAGCCGACCGCGTTGACGCTGCTGCCGGGCCGCGAACGGCTCGTCGTCTCGCGGACGATGAGCAAGGCCTTCGCCTTCGCCGGTGCGCGGGTCGGGTACCTCGCCGCGCACCCTGCCGTGGTCGATGCCCTCCGGCTCGTGCGCCTCCCGTACCACCTGTCGGCGCTGACGCAGGCCGCCGCGGTCGCCGCGCTCCGGCACGCGCCGGAGATGCTCGCGATGGTCGACGACATCCGCGGGCAGCGCGACCGCATGGTGGCCGGGCTCCGCGAGATGGGCTACGCGCCGCACGACACGTGGTCGAACTTCGTCCTCTTCGGCGGGGTCGCCGATCCCCGTGCGGCGTTCGAGTCCCTGCTGGCGCGCGACGTGATCGTCCGCGACCTCGGGATCCCGAACCACCTGCGGGTGAGCGCCGGGACCGCCGAGGAGACGACCGCCTTCCTCGACGCCATGCGCGAGGTCGCCGCCGAACAGCCGCCGGTTAGGGTTGCAGCATGACCGCGCGCACCGCCACGATCAGCCGTACGACCAGCGAGTCGAGCATCGAACTCGAACTCGACCTGGACGGCTCGGGTTCGTCCGACATCGACACCAGCGTGCCGTTCTTCGACCACATGCTGACCGCGTTCAGCAAGCACTCGCTGATCGACCTCCGTGTGCGGTCCACCGGTGACACGCACATCGACGTGCACCACACCGTCGAGGACACCGGCATCGTGCTCGGGCAGGCCCTCAAGCAGGCCCTCGGTGACCGCGCCGGCATCGGCCGCTACGGCGACGCCCTCGTCCCGCTCGACGAGGCACTCGCGCAGGCCGTGGTCGACGTGTCCGGTCGTCCCTACCTCGTGCACTCCGGCGAGCCCGAGGGCTTCGCCTTCCACCGCATCGGAGGGCACTTCACCGGGTCGATGGTCCGCCACGTGTTCGAGGCGATCACCGTGAACGCCGGCATCACCGTGCACGTCCGCGTGCTCGCCGGCCGAGACCCGCACCACATCGCCGAGGCCGAGTTCAAGGCCTTCGCTCGGGCGATGCGCCGCGCGGTGGAGCTCGACCCCCGCGTGGACGGCATCCCCTCGACCAAGGGCGCACTGTGACCGCGCGGCCGAACGTCGTCGTCCTCGACTACGGGTCCGGCAACGTGCACTCGGCAGCGAAGGCCCTCGAACGCGCCGGGGCGGACGTGACGCTGTCCGCGGACAAGCGGACCGCGCTCGACGCCGACGGACTCCTGGTACCGGGCGTCGGGGCGTTCGGCGCCGTCATCGACCAGCTCGAGGGCGTCCAGGGCGGGGAGATCGTCGACCACCGGCTCGCTGGCGGCCGTCCGGTGCTCGGCATCTGCGTCGGCATGCAGGTGCTGTTCTCCCGCGGTGTCGAGCGGGGCGCGGACGTCGAGGGGCTCGGTCAGTGGCCGGGCACCGTCGAGCAGATCGACGCGCCGGTCCTGCCGCACATGGGGTGGAACACGATCGAGGCGCCGGAGGACTCGGTGCTCTTCGACGGTCTGCACGACGAGCGGTTCTACTTCGTGCACTCCTACGGCGTGACCGACTTCCCGCTCGAGGCGTACGGACCCTTCCGCGCGCCGAAGCTCACGTGGGCCGAACACGGGCAGCGGTTCATCGCGGCCGTCGAGAACGGTCCCCTCACCGCGACCCAGTTCCACCCCGAGAAGTCGGGTGAGCCGGGCATCCGGATGCTCCGCAACTGGGTCGGGTCACTCTGACCCGCACCGCACACCGCACCACGCGCACGACCGACACCGGCGGACGGAGCCGAGCCGAGCCTCCCGTCCGGCCACCGCACCACGCAACGAAACCGACAGGACCATGACCGACCTGAGCTCGACCCCGCCCCTCGTCCTGCTGCCTGCCGTCGACGTCGTCGACGGGCAGGCGGTCCGCCTCACCCAGGGGGAAGCCGGCAGTGAGACCGCGTACGGCGACCCGGTCACCGCGGCACGCACCTGGCGTGAGCAGGGCGCGGAGTGGATCCACCTCGTCGACCTCGACGCGGCGTTCGGGCGCGGCGACAACCGCCGCGTGATCGCGCAGGCCATCCGCGAGGTCGAGGGCGTCTCGGTCGAGCTCTCCGGCGGCATCCGCGACGACGCTTCCCTCGAGGCAGCGCTCGCGACGGGGGCTGCCCGCGTCAACCTCGGCACCGCGGCGCTCGAGAACCCGTCCTGGGCGGCACGGGTCATCGGTGAGTACGGCGAGCAGATCGCCGTCGGGCTCGACGTCCGGGGGACCACGCTGGCGAGCCGCGGCTGGACCGAGGACGCCGGCGACCTCTGGGAGGTACTCGACCGTCTCGAGGACGCGGGGTGCGCGCGGTACGTCGTGACCGACGTGACGAAGGACGGCACCCTGCAGGGGCCGAACGTCGACCTGCTCCGCCAGGTCTGTGACCGGACGGACCAGCCCGTCGTGGCGTCCGGCGGGATCTCGACGCTCGACGACCTCGTGGCGCTCCGGGAGCTCGTGCCGCACGGGCTCGAGGGCGCGATCATCGGCAAGGCGCTGTACTCGGGCGCGTTCACCCTGCCGGCCGCCCTCGACGTCGCATCCGCGTAGTCCGGTGGCGGGCATCTCGAACGGCCGGGGCTCCGGGCCGACCGACGCGGAACCGGCGCACGCGCACGCGACCGACTCGGCCGGGTTCCCCTGGGCCGGCCGGACGTTCGACGCGCACGACGACGCCTTCGCGGACGACGACGGCCTGGCCGACCCCGCACTCATCGCCGCCATCGCCGCCCTGCCGTCCGGCGCCTCCCAGGGAGAGGTCGTGGCGGCGCTCCGCACGGCCCGCCTCCTCGTCCCGCTCGTCGCCGAGGCGGGTGAGGTCGGTACGACCCCGGATGGCCGGCTCGTCGACAAGACGCAGGAGCTCTCGATCGTGACGGTCGCCGGCCCCGACGGCCGCACCGTGATGCCGGCGTTCACCTCCGTGGCCGCGATGCAGGCCTGGGACGTCACCGCGCGACCGATCCCCGTCGAGTCCCGCCGGGTCGCGATGGCGGCCGCGAGCGAGGACACGCAACTCGTCGTGCTCGACCCGACGTCGTCGAGCGAGTTCGTCCTGCGTCGACCGGCCGTCTGGGCGATCGGGCAGGACCTGCCGTGGACGCCCTGCTTCGAGGACCCGTCCGTCGCGGAGGCGTTCGCCGCGTCGGTCGACGGCGAGCCCGCCGTCGCACGGGTCGAGCTCGAACCGGGGGATCCGCTCGGACGCTTCGCCGGACCGGAGCTGACGGTGGGGCTCGCGCTGCGACCCGGCCTCGACCGTGAGCAGATCGGCGTGCTCGTCGGCCGACTGCAGCAGCGGTGGTCGACCGACCCGGTCATCGCCGAGCGGGTCGACAGCATGCGCGTCGCGCTCCGCGCCGCCTGACGGGTCCGTCCCGCCGGTCACCCGGCTCGGCGGTGCGACCCGGCCCGCGCCTCCACCGCCGGTACGATGACCAGGTGAGCACCAACCCGACGACACAGCCCGGCACCGGCGAGACCACCTACGGTCCGACCGGCCGGCCCGTTCGGGCGTTCCCCGTGCCGGAGGAGCTCGACGGTCACGGGCCCGCACGCATCATCGCCCTCTGCAACCAGAAGGGCGGGGTCGGCAAGACCACCACCTCGATCAACCTCGGCGCCGCGCTCGCGGAGTACGGGCGCAAGGTCCTCGCGGTCGACTTCGATCCGCAGGGCGCGCTCTCCGCGGGGCTCGGGGTCCGCACCCACGACATCCCCACCGTGTACGACCTGCTGATGGGCGCCATCAAGGACCCGAACCAGGTCATCCAGCCGACGAACACCCCCGGGCTGGACGTGATCCCGGCGAACATCGACCTGTCGGCGGCCGAGGTCCACCTGGTCAACGAGGTCGCGCGCGAGCAGATCCTCGCGAGCGTGCTGCGCAAGGTCGCCGGGGACTACGACGTGATCCTCGTCGACTGCCAGCCGTCGCTCGGCCTGCTCACCGTGAACGCCCTCACCGCGGCGCACGGCGTGCTGATCCCGCTCGAGTGCGAGTTCTTCGCCCTCCGCGGCGTCGCGCTCCTCATCGAGACGATCGACAAGGTGCGCGACCGGCTCAACCCGGCGCTGCAGCTCGACGGCATCCTCGCCACGATGTACGACTCCAGGACCCTGCACTCCCGCGAGGTCATGGAGCGCGTCGTCGACACCTTCGACGAGCGGGTGCTCGACACCGTGATCGGGCGGACCGTGAAGTTCCCGGACGCCACCGTTTCGGCCCGGCCGATCACGCATACCGCGCCGGACCACGCCGCGGCACACGCCTACCGGCAGCTCGCACGGGAGCTCGTCCAGCGTGGCGCCGTCGCCTGACGCCCCCACGCCGGAGCCGGCAGCGCCGGAGTCGGCAGCACTGTCGGCGTCGCCGAGCAGCGACCCGGCAGCCTCGGAGCCGGCAGCGCCGGAGCCGGCAGCACTGTCGGCGTCGCCGAGCAGCGACCCGGCAGCCCCCGAGTCGACGGGCTTCCGGGTCCGACTCCGGAACTTCGACGGTCCGTTCGACCTCCTGCTCTCCCTCATCACGAAGCACGAGATGGACATCACCGAGGTGTCCCTCGGCGCCGTCACCGGGGAGTTCATCGCCTACGTCCGCCAGGCGGAGTCCGCCGACGAACTCGACGAGGCGAGCGAGTTCCTCGTCGTCGCCGCGACCCTGCTCGACCTGAAGATCGTCGGGCTCCTGCCGCAGGGGGAGCTCGTCGACGCCGAGGACGTCGCGCTCCTCGAGGCACGCGACCTGCTCTTCGCCCGACTCCTGCAGTACCGCGCGTTCAAGCAGGCCGCCGACTGGTTCGGCGCGCGCTGGACCACCGAGTCGCGGCGCCACGTCCGGAGCGTCCGCCTCGAGGAACGGTTCCGTGCCCGCACACCCGAGCTCGTCTGGACACTGTCGGTGCAGGACTTCGCCGCGCTGGCGACCCTCGCGTTCGCCCCGCGGGAGATCCCGACCGTCGGACTCGACCACCTGCACGCCCCCCTGGTCAGCATCCGGGAGCAGGCAGCCGTCGTCGTGTCGATCCTCCGGACCCGGGCCGAGTCCGGTGATCCCGACGTCTCGTTCCGCGAGCTGGTCGCCGGGGTCGCGATCACGGGTATCGTGGTGGCTCGTTTCCTCGCGATCCTCGAGCTCTACCGGAACGCGTCGATCACCTTCGCGCAGGACGAACCGCTCGGGGAGCTCACCCTGCGGTGGACCGCGGAGCACTGGACCGACGAGAGCCTCGCCAACCTTGGAGCCGACTATGACGGATGACGTCCACGACGTGTCGAGCGCCGAACCCGGTGGCGCCGACGAGGTCGCCGACGCGCGCGCCGTCGAACAGGCCATCCGGGCCGACGCGGCCGCGTCCGCGTCGGCCGCGTCCGACGTGCCGGTCGACCGGCAGCTCGAGGCCATCCTGATGATCGCCGACGAGCCGCAGTCCCTCGTGGCCCTCGGGGCAGCGGTCGGCGCTCCCGTGCCCGTCGTCCGACAGGCCGTCGAACGGCTCGTCGCCGACTTCGACGGGGTCGACGGGACCGTCCGTCGCGGCTTCGAACTCCGCGAGGTCGGCGGCGGCTGGCGCTTCTACGTCCGCGCCGAACTCGACGACGTGGTCGAGCAGTTCGTCGAGTCCGAACGGCCGTCGAGGCTCTCCCAGGCCGCACTCGAGACGCTGGCCGTCATCGCCTACAAGCAACCGATCACCCGCTCCCAGATCGCCGCGATCCGGGCCGTCAACGTCGACGGGGTCGTCCGCACCCTGGTGGCGCGCGGACTCATCGAGGAGTCGTTCACCGACTCCGAGACCGGCGCCGTCAACTACGTCACGTCCGGGCTGCTCCTGCAGCAGCTCGGCATCAACTCGCTCGAGGAACTCCCGCTCATCTCGCCCCTCCTGGACGACGGTGCTGACGGGTTCGAGCAGAACGAAGGGATCCCCGATGGCCGCGTATGAGGACGGACGACACGGCGGCGCCGGTCGCGGGGGAGCAGGCGGCCGAGACGCCGGCCGATCCGGCGGCGGACGGACTGGAGGCTCGGGTCGCCCGGGCGGTGCCGGTCGCGGCGACGACGGGTACGGGAACCGCTCCGGGTCGGACCGCGGGTACGGTGCGCGGTCCGGTGGCTCGGACCGCGGCGGTGCAGACCGCGGTGGGTACGGAGACCGCTCCGGCTCGGACCGTGGCGCCGGTGGCCGGTCCGGCGCATCGGACCGTGGCGGGTACAGCGGCCGGTCCGGTGGGTCGGACCGTGGTGGGTACAGCGGCCGGTCCGGTGGGTCGGACCGCGGCGGGTGGGGCGGGCGTCCCACCGGGGGACAGCGTGACGACCGCGGCGGAGCTCGCCGTGACGACCGTGGCGGTCCCGACCGCGGGTACGGTCGTCGTGACGACGACCGGAGCGCCCCGCGGCGTGACGACCGTGGTGCCGGGGACCGTTCGTACGGTCGTCGTGACGACCGTGGGTCGGATCGTCCGTACGGTCGTCGTGACGACGACCGGAGCGCCCCGCGCCGTGACGACCGTGGTGCCGGGGACCGTTCGTACGGTCGTCGTGACGACCGTGGGTCGGATCGTCCGTACGGTCGTCGTGACGACGACCGGAGCGCCTCGCGTCGTGACGACCGTGGTGCCGGTGACCGTTCGTACGGTCGTCGTGACGACCGCGGGTCGGATCGTCCGTACGGTCGTCGTGACGACGACCGGAGCGCCTCGCGTCGTGACGACCGTGGTGCGGGGGACCGTTCGTACGGCCGCCGTGACGACCGCGGTGCCGGCGGGCGTGGGTACGGCCGTCCGGACGGCGACCGCGGGTACGGCCGTCGCGACGACGACCGCGCCGCACGACCGCGGCAGGACGACCGGGCGACGGGCGACCGCGCGTACGGCCGCCGCGACGACGACCGACGTCCGGCACCGACCGGCGACCGCAGGACCGACCGTCCCCGGTGGAGCAACGCCGAGCGGGACCAGCGGGACCGCCGTGACGACCGTCGTGACGGTGGCCGGCGGGACGGTGGACGCCGCAACGACGCCCGCGACGAAGCCCGCGGTGACGGGCAGGCGAGCCGCGTCTGGCACAACGGCCGCCGCTACGTCGGCGGGACGGCCACGGTCCGGAACCGTGCGACGACGCCTCGACCCGAGGGTGAGCGCGACGCTGCCGGGACGCCCGTCGAGGGCACACCCGAGCGCCCGATCATCCCCGACTGGGACGCTGCCGACGGTGCCGCCGCGACGCCGGCCGACCTCCAGCAGGAGGGCGAACGCCTGCAGAAGGTGATGGCCGCCGCGGGAGTCGCGTCCCGACGGGTCGCCGAGAACCTCATCGCCGAGGGCCGCGTGACGGTCAACGGCGCGGTCGTCGATGCGCTCGGCCGCCGGGTCGATCCCGAGCACGACGCGATCGCCGTGGACGGTGTCCCCGTCCAGGTGGACACGTCACGCCGCTACGTGCTGCTCAACAAGCCGACGGGCGTCGTCTCGAGCATGCTCGACGAGCGCGGGCGCGCGGACCTGTCCCAGTACGTCGAGAAGTACGAGGAGCGGCTGTTCAACGTCGGCCGCCTCGACGCCGAGACGTCGGGCCTGCTCCTGCTGACGAACGACGGGGCGCTCGCCCACGTGCTCGCGCACCCGTCCTTCGGCGTGACCAAGACCTACATCGCGAAGGTCGCCGGCAACGTCAACCCGGCGACGGTCCAGCAGCTCCTCGACGGCATCGACCTGGAGGACGGGCCGATCGCCGCCGACAAGGTCCGACTGCTCGAGTCGTCCCGCGGCGAGTCCCTCGTCGAGATCACGCTGCACTCGGGCCGGAACCGGATCGTCCGCCGCATGCTCGACGCGGTCGACCACCCGGTGCAGGAGCTGGTGCGCCGCTCCTTCGGTCCGCTGCACCTCGGGAGCCTGCCGAGCGGGCGCACCCGGGAGCTCAGCAACGTCGAGCTCGGCAAGCTGCTCGGCATCGCCCGGGGCGCGACGGCCCCGACCGGCCCCGACTCCGCGGAGACCAGCGACTGAGCACGGCCCTCATGGACGCTGGGCGGCGCGGTAGGCCTCGGCCCCCGCGCGCCAGCGTTCGGCCTCGACGTCGAAGTCCGGCACTCCGTCGAGGTCCGGCCCGCCGGCGGCGAAGTGCTCGGCGATCGCGTCGTTCGCTGCTCGACCGATTCCGGCACCGCGTGCGGTCATGATCTGCTCGTACCCACGCAGCGCTTCGTCGGTGTCGGTGCCGTCCCGGAGCGCGCGGACGACGGCGCCGGCGAGTTCGGCGCCGTCGAGCAGCGCGAGGTTCACGCCGTTCCCGCCGAACGGGGACATCACGTGCGCGGCGTCACCGAGCAGCGTGATCCCGGGGACGCGCGCCCACGAGGTGGGCGTCGGCAGCGCCGTGATCGGCCGGTTGGCCAGGGGTCCATCGCTCTCGTCGACCAGTCGGAGGAGCTCCGGGGCGAAGTCCGCGAAGCGTCGACGCAGTTCTGTCCGGACTCGTTCGGTGTCCGTCGCCTGCGTGGCGTCGGCGTCGAGTCCGGGACTGCCGACGAGCAGACCCCCACGGCCGTCGGCTGTCCCGAGGCCCGCCTCGGCGAGCCAGTCGAGGCCGATGCGCATGCCGAGGTAGCCCCGGATCACGTCGTCGCTGTTCCGCTGCAGGATGATCGTGCGGCCGTCGCCGTTGGCCCAGAGGTGTCCGTCGCCGACGAGCCGGGCGACCTCCGGGTGCTCCGTCGACGCGCGCTCGAAGAGCAGTTCCACGAAGCTCACGCCGGTGTAGCGGGGGAGCACGTCGGTCAGCGCTGCACGGACCCGTGACCAGGCGCCGTCGGCACCGACGACGACGTCCGCCTGTTCCACGAGGCCGTCGGCGAAGACGAGTTCGTGCGGCGTGCCGGGGACGACGTGGACGAGCCGGTGACCCCATCGGATCGTGCCCGGTCGGAGCGAATCGGCGAGCATCCCGCGGAGCTGAGCTCGGTCGATCTCGGGAGCGGCGAACTCGTCCGCCGCCGCGACGTGCTCCATCAGCATCGTGCCGTCCGGCGCGACCATCCGCTTCGACTGCCCCTCTGGCCGTGCGAGTGCCGCGAACTCGGCGACGAGGCCGGCGTCCTCGATCGCGATCTGTCCGCTGTCGGCGTGCAGGTCGAGTGTGCCGCCCTGGTTCCTGGCGGTGCTGGAGGCGTCGGCGTCGTACACGGTGACGTCGACCCCGGCGCGCTGCAGGACACGGGCGCAGAGGAGGCCTCCCGGCCCCGCCCCGACGACCGCGATGCGTGGTTGCTCGTTCATGGTGGTTCCTTCCATCGTTGCCGAACGATCGTTCGGTCAGCGGGAGCGTAGCTACCGAACGATCGTTCGGCAAGTAGGATGGTCGCCGTGCCCACCGAACCGCCGAGCCGTCGTCCTGGGAGCGAGACCCGTGCCGAGATCCTGCGCGTCGCGCTCGAGCTGTTCACCGCTCGCGGGTACGAGGGCACGTCCATCCGCGACATCGCCGAGGCGCTGGGGATCACCAAGTCCTCGCTCTACTACCACTTCGCCGGCAAGGAGGCGATCATCCGGGCGCTGGTCGACGACCGCCGGGACGAGCTCGACGCGCTGCTCGCCTGGATCGACGAGCAGCCACCGGGTCCCGACCTGCTGCGCCGCACCGCCCTGCGCTGGGTCGACGCGACCTCACCGCAGCGGATCCGCGGGATGCGGTTCGCCCACGCCAACCGGCCGATGATGCAGAAGCTCGCGGACGAGGGCGGCGACATCCGCACGTGGTTCGACGAGGTGGTCGCCCGCCTCGTCCCCGCCGACGCGCCCCGCACCGAGACGTTGCGAGCACGGATGGCGTTCGACACCGTCAGCGCGGCCCTCTTCGCCGCGCTCGGCACGGACGCGACCGAGGCGGAGGTACTTCAGGCCGCACGCGCGGCGACCATCGCCCTGACCGAACCGCGCTGAGCGCGTCGACGGCCGCGGGCGGCACCGCCCGCTCCGGCCCGGTCGGTAGGCTGACCGGGTGACCCAGACGCACCTCGCCGGCAGCACGTCGGAGCCCGACCGCCGGCTCCACGGCCCCGTGCGCGTCGTCGGCACCGGCCTCCTCGGGGCGTCGATCGGTCTCGGGCTCCGGCAGCGCGGCGTCGAGGTGATCCTCGACGACGTGTCGCCAGCAGCCCTGGCGCTCGCTGTCGACTACGGCGCAGGCCGACGCCCGGCGGCCGGCGACGCCCCCGAGCTCGTCGTCGTCGCGGTCCCGCCCGACGTCACCGCGCAGGTCGTCGAACGCGAACTCGCCGACCACCCCGACGCGGTCGTCACGGACGTCGCGAGCGTGAAGTCCGTCCCGCTCGACCAGCTCCGCGCCGTCGGCGCCGACGTCGCGCGGTACATCGGTTCCCACCCCATGGCCGGGCGGGAGCGCAGCGGTCCGACGGCGGCGCGTGCCGACCTGTTCATCGGGCGACCATGGGTCGTCGCCGGGCACGACGCCATCACCCACCGTCGGGCCGCCGTGGTCGAGGCGCTCGCGCTCGACCTCGGAGCGACCGTCGTGCCGATGGAGCCGGGTCCCCACGACCGCGCGGTCGCGATCATGTCGCACGTGCCGCAGCTCGTGTCCACGCTCATGGCCTCGCGGCTCCGCGACGCACCGGAGGAGGCGCTCGGGCTCGCGGGCGGGGGCATCCGGGACGTCACCCGGGTCGCCGCGAGCGACCCCGGCCTCTGGGTGCAGATCATCGGCGCCAACGCGGCCCACATCCGACCGGTGCTCGACGACCTGCGGGACGAGCTCACGCGGGTCATCGACGCCCTGGCCGACCCGGCAGCGCCCGGCGCGCCGCGCACGATCGCCGAGACGATGGCATCGGGCAACCGCGGGGTGGAGCGGCTCCCCGGCAAGCACGGCACCACCAGGCGGTACGCGCAGGTCGTCGTCCTGGTGGACGACCGGCCGGGGCAGATCGCCGAACTCCTGACGACCATCGGCGAGATCGGCATCAACCTCGAGGACATGCGCCTCGAACACTCACCAGGGGCACCGATCGGCATCGTCGAGGTGTCGGTCGTCCCGGAGCAGGAACAGCGACTCGTCGAGGAACTCGAGAGCCGCGGATGGAGGATCGCAGCAGCATGGGCGTGAACGACGACTCGGGCGTGAACGAGGACTCCGGCGTGACCGGCGGACCCGACGGTCCCGACACGGGGCTGCCGACCCCGGAGGGGCAGTCCGGCCCGATCGGCGCCGGCGCCGGCGGGCTCGACGGCGACGGCGGCGGTGAGCCCGGCATGACCCGCGACCCGATCCCCGCGGGCCTGACCGACGGCGCGTACGTCGCGAAGTTCGTGATCGCGGTCGACGGTCCCGCCGGCAGCGGCAAGTCGAGCGTCTCCAGGGCAGCCGCCCGGGCACTCGGGTTCGGCTACCAGGACACCGGTGCCGCCTACCGTGCGCTGGCATGGCACGCGCTGCAGCAGGGCGTGGACCTCGACGACGCCGACGCCGTCCTGGCGAGCTGGGACACCTTCGACTACGCGATCGGCACCGACCCGGACGCGTACTTCGTCCGGGTCGGGGACACGGACGTCACGGACGCGATCCGGACGCCGGACGTCACCGCGGCGGTCGCGCACATCGCGAAGCTCCCGGACGTCCGGCACCGGCTCGTCCAGCTGTTCCGGAACGTGATGCGACGGACCGACGCGCAGGGGATCATCACCGAGGGGCGTGACATCACGACCGTCGTCGCCCCCGACGCCGACGTCCGGATCCTGCTGACCGCCGACGAGCAGGTTAGAATGGCCCGACGCTCGGCAGAGGTCACGACCCAGTCGGCCGCCGAGACCTCGGCAGCCCTCGCCCGGCGGGACGCAGCCGACGCGAAGGTCGTCGACTTCATGAACGCCGCTGACGGCGTGACGACGCTCGACTCCACCGATCTCGACTTCGACCAGACCGTGCAGGCGGTCGTCGACCTGGCCCGCGCGGCCGGACACTGACAGCGGCCCCGACGGGCCCGGACACACGCGGCCGCAGGGCCGCCGGCAAGGAACCCACCATGGCGCAGCTGGACAACGGACCAGAGCACGACGACTTCCCGGAGTACGACGACGCCCTCGGCGACCGTCTGGCGAGTCTCGACGAGCAGGAGGCGGAGCAGCGGGCGACCGCGCTCCGCGCCGGCCTCGAGGACTACGACCTCGACGACGAGGACGTCGCGCTCCTCGAAGCGGGACAGCTCGGCGAGGACGGCGTCGCCTACCTGCCGGCGCTCCCGGTGCTGGCGATCGTCGGCCGGCCGAACGTCGGCAAGTCGGCACTCGTCAACCGCATCATCGGCCGCCGTGAAGCCGTCGTGCAGGACGTCCCCGGCGTCACCCGCGACCGCGTCAGCTACAAGGCCGAGTGGAACGACAAGCGCTTCACCCTCGTCGACACCGGCGGCTGGGAGCCCGACGCGAAGGGCATCAACGCCTCCGTCGCACTCCAGGCCGAGGTCGCGATCGACCTCGCCGACGCCGTCCTCTTCGTCGTCGACGTGACGGTGGGCATCACCGCGACCGACGAGCACGTCGTGAAGATGCTCCGCGGCACCGACAAGCCGGTCATCGTCGTCGCGAACAAGTCCGACGACGACCGCCGCGACCTCGACGCCTACGAGCTGTGGAACCTCGGCCTCGGCGAGCCGCACCCGGTGTCGGCCCTGCACGGCCGCGGTGTCGCGGACCTCCTCGACCTCATCATCACCACGCTGCCCGACGTGTCCGCGGTCGCCAAGCAGGAGATCGGCGGCCCCCGCCGCGTCGCCATCCTCGGGCGTCCGAACGTCGGCAAGAGCTCCCTGCTCAACAAGGCCGCCGGTGAGGAGCGCGTCGTCGTCAACGAGCTCGCCGGCACCACCCGTGACCCGGTGGACGAGCAGGTCGAGCTCGGCGGGCGCGTCTGGCGCTTCGTCGACACCGCCGGCATCCGCAAGCGCGTGCACCTCCAGCAGGGCGCCGACTTCTACGCCTCCCTCCGCACGACCGCCGCGCTCGAGAAGGCCGAGGTCGCCGTGGTCGTCCTCGACGTCACCGAGCCGATCTCGGTGCAGGACCTCCGCATCATCGACCTCGTCCTCGAGTCCGGCCGTGCCCTCGTGCTGGCCTACAACAAGTGGGACCTCCTCGACGACGAGCGTCGCCGCTACCTCGAGCGCGAGATCGAACAGGACCTCGCGCACGTCGCCTGGGCTCCGCGGGTGAACATCTCCGCGCGCACCGGCCGGCACCTGGAGCGGCTCGTCCCTGCCCTCGAGACCGCGCTCGAGTC
This sequence comes from Curtobacterium sp. 9128, assembly GCF_007673775.1. Lineage (GTDB taxonomy): Bacteria > Actinomycetota > Actinomycetes > Actinomycetales > Microbacteriaceae > Curtobacterium. Next base: position 80,754 of record NZ_VEAF01000005.1, on the reverse strand, counting down.
GTGGGACACCCGCATCCCCACCGGCAAGGTCAACGCCTTCATCGCCGAACTCGTGCAGGAGCACCCGCACCCGGTCCGCGGTGGTCGACAGCCGCGCATCCTGTTCGGCACGCAGGCCGCGAGCCAGCCGCCGACGTTCGTCCTCTTCACGACGCAGTTCCTCGACCCGCAGTACCGCCGGTTCATCACCCGGCGCCTCCGCGAGGTCTGGGGCTTCGCGGGGACCCCGATCACCGTCAACATGCGTGTCCGCGAGCGCCGGAAGCGCACCTGATCCCACGCCGGGCGCTGTACGCTCCCGGCATGTCGCCCGGACACGGGACCACCCGCACGGGGTGGGTCGTCGTCGGAGCGGCCGCCGCCGTCTGTGCGGTGGCCGCTTCCTCGTGGGCGCTCGCGACGCCACCGGTGACCCACACCGCGACGAGCCCGACGCGGTCGGACGCCGCGACGCCGGCGCACACCGCGTCGGGCCCGCCGGCGGTCGAGCTGCCCTGGTACCGCACCGGGCCGCCCGTGGACGGCACGATCGTGCCGATCGGCGCCGACACGACCGGGCACGTCACGGTGGTGCGCTCCTGGGACCGATCGCTCCGCGTGACGATCACCGGGTTCCACACCGACCTGACGGACGCCGACATCCGTGTGCAGCTCACCGGCGGAGACGTCGTCGGCTCCGGGCCGCACACCACCTGGATCCCGGACGGCGACCCCGTCGAGGTCGGGACGATCCCGCACGGTGCCACCGCGGCGGTGATCGACGTTGGCATCCCGCAGATCCTGCCGCACGAGGTGCACTCGCTCGTCGTCCTCGACTGGAACACCACCACCATCATGGGTGGTGCGGAACTGCTGCCAGCCGGGTGACGCCCGAGACGCGACGGACGGGCCGCGAGACGGAACCGCCGGAGGCGACCCGTGCCTCCCGGGAGGCCCGTGGCGCGTGACGGGCGTCGGATGCGGCACCATGGACGGGTGACGCAGCACTCCCTGGCGGACCGGGCCGACCGGCTCTGGTGCCGCCTCCGGCTCGACCGACTGGCCGGCGGCCGCCAGGCCGACTACGTGATCCGCGAGGACATGCTCGCCCACCCCGCGACGGTGCGGTCGTTCCGCTGGATCCGGTGGCTGCTCGTGGCGGAGACCGTCGTCGGGCTCGCGGCCATCGTCGTGGCCACGCTGCTCACCCACGCCGGCGAGACCGTGCCGTGGGCCGTGTGGTTCCGTGCCACCGTGGTCCTGCTCATCACCCTCACGCTCTACGTCTTCGCCTGGCGCGCGCAGCTCGGGTACTACTGGGCGTACCAGCGGCTGCGGCTGTTCAGCCGGATCTTCCCCGTCGTGACCCTCGTCATCGCGGCGATCCCCGGGCTGTACCCGTTCTGGATGGTGATCGAGCAGATCGTGTTCTCGCTGCTGATGATCGGCATCGGCGACGTGCTGACGTCCGACCACATGCGCCAGACCTTCCCGCGACCGGTGCGTCCCACCGCCGGCTGACACCGCGGATTCCGGGACCGGCAGACCCAGGGACGGGCAGGTCCTGGCACCGTCAGGCGCGGCGGAGGATCGTGGGAGGCATGACCAACACGACGCTCCCCGGCGGCACCTTCCGCCTCGCCGACGACCTCGAACTCACGCGCGTCGGGTACGGCGCGATGCAGCTGTCCGGCCCGCACGTCTTCGGACCGCCCGCCGACCGCGACGAAGCCGTCCGGGTCCTCCGGACGGTCGTCGAGCTCGGCATCACCCACATCGACACCTCCGACTACTACGGCCCGCACGTCACGAACGAGCTCATCCGCGAGGCACTGCACCCCTACCCGGAGGACCTCCGCATCGTCACCAAGGTCGGTGCCCGACGCGACGAGCAGGGCGGCTGGCCGAACGCCCGCGAGCCCCACGAGCTCGTCGAGCAGGTGCACGGCAACCTCGAGCGCCTCGGTGTCGAGCGGCTCGACGTCGTCAACCTGCGGATGGGCGGGTTCGACGCGCCGCAGGCCGGCTCGATCGCGCCGCAGTTCGAGGCGCTCGCCGAACTCCAGCAGCAGGGCCTGATCAACCACCTCGGGCTCTCCACGGTCTCCGCCGAGCAGCTCGCCGAGGCGCAGACCATCGCCCCGGTCGTCTGCGTCCAGAACCTCTACAACGTCGCACGGCGCGAGGACGACGCCCTCGTCGAGCTCACGGCCTCGCAGGGCATCGCCTACGTGCCGTACTTCCCGCTCGGTGGCTTCTCGCCGCTGCAGTCCGACGCGCTCGACGCCGTCGCCGCCCGGCTCGAGGTCTCCCGCCTGACCGTCGCGCTGGCCTGGCTGCTGCAGCGGTCGCCCAACATGCTGCTCATCCCCGGGACGTCGTCGGTCGCGCACCTGCGCGACAACGTCGCGTCCGCCGGGTACGAGCTGCCGGCCGACGCGGTCGCGGAGCTGGACGCGATCGGCTCGGCCGCGTAGTCCGCACCGCCGGTCGGGTGCCGGACGGGAGGCTCGTGGCGGCGTCGCCACGAGCCTCCCGTCCGGCGGTCCCCGCCCTGGGACGGACTGTGGGGTCCCGTCCGTAGGCTCAGCGCATGACGATGCTCGGTGGTGTGCGGTTCGACCCGGAGGACCTCCCGGGGTTCGCGGGGGAGCTGTACGACCGGACCCGTTCCGGGGGGACGGTGCCGCGACCGGGCGAGCCGGCGTTCGCCGAGGCGGTGTCGGCGCTCGCCGGGTCCGCCGGGGGCGCGGTCGACCCGGAGGTGTTCGACCCCGCCGAGCTGCTCGGGTACGTGCTCGGGCTGGTCGGGGCCGAGGTGGCCCTGCCCGACGCCGCGTTCACGGAGCCGGTGGACGACCGGGAACGTCGCTCCCGTGTGGAGGAAGCGGTGCGCCGTCTGGTCGGGTACCGCTCCTAGTCACCGGTCCGGTGCGGGTCGTCCGCTCGGGACCGCTCCTGGTCAGGGACGCGCTCCGGTCGCAGCTGTCGCGCGCGGGCGATCGCCGCGGCCGCTCCTGCCGCGACCGAGACCGCGATCGGGAAGTCGATCGTCGGCGCGCCGGCCCACACGAGCGCGATGACCGTGGCGGTCAGGGCGCCCAGCACGCCGGCCAGCAGTGCGTGCGTCGTCACGTGGACCGCTCGCGACCCGGACTGCTGCAGCGCGAGGCCCGCGACGTGCGTGAACGGGAGCGCGACGACCGCACCGCCCATCGTGACGAGGCCGGCAACGACGACGACGATCGCCACCCACAGCACCACGGCGTTGCCCAGGACGGCGAACGCATCGGCACCGTTGCCGGCCCGCACCGCCCCGAGCAGGGTGATCCCGTACCAGGCGACCCCCGTCGCCGGCGTGGTGACCGCAGCCATCCACAGGTAGCTGCTGACCACGAGCCGACACGTCTCGGCGAACGTCCACGATCCCCTCATGCGGACCATCATCGCCTGATCGGCGGCGATCGTGCGTGCACACGGCCCCGTCAGCGGAACGCGACCGTCCACGGACGGGCCTGGAGCGGCCTCCTGGCGGGTGCCTAGGATGGGCGCCGGGGGGTGACCGGTGAAACTCAAGTTGACCATCGGCGACACGGCCGGAGCCGATCGCGACGTCGTGCTGACCGCGGACGTGACCGCGACGATCGGGAGCCTCGCGAACCGACTCGCCACCGGCAACCCGACGTCGGGTGCGCCGCTCACGCTCCGGGCGCAGTTCCCCGACCGAGCCCAGGCGCGCCTGCTCAACCCCTCGGCCACCGTCCACGAGTCGTCCCTGCGGTCCGGCTGCCGGATCGAGGTCGTCCCCGTGACCGAGCGTCGACGCGGGGACGACGTGGAGGACGCCCCGGCCGCGGTCGTCCAGGTCATCGACGGGCCGGAGGCCGGCAACGAGTACACGCTGTCCGAGGGGGTCAACCTCATCGGGCGCGACCAGATGGCGCAGGTCTACCTCGCCTCCGACGACCAGGTGTCCCGACGGCACGCCTCCGTGGTGGTGGGGGAGACCATCGAGGTCGTCGACGGCAACTCGGCGAACGGCGTCGCGGTCGACGGACGACTCGTCGCGCGGGCCTTCGTCGAGCCCACGACCACGATCCAGGTCGGGCAGTCGCGCCTGCGGATCGTGCCGCTCGCCCGCACCGGAGTCCCGGCGGTACCAGGTACCCCGGGTGCCGCGGGGGTGCCGAGCCACGACGCCTTCTCCCGGTCCCCGCGCGTCGACCCGGCGTACCGCGGGAAGTCGTCCACGCTGCCCGAGATCCCGGTGCCGGGGGAGAAGCCGCGACTGCCGATCCTGGCGATCCTGGCCCCGATCGTGCTCGGTGCCGTGCTCTTCCTGGTGACGAGACAGCCGTACACGCTGATCTTCATCGCCCTCTCCCCGGTCATCATGATCGGCACCTGGATCGACCAGCGGGTCCAGGTCAAGCGGCGGAAGCGCGACGAACGGCAGCGGTTCGAGGCGTCGCTCGCCGACGTCCGGACCCGGCTCGCCGCCGAGCGCGAGCGCGAGGTCGAGGCCCGCCTGACCGAGTCACCGGCGTCGGCCGTCGTCACCGCGGCGATGCGGGACCGCTCGGCACTGCTGTGGACGCGCAAGCCCGAGCACACGACGTTCCTCGAGGTCCGCTTCGGCACCGGGACGCAGCCGTCCCGGTCCACGATCACGATGCCGTCGAAGAACTCCGGCAGCGTCGACGACTGGAACCGCGCCGAGGAACTCGCCGACGAGTACCGCTCGGTCGGCCCGGTCCCGGTCATCGAGACCCTGGAACGCGCCGGGGCGATCGGTGTCGCCGGCACCGGGCTGGCCGCGGACGACGTCGCCCGCTCGCTCGTCGTGCAGCTCGCCGGGCTGCACAGCCCCGCCGACCTCGTCGTCACCGCGTTCGCCGGCGGGACGACCACCGACCAGTGGGGCTGGCTCAAGTGGCTGCCGCACGTCGACTCCCCGTACAGCCCCCTGCGGTCCGGCGGCCTCGTCCGCGACTTCGCCGGCGCCTCCACCCTGCTGGCCGAACTCGAGGGACTCGTGGCGCGGCGTCGGGACGCCGGCGCCGGCCGCGGGGAACAGGTCCGATCCCGGATCGACGAGCACCGCGCGCTCGACGAGGACCACGGCGAGTCCGTGGACCGCCTCCCCGCCGTGCCGGCGGTCCTCGTCGTCGTCACGGCCGAGGCCCCGGCGGACCGAGCGCGGCTCGTGGCGCTCGCCGAGGAGGGCCCGGACTTCGGCGTCTTCGTGCTCTGGCTCGCGCCGACGCTGCAGGCGCTGCCCGTCGTCTGCCGGACCTACGTCGCCCTGGACCGGTCGACCGGCACCGCCACGGTCGGCTTCGTGCGTTCCGGTCAGGCCGTCGTCCTCGAGGCGCTGGAGCGCGTCGACGGCATCGAGGCGGCGACGGCGGCGCGGGCCGTCGCGCCGGTGCAGGACTCCGGCGCGCGGGTGCTCGACGAGACCGACCTGCCGCACAGCGTGGCGTTCGTGGACCTGTACGAGGGCGACGTCGCGGACGACCCCGACGCGGTGGTCAGCCGCTGGGTCAAGAACGACAGCCTCGTGGCGGACTGGGTCCCCGGATCGGGGCGTGAGTCCAGCGGCATCCGAGCCGTCGTCGGGCAGGGGCCGAGCGAGCCGCTCGCCCTCGACCTCCGCGCGCACGGTCCGCACGCGCTCGTCGGCGGGACCACGGGGTCGGGCAAGAGCGAGTTCCTGCAGACCTGGATCATGGGCATCGCCGCGGAGTACGCCCCGGACCGGGTGACGTTCCTGCTCGTGGACTACAAGGGCGGGGCCGCGTTCGCCGAGTGCGTCGCACTCCCGCACACCGTCGGGCTCGTCACCGACCTCGGTCCGCACCTGGTCCGTCGGGCGCTGACGTCGCTCCGCGCGGAACTGCGGTACCGGGAGCACCTGCTCAACGAGCGCGGTGCCAAGGACCTCGTGACGCTGGAGCAGCGCGGCGATGCGGCAGCCCCGCCGTCCCTCGTCATCGTGATCGACGAGTTCGCGGCGCTCGCGACCGAGATCCCGGAGTTCATCGACGGCGTCATCGACGTGGCCCAGCGCGGCCGCTCGCTCGGACTCCACCTCGTCATGGCGACGCAGCGCCCGAGCGGCGTCATCAAGGACTCCCTGCGCGCGAACACGAACCTCCGCATCGCGCTCCGCGTGGCCGACGAGGTGGACAGCGCCGACGTGCTCGGCGTGCCGGACGCCGCGTGGTTCGACCCGGGGACGCCGGGGCGCGCCGCCGCGAAGACCGGACCCGGTCGGGTGACCGACTTCCAGACCGCCTACCTCGGCGGCCGTTCGGAGGACGTGGCGCACGAGCCCGACGTCGAGGTGCAGGACTTCCCGTTCGGCCCTGGTCCGATATGGCCGAGCGCACCGCGCCCGCCGCGCGACACCGCCCGGGCAAAGGACATCGAGCGGCTCGCCCGCACCATCGCCGCCGCTGCCGACCGGCGGTCCCTCGCGGTGCCGCGCCGCCCCTGGCTCGACCAGCTCGGCGCCGGGATCGACCTCGCCGACCTACCGACGTCCGGTGGCTCGGCGCTCGCCGTCGGCACGATAGACCTCCCCGAGGAACAGCGGCAGCAGCCGTACCTGCTCGACCTCGACGTCGTCGGCAACGTCGCGGTGCTCGGAACCGGTGGTGCCGGCAAGTCCGCGGCGCTCCGGACCGTCGCGATCGCCGCGTCCTCCGTCGCCGACCGACACCCGGTCCAGATCCACGCGCTCGACTTCGGTGGCGGCGGACTGGCGATGCTCGAGGGCCTGCCCACCGTCGGCTCGGTGATCAGCGGCCCCGACGACGAACGCATCACCCGGCTGCTCGTCGAGCTCGAGGGCGTGCTCGCCGACCGGTCCGTCCGGTTCGCCGCGGCACGGACCGCCACCCTGAGCGAGTACCGCGCCGTCACCGGGGCCGCTGAGCCTCGGATCATCGTGCTCGTCGACGGCATGGGCGCCTTCCGGAACGAGTACGAGTTCCGTCCCGGGTCGCTGCAGCTGTTCGACCAGGTCCTCGCGCTGGCGTCGACGGGACGCGCGCTCGGCGTGCACCTGGTGATGTCCGCCGACCGGGTGGGGGCGTTCCCCACGGGTCTGCAGGCCAGCATCGGCGAGCGGGTCGTCCTCCGTCTCGCCAGTGACATCGAGTACAACGCCGCGGACGTGCCGTCGGACGTCCTCGTCGAGGCGGTGCCCGGTCGCGGCCTCGTCGGTGAGCACGAGGTCCAGGTGGCGGTCCCCGCGGGCAGCGCCGACCTCGTCGTGCAGGCCGCCGCCGTCGATGCGCTCTCCCGGTCGCTCGTCGCCCGCGGCGTCCCGGCGACCCCGGAGATCCGGCGACTGCCGACGTCCGTCCCGGCCTCCACCCTGCCGAGCTCCGTCGCGGGCCGCCCGACGATCGGGCTCGCCGACGACACGCTGCTCCCCGTCGGCATCCCGACCGACGGCCTGTTCGTCGTGACCGGGCCGTTCGGCTCCGGACGCACCACCACCATGCGCACCCTCATCGACTCCGTCACGGCGACCTTCCCGGACCGCCCCGCCTACCTGGTGGTCGGGCGGCGGAGCGCGCTCCGCGACGCCACCGACTGGGCGGAGGTCGCGACGGACTCCGACAGCGCGGACGCGCTCGCCGGGCGCCTGGTGTCGACGCTCGAGTCGGGCAGCGGGACGGGGCCGGAACCGGTGATCGTCATCGAGAACGTCGGGGACTTCGAGGGGCTGCCAGCCGAGACCCAGGTCGCGCGCCTGATCAAGGCAGCACGTCGCGCCGGTGTGTTCGTGCTCGCCGAGGCCGACACCGTGACGGCGCCGAGCGCGTGGCAGCTCTTCGCGGAGCTCAAGACCGCCCGCGCCGGGATCGCCCTGCAGCCGGAGGAGACCGACGGACTGACGCTGTTCCGAACCGCGTTCCCGCGCTGCACGCGGTCGGACTTCCCGCTCGGGCGGGGGTTCATGGTCGACTCCGGGCGGGTCACACGCGTGCAGGTCGCGGAGGCCGTCCACAGCGGTTTGCCTCACGGTGGTGAGGAAAATACGCGTCTGTTAGCGTGACCAACGGGGTCGTCGGAGGGGCTGACGGCCGAGATCCACAACGAGGGGAAACACCATGCCGAACATCAACGTGTCCTACCAGGAGCTCAACAGCAACGCGGATCGGCTGCTGGCTGGTCGTGACGAGATCAACGCGACGCTGTCGAAGTTGCAGGCACAGATCGCCTCGCTCACGCGGGCGGGGTTCCAGACGGACCGCTCGTCGGGTGCGTACAACGACGCGTACCAGCGGTTCACGACGGGGGCGCAGAACGCCATCGGTGGGTTGGACGACCTGGCGCAGTTCCTGCGGACCACGGCGACCACGCTGGGTGACGTCGACCAGCAGCTGGCGTCGAAGCTCGGGCGCTGACCGTTCCGCTGTGGCCCGTGGACGGACCCGCTTCCGGCGCCGTCCACGGGAACGGGCGATGAACTCATCCTGGGGGTGACAGGTGAGCGGTGAGCTCAAGGTCGTCTACGCCGCGTTGGACGCGGCGTCGGCCAAGGTCTCCGCGGCAGCGGACGACGTTCAGATCGGTGCGCGCATCCGGCATGGCTCCGGCAACGCAGAGCTGGGATCCAGTGCGGTCGCGTCGGCGCTCTCGGCAGCGACGGCGCAGCAGGTGCAGCGTTCCGACCTGGTGGCGGACAACGTGCGCGTAGCGGCGAAGTTCCCGACGCAGGCGAAGCAGTCGTACGCCGAGCAGGACTCGGCGTTGGCCGGTGCGGCGGCGAAGTGATGACGTGGACGAAGGACGACCCGGCGCAGGGGAGCCCCGCCGCGATCCAGGGCCTCGCGCAGTTGCGGAGCGCACGTGCTGCCAAGATCCGGGATGCTCAGCAGTCGCTGCACGCGGCTGCTACGAGCTCTGGCGAGGAGTGGAAGGCGATGAGCCAGCCAGCGTTCGCCGCGAAGCTGTCGGCGGATGCGGCGGACGTGGAGTTGCTCGCGACCGGACTCGAGGCGCAGGCCTCGGCGTTGCAGACGTACGCGGGGCAGCTGTCTGAGCTCAAGGACCGTCAGCGCGTCCTCGAGCAGCAGCGCTCCAGCGCTCAGATGGACTTCGGGCTGACGCGGCTGCAGGTCGCCGCTTCCGATTCGGAACTCCCGCCGTTGTTGCGCGCCGAGTCGCCGGACCCGGACGTCATGAGCGCTGCGAAGCGGAAGGCCGCAGCGGCCCGGACCGCGCTCGAGGGAGCCGAGGCGAAGATGCGCGGGATCGACGCGCAATGGGACCAGCTCGTGGCAGACCGGCGGACCATCGATTCGACGTGCGTGGCGGCGCTCCAGGGAGACCAGGTCCTCGGCAAGCTCGCTGGTGTGACCAGCTCGACCATCGCTGGCAGCACGCCTGCGGCGCTGATGGCGCTGGTCGCGGGGATGAGTGCCATCGACCTCAAGATCTTGTTGCAGCAGCATCCCGAGCTGGCGCGTGCGCTCGACGAGGCGGCACCGTCGGACGTGGCGCAGTGGTGGGGGTCGCTTCCGCAGAGCGCGCAGGATGCGCTCGTCACGGGGCTCCCGGCGGTCATCGGAGCGCTCAACGGGATACCTGCGCTGGTACGCGTTGCTGCGAACAAGATCAATGCGCAGGCGCGCCTCGCCGCCATCGACGACGAGCTCGCCCGCCAGCGAAAGCTGGCTTCTGACACCGGCTCTCCGCAGCGCTTCGAAGAAAAGATCGCCGCGTTGGAAGACGAACGTGACTACCTTCGACTCGCGGTCGGCGCGCATCCCTCGGTACAGCTGTATCTGTACGACCAGGCGAAGGACCGGATCGTCGAGATGGAGGGCACCCCTTCTGCATCTACGACGACCGTCATCACGTACGTCCCAGGCACTTTTGCCTCCATGGACGGCTTCTTCAGCGGTGAGACCCAGAAGGTCGCAACGTACCTGCACCAGCACGACAAGAACGGCACGGTCGCGTTCGTCTACAAAGATGGTACGTTCCCGCAGAGTATTGGTGAAGCGAACGACGAGAGTTTCGGGCTGGCGGCAGGAGAGCGTCTTGCGCGATTCGAAGCCGGCTTGCAGGCTCAGTCGGATTTGAGCCAAGCACAGAGCGTCGGAATGGGGCATAGTTGGGGACTCGCCAATGTGACTTCATCAGAAACCGCCGGTGCGCACTACGCCAAGGTCTTGTCCTTGTCCGGAGCCGGCGCCCCACGTGCGTGGTCGAAAGCTCCAGGCACGGAATACAGGGATTTCTCGTACGACGACATCTTGCAGGACGCGCAGCACGTCTGGGGAGGTCATGTTTGGGAAGGGCGGAACCCACGTGAGATCGGTTTCGCGCATGGAGACTATTATCCGGCACCTTCGAGTATGCAAGATTTTCCCTTGAATGGAGTTGTGCCTTCGCTGCAGAATGGGATGGATCTCCACAACTTGATCGCAAATGATAGTGTTGATAATCGGCAGGCCTTGCGAGACATGCAGCAATTCATCCAGAGCGGCGTGAAGTGAAAGCATTAAAAATTGTCTCAGTCGTGACTGCGGCTGCTCTTTTGACAGGATGTGCTATGAAATCCACCGACGAGCCAAAGGATCCCAAGCAGCGCGTAGCAGCGGCGAAGGCGCGAACGCAAGAATTTGAACGGCGTATTGTGGCGTTCGTTCCGGAAGAGGAGGTGACCGGGGTCTCGCAACTGCAAAGTGGCTCGCTGCAGTCTTGCGCGTCGGGTGACATGTGGGCTGGCGGTGTGACGATCGAGTTAGAATCTAACGCTCGGCCAAAGGCTGCTTTATCCGCGCTCGGAGAGAAGGCTGAAGCCGCCGGCCTGGAAGTTGAGAGGGGCAAGTCCTACAATGGAAACGAGCGTTTGACTGTTACTGACGCTGCCGGAGTCTCGATTTTGCTTGACAGTGCTGATCATGCTATCGAGGGTGGATCGTTCTCCGAGTGTTTTTCTCTTCCACGAGACTTCTACAAAGGTGGGGAATTCTGAGTTTGTCGGACCCCGTTCATCTGAAAGTATTTACGAGCACTGCAGGTGAACCTGGGAATTTGTAGCCCTTAGATTCCAGGCGTCATGGTGCGCGAGAGGCAAGCCTTGATAACGACGTTCAGCTCGACAGGTAGGCGTTGGGTGGCATGGAGTTGTCTGAGGCGGTCGGAATAGTCGCTTCATGCGGTTTGACCACGACGACTACTATAAGGCTTCAACCGGTTGGAAAGACCTTGACGAGACTGCAGTTAGGCTTGGGCGTTCAGGCTGGCCTCCGGTGTCGACTCGCGCAACTTGGTGGCATCTGTCGACGAAGCGAACGTGCCTTGCTAGACGACCTGAGTAACTACATCTATAGGGCGAGCGAGAGATGAACTTCAAGAGCGTGCTCGCCGTGGTGGCCGTCTTGAGCTTGATGACTGGATGTGCGATGAGTGAGCAACAGCCGAAAGTCTCGCCAACGCAGTTGGCCGATGCAAAACACCTGACGCAGCGTTCTGAAGTGCAACTGGTCGATCTCCTCCCTGAAGAAGACGTTAGCGGTGTTGAACAGCTGTCCGAGGGAACAGTGCTGCGCTGCGGCGACGGTTTTCAGTGGAGCGGGAGAATCCGCGCCACTTTGAGCGACGGCGTCAACGCCGACACCGCACAGGAGCAGATTGCTGAAGCGGCGACCAGTCGCGGTGATGTTGTCAGTGAGGACAGAGTCTCGACCGGCGGGCGCAGGTACTCGATCAGGACCAAGGATGAGGTGGTCTTGCTCGTGACCGTCTGGGATAACGGCACAATGGTGAACATCACCTCCGCCTCCCCGTGCTTCCGATTGCCCGACAACTCGAAACGGCCACGATCTTAATGATGATCGGTTCGCACCTGGGTAATCGGGCGCTTCTGAGCAGGACTCCACGAGGACGCCCAGGGGATCGACCTCGTGCAGGCCGCCGACGACGCAGGCATGTCCGGAGTGGATCGGATCGGCACCGTGACGTCGCGCTTCGTGGTGTCGTCCTCGATGCTGCAGGAAGAGTTCGGCGACTGGCCGGGGCGGCCGTGAACTGATCAGGCGACCGTGGCGAGCGCGAACGGCAGCACGGCTGACGCCCCCGCCCGACGGAGTTCGCGTCCGGCGACGGTCATCGTCCAGCGGCTGTCGACGAGGTCGTCCACGAGCAGCACCGGCCCCTCGTGCTCCTGCAGCGCGGCGCCGAGCGATGGCCCGACCACGAAGCTGTCCCACACCCCGGCGAGCCGGTAGGCGCTGTTCGTCGCACCGTCGCCGCGCGAGGTGCCACCGTTCCGGTCGAGTGTCCCGAGGAACTGCAGCTTGCCGATCGACGCCAGCGCCTGGGCGACCGAGGCGACGAGCTGCGGCCGGGAGGCCGACGGCATCGCCACGACCCCGGTGGGCCGGATCTCCCACGGCCAGTCGCGCAGCGCGCGGATGCAGCCGTCGAGGAGCTCACGGGACACCGGCGCATCGGCAACGCCCGGCGCGAAGAGCGCCCGGAGCGGGCCACCCCACCCGAGGTCGGTCAAGCGGGCGACGGCGCGGCCTGCGGCCACGGTCTCGCCGGCGGGCAGTTTGCCCTTCACGGGTACGTCGAGCGCACTCATCCCGGAGGGCCACTGCGCCCGCGGCGGGATCTCGACGCCGACCTGGTCGAGGGCCGAAGCCGCCCCGGACGATGCTCCCTCCGGCACGTCGACCGGGTACCAGACGCCGGCGCAGTTGTCGCACCGTCCGCACGGCTCGGCCGACGGGTCGTCGAGGTCCTGCTGCAACAGCTGCATGCGGCACGCGGAGGTCGACTCGTAGTCGAGCATCGCCGCGGCCTCGGCGGCGCGAGCGGCAGCGACGCGTTCGTAGCGGGCGGCGTCGTACTCCCACGGCGTCCCGGTGGCGACCCAGCCGCCGGCGACGCGGCGGACGGCACCGTCGACGTCGAGCACCTTGAGCAACAGCTCGAGCGTGGATCGCTTGATGTCCACGAGCCCCTCGAGTGCGACGGTGGACATCGCGGAGTCCGTCGACAGCGCACCGAGCACGGCTTCGGCACGCGACGCGGTCGGCATCGAGGCGCTCGCGAAGTACTTCCAGATCTCCTGGTCCTCGTACCCGGGGAGCAACAGCACGTCGGCGTTGTCGGTGGCACGTCCGGCGCGGCCGATCTGCTGGTAGTAGGCCACCGGGGACGACGGGGCACCGACGTGCACGACGAAGCCGAGGTCGGGCTTGTCGAACCCCATGCCGAGGGCACTGGTGGCGACGAGGGCCTTCAGCTCGTTGCCCTTGAGCTGGTGCTCCAGCTGCTCGCGTTCCTCGGTGTCGGTCCGCCCGGTGTACGCCCGGACCGTGTACCCGCTCTCGCGGAGGAGCCGTGCGATGTCCTCGGCCGCCGAGACCGTCAGCGTGTAGATGATGCCGCTGCCCGGGAGGTCACCGAGGTGCGCCAGGAGCCAACCCAGTCGCGCGCGGGCGTCGGGCAGCGTCAGCACACCGAGCCGCAGCGACGCCCGGGCGAGGGAGCCGCGGATCGTGAACACCGGGTCAGCTGGGCCGGCGGTGAGCTGTTCGGCGACGTCCTCGACCACACGCTCGTTCGCCGTGGCGGTCGTCGCGAGCACGGGCACGCCGTGCGGCAGGGAGCGGATGAGTTCGGCCAGGCGTCGGTAGTCCGGCCGGAAGTCGTGCCCCCAGTCGGAGATGCAGTGCGCTTCGTCGACCACGAGCATCCCCATGCGTGCGATCAGCGCCGGGAGCTGTTCGTCGCGGAACTTCGGGTTGTTCAGGCGTTCGGGGGAGACGAGGAGCACGTCGACCTCGTCGCGGGCGAGAGCCGCCTGCGTCTCCGTCCACTCGTGCGCGTTCGCCGAGTTGATCGAGACCGCTCGGACACCGGCCCGCGCGGCAGCGGCCACCTGGTCGCGCATGAGCGCCAGCAGCGGCGACACGAGCACCGTCGGACCCCCACCCCGGCGACGGAGGAGCAGCGTCGCGAGGAAGTACACCGCCGACTTGCCCCACCCGGTGCGCTGCACGACGAGGGCACGCTGCCGGTGCTCCACGAGCGCGGAGATCGCCTCGAGCTGACCCGGGTGGAAGACGGCGTCGGGACGCCCCGTGAGCGCAGCGAGCGCCTCCTGCGCCTCGGCGGCGATCGCCGCCGACGGCGGAGCCGGAGCGACGGCCGGGGTGGACGGGTCAGAGCCGAGCACGGGGGTGGACATGTCCCCATGGTGTCAGCACCGACCGACGGAACGGGGGTCGCGCCTCCAGTCTGTGGAGAACGCGACGTGACCCGCTACTGGTAGGTGACGAGCGACGGCGTCGGCGAGACGTCCCGCATCGTCTGCTCCGGGGTGAGCATCGGGGTGTCCTCGTCGAAGAAGTTCTTCCAGCCCCAGTGCACGCCGGCCGGCGCGTCGACGTGCAGCGCCTTCCACGTCGCCTGCTTGTCCGGCTGCGACCCCTGTCCGTCCACGTGGATCAGCATGTCGAGCTCCGGGTGCGCCTCCAACGTCGCACGGTGCTGGATCATCGACAGCCGGAACTGGTGCAGCACGAGCGCCTTCGGCGGCAGCCCCTCGGACCGCACCAGCCCGGCGAGCCACGAGGACACCGCGTTCACCTCCGCGGCCTCGACGCTCCCGATCTGCTCGAGCGGCACCTGGTCCGCCGCGAGCCGCCACTCCGGGTCGAGCGCCAGCCACACGCCCGGGCGCTTCAGCAGCGACTCGTACCGCTTGGCCTGGGTCAGGAAGTCCGTCCGGCCCGGCTGCAGGTCGAGGATGACCGGCATGCCAGCGTCGTGTGCGGCATCGACGTAGGGTTCGAGCGTCGCGACCGGCAACTCGTTCGAGTAGTCGCCGTCAGCGCCGGGGGAGCCGGCGGCGACGGACGCGATCACCTCGAACGCGGGCGTCACCGGCTCGTCGGACACGCCGTCGTAGGACGACGCGAGCTGCCGGACGCGGGCAACCGACGCCGCTGGGTCCTGCTCACCGAGCACACCGAGCGACGGCGCGCCCGGGGCGCCGTACATCGCGACGTACCGATGGCCCGCGAACGGCCGCTGCCCGCCGTGCGGCAGCTGGAACCCGGTCTCCGCGGCGCGGACGGTCCACTGCGGATCCGGTAGCGCACCGAACGCGGACCCCACGAGCAGCGTCGAGGCGTCCCGGTGGTCGTGCAGGGCCGTCACGACGTCCGGAGCCGCCGCCGGGTCGGTCACGCCCTCCGGCATGGTCACCACGGGCGCGCCCGCCGCCTCCGCGGTCGCCACCGGAGCAGCATCTGCCGTCGCGTCCGCCACCACCACGGTCGCCGGCCGGGAGGCCCGGGTCGTCTCCGGCGCTCGTTCCGCCTCCGGTGCAGATCGCCGCCGGACGTCCGTGTCGACCCGGACGTCGCCCTCCGCCTGGTACCAGGTCGCGCCGAGACGGTCGAGTTCGCGGGCCACGGGATCCGTGGTGCTGTCGGTGCGGGTGCCCGTGGTCCTGGTCGTCAGCAGCAGGGGGACGTGGGACCGGCTGGCGGCGCTCGCCGCGTCGCGGATCACGTCGGCGTCCCCGGCCGGGGCGACGACGGCACCGGGGGCGGTGGCGAAGAGGGCACGACTCGCCCGGATCGACCGTTCGGCCGGGTCCTGCTGCGCGGCGACGACCACGGTGTCCCCGGCGGCCTTCGTGAGCGTCGGTCGGGAGTCCTGCTGCGCCGGGCCGGTGCACCCGGCGGCCCCGAGCACGAGTCCGGAGGCCACGATCGCGACGAGGGCACGGGTGGTTCGGGGACGCATCGGGCCACCCTACGAGGGTGCTTCTGGACGCCTCGTGATCGGGTGGTGGCGCGGCGGGGGTCCGGCGTCCGCTATGCTGGTCGGGCTGCTCCGCACTCGGTCGGGTGCGGGTGGCGGAGTCCTCCGGGACTCCGAGTTCTCCGGAGCTCGCGGGCTGTGGCGCAGCTTGGTAGCGCACTTGACTGGGGGTCAAGGGGTCGCAGGTTCAAATCCTGTCAGCCCGACCGAAGGGGCGAGTTAGTAATCGTCTCAAGAACTGTGCACAACGAAGAAGCCCACCGAGAATTTCGGTGGGCTTCTTCGTTGTCGTCGGGCTCGTGTTGGGATGCGCGGCACTTGTCGTTGCTGTTTCGCAACGCGCGAGGCGCACGCTCTCGGTCCCAGGCGCGACAAGTATCGCCACGTCCACATGGCATCGGCTGCGGCAACGCCGTCACGCTGTGCGACGCGTCTCGTGAGCCGTAACGACGGCACCCGCTCCAGCGGAAGGGGCCAGCGTAGGCAGCTCAGTGATCAGCCGTGTGTCCGACGTTAGCGAGCGGTGGCCATCGCCGATCGGATGGGCGTACCTCGCGGCAGTCTGCAGGAACGCTGAGGGAGGTCTTGCCTACGTCCGCTTCTTGACGGTGCGTGTTGCGCGTTGCGCTGTGCGAGCCGCCTTCTCTGCGGCTTTTTGCTGTCTGAGTTCGAGGTCCGGTGCGCCGCCGGGGAGGGTCCCCGTGTATGTGTTCGCGAATTCTCGGTCTCGTCGCTTCTGAACGGGAACGTTGCGTGGCGCCTTGCCGGCCTTCTCGCGTGCTTCTTCTCGCTCGAGTTTGCGGACGAAGTCGCAGATCATGCGGATGTTCATTGCAGCGAGCAAGAACGTCATGAAGATCTGGGCGGCCGCGAACCCTCGGACCTGGCGGCGGGAGTCGTCGTGGAGGCTGCCGTACTTGGTGCTCTTCGCCATGGAGTTTCCGCCCTCAGAGAGGTTGCGGGCGTAGCCGTGGAAGTTGCGCCATTCCTTGGACTTGTAGCGCAGCGCCTGCTGGACCGGGGGCATGTCGTCCTGCGTGAACAGCACGGAGTGCTGGCGGCAGATATCGGGGAGGTCGTCGCCGATCGGGAACCCGTCTTCGGCAGGGTCGACTTCGTCAAGCGTGCGCTTCTTCGCTTCGGAGACGCGTCGGCTGATCTGCTTGAGTGGGCAGATGATGGTGGGGCTGTCGCCGGACGCGGGGCACATCATCGGAACGCGGCCCTGCTCGTCGGGTCGAGCCTTCGGACGGGCCGCGTAGTCTTCCCGGGCGTCGTTGCGGACGTTGTAGGTCGCCTCGTCGATCTTGCCCTCCAGCACGTCCTTGCTGGCTGACTTGTACCTGCTGGGCATCGCGGGGCAGTAAATGCCACCTTCGACGAAGATGAGGCCGGCGTGTCCGCCGGCGGGGCCGAGGTTGTCGATGCGGTACTCGGTGCTGGCTTCCCAGCCGAGCTTGCGTGCTGGCTTGTAGAGCCGCTCTGGAAGTGCGTTGGCCCAGTACTCCTTGTCGGCATCCGCGATGCCGGGCAGGTGGCCCGCACCGACGATCGAGGCGAGGACGGCTGCCGCTGCTTCGGCGGTCCCGATACCCGGCATGCTCAGCGTTGCGGCCATGATGAGCTGCGGTGCAGACTTTCGGTCGCATTCTTCGAGGAAGACGCGTCGGGCCAGGGTCGCATTCCAACCCCAAAAGTACTCAGTTTCCTTGACGTACTGCGGTGCTTTGCCTGGTGCTGCGTCGAGACGCTTCTCGGTCTCTTTGACGTACCAGCCGGCGTGCGGTTCGACGGGGCCCGGGCGCGGCTTTCCTGCTGCCGCTTCTGAGCGCTCCTTTTCGATGCGCGCTTTGAGCTTGGTCTCGTTGTGGGTCATGCCCTTCTTTAGGGGCGAGGTGACGTGGGTGCCATCGAATGCGACGTCGATGTTCTTGCGCTTCGGCGCCCGACGCACTCGCCGGGGCTGCATGTAGAAGGTCATCTCAAGGAAGCGCGTTGTGAAGCGGTCGAGGCGCTCCATGCCGAGCTGCTCGCGGTCGAGGTCACGCTCGTCCCAGATCTTCTTGTTGATCTCGATGCTCTTCGCCTTGTACCGGTCAGTTGGTGTGCGCCCGATCTCGTCGGGTGTCGTCGGCTCCTTGATCGTGGGGTAGGGGTCGTAGGTCTTCAAGAAGCGGCGGAAGGCGTTGCCGACGTTCTGCTCCCAGTTCTCGATCTTCATAAGGGACGGCTTGCTCGAAGGATGCGGCAAGTTGAGGAGCTCCCGTGCGTCGTCGTCGAGGCCGCCATAGAACAGGGAACCCAGCTCGACCATGAGTTGGGGTTGATTCGCCATTGTCGCGAGCATCATGCCGGTGAGCAGAGCCAGCGGGGTGATCATTGCCGGAGCGCCACCGCGTCCCGGGTGCCAACCGTCGACGCGGACGTAGGCCTCGTAATCGTCGAGGACACCAGAGGCGAGGACTCGAGCTCGAGCGATCCAGGTGGTCTCGAAGTCGAAACGTCGGAAGCCCGAACGTGGGTCCGCGATCTCCTTGCCGCGAAGCGCGATGCCGGCAGCAAGGCGCTCGCGGGTGAGGATGTAGAGATCCCACTGCTCGACCGGTTCCTGCTTTGTGCGGCCGTCCCTCTTGACGTAGTCGGCTGCTGCACCGTTCGAGATGCCGTACTCGCTCATCGGGTCACCGCCTGGCGGCCGGCGCCGGTGATCGCCGCGAGGTTCGCCTCGATGGAGGTTGGACGGGCGTGATGGTAGTAGCGGGCGACGGTGCGCACGTGAATGCCAGCGAGGCGTGCGATGAGGTTGTCCGGCACACCTTCATCGATGAGCTTGACGATCCATCCGGAACGGAGGCGCTGCGGGGTCAGACGAACCTTTGCCGGGTGCGCCGTGACGAACGACGTGATGGGTCGGGGCGGGTACTCATCGAACTCGTAACCGTGGAAGAGCAAGCCATCGCGGCTCTCGCAAGCAAGGTCGAGTACCGGAACCCATTCGCGGCGGACGGGGACGCTTCGGGCCCGTTCGCCGCGCACGGAGACGAAACGGTCGCCTTCCGCGGTGTGAGTGATGTCCTGACGTTCGACGGCGATGAGCTCTGCCGGGTTCAGACCGGCGCCTGCGCCGAGGGAGAGGAGAACGGCGGCATTGCGACGGCTGAGTTCGGTTGGAAGACCCGTCCGCCAGCTGTTGAGTTCCGCGAGCTCGGCGCTGCTGTAGGGGGCCTTCGGGGGGCCGGCCTGGAGCGTGAGCCGGTGCGTCGGCTCACCCGTGAGCTTCGTGGTGAGGGTGCCCAAGATGCGTGTGACGTCGAATCGGGTGGACGGTGCGAGATGGCGGAGTTCGGTGGCGACGTACTTGCTGATGAGCTTGTCGCGGAGTACTCGTTCCGGAGACAAGTCGCAGCCGGAGCGCATCCACTCCCAGATGACGAAGCGGCTCACGAAGGTCAGCAGACGGCGGGTGTTCTCGAAGGTGGTGGGTTCCGCTGAGCGCACGAGCTCGCGAACGAAGGGTCCGACGACCGCGAAGGCGGCGCGGTTCTTGTCAGGCAGGAAGTTGGTGATGGCGGTGTCGATCTCGGCGGCGATGGCTGGGGTCGGGGTCTTGCGTCGATGGGGCTTACCGGTGATGGCGTGCTGTAAGCGGTTCGTGGTCCTGGTCACGATGGAGCTATGCCGGACCACCAAGGCGAGGCGGGAGCAGAGGCCCGCTTCCGCTAGGACACGGGCAACCTCCGCTAGGACACGTGCAAGAAGCTCCGGTACCGGTCGAGTGCGGCGTAGGTCTGCAGCCCGGACTGCGCAAGGAGGGCATCGACCGCAATGTCCTGCTCGAGGCGCTGACACAACCAGGTCGACCGCATCCTCGCTGGCCTGATGTCGAGGTCCGTGGCGGTGCGGCGCACGAAGTCCGCCACCTGACCAGAGCTTGCTGAGTGACGTCCCGGCCTGAACGCCCAGTCGTCGGGGTCGTGCTCATCCAGCGCCCGCCGGAGCACCGCCTGCCAATGATCGTTCACCGGAACTGTTCTGCGTCGCGCGTCACGCACTCGAACGGCGCTCCCATCGTCCGCGACGTCTCGCCGTCGCACTGCGAGGAGTTCGCGGGTGGCAAGTCCGGCGCCGAACCCCAGCGCGAGAAGCACCGCGGCATCGCGGCGGCCGGCGTCGGTCCCGCGGGTCCTGGACCAGGAGTACAGCTCTGCCCGCTGCTTGGCGTTGTAGGGCGGGGTCGGTGTCGACCTGCCGATGCCATGAAGCGGCGTCGTCGGTAACTCGGTGACAAGCACTTCGCTAACGCGAAGCAGCTTGCCGCGCACCGTGTTCTTCGTTCCCCGGCTCAGTCCCGGCATGCCATTGATGACGAAGCTCTCGATGCGGCTGCGGCGGAACATCGTCTGCCTGTCCAGGTCGAGCGCCTTCGTCTGCCAACACCAGAGCACGAACGGTGTCAGGAACGGGTACAGCGACCGAGGGGCGACGCCGAGTTCCGCACTTACATCATCCACCAACGCGGTGAGGAACGGTCCGATCGTGTCCCACCACGGCAACGCGAGCAGCGGTGTGTAGGTCGTGGGTGCGGGGGAGTCAGAGGTCACGAGCGTGCGCCTTTCATGATGAGACCTCCGGAACGGTAGTGATCCAGACAGCGCAAGTCGTCCTGTTTCTGGCCTCGGTTCAGCGCGCAGCGGGGTGGCAACACGAAACGTAGTTCGTCCGCGCATAGGCGTCCCGAGGCCGACATCCGGCCCCGGGAAGGAACCCCGTGCCGGAATACAACAGCGCGCTCGAGCAGCTGCACGCCCGATGGAGAGCATTTGCCGCTCTACCCGCAGCCAAGCTCACGACGGATCAGCGGCGAAGCGTGGACTTCTACCTTGCCGACATCCAGCGGGGCGACAGCGCCGAATCGCATGTGCGCCGCTGGATCACGATGGCCCACGAGCTCGACGAGTTCACCAGATCTCACGGGCGACTACCCCTGGCGAGCGCCTTGCGACCTCGGCCGCGAACGCCTGAGCAGCAACTTGTCGATCAACTCGCGTACCAGCGGCGCCCCTCGGCGCGTGCGGCGATGGTCGAGTATCAACGCGCACGCCTCGAAGCCCTCCCGGACTTTCGCTGGGAACCGCAGAACGATCGCTGGGATGCCTGGCTCGAGCAGCATCAAGCATTCTGGAACCGAGAGCAGCGGCCTCCTCGTCGACGAGCGTCCAACCCTCAGGAGGCGAGCATCGCGCGCTGGGTTGCACACCAGCGCGCATCGGACCGAGCAGGCACCCTGCCCGCCGAGCGACGTGCACGCCTCCTATCAGCACAGTTCAGAGTGTTGTGAGTCGAGTAGGTAGGGCAGCGTGGACGAGGTCAACACTTTCCTGGCGAGAGCCAGGAACGACCGCACACTGTGTCGGGCCGCCCGTCCGGATAGCGCCCGGTCAGCGCGACGATCAGCGGACTAGGTATGTGAGACGACTCTCGTACCGCGTCTCCCGCTGCATGAAGTGTCCGATCGCGAGTCCGGTCGGCGACCGGCTATCGGGCACCCACTGGCCACTGGCCTCGAGACACGCCCACGTCGGACTACCGCATTGCTCTCGCGGCCGCTCGTCTGAGCTTCGAGCCGCTGGCGTGGCGCAACGTCTACGCCTTCACGCGTACCGACAGGACCCTGATGCGGCTCGATATCAGTCGTGGGGAACCGACTACTCGCGGGCGGACGCCGAGCGTCTCGTCGGCGGCCAGCGCGAGGGCAAGCTTGCGTCGGCAGGAGATTTGCTGCAGCTCGCGGTGCGCGAGACCACTTCGGGAACGCTCCTCTGGGATCTCACACTGCATCGCCTCGACGAGCAGCCGCGTACTTTCGAGCTCGGCGTCACCCTAGCGCGAGTGTCGCAGGGTCAACGCGTCGCCTCGGAGGCGCTGACCGCGCGACTGGACTTCGTCTTCGACCATGAGGAGGCCCATCGAGTAGTGGCCTTCCAAGATTCGCACAACGGATCGGTCGCACGACTGCTCACGCGTGTTGGGTCCGACATGAGGCGCGGCAGGTCGACGCCGACTGGTTCGAGGGCGAATGGAGCACCCTCGACGGCTGGGCCCTGCTCGCCGGCGATCGGAACCCAACACGCTTCCAGTAGACGATGCGTGAACGCGCCGGAGACCGGCAATCGCCATGGGTGCGCGCCGATCACCTCTGGAGACAGGGAGTATCGCGCTTGTCCCGGTGCATTGCATCGGTCCCGTCGACGTGATCACACGAGCGGGGCGGTATGAACTAGCGCTGACACCAATACTGCGGATCAGGCGAGGAAGGCCCCGATTCAATGCTTCGGGGCCTTCATCGCTGTGCTAGAACTAGTCGCCCCAGGCGTCTGCCACGTCCTGCGCGTCGTTTGCCTTGCGGGCCGTGTCGACCTTTTTGGCCGCGGTGTTAGTGGCCATAGTGGCGCGGGTGAGAGCGGCAATCATGTCAGTGTGGTCCTCAGTGCGCGCAAGTTGTTCAGACGGGAACGGTTCCGGATGGGTGTTGAACCCTGCGTCTCGCATTGGCGCTTGTAGCTTGCTCTTCTCGGGGTATCCGAACAGCCCTTCTAGAGCTGAGGTGACGGCGTAGTTGCTCGTACCGAAGCTCTGCGCATAGCTTCCCCGCCACGGGGTCCCAGATTGGTCGCGCATCTGACCGGCGACTTCCTCGGCTGCCGAACGCAACGAGGCTCGTAGCTTCTGCATACCCTCGCTGCCAAGCTTGCGCACCTGATCAGGGTTCTTGTCGACGGCTTTGCGGGCGAGCGCTTCGACTCGTGCGGGTAGGGCTTCTGCTACGGCATCAATCAGCGCGCGCCCGACGGATCGTTCCGCCTGGTCTGCTTCGTCGTACTCGCGCTGTGCAGCATCCACAGCCTGTCGTGTTTCTTCGCTCATGGTCGCAGTCTAGGAAACACGAGCGACAGTCACACTGTGAGGAAGGAGGGCCAGGGACCCCGGTGACGGTGTCAGTGCCCCGATGGTCCGGAACCGTTACCGCGACCGCACCGCGAACGGACGAAAACCTGTGCCCCATGAGCAAGCTCATACTGAATGGACGGCACGCTCGCTGCAACTTCGACGCGACGGAAGCGCTCCCTCGGAAGGGTTGATCAGATGCCGGCCGGATCTCGCCGCACTCGCACCAGTAGCGGCCCTCCCGCAGATCAGCGATCTCCAGCGCCCGCACCCGACCGGTGGTTATGCTGCGCTGCACCGCAGGCAGGTTGGCGCCAGCGGGTCCGGGCACATCACATAGTTGCCACTCGGCGCCGGCAGTGACGGTTGCACCCCTTCGACAGCGGCCAAGAGCGTCCAGCACCTGCCACAACGAGCCGCACCCGGCCGTAGCGGCGCCGCTCACCTACGGCGTTGCAGGCTGCGCCGCCACCGCTTTATGGTGCGCGATTCCGACGGTTACTGCGCCCTACCTCTCCAGTCAGTACGACAGCTGTATTGCGTCCCCATCCGGAAGACCGGTGTTCATCAGGTCCTCGGCGTCAAGGATCAGCTCTGCGGAACGGTCAGTGATGAACTCGTGCCAGTTGTCCGTAAAAAGAGCATCCGGCAGCACTTGTGACTGCAGGATTAGCGGGAGCGGGCTTCCCATGAGCGCCTTATAGCCCGACGGGGCTTTGTCTGAGATTTCTCGATTCTCCGCCCTGTTGAGAAAGGCGAAGTTGGCCAAGCAATCGAGCCGATACCCGCCGAGGTCCACCTCGTTGTTTACGAGGTACGCCTTCGGGAAGCAGTGATGATACTCACGCCGGTTGGGTTCCGAGAGCACTTTGTCCAAATCTACCGGCGACCCACTCATGAAGCTGCGCGGATGATGACCAGCAAGCTGGAGGAGGAACGCCTTCGTGGCAACTGTGCCCGTATTGAAGGCGCGGTCACTGTAAAAATGACCATCCATAGTGGTTGGGACGTTGTCGAGTTCGCTTGGCTCTCCATCACGCAGCTTAAGAGCTTCCACGACGTCACTCTTGACGTTTCGCGAGGGATTGCCGCTGTATCGATGAGTGAACGACGTTCGCCAGAACCAGCGGAGCAGCGCATCTCGGTCCGCCGAGGGTACCGACTGCCCTTGCTTTTTTGAGAAGTAGGCAGTGAGGGGAATCAGTAACGCCGAATAGGGCAAGAAACGAAGATGGCGAACATGGAGGTTGCTGCGAAGGAAATCAATCGCTCCTTCCAGTGCCTTGCCGACCGTATCGAAGGCGCTTCGCACCTCGCCGCCGTTCACGTCGATGAGTGCTGTAGGAGACGGATCACCTCGAAGGACTGTGGCTGCGCAACGCAACATGAGGTCATTGTCTTCGCCAACTTCATGAAACCCGAACTCGTCGAAGCGCTCGGACAAATCCTCGAACTTGGTCTGTAGATCAAACTCCTCGCTCCAGGTCCAGGCCGTAAGGAGTTGGAACGTATCCAGCTTGATACCGAGCCGATTAACCCGCTCGAAGACGATGGCAACACTTGCCCTATCCTCTTCCGCAAAAGTTTCAACTGGGATGAGCGTGCCGGAGAATCGAGACTGCACCTTCACGATTTCTTCGAGCTTCGCGTCATCGTCGAGCGCCCGTTGAGCGCGCGAAAATCCCACCGGGTCGAAGAAACTCCTTAGTGCGAAGTGTCGGTTCGGGTCCACGGCGTCTTTCGCGAGGGCGACAAACTTGGAGTCTTGCGCGTCGGTCTGAGCCTCGAAATCGTAATAAATCGGCAACCAGACAGCAGGATCCTCGGCCTGCTCAGCAAGCTCGGTCTGGAACGTCGCGAAGATTGATGTAATGCGTTGCTGACCGTCGAGCACATAGTCGATTGGGTAGTCCTGCGCCGGAGCTGGCAGCTCAAAACCACCGAGGCTCTTCTCAGTCTTCAGAACACTCTTCGTGCGCCACAGCAGGATGGACCCGAAAGGGTAGCCCTTGTAGATGGAGTCCATCAGTAGGGCGGCCCGGTCAGGGTCCCAGACAAACGAACGCTGAAAGCCGGGCACCCGGATCTGTCCTTGCAATACCCGGGAAATCAGGTTTTGAATTTGCACTGGCTCGCTCATGCGTCCCCCTAGTCGTCGTCGATCAGTGCGACTCTATCCGAAGGATCCCCCTCTCCGCAGTCGTTTCGATGGCCGATCGGCTACGCGGCAGCAGGAAGCAGGCAGCTACGCCTCACTGTCATCGCGTCGACCTGGTTGGGTGGAGCCTATGTGGATGCCCGGACTCATCGCTGGGCCGGCAATGGTTGCGGTAGCGGTAACCGCGTTCTTTCGTCGGGACCCGATCGCGCAGTAGGAGGCTGCTCTCGATGGTCACCGAAGGCCGGCAGGTCCCGATGCGCTCAGCCGTCCCGCAGACCGGCGAGCAGGAGGAGTACGCAACCTTCCGCCGGCCGGTGAACCGCGGCGACATGCATACGATCCTCATCGCACCAGGCGTGGTGCAGGGCGATCCGGAGACACTCCGCACCTGACGGAAGCACCATAAGCGTCGTCTTCTATGCGGACGGTCTTCAGTGCAGCCGCGCGGTCATGAAGCGTCTCAGTAGACGATCGGCTATCGAGACGGGCGGAACGATGATCGGCCGCCGATTTTGAGGAGTTGCATGCGAGCATGCTGTCTCGGCTTCCGCCTCGCGTATTCGGCCTTGCGATTGGCGCGGGGGCGTTGACAGCAGGCCTCGTCATGACCCTTCTCGGCGTCGGCCTCGGTGAGGACTACCTCGGACTCGTGGCGGCCGGGTTGGTCATCGCTCCTTTTGGGTTGGTGGTCGCGGTCGCGGGAGCGATCGGCTTCGCACTTCATGGGCCCGTCCGGCCTAGACGTGAGTGATCGAAACGAACGCCCATGGCCGATAGCGGCCAGTAGAGGATCGGCTATCGCACGATCCGCAGTGCCCGAAGTTGGTCGATGAGGCCCGCGACATCGGGAGACATCGATTCGAAGATGCGGTAGAGGGTCTCGGATCGGTCGACAGGTCCGACCGCCCAGCACCGCTTCCCGAGGCCGAAGGCAATCCCCGCCTCGATGTGCGCAGCAGCGCCGGCCGGCAGCACCAGCACGAAGTGTTCGGCCGCGCGCAATGCGGCGAGGTCCTGTTCGAAGAGCTTCCGCACCGGCATCGAGTCGAGAGCGGCGTCATCCGCACCGCCCGGGACCGCGAGAACGGTGGCATCCTCGTCGTACTCCGCTCGCACGAAGGAGTACGAGGCAGCATCGGCCCGGTCGAGCGCCTCGACGACGTTGAGTACGGCTGCCCGGTTACGCCAGCTACCCGCGATGAAGAACTCACTCATGGCTCGACGGTAGTGCGCCAACCACGGTCTCAGCGTCCGTGCGAGAATCGTTCATTGGGGTGGATCAACGCTTTTCGGCGGGCCGGCGTCGGAGGCGGCGGTAGGAGTGACCCAGCTTTCCTGCGACCACGTGCCCGACTCGATCATCCCGATTACCGCCTCCAGGTGCGGCACGAGTGTCGATTGCAGGAAGGTCATGGGGATGGTGTGGCGGTCGTACCTCACTGCGGCATGCAGGTCGAAGTGACCTAAGGCATCAACACTCGGTCCTGAGTCGATGACGGCGCCGAAGCTGAATTCAGCGAAGGGCTCGCCGGCGGCGGGTGGAGCACCTACGACATCGTGCAGGAAACGCAAGTAGCCCCCTTCCTCCGTTGGCTGCCCGAGACGCACGTCAAGTTTTTCGAGAGCGAGGCTTTCCCCGGTTGGAACAGCAGTTACTGAGCCGCGATGCTTGTGGTCGTTGTCGAGGCGCGCAAGCAGCAGCAGCCAGTGGACAGCGTCCTCGCCCTGCGGAGGTTCGACCCATGGTTGCACTGTTCGGATTCGGTCCAGGAACTCGTCGGGCACAGACTCGAGGTTCTTTACGGCTTTCGCCCAAGCTCCTTCGGTTCTAGTGATCGGGAAGCCGACCAGGTTCGGCGCCCGGGGCACCGCGCCGTCTAGGTGCGCGAGGTCCCAGGTGACCGCGTCGAGTGCGGCTCTGGCGTTGTGGAGCGCGTCGCCGAGGAGTAGCGCCCACTCATCAGTGGGAACCATTAGGCCAGCTGGCGTCAAGAACTGGATCTCTGTGCGGCTATCAGAGACGCGGATGGGGGCGTTAATCCCGCTCGTCGAGTTCCAGATGTCTACCCGATTGATGAGCTCGTTGAAGAGCCACCACGATCGCTTCAACTTCAGCGTCGCCCACTTGCTCCGGGACACTCGCCGGCCGCCAGTTGATCCTTGCGAGAAACTTAACCGCATCGTCCCCTGTTCCATGGGGTCATGATCGCGCGATCGAGTGTCATTTGCTGTGAGGTCGTCGGTAAGCCGTCTCAGTAGCCGGTCCTTCGCCGGACGTGCGGACGAGACTGCCCGCGCTCCGCCGTCACGTGTCTCAGATGTGTGGGCAGCTTCGCTCCGTGTCGTCGGAATCGCTTCCTTCGGTGTCGGGACGTCGCGGGTGCGCGACACGGCCCGCGTGACTTGGGGTTCGGGTGCATAATGGTGGTGTCTTCGGACCCGGTAGTGGGGCTTGCCGGACCCAACCTCGACAGTTGTCGACAACAGTCCCTATCTCAGCTGGTCGCGCTTCTGCGCGCCTGAGGTAGGGAGTGTCATGACAGCACCAATCGGTTCCGGACCGGTCGTCGTCGGCGTCCTGCCCGGCCTCGCTCCGGGGGTCATCGAGGTTGCGTCGTCTATCGCGCGGCGCTTCGGTACGACGCTGGTGTGCGTCAGCGTGGATGCATCGCTCTTCGATGCCGGTACGCGCTCGGACGGGTCGGTGATGGTGGAACCGATCGACCCTGACACCGCTGACACGACACCGCAGGGCTTGTCGGACAGTGACAAGGCGGCAGTACGTGCTGCCGCAACGACCTACGGCGTCGACGTCACGTTCGTCCCGGGTGTCGGGGATCCGAGCCGGGCACTGTCGCAGGTGGCCGAAGACCGCGACGCGGCGATGCTGGTCGTCGGGGCCAGGACGGGAGCGGGTCGAATCGCGGAGTTCTTCACGGGGTCGGTCGCGGTACGGCTGACCCATCAGCAGCACCGTTCAGTGCTCGTAGTGCCCGTTGATCCGGTCGGGTTCGACGCCCCACTGCCGTGGGACACCCCGTGACCGGCCAGCTTGTTCTGCTCCGCCACGGACAGAGCACTGCGAACGCTGCCGGTACCTTCACCGGCTTGCGAGACGTCGCGCTGACCGAACAGGGCAGCGCCGAAGCGAATCGGACTGGGTTGCTACTTCTGCATGCCGGCATCCGACCGGACCTCGTGCTCACGTCGACGCTCGAGCGGGCGCTCCACACGGCGGAGCTCGTCACCGACGTCCTCGGACGTGATGCGCCGATCGAGTCGACGTGGCGGTTGAACGAGCGGAACTACGGCGCCCTCACCGGCATGTCCAAGCAGAATGCGCAAGCGGCGTTGGGGGCGGAGCAGTTCTTCGCTGTTCGTCGGACCCGCACGGGACGGCCACCACGCATGTCGATCCGCGCGTGGCTGGCGCTCCGGCGGACGCCGGCGCTTCGTGGACTGCCGTGGGCGGCACTTCGTCGAACCGAAACACTCTCCGACGTCATCCGCCGGGTCCAACCCGTCCTGTCGCACAGCATCACCCCGGCACTCCGCGACGGGCAGACAGTGCTCGTCGTCGCGCACGGCAACTCACTGCGGGCACTGTGTGCCTGCATGGACGGCCTAACTGACGGTGAGCTCGCGGACCTGAACCTCCCCACGGGCGAACCCCTGATCTACCGGTTCGACGGCGACGGTGGGTTCTGTCCGCGGGGTGGGGAGTACCTGCATCCGGCAGCACGAGCAGCAGCGGCAGCGGTCGCTGCGGAAGGTGGAACATGACCTCCCGAACGGACACGCACCTGCCCGATGGGCAGCTCCCGCCCGACCCAGACATCGACGCCAACGACCCGGAACGTATCGACCGGCCAGTGCATCTGCGGTGGCGGTACCTCGGTGTCGTCGCACTCGGCGGCGCCATCGGTACCGCCGCACGCGACGGACTCAGCACCGCGTTCCCCGCTCAGCAGGAGGTGTCCTGGGCGATCTTCTGGATCAACATCGCCGGCGCGCTCCTACTGGGTGTGCTGCTGGAACACCTCGCGCATCGCGGACCTGACGAGGGTCGCCGCCGGACACTGCGCCTGCTTCTGGGAACCGGTGTCCTCGGCGGGTTCACCACCTACAGCACCCTCGCGACCAGCACCGCGGTGTTGTTCCTCGCTGGCCGCGGGTTGGCCGGCACCGGGTACGCGCTCCTGACGGTCCTCGCCGGCGCGATCGCCACCGGTAGCGGCCTCGCGATCGCGGGTTTGGTCCGACCGAACGGGGCCACATCATGAGCGCCCTGGCCTTCCTCAGCGTCGCGGTCGCTGGCGGTGTCGGCGCGGCCGCACGGTTCTTCGTGGATGGTGCGATCAACCGGGGTCGGCAGTTCCGGCTCCCGGTCGGGACGCTGACGATCAACATCACCGGCTCGTTCCTGCTGGGCTTGATCACCGGCGCCGCCGGTCACCTCGGCGCCACCCCCGTCGCGGTGCTCGGAACAGGGCTCATGGGTGGCTACACCACGTTCAGCACCGCCAGCTTCGAGACCGTCCGCCTCGCACGCACTGGCCGCACCACCGCGGCTGCCGTGAACGGGCTCGGGATGCTCGTCGTCTCCGTCGCCGCAGCCGCCGGGGGCGTCACCCTCGGCACCCTCACTTGACCATCCGACTGGGAGACGAACAGCTCATGCACTTCGACATCACGATCGAGATCCCCCGCGGCAGCGGCAACAAGTACGAGGTCGACCACGCCACCGGACGGATCCGCCTGGACCGGGCGGTGTTCACCAGCATGGTGTTCCCGCAGGACTACGGCTCGATCGACGACACTCTCGGCGATGACGGCGACCCCCTCGACGCGCTCGTGCTGCTGCCCCGGCCCACGTTCCCCGGCGTCGTCATCGACGTCCGCCCGGTCGGGATGCTCCGCATGGTCGACGAGAACGGCGGCGATGACAAGATCCTCACCGTCCCCGCCGGAGACGTCCGCTTCGACCACGTCCAGGACATCTCCGACGTCGCCGAGCCGGTCCTGGCGGAGATCGAGCACTTCTTCGCCCACTACAAGGAGATCGAGCACGGCAAGCACGTCACCACCAACGGGTGGGCGAACCGTGTCGACGCCGAAGCCATCATCCGCGCCGCACAGGAACGGTTCACCCCGCACCCCTGACCGGCACCCGCGCACCCGACACCATCCAGTGCGCGCCCTGAACCGCCGTGGGGAGGCAACTGGCGCCCAGTGATCGCCAGGAGGTCGTCCCTCCGCCTCCCCGCGGCCCACACCCGCACGACCAACCCGAAAGGCGACAACCGCCGTGAACGACTACATCAGCAACGTCCACCACACCACCCACCATCAGGGCGAGTACGTGACCCACACCAGCCGCCCCGTCACCATCAGCAGCCTGCACGGCTCCCGGATCCTCGACTCCCGCGGCTACCCGACGATCCAGGTGCGTCTCGAGCTCGAGGACGGCACCGTCGTCACCGGTGACGCCCCCGCAGGCGCATCCACTGGCGCGCATGAGGCTGTCGAGCTTCGCGACGGCGGCAGCAGCTACGGCGGCCGCGACGTGAGCCAGGCACTGCACCTCATCACGACGGACGTCGCACCGATGATCACCGGCCAGTCGTGGACCTCGATCGGGCAGGCCGACGCCGCCCTCGCTGCCCTCGACGGCACCCCGAACCACCGCCGGCTCGGCGCGAACAGTGTCGTCGCGACCTCGATCGCGATGGCACGCGCTCTCGCCGCCGCAGCGGAGCTGCCGCTCTGGCGTTGGATCGCAGACGTCACCGGCAGCACGCCCCGCCTGCCCGTCCCGCACTTCAACGTGCTCAACGGCGGAGCGCACGCAGCGAACGCGCTCGACTTCCAGGAGTTCATGATCGCCCCGGTGAACGCCGAGACCATGACCGACGCGGTTCGGATCGGATCGGACGTCTACCACGCGCTGGCGGCACTGGTCCGGGAACGGTTCGGCAGTCTCGGTCTCGGGGACGAAGGCGGCTTCGCCCCGTCGATCGCCGCGCCCGAGGAGGCCCTCGACCTCCTCGTCGCCGCGATCAGTGCCGCCGGTTACGAGCCCGGCGTGGACACCGTCGCGATCGCACTCGACCCGGCGGCGAACGAGTTCGCGCTCGGTGACGGTAGCTACCGGGTCGTGGACCGCCGGCTCGACCGCGCAGGCATGGTCGACTACTACCGCGACCTCATCAGCCGGTATCCGATCCGGAGCATCGAAGACGGCTTCTCCGAAGATGACCACGGCGGCTGGAAGGCGATGTCGTTCGCGCTCGGCGACATGCTCCAGATCGTCGGCGATGATCTCTACGTCACCGATCCGCAGCGCATCCGCGACGGTGGGAAGGACGGGCTCTCGAACGCGGCGCTCATCAAGCCGAACCAGATCGGCACCGTCTCCCAGACCCTCGACGCGATCGGCGTCGCACGCTCGCTCGGGATGCGGAGCATGGTGTCGCACCGGTCCGGCGAGACCACCGACACGTTCATCGCGGACCTCGTCGTCGGCACCGGAACCGGACAGATCAAGTCCGGCGCACCCGCCCGCGGAGAACGCGTCGCCAAGTACAACCGGCTCACCGAGATCGCGGAGAACAATCCGGAGCTGCCCTACGGGCTGCGCTGACCCCGACCGGTCACCTCGTGGGCGACGCGCAGGAAAGCAGAACCAGCTGGCTGAGGCTCTCCCGACCAGATCGCCCGCAACGGCCGGGCAAGTGGCGGCCCAGCGAGCGGGACCCGCACCAGCGACCCGTCGTTGATGTCGGCGGCGACCGTGCGAAGGCTCATCACCGCCGGTGCAATTCCAGCCTGCGCGTTCGCCCGGATGATGCTCGTGGTCTCCAGCACCGCGGCCGGAACCGACATGCTCAAACCGGCCTCCCTGAGCCATGCGGCGAGGGTCGCGCGAGTTCCGGAACCTTCTTCCCGCAGGAGCAGAGCCGTCGCCGCCAGGACCTCCGCAGTGATCCCGGTCGACCGAGCCCAGGGATGTTCCGGCGCAACGACGACCGCGAGCTCATCGTCCGCGATCACCTGCGCGGACACACCTGCCGCCGTCACCGGGGTCTCCGTGAACCCGAGGTTCGCGCCACCCGACTGCACGAGGTCCGTCACCGCGGCGGAGTTGCCCGCGATCAGGCGCACCCGCACGTCGGGTTCGCGGCGGCGGAATTCGAGCAGCCAGCCCGGCAGCAGCAGCTCCGCGATCGTCTGTGACGCTGCGACGACGAGCGAACCCGTGGGAGTCCGCAGCGCAGCCACTCCTGCTTCGAGGTGGCGAGACGCGTCGAGGACCGGTCCGGCCAGCCCGACGACGAGCCTGCCGGTCTCGGTCAGCACCGACCCCGTGGTCGAGCGGTGCACCAACAAGTGACCGACCATGCGCTCGGCGACCCGGATCCGAGCAGACACTGCCTGTTGCGTGACGCCGAGCGCTCCAGCGGCAGCGGAGAGGGAGCCGGTCTCGGCGACGCGTGCGAGCACGTCGAGTGTGTCGAGGTCGAGGGTTCGGTCCGTGAGTCGCCGTAGTGCCACAATCATTGATTGTGCCCTGCCAAGAGGTTCCGGGTACCGCCAGAGGCAGGATTCGCGCAGGCTTGGCCCATGACAACGCTCCGCACGGACCCTGCACCCGCGAACGGTAGCCAGCTGCCCCAACGGCCGCAGACGGCGTTGTTCCGTGACCTGGAGCGGCCAGGCCTGATCGTGTCGAATCTCACACCGAACTGGTTCGCGTCGATCATGGGCACGGGGATCGTCGCTGTCGCAGCTGCGTCACTGCCGCTGCAGTTCCCCGGGCTGCGCCTCGCGGCGACGGTCGTGTGGGCGATCGCCGCGGTGCTCCTCGTCGCCCTCACGACCGCGACGGTGCTGCACTGGATCCGCTACCGGAGCACTGCAGCCGGGCACCAGCTCAACCCGGTGATCTCGCACTTCTACGGCGCACCACCGATGGCGTTCCTCACCGTCGGCGCCGGGACACTCCTGCTCGGCAAGGACTGGGTCGGCCTGCCCGCCGCCGTCACCATCGACTGGGTCCTGTGGACCATCGGCACCATCGGAGGACTGCTCACGGCAGTGCTCGTGCCGTACCTGGCGTTCACCCGCCACGAGAACAAGCCCGACTCCGCGTTCGGCGGCTGGCTGATGCCGATCGTCCCGCCGATGGTGTCCGCCTCCACCGGTGCGCTCCTGCTGCCGTACGCCCCCGCCGGGCAGGCGCGGGAGACGCTGCTGTGGTCCTGCTACGGCTTCTTCGGCCTCAGCCTCATCACGTCGCTGGTCGTGATCACGCTGATCTGGAACCGTCTCGCGCAGCACAAGGTCGGGGCCGCCGGCATGGTCCCGACTCTGTGGATCGTCCTCGGGCCGGTCGGACAGTCGATCACCGCGGTGAACCTCCTCGCATCGAACGCCCCCACCGTTGTCGATGCGAGTACCGCGCATGCCCTGCTGGTCGTGGCGCTGGTGTACGGGTTCGCGATGCTCGGCTTCGCGCTGCTGTGGACCGTCATCGCCCTCGCGATCACCATCCGCACTGCCCGCGAACACTTGCCGTTCGGCCTGACTTGGTGGTCCTTCACGTTCCCCGTCGGGACCTGCGTCACCGGCCTGAACGGGCTCGCCCTGCACTCAGGCCTGACCGTCGTTGCCGTCCTCGCCGTCATCTACTACGCCGGCCTCGTCGCCGCATGGATCACCGTTGCCCTTCGCACCTTTCACGGATCCGTCATCCGTGGCACCCTGCTGGCACCGCCACAGCCGGCATGAGTACCCCCGAGGAACTCGCTGACGTTCGATCGCTGAACGGTCTCGCGGAGACGTGGCGGACCGCGCCCGACGGCAGCCGACGGTTCGTCCCGAGCTTCGACCCACGATCCGGCGGCAGATTCAGCCGTGTCCTGGTCCTGATGCAGTCGCCTGGCCCCCAGACCATCGCCGCAGCGCACGCAGCGATCTGCAGCGAGGACAACCCGGGCCCGACCGCGGCCGCGTTCCGAGCAGCCCGTATCGAGTCCGGACTCGCACGCGGCGAGTACGTCCGCTGGAACCTTGTCCCATGGGAACTGCCCGACCGCGTGCGACTCGAGGACATCGACGAGGGGCGGCATGCCCTCGCCACACTGCTCGCGGCCCTCCCCGCTCTCACTGCGATCGTCACGTACGGGGCCGTTGCCCTCGACGGCGTCATGCGACACTTCACCCTGGACGAGCACCCCCGACTCCTTCCGGTCATCGCAGGACCACATCCGTCTCCCGCCAACGGCCGCCACCGATCGGAACAACACCTCCGTTCCGTGCAAGCACTCCGGCTCGCCGCGCGAGCGCGGCAGACGTAACAAATACGAACGATTCCGCTACAACTATCCGTACCGGCGCTCAGTCCGGGTGCGAGGCGCCGTGTCTTGTAGCGGAACCCAGTCCCAGAATCTACGTGCCGCCACTACCCCTCCTGGTCGAGTTTCGCTACGTTCTCTTCATGGGTCACCTTCTCGGGTATGCGCGCGTGTCCACCACAGACCAGGACGCGTCGCTGCAGATCGACGCGCTCAACGCCGCTGGCTGCTACCGCGTGTTCGTCGACACCATGTCCGGGTCGCTCCAACACCGGCCCGAGCTCGACAAGCTCCTCGACCAGCTCCGCCCCGGCGACACTCTCGTCGTCTGGCGACTCGACCGGCTCGGCCGGTCCATCCGGCACCTCATCGATCAGCTGCACGCTCTCGCCGAGCGCGGCATCGGGTTCCGGTCCCTGCAGGAGACCATCGACACCACCTCGCCCGGCGGCCGGCTCGTGTTCCACGTCTTCGCCGCATTGGCGGAGTTCGAACGGGACCTCATCAAGGAACGCACCAACGCCGGCCTCGCCGCCGCTCGAGCCCGCGGCCGCACCGGCGGCCGACCATCTCGGCTCTCCGCGGACCAGGTGCGCACCGCACGCCGGCTCTACGAACAGCAGGACATGACCGTCGCGCAGATCGGCGACGTGCTCGGCGTTAGCCGCACCACCATCTACCGTGCACTCGCGAAGCACGCCGAGCCCGTCGCGGCGCGACGAACCAAGCCTTCCCCAACGATGTAGCTGGCTATGGACGCGAGCGAGCGGTGGGGCATCCTTCGACTGCACGTCGAGGACGCCATCCCGCTCGCCACCCTGGCCCGCACCACGGGCGTCGCTGAGCGCACCCTGCAACGCTGGTTGGCCCGCTACCGAACCGGCGGATACCCGGCTCTCGCCGACGGCACCCGCACCGATCACGGCGCCCGACGGACGGCACCGGAACTGGTGCGCCTGATTGAGGGGCTCGCACTCACCAAGCCACGACCTTCGATCGCCACGATTCACCGCCAGGTCGACAATTACTGCACCAAACGAGGTCTCTCAGCGCCGTCGTACTCCGTTGTGCGGTCGATCGTGAACGGGCTTGATCCCGGGATGGTGACGCTCGCGCTTGAGGGGCCCGCGTCATATCGGGACAAGCACGAACTGCTGCTCCGACGTCGTGCGGATCGCCCCAACGCGATCTGGCAGGCGGACCACACGATGCTCGATCTGCTCATCGTCGGACCCGACGGCAAGCCCGAACGGCCGTGGTTGACGGTGATCCTCGACGACTACTCCCGCGCGGTCTGCGGGTACATGGTGTTCCTCGGCGCCCCATCCGCCGCGAACACCGCGCTCGCGCTCCGGCAAGCGATCTGGCACAAGCCGGAACCGGACTGGCCTGTCTGCGGGATCCCAGACGTGCTCTACACAGACCACGGGTCCGACTTCACCAGCCACCGAATCGGCGACACCGCCGCCGTGCTGCACCTCCGCATCATCCACTCGCAGGTCGCTCGCCCCCAGGGCCGCGGGAAGATCGAGCGGTTCTTCGGCACCATCAACACCGAGCTGCTCCCAACGCTCCCCGGCCACCTCGCACCCGGATCCTCGGCGCCGGCGCCGACGCCGGCGCTGGATCTCGCCGGTGTCGACAGTGCCATCAACACGTTCATCCGCCGCTACAACGCCCGCATCCACCGCGAGCTCCGGAAGAGCCCACTGGAAGCGTGGATCGCAGACGGGTGGCTGCCACGAATGCCGGACTCCCTCGAGCAGCTCGACGGGTTCCTGCTCACCGTCCCGACCACGCGTGTCGTGCAACGAGACGGCATCCACTTCGAAGGGCTCCGCTACACCGCAACCACTCTCGCACCCTTCGTGGGCAGCACCGTCAGCGTCCGGTACGACCCCCGCGACGTCACCGAGATCCGTGTCTTTCACCGCGACGCGTTCCTGTGCACCGCGATCAGTACCGCGCATCAGACCGAGACCATCAGTCTCAAGCAGATCCAGGCCGCCCGGAACGCGCAACGAAGAGCCCTGCGCGGGCAGATCCGCGAACGCATCGCGATCGTCCGCCCCACACCCGATGATCACACCCCACCAGCACCCGCACCGGCACCGGATCAACCGCGACTGATGACCTACGAGGAGGACCGGTCATGACGAGCCAGTTCATCATCACGAAGGAACACCGTCGGTTCGCGGAGTTCGCCGACGCCGTCCGGAAGCAGAACACCATCGGCGTCTGCTTCGGCCCCGCTGGCGTCGGCAAGACCCTCTCCGCACGCCGCTACGCCCACTGGGACAGCATCGGCCCGTTCATCGCCAGATGGGCCGCACGCAGCGAAGACGACACGAAGATCTACGCCGCCGCCCACCGAGCCCGCACCGTCTTCTACACGCCCGAGGTCTCCGCCACGATGCGCGCCCTGCAGGACGACCTCCGGCACGACATGCTCCGCACCGAACGCTGCATCGAGGAACACCTCCTGCTCCAGGGTCGCCACTTCGACCACGCACACGGCCCCAACCCGTCCCTGCTCGAGCTGATCATCATCGACGAGTCCGAACGCCTCACCGGCAACGCGATCGAGTGGCTCCGCGACCAGTACGACCGCACCGGCATAGCGATGATCCTCATCGGCATGCCCGGCATCGAGAAGCAGTTCAGCCACTACCCGCAGCTCTACAGCCGCCTCGGTTTCGCCCACCAGTACCGTCCGCTCGGCCACGACGAGCTGCTCTTCGTCCTCGAACGTCAATGGCGCAAGCTCGGCAAGACGCTCGACCCCGACGACTTCACCGACGCGCAAGCCATCGCCGCCGTCGAACGCATCACCCGCGGCAACTTCCGGCTCCTTGAGCGCCTCCTCCCTCAGATCCAACGCGTCCTGAAGATCAACGAGCTCGACGTCATCACCAACGACGTCGTCGAGGCCGCCCGCAGCACCCTCGTCATCGGCACCACCTGACCCGACACCGATCGCAGCGAAAACGACGACACAGAGCGAGGCTGCTCACACAGATGACTAGTCTGGTCCTGTTCTCGATGAGGGCCCCGTATTTGAACGTCGGTGCGGGCTCGTACTGTCGCCGTCATGGGTCGTCGTCGTTCGGATCGTTGGGTGCCCGGCTCGCCGTTCTCGCTTGAGGAGGATGCTCGCGGCGTAGAGGTGCGCGAGCTTCCCGAGCCGTTGCCTGTCCACGCGTGGTTCCAGTTGCCCGACCGGCTGATTCGTCGAAGTGACGCCCGGGCGTACCGCCTCACCCGAGACGCAGTTTGGGTGGAAGCAGGTTGCGGTGAGACCAAGCTGGCTGCGTGGGTTTGGCGCAGTTCGGTGAAGCACCGACGGCAGGTCAAAGCCTCACGGAACTGACCAATTGATCACCGTCAGTTGGGCAAGTTGTGGCGGAGGTCGTAGCCGGTGTCGG
Organism: Curtobacterium sp. 9128; assembly: GCF_007673775.1. Taxonomy (GTDB): domain Bacteria; phylum Actinomycetota; class Actinomycetes; order Actinomycetales; family Microbacteriaceae; genus Curtobacterium. The sequence goes on along the minus strand of NZ_VEAF01000005.1, from coordinate 43,066 downwards.
CGAGGAACTGCAGCCGGTCTCGCACTTCTTGCAGCGATGCCGCATCGTCGTCGTTCCGGAAGTCGGCGCGGAGGAGCGTGTTGGCGGTGATGATGTCGTCGGTCCGGTCCGTGTAGCCAGCGGCTGCTGCGGTGAGGAAGACCGTGGGGTCCGCGGGCCGGATGAGTTCGGTGCCGGCAAAGCCGATCGTGTCGGGTTCGAACCCGAGCGCGACCATGTCGACCTCCTCCTCGGTGAACGCGACGACTCGGTACGGCATCTCGCGCTTGCTAATGGCGGGGTAGCCGGGCCGGTCGGAGATGGCACGGCCGGAGATGCGGCAGCCAGCGCTGATGAGCCGTTCCGCCTGCTCGATCAGTGGAACGTCGGACGTCCACCTGGTCCTGACCGCTCCGGGTCCGGGGTAGCAGGCGATGGCGAAGTCCACGAGACCGCCGATGTACCGTGACTCCCACCCGATGTCAGTGCGGTGCACGCGTTTCCCGAGCCGTGCCAGCGCGTCATCGACCTGGCCAGGGGTGAGCCCAGCCCGCACCAGCCCGTCGAAAGTGGCACCGTTGACCGCGAGCATCCGCGCGACGGCGAACGTGAAGTAGATCGGTGCCGCGTCCTTCCAACGTTCCTTCGTGCCGAGGGCCTGCTTGCCGTCGATCCAGACGCGGCGCCGGTCGACGTCGACCAGCAGCACCGTCGCCGTCTGTTCCGCGAGCGCGATCTGCGTCACCGTTACGGTGCGCGGTGCCAAAAGGAGCAGGTCAACGTCCGTTTCCTCGCCGCGAGGCCGCTGCGTCAACGTTGGGAAGCGTGCGCGGCGGCCGTCGGGGAGGCGGATCGTGTCGTGCGACTCCACGACCGCGCGAAGCCCAGCGAGTTTCAGGACGGCGAGCGCGTTGGTGAGGTCGGTGGTGTCGCCAAGTCCGTACGGCATCGTGATCTGCGGCCGGCCGGCGTACGCAGCGGCGACCCATTCGAGTGGGGGGCCCATCAGCTGCGCTCGTCTGCGGTGTCGGGTCGGGTGAGGGCAATGAGCCGGCGGGTTTCTTCGAGGAACGGTTCCCACCCGGTGCGGGTGTCGCCGTGGGCTGGTTCGCAAATGTTGCCGGTGTCAGTGCTGCGGATGAGGACCTGCCGCAGCTCGGTGCTGGGTGGGTCGCGGAAGAACACGTGCCCGTGCGCGCCGGTGACGTCGTAGGCGACGTTGAGGAGGAACAGGTCGGGGCGGCAGGTCATTGCCGCCACCGTCGTCCGCGGAACAGGGCGATGATCGTCGTCAGCGGCCGGCCTTCCCGCATCCAGTCCAACGGGGTCAGGACCCGGTCGTCGACGGTGAGGAACTCCAGGGGTGTGGTCATGAACTCCGTCATCGCTGCTGCGTCGAGGAGCGGCTGCGGTGCTGCCGCGTAGAGGACGTCCAGGCCCGGCAGCAGCGACGACGGGTCGCCGAACTCGGGGAGGGCGGGCTTCACGAGTTGCCAGTCGGGGATGCGTTCTTCACCGTCGAGGTCGAAGCTCGTCAGCCGGTTCGCTTCGAACAGCTCACCGACCTCGTCGATGCTGACCTGCAGGGCCGCGGCGACCTCTGGCTCGGTGAGGGTCGTGTCGAGGAGGTTCCGGCGGATGCGGGCTTGCGTGGTCTGCCACCAGTCCTCGGGAACGTCCGCCGGACCGACCGCGCTGTGTCCGGGTGCGCGGGGTATCTGCCGGCCTTCGTCGGCATACGCGGACAGCTGTTCGCGGGTGACTTCACCGCGGGCGTACATCCACAGCTGCGACTGCCACGGCATGTCGTCCGGGAACCCTTCCAGATACCCGGAGTGGATGACCGCTCGGACGGCTTTCTCGCGCTTCGCGATCTCGGAGGCGGGGATGAGGAGGGTCTGCACGATCCGGTTCGCTTCCCGCACCGCCGGCACGGTCAGGTCCGACAGGACCGTGTTGGTCCTGTCGTAGAGCTCGTACCCGGGTTCGACGTCGATGGGGCGAACGAGGATCTGCGCCAGGTGCGCGTCCGGGTTCTCGGTGTCCTCGAGGAGCACGTGCCCCCAGAGGATCCGGTCGTTCGACAGGTGCATGGACACCAGACGCATCATCAGCAACTACCTCCAAAGGGCCAAACGAGAGCAGGGCGGGTCAGGGCTGCGGGAAGTCGGCGGAGGTGCGGCCGATGCGGTCGGGCGTGTATCGGAGGAGGAACCGCATGATGCGGTCCGCTTCGACCAACGCCGGCACCGTCGGGTCCTGAATGTCCGGGTCGACGTTGGTTAGGTGGAACCAGGGCGGCCCGTCGGCGTGGTCGATGAGGACCACTGCGGGGTTGTCGTCGGGATCGTTCGGCTTGGTGAACATGACGGAGCCGAAGAACCGGGTGTCGTCGTACGCCAGCGTCAGTGAAAGCAGCTGCAGCATCAGCTCACCCCGCCCTCACCGCTGCCGTTGGGGTGCCAGCGGAGGTCGTGGGCGAGGTCGGATCGGAAGTGCAGCAGCTGCCGCAACCCGTTCACCGCATCCGTGTTCGCGGCAACCCAGCTGTCGGCGTAGAGGACATGCGCGGTGATTAAGTCGTCCGTGCAGCATCCCTCAGCGCCGGTGAGGACGGTGGTGTCCTGTGGGATGACGACCGACACCGTCGCCTCGTTCACGGTGGCGGGCTCGTAGCCGAGCGCCTGCATGTCTGGATGCTCGGCGAAGAACGCGGTCAACCGGTCCGGTGCGACGAGGACGCCGGACTGCTGCGCCGCCCATCGGTCCGACATCACTCCACCCAGCGCAATCAGCTGGTCGGCTTGCTCGTCGATGGTGGTGTCGCGGCGCCAGCAGGTCCTTATTCCACCGACACCGGGATAGGCCGCCACGGCCCAGTCGCACAGGGCAGCCCGGTCGGCTGCTTCCCACCCGATCGGAGTGTGGAACACATGCGTCCCGAGAGCTGGCATCGCGGCGCGCACCTCGTCGAGTGAGATGCCGACGCGGTCCGCGATCGACTGTGAACCGCCGCCGTGGAGGGCGATAGTGCGGGCGATGGCGAACACGGTCCGCCACCCCGGTGTCGCGTCACGCTCCATCGACGACCCGTGCACCTGCTTGCCGTTCGCCCAGACGCGTTGCCGTTTCCCGTTCACGAACACCAGGTCCGGGTACCGGCGGGCGAGGGAGAGGACGCCGCCTTCTGATCCGCCGGGCAGGACGATGAGGTCCTCGGTCCGTTCGGCCGGGGTGCCGTCGTCGTTGATCGTCGCGGTCGGGTTCGGGGTCGACAGGAAGCCGGACCGGCCGTCATCGAACCGGAGCCGGTCGAACGCCTCCACACGAGCGGGCATCCCCGCAGCCTCGAGCGCGACCAGCGTCTGCGTGATGTCGATCGTCCACCCGAGCCCGAACGGCAACGACAGAATCGTCTGGTGATGCCGGATGTCCTGCACCCACTGACGGTCACCCATCAGCGCCGCCCCGGCTCGGCCTCGACGGCGGTCGCGCATCACGGTCAGCGAGCCGCGGGTCGTCTTCAGACAGTCGCTCGAGCCCGAGCCCGGACGCGTCCAGGATGGCGTTCTCGGACTCCTCGGTGGCAACGAACGACCCGATCTGCGCGTTGACCGCGACAAGCGTCCCGATCCGACTCCGCGCATCCAACACCACCGCAGCGACCTCATCAGCAGTGCAGTCAGAGGTCAGTTCTGGCTTCGATGGGTGCAGGGCAGGGAACTCGAGCTGCTGCACCGGCGGATGCCACTTCACCCCGGCGCGCAGCACACGGCCGTCCTCGTCGTTGCGGTAGAACATCGACCCGAACGGGTGCCCCATGTCGAGCGTGAGCTCCGCCCCGTAGAGGGTCCAACCGCTGGCCGCGTACGCGGCATCCCAGCGCTGAACGGTGAGAGCGCCGAGACCCATCTTCAGGCCCGGGATCAGGGACTGGTCGTCCTGCAATTCGGCGTAGAGGGCCTGCAGGTTCGGGGGACTCTGGTCGCGCAGGTCCGCTAGCGGAATGCGGGCCATGCCGCTGATGGCGGCGAGTTGCCGCGCACGGCGGCTCGGGTCATTGTCGGCGTTCGGCATACGGCTCCTTCTCGCTCGCCCACTCCGCATTCAGCAAGGGCAGCCGCTTCGCTGCCGGCAGCATCAGCGTTGGAGTTGGGGTGGACGATTTCGACGGTAGGGACGAAGCAACCGTGAGAGCCAGGGGTTCGAGCCGCTCGAGGCCAGGAACAGGAAAAGTCAGACAGCGTGCAAAGACGCTGCTGCCTCGCGCTCCAGACGCTTCTTCTCGTTCCGTCGCTCGGTCGCGGCGCGCTTCTTGTCGAGGGCGAGGCGGCGGGGGTCACCGAACTGGCCGGCGTTGTCGACTTGGCGGAGGGACTCTGCTCGCGCCCTGGCCCCGCACCTCCCACACTGCTCGCCAGCGAGGTGGTTCTTCGGCATGACGCTGAAGGCCCCGTGCTCGAAGCAGCGGATGCGGATGCTGGTCCGCTGGTCGACGAAGTCGACGTTCCGGTAGTCATACCGGGACCCGTGAACCTCGCGCGCTCGGTCGAGGAAGAGTTGCAAGCGGCGCGCGGCCGGTCCGCGACGCGTGGAGCAGTCGTGGCAGCCCTGCCCAGGAATCACTCGGCCCTGCACCGTTTTCGCCTTGTGGTCCTGCGGCGCCATCCGGAAGACACCGTGCTCCGGGCAGATGATCCGCACTCGTGTCTTGACGTTGACGAACTCGTCGGGCAGCAGCGAGTAGTCGTAGCGGCCGCCGTGCTCAGCGTCCGCAGCGGCGATGAACGCGTCGCAGCGGGCCAGACGGGTGGCAGTGATGTGGTCCAAGAGGAACTCCTTGCGATGACGGAGCCGCCTCTATGCCGCCGCCGACCGACAGACGGGCTCGAAAGGCCGTCAGCCGCGCTCACGGTTGCGGGGACCGGCCGCGGCTCGACTCTCACTCGACCGCAGAACACGAGAAGCCCTGATCAGCGCACCGGTGGAGTGCTGTGGATCAGGGATCCCAGATCCGTGATCACAGCTCGCCGTCGGCAGCCTGCACAGAGGGGGAGCGCACCACGAACCGGTGCCGACCACCTCCGCACGAAAGGGCCACACCATGGCTTCCCACCAGAACCGCAACCGACACGAGCGTCGCCGCGAGATGCAGATCGTCCTCGACTGGCTCGACCTCAACGGCCGCGGCATCGACAAGCTCTACGACCACCTCCTCGCCGGCCCGAACGGCACGCGGCAGTTCCGGGCCCACTACCGCGTCGAACCGTTCCTGGACGAACCGGACGTGTTCGCGTTCCAGATCGCCACCATCCGCAAGCTCCGCACCGACGCTGACTTTCAGCGCTGCGCCGAGCAGCACTTTCTCCTGCAGTACGACCGCGACGAAGCCGAAGCCGCAGCGCAGGCCGGGTTTAACGACGTCGCTGAGCTCCGCCGACAGCACTGGGGCGACGACCCGAACATTGTCGAGGCGGGACGGCGGCTGCTTTCGCTCCTGCGCGCCGGGGTCGCCACCCTCCAGCAGTACCGGGCCGCCGAGGACCAGTGGGGCAGCACCTGGACGGACCTCGCCACCTTTCGCGCACACGCCTCCGCAGACGCCTGAACGCGCGACTCCCAGCTGGCCCGGACGAGCCGGCATAGAGCCCTCGAAGCCAGCCGCACGGCAGACGAGCACCAAACCGCAGCGCTGTCACGACGAGACCACACCCCTGAACCGGTCCTCGGACAGTACAAGGGACGGTGCTCGTCCGCCAGGCACAACAGCTTCACTCCCAGCCGGTCAGAAGCGCACGGCATAGAGACACCAAGCCCAACGGAATGGGCGAGCACAGGCGCCAGCCACGAACCAGAAGGAGAAAGACCATGGCCGTCATCACCGACTGCACCAACCGCCGAGCGCACCGCCACACCCTGCGCGAGCTCCGGCCCCTCGACGCTCACGCCGACCGCGTCCCGCGGAACCTGATCGACAAGTACATCGAGCTCCACGAGCAGCCCGACGCCCGGAAGCAGCATCAAGCAGCGATGATGAGCACCCTCAACCTCCGCGACCTCGGAACCTTCCTGCTGACGTACCGCCCGATGCCGACCCCACCGCCGAAGAACACGTCCAACATCGAGCCGATCCTCGACATGTACAACGCCCGCGCCAAGGCAGCTGCAGCGACGCTCCTCGCCGACGAACACATCGCAGCCCACCAGCTCGGCATCACTCTCGACGCGCTCCGCAGCCAGCACTGGCACACCACGAACAGTCCGAGAGACCACACGGAAAAGCGGGGGGCTCTCGCACTGCTCCGCGCCGGCCTCCTGGGGCACGAAGCGCTGCACCACGCCCTTAGCATCTGCGGCGTCCACGGCTGGGACGACCTCACGACCTTCCGTGAGCCCGATGCTCCGCGCCGCACCAGCCGACGCCGTGACCGGAACGCCGCAACTTTCTATCAGCGCCTCCCGAAAAGCGGTGAAGAAGACGCGAACCCGACCATCCGGCCCCGCGGTTCGATCCCTCTAAACCACACGAAGCGCTCCGCCAACGCCACCCGCTGACACCGCAAGCCCACCACGAACACGCCGAACCAAAAGGACCATCATGAAGAACGACATCGCAGCGACCGCAGAGCACACGAACCTCAAGGACATCCCTTCGGTCCTCGAAACGCACGGAACCGCGTCCACGGCCAGTGCCGAGCGCCCCGCGTGGAACACGGAGCCCGGAGTGTGGGAAGTCACCTTCGCCACGACGACCTCGGCTGACCGCACCGCCGACCAGCCAACGCTAAGCGCCAGCGGGGCGACGGCAAGCATCCAGCGAGACGGCCGCCTCTACGCTCCCGCAACGCACCGCCGCCCCGCCACGGCGTTCGACGCCACCCACGTCACGCTGGCCGACCAGGTCAACCCGCGCCGGCACCACTTCAAGCAGTCCCACAACGAGAACCCCCTGAGCCCCGGCGCGAACCACCGAGTCATCCGGTGCCCGCTCCGTAACAACCTGCCGCGGGCGCTCTAGACCGAACACGACGAAGCCCTCCCCAAGCGGGAGGGCTTCGTCGTGTCTTGGATTTCAGCGGCTCCAGAGCATTCGCAAGCGGGAGCCCTTTCCCGCCAGATGCCCTGTCTCATGTCGAGGCGATGTCGTGCCGACTCTCCCTGCGATGGGCGCCGTTAGGCTGCTAGCTGAGGATAGGTCCGGTCTGGCCGGGCTTGAAACGGCGCTTGCTTGACGCGGAGGTCACTCGATGCCAACGATTGAACGACAGGTGCGTGCCGCCAGTGATGGTATTGAAAGCAACATCTCATTGATCAGCTCCGATCGTGGGTTCCTGTCGAAGAACGTGCTGCAGTACCTCCGCGACCTCATCGAGGCGTTGATCGTTTGGGCGCACACCGGCGATCCCGTACAACCCTTCACGTACCAGACGCAGTTTGAGCCGGCTCGCGATTTCGCGAAGGCGCAAGCGAAGTACCGGCCACTGACACGGTTTCACGCGATGCTGCAGGTCAGCGTGTCGCACTTCACGCTCGACGAGGACCCGTCCGAGCGCCTGATGCTGAAGTACTACGAGTTCTTGCTCCGTACGCGCCAGGTCGCCAAGGACAGCCTCGGCATCGAGATCCTACGAAACCTCGAGAGCTTCCCTCTCGACCTTGATCCGCTGCTGCGCGAGTACCACGAGAAGATCGCGGCCCGGATTGAGGAGCCAAGTCTCAACCCGCCGGGCGACCCACGTCGCGATCGGTACTACGTCATCAGCTCCCGACCGTTCTACGCGAACGGACGGATCTACTATGAGGTCACCTTCGCTCTAGCGCACAACAGGACGAGCAAATTCGACCGAATCATCGGCTTCACCAGCATCGAGGTGTCGGACTCGTATGCCGCGAACATGGAACTGCAGAGCAGTTCCATCGACGTCTTCGGGCAGCCGATGCCCATCGTCCTCATCCGGTCGTGGGAGGTGTCGATTCGCCCCTGCGAGTTCAACAACTTCGCTCGCATCTTCGGCCAGAAGGCAAAAGTGAGTGCCGGGCAGCTCGAGTATCGCAACCTGATGCTGTACCTTTCGACGACGAAGTTCAGTCTGCTCGACCTCATCGACATGCCCGACGCGGAGTTCATGCGCATTCGGACGGAGGCTACGGAAGGCATCAAGCGAACCGACGAGATCTTCACCATGCTCCAGAGCTCGCGCGACGTCATCCGCCGGGATTTGCCCGGCTCGCGGATTTTGCGCTACCTGCTGCTCACCATGAACAACAACGTGGTGCGGGCACAGTACCGGCATAGTCGCAGTGGGTGGTTGTCCAACCTCTTCCTCACCCCAGTGTCACGGCCGTTCGATCAAATGCCATTCTGCTCGTATCCGTGCGCGCACACGCCCCGCTTCCACGATGTGGCGACGGCGGTCGACAGTGCAGGACGCGAGCACGAGTTCCTGGCACGCCGCGTCATGAACAACGTCGAGCAGCACGGAGTCATCTACACACCCGAGGCCGAACTTGAGGACTTGGGCGACCTGGACCAACTCGTCGCGACTCACAACGCACTTCTGCCGCCGACGGACACGCACAAGCCGCGCATCATGGCTCACGACAAGGGACACGTCTTCATCACCGGGTACGAAAACGACTCGGTCACGATCATCAACAAGCTCCAGGCCATTGCCGCAAGCGGGCTCAGCAACCACGAGACGGACGCGAAGGCCTGGCTCGACGCCAACCCATCCGAAATCGATGACGATTTGAAAGCCGGTGCCCTCGCCCGGCTGTTCGCTGAATCCAAGGTCGCCCTCATCTATGGCGCCGCCGGCACCGGCAAGACTCGAATGGTCGAGCACATCGCCTCGTACTTTGACGGGGCTCGCCAACTCTTCCTCGCCAAGACGAACACCGCCGTCGACAATCTGCGGAGCCGAATCGCGACCAGCGACGCCTACTTCAGTACCATCGATAGCCACCTCGGGTCGGGGTCGACAGGCGCGCAGCACTACGACCTGCTTGTGATCGACGAGTGCAGCACCGTCGGCAACAAGGACCTGCTCAAGGTGCTCGACCGGACCTCGTTCGACCTTCTGGTGTTAATCGGGGACGTCTATCAAATCGAATCCATCGAGTTCGGCAACTGGTTCCGCACCATCCGCTCCTACATCACGCCGGGCTCGGTGTTCGAGCTGACCGAGCCATACCGCACGAAGGACAACGCGCTCCTGACGCTCTGGAACCGTGTCCGCGCCCTCGATGACAAGATCGAGGAGTCCATCTCCGGAAGCGGCTACGCTGGCCCACTCGACGCGTCTCTCTTCAGTCGTGCTGACCCGGACGAGATCGTGCTGTGCCTGAACTACGACGGCCTCTACGGCATCAACAACGTCAATCGCTTCATGCAGACGAGCAACCCGGCGCCCGCCGTGGTGTGGGGCGACTCGACCTTCAAAGTCGGCGACCCGGTGCTCTTCAACGAGACGGACCGCTTCCGTCCGGTGCTCTTCAACAACATGAAGGGCACGATCACCAAGATCGACCGCACACCGGGCCGGATCACCTTCGACGTCGACATCAAGCGCGCCGTCACGCAGGCTGACCTGTGGGGAACCGACCTGCGATGGGTGTCGGACAGCGTTGTCCAGTTCGATGTTTTCGAGCGCGCGAACACCGACGACGATGATGACTCCGCGACGACCGTGCTACCGCTCCAGATCGCGTACGCGGTCTCGATCCATCGCGCGCAGGGATTGGAGTTCTCCAGCGTCAAGGTCGTTATCACCGACGCCAACGAGAAGCGCATCTCGCACAGCACCTTCTACACAGCCATCACGCGCGCCCGTAAGTATCTCAAGATTTACTGGACCCCCGAGACGCAAAAGCGAATCCTCAGCCGCCTGAGCGTTGATGATAACACGAAGGACGAGATGCTGCTGCGTGCGAGGCGGGGTGTGGCACCTATCACTAAAAGGCCGCCGATGCGAAACTCGCGACAAGCGCCATGACGTGCACTCGTCGCAACATCTACTTTGGTAAGGAGAAGCGCACTTTCTGGTCCGGAATTTTGAAGTGATGCAAGAAACCGCCGTCGGTTTCTCGCTCATCTATGATCGTAGCATCTTCGATGGTCAGAACCGCCGTGCCGAAGCTTACCTTTTGTCCGCCGACCGTGACCTCGAGGGGCATTTCGATGAATAACGGGCTGGGAACCGTTTCGAGTCGAATTGAAAGCTCGACTCCCAAAGCATGTCCGTCGGGATAGGTTGCCGTAACCTCATTCCCTTCGAGAATGGATGCGACACGCTGCCATTCAGCGACTTGTGCGGCTGTGGTCTGAGTGAGATCTGGAACTCGGACGATTTGGCCGGTGTGTTGTTGTAGACGTGCGAGTGCATCGACCGGATGCGTAACTCCTTCGAGTATGCTACGAACCTCGTCGCCGAACCGAAAGTTCCAGTTGGGGTCCGGATGAGCGCTGCTCGGAGGAGCGCCTTTTCGCCGTACGAGGACAGTGTTCTCACTGGTCGCTGCAGCTAGTACTGCTAGTGCATGACGCACGTCCGTCGCGGGCTCATTCGAGTAGTCGCCGAAGCGGAATTGGCGCTTACCGCCTCCCGTCGTGGTGTACCGATCTTCAACGGTGAATACGTTGTTCTTTTGTTTGAGGACTACGCGGAGCCCCTTCCGTCCTTCGCTTCGCTCAGTCCGAACAAGTTCGGTCTCGGCGATGGCTTCTCCTCCTGCGGTGCGGACAGAAAGGATCAGATTCGGGTCGGCACCAAGGTCATCGTCACTAACGCTGACACGCACTGCCGCGTCCACGAGGGGCCCGCCGAGGCCGCCGGGAGCGTCAATGCTTCCCGTGAAGGAGCCGGTCGGAGACGCGAACGGCGCGCCGTAGTCGACGAAGTCTTGGAGTGAGGCTGCGAGATCGGAGCCGCTTTCTGCCTTCACAGTCCCCGTCACAACGATGGGGCGCTCGCTGATCGAAACCGCGCAGCGGGCGATGACGTCAACTGCTTGCCACTTTTTCCTCGTACCGTCGGACTGAATCCAGGTCATTACCAAATTCGGACGGTCCACCGTGCTCACCGGCTCTCCCTGTCCGAACCGGAACTCGTACCGGTAATGCGGGTCGCTATCGAGCACGTTGAGGGCTTTAGACAGCCGAGCGGAGACGGAGGGGGCATCCGGCGCCGCCGTGGCCTCTGCAGGGGCGAGCAGCGCCACGACAGATTCGTAGGCGGCCTCAATGCGACCACGGCCGCCCTCTAGATAGTAGTCAATCACCTCCGGATACTTGGCGGCCAGCCCCTCGATGTAGCTCAGCCCGTTCCAGACGACTGCTCGTCCGCTCGGGTCCAAGCTCTGGAGCCAAGCCTCAGCCTCAGGTGTGGGGTCCCACGGCGTCACGAGGTGCCACTCTTGAACGTCGAGCTCGGCCCATCGCGGGTCCGTGTTGAGCCGGGTCCAAGATTCTTCGACATTGTCGCGCTGGCTGGCCGACAGTGGCTGCGTGTAGCGCTTGACCTGGTAGACGACGTCGCCCCCATTCTCGGACGCGCCTCGTTCCAGAATGTCAATTCCGCCATCTCCTCTCGATGGCGTGATTCGAACAGAATTCGGACGCTCACGATTAATGAGCATCGCGACGACAGCTTCGACGTCATTGCCCTCGTATCGCTCCCAGGCGAGGCGTGTCATAAGGGTCTGCTCCTATCAGCTTTTCTTACTCCGGCTATTCGAGCGAGGAGTTACAATAGCGAACCCTGAACCTAATGGTCGAGTATCACCGATCTTAGCCTCGGATGCTGTGTCGCTATGAGGGAAGCCGGCGGTAGGTCCAAGGCCATCTTGAGGGAGCCGCTGGACCGTGTGGCTTGGATCAGAAGCCGCGCTGCGACAGCACCGTGGGTCTCGCCGCGCTGTCGAGACTTCGGTGGTGCTCCGCCGGTCGTGCTGTTGCCCGGGGTGGGTGCACGGGCTACCCGCCTTTTCTCCGGCTTTCCTCATTCAGTGGTGTACCGCTCACCCCATCCGGATCCTCCATCGCCGCTCAGATGGGTATGGATTTGCCACCGGTTCTCAGTCTCTATCAGCGTCGAGATCGGCCTGCAGGTCGCGGTAGCGAGCATCGCGTTCGTAAGACTCCGCGATGGAGCGAAGTACGCGGGCCGTGCGAGGCCATCGCGCCCGAACCAACGCGCTCCACGACAAATACTGGGCGGCGAGGTCTCGCTCCTGGCCGCCTCCGTCGTAGGGGCCTCTGCTGGTGATGCCGCGCGCGTTCGTCCGACCGATGGCAAGCCCGTTCTCTAAGTCTCGACTGCCAATCATTTCGATGACCTGCCGTACCGGTTCTGCGGGCCAAGCACCGTCGTCGCCGAGGGGTGTGTGCGCTAGAGCGTGCCCGATGGCCTCGTCGCCGATGTCGCCTCGATCGCTGTCGGATAGTTGCAGCCGCGCCTCCTTGACCCATTCCTCCGTAACAGCACCATCAATGCTGCCGTCGTTTTGGCGGCCGGGGAAACCCGTCCAGCTTTGCAGTACCCACCACGCTTGCGAGGCCGCGTCCTGCTTGGCTTTATCTGAATCCTGAGGTTTTTCGCTTTTGCCTCGATAAGCCTGTTGCACGAGCGTGACGAAGGTTGCTGGATCGTTGGCGAGGAAATGGTTGAGGGCGGTGGGCTCCCGAGTGTGCTCGAGCAGGCGGAAGAAGGCGAACTCCAGCCGTGCCACGTCAGCCTGAGGGTCAGCCTGAGCGTCAGCGAGGAAGTCAAGCAGTTCCCCCACGTAATAGCTGTCCATGTCCGACAGCTGGTCGCTGGACGGCGATTGCTGCAGAGCCTCGTCGAGAACGTTAAGGATGTACTTTGTTTCGAGCACGGGCTGGTCTGAGTCCTTGCCTCGGGGGCGATTGAGGGCATGGGCCGCAACGGGGATTGCATCCCACGCGCGACCGTGCGTGATGAGCTGGTCAAGGGCAAGTGGGGTGTCCGTGAGCTCGACCACGACGACTGCCGCGTTCGTCCAGTACTCGACTTCATCGTTGGTATCGGCACTTTCGTGAAGTACGTCCCAGAAAGCCTTGAGGGCGGGAGCCTGTCGGACGAGGAGCGCTCGAGCCTGACCGACAAGCTCTTGGTGAGCCAGGACAGAGTGAAGCCAGGTCGCATCCTGGTCAAGCATCGTCTTGTGCGCCCAGCTCGCTGCCGCTTCGCGCAGCGCCTGATCATCAGACCCGAGCCAAGGGAGCATTTCGGTGAGCCCGACTTGCGGTTGCGAGGCCAGAGTCCACCCAAGGTGACGCGGGACCGGGGCGCGACGAGCGAGGCGTGTGAGCTGAGCGGCAGCGTCGTCCCGTTCCAAAATGCCGCTGAGCGCCTCCTTCCGCCGCTGCTCAACCTCTACCTCGTGGCGCTCGAAGTCCCGCTTGTCAACGCCGGGGAGATCAGGGTGCCAACCGAAGAGAAAGCTGAAACGAAGTGGGTCCGAAGCTGGTTCGAAGAGTGCTGTAACAGCCTTCAGCTGAGCCAAGGTGCTGGGCGGCATAGCCCACTCGCTCGCGGCGTAGCGCTCGTGCCGAGTCGTTTCTGCCTGAAGCTTTTCCCAAACCTGCAGCCTTCCCTCGGAACTGAGGTCTTCGATCGCCTGGCTTTCCAAGAAAACGACGATTCGAGCTCGATCGTCCTCTGGAACTGTCGAGATGCTACCGACAAGCTCTGCAAGGCGGGCGGGAGAGCCTGCGGCAAGCCTGATGGCAGAGTCCACAAGCCGCCTTACCGTGGCGATCCAATCGGCCATCGACACCGACCGAGAACTCGGACTCCAGTCATCACGAAAGTGGGGCGATGCCGGAGGAATGACGACTCTGTGCCCAGAAGGCCAGAGGTCGAGGATGAGCCGCCATCCCACAGCATCCGAGATACGTTCGACAGCGGCGATCGCCTCCAGACGCACCTCGAGCGTGGCTGCGGTGTTCTGCACCCAGCCACAGAGGACAGCAGCCAGGCTTGCGCGCGGGCGGTTGGCAGTCCTGCCCCCCGGATCAAGGACCGCGAGGTGTGCCAGCACTTGCGCGCCTTGCATGAGATGCGAGGGCGACCAGCACACCGTTTCGATAGCCCACAGCAAAGAAGGATGTGGCGACGAAGACCCGAAGCCAGCCAGGCCGTCCTCTTCCTGAAACAGCCTCAGTACCACTGCGGACTCACTCGTGAGATCGTCCTCGAGGGCGGTCAAGAAAGCGTCTGGGGCAGCCTCGGCGAGCAGCGGGAGGACCTCAGCAAGCACCGGCCAGGTGCGGCCTGAGGCATCGGCGTTAGCGGTCTCCAGCAGGCGGCTGACGAGCGCCGCGGCGAGATCCGCCAACGAGCGGCTGCCGTCCGCGAACGTATCAACACCCATGGACCCCATGAGAGCGAACCCTCGAGCTAATCCTCGGCGCAGGACCGCGGAATGCGGGCGGCCTTCTCCATTCATCCTTGCGAGTAGACGCGCGCTCGCGTCCAGCTCGAGTATCGAGTCCTTCAGCAGCATCACGTTGCTCACCTGCTCAGCCCAGCGCGTAAGCGTCGACGGAGAGATTGAGTCGCGAAGTAACAGGAATGCTTCCTCGGGTGAGACGAAGCTCCATTGAGACCCAATCTTGCGCAGGACAGGGTCTCCTGACATGGATACTCGTTGGACGGTCTGCTCCACTTCCTGCCAGGAGCGCCCGGTCACCTGCTCGATGACGGCGAGGTCTGCGGCATTCTCGGTCCAGCTACCGATGATGGCGAGGGGCGCGAGGATCGAGGCGTCCGGCTGCTCGGCCCAGTTAGGGCGACGAATCCTTGGGTCGCGCGAGAGGTATCGCACGAGGGCTGGCATGCTTCGTCGACCTAGGACGGCGAGCCGATCGGCCCTGTTGAAAGGGACTATCGCCTCCCGGAACGCTTCGGCGGCCGCAAGCCGTTCGAGGCGAGGCAGTGGGAGGTCGACTGCCCGCCGGGTCACGGTCGATCCTTCGACGACGATGATCACGTGGTGTCCGCGGTTGATGGCGGTGTCGAGACTGGGGCCCTCGAAGAGAGGAATCAGAACCGATCGGCCGGGCTGCTCGACGACGCGGTCCCATACCTCTGATGACCGGATGATCAGGAGCGCCGGTGCGAGTTCCCCCGCCGAGCCAAACTGCGTTTGCAGGGCTGCGTGGATGAAGCCGAGCACGTCCTGATCCCACTCGGACTGGACCACCGTTAGCTGCGCCGGGGCCGACAACCGCTGCTTCAGTTTCTCGGCCTCGGTGAGTCGGCCAGCCAGGAAGAGCGTGATTGGTAACGCGGGATCAGTCGACGCCTTGAGACCGCCCCACCATGCGTCGATCGTTTGCGCGTCGCGCGGCCGCAGCCCAAGATGCTCCGAAATCCAGTGGTGGGCGGCCGGGGACGCCTGCAGCCAGCCCTCTAGATCATCCGCGTCGATCACGCGGACGTCGGCGAAGTGGCCCTCCGCCCGTCGTTCTACAGCCCATGCAGCGCCTCCGGCCCATCGCCGGGGAGTCACGAACACGAAGGTGCTGTCCGACGGAGTCTGTTCCGAGCGCTTTGCGTAGTCTTCTGACGCCTTGCCCTTCGGACTCTTGTCGACGCCGAACTCAAGTGCGAGGAGACCTGACGGGAGGAACGCGGAGCCGGACGACTCAGCCCTCCCGTCCCATCCGGGAAGTGCCACACCGTCGCCGGCTCGGACGGAGATGTTGGAGACGCCGGGGGTCTCCGCGAGCAGGCGACGGACGAGTTCTGGGAAGTGCTCCTGTGCGTCGCGTTGGCGAGCGGTTGCCCATTGACTGAGCTGGCTCGCTGTGACCAACTCTGGGTTGAACATGCGACGTTCGGTCTGCAGGGACGGTGTCGTCACTGCGCCTCGAGCTGCGACGAGGCGTTCGACGTCCGCGAGGCGAAACAGGTGGAAGCGAGAGCCAGGCAGGCGAGCGTCAGGGAGCTGTCCCACCTTGACCCAGTTGCGCACGGTGTTCTCATGCACGCCAAGTCGCTTCGCCGTCTCGCGAACGTTGAGGAACTCGTCAGAACTACCGTTCATGACGTGACAGTACCAGCTTGTGGACTTTGTGGACTTTGTGGACTCCCGAAATGACCCCTCTCCACGACAGCTGAGGAGAATCGCCATGCTGCCGCTGGCCGCGGAGTCATCTCGGCGCGGGCAGCTTTGCTGCGTCTGATGCTGCGTGGAAGGGGTAGTGGTCGCAAGCGTTGCCCCGTCGGGTGGTGCTAGTCGGATCTGACACCTGTCCTTCGCGGAGGTGCTCCTCTTCCGATGCCTGACGCCGATGGTGGGCGTCGCAGAAGACCTCGCCGGAGAAACGCCTGATCAAGAGGGTGTTGCTCGAGGGGACGCCACCGTCAGGGGATAGGCGACGGCTCGTCGGAGGATAGGACGCGCTGCGGCACCGCCGTGATCCTCGCCACTTCAGGCACTGGGAAGTTCTTAAGACAGCCCACCGAAGAGGTGTTTGAGGAACCTCGTCAGTGAAGAGAGGCTCGCAGCCGGAAGGCTGCGAGCCTCTCGTCGTTCTCCTCGGCAGGTTCCGGTCTGCTGAGCTGCCGCCTTGCGCGACCGTGTGGATCGGTTGGCCTTCTCAGCAGCTGCCTTCTCTCGTCGTGCCTCCGCTCGCTCCTGACGAACGTCGAGGTCCGGCACTCGTGTACTCGTTGCAGAATCCGCGGTGCCGGCGTCGCAGGATCGGGTGGACCCTCCGCTGATCGTCCCGCGCGCAGGAGCGGCAGCTCAGGGTGAACTGTCGCCTCGTGGCGCAATCGCCCGCTGAGGGATCGGTGACCGATGCACCGGCGCGGCCTTCAGTATCCGAGCGCTGGGCGCTCCGACAGCCGGGAGAAGCGGGGGCGCGGCGGTACCGGCTCGTCGTCATCCATCACTCGGACCTCCGTGAGCACCGTGACTTCACTCCAGCCGTACCAGCGGTGCGCGACGCCGTTCCGCTCGTCGACGACCAGCGTCACGCGGTCTGCCGGATCGCGCTCATGCTCGAAGGTCACGAGCAGCCAGTGCCCGTGGATCCGTTGCACCAGGACCGGGACGAAGCTCGCGGGCGAGCCCCACAGAGGCAGGAGTTCCGGGGTGAGCAGTCGGACCGGAGGAGCTACCGTGCCGCTGCGGGCGAAGCTGACCTCCGACGGCCCGTCGACCGAGTGGAGAATGCCCTCCGCGTACTGGTCACGGTGAGGGTCGCCCTGCTGATCGAACGTCCAGCTCTCCTCGCGCTCGTCGACGACGAGCTGGAACTGCCGCGGTCGCGCCGAGGTGCCCCGGAGCATGGTCACCCCGCGAGCGAGTCGTCGAGCAGGGCGCCGGAGCGCGGCGACCTCTGCCCGGAGGGTCGGGACGTCGGGTGCTGCCAGAACGGTGTCGAAACGCACACCCTGATTTTGCACGCACGGCGACTGCCGCAGCGAGATCAGCCTCTCCACAGCCGATCGATCACCGCGATAGCTCCCAGCCGGCGCACTCCAGCGGACCGGGACGGACGCTCGGTCCGCGCGGGAGGACGCCGAGCGCGACCCGAACCTCGAGCCCTACGAGTACCTCGCCGCGTTCTTCTCGACGGGAGACGAACGGCAGGGTGGAATGGTCCCTCCGAGCTCCCCGGAGCCGTCTCGATGGCCGGTCGATCACCCGGAATTCCGCCAGCACGAGGCCGTCGCTCGGATCTCGGGCGCTCCACGCCAGAATGAGCAGGTGATCGTCAGTGACCTCGCAACCCTTTCCATCGTGAGTGAGCACCGTACTGCTCGAGCGATTTCTGAGGCGATCGGGTTGGAACCATCTCGTTCGGCTGAGCGGGGGGAACCCACCCGTGCCGCCATGCGCGGGAACGTGCCGCCCGGTCGGGCCGCGATGCGAGCGGTCGCGTCCTGGAGTCTGGACGCAGACGAGAAAGCAGCCGATCCCGACGACGAAACCGGGTTCCGCACGCTCCGCCTGCTTCTGAACCAGATCAGTACCAAGACTGCCCAGATCGCCGAACTCAAGGTGGACTGCGACGTGTCCATCACCTGGACGGGTTCATCGGACAGCTGGCAGGGAGGCTTCGTCCTCGACGAGGACCTCCTTCGCGACCTCGGCAGCTTGGGCATACCGATCTGGGGCACCGTCCTCCTCGACGACGAAGTCGAGGAGGGGGACGAGACCGAAGACGAGCCGGCTGACGGCTGGACCCGATCTCGGCGCGGCTTCACCCAAGCGGTGGAAACCGCACGTCACCTCGCGAACGACGTAACCGGTGCCCCTGACGCCCCGTCTGCGCCGGGGCAGGAAGCCCCTCCTGGACTCCCACCTCGGTAGCGACTCGGACGCAGAGACCATCCGCCATCCAAGCCGCCTGCGCCCGGTTGGCGATCGGCCGACGGCCGGCCGCGGAGCATCGAGATCACCATCACCGAGACGCCGCGGCTGAACTGGGGCATCCGCGGACAGAACGCGGACGACCTCGGCCTCGGTCACCAGGTGGACGTCTGACAGACCACGGGCTGATCACTTGTCGCACATCGTCGTCTGCGGGCCACCGGCGAGCGTCAGGCGGACCCGATGAGCCAGCCGTTGTCCGCTGCGACACGGAGGGCCTCCGTCGCGTTCCGCGCACAGGTCTTGCCGATCGCCGAGGACAGGTGGTTCCGAACGGTCCCCTCCGACAGGTGGAGCACCGCAGCGATGCCGGCGACCGTCGACGCCGCGCGGAAGGCGACGAGCACGTCGGTCTCCCGCGGGGTGAGCGGCGAGGGGCCGGCGGCCAGGGACTCGGCGGCGAGGACCGGGTCAACGACACGGAAGCCCGCTGCGACCCGGCGGACGGCGTCGGCCAGCTGCTCGGCAGGGGTGTCCTTGACGACGAAGCCCGCGGCACCGGCTTCGAGCGCGCGACGGAGGTAGCCGGGGCGGCCGAACGTCGTCACGATGAGGGACCGGCAGGCCGGGTGTTCGCGGGCCAGGGTGGCCGCGGCGGTCAGGCCGTCGGCGCCGGGCATCTCGACGTCGAGCAGCGCCACCGCGGCTGCCGAGGCCCGTGCTGCCGCGAGGACCTCGTCCCCGCGGGCGACCTGCGCGACGACGTCGATGTCCGGCTCGAGCGACAGCAGGGACGCCAGTGCCCCGCGGACGAGCGCCTGGTCGTCGGCGAGCAGGACGCGGATGGGCTCGGTCACCGTGGTCTCCTCTCGACTCGCAGCAGGAAGCCGCCGAGGTCGCTCGTGCCCGTCGTCACCGACGCACCGACGGCGTCGGCCCGCTCGCGCAGTCCGCGCAGTCCGTTGCCGCCGACGCGCGGCGATCCGGCGGGTTCGGTGACGTCGGGCGCGCCGGTGCCGTCGTCCTCGATCGTCAGGGTCGTGCGGGTCAGCGTCACCCGGGCCCGGCTGGCCGCGGCGTGCCGCACGACGTTCGTCACCCCTTCGCGGAGCACCCATGCGAACAGACTCCGGGCGTCCTCGGCTGCGGCGTCTCCGGTCTCGGGGAGCTCCGCCGCCACCCCCGCGGTGTCGAGCGCCGTCCGCGCGGACACGAGTTCGGCGTCCAGGTCGGCCTGCCGGTAGCCGCCGACCGCCTGCCGGAGCCCCTGCAGTGCCTCGCGGGACAGGCGCTCGACGTCCTGCATCTCGGCCTTCGCCCGGACCGGGTCGACGTCGACCAGTCGGGCGGCGAGCGCGGACTTCATCGTGACGACCGTGAGCGAGTGCCCCAAGACGTCGTGCAGGTCGCGGGAGAACCGGGCACGCTCCTCGACGACCGCCAGGCGGGTGAGTTCGTCCTGCGCGACCCCGAGCTGGTCCTCGGCTGCGCGTTGTCGACCGAAGAACACCATCGAGGCGCCGATCGACACGGCGATGATCGGGGCGAACAGGATGCCCGAGCTCGACGCGATGTCCCACCCGACGACCGCTGCGACGACGAGCTCGGCCGCGACGACGGTGCCGAGGACCGCGACGGCGACCCAGAGCCGCGCGGTCACGAAGCCGGACAGGGCGACGATCAGCAGCCACGACCAGACCGCGGCCGGACCGACGGGCACGAGAAGGAGCCCGGCGTAGCCGGCGAGCACGGCCAGGACGACGACGCGTCGCCGGAGCCCGTGTCGCCACATCGCCTCCGGTGCGAACACGAACCCGACGTACAGCACGGCGAGCGCCAGGGTGGCGGACACGTGCTCCGCGACCGAACGGTCGTCCGTCCACACCGCGACGAGCAGCAGGGCCTGCCAGAGCAGGCCGAACGCGGCACCGCCGTACCAACGGCGGCGGGCGACGCGGACCTCCGCGTCGTCGGCGTCCGGTGCGGCGGCCCACGGGAAGGCACGGGCGGACGGCCGGGAGGCGCGGGGCGCGTCGCCCGCGCCGCGCGCCTCGGTCGTCGTGCTGGTGCTGCCCGCCCCCGACACCTCCGACAGGTTCGTCACGTCCGTCAGCGTAGGGCCGTCGGGCCCGGTCACCGGCGCGCCGCGTCGCGGCGGTAGCGCCACACGATCACCGCGGCGAGGACGACCGTCCACCCGGCGAGCACGAGGGCGGGCTCGGTCATGCCCGAGGACCCGGCCGCACCGGCGCCCATCTGGCCGACCCGGTTGAGCCAGTACGACGGCAGCAGGTGCGCGACGGTGCCCATCCATGCGGGCATCACCGACAGGGGGACCCACAGCCCGCCGAGGATCGACATGCCCATGAAGACCACCATGAAGAGGGGCTGCGCGTATGCGGGCTTCGCGAACTGTCCGACCAGGATCGCGATGAGCGCGAACGGCACGACCCCGGCCCAGATGCCGAGTCCGGCTGCGGCCCAGCGTCCCGGCTCGAGTGACGCGTGCAGCCCGAGGATCGCGACGGCGAACGTGATCGTGACCGAGAGCGCCGCGAACGCCATCGCCGCCACGAGCTTCGACGCGAGGAAGGCCCACCCCGACAGCGGTGTCACGCGGAGCTGACGGTTCCAGCCGATCGACCGCTCGGTGACCAGGGAGAACGCCTGGCTGAGCGCAGCCATCATCGCGCCGTACGCCGTCATCTGCAGCGTCGTGACGACGAGGAACGGCAGGTGCGTCACCGGGTCGGTCTGACCTCCGTACGCGGCACCGAACACCAGGAGCATGACGACCGGGATCGCGAACGTGAAGACCATCGCCTTGACGTTGCGGAGCTGCCGCCGCGTCTCGAGCAGGACGTAGCGCATCGGCAACCGCCCAGCGGTGGTGCCGGTGCGGGTGCCGGCAGTGGTGATCGTGGTCATGCGAGGACCCCTTCGGTCTCGGTGGTGCTCGGAGCGGTGGTGCCCTCGGCGGTGATCGCGAGGAAAGCGTCGTCCATGGTCGAGGCGACCACCTGCACGTCGTGTGCTTCCGGGAACGCGTTGAGCAGCGCCCTGAGCGTGACGTCACTGTGGTCGGTGCGGAGCGTGACGGCGCCGTGCCGCGCCTCCAGGCCCACGACACCCGGCAGACCGCGCAACGCGTCGCGCCGTTCTGCACCGACACCCGCGAAGCGGATGCTGCGGGTGGCCGCCATCGCCTTGATCGCGGCGGGCGTCCCGTCGGCGACGACCCGACCGGCGCGCATGATGACGATCCGGTCCGCGAACACGTCCGCCTCGTCCAGGTGGTGCGTCGCGAAGACGACCGTGCGGCCGGCGTCGGTGAACTCGCGCATCGACGACCAGAAGACGTGCCGGGCCTCGACGTCCATCGCCGCGGTCGGCTCGTCCAGCACGAGGAGGTCCGGGTCGGAGACGACGGCGACCGCGAAGCGGGCGCGCTGGAGCTGCCCGCCGGACAGCTTCGACACCCGGCGGGTCGCGATGTCCGTGCAGCGTGCGCGGCGCAGCGCCTCCGCGACCGGCATCGGGTGGCGGTGTGCCGCCGCGACGAGGGCGACCGCCTCGCGGACCGTGACGTCCGGGAGCAGCGCGCCGCCCTGCAGCATGGCGCCCACGCGGCCGCCGACGACCGCGGTGCGGGGGTCCGTGCCGAACAGGCGGGCCTGGCCGTCGGTCGGGGTCGCCAGGCCGAGGAGCAGGTCGACCGTCGTGGTCTTGCCGGCGCCGTTCGGGCCGAGGAGCGCGACGACCTCGCCCGCCCGGATCGTCAGGTCGACGCCGTCGACGGCGGTGACGGTCCCGAAGCGTTTCCGGAGCCCGCGGAGTTGGATGACCGGTGTCTCGTTCATGGCTCCACGATCCTGCGGCTCGGCGCGGGGCTCCGATGCGGGTCGTCACGATCTGCGGGTGACATCTGTCATGGGTCGATGCTCGTCGGAGGCGCGGGTGGCTGTGGCGCCGGAGAGCGCTCAGCTCGCGAGGAACTGTTCGGAGGTCCTCCAGACGCCAGCACCGGCGGTCCAGTCTTCATCCGGTCGTGCATGCGGCGGACAGGCGCAGGCGGACGTCAGGGTCGGCGGTGCGCGACACGGTGGTGCGACGACGGCTCGAACTGCTGCTCGCCGGCGCTGACGGTCGTACCCTCGGCCCATGGCAGCAACGTTCACCAAGGAAGAGCGCGCAGCGATGCAGCAGGCCGCGGCCGAACGGCGCCGTGCGGCCAAGCGCGAGAAGGACGCCGACAAGGTAGCGCAGGAGCTGCAGGACGCGCTCGACGCGATCGCCGCCATGGCGCCGGAGGACCGCGCGGTCGCCGAACTCGTGCACCGGGTCGTCGCGGCGACGGCGCCGCAGCTCGGGGTGCGCACCTGGTACGGGTTCCCGGCCTACACGCGGGACGGCAAGGTCGTGGCGTTCGTCCAGCCGGCCGCCAAGTTCGGGACGCGCTACTGCACGCTCGGGTTCCAGGACTCGGCAGCGCTCGACGACGGTGACATGTGGGCGACGTCGTTCGCGATCGTCGGCACCGGGGCGGACGTCGAAGCGCGGGTCGCGGCGCTCATCGCCCGCGCGACGAGCTGACCTCCACCGCGGTCACCCTGCTGAGGGCGTGCCGGTCAGCGAACGGTGGTGCCGTCGTCCCCGTCCCGCGGCTGTGTGCGTCGCGGACGGCGGCCGAACCAGAGGGCGCAGAACTGCACGGCGGCGAGGACCGTCCACGAGATCGCCATGGTGGTGTGGAACCCCGACGGCTCGACGATCGCGAAGACGACCCAGACCACGGCGAGGACGAGCCACGCCCACGCCACCCAGGGGAGGGGCCTCCCGACCAGCCGTTCGAGGAGGCTGCGCTGCTGCATCTCGCCCATGCGCGTGACACTACGCCATCGGTACCGCCCACCGCGGTCACGATGTGGTGACGTACCGCCCACCTCGTGCCCGCCACGTGTCAGGATGCGGCCATGGGGAGAGGCCGGACGATCGCCGTCATGACCGGAGCGTTGCTCGCGCTGGGGGTGGTGACTGGGTGCGCCGCACCGAGGTCAGCGGTGCCGGAAGCATCCGGAGAGACGCCCGAGTCGAGCGCACCCGCGTCGAGCGTCCCCACGCCGACGGGTGCCGCGGGGACGTACGCCCCCTCGGGCGACGGTGCCGGACCCGGCGCGGACTCGCCACCGCAGTACTCGCTCAACGAGCGGCACCACGACCGCACCGACCTGAGCCCCGAGGCCGCCGCGCGGCTCGCCGTCGCTCGCGCCGCTGCCGTGCGGGGGATCGCCGAGCTCCCGGCCCCGGTGGCCCTGTCCGGTGTCACGGAGGTCCTCGACCGGGTCGGCGCGCCGGACCCGTGGATCCAGGAGTCCGACGACCGGGTGGTCTTCGAAGCTCAGGTCGAGATGACCGGGTGCCTCGTCGGTACGGTGCAGCGGGACGGGAGCGCCACGGTGTCGGCAGCCGGGTGGGTGCTCGACGGCGGGTGTCACGCGCTCGACGGGCACTGATGTCGGGCCTGCTCTCGTTGCTGGACCGGTTCAACGCCGACCACCCCTGGTCCCACAACGACGCCTACGCGCCGGTCGTGCTGCGGCACGCGCGGCAGGTCCGACGTGCAGGCGGCACGACGGCGCTGGACGTCGGATGCGGCACCGGGAATCTCCTGCTCCGCCTCGCCGGGATCATGAGCGAGGTCACCGGTCTCGAACCGGACGCGGCGACAGCGGCACGTGCGCGGGACACGGTCGCGGGGCACCGGAACGCGGATGTCCGCGAGGAGGCCTTCGACCTCGCCGATCACGACCAGCGGCGCTACGACCTCGTGACGTTCGTCGCGGTCCTGCACCACCTTCCACTCACCGCAGCCCTGCGGGCGGCGCGCTCGTCGGTCCGTCCCGGCGGCCGGCTCGTCGTCATCGGCCTGGCGCGCGAGACCGCCGCGGACCTGCCGTGGACCGTCCTGTCGGTGGTCCTCACCGCGTTGGTCGGCCTGATCCTGCATCCGCGTGGGGTGTCGGGACCGCCGGAGTCGATGGCCGCCCCGACGGCGGAGCCACTGCTGACGTTCGAGCAGATCAAGGCGGTTGCTTGCGACGTGCTGCCCGGCGTGCGGATGCGGCGATCGCTGTTCTGGCGACACCTCCTGGTGTGGACGGCGCCCGACGACCGGTGACGACGAACCGTCGGATGCGGACGTCGACCGGAGCGTGCTCCCGTCTGTGCTCCGTCCGGCGTGGATCTGATCATCCCGCTGTGTTGCGTTCCGTGACCCTCGATGCGAGCACGGCGCTCGCCGTGTGCGACGCTGTGATGTGACCTCCGAAGCGCCGACCCCCACGTCCGACATCGCCCCCGAGTCCTGGCACGCCTGGCGCGAGGCCCGTCGGCAGCGCGTGACGGGTCCGCAGGGAGACCTCGCGCTCGTGCAGACCACGTGGCTGCCGGACGGTGCCGAGCCGGACCTCGAGCAGGCCCTCGTCGGGCAGCCGGCGTCCGTGACGGCGACGGCCGTGCACCGCAGGGACATCGACACCGGTGCGCCCGAGCACGGCTACCGGCTCTGGGACGCCGAGTCCCCGGCGAACCGTTCGTACGCCGGCACCCCGGTGTTCCCGTACGACCCGTCGTGGCGCATCGAGGCACGGTTCATCCCCGCGGAGCCCGGCCGGACCATCCCCTACGAGCACCTCCGCGACGCGGCCGGCAGCACGCGGGACCTCGTGGTGCCGGGCGACATCCGCGCGACGATCGACGGCCGCGAGTACACGCTGAGCGCCTTCGACGACGACGGCACGCTGCTCCTGGTGTTCGGCGACCCGACCAACGGCAGCGACGACGAGTCCGAGCGGACCTACGGCACCGGACGGTTCCTGTTCATCGAGCGTCCGGAGGGGTCGAGCACCGGCGAGGAGGCCGCGGTCGTGCTCGACTTCAACCAGGCCTTCGTCCCGCCGTGCGGCTTCAGCGACCAGTACAATTGTCCGCTGCCGCCGTTCCAGAACCGCCTGCACGTGCCGGTCCACGCCGGCGAACGGTACGTCGCGCACACCGCCTGAGCACCGGCGCTGCGCACACCGACGACCGCCGACACGCGTCCACCGCAGCACGCACGAAGCACGCAAGCACGCAAGCACGCAAGCACGCAAGCACGCAAGCACGCACGCCAGCGAGCGAGCACGCAAGAGAGCACGCAAGCACGCCGACACGCGTGCCGCCGCACGCACCACCCGAACCAGGAGCACCGTGAAGACCCGCACCCTCGCCCTCGTCGCCACCGGCATCGCGTTCAGCCTCGCCCTCGCGGGCTGCTCGTCCTCGAACGGCGGTTCGTCGTCCGGCAAGGACGCCACCGTGGTGGTGGGGTCCCTGTACGAGCCGACGAACCTGTCCAACGTGGACGGTGGCGGGCAGGGCGTCAACGAGGCGTTCCAGGACAACGTCTACGAGGGCCTGTTCCGCCTCGGCGATGACGGCAAGGTCACCCCGCAGCTCGCGACGAAGGTCGACACGTCCTCCGACGGGCTCACCTACACGCTCACGCTGCGCAAGGGCGTCCGCTTCCACGGTGGCGGCACCATGACGAGCGCCGACGTGAAGAGCTCCCTCGAGCGCGTCACCGCCGCGGACTCGCAGTCGTCGCGCAAGTCGAGCCTGTCGGTCATCGCGTCCATCGACACGCCGGACGCCGACACGGTGGTCGTGCACCTCTCGCAGCGCTCCATCTCGTTCGTCTACAACCTCTCCTACGTCTGGATCGTCCCCTCCAGCGAGAAGTCGCTCAAGACCGAGGAGAACGGCACGGGCCCGTACGAGCTGGCGAACCGCAAGCGCGGCTCCTCGCTGACGCTGAAGCCGTTCGCCGGCTACTGGGGCTCGAAGCCGGAGAACGGCGGCGTCGAGTTCGACTACTTCACGAGTGCCTCGACCCTGTCGAACGCGCTGGCGAGCGGCCGCGTCGACGTCATCACGAGCATCCAGTCCCCGGACGCGCTGTTCCGGTTCACCGCCGACGAGAGCAAGTACACGGTGAGCGAGGGCAAGTCGACCACCAAGGAGCTCCTTGCGTTCAACGACGCGAAGGGTCCCTTCACGGACGTGAAGCTGCGTCAGGCGATCTCCGCGGCCGTCGACCGCAAGGCACTGCTCAAGGCGATCTGGGGCGACTACGGCACGGTCAACGGGTCGATGGTCCCGCCGACCGACCCTTGGTACGAAGACCTCACGAGCGTCAACGCGTACGACCCGGCGAAGGCGAAGTCGCTCCTGGCCGAGGCCGGCAAGGCGGACGGCTTCACCTTCACGCTCGACACCCCGACGTACGACCCGCACCCCGCGGTCGCGCAGTACCTGCAGAGCGCGTTGCAGAAGGTCGGCGTGACGGTGCAGATCAACTCGATCAGCGCCGACGAGTGGTACACGAAGGTGTACCAGCAGCACGACTTCGAGGCGACGCTGCAGGAGCACGTCAACGACCGCGACGTCGTCTTCTACGGCAACCCCGACTTCTACTTCGGGTACGACGACCAGGACGTGCAGCAGGACATCGCGAAGGCGGAGGAGGCGACCACCGAGGACGAGCAGACCGCGCTCCTGAAGCAGGCGAACGAGCAGATCGTCGAGGACGCAGCGAGTGATTGGCTGTACCTCTACCCCCAGATCGTGGTGTCCGACAAGGACGTCACGGGCTACTGGAAGAACGGGCTGAACTCCCAGTTCCCCGTCTCCGGCATCACCGTCCGCTGAGCGACCGCACCGCATGACCGTCTACGTCCTCCGCCGCCTGGGCATCCTCGTGGTGTCCCTGCTGGTGGCACTCGTGGTGGTCTTCGCGCTCCTGCGCATCCTGCCGGGTGACCCGGCGAACGCGTTGCTCGCGGCGAACGCCACCCCGGACCAGATCGCGGCGGCCCGTCGGGCGGTGGGCTCCGACCTCCCGCTCGCCGAGCAGTTCACCACCTGGCTCGGGCAGATGCTGCGGTTCGACCTCGGCACGTCGTTCACGAGCGGCCTGCCGGTGCTCCCCGACCTCGCGCAGCGCCTGGTCGTCACCGTCCCGCTCACCCTGATCGCGTTCGTCGTCGCGGTGGTCGCCGCGTGCCTGGTCGGCTTCGTCGCGGCGGCCAGGGCGGACCGCTGGTACGGGGTCCTGCTCTCCGCCGTCACCCAGCTCGGTGTCGCGGTCCCGGTGTTCTGGATCGGCATCCTGCTCGTCCAGGTCGTGTCGCTGCAGTGGGGGCTGCTGCCCTCGAGCGGGTTCCCCCGCGACGACTGGACGTACCCGGGAGACGCGCTGCAGTCGCTGGCGCTGCCGATCGTCACCGTCGCCGTCGTGATGACCGCGTCGATCGCCCGGTACGTGCGGAGCGCGGTGCTCGACGTGCTCGGCGCCGACCACATCAGGACCGCCCGGGCACTCGGCGCGTCGACCGCGTCGGCGTTCCTGCGGCACGGCGTCCGGTCCGCCCTCGTGCCGGTCATCGCGGTGCTCGGCATCGAGCTCGCGAGCACCTTCCTCGGTGCCGTCGTCGTGGAGAGCGTCTTCGCGCTGCCCGGGCTCGGGAGCATGCTCGTGACCGGGATCGAGCAGCACGACTACCCGAGCATCCAGGGCGTGCTGCTGGTGTCCACCGTCGCGGTCCTCGTGATCGGCTTCGTCGCCGACGTCGTGCAGCGGATCGTGGACCCGCGCCTGCGGTCGAGCGTCTCGGGGAACCGATGACCGGCCGCCGCTCCGTCTCGCTGACGATCGGCGTCGTGTTCGTCGGGGTCGTCCTCGTCGCCGCCGTCGTGTCCCTGGTCTGGCTGCCGTACTCGCTCTACGACACGAGCGGTGGCCGGCTCACCCCGCCGGGCGCCGCGCACTGGCTCGGCACCGACACGCTCGGCCGTGACCTCGCCACGCAGCTCCTGGTCGGCGCCCGGATCGCGCTCACGACCGGGATCGGCGCGGTGCTGGTCGGTGGCGTCCTCGGCACGGCCGTCGGGCTCGCCGCCGCGTTCGCCCGACCGTGGCTCGACGACACGCTCTCCGCGGTGCTCGACATCGTCATCGCGTTCCCGACGCTCCTCGTCGCGATGCTCCTGGTGGCCGCACGCGGTGCGTCGCTCGGCACCGCGATCGTCGCGATCGGCATCGTGATGGCGGCGGTCGTCGCCCGGGTCGTCCGGATCCTCGCCCGACGGGTGCTCCGCCAGGACTACGTCACGGCGGCCCGCACGTCCGGCACGACCTGGGTCGGGATCGTCACGCAGCACGTGTTCCCGAACATCTGGCCGACGCTCGCGGTCAACCTCGCGCTGCAGTTCGGTCTCGCCGTGCTCGCCGAGGCGAGCCTGTCCTACCTCGGCCTCGGTGCGCCGCCGCCGAACGCCTCGTGGGGACGGATGCTGCAGGACGCGCAGCAGACCGCCGCCGAGGCACCCGCCGGCGTCCTCTCGCCCGGACTGGCGCTGGTGGTCCTGGTGATCGGTGCCAACCTGCTCGCCGACGGCCTGCGGGACGTCGGCGACCCGACCCGTCGCGGACGCGGACCGACCCGTCGCGGAAGCGAGTCGCCCCGTCGCGGACGCGGGCCGACCCGCGGTCGTGCGTCGCGCCTCCAGTCCGGACCGGCGGCCGCCGTCGTCCCGGACGCGGCGGCGCCGGATGCGACAGACACACCGGGGGCACCGGACAGGAGGCCCGCATGACGCCCGCCATCCAGGTCACCGACCTGCGGATCACCACGGCCGACGGCGCGGTGCTCGTCGACGGTGTCACCTTCACGGTCGAGGACGGAGCACGCCTCGGCATCGTCGGCGAGTCCGGCAGCGGCAAGTCGCTCACCGCGCTGGCGGTGATGGGGCTGCTGCCCGCAGGACTCGTCGCCTCCGGCTCCGTCCGCGTCGGCGACGTCGAGGTCGTCGGCGCCCCCGAGCGGACGCTGCGCACGATCCGCGGCCGCGTCGTCGCACCGGTCTTCCAGGAGCCGATGACGGCACTCGACCCGCTCATGCGCGCGGGGGACCAGATCGCCGAACCCCTGCGGCGTCACCGCGGGCTCCGCGGTGACGCGCTCCGCCAGGCGGTCCGTGCGGCCGTCGGCGACGTCGCCCTGCCCGACCCGGAACGCATCGAGCGGGCGCACCCGTGGGAGCTGTCCGGCGGGCAGCGGCAGCGGGTCGCCATCGCGATGGCGCTCGCGTGCCGGCCCCGCGTGCTCATCGCCGACGAGCCCACCACGGCACTCGACGTCACGGTGCAGGCGCAGGTGCTCGACCTGCTCGAGAACGCGGTCGCCGACCGGGGGATGGGCCTGCTCTTCATCAGCCACGACCTGCCCGTCGTCGCGCGGACCGTCGACCGGGTGCTCGTGCTCGAGCACGGCCGCACCGTCGAGGAGGGCACCGTGCAGCAGGTCGTGGCGCACCCCGCCGAGGCGTACACCCGGCGGCTCGTCGGCAGCGCCCGGTCACTGCAGGACGCACTCGACGCCGGACGGAAGCGCGCGTGATGGACCCGCTCCTCGCACTCGACGACGTCGCGTTCCGCTACCCGGGACGGCGATCCGGGCTCGCCCTCGACGGCGTCTCCGTCGCCGTGCGCCCCGGCGGCCACGTCGGCATCGTGGGGGAGTCCGGCGCCGGCAAGTCCACGGTGCTCCGGCTCCTGCTGGGACTCGCCGCTCCGGACAGCGGGACGGTGTCGTTCGACGGCGCCCCGCTCGACGTCCGCGACCGCCAGGCGATGCGCCGGTTCCGTGCCGCGGTGCAGCCGGTGTTCCAGGACCCGTACTCCTCGCTCGACCCCCGGCAGCGCGTGGACCGCATCGTCGGGGAACCGCTCCGGTCCCTCGGCGTCGCGTCCGGCTCCGAGGCGGCCGACCGTGTCGAGGCAGCGCTCCGTGACGTCGGGCTCGACGGCGACGCCGGCGGCCGCTACCCGCACGAGTTCTCCGGCGGGCAGCGCCAGCGCATCGCGATCGCCCGCGCCGTGGTCTCCGGGCCGCGGGTCCTCGTCGCCGACGAACCCGTGAGCGCGCTCGACCTGACGACCCGGGTCGCGGTGCTGGAGCTCTTCGAGCGGCTCGCGGCCGAGCACGGCATGACGATCGTGCTCGTCTCGCACGACCTCGCCGTCGTCGCCCGGCTGTGTGCGACGACGGTGGTGCTCCGGGGTGGCCGCGTGGTGGAGCAGGGCGACACCCGGCGCGTGCTCGCCGAGCCGGAGTCCGCCTACACCCGGGCGCTGCTCGACGCGGTGCCGCGCCTGCCGGTCTGACCGACCGGTCGCCGGTCGGGTCCCGCTGAGGGTTCCGACAGCCAGCCCCGCGGGGCACCACGGGAGTGCCATGCTGAGGCGAGGTGCGGGACCCGCCGCACGTCGCGCCTCCCGGGGGTGGTCATGCCGCAGTGGACCGATGGTCTCCCGCCCGCCGCCCACGCGCGCGCAGCTCGGCAGCGGGAGAGCGGCGTCGCCGGCTCCCTGCTCTCGGCCCCGGGTGCCGCGGCGATCGCGTCGGTGTCCCTGCAGCCCGTCGGCGAGGTGTTCGGCAGCCTGGTCGTGCAGCTCGGCTGGACCGGCGGCGGCTGCGGGATCTGGGCGATGTCCGCGCCGGGTGCGACGGGCTTCGGCTTCCCCGGCGGCGCACGCGGGCCGTTCTCCGGGTGGACGTCCCCGGTGCTCACCACGGGCGGACGTGGCGGCCGCAACGCCGGGTTCGGCGCCTACGTCCACGCGTTCGCGCACGCCTGGCACGGCGCCCACGACCGGATGGTCGCCGAGGCCGCGATGCTCGCCGCGGACGGTGTCGTCGGAGTGCGGATCACGCGGCGGCGTCTCGACGGCCAGATCTGGGAGTTCACCGCCGTCGGGACCGCGGTCCGCACCCTCGACGCGTCGATCAGCCCGCGCGCCGCGGCACCGGGCACGGTCCGGTCGTCCGGGGCGGCGGGGCCGTGGACCGCGGGGTTCTCCGCCGAGCACGTCACCGCCCTCCTGCAGTCCGGGTTCGTGCCCCGCGGCATGGCCCTCGGGCTCTCGGTGTCGACGAAGCACGAGGACCCGCTCCTGCGGCAGCAGCGGTCGACGTGGACGGGGAACACCGAGATCGACGGGCTGACCCACCTGCTCGAGGCCGCCCGCGACGACGCCCGACTCCAGCTCACCCGGCGTGCGACCGTCCTCGGCGCGTCGGACCTCGTCGTGACCGACAGCTCCGTCGGCGAGTTCGAGACGTCCTGCGGAGACGAGGCCGACCTGCACGCCGAGGCGCTGTTCGTCGGCACCGGGATCGCGAAGGGCCCCATGCACGCGTTCCGCGGTCGTTCCGCGGACGCCGCGGCCCGGAGCGACGTCCTGTCCGTCATCCCGCTCACCGACCCCGGCGTGCGCTCCGCCACCCGCCACCTGTGACCGACCGAGAGGCCCGACCATGAGCACCCCCGACCTCGGCAGCGTGCCGCTCCCCGCCGACGCCACCGCCCGGCTCGCCGACGGGGCCGGACGCCTGTTCACCTCGGACCTGTCGGTGAACGAGTTCCTGCTCGTCCGGCAGGCCGGCTTCCGCCCGGTCGGACTCGTCCTCGGGTCGAGCGTCTACCACGTCGGGATCCAGGCGGGGCGGTGGAGCAAGAACATGGAGCTCGACAAGCTCAGCCAGGCCATGTACCACGCCCGCGAGCTCGCGATGACCCGCATGGAGGCCGAGGCGGACCGGCTCGGCGCGGACGGCATCGTCGGCGTCCGGCTCGAGATCGAGTTCAAGGAGTACGGCAACGACCTCGCCGAGTTCATCGCCGTCGGCACCGCCGTCGTCGCGGACGCCCCGCCGCCCACCGGGACATGGCGGAACACGAAGCGCCTGCCGTTCACGTCGGACCTGTCGGGGCAGGACTTCTGGACCCTGATCCAAGCCGGGTACGCGCCCCTCGGGCTCACCATGGGCACCTGCGTCTACCACATCGCCCACCGGGGCATGATGTCGTCGATGACGACCTTCGGCATGAACACCGAGATCCCGCAGTACACGGAGGCGCTCTACGACGCGCGGGAGCTCGCGATGGGCCGCATGCAGACCGAGGCCGAGCACCTCGACGCCGAGGGCATCGTCGGCGTCCAGCTGCTCTCCCTCCCGCACCGCTGGGGCGGCCACACGACCGAGTTCTTCGCGATCGGCACCGCGGTGCGCAGCCTCCGACCCGACCACGTCATCCAGACACCGACCCTCGTCCTGCCCCTCACCGATCGATGACCGACGGAACCCCCGCGTCGCCCGTCCCGCTCGACGCGACCGCCGACCCGCAGACCCTGCTCGACGGGCTCGCCGACGCCGCAGCGCGCGCCCTGCCGAGCGCCGTCGTCGACCAGGCGCTCACCGTGGAGCGGAACCGGACGCTCGCCGACCGCCTGGCCGGCAGACCGGGAGCCGTCCGTCGTGTCCGCCTGGACGGCGTGGACGAGACGCTCACCCTCGAGCGCGACGGCCGGCACCTGCGGGCCGAGGCGGCGCAGATCTCCGGGGGAGTCACCATCGCGCGCCGACAGCCGCCGCTCGGCGCCTGGCTCGAACGGTTCGCGGCGGAGGTCGCGGGGATCACCGCGGAGGCGGCCGGCGACACCGCAGCGGTCGCCGCGTCGCTCGGGAGGCTCGG
Organism: Curtobacterium sp. 9128; assembly: GCF_007673775.1. Lineage (GTDB taxonomy): Bacteria > Actinomycetota > Actinomycetes > Actinomycetales > Microbacteriaceae > Curtobacterium. Next base: position 10,096 of record NZ_VEAF01000005.1, on the reverse strand, counting down.
GATCCGCAGCGTCGATGCGTTCCGTGTCACGGACGCGGACGTCACCGGTGGTCTGGCCGCGCTGACCGCGGCGGCCGCCACGCGCCTCCCGTCCGACGCAGCGGCCACCGTTGGTCGCATCGCGGACCTGCTGACCGACGCCTTGGCGCGGGTCGGCAGCGGTGACGCGGAGGTCGTCGTCACCCGCACCGCGACCGCCTACCTGCCGGACACGCTGCGTGCCTACGCCGCGCTGCCCACCGACTGGGCCGCGACCCACCGGTTGTCGGACGGGTCGACGCCGCTCGACGCGCTGCGGCGACAGCTCGCCGCCCTCGAGTCCGCGGCGCAGGGGATGCGCGACGCCGCCGTCGAGCGCGATGCATCGGCCGTCGTCGTGAACGGGCGGTTCCTCGACGACCGGTTCCGCCAGGTCGATCCCGGGCTCGATCTCGGTTGAACGCCGCGCGGGGCGGCCGGACGTGCCGTCCTCGGAGCGGGGCTCCTCGTCAGGACACCCCGGCGGCGCCCGCCGACCGTGGTGTCCACGCGGTCCCGGAGCGGCCGGCGAGTTCGCGTGCGTCCGTGTCGCTCAGGAGTCGTCGGTCGTGCCCGGCGGTGAGGACGCTGATCCGGCAGGCCTCCTCGAGCTCGACGGCGGCGTCGAGGGCGTCGGCGAGGTCGACGCCGCTCACGACCTGACCGTGGTTCGCGAGGAGGACGGCGCGCGAGGGCGTCGGTTCGTCACGGATCAGCGCACCGATCTCCGGGTGTCCCGGCGCCCGGTAGGGCACGAGCGGGGTCTGCCCGACGCGCATGACGAAGTACGGCGTGATCGGTGGGACGGCGCTCGTCGACGACCACGGCGCCAGACACGACGCCGCGACGGAGTACGGCGAGTGCACGTGCACGCAGGCGCCGTGCGCCGGGTTCCTGGCGTACATGGCCAGGTGCATGGCGACCTCTTTCGACGGCTGTGCGCCACGCACGTGGGTGCCGTCGAGGGTGAGCTCCGCGACGCCGGACGCGTGCAGGTCGCCGAGGTCGGTGCCCGTGCCGGTCATGGCGATGCGCCCGTCGAGGACCACGCTGACGTTGCCGGAACTGCCCAGGGTGAGCCCGGCCGCGGCGAGCCGTCGTCCGGCGTCTGCGAGCACCTCGGTGACCTGGTCGAGCCAGCTGTCCGCGGTCACGCGAGTGCCTCCCATGCGGTGGTGAACATGTCCGGTCCGCCGAAGTTCCCGGACTTCAGGGCGAGCACCACGCGGTGCCCGGCGGCGGTGGCGCCCTCGGCCCAGCACACGCCGGGGGCGATCACGGGTCCGATGCTCAGACGATCGACGCCGAGGCCGGACACGACGGCGCCGGACGTCTCGCCGCCGGCGACGATGCACCGGGTGACGCCGGCGGACACGGTCCGGAGCACGATCTCGGCGAGCGCGTCCTCGACGAGACCGGGACGGTCGCCGTCGTCCGCGACGTCGGCCAGATCCCCGACGCTGTACACGACCGGTGTGCTGTCGGCGGGCTGCTCGAGGACCCAGGCGACCACCTCGTCGACCACCTGCGGCAGGCCGGTCGTCAGCCGTCCGACGTCGAGTCGACGGGCGGGCACTCCGGCCGCCACGGCGACGGCGATCTGCTCGCGGGTGCGGGCGGATGCACTGCCGCACACGACCAGCGCACGCCCGGGTGGCGTCGCGAAGGCCGTCGCGGTGTCGGCCCCGCCGACCGCGATCCCGGAGGCCAGACCGGAACCGCCGGACCGCAGCACGTCGTCGGCGGTCGCCGTGGCGATGGTGACGAGGTCGTCGTCGTCGATCGCGTCGACGACGACGTACCGAGCCGCGCGCTCGGCGATCGCCGCGGCGACGGCCCGGTGCCCCAGGCGCACGGTGCCGAGGTGGACCTCGCCGACCGGGTACCGCGTCTGCGGTCGGAGGAGCTCGGCGATGCGGGACCGTCTCATCGGCGTGAGCGGGTGGTGTCGCATCGACGAGTGTTCGAGCAGGTCCGACCCGACGAAGAGGTGCCCCTGGTAGGTGGTCCGGCCGTTGTCGGGGAACGCCGGTACGACCACGCAGTGGTCGGCGCCGGTCCGCGCGACGAGGGCGTCCAGGACCGGCCCGATGTTGCCCTCGTCGGTGGAGTCGAAGGTCGAGCAGTACTTCAGGAAGAACCGGTCGTGCCCTGCCGCGACCAGGCGGTCGAGTGCGGCCAGCGACTCCTGGACCGCCGTCGTGACCGGAGCCGTCCGCGTCTTCAGCGCGACCACCGCCACGTCGACGTCGGGGGAGGCCGGCACCGCGGCGCCGGTGAGCACCTCGGTCCGGTACCCCCGGGCGGCGTAGGCCGTCGCGATGTCGGTCGCACCGGTGAAGTCGTCGGCGATGACGCCCATCGTGGCCATGGCGTTCCTCCCGCGGGTCCGTGGTCCGACCCGAGCGTAAGCCGCGCGGTCGCCGCGTGCCCGACCGTCCACGTGGACGGCCGGGCATCGCGGCCCGTCCCCTACGATTGACGACGTGTCCAAGGTCCTGAGCAGTCTCCCCGTCGGCGAACGAGTCGGCATCGCGTTCTCCGGAGGTCTCGACACCTCCTGTGCCGTCGCCTGGATGCGCGAGAAGGGAGCGGTGCCCTGCACGTACACGGCCGACATCGGTCAGTACGACGAGCCGGACATCGACGCCGTCCCCGGTCGCGCCCACGAGTACGGTGCGGAGATCGCCCGTCTCGTCGACGCGAAGAGCGCCCTGGTCGAGGAGGGCCTCGTCGCCCTGCAGACCGGCGCCTTCCACATCCGCTCCGGCGGCAAGACGTACTTCAACACCACGCCGCTCGGCCGCGCGGTCACGGGCACCATGCTCGTCCGCGCCATGAAGGAGGACGGCGTCGACATCTGGGGCGACGGCTCCACCTACAAGGGCAACGACATCGAGCGGTTCTACCGCTACGGCCTGATGGCGAACCCGCGACTGCGCGTCTACAAGCCGTGGCTCGACTCGGAGTTCGTCCGTGAGCTCGGCGGCCGCACGGAGATGAGCGAGTGGCTCGTCGCCCGCGGGTTCCCGTACCGCGACGCCACCGAGAAGGCGTACTCCACGGACGCCAACATCTGGGGTGCGACGCACGAGGCGAAGAGCCTCGAGGAGCTCTCCAGCGGGCTCGACATCGTCGAGCCGATCATGGGCGTTGCCGCGTGGCGCGACGACGTCGAGGTCGCCACCGAGGAGGTCAGCGTCCGGTTCGATGCCGGTCGCCCGGTCGCGATCAACGGGGTCGAGTACGCCGACGCCGTCGCACTCGTCGTCGAAGCGAACGCAATCGGTGGCCGCCACGGCCTCGGCGCGTCCGACCAGATCGAGAACCGCATCATCGAGGCGAAGAGCCGCGGCATCTACGAGGCCCCCGGCATGGCGCTGCTCCACATCGCCTACGAGCGCCTGCTCAACGCGATCCACAACGAGGACACCGTCGCGTCCTACCACAACGAGGGCCGCCGCCTCGGCCGCCTGATGTACGAGGGACGCTGGCTCGACCCGCAGTCGCTCATGCTCCGCGAGTCCCTGCAGCGCTGGGTCGCCTCCGCCGTCACCGGCGAGGTCACGCTGCGACTGCGCCGCGGCGACGACTACACGATCCTCGACACCACCGGTCCGGCGCTGTCGTACCACCCGGACAAGCTCTCGATGGAGCGTGTCGGCGACGCCGCGTTCGGCCCGGACGACCGCATCGGCCAGCTCACGATGCGGAACCTCGACATCGCCGACTCCCGCGCCCGACTCGAGCAGTACGCGGCCGCCGGGCTCATCGGCGGCGCCACGGGTGACCTCGTCGGGTCCCTCGAGGCCGGCGAGTCCGAGGAGATCCTCGGCGGTGCGGTGGTCACCACCGACGCAGCCGACGCGCTGGGCCGCGCGACCGACGCGGCGTCCGAGGGCGCGGCGTTCGACTCCGGGACCGACTGAGCGGACTCCGCCACCCGACGGGCGGACCGTCTGCCGGACAGGAGGCTCGGTGCCAGCTGGCACCGAGCCTCCCGTCCGTCCGAGGGCGCGACGGTCCGCCCGGGCGCCGCTCGACTGCGTCTCGTGGACCATCTGGACGGGCGCGGTCTCGCTGCCGCGTAGCGATGGGGTCTCGACGACGGAAGCGAGACAACCATGTTCCGATACGAGCGCGGCCTCCAGTTCCAGGCGGTCCCCGAGAAGCCCGACGTGCTGCTCGCCAAGCGGTTCCAGGAGATCCTGGGCGGCCAGTTCGGTGAGATGACCGTCATGATGCAGTACCTGTGGCAGGGGTTCAACTGCCGCATCCCCGGCAAGTACAAGGACATGATCATGGACATCGGGACCGAGGAGATCGGTCACGTGGAGATGCTCACGACCATGCTCGCCCGGCTCCTCGAGGGGGCGCCGAGCGACGAGCAGGCGAAGGCGATGGAGGCGAACCCGACGCTCGCCGCGATCATGGGTGGGATGAACCCGCAGCACGCGATCGTGACGGGTGGCGGCCCGATGCCCACGAACAGCCAGGGCGTCCCGTGGACGGCCGGGTACATCGTCGCCAGCGGCAACCTGCTGACCGACTTCCGGTCGAACGCCGCCGCCGAGGGGCAGAGCCGCCTCCAGACGAGCCGGGTGATGCAGACCACCGACGACCCCGGCGTCCGCGAGATGCTCGCGTTCAACCTCGCCCGTGACACGTACCACCAGCAGCAGTGGATGCGGGGGATCGAGCAGCTCATCGAGGACGGCCTCGCCGACGACGAGATCGAGCACTCGAACAAGGAGCACGAGCGCGAGGACCAGACGAACACGTTCTGGAGCTTCTCGGAGGACAGTCGGGCGGCCGAGGGTGCGTGGGTGACCAAGGGCACCTACGACGGCCGACCGGTGGAGTTCATCGCCGACCCGCAGCCGTCCGCGGACCTGGGGGAGCTCCCGCCCGCCGACCCGGCGCTGTTCGGCACCGGCGCGAAGCCGGCCCCGACGACGGCCGGTGGCCTGAAGCAGGCCGCCGAGACGGTCATCGACAAGGCCAAGGACGCCCTGTCCTGACCCCGGAGGGACCAGACAGGAGGCTCGGTGCCGGTCCGGCACCGGGCCTCCCGCGCGTCACGGTGCGGCCGCGGTCGGGTCAGCCCGCCGCGAGCTCCTCGACGAGCGCGTCGAGCGCGTGCTCGAGTGCCGGCAGCGTGAGCGCCCCGTAGCCGAGGACGATGCCGTTGCCCACCGAACCCCGGGTCACGGCGTAGTCCGCGAGGTCGGACACCAGGACCCCGCGTGCCGCGAGCCGCGCCACCAGCTCCGTCGATGCCGGGGCACCCGGCCACGTGACCACCGTGTGCAGCCCGCCGTCCAGGGCACGGGCCTCCAGTCCGGGGACCGGCGGGAGCCTGCCGGCGGCGGGTCGCAGTCGGGCCGCGATCGCCGCGCGCCGGTGCGTGTAGTCCCGCCGCACCCGACCGAGGTGTCGGCGGAACGCCCCTGTGCGGAGCAGGTGCGCCAGGGCGGCCTGCACCGGTTCCGCGACGACGGGCCCCCGCGCGGTCCGTGCGCCGACCACGGCCTCGCTCGTCGCGGGGTCCTCCGGGAGCACGACGTAGGCGCAGCGCAGCCGCGGGTCGAGCGTCTTCGAGAACCCGCCGACGTGGAGCACCGCCGAGCTGAGCGCGGCGAGGGCCGGCACGGGGCGGCCACGGTGCCGGAACTCGGAGTCGTAGTCGTCCTCGACGACGAGCGTGTCGGTCGCGGCGGCCCACGCGAGGAGCTCCTGCCGGGCGCCGACCGGCATGACCGACCCGAGCGGGTACTGGTGCGTCGGCGTGACCAGCACCGCGTCCACCGTGACGGCGGCGAGTCCCGGCAGCCAGATCCCGTCCGCCAGGACGGGGACCGGTACCAGCACGCCGCCGGCGCTCGTCACCGCTCGGCGACCAGCACGGTAGCCGGGGTCCTCGACGGCGATGCGCGGGGCGCGGCCGAGCCGCGTGCGGAGCGCCTCGGTGACCAGGGACAGGGCCTCGGCGGTGCCGGCCGTGACGACGACACGGGACGGGTCCGGTGCGAAGCCCCGGCTCAGCCCGAGCTGGGCGGCGACCTGGTCCCGGAACGAGGGCAGTCCGAGCGGATCGGACAGCGTGTTCCGGAGCGGCAGGTCCGCGGCGGCTCGCCACGCGGCACGCCAGTCCCGCGGGGCGATGGCGGTCACGGCGGGGATGCCGGGTCGCGCGTCCACGACGTCCGCGGCGAGGTCTCCGCTCGACGGCAGGAGCGAGCGCGTCCCCGTCCGCGCGGGCGCGGTCGCCGCGTGCTCCACGGACGCGACGACCCGGGCCGCGGCACCGTGCCGGGTCCGGATGTAGCCTTCGCCGTCGAGCTGCTCGTACGCGGCGACCACGGTCCCGCGTGCCACACCGAGTTCCGCCGCGAGGGCCCGGGTGGACGGCAGCGCGTCACCGCCCCGCAGCGTGCCGTCGTGCACCATCGTGCGCACCCGCGCGGCGACGGCCGCGGCCTTCCCGAACTGGTCCACCGCGCACCGCCCGATCTGGACCACGCACTGGTCCACCGGTGACCCTAGCGTGACGGACATGCCCACCGCAGCCGTCCCGTCCATGTCCGTCCGTCGCAAGCGCGACCGTCAGCTGACCGACCCCGAGGCCCTCCGCGAGGTCCTCGCCGAGGGGCTCGTCGCCCACGTCGGGTTCGTCCGGGGCGGCCACCCGGTCGTCCTGCCGTTCCTCTGCGGTGTCGGCGACCTCGGTGACGGTCCCGTCCTGCTGTTGCACGGGTCGACCGGCGGCGGGCTGTTCCTCGACGCCGGGCCGGAGGGCGTGCCGGTGGCGGCGACGGTCACACACCTCGACGGCCTCGTCTTCGCGCGCTCGACCGCGGACAGCTCGGCGAACTACCGGAGCGCGATGGTCGCGGGGCGTGCCACCGTGGTCCCGCCCGCGCTCCGGGTCGAGGCGCTCTGGCAGGTCAGCGACCACCTCATGCCGGGGCGCCGTAGCGAGGTCCGCGAGATGACCGACCGCGAGGTCGCGCAGACACAGGTGCTCCAGGTCCCGCTCGAGCACGCCAGCGTGAAGGTGCGGTTCGCCGGGCCGGGCGAGGGCCAGGACGACGGCGAGGACCACGGGGTGTGGGCCGGCGTCCTGCCGCTCGCCGTCCGACCAGGGCGACCGGTTCCGGGGGACATCTCGGGGGACAGGACCGTGGACCCCTCGGTCGGACGCCTGGCAGCGCGGTTGGACGCGGTGGCGACCGCACGGGAGGCCCGGCTCGCCGCCGTCATGCGGCCGTCGGCCCGGTAGGGGGTCGGTCACGGGCACTCCGGACCCTGTCGGTTCCTGTGACGGCCCGCAGGGACTCCCCGCCGTTGCCCAGCTGGGGGCGGGTCCGTGACCAATACGTTATCCAACCGAGCCGCCGTCCCCGCGGGTCCGTCCGCATCGCTGCGTGGCGCCCGCGCTGGACCACCCGGCGGCTCGAGACCCGGAAGGAACCATGGGACGCCACGCCCTGCCTGCAGCAGTCGACGACCGTCAGCCCGCGCAGACCGCCGCAGCGGCACCGCCCGCTCCCGTTCCCGCGTCGACGCCGCGCGCACGAGGACGGCGATCAGCAGCCGGGCCCGTGGCCGCCCGCTCGACCTTCGTCCCGCGCACCGAGCCCGCGCGGGTGGTGGCACTCCGGTCCGCACGCCCGGTCGTGACCGCCGCGGCCGCCCAGCAGCCCGGTACCGCGTTCCAGAGCCGCTCCGGCGCCCTCCGTGCCGAGCGGGCGCTCGACCCCCGGCACGTCCGACGGTCCGTCAACGCCAAGCGCGCCGCGATCCTGCTCGCCCCGGCGCTCGCCTTCACCTCGGCACTGACGATGTCGATGCCCGCGAACGCGGCGACCCCGGACGCACCCGTCCTGCCGACCACGACGACGTCGCTCGCCGTGCAGAACTACACCGTCGCGCACGACGTCGAGGTGCCGATCAACACCACGGACGGCATGAGCGTGACGACCAGGACGGTCGTGTCCTACCCGACGCTCGTCACGCGCTTCGGCGTGACCACCGCCCAGGCCCAGGCGGCACTGTCCACCGCGCTCTCGGCCGGTGGCGCACGTGCCACGGTCCTGTCCACGGCGTTGCAGTACCTCGGCGACCCGTACGTCGAGGGCGGCGCGAGCCACTCCGGCATCGACTGCTCCGGCCTCACGATGGTGGCCTACCAGGCGGTCGGCATCCAGCTCGCCCACTACGTCCCGACGCAGGACGCCGTCGCGACGACGATCCCCGAGTCCGAGGCGCTCCCCGGCGACATGGTGGTCTACGACAACGAGGACCACGTCGGGCTGTACCTCGGCGAGGGGCTCGTGCTCCAGGCACCGCACCCCGGCGAGGTCGTCGACATCGTGCCGATGTACGCCGCAGCGCACCACTTCGCCCGCCTGCTGCCCGCCGGGTCCTGATCGCCCCGCGCGTCCCGTACCCTGGAACGATGGCCGCAGACACCCGCACCCCCTTCGAGGAACAGCGCGCAGCACGCTCCGCCCGTCCCCAGGTGCGTCCGCGGACCGAAGGGTGGACGCAGGCGACCGACGGCGAGGGGCGCCCGCTCCTGCAGTTCGCGTCGCCGAAGCGTGGCAAGCCGCCGGAGCACCTGGCGGACCTGACCGTCGCCGAGCGCGAGGCGAAGGTCGTCGAGCTCGGCCTGCCGAAGTTCCGTGCCAAGCAGCTGTCGACGCACTACTTCACGCACCACACGTCCGACCCCGAGCGGATGACCGACCTCCCTGCCGCCCAGCGGGAGCAGCTCGTCGCGGGGATGCTGCCGCCCCTGCTGACGGAGACCCGGCGCCTGGCGACGGACAAGGGCGACACGATCAAGTTCCTCTGGAAGCTCCACGACGGGGCCCTCGTCGAGTCGGTGCTGATGCGCTACCCGGGCCGCATCACGCTCTGTGTCTCGTCCCAGGCCGGGTGCGGCATGAACTGCCCGTTCTGCGCGACCGGGCAGCAGGGACTCACCCGGAACATGTCGACCGCCGAGATCATCGAGCAGATCGTCCGGGCCAACGCGGCCATCGCGGCGGGGGAGCTCGGGGGCGACCCGCGCAAGGGCGGCAAGGACCGCGTCGACGCAGAACGGGTGACCAACATCGTGTTCATGGGCATGGGTGAGCCGCTCGCGAACTACAAGCGCGTGATGGACGCCGTCCGGACCATGGTGGCGCCCCAGCCGCACGGCCTCGGGATGAGCGCCCGTGGCATCACGGTGTCGACGGTCGGGCTGGTACCGGCGATCAACAAGCTCGCCGACGAGGACATCCCGATCACCTTCGCGCTGTCGCTGCACGCCCCCGACGACGAACTGCGCGACGAGCTCATCCCGGTGAACTCGCGGTGGAAGGCCGACGAGGCGATCGACGCCGCGTACAACTACTTCGCCAAGACCGGGCGGCGCGTCTCGATCGAGTACGCGCTCATCAAGGACATGAACGACCACGCCTGGCGTGCGGACCTGCTCGCGGAGAAGCTCAACAAGCGCGGCAAGGGCTGGGTGCACGTCAACCCCATCCCACTCAACCCGACCCCCGGCTCGGTGTGGACCTCGTCGGAGGTGCACGTGCAGGACGAGTTCGTCCGCCGGCTCAACGCCGCCGGCATCCCGACCACCCTCCGCGACACCCGCGGCAAGGAGATCGACGGAGCTTGCGGCCAGTTGGCCGCAGCCGAGTAGTCGGCGCTCCCACCAGGGGCACGGTGCGTTCGCGCACCGTGCCCCTTCGTGTCGGCGGGGTCCGCGCCGTCCTGTTGCTGGCGGGTGCTCGGCCCGTCCGAGCAGGCCGATCGCCGGGGTCCGAGGGTGCGACACGCCCGGGGGGAGCAACGGTTGGCGAGGCCCGCGGGGCGTGTGTAGAGTAATCACTCGTTGCCGCTGAGGCGGAGAACGGAACGGCCGAGACAGACACCAGAGCGCGAGCTCAGGAGTCGCAGTCCGGACGGGGTCCCGCTCAGGCAACCAGCCCCGGAGTCCTGCTCCGGTGGCACACACCAAGTACGAATGCCTCTCTGGCGGAGCCTCTTTCGGGGTCGAGCGGGGAGTGCGTCTGGT
>NZ_VEAF01000004.1:63450-551132 GCF_007673775.1 Curtobacterium sp. 9128 | reverse complement strand
GCACGGGGTCAATAAATTGGCATTGACAATGTGCACGCTGTTGAGTTCTCAAGGACCAGACGCGCCGAGCTTCTTCTCCGGTGAGGGAATGCCCGCTCGGGCAACTTCGGTACTGTACCACTACTTCAGTGGCGGTCTGGCGACCGGCTTCATTGGAGTGGGTGGTCCCGCTTGAGGTCGGCGTGGTCCGGACTGCATCGCTCGGGGCTTTCGCTCCGGGTGACCGTCTCGGCGTCTCCGCCGCACCTTTGGGGTGACGAGTAAGAACTCTACGCACGATCCACGGATCGGGCAAACCGAGCCTGCACGACGGCGTGTCGCCCGGAATCTCGGGGAACACGTGTCGGACAACGACGACGGCCCCGCATCCGGGTGGATGCGGGGCCGTCATGGCTCTCGGTCACTTGCGGGCGATGACCGGGTTCTTCAGCGTGCCGATCCCCGAGATGGTGACCTCGACGACCTCGCCGTCGCGGATCTCCCCCACGCCGGCAGGGGTGCCGGTGAGGATGACGTCTCCGGGCAGGAGCGTCCAGATCGACGACACGAACTCGATGAGCTCGGGGATGTCGTGCACCATCTCGCTGGTGGAGGCCACCTGGCGCAGGTCACCGTCGACGCGGGTCTCGAGTCGGATGTCGGACGGGTCGATCTCGGTCTCGATCACGGGGCCGAGCGGGCAGAAGGTGTCGAAGCCCTTCGCACGGGTCCACTGACCGTCGCGGGCCTGCAGGTCACGGGCGGTGACGTCGTTGGCGATCGTGTAGCCGAGGATCACACTCGCGAAGTCCTCACGGCGGACGTTCTTCGCCAGGGAACCGATCACGACGGCGAGTTCGCCCTCGTGGTCGACGCGACCGACCCCCTCGGGCAGCCGGATCGGGTCTTCCGGTCCGATCACCGAGGTGTTCGGCTTGAGGAACACCACGGGGTCGTCACTCGAGACGTCGTCCATCTCGTCCGCGTGCTCGGCGTAGTTGAGCCCGACGCCGATGACCTTGGAGCGCGGGATCACGGGTGCGAGGAGCTTCGCCTCGGACAGGGGCACCCGCTCCCCCGTGGTCTCGAACCCCTGGTACATCGGGTCCCCCGCGAGCACCACCAGCGCGCGCTCGTCGAGGATGCCGTACCGGGGGTCTTCACCCTTGCTGCTGAACCGTGCGATCTTCACCGTTCGACCCTACCGACGCCCGAGCCCAGATCAGGACGCGTCGGTCAGCTTGGTCATCCACCCGTGCGGGTCGGGACGACGGCCGGACTGGATGTCGGTCAGTTCCTCGCGGAGGGACATCGTCAGCTCCCCGGCACCGACGGTCGGCGACCCGATCGTGAACCCGTCGCCGCGGAGCTCGGCGATCGGGGTCACCACGGCGGCGGTCCCGCACGCGAACGCCTCGGTGATCGAGCCGTCCGCCACACCGTCACGCCACTCGTCGAGCGTCACGCGACGCCGCTCCACGGTCAGGCCGCGGTCCTCGGCGAGCTGCAGGATCGAGTCGCGGGTGATGCCCTCGAGGATGGAGTCCGAGTCCGGGGTGACCAGCGTGCCGTCGGCCTTGACCAGCACGACGTTCATGCCGCCGAGTTCCTCGAGGTACCTGCCCTCTTCGGAGTCGAGGAACATCACCTGCTGGCAGCCGTGCTCGTAGGCCTCCTGCTGCGGCAGGAGCGACGCAGCGTAGTTCCCGCCGGTCTTCGCCGCGCCCGTCCCGCCACGACCCGCGCGGGCGTAGTTCGTCGACAGCCAGATCGACACGGGCTTCGGGCCGGACGTGAAGTACGCGCCGGCCGGGCTCGCGATGCAGTGGTACGCGACGGCCTGCGCGGCCCGCACCCCGAGGAACGACTCGGTCGCGATCATGAACGGGCGGAGGTACAGGCTCGTCTCGGGCGCCGAGGGCACCCAGTCGACGTCGGTCTGCACGAGCTGGCGGATCGACTCGACGAACACCTCGACCGGGAGCTCCGGGAGTGCGAGACGGCGAGCGGAGCGCTGGAAGCGCCGGGCGTTGGCGTCGGGCCGGAACGTCCACACCGAGCCGTCGGCGTGCCGGTACGCCTTGAGCCCCTCGAAGATCTCCTGCGCGTAGTGCAGGACACTCGCGCTCGGGTCGAGGGACAGCGGCCCGTACGGGTGGATCGACGCGTCGTGCCAGCCGTCGTCGAGCGTCCACTCGACGGTGGCCATGTGGTCGGTGAAGTGCTTGCCGAAGCCGGGGTCGGCCAGGATCGCCTCACGCTCGGCCTCGGCGCGGCGCGCAGGCGAAGGGGTGCTGGCGAACTCGAGTCCGAAGACCGGCTCAGGACGGACCGTGTCGGTGCTCATCGGTGTGGCTCCTTCTCAGGCAGTGGTGGTGTGCGCCGTGGCCGCGGCGGCGATGGCGTCGCCGATCTCGGCCGTACGGCGCTCGGTGGTGCCCCGGTCAGCCAGGTCGGCCTCGACCGCCCGCGTCACCGCCGCCGCCAGGTCCCCACGACCGATGTGGTCGAGGAGGAGCGCGACGGAGAGGATCGCGGCCGTCGGGTCGGCCTTCTGCTGGCCCGCGATGTCCGGCGCGGATCCGTGGACCGGCTCGAACATGCTGGGGAAGGTGCCGTCCGGGTTGATGTTCCCCGAGGCCGCCAGACCGATGCCGCCGCTGATCGCGCCGGCCAGGTCGGTGATGATGTCGCCGAACAGGTTGTCGGTGACGATGACGTCGAACCGGGCGGGTTCGCGCACCATGTGGATGGTCACCGCGTCGACGTGCTGGTAGTCCACGGTGACGTCCGGGTACTCCTGCCCGACCGCCGCGACGGTGCGCTGCCAGAGTGCGCCGGCGTTGACGAGGACGTTGCTCTTGTGCACGAGGGTCAGGTGCTTCCGGGGCCGGCGGTCCGCCAGGGCGAACGCGTACCGAACGGTGCGCTCGACCCCGTGCGCGGTGTTCAGGGAGACCTCGGTCGCGATCTCGTGGGGCGTCCCCACGCGGATCGCCCCGCCGTTGCCGACGTACGGGCCCTCGGTCCCCTCGCGGACCACCACGAAGTCGACGTCGCCCGGCGCCACGAGCGGCGTGGCGACGGCGTCGTACACCTTGGTGGGCCGCAGGTTGACGTAGTGGTCGAACGCGAACCGCAGCTTCAGCAGCAGGCCGCGCTCGATGATCCCGCCGGCCAGTCGGGGGTCGCGGGGGTCACCGCCGACGGCGCCGAGCAGGATCGCGTCGTGCGACGCGACGGCGGCCATGTCCTCGTCGGTCAGGACGTCGCCGGTCTCGAGGTACCGGGTCGCGCCGAGCGCGAACGGGGTCTCCTCGACCACGAGGTCGTCCGGGACGACGGCGTGCAGGACCTTGAGGGCCTCGTCGACGACCTCCGGCCCGATGCCGTCGCCGCGGATGACCGCCAGCCGGAGCGTCTGCGTCTGCGTCATGGCGCCTCCCTAGAGCGTGATGTCGATCTCGCGGAGCGAGGAGGCGTCGATCGTCGACCGGACGTGCTCGAGGATCTCCGCCGGCACGGGCGAGTCGACGGTGAGGACGCTGAGCGCCTTGCCGCCGGCCGAGTGCCGGGCGATCTGCATCGCGGCGATGTTGATGCCGGCCTCGCCGAACTCCTTGCCGTAGACCGCGACGATGCCGGGCCGGTCGGTGTAGTCCATCACCACGTGGTGCGCGTCGAGCGCGACCTCGACGTCGTAGCCGTTGATCTCGACGAGCTTCTCGACCTGCTTCGGCCCCGTGAGCGTGCCGGAGACGCTGATCGCCGGGCCGTCGGACTGCGCGCCGCGGATCGTGAGGACGTTGCGGTACTCGGGGCTGTCCGCGTCGGTGATGAGCCGCACGGAGACGCCGCGCTGCTCGGCGATCAAGGGCGCGTTCACGTAGGAGACCTGGTCGCTGACGACGTCGGTGAAGACGCCCTTGAGCGCCGCGAGCTTCAGCACGCTGACGTCGTACTGGGCGAGCTCACCGTGGACCTCGACGTCGATGCTCGTGACGGGCGAGGTCGCCAGTCCGGTGAAGACCTGACCGAGCTTCTCCATGAGCGGGATGCCGGGGCGCACGTACGGGTCGATGACACCGCCGGCGACGTTGACCGCGTCCGGGACGAGTTCGCCGCCGAGGGCGAGCCGCACCGACTTCGCGACGGACACACCCGCCTTCTCCTGCGCCTCGTCGGTCGAGGCACCGAGGTGCGGCGTGACGACGACGTTCGGCAGGGCCACGAGCGGCGAGTCCGTGGGCGGCTCCGACACGAAGACGTCGAGGCCGGCGCCGGCGATCTGGTCCGTGGTGAGCGCCCGGTACAGCGCGTCCTCGTCGACGAGGCCACCACGCGCGACGTTCACGACGAACGCGGTCGGCTTCATGATCGCGAACTGCTCGTCGGAGATCATGCCGAGGGTCTCCGGCGTCTTCGGCATGTGGATCGTCACGAAGTCGGCGCGACGGAGCAGGTCGTCGAGTGCGACGAGCTCGACGCCGAGCTGCTGCGCGCGGGCGGTCGTGACGTACGGGTCGTACGCGATGACCGAGACCCCGAAGGCCTGCAGCCGCTGCGTGATGAGCGCGCCGATGCGCCCGAGCCCGATGATGCCGACGGTCTTCTCGTAGAGCTCGACGCCGGTGTAGGCGGAGCGCTTCCACGCCCCGGCCGCCAGCGATGCGTGTGCGGCCGGGATGTGCCGCGCGAGCGACAGGATGTGTCCCACGGTCAGCTCGGCCGCCGAGATGATGTTCGACGTCGGCGCGTTGACGACCATGACGCCGGCGGTCGTGGCCGCCTTGATGTCGACGTTGTCGAGGCCGACGCCGGCACGGGCGACGACCTTCAGGTTCGGCGCGGCGGCGATCGCCTCGGCGTCGATCCTGGTGGCGGACCGCACCAGGACGGCGTGCGCGTCGGCGAGGGAGGCCAGGAGTGCGGGGCGGTCGGTGCCGTCCACGTTCCGGATCTCGAAGTCGGGCCCGAGGGCGTCGACCGTGGCGGGCGAGAGTTCTTCGGCGATCAGGACGACCGGCTTCGGCACAGCTGCTGTTCCTCACACGAGACGGGTGGTGTACCACCATCGTATCGACGCGTGCGGACCGTTACGACCGCTGCGGCGGCCGTGGGCCTGCTGGCCACCGGACGGGAGGCCCGCGGCGGCGCCGCCGCGGGCCTCCTGGCCGGTGGGTGGTGCCTCAGGAACCGATGCGGAGCGTTGAGGAGACGTACTGCAGCAGGGTGAACCAGAGCGCGGACACCGCGCACAGCGCTGCGACGAAGACGACGACCGTGCGGACCACGTCCATCCGGCGCGAGACCAGCCATGCGGCCACGAAGGCGACCGGCGCGATGAGCACGTCCACGACCAGGGCGACCCACGGGGTGCCCGTCTCGAGGCCCTTGCCGCCGTTCTGCCGGACGAACGCGTTGAAGTCGGACACCGACTTCGAGACACCGACCAGGTTGCCGACGGCCTGCCACGTCACGAATGCCAGGAACACGGCGGCGAGGGCCCAGACGACCAGCTTGCCCGGGCTGACGATCCGCGGGCGCTCGGTCACCGCCCCGCTCACCCGAAGCTCCTGGTCATGATGAACGGCCACGGGATGAGCACGACCGCGCCGACGAGCAGCCAGGTGAACTTCGTCCGGTTGCGGCTGCCCTGGCCGAGCCACAGCGTGGCCGCGAACCAGAACGCCGGCGCCATGATCGCGAGCACGCGCATGAGCTCGCTCATCACGCCGACGGCGCCGGAGCCGGCGACCGTGAGCAGGCTGGCGCTGACGAGCCAGGCGACCGTGTAGAGCAGGTAGAGACCGCCGAAGACGCCCATGCCGATGAGCGCGCCCGAGCCGAGCGGCTCCTCGACGTCGCGATCCCGCTGCGCCTTCACGCGGACCGGGTTGTGCGCGGCGTCGACGTGGGTGGCGTCGTCGGCGTCGCCCCACTGCAGCGCTGCGTCGTCCTCGTGGTCGAGCGCGCCGTCCGGCGGGGACGCCGCAGCGCCGTCGTGTGCGGGAGGTGCCGGGGTCATGCCGTCGATTCTACCGGGCGGGACGGGGCCACCGACCTGGTCCGACGCTCAGACGTCGGCGGCCTCGGACTCGAGGACCTCGGCCACGACGTCGCGGACGGCCGGGAAGAGCGGGTGGCTCTCCATCAGGCCGGTGAGGATCTCGGTGAGCGCGTGGGCCGTGGCACCGGACCGCAGCAGGGCGTGCAGCTCGATCGACTCCGGGTCGTCCTGGTCGTCGAACGCCAGGGCGACACGGACCGCACCGACGAGGTGTTCGACCGGCAAGCCGCGCTCGGCGAGCTGGGCGGCCGGCCCGACGAAGCGCTCGCGACGCCCGAGCTTGCGCAGCGGGTTCCGTCCGACACGCGCCGTGGTGTCCGGCAGGTGCGGGTTGGCGATCCGGGAGAGGTTCGCGGCGACGTACCGCGCGTGCTCCGCGGGGTCGAAGCCGTGCTTGGCGATGAGGAGCGCGGTGGTCTCCGCGAGGACGCCGTCCACCTCGGCGCGGACGGCGGTGTCCTCGAGGGCCTCGCGGATGAGCCGGATGCCCCGCACGAAGCCGTGGTACGCCGCGGTCGCGTGGGCGGTGTTCACGGTGTAGAGCTTCCGCTCGACGAACGGCTGCAGGTCGTCGACCCACGTCACGCCGTCGATCTCCGGCGGCTCGGAGTCGGACGTGGCGAAGGGCGTGCGCTCGATGACCCACTCGTAGAAGGGCTCGAGTACGACGTCGAGGCCGCCGGACTGGCCGAGGACGCCGGACTGGTCGGGGACGATGCGGTCGATCGCGCAGTTCGCGAACACCGCGGCGATGTCCCGGTCCTCGAGGATCGGTGCACGGCGGATGCTCGCGTGCAGCGAGTCGGTCGCGTTGAGGGCGTTCTCGCAGGCGACGATCGTGACGTCGCCGCGGTCGAGCGAGCGGGCGGCGAGCCCCTCGGCGATCACCGGCGCCACGAGCGGCAGCGTCCTGGCGCCGACCGCCGTGGTGACGACGTCGGCGTCGGCGATGGCACGGACGACCGCGTCACGCTCGGTCTTGCTGTTCAGCGCGCGGAACCCGTGGACGAGGTGCTCGACGGGCATCTCGCCGACCTCGTGCACGACGAAACGGCCGCTCTCGTTGAGGGCGCGCACGACACGTTCGTCGACGTCGACGAAGGTGAGCTCGTACCCGCTGGCCACGAGGAACTGGCCCACGAACCCGCGCCCGATCTTGCCGGCGCCGATGTGGACCGCTCGCTTCGTCACCGCCATCCGTCGATCATCCCACGTCGTTCGGTCCGGTCCTGCCACCGCGCAGGCCGCACGGGCGACGTCTGCCGGGGAGCGCGCGGCGCGTCGCCGCGGAGACGCCGGTTCACGGCGTCGGGGGTGCTGAAGAGCTGCTGCATGAGGTTCGGGTCACATCGAGAGGCGGCGGCACGGGGGTCCGCACCGCCGCCTCGTCGTCGAGTGGTCTCGGGAAGACTACCGCGCCGCCGAACCGTCGACGTAGTCGGAGTCGGACTGCTTCCACGCGAACAGCTTGCGGAGCTCGCGACCGGTGGCCTCGATCGGGTGCCCCTCGCCCTTCTCGCGCAGGGCCGTGAACTCCGGGGCGCCGGCGTCCTGGTCGTCGATGAAGCGCTTCGCGAACGTGCCGTCCTGGATGTCGGCCAGCACGGCCTTCATGTTCTCCTTGACCTCGGGCGAGATCACGCGCGGGCCGGAGACGTAGTCGCCGAACTCGGCGGTGTCGGAGATCGACCAGCGCTGCTTGGTGAGGCCGCCCTCCCAGATGAGGTCGACGATCAGCTTGAGCTCGTGGAGCACCTCGAAGTAGGCGATCTGCGGCTGGTAGCCCGCCTCGACGAGGGTCTCGAAGCCGTACTGGATGAGCTGGGAGGTACCACCGCAGAGGACGGCCTGCTCACCGAACAGGTCGGTCTCGGTCTCCTCGGTGAAGGTGGTCTTGATGCCGCCGGAGCGGAGGCCGCCGATGGCCTTCGCGTAGGACCACGCGACGTCCCAGGCGTTCCCGGAGGCGTCCACCTCGACGGCGACGATCACCGGGACGCCACGGCCGGCCTCGTACTCGCGGCGCACGGTGTGACCGGGGCCCTTCGGCGCGACGAGCGACACGTCGACGCCCTCCGGAGCCTCGATGTAGCCGTAGCGGATGTTGAACCCGTGGCCGAAGACGAGGGTCGCGCCCTGCTTGAGGTTCGGCTCGATGTCGTCCTTGTAGACGATCCGCTGCACCTGGTCCGGCGCGAGGATGACGACGACGTCAGCCCACTTGGTCGCCTCGGCGGGGGTGTGGACCTCGAAGCCGGCCTCTTCGGCCTTCTGGCGGCTCTTCGAGCCCTCCTTGAGGCCGATCTTGACCTCGACGCCGGAGTCGCGGAGGTTCAGGGCGTGGGCGTGGCCCTGCGAGCCGTAGCCGATGACCGCGACCTTCTTGCCCTGGATGAGGCTGAGGTCGGCGTCGGCGTCGTACACGATGTCAGTCACGGTGCGTGATCTCCTTGTTGGTGGTTCGTTCGGCGGGCGGCGCTCAGCGCACCCGGTCGGTGATGCTCTTCGGTCCGCGGCCCATGCCGAGCAGGCCCGCACGGGCGAGCTCCTTGATGCCGTAGGGCTCGAGCACGCGGAGGATCGCCTGGATCTTGCCGGGGTCGCCGGTCACCTCGACGATGAGCGAGTCGTTCGCGACGTCGACGACCTGGGCGCGGAACAGGTTCACTGCTTCGAGCACGGCCGAGCGCGTCTGGTTGTCGACACGGACCTTCACGAGCATGTGCTCGCGCTGGACCGACTGCGAGAAGTCGAGTTCGACGATCTTGATGACGTTGACGAGCTTGTTGAGCTGCTTGGTCACCTGTTCCAGGGGCAGGTCCTCGACGTCGACGACGACCGTGATGCGGGACAGGCCCGCGACCTCGGTGTTGCCCACGGCGAGCGACTCGATGTTGAACCCGCGGCGGGCGAAGAGCCCCGCGACGCGGGTCAGCAGGCCCGGCTTGTCCTCGACGAGGAGGGAGAGGACGTGGCTCATGCGGGGTCTCCCGTCAGGTCGGCGTCCTCGGCGTCCCAGCTCGGGGCGTGTTCGCGGGCGTACTGCACGGACGAGTTGCCCACGCCCTGCGGCACCATCGGCCACACCATCGAGTCGCGGCTGACCACGAAGTCGATGACGACGGGCCGGTCGTTCGTCGCGAGGGCGAGTTCGATCGCGGCGTCGACCTCGTCCTCCTTCTCGACGCGGATGCCGAGGGCACCGTACGCGTCGGCGAGCTTGACGAAGTCCGGCACCCGGCGCGACTGGTGCCCCGTCTCGAGGTCGGTGAAGGAGTGCCGGCCGTCGTAGAACAGCGTCTGCCACTGCCGCACCATGCCGAGCGAGGAGTTGTTGATGATCGCGACCTTGATCGGGATGTCGTTGATGACGCAGGTCGCGAGTTCCTGGTTCGTCATCTGGAAGCAGCCGTCGCCGTCGATCGCCCAGACCACGCGGTCCGGTTCGGCGACCTTCGCGCCCATCGCGGCGGGGACGGCGTAGCCCATCGTGCCCGCACCGCCGGAGTTCAGCCACGCGTGCGGACGCTCGTACTTGATGAACTGTGCCGACCACATCTGGTGCTGTCCGACGCCGGAGGCGTAGACCGCCTCCGGGCCGGTGAGCTCGCCGATGCGGGCGATGATCGCCTGGGGCGCGAGGAGGCCGTCCTGCGGCGGGGCGAAGCCGAGCGGGAAGTCCGTGCGGATCTGCTCGAGCCGGCTCCACCACGACGCCGTCGACGCGCGCTGGTCGGTCGGGACGCCGGCCCACGCGTCGGTGAGGTCGACGAGCACCTCGCGGGCGTCGCCCACGATCGGGACGTCGGCGAAGCGGATCTTCGAGATCTCGGCGGGGTCGATGTCGACGTGCACGACCTTCGCGTCCGGTGCGAACTCGTCCACCTTGCCGGTCACGCGGTCGTCGAACCGGGCACCGAGCGCGATGATGAGGTCGCTCTCCTGCAGCCCGAGGACCGCCGGGACGGTGCCGTGCATGCCGGGCATGCCGAGGTGCTGCCGGTGTGAGTCCGGGAAGGCGCCGCGGGCCATCAGGGTCGTCACGACGGGGGCACCCGTGGCCTCGGCGAAGGCCAGCAGCTCGGCGGTCGCGCCGGAGCGGACGACCCCGCCACCGACGTAGAGCACCGGGCGGCTCGACTCGGCGAGGAGCTGCGCGGCGGCGGTGATCTGCTTGCCGTGCGCCTTCGTCACCGGCCGGTAGCCGGGCAGGTCGATCTTCGGCGGCCAGACGTACGGCGCCGAGTTCTGCTGCGCGTCCTTCGTGATGTCGACGAGCACCGGCCCCGGGCGCCCCGTCGTCGCGATCTGGTACGCGGCGGCGATGGTGGCCGGGATCTCGGCCGGGTCGGTCACGAGGAACGAGTGCTTCGTGATCGGCATCGTGATGCCGACGATGTCGGCCTCCTGGAAGGCGTCGGTGCCCATCAGGGTCGAGAACACCTGCCCGGTGATCGCGATGAACGGAACCGAGTCCATGTAGGCGTCGGCGATCGCGGTGACGAGGTTCGTCGCGCCGGGGCCGGACGTCGCGATCGCGACCCCGACCCTGCCCGATGCGGACGCGTAGCCCTCGGCGGCGTGGCCGGCGCCCTGCTCGTGGCGGACCAGGATGTGGCGGATGGTCTTCGACGCCATGAGCTCGTCGTAGAACGGGATGATCGCGCCGCCGGGCAGGCCGAAGACGTCGGTGATCCCGAGGTGCTCGAGCGTCCGCAGGACGGCTCCCGAGCCGGTCAGGACCTCCGGCGTGCGACGCGCTCCGGTGGCCGCGGACAGCGGTGTGGCTTCCGTGGGCATGCAGGGTTCCTTGCCTGGAGAGGTGGCGATGGCGGGTGTCGAACGCTAGCCCGTGACCGCGCCCTTGGCGGCGGACTGGACGAGCTTGGCGTACTTCGCGAGGACTCCGCGGGTGTAGCGCGGGGGCAGCGGCGCCCAGCCGGCACGGCGGGCTTCCAGCTCAGCCGGCTCGACCAGTAGGTCGAGCGAACGAGCCGCGATGTCGACACGGATGCGGTCGCCATCGCGCACGAAGGCCACTGGACCTGCGTCCACTGCCTCCGGTGCGATGTGGCCGATGCACAGGCCGGTTGTGCCGCCTGAGAATCGACCGTCGGTCAAGAGTAGTACATCCTTGCCGAGGCCAGCACCCTTGATGGCGGCGGTGATCGCGAGCATCTCGCGCATACCAGGACCGCCCTTGGGCCCCTCGTAGCGGATGACCACCACGTCGCCCTTCTGGATCCGACCCTCGGTCAGGGCGTCCATCGCGGCACGCTCGCGGTCGAACACGCGGGCGGGACCCTCGAAGACCTCGGCGTCGAAGCCGGCGGTCTTCACGACCGCGCCCTCGGGGGCGAAGGACCCCTGCAGGACGGTCAGACCGCCCGTGGCGTGGATCGGGTTGTCGAGGGTCCGGAAGACCTCACCGTCGAGCTCCGGCGGGTCGATCTCGGCGAGGTTCTCGGCGAGGGTCTTGCCCGTCACGGTCATGACGTCGCCGTGCAGCAGACCGGCCTCGAGCAGCGCCTTCATGACGACCGGGATGCCGCCGTTGCGGTCGACGTCGACCATGACGTACTTGCCGAAGGGCTTCATGTCGGCCAGGTGCGGGACCTTCGAGCCGATGCGGTTGAAGTCGTCGAGGTCCAGCTCGACCTCGGCCTCGTGCGCGATCGCCAGCAGGTGCAGCACCGCGTTCGTCGACCCACCGAGTGCCATGAGCACGGTGATCGCGTTCTCGAACGCCTCTTTCGTGAGGATCTGGCGCGCGGTGATGCCGAGGCGGAGCATGTTCACGACGGCCTCGCCCGAGCGGTGGGCGTAGTAGTCGCGACGCCGGTCGGCGCTCGGCGGGGCGGCCGATCCCGGCAGCGACATGCCGAGGGCCTCGGCCAGGCTCGCCATCGTGTTCGCGGTGTACATCCCGCCGCAGGCACCCTCGCCCGGGACGATCGCACACTCGATCTCCTTGAGCTCCGCTTCGCTCATGGTGCCGGCCTTGCACGCACCGACGCCCTCGAAGGAGTCGATGATCGTGACCTCCTTCATGGTGCCGTCCGCCTGCTTGACGTAGCCCGGCATGACCGACCCGGCGTAGAGGAAGACGCTGGCGAGGTCGAGGCGGGCCGCGGCCATGAGCATCCCGGGGAGCGACTTGTCGCAGCCGGCGAGCAGCACGGTGCCGTCGAGGCGCTCCGCGTTGACGACGGTCTCGACGCTGTCGGCGATGACCTCACGCGAGACGAGGGAGAAGTGCATGCCCTCGTGGCCCATCGAGATGCCGTCGGAGACGGAGATGGTGCCGAACTGCAGCGGGTACCCGCCGCCGCCGTGGACGCCCTCCTTGGCGCCCTGGGCGAGCCGGTCGAGGCTCAGGTTGCAGGGGGTGATCTCGTTCCACGAGGAGGCGATGCCGATCTGCGGCTTCTCCCAGTCCTCGTCCCCCATCCCGACGGCCCGCAGCATGCCACGCGAGGTGGTTGCTTCGATCCCGTCGGTGACGACTCGGCTGCGCGGCTTCACGTCGATGTCAGGCATGGAGCGAGTCTAGGACCGATTGGGATACCAGTCGTGCACCTCCATGCATGCGCATGTTCCGGACGGGAGGCGCGGCTCGGCTCCGTCAGCGCGTCGCTTGACGCAACCTCCGTCGCAGGCTCCTGCGGGGCGCGTCGCGAATCGCTGGCGCGATTCACCGAGCAAACCGCGCCCGTGCGAGCTGCTTCAGGACGTCGGTGAGGGCCGCCGGGTCGGCCACGCGATGGCGGGCCATGGTCTCGCCCTCCCCCACCTTCACGCCGACGTCACCGTCGCCGAGCACCCGGAAGGCGTCCTCGTCGGTGACGTCGTCGCCGGCGAAGAACACGGCGTCCGCGCCGCGCAGTTCGCGCAGCCGGTCGATCGCGTCGCCCTTGGTCACGTGCCGGACGGCGAACTCCAGGATGTCCTTGCCGCCGCGCTCGAGCACGTCCGCGTCGGCGTCGTGCGCCGCAGCGCTCGCGGCGGCGTTCGCCTCGGCCGCGACCTCGGCGCTCACCCGACGGGTGTGCACGCCGTGGCCGGCGGGCTTGTGCTCGATGACGACGCCGGGGAACCGCTCCCCCACGGCGTCGAGCGCGGCGCCGACCCGCGCGACGCGCTCCTGCTCGTCCGCCGACAGGGCGTCCTGGTCGTGACCGTCGACGCGCCACTCCACGCCGTGCGACCCGATCAGCGCCATCCCGTCCGGCGCGTGCGAGACCGCCGCGAGGGAGTCGAGCGGGCGACCGGACACGAGGGCGACCTCGGTGCCCTTCGCCCGCTGCAGCGTCAGGACCGCGGCCCAGCTCCCCGGCAGGGCGCCGACGTGGCCGGGGTCGTCGGCGAACGGCGCGAGCGTGCCGTCGAAGTCCAGCGCGACCACCAGCGTGTCGGCGGTCGCGAGGCGCTGGAGCGCCTCGTCGAGCCCTGGAGTCGCCGTCTCGTCGACGTGCGTCGCGTCGTCACGCATCACGGGCCTCCCGGGTGTCCTCGGCGGCACGCGCGGTCTGCGCGTCCTGATCGAAGATCGACATCGAGTCGGTCTGTGCCTCGCGATGCCGGTCCGCCGGGTCCGTGGCGGACGGGTCGATCCGCGCAGCGCGGGGTGCGTGCCGGTCGAGCGCCTCGAGGAACGAGCGCGACCAGCGCGCCACGTCGTTGTCCCGCACCCGCTTGCGGAGCGCGCGCATCCGCGTCGACCGCTCGCGCGCCGGCATCTCGATCGCACGCTGGATCGAGTCCTTCAGGGCGCCGATGTCGTGCGGGTTGATGATCACGGCCTGCTTGAGCTCGTCGGCGGCGCCGGCGAACTCGGACAGGATGAGCACGCCGTCGTTGTCGAACCGGGTCGCGACGTACTCCTTGGCGACGAGGTTCATGCCGTCGCGGAGCGCGGTCACGAGCATGATGTCCGCGGCCAGGTAGAGCGCCACCATCTCCTCACGCGGGTAGCCGTGGTGCAGGTAGGAGATCGGCTGGTGCCCGATGGTGCCGAGGTCGCCGTTCAGCCGTCCGACGCTCAGCTCGATCTCGTCACGCAGGGTCTTGTACGTGTCGACGCGCTCGCGGCTCGGGCTGGCCACCTGGACGAGCGTGGCGTCCTCGACCGCGATGCGGCCGTCCTGCACGAGTTCGCCGAACGCCTTGATCCGGTGGCGGATGCCCTTGGTGTAGTCGAGGCGGTCGACGCCGAGCAGCACCGTCTTCGGGTTGCCGAGGCCCTCGCGGATCTCGCGGGCACGCTCCTGCACCTCCGGACGGCGGGCGATCTCCTCGAAGCTCTCGGCGTCGATCGAGATCGGGAAGTGCCGGGCCTCGACGTGGCGGACCGTGATGCCCTTGCGGCTCCGCGGTGCGTCCGGGTCGTCCACCGGGACGTCGATCATCGTGCCTTTGGTCGTGTAGCCCTTGATGTGTCGGACCGCGCGGAGGAAGTCGCTCGCGTCGTCGTGGCGCTGGAAGCCGATGACGTCGGCGCCGAGCAGGCCGTCCAGGATCTGCGCGCGCCACGGCAGCTGGGCGTAGATGCCGACCGGCGGGAAGGGGATGTGGTTGAAGAAGCCGATCGTCAGGTCGGGACGGAGCTCGCGGAGCAGGGCCGGCACGAGCTGGAGCTGGTAGTCCTGCACCCACACGATGCCGTCCTGCTCGACGATCGCGGCGATCTGCTCGGCGAAGCGCCGGTTCACGCCCTTGTAGGAGTTCCACCAGTCGCGGTGGTAGCTCGGGTGCTCGATGACGTCGTGGTACAGCGGCCACAGGGTGTCGTTGCTGAAGCCCTCGTAGTACTCCTCGACCTCGCTCGTGCTGAGCGGCACCGGCACGATGTGGATGCCCTCGTTGTCGAAGGGGTCGACCTCGACGTCCGGCTGCCCCACCCAGCCGACCCAGGCACCGTCGTTCGCGCGCATCACGGGCTCGAGCGCCGTGACCAGTCCACCCGGCGAGTGCCGCCAGCCCTCGTTGCCGTCCTCGTCCACCACGCGGTCGACGGGCAGACGGTTCGAGGCGACGACGAAGGAGTACTTGGCGGAGGAACCACGGGGTGTTGACACGGCACCGACGGTACCAGCGCACCGTCGGGCGGTCCCGACGGCCCCGGTTCCGGTACGCTGCATCCCGTGTCGGGGGGACACGGTGCGCGGGAGGGGCCTGCGCACGACCGCCCGGCCGGAGAGGACTCCCGCCGTGAGCACCACCCCGTCCGTCCCGCCACGAGAACCCGACGCCCTCGGGCGGCTGCTCCGCTCGATCGGCGGTCGCGACTGGCTCGCCGCCGCCGTCGCCGGCCTGGGCGCATGGGTCGCAGCCTACGTCGTCGCGGGCCTGTCCCTGCTGCTGACCGTCGCGGTCCTCGCGGTCGGCGGCTCCGACTCCTCGTTCGGCGGCGGGTCCCTGCCGGACACCGGCTCGGCGACCCCGGCACCGGATCCGCAGGCCCTGCTCTCGGGCATCAGCGTGCTGCTCGGTGCCCCCGCGCAGCTCGTCGCCCTCGCCGACTTCGGTCGGCTCCACCTGTCCGGGTCGGTCCCGCTCTTCGGCATCGCGGGCTCCGCCTCGCTCGGCGTCGTGCCGGCGCTGGTGCTCGCGGCGCAGGTCGTGATCGCCGTCGTGCTCACCCGCCGCATCCGGACCCGCACCGCCGGGCTGCCGCAGCTCGTCGTCACGTCGGTGCTCACCGGGCTGGTGCTCACCGCCTGCACGACGCTGGCGGCACTCGTGCTCGCGATCCGCTTCCCGGCGACGTCCGGGGTGTCCATCGGTGCCGTGCACGCCGTCGGGATCGGGAGCGTCCTCGGGGCCTTCGCCGTCGGCGCGCTCTCCGCGTTCCTCGCCCGGCCGTCGGCGCTGACGGGCGGGCGCGTGCTCGCCGGGCGGCTCCTCGGCACCGTGCGTGTCGCGGTGGGCCAGGTCGCGGTCGTCGTCGCCCTCGTCGTCGTCGCACTGCTCGTCATCGCGTTCGTGGTGCAGCCGTCGTGGGGGTCGGCCCTGCCGCTCGTGCTCGGGAACCTCGCCCTCGCGATCGCGTCGATCGGCTTCCTCGGCGGCATCGGCGTCGCCGGGTTCGGCAGCGGCGCCCAGACCGCGTCGGTGTTCGGGTCGTCCGGCTGGCTGTGGCTCGTCGTCCTGCTCGTCGTGGTGACCGCCGTCGCCGCCGGGTTCGCGCTCGCGGTCCGACGGAACGACCGTGCCCGGACGACGCTCGACTGGGTCGTGTCCCCGCTGGCGTGGCTCCTCGTCGGACTCGTCGTGTTCGTGCTCGGCACGGGGGTGTTCTCGTACTCGGCCACCGGTTCGAGCACGGTCGGCGGCGCGGGGTCGATGGGCGTGGCCCCCTGGACGCCGGTCGTGTTCGCCGCCTGGGGTGCAGCGATCGAGGCGGTCGCGCGGTACCTCGCCCCCGTGGTGCTCCCCCGCGTCGCGCCCCGGGTGCTCATCGTGACGTCGCGGTTCGTCGGAGCGGACCCGCAGCCCGCGGCGTCCGGCTGGCCGGTGCCCGGCGCGGTCGGCCCGGTGCCCGGTGCGGCCGGGCCCGTGCCCGGCCCTGCCGGGCCGGCGTCCGGCGTGGCAGGGCCCGTGTCCGGCGCCGCCGCGCCGGTGTCCGACGCTGCCGAGCAGCCTGCGGCCGGGACGGTCGACCAGCCGACGACCGGCGTGCCGGCGTCCTGGAGCAGCGTCGACGGCGTCGTGCCCGACGGCACGCCGCACGGGACCGCGCCGTCGGCCGGCAGCACCGGGCCGTTCGTCGGACCGGGTGCGACGGCACCGTTCATCGGTGCGGGTGCGGCGACCCCGGCCGCGCCGATGTCGCCGCGTGCGAAGAAGGTCCTGGTGCGGTCGCTCGTCGCCGGCGGGGCCGTGGTCGTCGTGCTCATCGCCGGCGCCGTGACGGCCGGCGTGCTCCGGACGAACGTCTGGGGACCGGCTCCGACCGTGCGCAGCTACGTCGACGCGATCGCCCACGGCGACGCGGGCACCGCCGACCGGATGAGCGAGGTGTCCGGCGCGGCGCGGATGCTCGACGCCGCCGTGCTGAAGAGCGCGACCGACCGTCCGACCGACGTGCGCGTGGGACGGGTCACGACGACCGGCGACCGCGCGGTGGCCACCGTGAGCTACCGGCAGGGTGGCAAGAACCGGTCGGGGCAGGTCGAACTCCGTCGCACCGGGACGACCTGGCTGGTGCACGACGAGTGGCGCGTGACGACGCCGCTGGCCCAGGAGGTGTCGATCACCGCAGCGGACACCCTCGAGGGCGCCCCCGTCTCGGTCGGCGGCGAGCGCGTCGGCAAGATCGAGGACGGCACCTTCCGGTCGATGGCCTACCCGGGCACCTACCGGGTCGAGGTGGGCGGGACGAAGTACTTCACCGGCGGGACGAAGACCGTCGCCGTCGGCGGTTCGGCGAGCCCGTACGTCGACTTCGCCCCGAAGGCCACGGACCAGCTCACGAAGGACGCGGAGGCGTTCGTCACGGACCAGATCACCACGTGCGCCGCGAAGACCGACGTCGACGCGCTGAGCGGCTGCCCCTGGTACGGCCCGTACGACGCCGACGGCCCCGTCCACTACCAGGTGACGACGATGCCGAAGCTCGCCGTCGAGGCGTCC
The DNA here is from genome assembly GCF_007673775.1 of Curtobacterium sp. 9128. Lineage (GTDB taxonomy): Bacteria > Actinomycetota > Actinomycetes > Actinomycetales > Microbacteriaceae > Curtobacterium. The sequence goes on along the minus strand of NZ_VEAF01000004.1, from coordinate 533,449 downwards.
GGTTCCGGCAGCATCCGGGTGACGAGCACGTCCGACGGGGTGATCGGGTACGACTACACGTCGTTCTTCGGGGACAGCGGGCACCAGGAGGACACGTTCGACGTGCACGAGTACCTCGAGGTGCGCGACGGGAAGCTGGTCTCGGCGTACTGACGCTCCCTGTACGGACTGCGCGCCCGGCCGGGTCCGTCCCGGCGGGCGCGCAGTCCGTGCGTCACTAGGCTGACCGGCATGGTCAGCACTCGCTCGTGGCGCAACGGATCGGCAGCCGAGCGGGACTTCCCCGTCGAGCAGATCTCCGACCTGGTCGCCGACGAGGACACCTTCCTCTGGATCGACTACACCGACCCCGAGGCGTCGGACCTGGAGCACGTCGAGGAGGAACTCGGCATCCACGCGCTCGCGGTCGAGGACGCGCTGGAGCCGGGACAGCGTCCGAAGCTCGACCGCTACCGCGAGAGCCTCTTCCTCGTGGTCTACGACGTCGGAGGCCGCGACGCCTCGGGCACGCTCGTCACGCACGAGGTGAAGGCCTTCGTCACGGAGCGCGCCCTCGTGACGATCCACGGGGCGGACTTCGACACCGCCGAGGTCGCCCGTCGCCTCGACGCGGACGCCGACCAGGCCGACCACGGGGTGCCCTGGCTGGTCTGGGGCCTGCTCGACACGGTCGTCGACCACGCGTCGACCGCCGTCGAGGACATCGAGCGGGCCATCGACGACCTGGAGGACGACCTGTTCGAGCGCGGCAACCCGCGCGAGCAGCAGATCCAACGCCGGTCGTTCGCGCTCCGGAAGGCCCTGGGCGTCGTCCGGCGGCTGGTGGTCCCGACGAAGGACAGCGTCGCGTCGCTGCTGCACGGGGACGCCGAGACGATCGCCGACGGCATCCGCCCGTACTTCCGCGACGTCGAGGACCACCTGGTGTCGATCGCGGACTCCGTCGAGCAGCTCCGGGACGCGGTGTCGAGCGTGCTGGACACCAACCTCAACCTGGCGTCGAACCGGCAGAACACGGTCATGAAGAAGGTGACGAGCTGGGCGGCGATCATCGCGATCCCGACCGCCATCACGGGGTTCTTCGGGCAGAACGTGACCTTCCCCGGCGAGGGGCACTGGGGCGGTCTGATCGCCTCGGTGTCGCTCATCGTCGTGTCGTCGCTGCTGCTCTACCGGTCGTTCAAGCGTCGCGACTGGCTGTAGCCGGGGCCCGACGCCGGGCTACAGCCGGAGCGCGAGGACGGCGGCGACCACCGTGAGCGGTGCCACGACGCAGCCGAGCGCCATGTAGCGCCCCCACGACAGGTGGATGCCCTCGGCGGACAGCCGCGCGTGCCAGAGCAGCGTCGCGAGGGAGGCCCACGGGGTGATCAGGCACCCGGCGTTGACGCCGACGAGCAGCGCCGCGTAGCGGAGGGCCTCGTGCCCCGCCGCCGGCTCGAGCACGAGGTAGGCGGGCAGGTTGTCCATCACGTTCGCGGCCACCGCGCCGGCACCGCCGAGCAGCAGCAGCGACCCGGTGCCGGTTCCGCCGGAGAGCGCGTGCACCACCGGGTCGGTCACACCGGTGGTGTGCAGGGTCTCGACGACGACGAAGAGCCCGGCCGCGAACACCAGCGTCGACCACGGCACACGCGAGGGTCGGAGCTCGCCGGGAGCCCGGAACGCCGCGACCACGACGAGCACGAGGGCTGCCGCGAGCGCGGCGATCCACACGGTGACGCCGGCGGTGAGCGCGATGACGAGCGCGACGAGCACGACCGAGGCGGCGCCGAAGAACACCGGGTCGGCGGGCTTCCGGATTGCCACCGGGGTGTACCGGCCGAAGAGCTTGCCGCGGAACACCACGAGCAGCACGGCGCACGGGACCACGACGCCCGCGAGCGCCGCCCACACCATCAGGCCGGCGAAGGGCAGCGGCCCGTCGAGCCCGATCCGGTCGACGGCGAGCAGGTTGGTGAGGTTCGACACCGGCAGGAGCAGGGACGCCGTGTTCGCCAGCCACACCGTGGTGAGCGCGAACGGCATGGGCGGCAGGCCGACGCGACGCGCGAGCGCGATCACGATCGGGGTGAGGAGCACCGCGGTGGTGTCGATGGACAGGAACACGGTGCAGAGCACGGCGAGCACCACGACGGCGCCCCAGAGCCCGATCGTCCGTCCACCGCCGACCCGTGCGGCGACGTCGGCGAGCCGGTCGAAGACCCCGGCGTCGGCCGCGAGCTCGGACACGATCGTGAGCCCCAGGACGAATCCGAGCACCGGGACGACGCGGCCGGCGAGCTCGGCGAGGTCGGGGACCGGCAGCAGTCCGAGCGCGACGCACACGGCGCCGACGACCAACAGCACTGCACCGATGACGGCTTGACGCACAGCAACTCCTCCGTGAGCGACCGCAACGAGCGGCGCTCCAATGTACAGACCAGTAGCGTGGGCGGAGACGACGACAGGAGGAAACCGTGCGCAAGTTCTTGTTCAACGGTGCGGTGTGGAGTTCGGTCTTCAGCGGCTACAGCGTGCTGCAGACCACCAGGCGGGGGCCGCGCGACTGGCGCCTCGCCCTGACGTGGGTTGCGTGGCTGGCCACGACGATCGTCGCGATCGGGACGGTCGTCGAGGACGACCGCGCCGTCCGCGCGCGGCAGCCGTGAGCTGGGCGGACCATCATGCAGACGGGAGGCCCGGTGCCAGCTGGCACCGGGCCTCCCGTCTGCGGTCTGACCGCTGGTGTCCGCGTCGGCGGTCTCGAGACCGCCTACTGCTCGGACCGCGGGACGTGCGCCGTCTGCATCGGCCCCGTGAAGAGCGCGGAGCGCTCGTCGCCCTCGCGGAACAACGAGGAGTCCTCCTCCGCGGAACGCGGCCGCCGGGGCGTCGGGGCGTTCGGCTCCGAGAGCTGCACGCGCTGGATGGGCAGTGCGTCGGGATGCGTGCGCTGGATCCACTCGACCATCTCCTCCCGCACGTAACACCGCAGGTCGAACAGGCCGCCGGCGTCCGGCGCGCTCACCAGGATCCGGACCCGGACCAGGCCGGAGACGGCGTCCGTCACCTGCAGGACCTTCACGCGCTGGTCCCAGATCGTCGACGTGGCGAGGATCCGGTCGAGCTCGGCGCGCATGTCCGCGGGGCTCACCCGCCAGTCGAGGTCGAACTCGACCGCGCCGAGCAGTTCGCTGCCGGTCCTGGTCCAGTTCTCGAACGGCGTCGACGTGAAGTACGTCGACGGCAGCACGAACCGACGGTCGTCCCACAGGTGCACGACGACGTAGGTGAGGGTGATCTCCTCGATCCGACCCCACTGCTGCTCGACCACGACGACGTCGTCCACCCGGATCGACCCGGAGAACGCCAGCTGCATGCCCGCGAACACGTTGCCGAGGGTCGACTGCGCCGCGAGTCCGGCGATCACCGAGATGAGCCCGGCCGAGGCGAGGACGCTCGCACCGGCGGCCTCCACGCCGGGGAAGGTGAGCAGGATCGCACCGACGCCGATGATGACGAGCACGGCGACGGTGAGGCGGCGCAGGATGAGGACCTGGGTGTGGATCCGCCGCGCGACCCGGTTGTCGGGCACGTCGACGCGGTACTTGTGCAGCCCGAGGCTCTCGAGGAAGACCGCGAGTGCACACGCCAACCAGGTTCCGACGCCGATCGTGGCGACGAGGAAGACGTGGGACACGGTGCCGCGCCAGCCGTAGGCCTCGGCGTGCGGGACCGAGGACGCGAACGCGGCCCACAGCGACGCGACGAGCAGCATCGTCCTGGTCGGGTGCTTGGTCCGCCTGGACAGGGCGACGGCCCAGCGTTCGCGGCGACCGATCGCGCGGAAGACGAGGTGCAGGACGAGCGAGGCGACCGCGGTCAGGAGCAGGGCGAACCCGGTCGAGACGAGGAGTCGGATGAGGATGTCCATCCCTCCATGCAACCAACCGAGCGGGGTCGGTTGCCAGCCACCGGCATGTGTCGGCCACGCCGATCCGCTGCCGGCTGTAGCGTGTCGCGCATGACAGCGCAGAACGACACCGGGGTGGAACGCTCCCCCGCCAACGACTTCTCGCACGAGCAGGAGGGGTACCAGCACGGTCTGAAGCCCCGCCAGCTGCAGATGATCGCCATCGGCGGTGCGATCGGCACGGGGCTCTTCCTCGGTGCCGGTGGGCGACTGCACACCGCCGGACCGGCCCTCGCCGTGGTGTACCTGATCGCGGGCGTGTTCGCGTTCTTCATCCTGCGGGCGCTCGGCGAGCTCGTGCTGCACCGCCCCTCGTCGGGGTCGTTCATCTCCTACGCGCGGGAGTTCTACGGCGAGAAGTTCGCCTACGCCGCCGGCTGGATGTACTTCCTCAACTGGGCGATGACCTCGATCGTCGACACCACCGCCGTCGCCGTCTACCTGAAGTACTGGTCGGCGTTCACCGCCGCGCCGCAGTGGCTGCTCGCGCTCATCGCGCTGCTCGTCGTCCTCGCCGCCAACATGGTCGCGGTGAAGGTCTTCGGTGAGCTGGAGTTCTGGTTCGCGATCATCAAGGTCGCCGCCCTCGTGGCGTTCCTCGTCATCGCCCTCATCTGGCTCATCTGGGCGTTCCCGGTCGAGGCCGGCGGACAGACCGTGCAGACGGGCTTCTCGATCTGGTCCGACCACGGCGGCCTGCTGCCGAACGGCCTGCTGCCCACCGTGCTCGTCGTCCAGGGCGTCGTCTTCGCCTACGCGGCGATCGAGCTCGTCGGCACGGCGTCCGGCGAGACGCAGAACACCGAGAAGGTCATCCCGCGGGCGATCAACTCGGTGGTCCTCCGCATCGCGGTGTTCTACGTCGGCTCGATCATCCTGCTCTCGCTCCTGCTCCCCTACACGGCGTACAAGGAGGGTGAGAGCCCGTTCGTGACGTTCTTCTCGTCGATCGGCAACCCGCAGGTCGGTACCGTCGTCGGGTCGATCATGAACTTCGTCGTGCTGACGGCAGCGCTGTCGTCGCTGAACGCCGGGCTGTACTCCACCGGCCGTGCGCTGCACTCGATGGGCATGAACGGGTCGGCACCGAAGTGGACGACGAAGATGACCCGCGGCGGCGTGCCGTACGCCGGCATCCTCCTCACCGCGGCGTTCACCGTCGCCGGTGTCGTGCTCAACTACTTCGTCCCCAGCCAGGCGTTCGAGATCGCCCTGAACATCGCGAGCCTCGGCATCATCACGGCGTGGGGCACGATCATCCTCTGCCAGATGCGGCTGCGCAGCTGGGCGAAGCAGGGGCTGGCGAAGGAGCCGACGTTCAAGCTCCCCGGTGCGCCGGTGACCTCGTGGTTGACGCTCGCGTTCCTCGCGTCGGTCATCGTGCTCATGGCGATCGACTACCCCGTCGGGACGTACACGATCGCGTCCCTCGTGATCGTCATCCCGCTCCTCGTCGTCGGCTGGTTCCTGCAGCGTGACCGCATCCTCCGCATCGCCTCGCTCCGCGAGGGCGTCACCGGCCCCTACCCGATCACGGGTCGCGACCCGGCGAAGCAGGTCCGACGCCCCGGTGACGAGGACGACCACCGCTGATCCTGTCCAGATCGCGCGACCGGACGTCCCGGTGACGTCGAGAGGTCCGGCACCCGTCGGTAGCATCAGCGGGTGCCGGACCTCACTGCATCTCCCCGACTCGACCTCCAGCTCTCCTGGCGCGGCAGCTTCGGCCGTGTGCGCGTCTACGCCGACCGGGTGCACGCCGAGACGAGCTACGAGCGGGACGCCCTGACGACGGTCCCGATGGACGCGGTCCGCGGGTGGCGCATCGAGCCGTGCGACTTCGACGCCGTGTGCGTGGAGTTCCTCGCCCCGGACGACACCTACCGGGTCCTGCTCGACACGTCGGACGAGCACCTCGCGGCGCAGGCGCTCCGTCGCGCACTCGGCGAACCGGCACCGGCCGCGAGCTGACCGGCGGGCGTCACCGCTGCTCCCACACCGCGTCGAGGGCTGCCGTCTGTGTCGCGTCGAGCGTCACGTCCCCCGCGGCGACGTTCTCCTCGAGGTGTGCGGTGCTCGCCGTCCCGGGGATGAGCAGCACGTTCGGCGCGTGCCCGAGCAGCCAGGCCAGGCCGACCTGCGCGGGCGTGGCACCGATCGCCGTCGCGATGCGCAGCACCGCCGGGTCCGTGCCGACCTTCGCCGAACCCGGGAACGCTCCGCCGAGGGGGAAGAACGGCACCCAGGCGACGCCCTCGGCCACGCAGACCCGCAGCAGGTCCTCGGACGCACGGGAGACGAGCGAGTACGCGTTCTGCACGCAGACGATCCCGGCGGGCAGGGCACGCCGGAGGACGTCCGCCGTGACCGCGCTGAGCCCGATGCCGCCGATGAGCCCCTCGTCGCGGAGCGCAACCATCGCGGCGAGCTGGTCGTCGAGGTCGACGACCTGGTCCCCCTCCGCGCGGAGACCCGGCCCGGCGTCGGCACGGCGGAGGTTGACGACGTCGATGCGGTCACGGCCGAGGCTGACCAGGTTGGCGTGCACCTGTGCCCGGAGCTCCTCGGGCCGCTGCGCGAGCACGAGGGGCACCGGCGCGTCGACGCGGACGGCGCCGACCTTGCTGACGACCGTGACGGCGTCGGAGTCGCCGAACGCCTGACGGATCAGGTCGTTCGCGACGCCGTCCCCGTAGAAGTCGGCGGTGTCGACGTGGTCGACGCCGAGCTCGGCAGCACGGTGGAGCAGTCGCACCCCTGCCACGCGGTCGTGCTCGAACCGCTCCAGTGCCATCGCGCCGTAGCCGATGCGGGCGACGTCGCGGCTGCCGAGTCGTCCGGCGTCGAGGGTGGTCGTCATGGGGTCCTCCGGTAGGGTCGAGCCGAAGCGGAGGGACCTCCGCACCTGCTCAGCATAACCGGAGGAACCTCCGCTTTGTCCACCCCCACCACGCCACGCCGCCCACGGGCGGATGCCGCCCGGAATCGGGAGGCGCTCGTCCGAGCGGCCCGAGCAGCCTTCACCACCACGGGCGAGGACGCCTCGCTCGAGGCGATCGCCCGCGCGGCCGGGGTCGGGATCGGGACGCTCTACCGCGCGTTCCCGACGCGGCAGGACCTCGTCGCCGCGGTGTACGCCGTCGAGCTCGACACGGTCCTCGACACGGTCGACGAGCTCCTCGCGGCGCAACCAGCCGACCGAGCACTGCGGGCCTTCGCCGACCACTACGCCGCATTCGTCGCGACGAAGCACGGCATGGCCGAGACCGTCCGGGTCGGTGCGATCCGGGGGGCGGCGGAGACCGCGCACACCCGGGAACGGGTGAACGCCGTGGTGGCGCGGTTCCTCGACGCCGGACGCGCCGACGGCACGCTGCGGGCCGGCGTCGCCGCCGACGACGTCACGGCCGCGCTGGTCGGGGTCCTGCTGTCGACGCGCGACGCCGACGACCCCGGCCAGGCCGGACGCCTGCTCGACGTCCTGATCGCGGGGCTCCGGCTCCCCTGATCAGTCGTCGGTGTCGACGACGTTCGTCACGACGTCGCCCGACCCGGCGTCGATCCGCACGCTGTGCTTCGTCCCGGCGGCGTCACGGACGTCCCCCTCCCAGACGACCGTGCCGGCGTGGTCGTCGAGTCCGAGCTCGGTGACCGACCCCGCCACGACGTCGTGCAGCCGCCCCACGGCCTCGTCGACGTCGATCGCCGCCGCGTCCACGAACCGCTGGTGCTCGGCACGGTCATCGACGTCCGTGCCGTCCGTCACCGGAGTGCCCGTGGTCGCCGAGCCCGCGGCGTTCGTGTGGACCTCGTGCTCGACCTGGTCGGCCGTCACGACCAGCACCTCCCACGCTGCCCCGCCCTGCTCCTGCTCGACGGCGACGACCGTTCCCGACCCGACCGCGTCACGGGCGGTCGCGGCGGCGGCGCGGAGTGCGTCGTTCGTGGCCGCGGCGGTCGTCGCGTCCGTCGTCGGCACGGCGGTCCCGGACGCAGCGGAGCCGGGTCCGGCAGCATCGGGTCCTCCCGAACACCCCGCCACGGTGAGTGCGCCGACGATCAGGACGGCGGCGGAGACGGCGGTACGGCGGATGCGGGACGTGTCGGTGCTGTTCATGGGACACAGCCTCGCCAGGGGGTGCTGAAGCAGACCTGAAGCCCGCTGATCACCCGCCGAGTGCGATGCGGACGACGAACCGTGCGCCTCCGAGCGGCGAGTCGTCGACCGCGACCGAACCACCGTGCGCCGTCAGCACGTCACGGACGATCGCGAGCCCGAGTCCCGATCCACCCGCGTCACGGCTCCGGCCCTCGTCCAGCCGCACGAAGCGGTCGAAGACCCGCTCCCGCTCGCTCGCCGGGATGCCGGAGCCGTCGTCCTCCACCGTGAGCACCGCGGTCGCGGCCTCCTGCCGGACCCCGATCGCGATGCGGGACGCGGCGTGCCGGACGGCGTTGTCGACGAGGTTCCGCACCACCCGGGCGAGCATCCGCTCGTCGCCGAGCACCCGTGCGGCCCCGACGGCGGACCCGTCGACCGCCACGACCGCCGCCGCCCGGATCCGGGCGACCTCGGCGAACGCCAGGTCGTCGAGGTCGACCGGACGCGTGCCGACGACCCCGCGTTCGTCGAGCGTCGACAACACCAGGAGCCCGTCCACGAGGCCGGCGAGCCGGTCGTTCTCGGCGAGGACGACCTCGGCGAGCTCCCCGGCCGCGAGCCGATCCGGGTACGCGAGCGCGACCGACGCGTGCTGGCGGGCCGAGGCGATCGGCGACCGCAGCTCGTGGGAGGCGTCCGCGACGAACCGACGCTGCGAGGCCGCCGACCGTTCCAGGCGCGTCAGCATCCCGTTCATCGTGGCGGCGAGCCGCGCGACCTCGTCACCGGTGTCGGGGACGTCGACACGGGATCCGCGGACGTCACCCCCGACCGCGTCGACCGCGGCGCGGATGCGCTCGACGGGCCGCAGTGCGCGCCCGACGACGATCCACGTCCCGATGCCCATCAGCGCGACCAGCACGGGCACCCCGAGCGCGAGCAGCGTCCCCGCCGCAGCGGTCGCCGTGTCGGAGGACTCCAGCGACGAACCGAACACGACCGTCGCCTCGGTACCGTCCGGCAGGTCGACGTCGTCCGAGACGAGCAGCCACCGCTCCCCGTCGCGTGTCCACCGACGCCCGTCGTCGGTGGAGAGTGCCGGCGCGTCCGCATCGTCACCGTGCGCGACCACCCGGCCGTCCCGGTCGATGACCTGCACGAGGACGTCGTCGTAGCCGTCCACCGCCGCCGCGCCGTCCGACTCGACGCGTGCCGAGGCCTGCTCCAGCCCGCTCTCCGCGGTCGCCCGCACGCCGTCGACGAGCACGAGCCGGAGCACGACCACGAACGCGGCGGACCCGACCAGGAGCGCGGCGGACACCAGCACGACCGCCGCCGCCGTCGTCCTCGCGCGGACGCTCCGCAGCCGCCGAGTCCGCTCAGGCATCGTCGGCGACCAACCGGTACCCGGCGCCTCGGACCGTCTCGATCGAGTTCCGCCCGAACGGTCGGTCGAGCTTCCGACGGAGGTGCCCGACGTAGACCTCGACGATGTTGGGGTCGCCGTCGAAGTCGACGTCCCAGACGTTCTCGATCACCTCGCGCTTCGAGCAGACCCGTCCCGCTCGACGCGCCAGGAACTCCAGCACGGCGAACTCGCGGCTCGTCAGCTCGAGCGGGGCATCACCGCGGGCGACCGTCCTCGCCGCCGGGTCGATGACGAGGTCCCCCACCACGAGCGTGCTCGGACGCGCCTGCGCCCCGCGACGGACCAGGGCGCGGAGCCGGGCCACGAGCACGGGGTGCGAGAACGGCTTGGTGACGTAGTCGTCGGCGCCGGCATCGAGGGCCTCGACCTGGTCCCAGTCGCCGTCCTTCGCCGTGAGCATGAGGACCGGCGTCCAGTTCTCATCGGCGCGGAGCTGCTCGCACACGGCCCACCCGCTCATGCCGGGCAGCATCAGGTCGAGCACGACGACGTCGTAGGTGAACTCGCGAGCGTGCCAGAGCCCGTCGACGCCGTCGTGGGCGACGTCCACCGCCCACCCTTCCGCCTCGAGGCCACGGCGGACACCGTCGGCGAGCCGGACCTCGTCGTCGACCACCAGCACGCGCACGTCCCGCATTCTGCTGGACGGCGCTGAAGCGCACCTGAAGCCCCGGTGCCGCGGACCGCCGGACGGGAGGCACGGGTCGGCGCCGCCACGAGCCTCCCGTCCGGCACGGGTGCCGTCCAGGGCGGGCCGAGCGGTGGCCTGGTCAGACGAGCAGCAGGATGCCCGCCACGATCGAGGCGGCGGTGATGACGAGGGCGATCACGAGGAGCACGAGGTGCACGCGGTAGAACGTCGTCGGGCGACCCGACGCGTCCCGCGCCCTGGTGTCCTTCGCGACGCGCTGGAAGAAGCGCGGCCAGGCGATCAGGTTGAACAGGGCACCGACGAACAGGACGACTGCGGCGAAGACGGACACCGGACGATCCTACGGCGAACGGTGCCGGGTTCGCGCTGGCGGGCCCGCAGTGTCAGCCGGTGGCGGCACGCGGTGTCAGCCGGTGGCGGCCCGAGGTGTCGACCGGTGTCGGCCGGTGGCGGGCTCGCGCTGACCCGTGGGCTGCACGGCTCCGGATGCGCTGCCCAGGCCGCCCGGCAGTGGAGCTCGGCCGCCCCCAACGCGGCCGAGTCCCACCCGGTCCGCACCACACGATGTGTAGCACGTGCTACAGACCCTACACGGCGGGCGTGACCGCGTCGAGCCACCCGGCGGGATCGACGTCGCGTTCGGCGCCGTGGCGGGCACCGTGGACCACGTACAGCCGCGCGTCGGCAGGCCAGTCCGCGACGAGACGACGCGAGGTGGCGAGCGGCACGGTCCGGTCGTCGGCACTGTGCACGACGACCAGGGGCGGTGCCGACAGTGGGGCCGACGCGGGCCGGAGAGACCGGGTGGCACGCTGCCCGGCGATGCGGGCGAGCACGGGGAGCGCGAGGACCGTCGCGGCGCCGCGTGCGAGAGCCCTGCCGAGGAACCCGGAGCCGGCACCGTGCGCGATCGTGTCGGACCAGTCGACGAGCGGACCGGTGAGCACGACCGCACGGACGCGCACGGGGAGCGGCTCCGTCAGCGCACGGAGCCAGAGCGCCGCGCCGAAGGACCAGCCGAGCAGCACGACCTCGCGCGCACCGTGCGCAGCCGCGTACCGGATCCACGCGACCGCCTCGGTGGACTCGGGCACACCGAACGCGTGTCGCCGGGCCGGCCACCGCGCCGAGTGCGCGGCGAACAGGCAGGTCCACCCGCGCTCCCGGAACGTCGACGCGAGGTCCTGGTGCCGGAGCGGGTGGGACCCGAGGCCGGGGAGGAACAACGCCCAGCGGTCCCCCGCACCGCCGGCGGACCCGACCCAACCGGGGAGGTCCGAGGCCGGCAGCGTGACCCGTTCGAGGCCGGGGTCCGCGTCGAACGCGGGCGACTCGACCAGCGCCGCTGCGCGCCGCGCAACATACGACGACACCGCGACACCCGCGCCGGTCAGCGCCAGCGCCGTGACGCCCAGCGCTGCCGCCGCCCGCACGGCCGGAACTCCCCCGCGCCGACGGTCAGCCGACATCGAGCGCGGCCTCCGCGCGGGCGAGGACGGCTCGCTCCTCGTCGTCCAGGGTCGAGCGTGCACTGCGGACACCGTCGTTCACCTCGACGATGAGCCGGCTCAGCAGCGTCGCGGGGTCCGTCGTCGCCGGGTACTCGTTGTCGGTGCCCATCCGCGCGTGCAGGGGCTGGATCGCCCGGATCGCCTGGACGACCGCGCGGGAGCGCCGTGCCCGGGCGATCCGGTGACCGATCACGAGCAGCAGCATCCCGGACGCCACGCAGAGCACCGCCCCCGGTGTCGTCACGTCGTAGGGCAGCGCGAGCGCGTGCGTCACGTCGACGTGTCCGAGCACGTGCGCGAGGTCCATCACCACGACGACGACCATCCGGACGACGCCGAGCACCCCACCGAGGACGAGCACCCAGAGGCCGACGAGGTCGGTGCGGGTCCGGGCCTCCCGCACGCGGAGCACGCAGATGAGTCCGGTGGCCCCGAGCGCGACCCCGAGGTAGACCGTCTGCGCGATCGAGTAGACCGCTGCGGCCGGCTGGTCGCCGGCGACGAGCATGAACGTCGTCGTGGTGGCCGGTTTGTCGAGCACGACGAACGCCGCGACGACCACGATGCCGACAACGGTGCAGGCGATGACGATGGCGTTCCGCAGCCACACACTCGCAGCGCCGACGGCCTTCGCGACGCCCCAGAGCAGCGTGCTCGTCCCGGCGATCATCAGGCAGTCACTCACCACCGTCACGACGTTCACCCCGCCGGCCAGGGGGTCGAGCCACCGGTAGAGCGGGTCGACGTTCGTGACGATCGTCGCGCAGAAGAACAGGAACGTCACGGCGAGCGTGCGGTCCTGTCCCCGCTGCAGCACGAACAGCGCGACGGCGCCGACGACGAGCAGGACGGCCTGGACGACGGACAGGATCACCGGGCGCTCCCGGTCACCCGAAGACCCCGCGGAACGCGCTCGGCCGGGTGCGGTGGTCGCGGATGAGCTGCGCGAGCCGGTCCGCGAAGAGCTCGGCCTCGCGCTCGTAGGCGTTCTCGAACAGGCCACGGGCCATCGCACGCTCGACCTTGTACTCCGGCAGGTCCGGGATGACGTCGCGGATGTAGGCCGACTGCGCCGACGCCTCGTGGTGCGCGTGCAGGACGTGCCCGAGCTCGTGGCCGATCACGAACGCCCGGAAGGTCCGGGAGGGCGTCGGCGAGATCATGATGAGGTGCTGGTGCTCGAGCGTCGCGACGAAGCCGCAGACGGGTTCGGCCGCCAGGAACGCTTCTTCGCGGACCACGACGGGCTTGCCGACCAGCTCGGACGCGGCGGCGACGGCCTGGTCGACGTCCGACCAGCCCTCGGCGACGCCGCGGGTCCAGAACGCCTCGATCCGTGCGGCCGTCACGGCAGGATCCCGCGCTGCGACTCCTCCTCGATCACCGCAGCGATCCGGCGGAGGGCTTCGGGCGAGAGCTCGCCGGGGAAGGTGCGGGCAGCGAAGCCGCTGACCCGCGCCGAGCGGAGCGAGCGGACGAGGGCGAGCTGCGCGCCGATGCGCTCCGGGATCTCGCTGTCCTCGAGCAGGAAGCGCTCGTCGACCTCGAAGAAGTCGGCGAGGAGCTGCAGGAGCTCGGTGTCGCGGTTGCGACGACCGTCGCCCGAGAGCATGTAGGTCCACTTCGCACGCGAGAGCGAGCCGCCGCGGGCTGCGATGTGGTCCTCGATCGCGGAGAACGGCACGGGTGCACCGCGCTGGGACTCCTCGAAGTCGAGCAGCAGGTTGAGGCGGCGCGCGAGCTCGGCAGCGTCGAGCGCTCCACCCCTGGGCTCCCTGGTGATCATGGTTCCCGACTCCCCCCGACTGACCTGACCGAGCTTACCCTGTCCCTCGGAACGCCGACGGTTCGGCAGACGGGGGACGGCGATGACGCTGCAGATGCTCTGGGAGCAGGACGAGCCCGACGGGGTCCTCCGTGACCGGTTCGGTCTCGCGGACCTCGACGCGGCGTCCGCGTGGGTCTCCGGCATGCTCGAGCGGCACTGGGGCATCGCCGTCGCCGCATGCGACCGCATCGTGATGAGCGACCGCAACGCGCTGGCGTGGGTCCGTTCCGCCGCGGGCGAGCACCTCCTGCTGAAGTGGTCGGTCGCGCCGGAACGCTTCGCGCGCCTCGGGTCCGTCGCCGCCCTCGCCGCATGGCTCGGCACGCGCGGTCTGCCCGTCTCCGCACCGATCCCGGCACGCGACGGCCGGGTCCAGGTCGAGGACGACGGCGTGTCCGCCGGGCTGCAGCGGGTCGTGTCGGGGACGTGGCTCGACGTCGGCGACCTCCGCCAGGTCCGCTCCGCCGGCAGCGCTCTCGCCCGGTTGCACGCCGCGATGCGCAGCTGGCCGGAGCGGGCCCACGTCGAGGCCACGCTCGGCCGGCCGGCGTCCGCGTCCTCGCAGATCGCCGCGTGGATCGCCACCGACCCGGCCTCCCTGACACCGCGTGCCCGCACCGTGCTGCAGGACCTCCTCGACGCCGCACCACCGGAGCCGGACGAGCGGCAGGTCGTGCACGGGGACTTCCGGGCGGCGAACGTGCTCATGGCGGGCGACGAGGTCACCGGTGTCCTCGACCTCGAGGAGATCCGGGTCGACAGCACGGTGGGCGAACTCGCGCGGTCGGCCGTGCTGCTCGGCACGATGTTCCGTGAGTGGGCACCGGTGTCCACCGCGGTGCACGGAGCGCTCCTCGAGGGGTACCAGACGGTGCGTGGGCTGACCGAGGCGGAGCTGGCCTGGTGGCGGATCCAGGTGCTCTGGTACGCGCTTGCACTCGTGCCGCCGGGTGACGACCCGCACGGGTGGGGAGCTGCAGCGGACGAGTTAGTGGCAGCCGAGGCCCGGCCGGGAACGCGGTGATCTCCGTCGCTGCGGGCCGGACGTGGCGATCTCCGTCGCTGCGGGCAGGACGTGGCGCTCTCAGTCGCTGCGGGCCGGACGTGGCGATCTCCGTCGCTGCGGACAGGACGTGGCGGACTCAGTCTCCGCGGGGTGGACCCCATCGGGCCCGGAGCTCGGCGGTTCGACGCCGCTGCACGGTCCGACGCGCAACCACTCGGCGCGCGGTACGGACGATCGCCACCGTGAGGAGGCTCACGAGCACGACCGGCACGACGATCCGGCTCGCGACGGCCACGACCGCGCTGCTCCGCGCCGCGGCTTCGGCACGGGCCGCCGACTCGGCGGTCGGGGCACGGACGGTGCCGACGGGGCCGTCGGCGATCACCCTCGCTCCGCCATGGTCGACGATGACCAGGAACGCTCGACGCGACGGATGGTCCGACGACGGCGGAAAGCCCCACGACGACGGGCCGGTGGCGCGGAGGACCTGCTCGGACTCCCCGGGCGCGGCAGGGACACGGAGGAGGTAGATCGGTGTCGACCGCGGCATGCCGGACGTCGTGTCCGCGTCGACGAGCGCACCGACGACGACCTCGCTCCGGCCGGCAGCTCCGCGTTCGCGCGCTGCCAGGCGTTGGTCGGCCTCCGCGAGGACGCCCGAGCACCACACCCCGACGACCCCCGGGATCAGGAGCGCTGCGAACACGATCCAGATCGGCCAGGCCGCTGCCGAGGGTCGTCGTCCGTGTTCCGGCGGCGGCACGGTCACGGCGCACCACATCGAGCCCGGTCGCAGCGGATCACGAACCCTTGTGTCTCCTCGCGGGAGTCCCGCTCGGCCGGCACGGCGGCGACTGCCAGCATCGGGAGGCCGTCTGCGGTGAGTCGCATGGCCAGCGCGCCGCCGCCTTCCTGGATCGTTCCCGGACGAGCTGACCGGGCGATGGTCGTCTGGTCGTGCTCGACGCATCGGGCGTCACGGCAGGACACCAGCCCCACGGTGCCCCGCCGGTCGTCCCGGACGGCGAGGAGCGGGCGACCTGAACGATCGATGACGAACGCCGTCGGCACGTCCGCCGTCGCCTGCGCAGCGACGTCCCGGTGCGTCGAGGACGAGGACGAGCACGGCACATCGGCACAGAACGTCATCCGGTACGCCGCGGTTCCGCTCGACCGGGCGAGCACGACCGGGTTCCCGTCGCTGCCGGCGGCCACCCGGGCATCGGTGTCGTCCCGGTACCACTCCGTGGACTCCCCGGGCGGGAGTGCGCTCGCGACGTCGCGGACGGTCGTCCGACCTCGGTCAGGGTGCGACGAGACCAGCCGGAGCGGGGAGAGCTCCGGCAACCGCGGATCCGTCCTCGACCGCAGCACCGCCGCGGCCGTCCCGTCGCTCATCACCGCGGCGTCCAGCGCGTGGTCGTCGAACGGCGGGATCCAGGCGAGCGCCTCCTCACGGACCGTGTGGCGCACGCACGACGGCTCGCCGCAGAACACGGTGAACAGGTGCGACCGAGCGTCCCGTTCGCCACCCCGTGCGATCCCGACCACCACGGGCCAGTCTCCCCGAGCGGCGATGGCCACGGCGGTCACCCCGTAACTGCTCTGGTCGAGGTCGGCGACGTCGATGGCCGCGACTGTCGTCCGTCGCCCCGCCGGGAGCTCGTCGGCGGCGGCGGTCTCGAGGGGCATCGACTTCGCGCGCCTCCCCGTCGGCCACCAGCTGGCTCTCGGTCCGGGTTCCGGCTCGAGTTGATCCGGCCGAGAGTGCACGACGTCGAGCTCGTACCGCCGTGCAGTGTCCCCCGCGGAGCGCACCGTCCAGTGCGCGGTGAGCAGGCCGCCGTCACCCGCAGCGCCGATCGCGGACCCGAGCGATGGCCTGGACACCGCGAACGCCGTTCCGCACGACGCCGCCCGGCACGCGCGCACGACGGTCGGGGGCCCGTGGTCGATGCTCGAGACGACCGTCCTGCCCGTGACGTCCGCGACGTCCGCCTGCTCCAACGAGCCCTCGTCGACCGACGCCACGGTGTACTGCACCAGACCGGCTGGGTTGCTCGAGACGACCCCGGCGAACGCCAACGCCGGCACGAGCAGCACCTCGAACGCTGCGACGCCCGTGCGTCCTGGCCGTCGGTCGGCGGTCTCCGGGGAGAGCACCGGCGGCCGGAGCCGCCCCCGCTCACCCCGTACCGCGGCTCCTCGCGCAGCGACGGCGACGACCATCAGCACGACAACGGTCCCGATGGCGCACCACCACGCCAGGATCGAGCTGCTGCGGAGCACCGAAGCCGGCATGAGCCGCAGCAGCAGCCAGATCCCGACGCCGACCCCCAGCACGAGTGCGCTGACTCCGACGAGTGCCCGGCGGGGCGTCGCCGTCACCTCCAGTCCCCCGCGGACGACCGAGCGGCCGGCGCCCCAGGCACGGCGCAGCGCCTCGGCTCGCGGTACGCCGGCGACGAGCGACACCCAGCCGAGCAGCAGCGGCGCTGCGACCACGAGCCCGACGACCGACAGCCCCACGGTCACCGTGACGAGGACCGGTTCGTCGGCGTGCCATGCCCGGGCCACCGCTGTCACCAGGAGCACCGCCAGCACCGCGGACGACGCGGCTCCGGCGACGAGTCGCCGCCGTCCGAGCGCCCACCGCCAGGCCCGACCAGGACGGAGCACCGCGTCGTCGGCCGTGGCGATCACGACGGCGGTCGCGGCCGTGACGCCGAATCCGAACCCCAGTGCCGCGACGACCAGACCCCCGAGGAACGCGACCACCGAGACTCCGAAGGGCTCGACCTCGGTGAAGGTGCCGTTCGCGACCACGACATGGCCGCCGACGACGACACCGACGATCGTCACGGTCCCCGCCAGGAGCAGTCCGACGCCGACCGGGAGGACGAGCGCCAGTGCGGCACGCCCGCCGCTCCACGCGATCAACGGCGCCGGCAGTGGCCCGTACTGCCGTCGTGCCGGTGTCTCGATCGGATCATCGGCCGTGTCGCCCGGCGATTGCTGAACCGTCATCAGGAGCCCCCTCGTTCTGCGTGGGCTCATCCTGACAGGCCGTCATGCAGCCGTCCAGTCTCTGAGATGTCAGATTTCCATCGGGGCCCCAGAGCGCGCCGACGACACGAGGACGCGTCGGAAGACGACCAGAGCCTCGTCACGTCGCACCTCGACGAGACCGCTCTTCATCAGCACCCGCTGCGACGCGACGTTCTCCGGAGCGGTGTCGGCGACCGCGACGCGAGCGCCCCACGAGGACGCGTGCCCGAGTGCCAGTCGAACAGCCTCCGTCGCGAGGCCGGCCCCTCGCGCCGACGGGACGAGCCCGTAGCCGAACTCCACCCGGCCGGTCGCGTCCGGCGGGCCGAAGAAGCCGAAGCCCCCGACCGCGTTCCCGTCATCGGTCCGCCGCACCAGGTACATCGTGAAGGGGGTCTCCGAGGGACCAGCAGTCACGAGGGACCGCAGCGGATCCAGCTCGTCGCGCAGGGGGTACTCACGGTGCCAGTCGTCGCCCGGTTGTTCGTCGCGTGCGATGATCCGCCGGGCGAGATCCGGCGAGATCGGTTCGAGCGAGACACGGGCGCTGCGGAGGACCATCCGCCGATCATCGCACCGGGCTCGGATCGGCGCCTCCACGGAACGCGACGGCAGCCCGTCGTCGCCTGCGCGGGCGCGTGTACCGTGACGCACGGACGAGGGGACCACATGGACGAACACATCCGGAACGGATCGAGCATCGCCGTGGGCGACGCGCTCACGTGGACGGTGCGCGACGCAGACGGCGACGGACCCGCGACGATCACGCTCAGTGTGCGGGAGCAGATCGAACGGGCGCCGCACGTGCACCTCGCCGGGTTCGTCCTCGACGAACCGTTCAGCGGGACCCTGCCGGACCGCTGGCATGCGGTGGACGCCTACCCCGGGTCGCTCGAGGACGGCGACGAGATCGAGGTCATCGCCCCACTCGTCGTGCCGCCCGTGAAGAACGTCCTGCCGGGGACGTCGCACACCATCGAGATCCCGGTTCCGCTCGAGCGCATCGTGGCCCTGCGGTTCGGGTCGTTGACCAACCGAGCCTGGGTCGAGCGCGCCGGCGAACACGTGTGGCTCCTGGACCACGAACGGACACCGCGTTTCGGGGACCTGATGTCGCAGATGGGCACCAATCCCGTCGTCCACGGCGTGGCGCTCCGGACGGACGGACCGCTCCGACTCGAACCGGTGGGGTGGCGCATGTTGTACGCACTCTCCGGCGGACGCGGCGCGTGACGACCGGATCGGAACAGGGCGGGATGCCGGAGGAACGGCGGGTCCTGCGCGGGGTCGAGCTCGAGCAGGCCATGGCGATGATCGAGAAGAGCCAGCAGCTCGAGGGGCACTTCCCGGACGCCGAGGCCCTGGGGCGGGCGCGACGCATCCTCGAGGGGACGACGACCTACGACGAAGCCGCCGCCGAACTCGAGGAGAAGTACGGCTTCCCGATCCTGCGACGCCCCCGACCGACCCGGCTCGACGAGGCGGAGCATGCACGGCGGCAGCAGATCGTCGACGAGGCGCGCACCTCGACGGCGCTCGAGGGCGGCCGGGCCTCCGACGAGGTGCACGAGCTCCAGGACGCGTGGGTGGCCGGCGACGTCACCCTCGAGCAGATGCACGCAGCGGTGCGACGTCTGCATCCGTCGACCGCGGACGAGCGGGACGCAGGAGGACACTGACCGTTCGCGATCGCGGACCCGGCGTGTCCGTGCCGTCGGACGGCCGGAACGCAGAAGGTCCCCGTGCTTCCGGAGAAGCACGGGGACCGGTGGTGCACCCCCTCGGACTTGAACCGAGAACCCACTGATTAAGAGTCAGTTGCTCTGCCAATTGAGCTAGAGGTGCATGCACTGCTGGTGTCAGTGCTGTTCCGGCGTGTGTGCCGCAACGGGAATCAACAATAGCATGGGTTTCGCGTGCCCGTGACCACCAGCGGGCGACGACCGAACAGGAGCACCATGACCGACCGTCTCGCCGCCGGCGACACCGCCCCCGACTTCACCCTGCCGGACCAGGACGGCACCGAGCACAGCCTCGGATCCCTGCGCGGGCGCAAGGTCATCGTGTACTTCTACCCCGCAGCCTCGACACCGGGCTGCACCACCGAGGCCTGCGACTTCCGCGACAACATGTCCTCGCTCCAGGCCGCCGGGTACGAGGTCCTCGGCGTGTCGAAGGACGAGCTCCCCGCACTCCAGCGGTTCCGGCACGAGCAGGCCCTGACCTTCCCGCTGCTGAGCGACCCCGACCTCGCGGTGCACAAGGCGTACGGCGCCTGGGGCGAGAAGAACAACTACGGCAAGATCGTCACCGGGACGATCCGTTCGACGATCGTCGTCGACAAGGACGGCACCGTCGAACTCCCGCTCTACAACGTCAAGGCGACGGGTCACGTGGCCAGCCTCCGGAAGAAGCTCGGCCTGGTCTGAGCTCGCCCGACGCTCTGGAGGCCCGGTGCCGGTTCCGTGGACCGGCACCGGGCCTCCCGTCTCCGGTCTCAGTCCGCGCGGCGCGCCAGGGCGGTGGTCACGGACCGTGACAGCACCAGTGTGATCGCGATCAACGCCGGCAGCAGCAGCGCCCAGCCCACCGCGGGGACGCGGAACACGCCCTGGAACGCGCCGATCGCGAGCGCACCCTGCATGACCTGCCAGACGATGATCCCGCTCCGGACCCACGGCCGGCGGCGGAAGAGCCCGACGAGCATCGAGCCGAGCCACAGCGCGGCGATCGCGGCGAGCACGACCAGCGCGATGCCCGAGGCCAGGCTCGTCGCGGGCGAGACGAGCACCTCGATCAGGAGCACGACGGTGACGACGACGAGGGCGAGGAACTCGAGCGCGACCACGGCGAGCAGCCCGATCATCGCCCGGGACCGCGGCTCGGGGACGTCGGGCACGTTCGGGGTGGTGTCAGACACAGCGTTCCTCCAGCATTGCAACCCTTGATTTGGCCATACCAGTATGGAACGATGTTCGAGGTCGTTTGGACGGCACGATGTGGTGTGCGTCTCCCGTGGTTCGACGCTCGCCTCCGAGTGTTCAGCGGGCGTCAGACTCTCCTCGAGCGGATCACCTCCCCACAGGTGCTCGCCGCGCGTCACATGACCATGTGCAGAGCTCTCAGCCCCGAACCACGGCCCCGGCCTGCCGTTCGAGCATCGACATCAAGGAGCACCACCACATGGACTGGCGTGACAAGGCTGCCTGCCTCACTGCTGACCCCGAGCTCTTCTTCCCCGTCGGGAACACCGGGCCTGCCGTCGACCAGATCGAGAAGGCGAAGTCGGTGTGCGCACGCTGCACCGTGACCGAGATGTGCCTGCAGTACGCACTGGAGAACAACCAGGACTCCGGCGTCTGGGGCGGCCTCAGCGAGGACGAGCGCCGCGCGCTCAAGCGCCGCGCTGCCCGCGCCCGCCGCGCCTCCTGACGCAGCTGCACCACTGACGCGACGCCCGTCGTGCCCTCCGGGGCACGGCGGGCGTCGTCGTTCCCGATGGCCGAGCCGGCGACGCTCTCGCGCGGTCGTCGCACCCTCCTGCGGACACCGCACCCCGGCGCAGCAGGGTGCGATGTTCGCAGGAGGGTGCGAGGCGCGGCAGTGCGCGTCGCCTACGCGGCCGCGGTCTCCCAGCGGAACGGGATCGAGATCGTGACCTCGGTGCCGCTGCCGGTCATCGTGTGCCAGTCGATCGTGCCACCGAGCTCGCCCTGGATGAGCGTCCGGACGATCTGCGTCCCGAGACCAGAGCCGACCTTGCCCTCCGGCAGCCCGACCCCGTTGTCGCGGACCTGGATCGACAGGTGGTCGTCCGATCGGTTCGCGACGATCTCGACCTCGCCGTCGCGCCCGTCCAGGCCGTGTTCGACCGCGTTCGTGACGAGTTCCGTGAGCCCGAGGGCGAGGGGCGTCGCCGCCTCGGACGGGAGCACACCGAACTCCCCCGTCTTCTTCGGGTGCACGGTGGTGTTGTGGGACGCAGCGACCTCGGTGACGAGTTTGAGCACGGAGTCGAAGACCTCGTCGAAGTCGACGTTCTGGCTGAGGCCGGTCGACAGCGTGTCGTGCACGACGGCGATCGCCGCCACGCGCCGCATGGCGTTCTGCAGGGACGTTCTGGCCTCGTCCGAGTGCGTCCGCCGCGCCTGGATGCGCAGCAGTGACGCCACCGTCTGCAGGTTGTTCTTCACGCGGTGGTGGATCTCGCGGATCGTCGCGTCCTTGGTGATGAGCTCACGCTCCTGGTGCCGCATCTCGGTGACGTCGCGGCAGAGGACAACGGCGCCGATCCGCTCGCCGTGGTCGCGGAGCGGGATCGACCGGAGCGACACCGTGACGCCCTTCGACTCGATGTCGGCCCGCCACGGGGCACGTCCGGTCACCACCAGCGGCAGGGACTCGTCGACGTCGAGCTGCTGGCCGAGGAGCTCGGTCGTGACCTCGGCCAGGGACTTGCGCTCG
The DNA here is from genome assembly GCF_007673775.1 of Curtobacterium sp. 9128. Taxonomy (GTDB): domain Bacteria; phylum Actinomycetota; class Actinomycetes; order Actinomycetales; family Microbacteriaceae; genus Curtobacterium. The sequence continues at coordinate 511,454 of NZ_VEAF01000004.1, read as the reverse complement.
AGTTCCCCCTCGAAGCCCATCCGGTTGAACGCGCTGAGGCCGTTCGGGCTCGCGAACGTGACGATGCCGTTCGTGTCGAGCCGCAGCAGACCGTCGCTCGCCCGGGGCGCCCCACGCCGGGGCCCGGCCGGGGCGCCGAGGTCCGGGAAGTCACCGGTCGCGATCATGCCGAACAGGTCGTTCGCGCTCGCCGTGAAGTTGAGCTCCTGCCGGCTCGGCGTCCGCATCTCGTCCTGGTTGGAGTGCCGCGTGACGACCGCGATCGGTCGGTCGGTGGTCTCCTTGCTCTTCGGGCTGAGGCGCCGGAGCACCGGGATGGCACGGACGCGGGTGGGGGTGTCCTCGTACCAGTCCGGCTCTGCGGAGTCCACGACGCGGGACCCGGCGAAGCTCTCGGTGATCTGCTCGCGCCACTCCTCGCGGATCTCCTGGCCGACGATGTCCCGGTAGAACAGGGTGGCCGCGGACGAGGGCCGGGCGTGCGCGACGGCGACGAACGAGCCGTCCTCGGCGGTCGGGACCCACAGCACCATGTCCGCGAACGAGAGGTCCGCCAGGAGCTGCCAGTCCCCGACGAGCAGGTGGAGCCACTCCACGTCCGCTTCGGAGGATCGGCCTTGTGCGAGGACGAGATCACTGAGGGTCGACACCGGCCCAGTCTAGGTGGGACGCACTGTGGAGAGATCGCCACCATCCACAGGCCAGAGGCGGATCCATTTCCCATTTCGTATTCCTCATACGCTCCTCCCACCAACGAAAGGGGCCGGGGTGGCGAGGGAAGCACAGCGCATCGAGGACGATGCCGCGCGGGCGGTCGAGCAGCGGACGGTCGACCGGGAGACGTCCGAGCGGGAGACGTTCGAGCAGCGGGCGCTCGAACCGGCGACGGGTCCCCACCTGCCGGAAGCGGCGACGACGGGAACCGACGCGGAGGAGACCGCACGGGCGCTCGCGCTCTGCGTCGCGGAGATCCTGTCCGGAGCACGTGAGGTGGACAGCATCACCAGGTGGGTCACCGACGACGTGCAGCGCCATCTGCAGCAGCGCGCGGCGACCGCGGCGCGGGCACGGTCGGCGACCGGGCGGAGCGCCGTCCGTCCGACGATCCGGGTGGGGACCGCCGTGGTGAGCGCGCCCCGCGAGGGCGTCGCCGACGCCAGCGTCGTCGTCCACACCCGCAGTCACGCCCGCGCCGTGGCGATCCGGTTGGAGATGCGGTCCGGCCGGTGGCGGGCCACCGCCATCGGGATGCTCTGACGCACCGGAGCAGCACGAACGAACGGGAGGCCCGGTGCCAGCCAGCACCGAGCCTCCCGTCACGGGCGGAGCGGGTCAGCCCTTCTTGGCCGCCTGCCGACGCTCGGCGCGGTTCGTCGACGCCTGACCGGTCGCCGTCGCGGCGGAGCCGAACGCGGACCCCTTCTCGGGGACGACGGCGGCCTCTTCCTCGGCCTGCGCACGCTGCGCGAGGGCGGTCGCGGCCTGCTCGAGGCGACCGCGCTCGTCGCGGACCTCGACCTCGCCGTCGATCGACGGTGCGGAGTACTCGAGACCGGCGACCTCGTCCTCGCTGAGGCCCTTCGCCTCGATGACGGCGTTCTCGCCGTCGGACTGGACCTGCACCTCGAGGTTGAACAGGAAGCCGACCGACTCTTCGCGGATCTGCCCCATCATGCTCTGGAACAGGGCGTAGCCCTCGCGCTGGTACTCGACGAGCGGGTCGCGCTGTGCCATCGCACGGAGGCCGATGCCGTCCTTGAGGTAGTCCATCTCGTAGAGGTGGTCACGCCAGCGGCGGTCCACGACGGAGAGCACCACGCGACGCTCGAGCTCGCGCATCGCCTCGTCACCGAGCATCTCCTCACGCTTGGCGTAGGCGAGCTTGGCGTCGGACAGGATCTCGCGGCCGAGGAACTCCCGCGTCGCCTTGCCCTTCGACCCGGCCTCGGTGATGACCTCGTCGATGGTGATCGAGATCGGGTACAGCGTCCCGAGTTCGGTCCACATGGCGTCGAGGTCCCAGTCGTCCGGGCTGCCCTCGCCGGTGTGGGCGTCGATCACGTCGTCGATGACGTTCTTGAGGAACGTCTGCGTGCGCTCGTGGAGGTCGTCGCCCTCGAGGATGCGGCGACGGTCGCTGTAGATCGCCTCACGCTGGCGGTTCAGGACGTCGTCGTACTTCAGGACGTTCTTGCGGATCTCGGCGTTGCGGCCCTCGACCTGCGACTGCGCCGAACGGATCGCACGGCCGACGAGCTTGTTCTCGATCGCCAGGTCGTCGGGGACGTTCGAGCGGCCCATCAGGCTCTCGGCGGCACCGGAGTTGAACAGGCGCATCAGGTCGTCGGTCAGCGACAGGTAGAACCGGCTCTCGCCCGGGTCGCCCTGGCGGCCGGAACGACCACGCAGCTGGTTGTCGATGCGCCGCGACTCGTGCCGCTCCGTGCCGAGGACGTAGAGGCCGCCGGCGTCGCGGACCTTGTCGCCCTCTTCCTCGACCATGGCCTTCTGTGCGGCGAAGACCTCGTCCCACGCGGCCTCGTACTCGTCGGGCGTCTCGGTCGGCGACAGGCCCTTGGCGTGCATCTCCTGCACGGCGAGGAACTCCGCGTTGCCGCCGAGCATGATGTCGGTACCGCGGCCGGCCATGTTCGTCGCGACCGTCACCGCGCCGAGTCGACCTGCCTGGGCCACGATCGCGGCTTCACGGGCGTGGTTCTTCGCGTTGAGGACCTCGTGCTTGACGCCCTTCTTGGCGAGCAGCTTGGAGAGGTACTCGGACTTCTCGACGCTCGTGGTGCCGACGAGGACGGGCTGGCCCTTCTCGTGGCGCTCCTCGATGTCGTTCGCGACCTGCTCGAACTTCGCCTTCTCGTTCTTGTAGACGAGGTCGGTCTGGTCGATGCGCTGCATCGGGCGGTTCGTCGGGATCGCGACCACGCCGAGCTTGTACGTCGACATGAACTCGGCCGCTTCGGTCTCCGCGGTGCCCGTCATGCCCGAGAGCTTCTGGTACAGGCGGAAGTAGTTCTGCAGCGTGACGGTCGCGAGCGTCTGGTTCTCCGCCTTGACCTCGACGCCCTCCTTGGCCTCGATGGCCTGGTGGATGCCCTCGTTGTACCGACGGCCCATCAGGATGCGGCCGGTGTGCTCGTCGACGATCAGCACCTCGCCGTTCATCACGACGTAGTCCTTGTCGCGCTTGAACAGCGCGTCGGCCTTGATCGCGTTGTTGAGGAACGAGATGAGCGGGGTGTTCGCCGACTCGTACAGGTTGTCGATGCCGAGGTAGTCCTCGACCTTCTCGATGCCGGGCTCGAGCACGCCGACGGTGCGCTTCTTCTCGTCGACCTCGTAGTCCTCACCCGCGACGAGGCGGGTGGCGATGGACGCGAACTCGGTGAACCACCGGTTCGCCTCGCCGGAGGACGGTCCGGAGATGATGAGCGGCGTGCGGGCCTCGTCGATGAGGATCGAGTCGACCTCGTCCACGATCGCGAAGAAGTGCCCGCGCTGGACCATGTCCGACGCCTGCCACGCCATGTTGTCGCGCAGGTAGTCGAAGCCGAACTCGTTGTTCGTGCCGTAGGTGATGTCGGCGGCGTACTGCTCGCGGCGCTCGGCCGGGGACTGGTTCGCGATGATGCAGCCCGTGGTCATGCCGAGGGCGCGGAAGACGCGGCCCATGAGCTCGGACTGGTAGGACGCCAGGAAGTCGTTGACCGTGATGACGTGCACGCCGCGCGACGGGATCGCGTTGAGGTAGGCGGCGGTCGTCGCCACGAGGGTCTTGCCCTCACCGGTCTTCATCTCGGCGATGTTGCCGAGGTGGAGTGCGGCGCCACCCATGAGCTGCACGTCGAAGTGCCGCATGCCGAGGGTCCGCTTCGAGGCCTCGCGCACGGCGGCGAACGCCTCCGGCAGCAGGTCGTCGAGGGTCTCCCCGTTGGCGTACCGCTCGCGGAGCTCCTTCGTCTCGTCCTGGAGCTCGTCGTCGGTCAGGCTCGCGAAGTCGTCCTCGAGGTCGTTGATGGCCGAGGCGTACGCCTTCAGTCGGCGGAGGGTGCGCCCTTCACCGACGCGGAGGACCTTCTCCAGCACGTTTGCCACGTGAACTCCTTACGAGTGGGCGCACGCGGTCGGCGCGCCCGATCAGCCAGTCATGCTAGCAACCCGGCCGATCCCTCTGCTGGGAGCGGCGCGCGTGTGCGCGACCCGCGAACGGGCCACGCACACGCCTGCGGGGGTCGGCGCTCAGGCGAGCGCTTCGGCGGGGACCCGCGCCGTCGCGTCGTCGGCAGCGGTGCCGTCGATGCCGATGACGCCGTAGTCCCATCCCTTGCGCCGGTAGACCACGCTCGGGCGGCCGCTCTCGGCGTCCACGAACAGGTAGAAGTCGTGCCCGACGAGCTCCATGTTGTAGAGCGCGTCGTCCACGGTCATCGGTGCCGCCTGGAACACCTTCTCGCGGATGACCACGGGGCAGTAGACGTCGTCCTCTTCCTCGTGGTGGTCGTCCTCGACCACCGCGATCGCGCCGGTCGCGACCTCGTCGATGAGCTTGCCGTCAGCCGGAGTGACGCCCATGCCGTCGAACGCCGAGCCCGCCGCCTCGGCGACGGAGGTCGGGCGGTGCCGTCCCCGGTGCACCTTCTTGCGGTCGCGCGCTCGCCGCAGCCGTTCGGTGATCCTCGCGAACGCGAGGTCGAACGCCGCGTACTTGTCCGACGCCGCCGACTCCGCCCGCACCAGCGGCCCGGGCCCGACGAGCGTCAACTCGACGCGGTCCTCGCCCTGGTTGCTGCCGCTCTTCTCGTGGTGGCGGCTGATGCGCACCTCGAAGGCGAGGGCGCGGTCGGCGAGCACGTCGATCTTCTCGGACTTCTGTTCGACGTAGGTGCGGAATCGATCGGTGATCCCGACGTTCCGGCCCGTGATCGTCACGTCCATGCGCGGCTCCCATCCGTACTTCGGCGCGTCGCCTCCATCCGGCGATCCTGAACGCCTTGTCCGGGAGGCTATCCCCGTCGGCACCTCCGCGTCACCCGACGCCGCGGGTTCCACCCGGACACCCACCGGATGCACAGTGGACACCGGGCGTTCACCAGCCGGTCGCCACCGCGTCCGCCCCCCGACACGGACGCATCACGACTCCACGCTCGCCGTCGCGACGCACCGTGTGACCCGACCGCCGGCGGCTCGGACTGCCCGGACCGCCTCGGCCATCGTCACGCCGGTGGTCACGACGTCGTCGACGACCACGACGTCGCGGCCGCGGAACCGCTCCGCCCGCAGGGATTCGACCGTGGCGTCCACCCGCTCCAGTGCCGAACGCTCCTTCTGCCCGGCCGTTGCACCGCGTCGACGCCGGAGCGGCCTGGTGCCGCGGACCCCGCCCGTGGCGAGGAGGAGCACCACGGTGTCGAACCCCCGTCGGCGCCGACCGCGCGGGGAGGGTGGGATCCGCGCGACGACGGTGCCGGGCGGCGACGCGGCGAGCGCCTGCCGCACGAGGGCTGCGGTGCGACGACCGAGCAGGGCTGCGACGTCCGTCCGTCCACGCAGCTTCAGCTCGAGCAGCAGCGTGCGGACGAGGCCCTCGTACTCGAACGCCGCGTCGAGTCGCACCCCCGCGACGAGTCGGACCCGTCGGGGCGAAGCGGCGAGTGCGGCGCGGCAGTCCGGGCACACGGCGCGGTCGGGCGAGCCGCACCCCAGGCACGTCACGGGGAGGAACAGCGCCAGGACGGCGACGAGTGCCGCCGACCAGGCGGATCGCCGCATCGCCGACGACACAGGCGGAGAGGACACAGCAGACGGGGAGGGCGACGGTGGGTGGTCAGCAGCGGACATGCCACGATCCTCGACCGGCCACGGGCCGGACCGGCGGCGGGTCTGCCGGGCGGTGGACGAGCCTCCAGTCCGGGTGGCCTGTGGAGGAACCGCGCTCTACCGCTGCGTGCCCAGCACCTCGGCCGTCACCCCGGTCCGGTCCCACCCGCCGCCGGTCGACTGCAGCACCTGCCCGTCGCTCGTGCGGAGCAGGAGCGCTCCCCCGCTGCCGCCGGCGATCTGCATGGCGGTGCCGTCCGGCCGCTGCAGGACCGTCGACTGGCCGCCGATCGTCGCGCGGACGACGTTCGAGCCGTCGGCGTCACGGCCGACGGACGCGACGTCGAGGTCGGTGACCCAGGTGGCGCCGACGGCCTTGCCGGACGCGGCCTGCAGTCGGACCGGCGTCCCCAGCGCGGTCGGGGTCCGGTCGGAGCCGCGGATGATCGCCATCACGTAGAGCCCCGGTCCGTCGGCGGTGTCGATGAGCGCGAGCGCGCGTGTCGAGTCCCGCGAGACCTCGAACGAGACGAGTCGGCCGCTCGGCAGCGTCGTCGTGATCGTGTGCGGGTCCCCGAGGAGGCCGTAGGCGATGACGTCCCGGGGGTCGGAGGACTGGCCGACCCAGACGAACCCGGCGTCGTCGATGGACGGGGACACGTCGGGGCTGCGGGTGTCGAGGAGGGCCGTCTTCTTGCCGCTCCGGACGACGGAGACGCCGTTCGGGGCGCCGACGGCTGCCTCGGTCCCGGCGGCGCTGAGCGAGAGCGACGAGGGGTGGAGTCCGGCGATGGCCGCTCCCATGCCGTCGCCGAGGGCGGTGACGTCACCCGTCCCCGTCGCGTACCCGGCGGCGTCACCGGCGACGACGAGCGGCCGCGGGTCGACGTCGGGGGCCACGATCGCCGCGGTCCCGCCGGAGTCGGGGACGGAGACGGTCGCACCCTCGATGGTCAGGTCGACCGACGAGATCGTCGCGACGGATGCCAGCGACCGGGTCAGCTGCTCGCGCATGCGGACCTTGTCGACGGTGCTCGACCCCAGTGCATCGCTGGAGAGGTCGACCTGGGCGGTCCCGTTGTCGACGGTCACGGCGTTGAGCGAGAGCTGGGTGCCCTCCGGGAACGACGAGAGGACGGCGCCCTTCATCCACCCGGCCGGTCCGGCGAGCAGGGCGCTCGCGATCCGGGTGCTCGTCGACGAGCGGGCCAGGAACCAGCGCTCGTCGGGCACGAGGTACCGGTAGGTGGGGTCGTAGAAGTAGAGGGCGTGCGCCTGGAACACCTGCTCGAAGCTCACCGGCGACAGGATGATGCCGTCGGGGGCGTACTTGATGCGCCACTGACCGCCCTCCTTCGTGAACTGGAAGGTGAGGGTCGACGAGGTCGGCCGGACCGCAGCGGTGTACTCGCCGTCGCTGTCGACCGTCGCGGTGGAGGTCAGTGTGTAGGTCAGTTCGCGGGCTCCGACGCGCTCGACGTCGCCGTCGCCCTGGCGGATGGTGACGCCCTGGCGGGGGTTCCACTTCTGCGAGAAGGAGTCGCTGAGGAACTCCCGGGCGATGGCGTAGTTGTCCTGGGCGCCGGTCGCGGCGTCGATGAACTTCTCGAGGACGGTCGCCTGGTCCTGCCCGTCCTGCGGTCCGCTCGGGCGGAAGTCCACCCCGGAGAGGGAGTCGCCCTTGAGGCTCTGCCCGCTCCGGACCGGGCCGCCCGTCGGGATCGCCGCGCACGCGGTGAGGGCGACCAGGGCGACCGCGGCGAGAGCCGCGGCGACAGCACGTCGGAGGGTCATGGGGTGTCTCCTTCGCGGGGGCCGTCGTAGGACTCGTCGAGTTCGGGGAGCGGGATCGCCGAGGTCGTCGTGACCTCGTGCCCGGCACGCGGGACCGTGAGCACGAACGCCGAGCCCTCGCCGGGGCGGGACCACACGTCGATCCGACCGCCGTGCAGGTTCGCGTCGCCGAGGCTGATGGCGAGCCCGAGGCCGGTGCCGCCGATGGTGCGCTTGCGGCTCGGGTCGGCGCGCCAGAACCGGTCGAAGACGCGCGCGGTGTCCTCCGGCGGCATGCCCACACCGTGGTCGCGCACCGCGATCGCGACCGTCCTGGCGTCGCTGTCCACGACGACGTGCACGGGCTTGCCGTCGCCGTGTTCGATCGCGTTGCCGACGAGGTTGCGGAGGATGCGCCGGATGCGCCTGGCGTCGAGCTGCATCGTCGTGTGGCCGCCGGGCGTCGCCAGGCGGAGCTCCACGCCGAGCCGTTCGGCGAGGGGGCGGAACTCGTCGACGATGTCGGTGGTCAGCGACGCCGGCACGACGGGTTCGGTCTCCAGCTCGACGGCCTGCGCGTCGTAGCGGGAGATCTCGAGCAGGTCCGCGAGGAGCAGTTCGAACCGCTCGATCTGGTCGTGCAGGAGCTCGGCCGAGCGGGCGACGGCGGGCTCGAAGGCGTGCCGGGCGTCGTAGAGCACGTCGCCGGCGAGGCGGATCGTGGTGAGCGGGGTGCGGAGTTCGTGCGAGACGTCCGAGACGAAGCGCTGCTGCACGCGGGACAGCTCGGCGAGCTGGGTGATCTGGCGGCTGACGGCGTCGGCCATGCCGTTGAAGCTCCTGGCCAGCGTCGCGACGTCGTCCTGGCCCTTCACCGGGATCCGCTCGTCGAGGCGACCGGCGGCGATCTTCCGGCTCGTCTCGGCCGCTCCGCGGATCGGCACGACGACCAGGCGCACCACGAGCGAGGTCACCACGGCGATCAGGACGATGAGCGCCACGCCGCCGATGGACAGCGTCTGCGAGACGAAGTCGAGGGTCTGCTGCGCGTCGGAGAGGTCGTAGACGATGTAGAGCTCGTACTGTCCGGCACTCGGGATCTGCAGGGTCGAGCCGACCGCCAGCCCGGGTTCGGTCCGTCCGGCGTCGTCGAGGCGGACGGGCTGCAGGCTCAGGTTGCCGGTGTTCTTCCCGACCTCCTTGCGCAGCGCGTCGGTGATCACCGCGTCGGGGAAGTCCGAGCTCGCGACGTTCTGCAGGGTCTGCGGCGTCGACTGGTCCGGCGAGCGCTCGATCGCGATCCTGGTGCCACCCGGGCTCGTGGTGTTCGACAGGATCGCCTGCTGCGCTTCGTTCTGCAGGGTCTCGAGTTCGGACTGGTTGTTGTCCTCGGCCGCGGTGGCCGCGTCGAAGATGCCCTGGGCGACGTTCGTGGCCCTGGTGGACTCCGCCTCGATCTGGTCGCGGCGCTGCGAGTACACGTTCGTCGAGATGCTCAGCATGACCGCGGTGCCGATGATCACGACCGCGAGGCCGGTGGTCGTCACCGTGATGGCGACGCTCCGGAACATGAGCGAGCGGCGCCACAGGAAGGCGATGCCGCGCCAGAACCGCCTGGCCCACCTCCGCAGCCGTCGGCGGACGCGCCCGATGGACGTCGACCGGGCGGTGGACGGTGGCACGGTCGTCAGGCTCCGCCGGCGCGGTACCCGACACCACGGACGGTGGACACGATGCGCGGGTTGTCCGGGTCGTGCTCGATCTTCGCGCGGAGGCGCTGGACGTGCACGTTCACCAGCCGGGTGTCCGCCTTGTAGTGGTAGCCCCACACCTGTTCGAGCAGCATCTCGCGGGTGAAGACCTGGTTCGGCTTCTCGGCGAGGGCACGGAGCAGGTCGAACTCGAGCGGGGTGAGCGCGATGACGGCGTCCCCGCGGCGGACCTCGTGCCCGGGGACGTCGACGGTCAGGTCACCGACGTGCAGCACGGTGGCGTCCGCGGCGGTCGGACGGAGCCGGGTCCGGATGCGCGCGACGAGCTCCTTCGGGTTGAAGGGCTTGACGACGTAGTCGTCCGCGCCGTTCTCGAGCCCCGTGACGACGTCGGCGGTGTCGCCGCGAGCCGTGAGCATGATGATGGGCGTCCCGCTCTCGGCCCGGATCCGGCGGCAGACCTCGATGCCGTCGATGCCGGGGAGCATGACGTCGAGCAGGACGAGGTCCGGCTTCGTGGCGTGGAAGGCGTCGACGGCGTCGTTGCCGTCGCCGCTGAACTCGGGTTCGTAGCCCTCGGAGCGGAGGACGATGCCGATCATCTCGGCGAGGGCCTGGTCGTCGTCGACGACGAGGATGCGCGGTGTCATGTGATGAGGACTCTTCGGTGGCGTACGGGGGTGCCCGGGCCGGCACTTCCCGTTCACGATAGCCGAGGCCCCATCGCATCGGCTTTTCCGCCAGGATGGGAGCGTTCGCGTGTTGCCGCATGCGACCGAGGTGAGGGGGCGGTTCCATGGCTGGCGACGACTGGCAGACACCCGGCGCGAGCACACGGCCTGGAGGCCCGGACCGTGCCCCGACGCCGCCGCCCTTCCCGGGTGGGTCGGCTCCACTGCCCCCGCCGTTCCCCGGCGGGTCCACGCCCCCGCCGCCGTTCCCCGGCGCGCCCCTGCCGCGCTCGCGCCCGGTCGTCCCGCTGCGGCCGCTCGGCCTGGGCGACGTGCTGGCCGGCGCGTTCGCCGTGTTCGGTCGGAACCCCCGCGTGCTGCTGCTCTGGAGCCTGCTGCTCTCCGGCGTGCTCGGACTCGTCTCCACCCTGGCGTCCGCGCTCGGACGCGAGTCCCTGCAGTCCCGGATGTTCGCCGCCGTGGACGGATCCGGCTCCGGGGACTCCGACACGATCCTCGCCGGGTCCGTGCTGCTGTTCCTCGTGATCTCGGTCGCGGTGCCGTTCCTGGCGTGGATCGCCCGCGGGTTCCTCGTCGCGCCGGTCGCGGTCGACTCCGGGCAGCGCATGCTCGGACGCCGCGGCACCTTCCGCGGGCTCTGGACCCTGCTGGCCGGTCGGCGGCTGACCGTGCTCTGGTGGATGCTGCTGCAGATCGCCGGCGGGCTCGTCGTCGGTGGGGCCTTCGCCCTCGTCGTGGCGGGCTTCGTCGGTGCCCTGGCGGCGAGCAACAGCGGTGTCGGCGGGTTCGTGCTCGGCATCATCGGGATGGTGCTCGGGTTCGGCGTCGCACTGGCCTTCTTCGCCACGCGCTTCGCCTTCACCGTCCCGACGATCGCGCTCGAGGGCCGCGGCGTCTTCGCGGCAGCGGCCCAGTCCTGGCGGCTCACCCGCGGCGCGTTCTGGCGCACGTTCGGCATCCTGCTGCTCGTGCAGGTCATGTTCGGGTTCGCTGCCGGGATCGCGAGCACGCCGCTGACGGTCGGTGCGAGCCTGTTCTCCGGCGTGTTCGACCCGCTGGGGCAGACCGGGTCCGGCTCCGGCGTCTCGGTGGGTGCGGTCGTCACGCTCGTGCTCGGCAGCCTCCTCGTGATCGCGGTGCAGTGCGTGACGGACGTCCTCAGCGCCTCGATCACCACGTTCCTGGCGATCGACCGCCGCATCCGGACCGAGGCCCTCGACCAGCGCATCGCGTCCCACCTGGAGACCGGACAGCCGAGCGACCCGTTCGCCCCGGCGCCGCAGGTGGTCCGCCCCTCGTGGCCCCTCGGCGGCCAGGGGTGGCAGCAGCAGCCCCCGATGCAGCCAGGCTGGCCCCAGCAGCCTCCGATGCAGCCAGGCTGGCCCCAGCAGGCCGGCTGGCCGCAGCAACCCGGCTGGCAGCCACAGCCGCAGCCGCCGCAGCAGCAGTGGGGCCCACCACGGCCGGGCGGACACTGATGGCGACGGTCGACCCGGACGAGGCCCGCCGGCTCCTCGAGCGTGAACTCCAGCGCTCCGAGTACGACGGCGCACACGTCACCTGGTGGGACCGCCTGTCACGGGGATTCTTCGACTGGCTCGGTTCGCTGCGCCCGGACGGCTTGGGCTCGCCGGCGTTCGGGCGGACGCTCCTCGTCGTCGCGGTCGTGGTCCTCGTCGCGGTGGTCGTCATCGTGGTCGTGGCTCGCGGACTCCCCCGGCGGCGCGCCCGGCTCCGCGCGGACCGGGTCGGCGGCGTGCTCGACGACGACGACCTGCGCTCCGCGGCCGAGATCGCGGCGGCAGCACGTACGGCGCTCGGCGCCGGTGACTGGTCGGCCGCGGTGCTCGAGGGCTACCGCGCGCTGGCACGGGGCCTCGGCGAACGCGACCTCGTACCCGACGTCCCCGGAGCGACGGCGCAGGCCATCGCGGGCCGTGCGGCCGTGGTGTTCCCGGACGCCCTGCACGCCTTGCACGCCGCGGCGGCGACCTTCGACGGCACCAGGTACCTCGGCGACGAGCCCGACGAGCACGCCGCCCGGCAGGTCGTCGAGACCGAGCAGACCGTCCGCGCCGCCCGACCCGCGCGGACGACCACGCCGGCGGTGCCCGCGTGAGCGCCACGACGGTCGGGCCCGGTGTCCGGGAGACGGCGGCGCCGGACCGTGACGGCCGGGGTGCCCGGATCGTGTTCTGGGTCGCCGTCGTCGCGGTCGGGGTGCTCCTCGCCGTGCTCACCGCCGCGATCGGCAGCCGCAGCGGTCCGACGAACGACCCGCTCGACCCCACCTCCCCGACCGCGAGCGGGTCGAAGGCACTCGTCCGCGTACTCGAACAGCAGGGCACCGACGTCGACGTCGTGCACGACGTCCACCGGATCGGCACCGGCACGGTCTTCGTGGACGACTCCGCCGGGGTGCTGGCACCCTCCGCCGCGCGCCGGATCGCCCGCACCGTGCCGGACGCGGTCCTGGTGACGCAGGACCCGGCCGTGCTCGAGGCCTTCGGGCTCGACGTGCAACCCGCGGCGGCGATCGAGTCGACCGCGACCGTGTCCACGGCGTCGTGCGCCGTCCCGGCGGCGCGGGCAGCGGGCCGGGTGTCGGCAGCCGGGACGGGCTACACGGCCCCGGCGTCGGCCGGGTCCCGCTGCGCACCGGTCGGCACCGGTGCCGACCGCACCTGGGGCCTCGTCGCGACCGCGACGGACGCGGGCACCGTCACGCTCGTCGGCACCACGGCGGCGTTCCGGAACGACACGATCACGACCGCGGGGAACGCGGCGCTGGCGCTCGGGCTCCTCGGCGGGACCGACCACCTCACCTGGTACGTGCCGACCGCCGGCACCGCAGATGCGGCCCCGACCCTCGGCAGCCTCGCGCCGCCGTGGGTCCCCGGTGCGATCGGGCTCCTGGCACTCGTCGCGGTGGCCGCCGGGGTCTGGCGCGGTCGTCGGCTCGGGCCGCTCGTCGTCGAACAGCTCCCCGTCGTGGTCCGCGCATCCGAGACCACCGAGGGCCGGGCCCGCCTCTACGCCAGGACCCGCGACCGCACCCACACGCTCGACACGCTCCGCCTGGCCGCGATCCGCCGGATCGGCAGGGCGCTCGGACTCCCCCGGTCCGCGCACGTCGACGAGGTGGTGCGCCGCGCCGCGGCCGTCACCGGGCGACCGGCGACGCACGTCGGAGCCGTGCTCGTCGGCGGGCCGACCACCGACCACCGCGCGCTGGTCGACGGAGCCGCGGCGGTCGACGACCTCGAGCGCGCCGTGACGAGCGCCGTCTCCGGGGCCGCACCACGGGCCTCCAGGCCGGAGGCCCCGCCCGCCGGACCGACGCGGGCCGACCGCGCACCAGCACCCACCGATGACCCCCGACCAGGAGGACGACCGTGACCGACCACCCCACCACCGCGACCAGTGCCACCACCGCGAGCGCGGACCCGCTCCGCGACGCCTTCGGCCGGGTCCGTGCCGAGGTCGGCAAGGCCGTCGTCGGGCAGGAGGGCGCCGTCTCCGGGCTGATCGTCGGACTGCTCGCGCAGGGCCACGTGCTGCTCGAGGGCGTCCCCGGGGTCGCGAAGACCCTGCTGGTCCGCAGCCTCGCCGCCGCGATGTCGCTCGACACCAAGCGGATCCAGTTCACCCCCGACCTGATGCCCGGCGACGTCACCGGCTCGCTCGTGTACGACGCCTCGACGGGCACGTTCCCCTTCCGCGAGGGACCGGTGTTCACCAACGTGCTCCTCGCCGACGAGGTGAACCGCACACCCCCGAAGACGCAGTCCGCGCTCCTCGAGGCGATGGAGGAACGCCAGGTCAGTGTCGACGGCCGGGCGATGCCGCTGCCGGACCCGTTCTTCGTGGCCGCGACGATGAACCCGATCGAGTTCGAGGGCACCTACACGCTGCCCGAGGCGCAGCTGGACCGCTTCCTCATGAAGCTCACGCTCGACGTGCCGCCCCGCGACGTCGAGTGGCAGGTGCTCCGCCGACACGCCGACGGCTTCGTCGCGCGCGACGTCCGCTCCGCCGGGATCGAACCCGTGGTCGGGATCGCCGAGGTCACCGCCGCGCAGCGCGCCGTCCGCGCCGTCGGCGCCCGTGACGACGTCCTCGCCTACGTCGTCGACCTCGCCCGAGCCACCCGGCAGGCACCGTCGGTCCGCGTCGGGGTCAGCCCGCGCGGCGCGACCGCCCTGCTCGCCGCGGCGAAGGCCTGGGCGTGGATCACCGGGTACGACGCGATCACGCCCGACCACGTGCAGGCGATGCTCCTGCCGGTGTGGCGGCACCGCCTCCGGGTCGCCTCGGACGCCGAGCTCGAGGGCGTCGGCGCCGACGGGGTGCTCCAGCAGGTGCTCGAGCAGGTGCGGGTGCCGATCTAGTGGCGGTCTCCGGGCGGTTCGTCGCACTCCTCGCCGTCGCGATCGTCCCCACCGTGCTGCTCGGCAGCGGGTGGGGCGGTGCGGCGTGGATCGGCGTCGTGGTCCTCGCCGCCGCGCTCGACGTCCTGCTCGCCGCCGATCTCCGGCGCGTCCGGGTGGACCGGCGGATGCCGCGACTGGCGCGGCGCGACACGACCGCGGACGGCACCCTCGTCGTCGCGAACGACGGTACGCGGCCGCTGCGCGCGGTCGTCCGCGACATGTGGGAGCCGTCGGCGGGGCAGGTCCCAGGACGCATCCCGGTGTCGGTGCCCGCCGGGGAACGTCGGACCGCGCGGATGCGCTTCACGCCGTTCCGACGCGGTCGGCGTCGGAGCGCCGGCGTCGCGGTCCGCGCGTTCGGTCCGCTCGGGCTCGCGGCGCGCCAGCGGGTCCTGACGGCCCCGGCGGAGCTCGTCGTCACGCCGCCGTTCCGGTCCCGCCGGCACCTGCCGTCGCGGCTCGCCCGGCTCCGCGAGCTCGACGGCGAGACGACGCTGCAGCTCCGCGGGCACGGCACCGAGTTCGACTCGCTGCGGGACTACGTGCGTGGCGACGACGTCCGGTCGATCGACTGGCGCGCGACCGCCCGCCGGCAGGACCTCGTCGTGCGGACCTGGCGCCCGGAGCGGGACCGTCGTGTGATCGTCGTCGTCGACGCCGGACGCGCCGGGGCCGGCCGGGTCGGCGACGAACCGCGGCTCGACACGTTCATCGAGACGGCACTCCTCGTCGGGGCGCTCGCCGCCGCGGCCGGGGACCGGGTCGACCTCGCGGTCGTCGACGACGACGTCCGCGGTCGCGTGCACGGAGCCACACGTGCCGACGTCGTCCGGTCGTTCGGATCCGCACTCGCGTTCGCGGAACCGGGGCTCGCGGCGACCGACTGGGCGGCCGTCCCGGCGCTGGTCGACTCGGTGACGACACAGCGGTCGCTCGTCGTGCTCGCGACGAGCCTCGACTCCGTCGGCGCGTCGGGCGACCTGCTCGCGGTGCTGCCGGCACTGACGCGCCGACACGCCGTCGTGGTGACGGCCGTGACCGACCCGGCGGTGACCGCGATGGCCCGTGGCGAGGACGGCGACGGACGCATCGGGGGTGGGTCGCGCCTCCTGGGCGGTGGTCGGGACGTGTACCGACGGGCTGCGGCCGAGCGGTCACTGCTCGACGCCGACGGGGTGGCCGACGTCGCGCGGCGCGCGGGCGCCGAGGTGGTGCGCGGCGCACCGGAGCAGGTGCCGCCGCTCGTCGCAGACGCCTACCTGCGCGCCAAGGCCGCCGGGAGGCTCTGACCGCGTCAGCGGGTCGGCCGCCGGCCCGCCACCGGGCCAGCTGGCACGAACCGGCGACGACGGCGGTCGCCGAGCGGTCACGACCCACCGCGCGCGGTCGCCGAGCGGTCACGACCCGTCGTCCGCGACGGCGTGACCCGACGATCTGTGACCGGTGGGCAGGAGCGCGCGGTGTGTCGTGACCGTTCGACGTGACGGTGACGGCGAAGTGGCGCGGGGCGGTCAGCCGGCGACGATGGTCGACGCGCCGCGGTCGAACTCCTCGAGGTCGCCCCGCTCACCGGCGGCGACGGCGCGGCGACCGACGACCCACTGGTAGTACAGGACCAGCGCCAGGGCGAGCGTGCCGATGCCGATCTTCACCGGCCACGGCCAGTCCTGGCGGGTCACGGTCCCCTCGACGATGCCGGAGAGCAGCAGGGTGAGCGCGAGCCCGATCGCGACCGCGATGAGTGCGCGACCGTCCTCGGCCAGTGCCTGTGCCCGGGTCCGCTGCCCCGGCGCCACCCACGACCAGAAGATCATCAGCCCCGCACCGCCCGCGAGGAAGATCGAGTACAGCTCGAGCTGCCCGTGCGGTGCGATGTAGAGGAAGAAGTCGCCGAGGCGCCCCTGGGAGTGCATGATCGCGGCCGAGACGCCGAGGTTCAGCGCGTTCTGCCCGATCGAGTACGGCACGAAGAGCCCGGTGATCCCGAACGCCACCATGCTCGCGGCGATGTAGGCGTTGTTCGTCCACACCTGCGCGGTGAAGGCACCGAGACCGTGGTCGGAGTAGTAGTCGACGAAGTCCTGGGTGGCGTACCGCCGGAGCGAGGCCTCGGTGCCGAAGGTCGCGACGGCGCCGGGGGTCGTCGCGATCCAGACGCCGGACACCAGCGCGATGAGGGCCGTGGCGACCGCGACCCAGATCGTGACCCACCGGATCCGGTGCAGCGCCGCCGGGAGCTGCAGGACGAAGAACGCGGTGAGCATGGTCAGCGGGTCGGTCGGTGTGCCGGTGAAGCGCAGCCGCGCCCGGAAGAGCGTCAGCGAGAGCCGGTCGCCGGTCGTGGACCGCGCGGAGCGGCCGCGGATCCGCGCGAGGTCCGTCGCCGCGGACTGGTACCCGGTCACGAGCCGGTCGACCTCGTCCCCGGTGGCCGGTCGGCGCTTCGCCAGGCGCTCGAGGTCCTGCCACTGCTGCCGGTGGACGTCGGCGTACGCATCCAGGTCCATCGCTCTCCCCCTCGTGCCCGTTTCCGACAGAATGATCCCATGTCGAAGCGAGCCACGCCGAGGGACCTCGCCGACCGCCGCCTCGTGCGGGCGCTCGACGACACCGCCGACGAGCTCGTCGTCGGGGAGGCCGTCGCGCTCGACGTCGTCCCGGCCGGGATCGTCTCGCGGCTCGCCGCAGCCCTGCTCGACGGGGTGTGCCTGGTCGTGCTGTTCGTGATGCTCCTCGTCGGCCTCGCCCGGGTCTGGCCGTCCGGGGTCGACCCGGCGTGGCTGGCCGCTGCGCAGATCGCCGTCATCGTCGTCGTGCTGGTGCTCGTCCCCGCCGCGGTGGAGACCGTCACCCGCGGCAAGAGCGTCGGCCGGTTCGCCCTCGGCACGCGGGTGGTCCGCCTGGACGGAGGAGCGGTGTCGTTCCGGCACGCGTTCGCCCGAGCGCTCGTCGGTGTCCTCGAGCTCTGGTCGACCTTCGGTTCGCTCGCGCTGCTCGTGGCGCTGTTCGGCTCGCGGCCGCGGCGGCTCGGGGACCTGCTCGCCGGCACCGTCGTGCAGCACGAGCGCCTCGCCCGGTCGACGGACCCGGTCGTGCTCCTGCCGCCGACCCTGCACGGATGGGCACGGGTCGCGGACGTCGGGGCGCTCCCCCAGCGTCTGGAGAACCGGCTCGGAGCCTTCTTCCGGAACGCGGCGACCGTGCAGTCCTCGCTCCGCGCGGCGACCGCGACGGCCCTCGCCGCCGAGGTCGCGCAGTACGCGCACCCCGTTCCGCCCGTGCCGGCGGAGGACTTCCTCGCCGGCGTCGTCGCGCTCCGTCGCGCGCGCGATCGGCAGGCCTTCGCGTCCCGCGCAGCGACGATCGCCGGTGCCACGGCCGTCGCCGGCGCGCGGCCGCCGGGCTTCCCGCGCTGAGCCCGCGGCGAGCCCACGTCACCGGGAACCGCGGAACGGACACAGCACCGCGGTGATCCGCGGTGCTGTGTCCGTTGAGCGGTGCTGCGCCGGGCGCGACCTCAGTACCGGTAGTGGTCCGGCTTGAACGGACCCTCGACCGGCACGCCGATGTAGGCCGCCTGCTCCGGGCGCAGGGTCGTCAGCTGCACGCCGAGCGCCTCGAGGTGCAGCCGCGCGACCTTCTCGTCGAGGTGCTTCGGCAGGACGTAGACGCCCGTCGGGTAGGCGTCGCGCCGGGTGTACAGCTCGATCTGGGCGAGGACCTGGTTCGTGAACGAGTTGCTCATCACGAACGACGGGTGCCCGGTCGCGTTGCCGAGGTTCATCAGGCGTCCCTCGCTGAGCACGAGGATCGAGCGTCCGGTCGGCAGCCGCCACTCGTGCACCTGCGGCTTGATCTCGATCTTCTCGGCTCCGGGGAGCGCCTCGAGGCCGGCCATGTCGATCTCGTTGTCGAAGTGACCGACGTTCGCCACGATCGCCAGGTGCTTGAGCGCGAGCATGTCGTCCACACCGACCACGCCGAGGTTGCCGGTGCAGGTGACGACGATGTCGACCTGGTCGGCCACGTCCGCCAGCCGCGCCACCTGGTAGCCGTCCATCGCCGCCTGCAGCGCGCAGATCGGGTCGACCTCGCTGACGACGACCCGTGCACCCTGCCCACGGAGCGCCTCCGCCGCCCCCTTGCCGACGTCGCCGTACCCGACGACGAACACGACCTTGCCGCCGATGAGCACGTCGGTCGCGCGGTTCAGGCCGTCGGGCAGCGAGTGCCGGATGCCGTACTTGTTGTCGAACTTCGACTTGGTGACGGAGTCGTTGACGTTGATCGCCGGGAACTTCAGCTCACCGGTGCGGGCGAGCTCGTACAGGCGGTGGACTCCCGTGGTCGTCTCCTCCGTCACGCCCATCACTTCCGCGGCGATCCGGGTGAAGCGGTCCGACGACTCCGCGAGCGAGGCCGCCACCGTGTCGAGGACGATCCGGTACTCGGCGCTGGCGTCGGGGCCGGCCTCCGGTGCCCGTCCGGCCGCTTCGGCGTCGGCACCGGTGTGCACGAGCATGGTCGCGTCACCGCCGTCGTCGAGGATCAGGTTCGGGCCGATCCAGGCCGCACCGGCTGCGGAGGCCTCGGCACTCCAGTCGAAGATCCGGTTCGTGCACCACCAGTACTCCTCGAGCGTCTCGCCCTTCCACGCGAAGACGGGGACGCCGGCGGGGGCGTCCGGCGTGCCGGTCGGGCCGACCGCGACCGCCGCGGCGGCCTCGTCCTGGGTGGAGAAGATGTTGCAGCTCGCCCAGCGCACCTGCGCACCGAGGGCGGTCAGCGTCTCGATGAGCACCGCCGTCTGCACGGTCATGTGGAGCGACCCGGCGATGCGAGCGCCGGCGAGCGGCTGCGAGGCGGCGAACTCCGCACGGAGCGCCATGAGCCCCGGCATCTCGTTCTCGGCGAGGCGGATCTGGTGACGACCGGCCTCGGCGAGGCCGAGGTCGGCCACGCGGAACGGTGCTGCGGCCTGGGTTTCAGTGGGCATGGGCCCAGTCTCCCATGTGCTCCGCGCGTCGACTCAGGGACGCGCACCGTGCCTCCTGTCCGGCCGGGAGGCCCGGGTCGACCCCGGTGGGCCGCACCGGGACGCGGCTGGTCCGGTCAGTCCGCGGTGCGGTCCTCGCGGAGCGGCTCGCGGCGGATGACGTGCCAGCCCTGCGGGACCCGGAGCCGCGCGGCGTGCCGCGCGCAGAGGTCGTACCCGTGGGGTTCGACGCGGGTGGAGAGCGGTCCGACGACGACCATCGAGTCGCCGTAGTCGTACGTCAGGGTCGCCGATGCGCTCGCGCCACAGGCGACCTTGCTGCAGATCCGTACGTCCATACCGGGGACGACCCTACCGAACCCGGCAGGACGTGCCCCGCCGCGTACGATGTGGGGATGCGCCGCAAGCCCCGTCTCGTCACCCCGGTCGACCGCGGTCGAGGACGGTCCCGGCACGGCCGCGGGTACCGCTCCAGCGTGACCGGGCCGGACCTCGCGCCGGTGATCACCCGGGCCGAGGCGTTCGACCGCATCGTCGGCGACACCGCGCACTACCTGCTCGGCCTCTGGCCCGAGGAGCTGCAGGGCGTCGTCTTCCAGGTCGCCGACATGCCGACCGACACCGCGCTGCCGGACAGCCTCCCGCGGTGGCGGGTCGACCGCGACGCCCGTCGCGTCACGGTCTTCCGGATCCCCGTCGAGCGCGTCACCCGCTCCCCGGAGAAGGACGACGTCGACCGCCGCATCGTCGTCGAGACGGCGGTGTTCCGGGCGGTCGGCGAACTCATCGACAAGGACCCGTGGGACCTGGCGCCCGACCGCTACCGCCACTGGTGACGACTGCGGCGGTGCGGCGCCGGACGTGCCCCCACGGGCAGCCGACTCAGGGGTAGACGCGGACCGGCGTGGAGACCTCGGTCGCCGGCCGGACCGGGAACCCGGCCACGCCGCTGTCGCCCTGGTAGCTGACACCGGCGACCAGGCCGGACGCGCCGGTGATCGTCAGCTGCTTCGCGGTGTCGACCGACACCGTGGCCGTCGCTCCGGAGGCGACCTGCACGGACTTGCGGGCGTCGCCGGAGCGGATCACGACCGTGGCGTCGTCCGTGGTCGGGTTCACGAGGGTCAGCGCAGCGCCGTCACCGGGGGCCACCGCCGTGATGGTCGTGGCACCGAGCGGCTCCGCCGAGGCGAACCACCCGAGGTCGGTCTCGTCGCCGTCGGTGGGCGTCGTGGTCCTGGCGCCGGCGACGACCGGCTGGGTCGAGCTCACCGAGAACGAGTACCGGCCGTCCGGGAAGTCGTCGAGCGCCACGTCGGTCACCACGCCGGGTTCCGCGGTGGTGTTCACCGTGGTGCCGCCACCGTCCGCGGTGGTGATCCCGAGCGTGACCCGGGCGGTCTGGTCGCCGGGGACGAACAGGCGCACGATGGGGGCCGCGTCGGCGCTGTCGTCGCCTCGCTGCGCGTCCTGCGCACCGCGGAGCACCACTGCCGGGATGACCTGGTTCCGCGAGGGCGCCGCGCCGCCCGAGACGATGTCGAAGCCGCCGGGGGTCAGCGTGCGGACGACGGTCTCCTGCATGTGCGCGACGATCTGGCCACCGGACGAGGTGACGTGCACGACGGTCGAGCCCTGGTCGGACACGAAGCCGGACAGCGGGACGACCTTCTGCGAGTTCGGCGCCACGACGATGCCCGTCGTACCGGGAGCGCTCACCGTGCCGGAGGCGTCGTAGATCGCCAGGTCGACGGTGGCGTTCACGTCGGTCGGGTTCGACAGCGTGATGAGGCTGGTCCGGCCGGTCTCGGTCGAGCCGCCGACGAGCCACGTCGACTGCGAGGGGTCATCGCACGAGGCGGCAGCGACGCCGACGAGGTCACCGTCGGACACGCTCTGGTAGCTCGAGCCCGCGACCTGCGGGGTGCGGGACCCGGCGGGCGCGGTGAGCAGGGTCGGGTCGCTGCCGCCGCCGGATCCGGCGTCGAGGACGGAGCGCTCGACCGAGCGGCCCGTGGTCGCCGTCGCCACGGTGGCCCGTCCGACGGTGCTCGCGACGGTCGCGTCGTTGCCGGCGTCGTCGGAGAGCCGCAGGGCGTTCCCGGCGCACACGCGCTCGGCGTCCGCCGGGACCGGCGTCACGGTGCGTCCCGCCGGGCTCCCCGGCGTCTCGGCGGTCCCGAATGCGTGCGCGGCGCCGATCGTGCCGGCGGCGACCACGAGGGCGATCGCGGTCGCGGTCCCGCGCACGACCCAGCGGCGGGCGGTGCTCGTGCTCATTCGTCGCGCTCCTCGTCGAAGGTGGTGGCGGGTTCCTCGGCCTCGATGACGTTCGAGGTCGCACGACGCCGGCGGGGGGCGGTCGGGACCGCGAGGAGCGCCGCCGCGCCGAACACCACGGCGAGGACCACGAGGTACAGGACGTGCGTCGCCTTCGCCGCGGCGGTGCCCGTGCTCGGCCGGTCGACCTCGCCCTCGTAGTGGAAGAGCTGACCGGTGGTGGTCTCGCCGATGCTCGTGAAGCGTGCGTCCTGCCCGATGGCCCCCGCGGCACGGTCGTGCACGGCCTGGGCGTCGGCGTCGTCCGGGGCGTCGTCGAGGAGCACGAAGCTCACGCCGAGCTCGCGGAGCGCCGGGCGCGGGTCGTAGCCGCTCCGGCTCGCGAGGTTGCCGGCGAGCGTCGCGAGGCGGGAGCCCTGCCGGGACAGCGACAGCGCGGTCGCGTCGAGGGTGGACTGGTCGTCGAGTGTCGAGCCCTGTCCGCGTTCGAGCGACACCGCGAGGGAGCCGTCCGTCTGGGGGTCGACGACGAGCGTCCCGACGTCCGGGTTCGCCTGCGCCTCGGCGTTGACGTAGGCGCTCAGCACCCGGCCGGTGGTGGGCTGGATCACGGCCGTGCCGAGGTAGAACGCGGCGAACGCCGGGGCCACCGCGACGCCGGCGAACACCGTCGCGACGACGCCCACGACCGGGGCCTGCCGCGGGACCGTGTCGATCCCGATGCACGCGGCGACGACGATCGCCAGCCAGTACACGCTGAGGCCGCTCCCGGGCCAGACGATCGTGGTGGTGGCGCCCACGCCGGTCACGGCCACGTGCGTCGCCGCGAACGCGGTGGCGAAGCCGAGGAACGCGGCGATGAGTGCGGAACCGGCGACCGACCAGCGGTGCCCGAGCATCGCGCCGAAGGCCGTCACGGCGATCGGCAGTGCGAGCACCGCCAGCGCGATCGGGAGGGCGGTGACCACCAGGTCGAGCGGTGAGGAGACCGGCAGCCAGCCGTTCCAGTCCGGCAGGGGGGCGCCGATCGCGAGCTGCAGCGCCGACGGTGCGCGGGTCGCCGACGGGACGCCGGGGTCCGCGACGACGCCGAGCAGGTTGCCACGGCCGATCTGGGTGAGCACGAGCGGCAGGAAGAGCACGGCGGCCGGGACCGGGATGAACACCCGGCGGTGGGCGTGCCGCCACCCGATCGCGAGCGACACCAGCCAGCCGACGAGCAGCACCGGCAGCAGCGAGGGTGCCGAGGCGGCGACCCCGGCGAACAGGAGGGCCGCTCCGGAGGCGGAGGCCCACGAGCGGTGGGCCTCGAGCACGGTGAGGAAGAGCCAGGGCAGGAGCACGTGGGCGATCACGGCGCCGAGGTGTCCGGTGGTGACCGCGCCGACGAGCGACGGTGCGATCGTGTACAGCGCGGCGCCGATGACGGGCACCCAGGTGCGCGTCGTGACCTTGCGCACGACGAACCACGCGCCGAGCGCGGACACCGGGAAGGCCAGGAGCACCACGAGCACGACCGCGGTCGACGGCGACCAGAACACGATCGAGCCGAGCACCGCCACGACCGCGGCGAACGGGTCGCTCGGCCCGGTGAAGCCGGTCCCGAGGGTGTGCCAGCCGTAGCCGACGTTCTGCCAGAGCTGCCCGACGGTCGTCGAGAGCGGCAGGAGCCCGCCGCCCGTGAGCGCCGGGGAGCCGAGGAGCGGGAAGAGCGAGACGACGCTGAGCACCGCGGCGGCCAGGACGACCCAGATGCCGCCGTCCCCGAGGAACGAGGCACGGGCGACGGGCGCGTCCTCCACTCGGGCGAGCTCGACGTCGCGGGAGGTGGTCCGCCGTTCGTGGACGTGCCGCCAGCTCACCCGGAGCGGCTCGACGGCGGCCCACCCGAGCTGCTTCGAGCGCGCGAGTGACTTCCGCGACCGGCTGAATCCGCCGCCGAACGCGACCGCGAAGGCCGCGGCCAGCTCACCGGAGACGGCCGCCGGGTGCTTCGCGACGAGGTGTCCGATCGCGCGGCCGATCGCGAACGGCACGAGGGTCAGCCAGTGGATCCAGAGCACCCCCGCCGGCGCGTAGGTCATGCGGCGGTGCAGCTGGGCCTGCCGGTGCATCCGCACGCGGCGTCCCTCGGAGACCCGCTTGCGACCGAACTCCTCGATCGGGCCGGCGGTCGTCGCCCGGGCGTCGGGGACGACGGCCACGCGGTGCCCCGCGAGTCGGACGCGGACGCAGAAGTCCAGCGCGGCGTCGACGTCGGGCAGGGCGGGGTCGAAGCCGCCGAGGGCGACCCAGACGGAGCGGCGGACGAGCATGCCGCCGGCGGCGACCGCGAGGACGTCGGTGTCGCGGTCGTGCTGCCCCTGGTCGAGTTCGTCCTGCACGAGCACGAGCGAGCGGCCCATGCGGGTCATGCTCTCGCCGAACGCGCGGATGAGGGAGGGGTCGTCGTCGGCGACGAGCTTCGGGCCGGTGACCGCCACGGACGGGGCGATCTCGACCGCGGCGAGCATCTCGGCCAGCGCGGTGGGGGCCGGGGCGTTGTCGTGCCCGATCAGCCACAGCCACTCGTCGACCGTCTCGTCGGGCTCCGGGTGTGGTGCTGCGCGCTCCCCGACCGCGACGGCGTCGCCGAAGGACCGCCCGGCGGGGATCCTGGTGATCTGCGCGGAGCCGCCGAACTCGAGCTCCGCGGTCGACCCGTCGGTCGAGCCGACGTCCACCACGACGAGGTTCTCGGGGTGGCGGGTCTGGTTCGCGAGGGCGGCCAGCGTCCGGTCGAGGTGGCCTGCGCCGTTCGCGACGACCAGGACGGCGGTGACGCGGGGCTGAGCGGAACTGGGCTGCATGACGGGCGTCACTCTACGGTCTGGCGTCTCCCCCGACCGACCGACGGGACGGCGCGCCGTGAACCTGTGGGGTGGATCAGCGCACGGTGCGTGGCGGAGGCGAGCAGGACCTCCAGGCCGTGGTGGCGGCTAGGCGCGCTTCCGCAGCTTGCGCCGTTCGCGCTCGGACAGGCCACCCCAGATGCCGAAGCGCTCGTCGTTCTCGAGTGCGTACTCCAGGCACTGCGCCCGGACCTCGCACGAGGTGCAGATCTTCTTCGCCTCCCGCGTCGAGCCGCCCTTCTCGGGGAAGAACGCCTCCGGGTCGGTCTGCGCGCAGAGCGAGTCCACCTGCCAGGCGAGCGGGTTCTCCTCGTCGTCCTCGGAGGCACGGCGCACACCCGGGACGCCGAGCGCCACGGGGTCGACGTGCCAGTCTTCCGGAACTCCGGCGTGGAAGTCGGAACCGCTCACCCTGGTCACCCCTTGGTTCGTCTCGACTACAGGACCCTCACGACGATGTCGCTGCCTGTAATTACAGCGGTGTCATTCGCCAGAGTCAAGTCGCGGATCATAGAAGGCTCTGACCGTTCCGGCGTGTCATGTCCCCCATTCGGGCGTGTCGCGTCGGTTCTGTCGGTGCATCGGGGGACAGCGGGGTCCCGGCCCGGCGCGGCGGAACCCTCATCGAGGACCGAGAACCGCGAACCGCGAACCGAGAACCGGACACGGCACCGCGGATCGTCGCGGTGCCGTGTCCGGTTCGTGGTTCCGTGCTGCGCGAGCTTCGCCTACGCGACGCGGCGCCGAGCCTCCCACGCGCTCGTCACCATGTCGTCGAGCGTGTGCCGCATCGCCCACTCGAGGTCACGGGACGCCGCCTCGCCCGTGGCGACGATCCGTGCCGGGTCACCCGGGCGGCGCGGGGCGACCTCGGGCTGGAACACGATGCCGGTCCCGCGCGCCATCGCGTCCATGATCTGGCGCACGCTGACGCCGTCCCCGCTGCCGAGGTTGTACGCCCGCTCGAGGGACTCGCCCGCCTCGAGCTTCCGGGCGGCCACGGCGTGGGAGCGTGCCAGGTCGGCGACGTGGACGTAGTCGCGCACGCAGGTGCCGTCCGGGGTCGGGTAGTCGTCGCCGTTGATCCGCGGGGTCCGCCCGGCCAGGAGCGCGTCGAAGACCAGCGGGAAGAGGTTGTGCGGGCTGGCGTCGTAGAGGTCCGGCTCGCCCGACCCGACGACGTTGAAGTACCGCAGTGACGTCGTGCGGAAACCGCGTGCGACCTCCATGTCGCGGAGCAGCCATTCGCCGATGAGCTTCGACTCGCCGTACGGGGACTCGGGGTTCTTCGCGGTGGACTCGACGACGGTCTCGACGTCCGGCGTGCCGTAGACCGCGGCGCTCGAGGAGAACACGACCTTGTCGACGTCGGCATCGGCCATCGAACGGAGCAGCGTCGCCATCCCGGTGACGTTCTGCTCGTAGGTGTGCAGCGGCCGCTCCACCGAGACGCCCGCGTACTTGAAGCCGGCGACGTGGACGACGCCGGTGACGCCGTGGTCGCGGATCGTCCGCGTCAGCAGGTCGCCGTCGAGGATCGTCCCCTCGACGAAGGGCACGTCGTCCGGCACGAACGCGCGGAAGCCGCTCGAGAGGTCGTCGAACGCGACGGTGTCGATGCCGTCCCGGCGCAGTGCCCGGACGACGTGGGATCCGATGTACCCGGCACCGCCGGTGACCA
The DNA here is from genome assembly GCF_007673775.1 of Curtobacterium sp. 9128. Classification (GTDB taxonomy): domain Bacteria; phylum Actinomycetota; class Actinomycetes; order Actinomycetales; family Microbacteriaceae; genus Curtobacterium. The sequence continues at coordinate 485,164 of NZ_VEAF01000004.1, read as the reverse complement.
GCCAACTCATACCGGTCACGCTAGCGGACCCGGTCGCGCGGACTACCGCTCTCCCGGTGCGCCGTCCCGCCCGTCGTCCGTGCCGGTGGCGATGAACACCGAGGACGTCAGGCCCGTCGTGGAGTCGGCCTCGACCGTGACGTCGCCCTCGTCCGGCGTGATGAAGCACGACTCGCCCTGGCGGAGCAGGGTCGCCGACTGTGCGCCGACGAGCGTGACGACACCCTCGGTGCAGATCGCGATCGACGGGCCGGAGAGCGGCGCGACACCACCGGTCGCGAGGCCGACGGGTCGGCCGTCGCCGGTGACCCGCACCAGGGCGAACCCGACGCCGTCCGGCGCGAAGCGGTCCACCCCGGGAGCGAGTGCCTCCGGCGCGAGCAGCGGCGCCGGGTACGCCGTGAAGTCGAGCACGCGCAGCAGCTCGGCGACGTCGACGTGCTTCGGCGTCAGGCCACCGCGCATCACGTTGTCCGACGGGGCCATCAGCTCGATGCCGAGGCCGTCGAGGTAGGCGTGGATGTTCCCGGCGGGCAGGTACATCGCCTCCCCGCGCTCCAGGGTCACGCGGTGCATGAGCAGGGAGACGACCACGCCGGGATCGCCCGGGTAGCGCTCGGCGAGGTCGGCCGCGGTGACGACGTTCGCCGAGACCTCGTCGGTCCCGTCGGCGACCGCGGCGGCGGCGAGGTGCCCCACGGCTTCGACGATCGCCAGCGCGGACGGGTCGGCGGTCTCGAGCCAGCGGACGGTGTCCTCGAGGCCCTGCTGCAGGTGCGCGACGAGGGGACCGAGCCGCCCGCTCTCCGCGTCGAGCGTGCGGACGTCGGCGAGCGTCGCCTCGACCGGGCGGAAGCCGCTCAGCGCCTCGAACCGGTCGCTCAGCGCGACGACGAGCTCGGGCTTCGGGAACGGGTCCTTGTAGTTCCGTGCCGGGTCGTCGATGGCGATCCCGGCGGCGTCCTCACGCGCGAAGCCCTCACGGGCCTGCTCGGGGGTGGGGTGTGCCTGCAGGGAGAGCGGCGCCGCCGCGGCGAGGACCTTGAGCAGGAAGGGCAGGCCGGTGCGCCCCTCGCCGAGGGCGGTCTGGGGCTCTGCGGCGATCCAGTCGAGGACGGTGTCCGCGCCGCCGACCATCGCCGGGTTCACGACGACGCTCGGGCTGCCGGGGTGCGCGCCGAGCCAGAGCTCCGCCTGGGGTGCACCGGTGACGGTCCGGCCGAGGAGTTCGGGGATCGCGGTGACCGACCCCCACGCGTAGTCACGCGCCGTGTTGGTGATGCCGAGGAACATGCCCCGAAGCGTATCGGCCGCCGCCGTCAGCCCGCCGCGGGGCGGCCACCCGTGGCGGGGCGCACACCGCGGCAGGGCTGCCGCGGGCCGGCCACGCCGCGGCAGCGTCACAGTGAGGCGTGCACGATCCGCGATACATAGACTTTCCGGGATGTCCGAGCAGCCCGCGCCCACCCGACGCCGACCCGACGCCACCCGGTGGGACATCCAGGGGCTCCGCGCCTTCGCCGTCCTCGCGGTCGTGCTCTACCACCTGTGGCCGAACCGGCTCCCCGGCGGCTTCGTCGGCGTCGACGTCTTCTTCGTGATCTCCGGCTTCCTCATCACGGGCCACCTGCTGCGTGAGCAGACCGCGACGGGTCGCATCGCGCTCGGGCAGTTCTGGGCCCGGCGGGCGAAGCGGCTGCTCCCAGGGGCGTTCCTGACGCTGCTCGCCACGGGCGCCGCGGTGCTCGCGCTCGTCCCGAGCACGCTGTGGGGTCAGTACGGCCGGGAGCTCATCGCGTCGACCGTGTACGCGCAGAACTGGCAGCTCGCCTCGGACTCGGTGGACTACCTGGCGTCGGACAACCGCCCGTCGCCGTTCCAGCACTTCTGGTCGCTCTCGGTCGAGGAGCAGTTCTACATCGCCCTGCCGGTCCTGCTGGTGCTCCTCGCGCTCGCACTCCGGAGGACGCGCTGGCACTCCCCCGCCCGCGCGGCGCGCGTGCTGCTCGGTGCGGTCGTGGTGGTCTCGCTCGTGTGGTGCGTCGTCGAGACCCGCACCGCACCGGGCATCGCCTACTTCTCGACCGCCACGAGGGCCTGGGAGTTCGCGCTCGGCGGGCTGGCCGCCACGGTGCCGCTGGCGGCTCCCGGCACCGACGTGGCCCGGTGGGTCCGCGTCGGAGGCGCGTGGCTGGGCGTCGTCCTGCTCCTCACCTCGCTCGTCGTCATCACCCCGGCGACGGCGTTCCCCGGCATCGCGGCGCTCCTGCCGGTCGCGGGGGCGACGCTGGTCGTGCTCCTCGGCGCGCGGAGCGGCCTGCAGGCGATCGGACGGGTCACCCCCGTCGCCTTCCTCGGCCGCATCTCCTACGCCGTGTACCTGTGGCACTGGCCGGCGGTCGTGCTGCTGCCGCTCGTCACCGGGCACCCGCTCGGCACGCGGGACAAGGCGGCCATCCTGGTGGCGTCCCTGCTGGTCGCCGCCGCGACGACGCTGCTCGTCGAGGAGCCGCTGCGGTTCTCGCGGTGGGTGCGCGGCCTCCGCCCTCGTCGCGTCGCCCTGTACGGCGCCCTCAGCACCGTGCTCGTCGTGGCGCTCGGAGCGTCGACCCTCGGCGCCCTGCAGGTCCAGCAGGTGCAGGCCGCGGCGTTCCAGCGCTCGCTCGAGACCGGCGACGTCGCCTGCTTCGGAGCCGCCGCCCGGATCGGGAGCGCCGACCCCTGCGTCGACCCCCGACTCGCCGACGTCCGCGTGCCGGCCCCCGCCGCGGCCGCGAAGGACGACGCGAACCGGGACGCCTGCTGGTCGGACACGACCGGGGCGTTCAACATGTGCACGATCGGGCCGCGGAAGGGGTACGCGAAGCACCTCGTCGTCCTCGGCGACTCGCACAGCAACGCCCTGATCACCGCGTACGAGGCGATCGCGAAGGAGCGGCACTGGCGCATCGATTTATCCGGCCACGTCGGGTGCTACCTGACCACGGCCGAGCAGTGGTCCCCGTCGGACGCCTACACCGCGGCGTGCGACACCTGGAAGCGCTCGGCGACGGCCTGGCTCCGCACCCACACGGACGTCGACGCGCTCGTGGTGACACACGCCGACACGAAGAGCCCCGTGATCGTCCCGCCGGGCTCGACGAACGAGGAGACCGTGGTGTCCGGTCTCGTCGGGGCCTGGCGGAACGCGACGGACAACGGCGTCCCCGTGATCGCCATCCGCGACAACCCGGTGGCCCGCGGGGACGTGCTCACCTGCCTCGCCGGGATGCGCGGACCGACCACCGACGCCTGCGACACCGGCCGCTCCGACGCGCTCGCGGCGTTCGACGGATCCGAGCAGGCGGTCGCGCAGATCGGCGACCGGGCCCGGTACATCGACCTCACCGACTCGTACTGCACCGCGACGACCTGCCCGGCGGTGATCGGCGGCGTCGTGGTGCACCGCGACGAGACGCACCTCACCGCGACGTTCGCGACCACGCTCGCGCCGTACCTCGGCGCAGACCTCGAGCGAGCACTCGCCTCGCTCAGCCGCTGACCGGCGCTACCCTGTTCCTCGTGACGAACACCTGGCCGCTCGCGCGTGGGACCGTGTCCGAGCGCGAGGCGTTCGCCCTCGCCACGACGGTGCTCTTCGTGCTGTTCGCCGGGGACGCCGTGCCGAACATGTTCACCTGGTACGGCGCCGCCGCCGTCTGGGCCCTGACGGGGGCGTGGGGCATCGCGGTGCTCGTCCGAGCGCGGCCGCCGATCGCCAGGACGCCCAGGGCGCTCTGGCTGCTGCTGGCCTGGTTCCTCGTCTCGACCGCGTGGTCGCACTGGCGTGCGGCGACCCTCGCCAGCATCGCCGCGCAGCTCATCTGCGTCCTCGTCGCGTTCGCGATCGCGTCGACGTTGACCTGGCGGCGCATCCTCGACGCCGTGAGCGTGGCGCTCCGCTGGGTGCTCCTCGGCTCCGTGCTGTTCGAGGCCGTCGTCGCCGTCGTCGTCCGGCACCCCATCGCGCCGATCTGGACGCACTACGGCGACCGGCACGTCCCCGACGCGTTCTACTTCTCCCGCGCCGTGCTCTTCACCGGTGGGCGCATCCAGGGGCTCCCCGGGAACGCGAACCTCCTGGCGATGGTCGCCCTGCTCGCCGCGATCGCGGTCGCGGTGCAGCTCGCCGAGGGGCGGATGCGCCGGAACCGCGCGATCGGCTGGCTCGTCGTCGCCGCGGCCGTGTTCGTCCTCACACGCTCCTCCACCGTCGTGGCGGCGGCCGCCGCGTGTGCCGTCGTCCTCGTGCTCGCGCTCCTGGTCCGTCGGGTGCCCACCGAGCGCCGCACCCCGCGCTACCTCGCGATGGCGGTCGTCGGTGTCGTGGTCGTCGTCGTCGGCGTGGCCTTCCGCGCGCCGCTGTCGGAGCTCCTCGGCAAGGGGTCGGACGCCACCGGCCGCGGGGAGATCTGGGCGCGGGTGGTCGAGCTCGCCCAGCAGCACCCGGTCCTCGGCTGGGGCTGGATCGGCTACTGGTGGCCGAGCGTGCACACGCTCTCGGACATCGCCCACCGCAAGGGCGTGACGTACCTGCAGGCCCACGACGCCTACCTCGACGTCTGGATGCAGACGGGCATCATCGGCCTGGCCCTGTTCCTGGTCTACGTCCTCACCACGCTGTCCCGGTCGTGGGCGAGCGCCACCCGCATCGGGTACGACGCCGACCTCGAACCGCGTGCGTTCGAGCCGGTGACGCTGTTCGCCCTGCTCGTCGTCACCGCGCTGCTCGTGCAGTCGATCGCGGAGTCCCGCCTGCTCTACCAGGGCAACTGGGTGCTGTTCGCGATCCTCGCGATCAAGTCGCGGAACGTGCTGGTCAGCGACGAGCCGCCGTCGATCGGCGACGGTCCCCGCACGCCCCGCACACGCCGGGAGTTCCGCTGGGCGGCGGACTCCACGCGCTGAGCCTCACCGGTCCCGCAGCACGAGGGAGCACGGCAGCTCCCGGTCCCACGGCGCGAACCGGATCGTGACGGTCCGACCGGGGTCCTCCTCGCACGTCGACCGGGCCGCCAGCACCTGGCCCTGCCAGGACGGTGTCCCGTCCCGCGTCGTCGGGCTGCCGGCGAAGCTGCCGACGGCCGCCGCGACGACCACCGCGACCACCACCCAGCCGGAGCCGATGCGGAACAGCCGAGCCGTCCCTCCAGAGCGTGCCGGCCGAGACGCACCGACCAGGACGGACGCGGCGACCACGAGTGCCGCGGTCAGGAACGCGGCGGCACTCGTCGCGTACCGCGACGCGGTCTCGGCGGCCAGCCCCGCGGTGTCCATGTGTGCCCAGACACCATCGGCCGAGCGGTTCGCGACGAGTGCGGCGCACCAGACCACCGGTGACGCGAGCGCCGTCGCGGCGAGGAGCACCCGGACGCGCCAGGTCGGCGCGCACACGATCCCGGTGACGACGACGAGGACGGCGACTGCCAGCGGCACCGCGAGGACCACCCACCCGGAGGACCCGGCCACGCGTCCCACCGCACCGATCGCGTCGGTCCACGCGCCACCGACCACCTTGAGGAGGTACCCGGCGGTCGCGTCCGCGGCGACCAGGTGCCCGCGGTCGGAGTCGCGCGGCGTCGTCGCAGCGACGGCCTGTGCCGTGCTGCAGGCGAGCACCACGACGGTCTGCGGCAGCGCCCGCAGGCGGTCCAGGAGGCGGCGCTCGTCGCCACGGGGCCACCACGCGAGCACCAGGAGCGGCAGGAAGAGCACCGTCTGCAGCTCGGTGAGCACCACCGGGACGGCGACCACCGCGACCAGGACGGCGCTCCACCACGACCGCGGTCGGAACGCGAACAGCCACGGCGCGAGGAAGAGCATCGTCCAGTGCAGGTTCGCGGCGTTGCCGAGCACCTCCCACGGGGCGATCGGCAGGACGACCGGGACCGCCGCGAGGAGCAGCCGCAGGGGCCAGGCAGGGACCACCTCGCGCGCGAGCACGAAGACCGCGGCGCAGGCGGCGCCCACGATCAGACAGCACGCGGCCGACACGGTGAGCGCGTACTGGTCGATCGGGCGGGCGACGCCGAGGTCGACCACGAGCCGGGGCAGCAGGTGCAGGTAGCCGGCGTACGGCCGGAGCAGCGTGCCGTCGACGCCGTACTGCAGCCGCTCGGTCAGGAAGAACCCGCCGTCCTCGCCCCACGCGGTCTGCCGGGCGTCGGCGCCGAGACGCACCCATGCGGTGGCCGCGGCGGCGAGGCCGACCAGGAGCGCGGCGACGGCCAGGCCGAGCCGGCGCGGGATCGACCTGCTGGCGTTCATCGAGCGACGACTTTATCGGAGATCGTGCATATGACGATCCGACATCGCGCGGTGGCCGACGCCGCGGGACGCGCGGGCGACCCGCAGACCGCACGGGCGGCCCGCAGACCGCGCAGGAGGCCCGCGGACCGCGCAGGCGGCGCGCGGACCGCTCGGGCACCGACGGATCGCGCGCGATGTCCGGCGGATGCCCCGGCGAGTACGCGAGGATGGGGATGTGACAGACGGCCGGGTGACGCGACGGGTGCTCGGGCGCCGCTACCTGTCCGCCTGGATCGGGTTCTCCGCGGGCGGACGCTTCAGCCAGGCGCTCGCGACGGTCATCGTCCTGTTCGCGTTCGGCCGGCCCACCGTGGGTGCCCTCGTCGGCGGTGCCGGTACGTGGGCCGTCCTCGTCTCCCTCGTCGTGCTCGCCGGCCTGAGCCTGCTCGGCCAGCGCTACCGCATCGACTGGCACGGCGTCCTGCCCCTGTCGCTGCTGGCGTTCGTGGGCTACTGCGCACTCAGCGTCCTCTGGAGCCAGTACTCGTGGGTGGCCCTGCGCGGCTTCGTGGCGACCGTGTGCTTCATCGGACTCGGGCTGTACCTGGCGCTCGGCCGCGACCTCGTGCAGGTGATCCGGGCCGCAGGGGACGCGTTCCGGATCCTCCTCGTCGTCGCCCTCGGGCTCGAGGTGCTCTCCGGACTGGTGCTCGACGTGCCGTTCCCCGCGTTCGGCATCCACGGGGACATCGCGTACGGCGGTCCGATCCAGGGCACCGGCGGCACCAGGAACTTCATGGGGTTCGTCGCCGCGATCGCCCTCGTGACGTTCGTCGTGGAGTTCCTGACCCGCTCGGTGACGACCTGGCGCGCCGTCGGCTCCACCGCCCTCGCGGTCGTCGCGCTCATGCTCGTGCAGTCCCCCATCACCGGTCTCGCGATGATCGCGCTGGCCGTCACCGCGCTCGCGCTCTGGGCACTCCGGCACGCCAGGCCCACGGCGCGCCCCGTCGTGAACACGGTGCTCGGCGCCTTCGTCGTGGCGGTCCTCGTGGTCGGTGTGCTGGCACGGCACCGGATCCTCGCCGAGATCGGTGCTGCCGGGGGTTCGGCCACCCGGATCGACCTCTGGTCACAGATCCGCGTGCTGACCCAGCAGTACCCGATCCAGGGCTGGGGATGGGTGGGCGCCTGGCCGCACGAAGCCGTCGTCCCGTTCGTCACCCTGGTCGACCCCGCCGGGGTGCGGTACGGGTCCGGGCTCAACGCGTTCTTCGACGCCTGGCTGCAGATCGGCCTCGCCGGGGCGCTGCTGCTCCTCGTCACGGCACTCCTCGCGTTCGGGCGGGCGTGGGTCACCGCGACGACGTTCCCCGGTGTCGCCTACGTCTGGCCGGCGGCGGTGCTCGTGCTGCTCGGCGTCACGAGCACGGCGGAGAGCTACCTGCTCCACGGCGCGGGCCTGATGGTGTTCACGACCGTGCTGGTCGTCGCCGCACGCCGCCGGTCGTGGCGACGCCACCTCCCCCGCGCCGAGCACCCGGCGTGACGCGCAGCCACTACGGTGTGACGGTGCAGCACCCACGTCCACTCGAACGCATCGTCATGTGCCTGGTCGCCGTCGCGCTCACCGTGCTGAGCCTGGCGACGAAGCTCCCCTGCGCGGCCCCCACCGGTGTCACCCCGGAGCGGATCGGACGGCTCGGGTGCTGGTCCGACGTCACCGCGCTCTGGAACGCCCGCGACCTCGGCCTGCACCTGCTCCCCTACGTCAACGGCACGTACACGAGCAACCCGCCGAACCTGACCGGCGGGGCCGTGGAGTACCCGACGCTGGGCGGCCTCTGGATCTGGCTCACCGCGCTGCCGGCGGACTCGGCGGTGCAGTACCTGGTCGTCACCGCGGTGGTCGCCGCGGTGCTCGCCGTCGTCGTCACGCTGCTGCTGGCACGGCTCGCCGGGCGGCGGGCGTGGATCTTCGCGGCGACGACACCGCTGGCCCTCTACGCGCTCTACAACTGGGACCTGCTACCGATCGTCTGCACCGTGCTCGGCGTCGTCGCGATGCGCTCACGGCATGCCCCGGCGACCAGGTACCTCCTCGCCGGGCTGGCCTTCGGCACGGGGGCGGCGTTCAAGCTCTACCCGCTCATGTTCGTCGCCGCGGTCGTCGTCGCCGCGCTGTTCGACCGCGGGGACGGCCGCGCGCTCCGGACCAGGATCGGGCACGCGGCCGTGGCCGTCGCCGGCGGCGTCGTCGTCCCACTGGCGGCGAACCTGCCGTTCGCCCTCGTCGACCTGCAGGGCTGGCTCGCCCCCTTCCGCTTCCAGACCGACCGGGTCACCGGCGCCTCCACGCTCTCGGTCTGGTTCTACGGACTGCAACCGTGGTCGGCGACCAGCGACCCCGGCGTCCAGCACCGCCTCACCGAGCTCTCGACGGCGTCGACGGCCATCGGCATCGTCGCGGTGCTCGCCACCACGGTCGTGCTCGCGCTCCGACGCGGTACGACGCCGTGGCTGCAGTGCGCGGCAGCGATGCTCGCCGTGTACATCGTGTGCAACAAGGTGGACTCGCTGCAGTACGTGCTCTGGCTGATGCCGTTCTTCGTGCTGCTCCGCGTGGGCGGCTGGTGGATCACGGCGTACCTGCTCGCCGACCTGGCGGCCTTCGTGGGCTGGTACCGCGGGCTCTACTACGGGTCCCTCGGCAACACCGCCACGACGTGGGCCACCGAGGCCCTGGCTGTCGGCATCTGGGGACGCGCCGCGCTCCTCGTCGCGCTGGTCGCGGTGTTCCTGCGCGCCGAGGTCGCCGGGGTCAGCGGGTCGCGGTCTGCCGAGTCCGTCGCGAGCCGAGACGCCGCTGCAGTCCCCACTGCGTGACCCGGAGCATCGCCTCGAGCACGATGGCCTGGCTCATCTTCGAGACACCGTGGATGCGGTCCCGGAACCGGATCGGCACCTCGACGATGCGACCGCCGAGGTCGTGCACGCGGATGGTCATGTCGACCTGGAAGCAGTAGCCCTTCGAGTCGATCGACCCGAGGTCCATCCGCTCGATCGCCTCCGCGCGGTACACGCGGAAGCCCGCCGTGATGTCGCGCACGTCGATGGCCAGCATGAGCCGTGCGTAGGCGTTCCCGCCGCGGCTGAGGAACTCCCGGTACCAGGGCCAGTCGACGACGGAGCCGCCCCTTGTCCACCGGGAGCCGATCGCCAGCAGGACCGCGGGGTCGGCGTCCACCGCGTCGATCATCGCGGGGAGACGGTCGGCGGGGTGTGACCCGTCCGCGTCCATCTCGATGAGGAGGTCGAACCCCCGTTCCAGTCCCCAGCGGAAGCCGGCGACGTAGGCGGTCCCGAGGCCGAGCTTGCCGGAGCGTCGCAGGAGGTGGACACGGTCGTCCTCGCGGGAGCGTTCCTCGACGATGTCGCCGGTGCCGTCCGGGCTGCCGTCGTCGACGACGAGCACGTGCGCCGACGGGACGCTCGCGAAGACCGTCGCGACGATGTCGGCGACGTTCTCGGCTTCGTTGTAGGTCGGGATGACGACCAGGGCGCGAGCGGACCCGCTCACGCCTGCGATCCGCCGGTCTCGCCGCCGACGGCCTTGCGGGCGATCGCGCCCGGCGTCTCCTGGTCGGGAGCGGAGTGGTCGTCCAGCAGACGGCGGTGTGGGCTCCCCGGGGCCGAGTAGGTGAGGTAGTTCAGCCGGCTGGTCTCGCGGCGGAGTCGCGTCACGCCCTCGAGCACGAACCCGAGGATCCACGTGAGGAAGGCGATCACCATGAGCGACGCGGCCAGGAACGCGGTCGGGAAGCGCGGGACCAAGCCGGTCTCGCTGTACTCGACGAAGAGCGGGATGGACAGCACGATGCCGACGATCGCGAACACCGCGCCGATGATGCCGTGGAAGAGCACGGGACGCTCGAACCGGATGAGGTGGGCGATGAGCGAGAGGATCTTGAAGCCGTCGCTGTAGGTGTTGAGCTTGGACTCGGTGCCCTCGGCGCGGTCCTTGAAGCCCACGGGGACCTCGGTGTGGGGCACGCGGAGGTTCATCACGTGCACCGTCAGCTCGGTCTCGGTCTCGAACTCCCGCGAGAGCGCCGGGAACGACTTCACGAAGCGCCGCGACATCACGCGGTAGCCGCTCAGCATGTCGGACACCGGGGTGCCGAACAGCCGACCGACGACGCGGTTGAACATCCGGTTGCCGGCCTCGTGGCCCGGGCGGTACGCCGTGGCGTCCGGGTCGTCCTGCCGGACACCGAGGACGTGGTCGTACGGACCCTCGAGCAGCGTCCTGATCATCTCGGGTGCGGCCGCGGTGTCGTAGGTGTCGTCGCCGTCGATCATCAGGTAGACGTCGGCGTCGATGTCGCCGAAGGCACGCCGGATGACGTTGCCCTTGCCCTTCGTGTGCTCGTACCGCACCTCGGCACCGGCGCGACGGGCTTCCTCGTCCGTGCCGTCGGTGCTGTTGTTGTCGTACACGTACACGTGGATCCCGGGGACCGCGGTCTTCAGGTCGGTGACGACCTTGTGGATGGCAGGGGCCTCGTTGTGGCACGGCACGATGGCCGCGATGACAAGGTCGTCGAGAGTCACGGGTAGGGTCCTTCAGTGTTGCTGGTCCGGCTGCAGTTCAGCGGGGCTTGGCGGACAACCCCCGCGAGAGGCTAACAGGTTCACGGGAACACGGCTGATCGCCGCTCCCGGATCACGAAAGGACACCGTGTCGAACGCATCCAACTGGTTCCTCGGACACCTGCGTCGCGGGGGGTCGTTCCTCGTCGTGGGTGGGATCGGCTTCGTGGTCGACGCAGCGGTCTACAACGCCCTGGTCTTCTGGGGCGGCCACGGCCCCCTGTTCACCCTCCCCCTCGTCGGGAAGGTCATCGCGATCGCGGTCGCCAGCGTCGTGACGTACTTCGGCAGCCGGCTGTGGACCTACCGCGACCGGGCCGACGCGCAGACCTTCCGGAGCTTCGCCGTCTTCGCGCTGCTCAACGTCGTCGCGATCCTGCTGCAGCTCGGCTGCCTCGGGTTCTCCCGCTACGTGCTGCACCTCGACTCGCCGCTCGCCGACAACGTCTCGGGGACCCTCATCGGGCAGGGCGTCGCGACCGTCTTCCGCTACTTCGCCTACGGCAAGTTCGTCTTCAAGGACTCCAAGGACGGCGCAGCCGAGGCGGTCGCCGAGATCGTCTGACGGACTCGCCGGGTCGGGCGCGCGGGTTTCCCGCGCGCCCGCACCTGCTCAGCGCTTGTCGACCCGGTAGATCCAGAGGGACTCCTGGCCCTGGGTCACCTCGCGGACCTCGGACACGCAGTCGTCGGTCACCGGTTGGTCGGACAGCACGTACTGCACGTTCTGCTGCGCGAACCGGCTGCACCCGTCGAACGACACCCGGATCTGGTCACGGACGGGCAGCGACAGCTCCGGCGCACCCTCGCCGTCGACCCAGTTGACGTTCGCCAGGCGGTTCCAGATCTCCTCGGACTTCCCGCTCGGGTCGATCTCGTGCCACATCTCCTCCGGCGGGTAGGTCTGCACGCCGTTGTAGGAGTGCGCCCCGGTCTCCAGGAGCATCGCCGTCGGCACGTAGCCCCCGATGCCCACCCAGCGGGCGTCCGGCTGCCGGTCGACGATCCGGCTGACCGCCTTGCCCGCGGTCGTCTGTGTCGACAGGTCGAACACGCCGCGGTACAGCGGGTTCACGCCGCCGCCGACGACGACCGCGGCGACCAGCAGCAGGAGCGCCCCCGGTGCGACGAAGCGGCGCGCGACGAGCAGCACGCCGAGGGCGAGGAGCACCACGACGATCCGCCAGGCGTGCGATGCGCCGAGCACGTTCGAGCCGCCGATGCGCAGGCCGATGTAGACGAACCCGGCGGTGACGAGCACCAGGACCGGGCCGTACCCGGCGGTCCCCCACGGCACACGCGAGCCCGGCCGGAGCACGGTGCGTCCCGTGGCCACCTCGGGGTCGACGTCGGCGTCCGTCGTCACGGCAGCGGTCGCCCGCGCACCGACACCGGCGTCGAGCCGTGCGGCGACGAGCGTCACCGCGACCACCCCGAGCAGGTCGAAGGCGAGCCGCAGGCGTGCGTCCGTGCTCCGGTCGAGCAGCAGCAGCCGCGCGAGCGCGTCCCAGTGCGGCACCAGCAGGAACGCGAAGAGGACGCCGAGCACGACGACCGTCGCGAGCACCGGCCAGTCGACGGCACGGCGACGACGCAGCCCGGCCCACAGGACCCAGAGCAGCGCCGGCACGAGGAACACGACGATCATGATCGGCGCGGCGGCCTCGGACTGGTTCACCGACAGCCCGCCGACGGCGCCGTACTGCAGCGACCGCTGGAAGGGCGCGCTGAACAGCGCACCGAGGGCGTCGACGCTCGTCGCACCCGTCAGCTCGAGGCGCTGCCCCGGGTACACCGTCCCGAGGACCGCCTTGATCGTGTCGAGCCGGGTCACGGCCCAGATGCCGATGACGGCGACCGCCCCGACCGCGGCCAGAGCCAGGGGGACGAGGCTGCGGAGCGTGCGCCACCACGTCGTGCCCGGGGTACGGAGCCGTTCGACGAGGAACCCGACCGCGAGCGCGACCAGGACGACCGCGGCCGGGACCATGTAGGGCACGTAGATGCTCATCACCATCGTGACCGTCAGGTAGCCGGTCACGGCGGCCGCGACGACCGCGGGCCAGCGTCGGGTTGAGCGGAACGCCCAGAGCACCGCGGTGAGCCCGGCGAAGGCCCACGCGACCGGCCAGATGGTCGTCGGCAGGAACCACCACTGGATCATCGGCGACAGGCAGAGCGCGATCGCGAGGAAGGCCGCGGTGGCCGGCCGGCGCGGCATGACGGTGACGGCGAAGACGTAGGCCGCGACGAGCGCCGCCAGGACCGGCAGCCACCAGCGGACCGCCATGCCCTGGTCGAGCGGCAGGAACAGGAAGCCCACGACGTGCGGCCGGAACACGGTCGACCAGTCCCACGTGGGCAGGTCGTTCTGGATCGTCGCGTCCATGCCACCGGGGAACGACTGGTTCACCACGGGGAAGCCCTCGCGGATCTGCGAGATGATCCAGCTCGACTGCACGAGCCACTCGTCGCTCCGGATGCCCTGCGGGTGCCCTGCGAGCAGGTCGGGGTCGGCGCCGCCGTTGCCGAAGGACTGCCAGTACACCCCGCTGGAGTTGCCGGAGATGCCGAGCGCCACCAGGACCACGACGATGAGCAGGGCGACGACCGGGAACCCGACGAGCACGACGAGGTTGGGCAACCCCGACGGCCGCGGCGCGACCGCCCGCTGCCAGGCGGCCTCCGCGCGCAGCCAGGCGGCCAGCGCCGGGTTGTCGGATCGGGTTCGGTGGACGGTGGGACTGCTCACGCGGCTGGTCTCTCGGTTCGGGGAACGGTGGTCGTCACCCGACCGACCGGCGTCACCCGACGGTGACGACCTGGCAGCCGAGCAGGACGTTCTTGCCGGCTCCGACATTTATCGCATACGAGCAGACCGTGTGCGAACCGGCTCGCGCGGCGAACGACTGGTTGATGCCGTGGGCTGCACCGGCGGCCGGGTAGCTGCGGGCGACGTCCGCTCGGGTGGCGTTCGCGGGACCGGAGGCCACCCCCGAGCCGTCGAGGTACGTGTCGACGCGGAGGGCGGTCGTCTGCTGGTCCGGGTCGATCGTCCAGCCGTTGACCTGGACGCGCCCCGCCGACGGCGATGCTGCGTCCATGCCGCCGAAGGGCGACGAGCTCGCGCCGATCGTGACGGTCGAGCACCCGAGCGCGGTGTCCGAGCCGCCGCCGACGTTGACGGCCGTGGTGCAGATCGTGTGCGTCCCCGGGGTGAGGTCGTACACCGCGTTGATGCCGTGGTTCGGTCCCGCCGACGGGTAGACCCGACCGACGTCCGGACGCGACGCGTTCGCGGTCGTCGTGCCGACCTGGACGCCGTCGATGGCGACCTTCACCTGCAGGGCGTTCGCCGTGTCGGGGTCGATGGTCCAGCCGTTCACCGTCGCCGTCGAACCGGACACCGTGACGTCCGATCCGCCGAAGGGCGACGTCGCGGCGACGGTGACGGTCTGGCAGCCGAGCAGCGGGTTGCCGCCGGCTCCGACGGCGTTCAGCGCCCATGCACACACCTGGTGGGTTCCTCCGGACGCGGAGAAGGTGGTGTCGATCCCGTGGGCGTCGCCGTAGTTGAGGTAGCTGCGACCGACGTCGGGACGGGACGCGTTCGCGACCGAACGGCTCCCGAGCACGTCGTCGACGTAGACGTCCACCGTCACCGGTGCCGTCGTGTCCGGGTCGATGGTCCAGCCGTTGACGGTGATCTTGCCGGCGGAGCTCGACAGGGCGTTCATCCCGCCGAACGGCGTGCCGCTCAGCACGTTCACCGTCTGGCACGCCCCGATCTGGGCGTTCGAGCCGGACCCGATGTTCACGCCGATGGCGCAGATCGTGTGCGTCCCGCCGCCGACGGTCAGGGTGCTGAGGATGCCGTGGTTGTCCCCGGCGCCCGGGTAGGCACGGCCGACGTCGGGTCGCGAGGCGTTGGCGGGCAGGGTGCCGAGCAGCTTGCCGTCCGAGTACCACTGCACCTGCACGGTCTGGGTGTTCGCGTTGGGGTCGATGGCCCATCCGCCGACCTGCACGTAGCCAGGGCCGAACTGCTTGGCGTCGATGCCGCCGAAGGGGTTGTCGGCCGTCGAGACGCCGAACCAGTCGTTGTAGAGCCGCCAGAAGTTCCGGTTGCCGTACGCCGAGCAGCCGTCACCCGAGCCGTAGAGGTTGTTCAGCGCCGCCTGGTTCGGCGTGTAGGGCGTGTAGTAGTACAGCGCCGCCGTGGCCTTGTTCTGGATGTAGACGCTCTTGGTGCCGCACGACGCGTTCGGGCTGTACTGCACGTTCCGGTTGCCGCCGGGGGCGAACCAGGTGAAGTAGTTGCTCGTCCCCGCGGGGTTGCCGTAGCGCTTCCACTGCCAGGAGGCCCAGTAGATCTGGTTGCCCACACCGGCGTACGCCGGGTCGCAGCCGCCGTTCGCGCTGTCCGGGCAGGCGTAGCCCATGGCCCGCTGCAGGACGGCGGCCGAGGGGTTCCGCGCGATCCCGCCGTTGATCAGGGTCTGCTCCTTCTGGAGCGTGACGATGATGACCTTCGGGTTGATGCCGCACGCGGCACCGACCTGCGCGATGATCTGCGCGGCCGACATCGAGCCGCCGCCGGGGATCGCGCTGCACATCGCGTCGGCGCCGTGGCTGTTCAGGGAGTACCGGCCGACGTTGAGGCAGGAGCTCGAGGAGCAGGTACCGATCTGGGCGTTGAGGAACGTCTGGATCTGGGACTCGTTCATGCCGGTCCCGTTGTAGAACTCGGAGTCCGGGATGATGTTGCCGGCGTCGAACTGCGACCCGCTGAGCGCGGAGGCGGACTCACCCGACGAGGCGGGTCCGGTGATCTGGAATCCGACCAGCACACTCGCTACTGCGAGCACGCTGGCCGCGACGGCGATCAGTCTCTTCACGTCGGTGGCTCCTCTTGCGCGGCGACGGGGTTCACGGGACACGCGGATCGCGCTGCGTCCCAGACCGACCCCTGGCAATGCGGTCGGGACACACGGGTAACGTCAGGTTACCTCTGTCACAGCGATCACACAGCCCCCAGTCCTCCCCCCGAACGGGAGGCTCGGTCCAGGTCCGCCAGGCGGCGGACCGCAGGCGGGCGGTCCCCTCCACCGCCCGTGGCTGAGACCGCGCTCAGGATCCGGCCGTCATCGCCGTCTCCACGCCCGCACGGGCTGCGCGGTCGAACCCGTCGCGACGGCGGGCGCGACGGGCGTGTCGGAGCACGGCAGGAGCCTCCAGGGCGAACCGACGCCACTGCCGCGGGGTGAGCTGCGCCCGCGCCGGCCGGAGCAGGTCGAGCGCCGCGCGCAGGGCGGTACGGGCGGCGACCCGGAGTGCGAACGCGCCGCTGCCGTTGCGGAGTGCGACGGCGAACCGGTTCCGCATGCTCTGGTACCGCACGAGGGGTGAGTCGCTGCCGGAGCTCGCCGCGTGCCGGTGCACGACGACCGCGTCCGGGGCGTTCCGGATGCCGTACCCGGCGAGACGCAGTCGCCACGACAGGTCGACGTCCTCGTAGTACATGAAGAGGTCCTCGTCGAAGCCGCCGACCTCGTCGACGGCGGCGCGACGCAGGAACGCGGCACCACCGGAGAACCCGAACAGGGGCGCGTGCTCCGGGGCGTCGTCGACGGGGCGGAGCCAGTCGCGGTCGCGCCCGTTGCCCGTGCGGTCGAGCACGACGCCGGTGCCGTTCACGAGCGACTCGCCGACCTCCGACCGCCGCCAGCGCCGTCCGTCCGCCGCGACCAGGTCGTCGGGCGACGTCGGCGCACCTCCGTCCACGCGGACGAACCGCCCCTCGAGCACCGCGGTGCCCGCGACGGCGGCCACCGAGGGGCCGCCGGCCGCGAGGGCGGCGAGCCCCCGGTCGAGGAAGGCGTGGTCCGCGACGGCGTCGTTGTTGACCAGCACCACGACGTCACCGGACGCGGCGCGCATGCCGCGGACGACGCCTCCGGCGAACCCGGCGTTCGTCGGCTCGGCGACCACGACGAGCTGCGGGTACTCGTGGCGGTAGGCGGCGACGGTGTCGTCGTCGGCCTCGTTCACGACGAGGACGACCTCGACCGCGGCGTCGACGCGCTGCGACAGCACCGAGTCGACCGCGCGGCGGGTGAGGTCCGGCTGGTGCCAGTCGACGATGATCACGGAGACGTCCACACGCCCAGTCTCCCAGCCCGACGGGGTCGGGCCGTGCCATGGAGACGGCGTCGGTATAGTGGTGCCGCCTTCCGGGGCGCCACCGCCAGCCGACGTATGGAGTTCGTCCGTGTCCACTTTCGCGCCTCGCGTGTCCGTCGTCGTCATCAACTTCCGAGGGACCGACGACACGCTCGAGTGCATCGCCCGGCTCAGCGAGGTCGACTGGCCGGCGGACCGCCTCGAGATCGTCGTCGTGGAGAACGGCTCCGGCGACGACAGCGAGGCGCGGCTCCGTGCGGCGCTCGGCGGTCAGAAGAACGTGCGGATCATCGTCTCGGCGGAGAACCTCGGCTTCACCGGCGGCAGCAACCTCGGTGCGCGCGAGGCGACGGGCGACGTCGTCGCGTTCCTCAACAACGACGCCAAGCCCGACGTGAACTGGGTCAAGGAGGGCGTCGCCGGCTTCGCGCCCAGCCCGCGCGTCGCCGCCGTGGCGAGCAAGGTCCTCGACTGGGAGGGCAAGACGATCGACTTCGTCGAGTCCGGTCTCAGCTGGTTCGGCATGGGCTACAAGAACCACATCGCCGAGCTCGACGACGGCCGCTTCGACGAGCCGCAGGACCTGCTCTTCGGCACCGGTTCGGCGCTCTTCGTCCGCCGCGACGTCTTCCTCGAGGTCGGCGGCTTCGACGAGGGCCTGTTCATGTTCTACGACGACGTGGACCTCGGCTGGCGCCTCAACCTGCTCGGCTACCGCGTGCGCTTCGCCCCGCGCTCGGTCGTCTTCCACAAGCACCACGGCTCGATGAAGTCGTTCGGCGACCACCGCGAGATGTACCTGCTCGAGCGGAACGCCCTGCACCTGCTCTACAAGAACCTCTCGGACGAGAACCTCGGCACCTTCCTCCCGGCCGCGCTCGCACTCCTGGCCCGTCGCGCCGTCGCGAAGAGCGGACGCGACTCGAGCGAGTTCGACATCCGCCGCTTCACGGGTGCGCCCGACGAGTTCGACGCGACGACCCCGATGTCGAAGGAGGCGGTGGCCGGCCTCTACGCGCTCGACCAGTTCGTCGCCGACCTCCCCCGCCTGTCCGAGGACCGCCGGCGGATCCAGGGCCAGCGCGTCAAGACCGACAAGGAGGTGTTCCGCCTCTTCGGCGACGCGTTCAAGCCGCTGTTCGAGGACGGGTACTTCCTCGAGGGCTACCAGGCCATCATCGAGGCCTTCGACGTCGAGCAGCCGATGCACCGCAACCGCGTGCTCGTCATCACGGGCGACGCCCTCGGCGAGAAGATGGCCGGCCCCGGGATGCGCGCGTGGAAGATCGCGGAGGCGCTCAGCGAGCACAACGACGTCCGCCTGGTCACCTGGAACGTCGCCAACCGCAAGTCCTCCACGTTCGAGGTCTCCCGCGTGCCGCTGCAGCACGAGCGCGCCATGCGGGAGCACGAGGAGTGGGCCGACGTCATCTTCTTCCAGGGCTACGCGCTCCACCACTTCCAGACCCTGCAGAACTCGAACAAGATCATGGTCGTCGACCTGTACGACCCGATGCACCTCGAGCAGCTCGAGCAGGCCCGCGACAACGGCGACGTCGGGTGGCGGAACCAGGTGACCAGCACCACCGACGTCATCAACCGCCAGCTCGAGCGCGGCGACTTCTTCCTCTGCGCCTCGGAGCGCCAGCGCCTGTTCTGGCTCGGGCAGCTCGCCGGCGTCGGTCGGGTCAACCCGGACAACTACCTGGCGGACGACAACCTCCGCAAGCTCATCGCCATCGCGCCGTTCGGGATGGACTCCACCCCGCCGAAGCACGAGCGGAAGGCCATCCGTGGGGTCACGCCCGGGATCGGCGAGGACGACAAGGTCGTGATCTGGGGCGGCGGCATCTACAACTGGTTCGACACCCCGTCGCTCGTCCGCGCGGTGGCGAAGGTCGCCGAGACCCACGACGACATCCGGCTGTTCTTCCTCGGCGTCGCGCACCCGAACCCCGACGTGCCGGAGATGGCGATCGTCTCCGAGACCCGCCGCATCAGCGACCAGCTCGGCCTGACGAACAAGCACGTGTTCTTCAACGAGCAGTGGGTCGCTCTCGACGACCGTCAGAACTACCTGCTCGAGGCCGATGCCGGCGTCTCGACGCACTTCGCCCACATCGAGACGACGTTCTCCTTCCGCACCAGGATCCTCGACTACATGTGGGCGAACCTGCCCATCGTGACCACCGACGGCGACAGCTTCGGTGACCTCGTCGCGGCCGAGGGCATGGGCGTCGCGGTCAAGGAGCGCGACGTCGACGGCCTCGCCGCCGCACTCGAGTCGATGCTCTACGACCAGGACGCCGCACAGGCCGCCCGCGACGCCGTCAGTCGCGTCCGCGAGGACTTCACGTGGGAGCGGGCGCTCGAGCCGCTCGTGGCGTTCTGCAAGGACCCGCACGTGGCCGCCGACCGGGCGCACGAGGCAGCGGTCCCGGCCGGGTCCGTCGCCGCCGGCGGTCGGGCGCGTGTCGCCCTGAGCCCAGCCCGTGCGCGTGAGCTGCAGTTCCACCAGATCGCCAACAGCCGGCACGGCATCACCCGCGACGTCCGACTCGCCACCTGGTACCTCCGGGAGAACGGCGTCACCGGGCTCCGCGACAAGGTGCAGAACCGAGTGCGCATCATGCGGGAGAGCAAGAACGGACGCTGAGCGTCGGCGGCCGCCCACGGCCGCCGATGTACAGTGGTCCGTCGCCCGATCGAACGTGAGGACCCCCTTTTGAGCAACATCGTCACCGAGCGGTTCGAGCGCCTCCGGCAGGAACACATGGTGCCCGCCGGTCGCCCGGCCACCGCCGTCATCGGGTCGATCCGCGAGATCTTCGCCCACCGCCAGCTGCTCGACCTGCTGATCCGCCGCGACCTCAAGTCCCGGTACAAGGACAGCGCGCTCGGGTTCGCCTGGACGCTGATCCGCCCGCTCGTGCAGCTGGCGATCTACTACTTCGTCCTCGGGCAGATCCTCGGCGCGTCGCGCAACATCCCCGAGTTCGCGATCTACGTGTTCTCCGGCCTGACGCTGTACGGCCTCTTCAGCGAGATCGTCGCGGCGGGCACCGCGTCCATCGTCGGCAACGGTGGACTGATCAAGAAGATCTACCTGCCGCGCGAGATCTACCCGCTCGCCAGCGTCGGGGCAGCGCTGTTCAACTTCGGCGTCCAGCTCGTCGTCCTGCTCGCGGCCGCGATCCTGCAGAGCGGGTTCGCCTGGGTCCGGCTCGACCTGCTCTACTTCTTCCCCGCGACCCTGGTCATCCTGATCTGGGCCACCGCGTTCGCCCTGCTGCTCGCCGCCGCGAACGTCTACCTGCGCGACATGCAGTACCTCGTCGAGGTCCTCGTGCTGCTGCTGATGTGGGGCTCCCCCATCGTCTACAGCTGGCAGATGGTCGCGACCCGCGCGCCCGAGTGGCTGCTGAACATCTACACGTCCAACCCGATCACCCTGGCGGTCCTCGGCATCCACCGCGCCTTCTGGACCGCCGGCGCCGACTCCGAGTACCCGTCGCACCTGCTGCTGCGCCTGGGCGTCGCCGCCCTGGTCGGCCTCGTCGCACTCGTGCTCTGCCAGCGGGTGTTCGCCAAACTGCAGGGCAACTTCGCCCAGGAGATCTGATCGATGAGCATCGACAACGACATCGCCGCGCAGGAGACCGTGTCGCCGTTCGCGGACGCCCCCGCGGTCGTCACGGTGAAGAACGTCTCGAAGCGCTTCACGATCCGCAAGGACAACTCCCTCAAGGAGCGCATCGTCACCCTCGGTCGCGCCGGTCGTCGGCACAGCGAGGACTTCTGGGCACTCAAGGACATCAGTCTCGACATCCCCGCGGGCACCACGATCGGGCTGCTCGGCCCGAACGGCTCCGGCAAGTCCACGCTGCTGAAGACCATCGGCGGCATCCTCGAGCCGACCACCGGATCGGTCGAACGTCGCGGGCGTCTCGCCGCGCTCATCGAACTCGGCGCCGGGTTCCACCCGGACCTGACCGGCCGCGAGAACGTCTACCTCAACGCCGCGATCCTCGGGCAGACGCAGGAGGAGACCGAGGAGCGCTTCGCGGACATCCTGCAGTTCTCCGGCATCGGCGACTTCATCGACACCCAGGTGAAGTTCTACTCATCCGGCATGTACGTGCGCCTCGCCTTCGCGGTCGCGATCAACACCGACCCCGACGTCCTGCTCGTCGACGAGGTCCTCGCCGTCGGTGACGAGCAGTTCCAGAAGAAGTGCCTCGACAAGATCCGCGAGTTCCAGGAGCAGGGCCGCACGATCATCCTCGTGTCGCACTCCCTCGGCCAGGTGCAGGAGCTCTGCGACTCCGCGGTCGTCCTCCACCACGGCGAGGTCAAGTTCCAGGGCTCGGCCCGTCTCGCGGTGAAGAACTTCCGCGAGATCCTCGAGGGTCGGCGCATCGCCGAGGCCGAGGCGGTCCACCCGGAGGAGGACGCCAACCCGGGCAAGGTCGAGCACGTCGAGCTCGAGATCCCCGGCAAGGCCCCCGGTGCCGAGCACGAGCACGGCGACGACCTGGTCATCCGGGCGACGTTCTCGCACAAGGACGTCCTGCCCGAGTGGCGCGCCGGCATCAAGATCGAGAACCACCTCGGCAACCCGGCGTTCGGCATCGACAGCCGACAGACCCAGGTGCGGCACGACCCCCTGCGCGGCACGGCCACCGTCGAGTGGCGGCTCACCGACCTCCGCCTGGGCGGCGGGCAGTACTTCGTGCACGTGTTCCTCGCGAAGCCGAACGGTGAACACATCGTCATCGAGCGCGAGGCCGCCCGCTTCGTCGTCGTCGACGAGGACACGCAGTCCGGCATCGCCTGGACGAAGACCACCGAGCGCCAGGTCAAGGGCTGACGTGCGGGAACTCCCGGTGCTGGTCGACGCCACGTCGGTCCCGCCCAACCGCGGCGGGGTGGCTCGGTACATCTCCGGGCTCCTCACCGGGTTGGCGGAGCTCGACGTGCGCGTCGACGTGGTCACGAAGCCGGGCGACCTCGCCTGGCTCCGCGACCTGGCACCAGGGCACCGCTACCACGCCGCACCCGCGTGGACGGCGTCACGACCCCTGCGGTTCGTGTGGGAGCAGGTGGGACTCCCCCGCGCCGTCCGCCGCGCCGGGGCGCGGGTCCTGCACAGCCCGCACTACACGTTCCCGCTGACCCGGGCCTCCCGTTCCGTCGTCACCCTGCACGACGCGACGTTCTTCAGCGACCCGGCGGCGCACTCGCGCCTCAAGGTCCTGTTCTTCCGGACCTGGACACGCCTCGCCCGTCGTCTCGCCCACGCGACGGTCGCACCGAGCGCGGCGACGGTCCGGGAACTCGACCGCCTCGCCGGGCGCGCGCGCCGCGCCACCGTGGTCGCGCACCTCGGCGTCGACGCCACGGTCTTCCACGCACCGGGTGCCGACGAGGTCGCGGCGTTCCGCCGGGCGCACAGGCTCGCCGAGGACGAGGACTGGATCGCCTTCCTCGGGACGGTCGAGCCCCGCAAACGCGTCCCGGAGCTCATCGCGGCACACCGGACACTCGCCGAGCGGACCGACGGCGACGTACCGACCCTCCTCGTCGCCGGCGGCCTCGGCTGGGACGAGACGGCGAAGCAGGCGCTCGACGCCGCCGGCGACCATCCGGGATCGTCCCTGCGCTACCTCGGGTACCTGCCCGTCGACGAGCTGCGGGCGTTCCTCGGCGGGTCCCGCGTCGTGGCGTACCCGAGCATCGCCGAGGGGTTCGGGCTCCCCGTGCTCGAGGCGATGGCGTGCCGGGCCGACGTGCTCACCACCGAACGCCTCGCGATCCCGGAGGTCGGCGGCGACACCGTGACGTACACCGAACCGGACGCGGGCCCCATCGCGCACGCACTCGGACAGCTGCTGGACAGCACCGCGGCCGAGCGCGACGAGCGGGTCACCCGTGCCGGTGCCCGCGCGGACGGCTTCACCTGGGC
This sequence comes from Curtobacterium sp. 9128, assembly GCF_007673775.1. GTDB lineage: Bacteria > Actinomycetota > Actinomycetes > Actinomycetales > Microbacteriaceae > Curtobacterium. The sequence goes on along the minus strand of NZ_VEAF01000004.1, from coordinate 462,075 downwards.
GGCCTGCGCCCAGGCGCACCTCGGGGTCTTCGCATGAGCGACGGGTCCGCTGCCGCCGCCGGGCAGCGTGCGGCGATCGTGACGGTGTCGTACGACTCCGTCGACGTCCTCCCGCCCTTCCTCGCCTCGACGCGTGCCGCCAGCGCGAGCACCGTCGACGTGGTCGTGGCCGACAACGACTCCGCCGAGGCCGAGGCGCTCCGTCGCATCGCCGAGGACGCGGGCGCGCGGTTCCTCGAGCTCGGCGCGAACCTCGGGTACGGGGCCGCTGCGAACCGGGCCGTGGCGACCCTCGACGCCGACGTCCGCTGGGTGCTCGTGTCGAACCCCGACGTCGTGCTCGAACCGCTCGCCCTCGACCGGATGATCGCCACCGCAGCGGCGGACAGCTCGATCGGCGCCGTCGGCCCGCGGCTGCTCGAACCGACCGGCGAGGTGTACCCGTCGGCGCGGCTGATCCCCTCGCTCCGGACCGGCCTCGGCCACGCGGTGTTCGCGAACGTCTGGCCGGGGAACCCGTGGACGCGCCGGTACCGACAGGACGGCGACCACTCGGTCCGCCGCGACGCCGGATGGCTGTCCGGGGCGTGCTTCCTCGTCCGTCGCGACGTCTTCGACCGACTCGGCGGGTTCGACGAGGGCTACTTCATGTACTTCGAGGACGTCGACCTCGGCTGGCGCATCGGTCGCGCCGGGCTCCGCAACGTCTTCGACCCGACCGCGACGGCCACGCACATCGGCGGCACCGCGACGCAGTCGTCGTCGGAGCGCATGCGCCGCGCCCACCACGAGAGCGCCTACCGGTTCCTGGCCGGGAAGTACTCCGCCTGGTGGCTCTGGCCGCTGCGGGTCGCGCTCCGCGCGGCTCTGGCGGTCCGCGCCCGGGCGACCCACACCGGCTGACCCGACATCGTCACCCGCCTCCGCAGCACCACTCCTCCTCTCCCGAACCGGAGCACGCAACCATGATCCTCGCCGTCACGCTGATGGTCCGCGACGAAGCGGACGTCATCCCTGCCTGGCTCGACCACCACGTCGCGCAGGGGTTCGACGTGTTCGTCATCACCGACAACGGGTCGGTGGACGGCACGACCGAGCTGCTCGCCGCCTTCGCCGAGCGCGACGACGTCGTCGTCGACCTCCGACACGACCCGGTGCACCGGAAGCAGCAGGGGGTCGTCGTCACCGGGATGGCGCGGGACGCCGCGAGCCGACACCACGCCGACTGGGTCGTGAACGCCGACGCCGACGAGTTCCTGATCCCCGTCGACCGCTCGCTCCGCGTCCGGGACGTCTTCGAACAGCTCGACCCCGTGATCGGCGCATTCACGGTGCCCGTCGTGAACCTCACCGGTCGGCTCGCAGAGTCGGGCAGCGGTGTGGAGCGCCTGCACTGGCGCGACGGACGGTCCCCCGAGCAGCTGCACGAGATCGGCCTGCTCGGGCAACCCACGTCGAACGCGATCCACGTCGGCACGCCGGACGTCACGGTCGTGCAGGGCAACCACCAGGTCAGCGTCGCGAACGGCGCCCCGGTGCCCGACGAGCTCGCCCTCGAGGTCCTGCACCTGCCCTGGCGCTCCTGGAAGCAGTACGAGCACCGCGTCGACGTGAGCGGGCGGGCCTACGAGGCGAACCCCGACCTCACGCCGAGCCCCCGTCACCACGGCATGCGCGACTGGCGCCGTCTGCAGGAAGGTGTCCTGCAGGCCACCTTCGCCCTGCGGTTCGTCACCGACGAGGACGCCGCCGACGGACCCTTCATCCGGGAAGACGGCATCGCCGAGGTCCTCCGCGCCGCGGGCTCGCCGACGGTTGACGGACCGACGGACCCGCTCGTCCCCGAGGATGCGTTCCGGGGGATGCAGGCACTCGGCCGGGCCGTCATCAGGCGGGACGAGCGCATCGAGGAACTCGAGGACGAGGTCCGGGCGGCGGCTGCGACGGCGGACATGCTGCGCGCCACCGTGCAGTTCGAGCGGGACCGGGCCGAGGCGGCGATCCGCGAGACCGCCGACCGGGACGCCGAGCTCGCGCGCATGCACGCCCGACGGGTCGTCCGCCTGGCCGACCGCGCCGGCGAGGTGGTCCGGCGGGTCCGCCGCCGCTAGCCGGGTCCGTCGACCGCGCCGCGGTGACGGCGCACGACGTCGAGGAGCACCTCGGCCCGGCGTCGGAACGAGTGCTCCGCACCGATCCGGGTTCCGCGTGCCGCGCGCTCCGCCGCCGTCGCCGACTCGCCGCTCCGGATCAGCTCCCGGAGCGTCGCCACCGAGTCGTACGTCCGGACCGCACCGTGGAAGAGCTCGTCGACGCCGGGGACCGGGTCGGTCACGACCAGTGCGCCGGACGCGGCGGCGTCGAAGAGCCGGTTCGACAGGAAGCCGTCGCGCGCCATGTCGTCCCAGTGGTCGTTGAGGACGACCCGGGCGCTCCGGTAGAGCGCCGGCAGTTCGTGGTTCGGCACGAAGACACCGCGGTGCACCCCGTCCGGCAGGAGCCCCTCCCACCCCTCGCCCCAGACGGCGAGGTCGGCTCCGGCGTCGACGGCGTCGCGGACCACCGGGCGGAACACGTTGCGGGTCTTCCCGACGAACACGGTGTCGAGTCCGGTCGGGGTCGGGTCGGCATCGCCGGGGTGGAAGCGCGCGGGGTCGGTCGCCTGCAGCAGCGGTGCGATCGGCAGGCCCGTCGTCTCGGCCGTCCGCGAGGCCCACACCGGGCCGGCGGCGAACCGGATGTCGTACCGGGCGAGCTCGGCCGGGGTCAGGAGGTCGGGGTGCGAGATCACCCAGAGCACGTTCGTCGCCGCGGGGTGCACCGGGATGTCGTCGAGCCCACGGAGCGTCAGCGCCACGTCGTCGAGGTGCTCCGAGAACGGGCGGACGTGGGACTCCCGGTGGTCGACGACCACCTCCTGCCCCAGGGTCCGGAGTGCCTCGGCGAGGTCGCGGGCGAAGAACGTGTCCCCCCAGTCGTCGCCGCGGGGGCCCGGGTGCGCCGCGATCCGGATCGACCAGCGGAGTCGTTCACCGCGGTCGCGGAGCGCCAGCCGTTCGGGCCCGCGCTCGGCACGCACGAGCGGTTCCCGGAGTGCGACGGGGGCCCCGACCTGGTCGGCGGCCGGCACGCCCACCGCGAAGCCGAGACGGCCGAGCGCGACCGCGGCAGAGTCGTCGACCCGGTCGCGCCACGTCGTCAGAGCGTCGGCGGCGTCCGTGTCGTACCGCCGCTCCCGCAGGACCGCGGTCCGGTACACGCGCCCGAGCGGGACGACGACGCAGTCCCCGCGCACGGCGTCGGCCGTGTCACGGGTGAGGCGGGCGACCGCGGTCCGTGTGTCGACGGTCCGGACCGGGAGCGCCAGGTCCGCGGTGCGGGTCGCGAAGCACGGTTCGTCGCCGGCGAAGACCGCGACACCCGCGAGCGCCGCTGCGTCCTCGGCAGGGTGACCGCGGAGGAGCGACGCGACGGGAGCCGTCGCGCGCGGCAGCACCGCGCCGGCGCTCGCGACCAGGTCGTCACCGGTCCGGACGACGGCCAGGGCGACCCGTGCCTCCCGTCCGAGCGCCGCGAGCAGCCGCGCGTACGCGTCCACCGGCACCGCGATCGACGCGTCCTGCACGACGACCGCCGCGCTCGTCAGGAGCGGACGTGCGGCGGCGACGGCACCGCCCCAGGTGGCCGCGACCGTCGGTCGGGCAGCGACGTGGTCGTCGCCGTCCTCGACCGGGCGGTAGGAACTCGTCGGGCCGGCGTGGACGTCGTACACGCTCACCAGGACCGCGGTCGCGCCCGCCTCGCGGGCAGCGGCCACCGCCGACCGGTGCGCGCCGTCACGGTACGCGGACTCCGCCACCGTGAGGACGACGTCGAAACCGTCGGCGCCCGCTCGCGGCTCGTCCGTCACCAGGGACGTGTCGACCGGGAGGCTCGGCTCGGCCCCGGCAGTCGGGTCCGGTGTCGACGGGGTCGGCTCCGGCGACCCCGGACGCCCGAGCAACCGGCGCAGCCCCGCTCGGGCCATCGTCAGCCGCGCAGCAGGTTCTGCAGGTAGACGCCGTAGCCGCCCTTGACGAGCGGCGCGGCGAGGTCGGCGAGCTGGGTGTCGTCGATCCAGCCGTTGCGCCAGGCGATCTCCTCGATGCAACCGATCTTGAAGCCCTGGCGGTCCTCGATGACCTTGACGTACTCCGAAGCCTGCATCATCGACTCGAACGTGCCGGTGTCGAGCCACGCGGTGCCGCGGTCGAGGACCTGCACGCCGAGCTCACCGGCCTCGAGGTAGCGCTCGTTGACCGTCGAGATCTCGAGCTCCCCACGGGCGCTCGGCTCGATGGTCTTGGCGATCTCGATGACCTTGTTGTCGTAGAAGTACAGGCCGGGCACAGCGTAGTTCGACTTCGGCTCGGTGGGCTTCTCCTCGATGGAGACCGCCGTGAAGCTGTCGTCGAACTCGACGACGCCGTACGCCTTCGGGTCGGCCACGTGGTAGGCGAAGATCGTCGCGCCGTCGACCTCGGTGTTCTTCCGGAGGTTCGTGCCGAGGCCGGTGCCGTGGAAGATGTTGTCGCCGAGGACGAGGGCGACGCTGTCGTCGCCGATGAACTCCTCGCCGATGACGAACGCCTGCGCGAGGCCGTCCGGGCTCGGCTGCACCGCGTACTGGATGTCCATGCCGAGGGCGGAGCCGTCACCGAGCAGGGCCCTGAACTGGTCGTTGTACTCCGGCGTCGTGATGACGAGGACCTCACGGATGCCGGCCATCATGAGCGTCGACAGCGGGTAGTAGACCATCGGCTTGTCGTAGATCGGCATCAGCTGCTTGCTGATGCCCTTGGTGATCGGCCAGAGACGGGTGCCGGAACCGCCGGCCAGGATGATGCCCTTCACGTCGCGCTCCCCTTACTTCTTCGTCCGGAGTGACTCGGTGTAGGCGACGCACTCCTCGTAGGTCGGCAGCAGCCCCTGCTCGGCGGCCTGCTCGAGCGTCGGCGCGCTGGTGTCCTTCTCGGACAGGACCGGCTCGCCGATGCCGTCGGGCAGCGTCAGCGCCACCGTCGGGTCGAGGATGCTGATCCCCTTCTCGCGCTCCGGGTCGTAGTGCGCACTGACGAGGTAGTTCACGGTGCTCTGGTCCTCGAGCGCGACGATCGCGTGGCCGAGGCCCTCGGACAGGTAGACGGCCTTGCGGTCGACGTCGTCGATCCGGACCGAGTCCCACTGGCCGAACGTCGGGGAGCCGACCCGGATGTCGACGATGTAGTCGATGAACGCGCCGCGGACGGCGGTGACGTACTTCGCCTGGCTCGGCGCGACGAGGGCGTAGTGGATCCCGCGGGCGACACCGCGCGCCGAGATCGACATGTTCACCTGACGGAGGTCGAGCGGGTGTCCCACCGTCGTCTCGAGCACGTCGGCGCGGTAGGCCTCGAGGAACGCTCCCCGTGCGTCGCCGTGCTGGACGGGGGTGAACTCCCACGCGCCTTGGATCTTCAGTTCGCGGATCTGCACCCGGACACCCTAGCAATGCCGCTCGCATCGGGTGTCCCGACGCAACCGACGATCACCCGAAGAACGGGGTGACCGACTGGTAGAAGTGCAGGTCGATCGTGACGACCGCGGCGACGAGCGACACCGCGGCGGCGGCGAACACGAACGGCCGCACACCGCGGGTGGACACGAGTCGTCCGCCGAGGAAGAGCAGCAGCAGCGCGGGCACGACCGGCAGGAAGTACCGCCCCTGCAGGCCCTGGAGCCACTGCCCCTGGTCGGCGGTGTAGTAGATGTACAGCGCGAGGCAGACCCCGGCCACCACGATCGCGATCGCGACCGCGACGACGACGCGCCAGAGCACGCCACGGCGCAGTGTCGCGACCGGCAGCCGCTCGTGGCGTTCGACGACGAGCATCGACAGCACGAGTGCGATCACGAGCAGGATCACGAACACCATCGGCAGGGGTGCCCGCAGCCAGGAGAACGCACCGAAGACACCGCGCCAGATCTCGCCCTTCTCGGTGGTGAGCCCGGTCGGGTAGTCGAGCACGACCGACCGGAACACCGCCTTCACGAACACCAGCGGGTGCTCGAGCAGGAACGCGCGCTGCTGGTCCGGGTGGTTGAGCGGGTTGACGCCCTGCGTGACCCAGGACGTGGCGCGCAACCACCCGAGCGTCACGCCCGCTGCGATCGCGATGACCGCTCCGGCGCCGACGAGGTGCCACAGACGGCGGGCAGCCGGGTTGAGGATCGGGATCACGGCCGCGATCACGGCGATGGGCGCGTAGGTGGGCTTGACGAGCGCGATGGCCACGAAGAGCACCCCGAGGCCGATCCACCGCCACCAGGTCGGCGCGCCCGTCCGCAGCGACCATCGGAGCACCAGGGCCGTCGCCAGGAAGCACAGCGCGATCGTGACGCCGTCGGCGCTGAAGGCCGCCGCCTGCCCGATGACCGAGGGCAGCAGCCCGACGGCGAAGAACGTCAGCCGACCGACGGGAGTCAGCCGGACCGCGGCGAGGAGGAGCCCGGCGACCGCGAGGAGCCCGAACGCGCGGCCGAGCTCGAGCTGCGCGAGGACCCCCAGGTCGAGCGCCTCACCGATCCGGAGTGCGACGGCCTGGGGCACGTAGGCGACCGGCGGGTACTGCACGGTGTTCGTGAAGGTCTGCCACCCGGTGGTGCCGTCGTCGTGGATCGCGCCGAGCGCAGACCAGTCGAGGTCGCGGAAGGACGGCTGGTCCTCGAACCCGCGCGTGAAGTGCGCGTCGTCGAAGAGCTTCGTCCACGCGGTCGGGATGTACCCGCCGGGATCGCCGTCGCGGATCCCCTGGATGCCCTCGGCCTCCTGCGCCACGAGACCCCCGTGGGCGACCTGGTACGCCCGGAAGACGTGCGCTGGTTCGTCGGGGTTCAGCCCGGGTGGGGTCACCGCGATGAAGGTCGCACCGCCGAGCACGAAGAGCACCAGGAACGCGACGTACTGCCAGAGCGCCCCGGGGCCGGTGAAGCCGGGGCGCACCGCGGCGCGGCGGCGGGAGCGGTCGTCGATGCCGGTCGCGGACGGCTCGGTCGTCGCACGCGCGGTGGTCGGCGCGTCGGACGTCGGCTCGTCGAGCGTCGACGGCCCGGGCCTCGGCTGGTCGGTCGTCGGCTGCCCGGTCGTCGGCTGCTCCGGCGTCGGCTGCTCGCCGGTCGGCTGGCCACTCGTCGGGCTCGGGTCGGTGTCGGACACGGGTCTCCTCGGTCGGCGTGGTCCTGCCCGGGCGCACGGGCAACCCGGACCACGATAGTGCCAGCGCGGCCGGACCCGAGCGTCCCTCGCGGTCGCGGTCGGTGGCTAGCGGTCGAAAGCGACCGTCGTGCGGGCGTCGACGTCGCGTCGCCGACGGGGGCCCCGCGCGCGTGCGGGGACGACGGCGGCCAGCACGACCGTCCCGACGAGCCCGACTCCGGCGAGGACGAGTGCGAGCCCGGTGCCGCCGGCCGGGTGCCACGCCGACTCCGTGAACATCGATCCCCACGACGCCGACCGTCCGACCGTGTACCGGTGCAGCGCGACGACGAACACGACGGCCTGCCCGATCGTGGCGAGCACCGGCACGAGGACGGTGAGCGTCGGGAGCGTCCTGTGACGGAGCGCGCTCCGCTCGGCGACCAGCCCGGCGACGAGCACCATCGGGACGAGCAGCGGGAGCCCGTACCGCCCCTGCCAGATGATGCCGTACTCCCCCGCGCCGATCCCCTGCAGCACCACCGGCACCAGGACCGTCGCCAGGACGAGCAGCACGACGCCCGGCACGGCCCGTCGGCGTGCCGACAGCGCGGCGAGCAGGACGAACCCGATCCCCATCGTCCACCCGATCAGCACTCCAGCGGGCAACGGCAGGTCGAACCACCCGAGGATGCCGATCATCTGCTCGGCGTAGTCGGGTGTGAGCTCGAGCGTCCGCAGGGCACCGGCGATGAACCCGTAGCGCTCCGGGGTCGACGGGATGTAGCCGGCGGGCCCGGCGATCGCGACCGCCCAGACGGCCGCGGGCACGAGCAGGACGACCGCGGCGGCGAGCGCGACGAGCACCGAACGCTCCCGCAGCAGTCGGACCGCCCGGGGGGCGTCGGTGAGCAGCACGCCGAGGACGACGAGCACGACCATGAGCGGCGAGCTCGTCCGCATCGACCCGGCCAGCACGCCGGTCGCGACGAGGAGCACGAGCCACCAGCGCAGTCGGCGCCCGGCTCCGTCGTGCAGGACGAGCCAGGTGACCGCGGCGAGCGCCGCGCACCCCGCGATCTCGACGGCACTCGGCGTGACGAGGCCGCCGAGGTAGACGGTCATCGGCGTGATCGCCACCGCCGCCCAGGCCGGCAGGGCCGTTGGTCGGCGCAGCGCTGCGCCGACCCCGACGACCACGGCGAGCAGCAGGGCGACGAGCAGGGCGGAGACGAGTCGGACCGCGAGGTAGCCGTGCGCGCCGTCGAGCACCAGGGTCGGCCACCCGACGAGCAGGTAGTAGGCGGGGTAGTAGTCGCCGACGCCGGTGGGGACCGTGACCGTGGCGGCGCTGTCCGAGAACGGCGGGGCGCAGGTGGCGGGACGGTCGGCGTCCCGGGCGAAGCACGGGACGGCACCCTGGGGGTCGGCGACGGACTGCGGGACCCGGACCGTCGTGACCCCCTGCGCGTCGGTCGGCGTCCCGGTCCACTGGCCGCGGACCGTGGCCGCCGCCTTCGCGAAGTGGTTCGACTCGTCGGGCCCGGAGCCGATCGGACTGGCGAGCGCCCACGCCGCCAGGACGAGGAAAATCGACGCCCAGGCGACGAGGGTGGTGATGACCGGTCGCGTGAGCACGCCGGAAGCCTACCGGCGGGTGTGTGCCGTCAGAGGCCCAACGCACCACGCCACGCGGCGTCCGCGCCGATGGACCGTTCGGCCCGCACGTACGCCTGGGCCGCCCCGACCCGCTCCTCGCGCTCCCGGAACGCGGTCAGCAGGGCTGTGCGCCAGGCGGCGGCTCCGTCGTCGGCGAGCAGCCCGCCGTGCGCGTCGACACCGGCGTACGACGGACGGTCCGACCCGACGAACGGCAGGCCGAGCATCGAGTACTCGAGGAACTTGAGGTCGCTCTTGGCGTCGTTGAAGGGGTCGGCGGTGAGCGGCGCCACACCGGCCGACCACCGGGACGCCTGCCGTCGCAGGAAGGCGACGAACTCCGGGTAGTGGGTGGCGCCCTCCGGCAGGGGCAGCCGGTCGTACCAGTCGGCACCGTCTGCTGTGACCCCGACGACCTCGAGCCGCACCGGTCGGCCGTCGTCGTCGACCAGCCCGTCGACGACCGGACGGAGCAGGTCGAGGTCCTCGGCGTGCGTGACGGAGCCCATGTAGAGGACGCGGCGCGGGCCGTGCGGGTCCGGCTCCGCCGGCGCGCCACCCCACATCCCGGGTTGGACCGCGTTCGGGACGACGACCGCGTCGACGCCCTGGTCGGCGAGGACAGCACGGAGCCGTTCGGTCGAGACGACGACCGCGTCCGCGCCGCGGACGAGCCGTTCGACGGCCGCGAGCCGCGCCGGGTCGTACTCGGCACGTGCGAGCCGGGTCCTCGCCGCCTCGCTGAAGAAGTCGTCGTCGACCTCCGCGACGATGCGGGTGCCCTCCGCCGCAGCGCGGGCGAACGCGGCGTCGAGGGCGGCGAGCGGGAAGGCGTCCCGCTGGACCAGGATCGCGTCGAGGTGGGCGGTGTCGGTGCCGTCCGCCCACCGGACCGGGTCGACCTGCGCGACGGTCGCGGCGCCGGACGCGGCGAGCGCGCTCATCCTGCCGGTGACGCGGATGTGGGCGGAGGCCGGGTGCACCCCACCGGCGCCGTGCACGACGAACCCGATGAGCGGGGGCGGGGGCGCATCGATCGGTGCCTCCGGCGCGGGTGTGCGGCCGAGGAGTCGTGCGACGGTCGAACGGAAGGCAGCCATCCGCCCATCGTGGCATGCCGGCCCACGCACCCACCGTAGGATCGGGGCTCATGCGAGCGACCCCGACGAGCCGCGCCTCCGTGACCGTGCCGAGCGTGCCTCCCGTCCGGCGTATCGAGGTCGTCGCGGTCGGCGTGACGACGGTGGCGTTCCTGCTGCTGCTCACCGCCTACGCGTTGCTGACGCCGATGTTCCAGGCGCCGGACGAACCGGCCCACGTCGACGCCGTCGTCCAGCTCGCGCTCGGCCACGGCTGGGCGGACCCGGGGACGCTGCGGTACCTCAACGCGACGCTCGCCGTGTGGGGCGCGCCCGGCGGCGGCTCGACCAACCCGTCCTGGGCGGCACTGCTCGCCGCGCACCCGGGGACGGGCGACCAGGTCAACCAGATGACGCAGCACCCGCCGACCTACTACGCGCTCGCGGCGGCGCTCCTCGACGCCGTGCACTTCCAGCACCTGCGCTGGGACCACGCGGTCCTGCTGCTCCGCTTCCTCGACGTGGCGTTCTCCGCCGCCCTGCCCGTGTTCGCCTGGGCCACCACGCGACGGCTCACCGCGTCGCCAATCGCCGGGGTCGTCGCCGCGGTGGTCGTGCTCGGGATCCCGGAGCTGCCCTCGATCGGCGCCTCGGTGACGAACGACGCCCCCGTGCTCCTCCTCGGTGCCGCGGTGGTGCTGCTCGTGACGCGAGTGCTCACCGGCGACGACCGCGTCCGGACGGTGGTCGCACTCGGTCTCCTGACCGGGCTGCTCATCGTCGTGAAGGGGACCGGTCTGCCCGCCGTCCCGATCGTCGGCGCCGCGGTCCTGCTCGCCGGGCTCCGGTCGCAGACCCGGGTGGTGGCCGTGATCAGGGCCGTCGGGGTCCTCGCGGTCGCCGGGGTCGTCGGCGGGTGGTGGTGGGTGCGCAACCTCCTCGTGTTCCACACGCTGCAGCCGGACGGCTTCACGTCGTACCAGCCGCACAAGCCCTTCCCCGCCGGCACCGGTCCCGACCTCGGCGTGTTCCTGAACGTGTCGTGGGGCACCATCACGCGCACCTTCTGGGGCAGCCCTGGTCAGCGCGCGCAGTTCGCGATCGCCCCGCTGACCAGCGCCGTCGTCAGCATCGTGCTGCTCGTCGTGCTCGTGGGGTGGGCGTTCCGTCGTGACGGCCGCCTGGTGCCGGCGATCGTGCTCACCGCCCTGCCGGTCCTGGTGTTCGCGGCGCAGACCTGGACGGTGTGGCGCACCTACGTCGACTCCACCGTCGTCGGCGGGACGCAGGGCCGGTACTACTACTCGACCCTCGTCGGGCTGATCGCCCTGAGCGCGCTGGCGTGGAGCCGCCTCGCCACCACCGGCCCCGTCCGTCGGGCGCTCGCGGCGACCATCGTCGTGCTCGCCGTGCTCGTCGCCGTCGTCGGACTGTGGTTCGTCGTCGGCGTCTTCTGGCAGAACGGGTCCTTCCGACCGACCGGAGCGGGCCTCGACGCCTTCCGCGCCGCCGCGCCGCTCCCGGTCCGGGTCGTCGCCGTCGTCGTCGGGGCGCTCGCCCTCGCACTGGCGGCGACCGCGGTCGTGGCCGTCACCGCGGTCCTGAAACGACGTCCCGTGCCGGGCGACGCACTGCCGCTAGACTCCCCGACGACCGTCGAACCGACCGTAAGGAACCAGACCCCGTGAAGATCCTCGTCACCGGAGGAGCCGGCTTCATCGGCTCGAACTTCGTCCGCCGTACCCTCGAGGACGCCTACCCGGGGCTCGAGGGCGCCGAGGTCGTCGTCTACGACGCGCTGACCTACTCGGGCAACCTCGAGAACCTCAGCTCGGTGGCCGACTCCCCGCGGTACAGCTTCGTGCAGGGCGACATCCGCGACGCCGCGAAGCTCGACGAGGTCGTCCCCACCGTCGACGCGATCGTGCACTTCGCCGCCGAGTCCCACGTCGACCGCTCGGTCCGCGACTCCGGCATCTTCGTCGAGACCAACGTCGTCGGCACCCAGCGCCTCCTCGACGCCGCCCTCCGCCACGGGACGGAGCGCTTCGTGCACGTCTCCACGGACGAGGTCTACGGCTCGATCAGCGAGGGCTCGTGGGCCGAGGACCGCCCGCTCGAGCCGAACTCGCCGTACTCGGCGTCGAAGGCCGGCAGCGACCTGCTCGCCCGCAGCTACCACCGCACCCACGGGCTGAACCTGTCGATCACGCGCTGCTCGAACAACTACGGGCCGTACCACTTCCCCGAGAAGGTCATCCCGCTCTTCGTCACGAACCTCATCGACGACCGGCACGTCCCGCTGTACGGCGAGGGCAACAACATCCGCGACTGGCTGCACGTCGACGACCACACCCGCGGCATCGCGATGGTGCTCGTCAAGGGCCGCGCGGGCGAGATCTACAACATCGGCGGCGGGACCGAGCTCACCAACAAGGAGCTCACCGAGATGCTGCTCGAGGCCACCGGCAAGGACTGGTCGTACGTCGACCGCGTCGCCGACCGGCTCGGCCACGACCTCCGCTACTCGGTCGACATCTCCAAGATCCAGGCGGAGCTCGGGTACGAGCCGCAGGTGCCGTTCGCGCAGGGCCTCGCCGACGTCGTGCAGTGGTACCGCGACAACCGCGCCTGGTGGGAGCCCCTCAAGGAGCGCGCGGCGATCGCATGACCCGCTACCTCATCACCGGCGCGACCGGCATGCTCGGCCGCGACCTGCAGGACGCCCTCGCCGGGCGTGACGTCACGGCCCTCGGGCGTGCCGACCTCGACGTCACCGACCAGGACGCCGTCACGGCGGCGGTCGCCGGACACGACGTCGTCGTCAACGCCGCGGCGTACACGAAGGTCGACGACGCCGAGTCCCATGAGGACGACGCGTACGCGGTGAACGCCCGCGGAGCCGCCGTGCTCGCGACCGCCGCGGTCGCAGCCGGCGCCAAGCTCGTGCAGGTGTCGACCGACTACGTCTTCGACGGCAACGGCACGTCGCCCTACGCCGAGGACGAACCGACGGACCCGATCGGCGCCTACGGCCGCACGAAGGCCGCCGGCGAGGCCGCGGTCCGCGAGATCGCGCCCGACTCGTCGTGGATCGTCCGGACCGCGTGGCTCTACGGCGCGCACGGCCCGAACTTCGCGAAGACCATGATCCGGCTCTCCGGGTCGCACGAGACCGTGAGCGTCGTCACGGACCAGGTCGGCCAGCCCACCTGGACCGGCGACCTCGCCCGGCAGATCGTCGCGATGCTCGACGCGGACGCCCCGGCCGGCATCTACCACGGCACGAACGCCGGGCAGGGCTCCTGGTTCGACTTCACGAGGGCCATCTTCAGCGAGGCCGGGCTCGACCCGGAGCGCGTGCTCCCGACGGACAGCTCCGCGTTCGTCCGTCCGGCTCCGCGCCCCGCGTACAGCGTGCTCGGCCACGACGCGTGGTCCCGAGCCGGCATCCCCCCGATGCGCGACTGGCGCGACGCCCTGCACGCCGCCGCGGAGGCCGGGGTCCTGTCCGCCTGACCGGCGTGCCGACCGTCGGGGTCGGGTGCAGACCACACCTGACCCCGACGGTCCGCCTCGGTGCCGCGTCGTGCGCCCGCTCCCGCCGCTCAGCGGGCGCTGCCGGCGACCGGTTCCTCCCGGACACCACTGGTAGTGTCTGCCCACGAGCGGCCCGACCGCTCCGACCGACGGCTGTGCCGTTCCCACCGACGGCCAGCAGGAGGCGCATCCGATGACCACTCTCCGCGTGATCGTGGACCAGGTGATCGCCCCGGTCCCCGGCGGCATCGGCCGCTACGCGGAAGAGCTCACCCGGCAGCTGATCGCCACCGCACCGAGCGGGTGCGACGTCGAGGCCATCGTCTCCGCGGCCTCCCCCTCCGAGATGGACCACCTCCGCACGCTGCTCCCCGGCCTCGCCCGCCTCGACCGTCTGGCGCTGCCCCGGCGCGAGCTCGCGCTCGCATGGCAGGGCGGCCTGGCGCGGGGCGCGTCGCACGGCATGGTGCACGCGCCGAGCGTGCTCGCGCCGCTCGTGAAGCACGACCGCTTCCAGGAGCCCGGTCGGCAGACGGTCGTCACGGTGCACGACACGGTGCCGTGGACGCACCCGGAGACCCTGACGCCGCGCGGCGTCCACTTCCACAAGGCGATGGTGAAGCGCGCGTTCAAGTACGCCGACGCCGTCGTCGTCCCGACCCACGCGGTGGCCGGCGAGCTCAACGAGATCCACCGCTTCGACGAGCGCCTCCGGGTCATCGGCGGCGCCCCGAGCGGTCGGCTCCGGCTGCCGGTCGACGCCGACCTCCGCGCCGAGCGCCTCGGGCTCCCCGACCGCTACGTGCTCGCCGTGGGCACCCTCGAGCCCCGGAAGGGCCTCACCGCCCTCATCGAGGCGATGGCACACCCGGACGCCCCCGCCGACGTCCCGCTCGTCGTCTCCGGTCCGGACGGGTGGGGGGACGTGGACGTCGTCGGCACCGCCGAGCGTGCCGGTCTCGCGCCCGACCGGGTGAAGGTCCTCGGCCGCGTGGACGACGCCGACCTCGCCGTCGTGTACGACCGCGCGACGGTCTTCGTGTTCCCGAGCCTGGCGGAGGGCTTCGGGCTGCCCGTGGTCGAGGCGATGAGCCTCGGGACCCCGGTCGTGCACTCCGACGACGCCGCCGTGCGCGAGGTCGCCTCGGACGCCGGGGTCTGTGTCGCCAGGAACCCGCGCGAGACCTACCCCGAGCGGCTGGCCCAGGCCGTGTTCCAGGTCGTGAACGACCCGCACCTCGCAGCGCGGCTCGCGATCGCGGGTCCGGACCGTGCCCGGATGTTCGACTGGCACGACTCGGCGCTCGAGACCTGGCAGCTGCACGCCGACCTCTGAGTCGACGCTGCCACGGGGACGTCCAGCCACGGGATCGTCACGGGTCGGCATCGATCACGCACGGCACCCGTGTCGCCCGTCTTCCCCGCCGCCGGCACCTGCGATCATCGGCACATGGCTCGCCGCAACCGCCTCACGGTCCTGACCACCTCCATCGTCCTCGGGATCGGCATGACGACGGTCCTCGCCGCGTGCACGGAGGGCGGCGACCCGGCACCGACGAGCTCGGCGTCCGGCCGGACCAGCGCGTCGCCGGGGTCGACCGCGAGCGGATCTGCCGGGTCGGGCTCCTCGGGGACACCCGGGTCGAAGCCCTCCGACGACCAGACCGGCGCTCCTGACGACGGCACCGGCCCGGGGACCGGCAACGGGAGCGGGGTCGACAACCCGACCTCGATCGACTGGACCACCGTGACGAAGCAGGGGCTCGCGGCGGCCGGTGGCGGCACCGTGGTCTCGCTGACCGGAGCCGGTGACAGCTGGACGGTCGTGGTCGTCGGCAGCGACGGTTCCGAGACCCAGTCCGTGGTGTCGGCGACGCTCGGACGCGTCACCTCCGGACCGTTCCCGAAGTCCGCCGACGCGCAGGTGACGGCTCCCGCTGCGGCGCTGAAGATCGACGCCGCGACGGCGGCCGCGGACGCGGAGAAGTCCACCTCCGGCGCGGTGCTGTCCTCGCTCGTGCTCGGCGGCACCGGTGCAGCACCGGTCTGGACCGCGACGCTCACGGTGTTGGGCGCCACCCGGACCGTGACGGTCGACGGTCTGACGGGGGCGACCACGGCCTCCTGACCGGAGCGCGTCCACCGGACCGGCGCGTCTCCAGCGCACCGTGCGTCCGAGGGGTCAGAGGGCGTCGCGGAGCGCCTGCGCCTTCCGCTCGACGACGGCCTCGAGCCCGGCCGCGTACTCGGCGAGCCGCGCCGCGACGGCCTGGTCCGCCGATCCGATGATCCGGGCCGCGAGGAGTCCGGCGTTCGCCGCACCGTTGATCGCCATCGTCGCCACCGGGATCCCGGCGGGCATCTGCACGATCGACAGCAGTGAGTCGAGGCCGTCGAGGCGCGCCAGCTGCACCGGCACACCGATGACCGGCAGCGTGGTGACGGAGGCGACCATGCCGGGCAGGTGTGCGGCACCGCCGGCACCGGCGATCACGACGCGGATGCCGCGCGCTGCTGCCGACCTGCCGAAGCGCATCATCTTGTCCGGGGTGCGGTGCGCCGAGACGACGTCCGCCTCGAACGGGATGCCCAGTTCGGTGAGGATGTCCGCGGCGGCGCGCATGGTCGGCCAGTCGGAGTCCGACCCCATGATGATCGAGACGAGCGGCGCTGGCTGGGTGATGTCGGTCACGAGTCGAGCCTACCGGCGCACGGTGCGCCGCTGACGGGGCCCGTCCGCGCACGGTGCGCCGCTGACGGAGCCCGTCCGCGCACGGTGCGCCGCTGACGGGCCCCGTCCGCGCACGGTGCGCCGCTGACGGGCCCCGTCCGCGCACGGTGCGCCGCCGACGGCCCCTACCGACTCACCGTCGATGCACGGAGCGGCTGTGGTGCGCGCGCGGGCGTCGTCGCCGACGTCCCCAGCGCGGCGTTCGCCACGAGCTGCTGGGCGTAGGCCGACCACCAGACACCGGCGGCCGGACCCCCGTTGCACGTGCCGTCGCTCGCGCCCGGGGTCTTCACCCAGAGCAACGCGTCGAGCGCGGAGCCGTCGGACACGACCCGCGGCGTCGTGCCGAGACCGGCGCCAGGCCCGTTGCACCAGGTGCCCCGCCATCCGGTGCCGTTGCGGGAGGTGTCGATGACGTAGTGGGAGCCGCCGGTGAGCGCCGAGACCTTGTCGGCGTAGGCACGCTCCTGTGCCACCGGGTAGTAGTTCGACACGTTGGTGGCGAAGCCGCGGCCGTTCTGCACGCCAGCGGCGGTGAGCCGTGCCGCCATCACCTGGGGCTGGACCCAGTTCGAGTTGCCGGCGTCGAGGTACGCGGGGACGCCGGCTGCGGTCAGCGCCGCGACCTCACGCGCGAGGATGCGGGTGCGCTGCTGCGCGAGCGACGGGCTGCACCGCGGGTCGCTCAGCATCGCGAGCGCGTCCGGCTCGACGATCACGGCCGCGCGCTTGCCGGCGAGACCGGCGACGATCTGGTCGACCCAGGCGTCGTAGCGCGCCTCGTCGAGACCCCCTGACGAGTAGCCGCCGCAGTCCCGCTCCGGGATCGCGTAGGTGACGAACACGGCCGTCGTGCCGGTCGCCGCCGCGCCCGCGGTGGCGCTCGTGATGGTCTTCGTCAGGGTCGTCCCGGTCGTCCACTCGCCGAGCCACGTGGCGACCGGGTACCGCGCGATCGTCGACGCCGCTACAGCCCCGGCCGGGTCGCTCGCGGCGAGCGCCGCGGCGTTCTTGGCGGCTTCACTGGTGGGAGACGTGTACGGGCCGTTCCCGTAGAGCTGTGTCGACGACGCCGAGCGGATCGCCGCAGGGGTCCGCGCGGGCGCCGAGGGCGACGTGGTCGCGGTCGGCTTCGCAGTCGCGGTCGCGGTCGGCTTCGCAGTTGCGGTCGCGGTCGGCTTCGCAGTCGTGGTCGCCGTCGGCTTCGCCGTCGCCGTCACGGACGGCTTCGCAGTCGCCGCACCGGAGGCTGCGCCGGACCCCGCCGGTGCGGCCTCTGACGTCGCGACGGTACCGGCCGCCGCGAGCGTGCCGAGCACGACGGCGAGCGTGGCGCCGAGCATGCCGGCGGTGGTGGTGCGCATGTCTGATCCCTGTGATCGGTGGTCCCCTGACCGATCCATGGGACCACGCCGACCGCGCGGGTACCAGACGCCAGAACGAGTGACACCGGCACCGGCACCGGCACCGGCACCGGCACCGGCACCGGCGACATCCGACACCGCATGCCCGCCGCGCGGACGCCGTCAGTCGTCGAAGTGCGCCGCCGCCGCTCGCGCGCGGTACACGACGTCGTCGACGTCGTCGCCGCTCACCGTCACGTGCCCGATCTTCCGCCCTGGACGCGGCGCCTTGCCGTAGAAGTGGTACTTGGCCTCGGGGAAGGCCGACAGCGCCGCCGGGTACCTGCCCGCGAGGTCACCGTCCGCGGGACCGCCGAGGACGTTCACCATGACCGACCAGGGGGCCGTGGTGCCGGTGGCGCCGAGCGGCAGGTCGAGCACGGCACGCAGGTGCTGCTCGAACTGGCTGGTGGTGGATGCATCGATCGACCAGTGCCCGGTGTTGTGCGGGCGCATCGCGAGCTCGTTGATGAGGATGCGCTCGTCGTCCGTCTGGAACAGCTCGACCGCCAGGACGCCGGTCACCCCGAGCTCCTCGGCGATCCGCACGGCGATCGACTCCGCCAGGTCCGCGAGGCGCCCGGCGCTGTCCGGGGCCGGGGCGACCACCTCGGCGCAGACACCGTCGCGCTGCACGGTCTCGACGAGCGGCCACGCGACGACCTCACCGGAGGGACGACGCGCGACGGACTGGGCGAGCTCGCGGGTGAAGGGGACGAGCTCCTCGACGAGCAGTGCCTGGCCGCCACCGGCCTCCGCAACGGCGATGAACCAGTCGTCCACATCCGCGGGGTCGGACACGACCCGGACGCCCTTGCCGTCGTAGCCGCCGCGCGGGGTCTTCACGACCGCACGGCCGCCGTGGTCGGCGATGAACGCCCGGAGCTCGTCGGCGTCGTGGACGGCGGCCCAGTCGGGCACCGGCAGCCCGAGTTCGGTGAGACGCGTGCGCATCAGGATCTTGTCCTGGGCGACCGCGAGCGGCTCCGGGCCGGGTCGGACCGCGACGCCCGCCTCGACCAGTGCACGGAGGACGTCCTGCGGCACGTGCTCGTGGTCGAACGTCACGACGTCCACGTCCCGGGCGAACGCGAGCACCGTCGCGGCGTCGTGGTAGTCCCCCTCTGCGGTGGCGGCGATCGCTGCCGACATGCCAGGGCCCTCGGCGAGCACCCGGATGTCGAGGCCGAGTTCGACGGCCGCTGGGACCATCATCCTGGCGAGCTGTCCCCCACCGATCACACCGACCCGCAACACCATGCTGTGTGTTCCTTCCGTCGCTCCCACCCGACGGTGAGCGCGCCTTGTCTACAATCGCTGTTCGGCCGGGTGTTCACCGGCTCGGACCGTCGAGGCGGTCAGCGACAACTCTACGGACCCTGGAGAACACGTGCGGCGACTCATTGCGCAGCTGGCCCGGTTCGGCGTCGTCGGCGCCGTCGGCTTCGTCGTCGACACCCTGGTCTTCAACGTCCTCCGTGCGACGGTGCTCGCGCCGGAGGACGTCCACGCCGGTCCGTTCATCGCGAAGGTGATCTCGACGATCGTCGCGATCTTCGTGAACTGGATGGGCAACCGGTACTGGACGTTCCGCGACCAGCGTCGTGCCGTCGCGGCGCGCGAGGGTGTCGAGTTCGTCGTCGTGTCGCTCGGCGGCATGGTCATCTCGCTCGGCTGCCTGGGGATCTCCCACTACGTGCTCGGGTACACGTCGGCCCTGGCGGACAACATCTCGGGCAACGTCATCGGCCTGGTGCTCGGCACCGCGTTCCGCTTCTGGCTCTACCGCGTGTGGGTCTACCACCCCAGCCGGACCACCGCAGCGGTCACGACGAGCGACGAGGACACGGCGGCCCCGTCGCCGGCCGGCACCCGCTGACCCCTGCTGCCGCTACCGCCCCATGCCGCGGTACGTGAACCCGGCCGCGGTCCAGGCGTCGCGGTCGAGGCAGTTCCGTCCGTCGACGACCACCCGCGATCCGACGAGCGCCGCGGCACGGGCGGGGTCCAGCTTGCGGAACGCGTCCCACTCGGTCAACACCAGGACGACGTCGGCTCCCTCGAGCGCGGCGTCCGCCGAGTCGACGTAGGTCAGCTCCGGACGGATGCGTGCGGCCGTGGCGTTGGCCTCCGGGTCGTGGGCCACCACCGTCGCACCCTGCTCGACGAGCCGCGCCGCGATGTCGAGCGCGGGTGAGTCCCGGACGTCGTCCGAGTTCGGCTTGAACGCCAGCCCGAGGACCGCCACGCGCTTGCCGACCGCGGAGCCGCCGAGCAGCTCCTCCGTCAGGGTCACCACGTGTTCGCGGCGGCGGAGGTTGATCGCGTCGACGTCGGCGAGGAAGTCGAGCGCCTCCCCCACGCCGAGCTCCGTCGCCCGCGCCTGGAACGCGCGGATGTCCTTCGGCAGGCAGCCCCCGCCGAACCCGAGCCCGGCGTTGAGGAACCTGCGCCCGATCCTGACGTCGTGCCCGATCGCGTCAGCGAGCGCCGTGACGTCGGCGCCGACCACCTCGGCGATCTCCGCCATCGCGTTGATGAACGAGATCTTGGTCGCCAGGAACGCGTTCGCGCTGACCTTGACGAGCTCGGCGGTCGCGAGGTCGACCACGAGTCGCGGGGTTCCCTCCGCCAGGGTGGTCGCGTAGACCTCGTCGAGCGCGGCCACCGCAGCGGTCCCGGCGTCGCCGGACGGCACGCCGTAGACCAACCGGTCCGGCGAGATGGTGTCCTGGACGGCGAAGCCCTCGCGGAGGAACTCCGGGTTCCACACCAGCGTCGCGCCGGGGACGGTCTCCGCGAGGCCGGCGGCGAGTCGGGCCGCGGTGCCGACCGGCACGGTCGACTTGCCCACGACGAAGTCGCCGTCGGCGACGTACGGCGTGAGCGATGCGATCGCGGTGTCGATGTACGTCATGTCCGCGGCGCCGTTCAGCCCCTGCGGCGTCCCCACGGCGACGAAGTGCACCCGGGCGCCGGCGACCTCGGCGTAGTCCGTCGTGAAGCGGATCCGTCCGGACGCCAGCGCCGCTCCGAGGGTCTCCGGCAGGCCCGGCTCGAAGAACGGCGCGTCGCCCGCGGCGAGTCGTTCGATCTTCACCGGGTCGACGTCCACCGCGACGACGTCGTGTCCGAGCTTGGCCATGGACGCGGCGTGCACGGCACCGAGGTACCCGCAACCGATCACAGAGATACGCACGGGACGACGGTACCGGACCGCGACGGACTTCCACCGAGTGGAAGGGGAACCGTGTCTCAGCTGCGGACGTCGCCCCACGGTGGGCGGTCCGGTCCGCCGACGATCTCGTCCCAGTCCGGTTCGCGGTGACGCCGGCGGGCCTCGTACGCCTCGACCATGTCGTGCAGCACGGCCACCACGAGGTCGGCGTGCGGGACGTCCGCGAGCACCATGGCCGGGTCGTCCCCCGGGAACACGAGCACGTCTCCGGACCGGAAGAGTCCCTGCAGACCACGGCGCCGCACGGTGACGTCGTAGCCGCGCGAGTGCAGCAGCTCCCGCCGGGTCCTGGTGCCGAGTCCGTGCACCACGACGAGCCGCCTGGTGGTCACCACGTACCGTTCGGTCATCCAGCGCACCAGGGGCACGACGCCGCCGACGAGCAGCAGCACGAGCACGAGTCCGGCGACCACCGCGTTGAGCCACGCGAGCTGGGCCTGGAACACCCCGAAGCCGAATCCGCCGGCGACCGCGACGAGCACGACGAACACCGCGGGTCGGACCAGCCGACGCGCGTGCGGTCGCAGCCGGGCGACGACACGTTCCGGTGGCGGCTCGGCGGTCATGCCGTCATGCATAGCGCAGGTGGGTGACGTCGCCCACGGCGACGCCCCTTACCGACCCGTCTCGATCCCGGATCGTGATGCGACCGTCGTCGTCGATGCCGATGGCGTCCGCCTCGACCGCGCTCCCGTCCGGCAGCTCGAGACGCACCCGCGTGCCGATCGTGCCGCAGCCGGCCCGGACGTGGGACCGGACCGTCTCGGCGGCCGCACCGCCGGCCACCAGGGCGACCACGGCCTCCCGGAGGTCCGACCAGAAGGCGGACAGGACCGCGTCGGCGAGGTCGGGAGCGTCGGCGGTCGCGCCGGCGACGGCGAGGGAGGTGGACGTCGGGGTCGGCAGGCGGTCAGCCGGGATGGTGAGGTTGACGCCGGCGCCGACGACGACCGAGCCGTCCGGGGCGACCTGACAGAGGATCCCGCAGACCTTGCGTCCGTCGACCAGCACGTCGTTCGGCCACTTCACGAGCACCCGCCGTCCCGGTTCCGGCCTGGAGGCTGCGCTCGGCTCCGCCACCCGGGCGCCGGTCCCAGGGCCGGCGCCCACCACCGCTGCCACCGCGTCGCGCATCGTCGCGCCGGCGACGAGCGGGAGCCATCCCCGGTCCCGGTCGTCGAGCGCCGCACGGACCAGGACGCTCGCCGCGAGGGTCTCGCCGGCCGGTGCCGACCACGACCGGTCGAGCCGTCCGCGTCCGGCGGTCTGGTCGAGCGTGACGACCACACTGCCGTCGGGCAGGTCCGCGGCCGCCGCCAGCAGGTCCGCGTTCGTCGACCCGGTGCGGTGCCGAGCGTCGAACACGGCTCCGACGGACTCGACGGCGGCGCGCGAACGCGGGAGAGCGGGTGTGGACATGCACGCAAATGTACGGGCAGGAACCGTGGGGGTCCTCCAACGGGGGCCTGTGCGTCCCCCGGTAGGGTGAGCGGGTGACTTCAGGTGACACCCCCGATCTCTCCACGACGGCCGGCCGGCTCGCCGACCTCCGCGCCCGCTACCACGAGGCCGTGACCGCCGCGGGCGAAGCCGCCATCGCGAAGCAGCACGCCAAGGGCAAGACCACGGCACGCGAGCGCATCGAACAGCTCCTCGACGAGAACTCGTTCGTCGAGCTCGACGAGTTCGTCCGGCACCGCACGCACGCCTTCGGCATGGACGCCAAGCGGCCGTACGGCGACGCCGTCGTCACCGGCTTCGGCACGATCCACGGCCGTCAGGTCGCGGTGTACGCGCAGGACTTCACCGTCTTCGGCGGCTCGCTCGGCGAGGTCGCCGGCGAGAAGATCATCAAGGTCATGCAGCACGCGCTGAAGACCGGCGTCCCGATCATCGGCATCCTCGACTCCGGCGGCGCCCGGATCCAGGAGGGCGTGGTCGCGCTCGGCAAGTACGGCGAGATCTTCCGCCTCAACACGCAGGCCTCCGGGGTCATCCCGCAGATCTCCATCGTGATGGGCCCGGCGGCCGGCGGCGCGGTGTACTCCCCCGCCCTCACCGACTTCGTGATCATGGTCGACAAGACGAGCCACATGTTCGTCACCGGCCCCGACGTCATCAAGACGGTCACGGGCGAGGACGTCGGCTTCGAGGAGCTCGGTGGTGCGCAGACCCACAACGCCGTGTCCGGCGTCGCGCACTACCTCGCCGAGGACGAGTCCGACGCACTCGACTACGCGCGCTCGCTCATCGGGTTCCTGCCCGACAACAACCTCTCCGACGCCCCGGCGTACGACGTCGCCCCGGAGCTCGAGACGACCGACGCCGACCGCGAGCTCGACGTCGTCATCCCGGACTCCACGAACCAGCCGTACGACGTCACCCAGATCATCGAGCACGTCGTCGACGACGGCGACTTCCTCGAGGTCCAGCCGCTGTTCGCCCCGAACATCCTGATCGGCTTCGGTCGGGTCGAAGGCCGCACCGTCGGCATCATCGCGAACCAGCCGCAGCAGATGGCCGGCACGCTCAACATCGACGCCGGCGAGAAGGCGGCGCGCTTCGTGCGGTTCTGCGACGCGTTCGGCATCCCGATCCTCACGCTCGTCGACGTCCCCGGCTACCTCCCCGGCACCGACCAGGAGTGGACGGGCGTCATCCGCCGCGGCGCGAAGCTGCTGTACGCCTACGCCGAGGCCACCGTGCCGCTCGTCACCGTCATCACCCGCAAGGCCTACGGCGGTGCGTACATCGTGATGGGGTCGAAGCAGCTCGGCGCCGACGTCAACCTGGCCTGGCCGACCGCCGAGATCGCCGTGATGGGCGGCCAGGGTGCGGTGAACATCCTCTACCGGAGCGAGATCAAGCGCGCGGAGGAGGCCGGCGAAGACGTCGCCGCGGTCCGCTCCCGCCTGGCGAACGAGTACACCTACAACGTGGCCTCGCCGTACCTCGCAGCCGAGCGCGGCGAACTCGACGGGATCATCCAGCCGCACGCGACTCGTGTCTCGGTGATCAAGGCGCTCCGGGCCCTGCGCGGCAAGCGGGCGAGCCTGCCGCCGAAGAAGCACGGGAACATCCCGCTCTGATGGGCGACGACATGCCCGACCTGATCGCATCCGGCTCCCGCCGTCCGGTTGGCCGACACGCCGCGGCCGTGCCCGCGGACGAGCCGACGCCCGTCGCGGACGTCCAGGTGGTCTCCGGCGAGCCGACACCCGAGGAGCTGGCCGCGGTCGTCGCGGTGCTGCAGCGCCAGGCGGACGAGGTCGCGGCCGCTGGTCGTCCCCCGGTCGTGGTCTCCCCGCGCGCCGGGTGGGACGCGTCCGCACGGGGTCTGCGCGGGCCGCTGCCGCACGGATCCGGGGCCTGGGTCCGCTCGCTCCGCTGACGGATCCGCCGCTGCACCCCTGTCGTCACCGGGGAACGGGGCACATCGGGGTGTACTCCCCGTTCCGTCTCCCCCCGATCGGGGGACGCACCGGCTCAACCGAGTCACCAGAGCCGCGTTTTGTCCCCCATAATGATGACTGACACGCAGCGCAGTACCAGGCATAGTTACTGGTGTTCGATGTCCTCCTCGGAGGACACCGCCGGACGGTGACCGACTAGGGTACGACGTCACCGGCCGCTGCGAGCCAGGGCGACATTCGGGTTGCCGCCCTGCCTCGGGTCGTGAACGGGTCGGTCGGGTCTCCTGACCGGCCCGTTCCCCGTTGGTGGCGCGTGTCGGCGCCTGGCCTTCCCCCCCGTCGGCGCCGGATCGACTCGGAACGACAACGTCGCTGTCGAACGACGTCGACGATGTCGTTCCGCGTCGACAGCACGCACCCCGACCGCGTCGAGCGCACGCACCCCGGCCGCGACGGCGTCGCTCCCGCTACGCCTCGGACGGCTCGGGTTCCGCGTGCCTGGGGATCTCCAGCCAGAGCGCGACGGAGTCGTCCTCGTCGCCGTCCTCGTCGTCGTCGAGCCCGGCGCCGAGCGCCGCCGACTCGCTCGCCGCACCGCTCAGCCGCAGTCCGACGACGGTGACCGCCGCCCCGGAACCCTCCGGCACGGTCCGGACGATCACGTTGTCCGCGTCCCACGCCTGCCGGAGCGCGTCCGCCAGGCGGGCGTGGATCCGGCGGACGTCGTCGATCTCGAGCTCGTCGAGCCCGCCGTCGTCGTGGAGCTGCACCACCGCACCGCGACGGCGGAGCCGCATCACCTCCTGGCGGACGTCGTCGGACAGCAGCGACCTGCCGCGGATCTCGTCGCGGATCGCCTGCTCGAGGTGCAGGCACTCGGTGCGCTCGTCGTCGCTGAGGTCACCGCACGAGTCGATGATCCGCTGCAGCATCGGCAGGGCCATCCGCGTGGTCTGGCTCAGGCGGAACTGTCGTTCGAACACGTGCGCGTCCTGCGCCGCCTGCCAGTCGGCGGTCTCCTGCTCGGCACGGACGAAGTCCCGGGTGACCCGGGTGGCCCGGTTCATCGCCGCGGTGTACGCCGTCGCCACCGCCACCCACAGGACGCTGCCGAGCACCCCGAGCGACCCGAGGGCGCCGGGGCCGGCCCAGACGAGCGTGTGCACGACGAGGAACAGTGCTCCGGCCCAGGCGAAGGGAGCCCGTCCACGCACGACCAGGACGACCATGAGCGTGCACACCGCGGCGACCCACCACGTGGTGTAGTTGGGCGCGTCGACGACGTCGACGACGGGGACCTCGACGACCGGCATCACGACGGCGGTCGCGAGCGCGAAGCACGCCGCCCAGACCGGGAGCGCGGTACCGCGGACGAACAGTGCCGCGCCGGTCGCTGCCGCGTAGAGCACCATGCACGCCAGGACGGGTCCGACGTCCGAGACCCGGGGCAGCGTCGTCGCGGCGAGGACCAGGTGGTAGACGGAGAACACCGCGGCGAGCCCCGTCGCGACGCCCGTGGACACGGAGAGCTTCATGCTGCCTGCTCCGTCGGGTCGGACCAGGTCAGGACGACCACGGTCCCGGCGCCCGGCGCGGTCCGGACGTCGGCGGACCCACCGGCCGCGGCGACACGCTCGACGATCGACCGCCGGACCCCGAGCCGTTCGGCGGGGATCGCCCCGACGTCGAACCCGGCGCCGTCGTCGCCCACCTCGACGCGCACCGTGCCGCCGTCGTCGTGGAGGACCACCCACCGCGACGCCTCGGCACCCGCGTGCTGCACGCTGTTCACCGCGGCCTGCAGCGCTGCCGACGCGAGGGCGTCCGCCACGGCAGCCGGGACCGAACGGTCCGTGAGTGTGCAGGGTCGGACGACGACCGGCGCTGCCAACGCCGACACCGCGGAGACGATCCGGCGCCGCAGCTCGGTGAGCGGAACCGGAGGGACCTCCCCGGGTCCGTCGGTCGCGGCTGCCGCCAGGTGGTCGATCGCGTTCCGCGCCATCCGGGCGGCGAGGGTCTTCGCCTCTGGAGTCTCCGCCCGCGCCGCGGACAGCAGGGTGGTCAGCACGCTGTCGTGCACGATCGAGTCGACCTGGACGCGCTCGACCTCGGTCGCGTGTTCGTGGATCGCGCGGGAGTACCGCCGCACCGCCATCGCCTGCGCGGTGTCGACGGACTCGGCAGCGCGCCGGAGCACGACGATGAGCACGAGTGCCGCCCCGCCGAGGATCGCCGTGTAGACGCCGTCGAGGACCGCCCGACTGACGCCGACGTCACCGCCGGCCGGGGTCAGCCGGATGAGGACGTAGACCGCCGGCACGACGGCGTTGTACACGACGGCCCGCCAGGTGGCGAAGCCCATCGCGGCACCGATCGTCCCGACGTTGCAGAACCACCACGGCCAGGGCAGCTGCGCGTCCGGCAGCGCTCCCTGCACGGTGGCCGGCCACACCACGAGGACGACGAGGAACACCACGGCGCAGGTGATCTGTGCCGGCTGCGCCAGTCGCTGCACGAAGGCCGACACGCCGACGAACAGGAACGACGCACC
This sequence comes from Curtobacterium sp. 9128, assembly GCF_007673775.1. Taxonomy (GTDB): domain Bacteria; phylum Actinomycetota; class Actinomycetes; order Actinomycetales; family Microbacteriaceae; genus Curtobacterium. Next base: position 435,245 of record NZ_VEAF01000004.1, on the reverse strand, counting down.
GGCCACGAGCGCGGAGACGGGGCCCCAGACCGGGTCGAGGACCGAGAGCTGCGTGACGACCGCGGGGGCGAACGCGGCACCGAGACCGATCGCGGCCACGGCGAGGAGGATCGCGAAGGCGCGCTCGGTGGACGCCTGGGTGATCGTCGCCCGGACACTCCGCGCCGGATCGACCCCGAACGGCGCGACCTCGGTCGTCATGAGCGGGTCAGCGTCCGTCGGCGTCCGGATCGATCCCGGAGTCCAACCCCGGGAGGATGCCGTCCTCGACCGCACGACGGAGCAGGTCGACCTTCGTCGGGGCCGGCCGGCCGACCTCGACGTACTTCACGCGGATCCGGTCGAGGTACTCGCGGGCCGTGGAGTACCCGATGCCGAGCTGCTGCGCGGCGAGCTTGAGCGGGAGCCCGGACGCGTAGAGGTGAAGGATCTCGCGCTCGCGTCGGCCGAGTTGCGCCTTGGCGAAGTCCCGGTCGGCGTCGATCGCGCTCGCCCACTCGAGGTTGTTGAGCACGTCGCCGCGCGCGACGGTGGCGACCGCGGCCATCACCGTCTTCGTGGCGGACGACTTCGGGATGACGCCGGCCGCCCCTGCAGCCAGTGCCTCGCGGACGTTCGCGACACGGTCGGCGATGCTGTGCACGAGGACGGCGGAGCCGGTCCCCTGCACGCCCTTGACGTTCTCCGTCACGGTCGAGCCGTCGCCGAGCGACAGGTCGAGCACGACGACGTCGACCTCACGGCCGTCGAGGTTCGCGATGTACTCGGGCACGCTCGCCGCGGTCAGCACGACGTCGAAGCCCTCGTTCTGGCATGCGGCCTGGATGCCGAGCCGGACGGACTCGTGGTCGTCGACGATCGCGACGCGGACGGGCCTGGTGGCCAGTCCGGTCGTCCCTGCTGTTGTGGTCGTGTCTGCTGGCACGGTGACCTCTCGTTCCGACGGGCCCGGCCCCTGAAACCGGGTTGCCGTCAGCAACCAAGGATACCCAGGTCCGTCCCAGGTTCAGATCTCGCCACGCACCCTCGCTCCGGCGAGCTCGCGGCCGCGCTCCAGCGAGCTCGCACCCGCGCTCAGGCGACCGGGACGAGCCGCGCCACGGCCTCCAGGTGGTGCGTGTGCGGGAACAGGTCGAAGGCCCTGAGCGCCTCCAGGCGGTACCCGAGGTCGGCGAACGTCGCGACGTCGCGGGCCAGGGCGACGGGGTCGCAGGCGACGTAGACGACCTGCGCCGGCTGCAGCGCGGCGATCTGCACGACGACCTCGCGCCCGGCGCCGGCACGCGGCGGGTCGAGCACGACGGTGCCCGCACGGAAGCGCTGCTTCTCGGCGGTGGACGCCGTGGAGGCGGTGCGTGCGAGCCAGCGGTCCACCCGGCCCGTCTCCGCGCGGGCGCCGATCCACTCGGCGAGGTTCTCCTGCGCGTGCTCGGTCGCCCGCGGCGCGCTCTCGACGCTGGTGACCCTGGCCTTCGGGCCGACGACGTCACCGAGCGCTGCGGCGAGGAGCCCCACCCCGCCGTACAGGTCGAGGTGGGTCCCCTCGGCGTCGAGTCGCTCGCGGTCGACGAGGTCCTGGACGGCGCCGGTGAGGACCTCGGCGGCACGGTGATGGACCTGCCAGAAGCCGTTGTCGTCGACCTGGAACGTCCGGGTGCCGACGACCTCGGTCACGACCGTCGGCGCCTGCGCGTCGATCACGAGCCGCGCGCCGTCCGAACCGCTCGGCGCGAGCACGTCGACGACCGACGCGCCGGGCATGGACGCCCGGCCGAGCGGGGCGCTCTCCTGCACCGCGGCCGTGGCCAGCGGCAGCGACGTCACCGGCACGACGTCGTGCGACCGCGCTGCGAACGGCCCGGCGGTGCCGTCCTGGTCGACGTGCAGACGGACGCGGGTCCGCCAGCCGAGGCCGTTCGCCGCGTCGTCGCCCGGTGCGGACTCGACGACGACGTCGCCGCCGAGCACCGCGGCGAGGTCCAGGTGGGCGAACCGAGAGAACGCGTCGACGAGGACGTCGTGCTTCAGCGTGCGCTGGTGCGCGAGGGCGATGTGCCCGAACTCCGCGCCCCCGGGTCGGACGGCGGGGTCGCGATCGAGTCCGGCCTCGGCCCAGACGTGGTCGACCCGGTGCTCGCTCGGGGTGAGCACCTGCACGGTGTCCGCCCGCCAGAACGACTTCTTGCGGTCCTCCGTCACACGGGCGACGACCCGCTCCCCGGGGACGGCATCGGAGACGAAGACCACGCGCCCCTCGTGCCGTGCCACCGAGATGCCGCCGTGGGCGATCCCGGTGACGTCGAGTTCGAGCAGCGTTCCGACGGATTCACCCATGGTTCGATGTTCCCATGCGTCTGTACCTCGCGAGTACGTCCCCCGCCCGCCGTGCGCTCCTGGCCCAGACCGGGATCGAGCCCGTCCTGGTGGCGCCGGGCGTCGACGAGGACGCCGCGGCGGCCGCGGCGAGCGCCTCCCTCGGCCGGGACCTCACCGGCCCGGAGCTCGTGTCGCTCCTGGCCGTCGCGAAGGCGTCGGCCGTCGCGGACACTGCGGTCGCCGGCTCCCCCGTCGACGGGTTCGTCTTCGGCGGCGACTCCGCGTTCGAGGTCGACGGACACCTGTACGGCAAGCCGCACGACCCCGAGGTGGCGCGCGAGCGCTGGCGGCAGATGCTCGCCGCCGGCGGCGGCACCCTCTGGAGCGGCCACTGCGTCGTCGACCGGCGCCGCGACCGTGACGCCACCGCGGCACCGACGGGAGGACCGGGTGCAGCCCGCACCGAGCCTCCCGTCAGCCCCGGTGCCGGTCTCGGGTCGTGGGCCGCGTCGATCAGCGGGGTCGCGCCGGGCGGATCCGCGCTGGTCGCCGACGGTGACCGTGTCGTCGCGGTCGACAGCGCCGTCCTGACCTTCGCCGACGACGTGTCCGCGGACGAGATCGACGCGTACGTGGCGACGGGTGAACCGCTCGAGGTCGCGGGGGCGTTCACGATCGACGGCCGTGCCGCTGCGTACATCACGCGGATCGACGGGGCGCCCTCCGCGGTCGTCGGGCTGTCGCTGCCGGTGCTCCGCTCGATGCTGCTCCGCGGGTTCGGGGTCGCGTGGCACGACCTCTGGGCGCTGTAGACATCCACACTCCATCGGGGTGGTTCTTTGTGGATGCCGGTCAATTCGCGTACCCGTTGCACGAATACGCTGACTTACCATGCCCCGTATCAGCAAGGTCCTCATCGCGAACCGCGGCGAGATCGCCGTCCGCATCATCCGCGCGGCCCGCGATGCTGGAAAGGCCTCGGTCGCGGTCTACGCCGACCAGGACCGTGACGCCCTGCACGCACGCCTCGCTGACGAGGCCTACGCGCTGAACGGCACCACCAGCGCGGACACGTACCTGGTCATCGACAAGATCATCTCGGTCGCCCGTCGCTCCGGCGCCGACGCCGTGCACCCCGGCTACGGCTTCCTCGCCGAGAACGCCGACTTCGCCCGCGCCGTCATCGACGCCGGGCTGACCTGGATCGGCCCCTCGCCGGAGTCGATCGAGCGCCTCGGCGACAAGGTTTCCGCGCGGCACGTGGCCGAGAAGGTCGGCGCACCGCTCGCTCCCGGGACCATCGAGCCCGTGCAGGACGTCTCCGAGGTCGTCGCCTTCGCCGACGAGGTCGGACTCCCCGTCGCGATCAAGGCGGCGTTCGGCGGTGGCGGCCGCGGCCTGAAGGTCGTCCGCTCGCGCGACGAGATCGAGGCGCAGTTCGAGTCCGCGACGCGCGAGGCGATCGCCGCGTTCGGTCGCGGCGAGTGCTTCGTCGAGAAGTACCTCGACAAGCCGCGACACGTCGAGACCCAGTGCCTGGCCGACGAGCACGGCAACGTCGTCATCGTCTCCACCCGCGACTGCTCGTTGCAGCGTCGCCACCAGAAGCTCGTCGAGGAGGCGCCGGCGCCGTACATCACGCCCGCGCAGCACGACCGCCTGTACGAGTCGTCGAAGGCGATCCTCCGCGAGGTCGGCTACGTCGGTGCCGGGACCTGCGAGTTCCTCATCGGGGCCGACGGCACCGTGTCCTTCCTCGAGGTGAACACCCGCCTGCAGGTCGAGCACTGCGTCTCCGAAGAGGTCACCGGCATCGACCTGGTCCGCGAGCAGTTCCGCATCGCCGAGGGTGGCGTGCTCGACTACGACGACCCGGAGCCCCGCGGTCACTCGTTCGAGTTCCGCATCAACGGCGAGGACGCCGGCCGCAACTTCTTCCCGGCGCCCGGTCCCGTGCACGTGTTCCACGCACCCTCCGGCCCCGGCGTCCGCGTCGACTCGGGTGTCGTCTCCGGCGACGTCGTCTCCGGCGCGTTCGACTCGATGCTCGCGAAGCTCGTCGTCACCGGAGCCACCCGTGCCGAGGCCCTCGAGCGCTCGCGCCGTGCCCTCGCCGAGTTCGAGGTCGCCGGGCTGCCCACCGTCATCCCGTTCCACCGGGCGGTCGTGGCGGACCCCGCGTTCGCGACGCCCGACGACGAGCCGTTCTCGGTGTACACGCAGTGGATCGAGACCGACTTCGTCAACGACATCCCGGCGTGGAGCGGTTCCCCGGAGGCCCTGCCGGCACCGGCGGCGCGCGACACCGTCGTCGTCGAGGTGCAGGGCAAGCGCATCGAGGTCACCATGCCGGCCATCGTCGGCGGTGGTGCGGCTGCCGCCGGTCGTCGTCCGGCTGGGCCCTCCGCTCCCCCGCGTCGTCGGTCCTCGGCGGTCCGCGGCGGCCTGGCGAGCTCGAGTGCCGCGGTGACCTCGCCGATGCAGGCGACCGTGGTGAAGCTCGCCGTCGCGGAGGGCGACACCGTGGTGAAGGGCGACCTGCTCGTCGTGCTCGAGGCCATGAAGATGGAACAGCCCGTGCAGGCCCACAAGGACGGCGTCGTCACCGGGCTGGACGCCCCCGTCGGCCAGACGATCTCTTCCGGCCACGTCCTGCTCGAGATCGCGTAGCGGGGCGCGCGACCCGGGTTGGCCGCGCCCGCGCGCGCGGCGGGAGCCCGTGTTCCGGTCTCGCGCCCTCTCACGAACATCGCACTCCCGCAGCACGGGGCGCAATGTTCGTCAGAGGGTGCGAAGGGCAGCGGACCGCCACGCTGAGGCCCAGTTCGGTCCGAGCGGGACGCCTGCTTCGTGCAGGCGACGCGGGAGTTGTCCGCCCGGCATCGCGTCGGCCCAGACGACCCTGCCGAAGTGATGGACCTCGACTCTGGAACGGAGGGCGTCTTCACGGCGCTTCTCCTCGAACACCACTTCCTCCGCCGACCGCCCCCTCCGCAGCCGCGGGTCCGTGTACTTGGCAGCGCCGTCGAACTCGATGATCGTGCCGGACGCGGGGAACCACAGGTCGACACGTTCCGACGTCCCCCAGTCGGTGCGGAACTCCTGCTGCAGAACGGGACGAGGCGCGCCGAGGACGTGGGCTCCCCATCTGGTGATGCTCTCCCCGGGCGACTCGGCAGCGCCGTCGGCGAGGTCGACGAGTTCGGCAGCGCGTCTTCCTGCGCGAGGTGCTCCGCGGGCTTCGAGCTCCGCCGACAACGTGTCCCGCGCGACACCGCGCCGGAGGACGGCATCGAGGACCACGATGGCGCGCCAAGGGTGGTCGGCGAGGGCCACGTCGACCGCAGTCGCCGCAAGTGTCGTCGTCGGTACCCCGGCGATCGTCACGCAGCTCGGAACACGGCCGCCCGTTCCGACTCGACGTGACCCGGCCTTCTTCTGCCCGCGGTCACGCGCCGGATCGGCCAGCACGACGCGGTCGCCGTACCCGCCGATCCAGGGCAACCCGTGCATCGCGACCGCGGATCGGTGCGCGACGACGACACCGTCCGCGATCCGGCTCCACGAGCGCGCCGCTCGGACACGAGCGACGTGGCGATCTCGGTCGCTCGCCGCGTCCCACTGTGCAGCGCTCGCGAAACAGCCCCGACGGATCCGGACGAAGTCCCCGTGCGCAGCACCCCGGCGGACGGACGCTGCAGCCGTCGCGTCGATCCCGGCCGTGAAGATGAGTTCGATGTCCACAGAGCCGAGCCTCGCTCCATCCGCGGATCACCGAGTGCCCTCACGGAGGTCCGTGGAGGGTCGAGGCGTCGCCGTGACTGTGGAGGGACGGCCTTCGCTCGTCGCGCCCTTCCACGGACATCGCACCCCGTGAAGACGGGGCGCGATGTCCGTCGCAGGGCGCGACGGTGGCGCGGGACGACCGGCCCGCCCGCGCCCGCCGCGGCCGAGCGCGGCCGCTGCGCCCGGCCCGCGGCGCCGCTACGACACGCGCGGGCGGATCGCGTCGGCGAGAGCGTCGACGAGCGCCTGGGCCTCGGCGGGGGTGGCCGCGACGGTGTCGATGTAGACCTTGACCTTGGGCTCGGTGCCGCTCGGGCGGACGATCACCCGGGCCTCACCGGTCAGGTCGTAGCGCAGGATGTCCGACGGCGGGAAGCCGTCCACCCCGGAGGCGTAGTCCGTCGTGGACACCACGGCCAGCGGTCCGAGGGACGCCGGCGGCGTGGTCCGGAGCGCCTGCATGACCTCCCCGATGCGGGCGAGGTCGTCCACTCGCGTGGCGACCTGCCCGGACGCGAACGCCCCGAACTCCGCGGCGAACGCGTCGAGCTGCGAACCGATCGACTTCCCGGCGGCGTGCAGTTCGGTGGCGAGCGAGAGCAGTTCGAGCGCAGCGGAGATGCCGTCCTTGTCGCGCACCACCTGCGGGTCGACGAGGTAGCCGAGCGCTTCCTCGTACCCGAACAGCAGGTCGGGCACGCGGGACACCCACTTGAAGCCGGTCAGGGTGTCCCGGTACCCGAGCCCGTGCCGTGCGGCGACGCGGGCGAGTGCCGGCGACGAGACGATCGACGCCGCAAGCACCCCGGTGGTCCCGGCGGCCGCAGCGCGGGACGCCGCGCGCCAGCCGAGCAGCCAGCCGACCTCGTTGCCCGAGAGCCGGCGGTACCCGCCGTCGCCCGTCGGGATCGCGAGTGCCAGGCGGTCGGCATCGGGGTCGTTCGCGATGACGAGGTCCGCGCCGAGTGCCGCTCCCCGTGCCGTCGCGAGGTCCATCGCGCCCGGCTCCTCGGGGTTCGGGAACGACACGGTCGGGAACGCCCCGTCCGGCTCGATCTGCTCCGGGACGACCGCCGGTTCGGCGAACCCGGCGGCGGTGAACACCGCGCGCGCGGTCTCCCACCCGACGCCGTGCATCGCCGTGTAGACCACGGCGGGCTGCTCGTCGACCGGCAGCGCCGGAGCGGGGACGATCGCCGCCGTGGCGGCCACGTACGCGTCGAGGAGCTCCGGGCCGGCGACGGTGTAGTCCGTGGCCCGGGCGAGGTCGGCGACGGAGCCCGCGGCCACCTGCTCGATGGCGGAGGCGATCGCACCGTCGACCGGCGGGACGATCTGCGAACCGTCGTCCTCGCCGCCGAGGTACACCTTGTACCCGTTGTCCCGCGGCGGGTTGTGGCTCGCGGTGACCATCACGCCGGCACCGACGCCGAGGTGCCGCACCGCGAAGGCGAGCACGGGCGTCGGCAGCGCGGACGGCAGGAGCGTCACGTCGAGCCCGAGGCCGCGCATGACCTCCGCCGAGTCGCGCGCGAACACGTCCGAGTTGACCCGCCCGTCGTACCCGATGACGACGCTGCGGTCGCGGCCGGCGTCGATCAGGAAGCGGCCGAGCCCGGCAGCAGCCTGGGAGACGACCGCCCGGTTCATCCGCAGCGGTCCCCAGCCCAGCTCGGCACGGAGGCCGGCGGTCCCGAACTGCAGCCGCCCGGCGAACCGGTCGGCGAGCAGCGCCAGCGCGGACGCGTCCCCCGACGCCGCCACCGCGACGACGGCGGAGAGCTCGTCCTGGGTGGACGGATCAGGGTCCTGCACGAGCCAGGCGCGTGCCGCGTCGAGCACGCCGGTGTCGGTGACGAGGTCGCCGTCCCCGATCGCGCCGTCGGACGCTCCCGTGTACGGGGTCACAGCGCCGCCACCACCCGCGCGAGCAGGTCCGCGATCACCGGTTCGGCGGTCCGACCCGCCTCGAGGACCTCGGCGTGCGACAGCGGCGTCGTCTGGATCCCCGCCGCGAGGTTCGTGATCAGGGAGAAGCCGAGGACCTCCATCCCGGCCTGGCGCGCGGCGATCGCCTCGAGCGCGGTGGACATGCCGACGATGTGCCCGCCGATCGCCTTCGCCATCTGGACCTCGGCGGGGGTCTCGTAGTGCGGGCCGCGGAACTGCGTGTACACGCCCTCGTCGAGCGACGGGTCGATCGACCGGGCGACGGCACGGAGCCGAGCGGAGTAGAGGTCGGTCAGGTCGATGAAGGTGGCGCCCTCGAGCGGGCTGTCGGCCGTGAGGTTGATGTGGTCGTTGATCAGGACCGGGGTGCCGGGGGTCCAGTGTTCCTTGATGCCACCGGCACCGTTCGTGAGCACCATCGTCGTCGCACCGGTCGCCGCTGCGGTCCGCACGCTGTGCACGACCCGACGGACGCCGTGACCCTCGTAGTAGTGCGTGCGCGCGCCGATGACGAGCGCGTGGCGGCCGTCGGCGAGGCGGATCGACCGGACGGTACCGGAGTGCCCGGGGACCGCGGACGCGCTGAAGCCCGGGACGTCGGCGGCGTCGATCGACGACACCGTCTCGCCGATGAGGTCGGCGGCCTTGCCCCAGCCGGACCCGAGGGTCAGGGCGATGTCGTGGCGCTCGATGCCGGACCGGTCCGCGATGACGGCTGCGGCGTCGCGGGCGACGTCGAACGGGTCGACGGTCGGGTCGTTGAGCGGGTTGGAGTCGGTGGTCGTGCTGGCCATTGCCCCATGCTACGGGGCCGGTGACTCCCCCAGCGCCTTCTCCACCGCCGCGGTGATCTCGCTCTGGTCGAAGTGGTTCCGGATCACGATGACCTCGGCGTAGGTGCTGCCGATCGCCTCGACGAACTCCTGCGACGTCAGGATGACGTTCGCGTCCTCGGACACCGCGCGCACCGACGCGACGTCGGCGGCGACGACCTCGGCCGAAAGCCCGAGCGCCGTCAGGGCCTTCTCGGCGTTCACCTTGAGGATGCCGCTCGCGCCGATGCCGGCCCCGCAGATGGTCACGATCTTCACGCGGACACCCCCATGATCGCGCGGACCTCGGCGGGGGCCGCCGCCGCGGCCAGGCGCGACGTCGTCGACTGGTCGTTGAAGAGGTTGGCGATGTCGCCGATGGACTCGAGGTGCGTGCCGATCTCGGCGACCGAGAGCGCGAGGACGACCGACACGGGGTCGTTGTGCGGGTGGCCGAACGCGACGGGCTCGGCGAGCGTGACCACCGCCAGACCGTCGCGGAGCACCGCGGCACCGGGGCGCGCGTGGGCGAAGGCCAGACCCGGGGCGATGACGATGTACGGTCCGTGTTCCTCGACCATGGCGATCATCGCGTCCGTGTACGCAGCCGTCGCCGCTCCCGACGCGACGAGCGCGCCTCCGGCGAGCCGGAGCGCGTCACGCCACGTCGGGGCGGACGCCCCGAGCACGACGGCCTCGTCGGGAAGCGGCGGCAGACTCATCCGGTCAGGCCTCCGCGTACCCGGACGTGATCAGCGAGATGATCTCCTCGCGGTCCTCGAGCGGCAGGAAGGACCCGAGCGCGGCGTTGATCTGGAACGCGGCGAGGTCGTCGAGGTCGTACCCGAACGTGCCGGCGAGCAACGCGAGCTCCTTCGTGAGCGAGGTGTTGCTCATCAGGCGGTTGTCCGTGTTCACCGTGACGCGGAACCCGAGCTGGTAGAGGACGTCGAACGGGTGGTCGGCGAGGTCGTCGCCCCACGCGGCGACGGCGCCGGTCTGCAGGTTCGAGGACGGCGAGAGCTCGAGCGGGATCTCCCGGTCGCGCACCCACGAGGCGACCTCGCCGAGGGAGGCGAGCGTCGAGCCGTCGCCGGCGTCGGAGAGCTGGATGTCCTCGAAGATCCGGACGCCGTGCCCGAGCCGCAGCGCCCGACCGTCGACGAGGGCCGAACGGATCGAGGCGACGCCGTCGGCTTCGCCGGCGTGCACGGTGACCGGGAAGAGCTCGGCGGCCAGGTGATCGAAGGCGGCGCGGTGGTTCGACGCCGGGAACCCGGCTTCGGCTCCGGCGATGTCGAACCCGACGACGCCGTGGTCGCGGTGGCGCACGGCGAGCTCGGCGATCTCGAGCGCCCGGTCGGCGTGGCGCATCGCGGTGACGAGCTGACCGATGCGGATCGCGCCGTCGGCGGCGACGACGGCTTCCTCGATGCCGGCCTGCACGGCCTCCACGGTCTGGTCGAGCGTGAGCCCACCCTGCAGGTGCTGCTCCGGTGCCCACCGGATCTCGCCGTACACGACGCCGTCGGCGACGAGGTCCTCGACGAACTCGCGCGCGACCCGGGTCAGCCCGTGCTCGGTCTGCATCACGGCGGTGGTGACGTCGAAGGTCTTCAGGTACTCGACGAGCGAGCCGGAGTTCGCCTGGTCGCTGAACCACGTGCCGAGTTCGGCGGCGTCGGTCGTCGGCAGCGTGACACCGGCGGCGTCCGCGAGCTCGATGATCGTCCCGGGACGGAGTCCGCCGTCGAGGTGGTCGTGCAGCGAGACCTTGGGCAGGTCGTTGATCACGGCGCCCGCGTCGGGCAGTCGGTACGTGGGTGCGTCGTCGGCGCTCATGTCGACCAGGCTATCGGTGCGCGCGTCCGCCTCGCCGGTGACGTCCCACAGGATCGTGGACGACGGGCTGGAGGCTCGCCACATGTGGACGAACCGGCGCAGCCCGGTCCGGAGAACGGGGCACCCGGTCCGGAGAACGGCGCACCTCGGTCGGGCTACTGGATGCGCTCGCGCACGATCGACCCGCGCGGCTCGGCCGACGTCCCGATGCTCCACGCCCCCTCGAGCGACTCCAGCGCCCGGTCGAAGCGCGAGGGCTCGTCGGTGTGCAGGGTCCAGAGCGGCTGTCCCTCGGTCACCGCGTCGCCGGGCTTGGCGTGCAGCTCGATGCCGGCGCCCGCCTGCACCGGGTCCTGCGCGCGTGCCCGGCCCGCACCGAGCCGCCACGCGGCGATCCCGAACGGCAGCGCCTCCTGCGTGGCGAGCACGCCCGAGGTCGGCGCGGTCACGACGTGCTGCTCCCGGGCGACCGGCAGCGCGGCGTCCGGGTCCCCGCCCTGCGCCTGGATCATCCGGCGCCAGGTGTCCATCGCCCGTCCGTCCGCCAACGCTGCGGCGGGGTCCGCGTCCGGCAGTCCGGCCAGGCGGAGCATCTCCTCCGCGAGCGACACGGTCAACGCCACGACGTCCGCCGGGCCGCCGCCGGCCAGGACCTCGACGGACTCCCGCACCTCGAGCGCGTTGCCGATCGTCAGGCCGAGCGGGACCTCCATGTCCGTCAGGAGCGCCGAGGTGGCCACGCCGGCGTCCTTCCCGAGGTCGACCATCGTCTGCGCGAGCTCGCGCGAGGCCTCGTACGTGGGCATGAACGCGCCGGAGCCGAACTTCACGTCGAGCACGAGCGCTCCGGTGCCCTCGGCGATCTTCTTCGACATGATGCTCGACGCGATGAGCGGGATGCACTCGACGGTGCCGGTGATGTCCCGGAGCGCGTACAGCTTCTTGTCCGCCGGGGCGAGCCCGGACCCGGCCGCGCAGATGACGGCGCCGACGTCGGCGAGCACCTGCATCATGCGGTCGTTCGAGAGCGCCGCCTGCCAGCCCGGGATCGACTCGAGCTTGTCGAGCGTGCCGCCGGTGTGCCCGAGACCCCGACCGGACAGCTGCGGCACGGCGACGCCGAAGGACGCCACGAGCGGTGCGAGCGGCAGCGTGATCTTGTCGCCGACACCACCGGTGGAGTGCTTGTCGACGGTCGTCTTCCCGAGCGAGCCGAACGACATCCGCTCCCCCGACGCGATCATCGCGAGCGTCAGGTCCTTGATCTCCCGTCGCTCCATGCCGTTCAGGAAGATCGCCATCGCGAGGGCCGCCATCTGCGGATCCTCGACGTAGCCACGCGTGTAGGCGTCGACGAGCCAGTCGATCTCCGACGTGCCCAGCGCGCCGCCCGAGCGCTTCGTGCGGATGAGGTCGACGGTGTCGAACGGCTCGACGGCCATGTCAGTGCTCCTGGTGGTAGGTGGCGAGGGTCCGCGGGCCGAAGGCGTCGGGGAGGACCTCGTCGATGGTGCGGATGCCGGAGACGGTCTCGAGCAGCATGCCCTCGGTGGAGTGTTCGAACAGCAGCTGCCGGCACCGGCCGCACGGCATGAGCGTCGCGCCGTCGCCGTCCACGCAGGTGAACGCGACGAGCTTCCCGCCGCCGGTCATGTGCAGCTGCGACACGAGCGAGCACTCCGCGCAGAGCGTGACGCCGTACGAGGCGTTCTCCACGTTGCAGCCGGAGACGATCCGACCGTCGTCGGTCAGGGCCGCAGCGCCGACGGGGAAGGACGAGTACGGCGCGTAGGCGCGGCCCATGGCCGCGGTCGCGGCCTCCCGCAGGGCGGTCCAGTCGACGTCGACGCTCGCGTTGAACGTGCCCGCTGTACCGGACTGGAGGTTCCCCACCGGCACGGCCGGACCGCCGCTGGCGCGTCGCTCCGGAACCGGCGGCGTGGGCCCGGTGGCCGGGTCGGTCCAGGCGGGCTCGCCCGCCGTCTGCTCACCGGATGCGTTCGTGTCGGACATGGGTCGGGCCTCCTGGCTAGCTCTTGATGTACGGCTTGCCCGACGCGGCGGGACCACGCGACTGTCCGACCAGGCCGGCCACCGCGAAGATCGTCACCACGTAGGGCAGCATGAGCAGGAACTCGCTCGGCACGGGCGAGTTGATCGACCCGAGGACGTTCTGCAGGTTCGACGCGAAACCGAACAGCAGCGCTGCCAGCGTCGCCCGGATCGGGTCCCAGCGACCGAAGATGACCGCGGCGAGGGCGATGTAGCCGGCGCCCGCCGTCATGTCCTTCGCGAACGGACCGACCGACCCGAGCGTGAAGTACGCACCGCCGAGACCGGCGATGGCTCCGGCGAGCGACACGTTCCAGAAGCGCGTGCTGAGCACGTTGATGCCGACCGTGTCGGCGGCCTGCGGGTGCTCGCCGACCGCGCGGAGGCGGAGGCCCCAGCGGGTCTTGAACAGGGCGAACGTCACGACGGCCACGGCGACGTACGCCAGGTACACGATGACGTTCTGCTCGAAGAACACCGGACCGATGACCGGGATCTGGTGCAGCACCGGGATCGGCAGGACCGGGAACCGGATCCCGACGTTGAGCGTCTGCTCGGCCGGTGAGAGCACCTGCGAGTACAGGAAGCCGGTCAGTCCGGAGATGAACGCGTTGATGACGACACCGACGATGACCTGGTCGACGAGGTACTTGATGCTGAACGCCGCGAGGACGAACGACACCAGGACACCGGCCACGAGCGCGCCGACGAGACCGACCCAGGCGGAGCCCGTCAGCGAGCCGATCATCGCGGAGACGAAGGCGCCGGCGAGGAACTGGCCCTCGATCGCGATGTTGACCACGCCGACGCGCTCGGAGATGACACCGCCGAGGGCACCGAAGACGAGCGGCACGCTGAGCCCGAGCGCCCCGACGAGCAGGCCGGGCAGCGGGATCGTCGCGCCGGCCGCGGCCCACGTGAGGAACCCGACGACGAACAGGATCGCGAAGACGCTCGTGACCCAGAGGGGCACCTTGCGGAAGCCGCGCACCTGGAGGAACGCGACGACGGTGGCCAGGGCCAGCAGCACGGTGACGACGATGCCGGTGCCGGTCGCCGGCAGGCGCACGTCCGGCAGCTGCACGAAGTCACCGGCGTTCGCCAGTCGGAACGTCGCCGACCCGTCGCGACCGAGCAGCACGAAGAACACGAGCGCGAGGACCGTGAAGACGGCGAACGCGATCGGGGCCTTCCAGCTCCGGGTGGACTCGACGGTGCGGTCGGCGAGGACCTGCGCTCCCGAGGGCATCGATGGGCTGAGGGTGCTCACGCGGCGACCGCCTTCCGCTGGGACTTCCTGGACGCCTTGCGACGGGCGCCGGGCTGCGGGATCCGGAAGATCGCGCGGACGAGCGGCGGAGCCGCGATGAACAGCACGATGAGTGCCTGGATGACGCTGACGATGTCGATCGGGATGCCGTTCGCGGCCTGCATGGCGTAGCCGCCGTTCTTGAGGACGCCGAACAGGATCGCCGCCCAGAACGTGCCCCACGGCTTCGAACGGCCGAGGAGCGCGACCGTGATCGCGTCGAAGCCGATGCCGGCGTCGATGTTCGACGTGAAGCCGCTCGTGACGGCGCCCTGCACCTGGTAGGCGCCGGCGATGCCGACGAGCGCTCCGGAGATGACCAGCACCCAGATCGTCAGCGACGGCACGCTCATGCCGGCGACGCGGGCGGCGCGCGGGTTCTCACCGATGGTGCGGAAGCGGAAGCCGAGCGAGGACTTGTTGACGAGCCACCACACGACGACCACCGCGATGATCGCCACGACGAAGCCGAGGTCGACGCCGTACCGCGGGCCGAAGAGCTGCGGCAGCACGGCCGACTCCTTCATGGCGGGCGAGATCGGGTTCGGGCTGCCGGGGGCCTGCAGGAGGCCCGGGGTGCGCAGGAGGTAGCTGACCAGGTAGAGCGCGACGTAGTTGAGCATGATCGTCAGGACGACCTCGTTGGCACCGGTGCGGGCCTTGAGCACGCCGACGATGCCGCCCCACACCGCGCCGCCGACGATGCCGGCGAGGATGGTGAGCGGGATGTGGATGACCGCGGGCAGGTCGAACGCGAAGCCGACCCAACCGGCGGCCGCTGCGCCCATCAGGATCTGCCCCTGGCCACCGATGTTGAACAGGCCGGCGCGGAACGACAGCGCGATGCCGAGACCGGCGGCGATGAGCGGCACGGCGTAGTCGACCGAGCGGGTGATCGGGACGATCGCCTGAGCGAACGAGCTCGCGCCGAAGTTCACGACGGACCCCTGGAACAGCGAGGCGTACGAGCCGCCGACCGCGGTGCCGATGGCACGGAAGGTGTCGGCGGGCCGGGCGAAGAAGTAGCCGGACGCCTGCTGCACACCGGGGTCGGTGAGGGCGATGAGGATGCCGCAGGCGACGAGCGCGAGGACGACGGCGAGCACCGTGACGAGCACGGAGCCGTTCATGATGCTCTGCAGGGCGGCGTGCCAGCGGTCCCCCGCTGCCGTCGGGGCCCCGGCGCGACGCTCGGTGTCGGCCGCGGAGTCCGTCATGAGGTGAGGCGTGCCCTCGACGTCCTGCAGCCGGTCGTCGGTGGTGACGTCCGTCGTGGGGTCGTTCTCGGGGGGCGTGGGGGTGCTCACGCGGCCAGCTCCGTTCCTTCGGGCAGTTCCCCGGCCATCATGAGACCGAGGACGTCACGGGGGGTGTCGGCGGGGACGATGCCGATGATCGTGCCGCGGTACATGACGGCGATGCGGTCCGCCAGGGCCACGACCTCGTCGAGCTCGGTGGAGACGACGATGACCGGGACGCCGGAGTCGCGGGTGGCGACGATGCGCTTGTGCACGAACTCGATCGACCCGACGTCGATGCCGCGCGTGGGCTGCGCGGCGACGAACAGCCGGAGCTCGCGGCTGAGCTCCCGGGCCAGCACGATCTTCTGCTGGTTGCCGCCGGAGAGCCGACCGGCCGCCGTCGCACGCGAGGGCGTTCGGATGTCGAACTCGGCGATCGCCGCGTCGGCGAACGCGTCGCGCTCGGCGGCCCGGATGGTGCCGGCTCGGACGAACTCGGCGTGGTCCGCGCGGTCGAGCATGAGGTTCTCGGCGATGGTGAACTCACCGACCAGCCCGTCCTCCTTGCGGTCCTCGGGGACGAACCCGACGCCCGCGTCGAGGATCTGCTTCACGCTGCGGCCGCTGATCTCGCTGCCGTCGAGCGTGATGCGCCCGGAGCGCAGGTGCTCGAGGCCGAGGATCGCCTCGGTCAGCTCGGTCTGCCCGTTGCCCTGCACGCCCGCGATCGCGAGGACCTCGCCGCGACGGACGGTGAACGACACGTCGTCGACGAGCACGATGCCGGACGGGTCGGTCACGGTGACGCCCTCGACGACGAGGGCGTCCTCGCCACCGGTGGACGGCTCCTTCTCGACGACGAGGGAGACGGCGCGACCGACCATGAGCGCGGCGAGCTCGTTGTTCGTCGCGGTGGGCGACGCCTCGCCGACGACCTTGCCGAGCCGGATGACGGTGATGCGGTCGGCGACCTCGCGGACCTCGCGGAGCTTGTGGGTGATGAAGACGATCGCGGTGCCGGCCTCGCGGAGCTGGCGCATGATGCCCATCAGCTCGTCGGTCTCCTGCGGCGTGAGGACGGCCGTCGGCTCGTCGAACACGAGCACGGAGGCGTCCCGGGACAGCGCCTTGATGATCTCGACGCGCTGCTGGACGCCGACGGGCAGGTCCTCGACCCGGGCGTCGGGGTCGACGTCGAACCCGAAGCGCTCGGAGATCTCGCGGACGCGGCGCCGGGCTCCGGCGAGGTCGAGGCGCCCGCCGAACGCCGTCTCCTCCTGCCCGAGCATGACGTTCTCGGCGACCGTGAACACCGGCACGAGCATGAAGTGCTGGTGGACCATGCCGATCCCGGCACGCATCGCGTCACCGGGGCCGTCGAAGTCCTGGACGACGTCGTCCAGGAGGATCTCGCCCTCCTCCGCCTGGTACATGCCGTAGAGCACGTTCATCAGGGTGGACTTGCCGGCGCCGTTCTCCCCGAGGAGGCAGTGCACCTCGCCCGGTTCGACGGTGAGGGAGATGTGGTCGTTCGCGACCAGGGGGCCGAACCGCTTCGTGATGCCGCGGAGTTCGAGCTTCATGTCGGGAGTGTCGTTCCTGTCGGGTGCTGCGGGGCGCGCGAATGCGGGCGGAGGAGTGTCCCCCGCCCGCATCGCGAGATGTTACTTGACGGTCGCGTCGGTCTTGACCGTGATCGAGCCGTCGATGATGCCGGACTTGATCGTGTCGAGCTCCTTCTGGAGCCCCGAGTCGACCTTGGACTCGTAGTCGTGGAACGGCGCGATGCCGACGCCCTCGTTCTTCAGCGTGCCGACGTACGGCTCGTTGGAGTACTTGCCGTCAGCGGCCTGCTCGACGACGTCCTTGACGGCCGGGCGCATGCCCTTCTCGACCGAGGTGAACGCGATGTCCTTGTAGCGGGGGTCGGCCTCGTAGAGGTCGCTGTCCGCGCCGATGAGGACGGAGCCGTTGTCGGCGTCCTTGACCGCCTCGGCAGCGGACTGGTAGATCGGACCACCGACGGGGAGGATGACGTCGGCGTTCTGGTCGAGGAGCGTCTGCGCGACCGACTTGGCCTGCGTACCGGCCTCGAAGCCACCGGTGAAGGAGCCCTTCTGGGAGTCGACGTCCCAGCCGACGACCTTGACGTCCTTCTTCTTCTGGTCGTTGTAGTACTTCACGCCGTCGGCGAAGCCGTCCATGAAGATGGTGACGGTCGGGATCTGCATGCCACCGAAGGTGCCGACGACACCGCTCTTGGAGTACGACGCGGCCGCGTAGCCGGCGAGGAACGCCGCCTGCGAGGTGTCGAACGTGATCGGCTTGACGTTCTTGGCCTTGATCGAGTTGTCGTCGATGATCGCGAACTCGGTGTCGGGGTTCGCGGCGGCCTGCTTCTTCGTGGCGTCGGCGAGGTTGAAGCCGACCGTCACGATGAGCTTGCAGTTCTGGTTGACGAGCTGCTCGATGTTCGAGTCGTAGACCGTGGAGTCCTTCGACTCGGCCGACTTGTAGGTCGCGCCGAGGTCCTTCGCCGCGTCCTTGAGGCCCTCGTAGCCGAGCTGGTTGAACGACTTGTCGTCGAACCCACCGGCGTCCGACACCATGCAGGGGCGGAAGCTGCTGGACTTCGCCGACGAGGAGTCGGACGGAGCGGCGGAGCAGCCGGCCAGCGTGGCGACGAGGCCGGCGAGCGCGAGGCCGCTGAGTGCGATCTGACGGGTACGAGATGACACGGGTTGTTCCTCCGGGTGCACGGGCCCGGGCCGTTGCGCGCCGGGCGATCGTGGCGACAGTACACGACCGCCCGGCCGGTACAGCGCCCGTGCATGCGCTCCTGCGGATCGGTTACGGGATCGCGACCGCGCCGAAACAGGCTCGTAACGCGGAGCAACCGGGCTGTCCCCAGTTGTGGGGGTTCACGGTGGAGCGCTACACGGCCGGCGCGGATCTGTCGAGATCCGGCAGCGGCCGTCGCCGGCGCCGGTCTCCGCTCCGGCCACCGCTCAGAGCACGTCGTCCCGCCCGCTGATCTTCAGCGCGTCCACCACGCCCTTGACACGCTGCGCGTTCGCGCTCGTGGTGACGAGGAGCGCGTCCGGGGTGTCCACGACGACGATGTCCTCCACCCCGATCAACGAGATGAGCCGCTGGCTGTGCGCCACGACGATGCCGCTCGAGGAGTCGGCCAGGATGCGCGCGTTGTCGCCGAGCACCGCGAGGTTGTTCGTCCGCCCGCCCGACTGCAGTTTCGCGAGGGACGCGAAGTCCCCCACGTCGTCCCAGTCGAAGTCGCCCGGCACGACGGCCAGCCGACCGGCGGCGGCGGCCGGCTCGGCGACCGTGTAGTCGATGGCGATCTTCTTGAGGGCCGGCCAGACGGCGTCGACGGCGGCTCCCCGGGCGGAGGTGTCCCACGCCGCGGCGAGTTCCTCGATGCCGGCGAGCAGTTCCGGTTCGTTCCGGCCGATCTCCGCGAGGAGCACGTCGGCCCGCGCGATGAACATGCCCGCGTTCCAGAGGTAGCTGCCGTCGGCGAGGTAGCCGGTCGCGGTGTCGAGGTCCGGCTTCTCGACGAAGTCGAGCACCGCGTGGGCCCGCGGCGCGGTGTCGATGCCCAGGGTCTGTCCGGCGTGGATGTAGCCGAACCCGATGGCCGGCTCGGACGGGGTGATGCCGATGGTCGTGACGTACCCGGCCCGGGCAGCGAGCACCGCTTCGCGCACGGAGCGCCGGAACCCGCGGGCGTCGTTGATGACGTGGTCGGCGGCGAACGACCCGATCACGACGTCCGGCTCGCGGCGACGGAGGATCGCGGCGGCGAGCCCGATGGCGGCCGTGGAGTCCTTCGGCTCGCTCTCGAGCACGACGTTGTGGTCGGCGATGCCCGGCAGCTGCGACTCCACCGCGGCGCGGTGCGCTCGACCGGTGACGACCATGATCCGGTCCTCCCCGGACAGCGGCGCCAGTCGGTCCCACGTCTGTCGGAGGAGCGACGTGCCCGACCCCGTCAGGTCGTGCAGGAACTTCGGTGCGTCCGCGCGGGACAGCGGCCAGAGCCGCGAGCCGATCCCGCCGGCCGGGATGATCGCGTAGAAGTCGTCGAGGTCGTCGGTCACCCGCTCACCGTACCGTCCGACCGGGCCGGATCCTGGGTACCGCCCGACGCCGGTGCGGGAACCCGCACGACTCGTCCGCCCCCGTTGTTCACCGCCGGCGCGGTCGCCGTTCACCGCGCGGCCCCCGTCGGCGTCACCCGGTCGGCGGAGCATGACGAGTGCCATGAACGCACGCAGCGTGGAACGGGGCGGGGTCCAGCGGACCGTCGCCGTCGTGACCGAGAGCTTCCTGCCCACCCTCAACGGCGTGACCACCAGTGTCCTGGCGGTCCTCGACCACCTCCAGCGCCGCGGCCACCGCGCGGTCGTGATCGCACCGGATGCTCCGGGGCTGGCGGGGCTGCGGTCCCGCTCCGAGCTCGAACGCCACAACGGCTTCGACGTGCACCGCGTGCCCGCGGTCGCCTACCGCCAGTTCCCGGTCGCACTCCCCCACCCCGTCCTCGACACGATCCTCGCCGCCTCCGGCGCGGACGTGCTCCACGCGGCCAGTCCCCTCCTGCTGGGCGGGCGCGCCATCACGGCGGCCGGGAGGCTCGGCATCCCCTCCGTCGCCGTCTTCCAGACCGACGTGGCCGGGTTCGCCCGCCGCAACGGCCTGGCAGCGGCCGCCCCGCTGGCGCGCCGTGTGCTCGCCCGCATCCACCAGGGCGCCTCCCTGACGCTCGCTCCGTCGTCCGCGACCGCGGCCATGCTGGCCGCGGACGGCGTCCCACGGGTCGCGCGGTGGGGCCGCGGTGTGGACACCGAGCTGTTCCACCCGTCCCGGCGTGACTCGGCGCACGTGCGGGCGTTCCGGCGGCGCATCGCACCCCGCGGCGAGACCGTCGTCGGCTACGTGGGGCGGCTCGCACCGGAGAAGGAGGTCGAGCGGCTCGCCGAACTCGGCGGCATCCCGGGCATCCGCGTCGTGGTCGCCGGAGGTGGACCCTCCCGGCAGGTCCTGGAGCGACGGCTCCGCCACCTGGACGTGACCTTCACCGGCCCGCTCCGCGGTGACGCCCTCGCCGACGCCTACGCGGCGCTCGACGTGTTCGTCCACACGGGCCCCGCCGAGACCTTCGGGCAGACCCTGCAGGAGGCACACGCCACCGGGTTGCCGGTCGTCGCGCCGGCGTCCGGCGGCCCGCTCGACCTCGTCGCACCGGGGCTCGACGGCGAGCTCTACGACCCGGAGGCGCCCCAGGCCCTCCGCCGCGCCGTGCTCGGGCTGCACCTCGACCCCGCACGCGCGGCACGGATGGGGTCCGCCGGCCGGCTGCGCGTCGAGGGCACGACGTGGGAGGCGGTCGGCGACCAGCTCCTCGCGCACCACGACACGGCCAGGAACATCGGCGTCCCACCGGCCACCGCGCGTGCGCTCCGGGCGGGGTGGAACGAGAACGTCAGCGCGCGGTCGTAGGATGGTCGTGTTCCACACGAACACGACGGCAACGGTGCGCCGATCGGCGCCCCGGTCTCAACGGAGGGCGAGCTCATGGCCGAGCAGACCGCAGGGGGTACGGCGACAGCTGTACCGACAGTGTCGATAGACGGAGCGCCGATCGATGCGCCCCGTGCGCGGCGTTCCCCCCAGGGGACCCTCTACCGCGGCAGCACCGGGATGTGGTCATGGGTCCTGCACCGCATCACCGGTGTCGCGATCTACTTCTTCCTGCTCGTGCACATCCTCGACACGGCGCTCGTGCGGCTCTCGCCAGAGGCCTACAACGCGGTCATCGGCACGTACAAGACGCCGATCATGAACCTCGGCGAGATCGCCCTCGTGATGGCGATCGTGTTCCACGCGTTCAACGGGTTGCGCATCATCCTGGTCGACTTCTGGTCCAAGGGGCCGAAGTACCAGCGGGCCATGTTCTGGATCGTCATCGCCCTGTGGGCCGTGGCGATCGCGGGCTTCCTGCCGCGCCAGCTCATGAACCTCGTCGCCGACTTCCACTGACCAGGGGCACACCATGACCACCGAGACCATCGCACCCCCGCGCAGCGCCGAGGCCGCCCGCCGCTCCACCAACTGGGAGAAGTGGGGCTGGATCTACATGCGTGGGTCCGGCATCCTGCTCGTCGTCCTGATCTTCGGACACCTGTTCGTCAACATGGTCGCGGGCGAGGGCGTGAAGCAGATCGACTTCGCCTTCGTCGCCGGCAAGTGGGCGAACCCCTTCTGGCAGGTGTGGGACACGCTGATGCTGTGGCTCGCGCTCATCCACGGCTCGAACGGCATGCGCACGATCGTCAACGACTACGTGGCGAAGCCCGGCATCCGGAAGACGCTGCTCGGCGCGATCCTCGTCGCGTGCGTCGTGCTCATCGCACTCGGCACGCTGGTCTGCTGGACCTTCGACCCGTGCCCTGCCGGTGCCGCCGCGGCCGACCTGCCGTCGTTCTGCCCCGCGCGCTGACGCCACACCTCCGCTGACGCGTCGCCCGCCGATGCGTCACGCCCACGTCCCTGCACCACGACTCGAGAGAAACACGTGACCGACATCACCGTCCATCACCACCAGTTCGACATCGTCATCATCGGCGCGGGCGGCGCGGGCATGCGTGCCGCGATCGAGGCCGGCCCGAAGGCGAACACCGCGGTCATCTCGAAGCTGTACCCGACCCGCTCGCACACCGGTGCAGCGCAGGGCGGCATGGCGGCCGCACTCGCGAACGTCGAAGAGGACTCGTGGGAGTGGCACACCTTCGACACGATCAAGGGCGGTGACTACCTGGTCGACCAGGACGCGGCCGAGATCCTCGCGAAGGAGGCGATCGACGCGGTCATCGACCTCGAGAACATGGGCCTGCCGTTCAACCGCACACCAGAGGGCAAGATCGACCAGCGGCGCTTCGGCGGCCACACCCGTGACCACGGGAAGTCCCCCGTGCGTCGGGCCTGCTACGCCGCCGACCGCACCGGCCACATGATCCTGCAGACGCTGTTCCAGAACTGCGTCAAGCTCGGCGTGAACTTCTTCAACGAGTTCTACGCGCTCGACCTCATCATGGTCGACGTCGTCGGCGAGGACGGCGTCACGCGCAAGCAGCCGGCCGGCGTCGTGGCGTTCGAGCTCTCGACCGGTGAGCTGCACGTCTTCCACGCGAAGGCGATGATCTTCGCCACCGGCGGCTTCGGCAAGATGTACAAGACCACCTCGAACGCGCACACCCTGACCGGTGACGGTGTCGGCATCGTCTGGCGCACCGGCCTCCCGCTCGAGGACATGGAGTTCTTCCAGTTCCACCCGACCGGACTCGCCGGCCTCGGCATCCTGCTCACCGAGGGCGCCCGCGGCGAGGGCGCGATCCTCCGCAACGCCTCCGGCGAGCGGTTCATGGAACGCTACGCCCCCACCATCAAGGACCTCGCCCCGCGCGACATCGTCGCCAGGTGCATGGTGCAGGAGGTGGCCGAGGGCCGCGGGGCCGGCCCGAACAAGGACTACGTGCTGCTCGACTGCACGCACCTCGGCGCGGAGGTCCTCGAGACCAAGCTGCCCGACATCACCGAGTTCGCCCGCACCTACCTCGGCGTCGACCCGGTGACCGAGCCGGTGCCGGTGATGCCGACCGCGCACTACGCCATGGGCGGCATCCCGACCAACACGAACGCCGAGGTCCTCTCGGACAACGACACCGTCGTGCCGGGCATGTACGCCGCCGGTGAGTGCGCCTGCGTCTCCGTGCACGGGTCGAACCGCCTCGGCACGAACTCGCTCCTCGACATCAACGTGTTCGGCAAGCGGTCCGGCAACAACGCCGCCGAGTGGGTCAAGACCGCCGAGTTCCTGCCCCTCCCCGAGGACCCGGCGGCGAACGTCCGCGGCATGCTCGAGCAGCTCCGCGCCTCCACCGGCACCGAACGGGTGGCCGCGCTCCGCAAGGAGCTGCAGGAGGAGATGGACAAGAACGCGCAGGTGTTCCGGACCGACGAGTCGCTCGCCCGGGTCACCGAGACGATCCACACGCTGCGCAACCGCTACATGAACATCTCCGTGCAGGACAAGGGCAAGCGCTTCAACACCGACCTGCTCGAAGCGGTCGAGCTCGGGTTCCTGCTCGACCTGGCCGAGGTCGTCGTGTACTCGGCGCGGAACCGCAAGGAGTCCCGCGGCGGCCACATGCGCGACGACTTCCCGAAGCGCGACGACGAGAACTACATGCAGCACACCATGGCGTACCTGACGGGCGACCCGCACTCGTCGCTCGCCGACGACCACATCACGCTCGACTGGAAGCCCGTCGTCGTGACGCGGTACGAACCGATGGAGAGGAAGTACTGATGACCGACACCCTGGTCTCCGACGCACCCCGCACCGACGCGGCCACCGCTCCCCCCGGGTCGTTCCCCGTCACGATCATCGTCCGCCGCTTCGACCCGGACGTCGACGACGAACCGCGCTGGCAGGACTTCGACGTGATGATGCTGCCGACCGACCGGATCCTCGACGCCCTGCACCAGATCAAGTGGGAGCAGGACGGGTCGCTGACCTTCCGACGCTCCTGCGCGCACGGCGTGTGCGGCTCCGACGCGATGCGCATCAACGGCCGCAACCGCCTGGCGTGCAAGACCCTGATCAAGGACCTCGACGTCTCGAAGCCGATCTACGTCGAGGCGATCAAGGGCCTGCCGCTCGAGAAGGACCTCGTGGTCGACATGGAGCCCTTCTTCAAGTCCTTCCGCGAGGTCCAGCCGTTCCTGCAGGCCTCGAAGGCCCCGGAGCCCGGCAAGGAGCGCGTGCAGTCGGTCGCCGACCGCGCACGCTTCGACGACACCACGAAGTGCATCCTCTGCGCGGCGTGCACGTCGTCCTGCCCGGTGTTCTGGACGGACGGGCAGTACTTCGGCCCGGCGGCGATCGTGAACGCCCACCGCTTCATCTTCGACTCGCGCGACGACGCCGCCGACGTCCGGCTCGACATCCTCAACGACAAGGAGGGCGTCTGGCGCTGCCGCACGACGTTCAACTGCACGGACGCCTGCCCGCGCGGGATCCAGGTCACGAAGGCGATCTCCGAGGTCAAGCAGGCGGTGATGCGCGGTCGCGCGTAGGTCCGTCGTGGCACCAGGGCCGTCCGAGGTCGGACCGCTAGGCTCCCGCTCATGACGTTCGCGGAGACCCGTCCCATCCTCGACCAGCTCGGCTACACGCTCCGGTACGTGCAGCTCCCCGGGGAGACCCTGCACGAGCCGCCGGTCGAGGGCGCGCTCCGCATCGTCCGGACCGACGACGCGGACACCTTCGCCCTCGAGGTCGTCGACTACGGCACCGCCCGCCGTCTGGCGTCCGCCCGGGGCGAGTCGGACGCGGTCGAGATGCTCCGGCGGTTCCTGAACCGCCCGTTCCCGGCGCCGCGGGACATCCAGCGGCACGAGCTCGACGGACTCCGTGACCGTGCCGCGTCGACGTACCCGCAGCTCGCGCAGCAGGTGTCGCAGTCCGGCCCCGATGGGCTCACCATCCAGATCCCCGCGGGCGTCCCCGTCGACCGCGTCGGCGGTCCCGACGGCTACCTACTCCACCCCCTCGACACCCCGATGCCCTCGCGTTCCCTCCCGCCGCACGTCACCGCCGCGCCGGAGGTGCACCGCTACGTGGTCGACCGTCCGTTCCTGGTCTCGGTGCGGTTCGTGCAGCCGTGGTTCGACCAGCCGGGCGGCGCGCTGCGCTTCCTCGTCGCGGACCCGACCACGACCATCCGCGACCTCGTCGTCGACGGCTCCCTCGTGCGGGTGCGCGTCGTCTGAGGTCCGTCCGGACGACATGACGAAGGGCCCCGGCGCATCGCCGGGGCCCTTCGTCGTGTCGTGCTGTCGTCTCAGCCGCGCTCGGGGCGGTCGAACCGCTGCCCCTCGGGCTTCGACGACTGCAGCACCATGACCAGCAGCGCGATCCAGCCGAGGATCGGGATGAAGGCGAGGAGCCACCACCAGCCGCTGAGGTTGGCGTCGTGCAGGCGGCGCATCAGGAGCGCGATGCTCGGCAGCAGCGTGGCGAGGCCCCACAGCGTGCTCGGCAGCGACGCGACCGGGTTGGTCGACATCGTCGAGAAGCCGACGGAGCCGGAGCCGGACGTGGTGACCGTGGAGCCCGTCGCGCTGGCGAGGATGCCGTCGAGGATGTTCAGGACGATGCTGGCGATGACGGACCAGAGGGCCCACCACCAGTACTCGCTCCGGCTCGCGCGCCCGTCGAAGCGGACGTACTTCTTCCAGAACCGGACGAACGCCTTCGGGAACGAGATGCCGTACCAGGGTGCCCAGAGCGGCGGCTCACCACCGGGTCCGGTCGGCGCCGGCGCTCCGTACTGGGGCGTGTGGCCGTCACCCGGCCCGCCGTACTGACCGGGCTGGCCGTACTGACCGGGCTGGCCGTACTGACCGGAGGGCTTGGACTGGTCGCCGGGCTGCTGCCCGTACGGGTTCTGCGGCGGGTACTGATCGGTCACGGGTCCCCCTGGGAGTGAAGTGGTGATCGGGTCGATGCAGAGTCAACCAGAAGCCCACGCAGGCCGTTGCCGCACACTGACCCCCGTTCAGGGCACGAGCCCGAGCTTGCCGCCCGGGTGGCCGGACTCGAGCAGCTCAGCGGCTTCCCGGGCATCGGCGAGCGGGAACGTCCTGGCGACGGGGACGACGAGCTGCCCTTCGGCGGCCAGGTCGATCAGCCGCTGGCGCACCGAGTCGCGGAACGCCTTGCTCTCGGGTTGCGCTCCCCCGACCATCGGGATCCCCTCCGCCGCCGCGCGCTGCTGCGCCGCGATGGTGACGATCCTGCTGCGGTCGGCGACGAGCGCGAGCGACACGTCGACCGCCTCGTCGGTGCCGACGCAGTCGATCGCCACGTCGATCCCGTCCGGCGCGAGTACACGCACACGGTCCTCGAGGCCGTCGCCGTACGCGATCCACTCACCGCCGAAGTCGGCGATCGTGTCCGCGCCGCGCTCCGACGCCGTCCCGATCACCCGGGCGCCGAGGGGCCGCAGCAGCTGCAGGACGCTCACACCGACCGCGCCGGACGCGCCGTGCACGAGCACGGTGTCCTGCCCGGAGGCGCGGGTCACCCGGATGACGTCGGCCGCGGTCGTACCGGCCAGCAGCAGGTTCGCCGCCTCCGGGAACCCGAGCGCGTCCGGCTTCGCG
Organism: Curtobacterium sp. 9128; assembly: GCF_007673775.1. Lineage (GTDB taxonomy): Bacteria > Actinomycetota > Actinomycetes > Actinomycetales > Microbacteriaceae > Curtobacterium. Next base: position 408,684 of record NZ_VEAF01000004.1, on the reverse strand, counting down.
AACACGTCGGCCGCCGGAACCGTGAGCTCCTCCGTCCAACCGCCCTGCACCCGGAAGGCCAGCACGGCGTCGCCGACCGAGCCGCCACCCGAGGCGATCTCCGTCTCGGGCCCGATCGCGCTGATGACGCCGGCGACCTCGTACCCGATCGGGATCGGGTACGCGTCCGGCGCTGCGGCCCGCGTGTGCTTCGTGTCGGCGGGGTTCATCCCCGCCGCCCGCACCGCGATGGTGACCTCGCCGCGTCCGGGAGGCCGGACATCGACGTCGACGGACTCCAGGACCTCACTGCCACCGGCACGGGGTGCCACCCACTGCTTCGTCATGCACCGGACGCTACGCCCCCTGCCGGTACTGTCGGCTCCGTGTCGTCCCCCGAACCCTCCCCCGCCGCGCTGCCCTTCGCCGCGGTCGTCGTCAACCCGTCCGGCATCGACATCGCGGTGCTCCGCGCCGCGGTCACGACCGAACAGGAGACCAGCGGCTGGGCTGCGACCCGCTGGTTCGAGACCGCGCAGGACGACGACGGGCGGGCTGCGGCGCGTGCTGCCCGCGACAGCGGCGCCGCCGTGGTGCTCGTCGCCGGCGGGGACGGGACGCTCCGGGTCGCCGCGGAGGAACTCCACGAGGCCGGCATCCCGCTGGCGCTCGTCCCGACCGGCACCGGCAACCTGTACGCCCGGAACCTCGGCGTCCGACTGAACGACGTCGCCGGCGCCGTGCACCGTGCGTTCCACGGCGACGACCGTCGGGTCGACATCGCCTTCGCGGAGCTCACCTCGGCCGAGGGCACGACCACGGAGCACGCGTTCCTGGTGATGGCGGGCATCGGCCTCGACGCGAACATGGCGGCGAACACGAACGCCCGCCTCAAGAAGCGCTTCGGCTGGGTCGCCTACTCCGACCCGATCGCTCGGTCGGTGATCGGCAACCGCCGCATCGACGTGCGCTACCGCCTCGACGACGCACCGGAGCAGCGCATGCGCGCACACACCGTGATCGTGGGCAACTGCGGGACACTCACCGCCGGCATGCTCCTGCTGCCGGCAGCGAAGCCGGACGACGGCGTGCTCGATGCCGTGGCGTTCCGACCGGACGGCGCGCTCGGCTGGACCCGGGTCGGCTACGGCCTGTCGATGAACCGGTTCCACCACCGCACGCGCTTCGGCCGGCTGCTCGCCTGGTTCCTGCCCGCGTCCCGCGCGCTGCGCTACACGACGGCCCGACGGCTCGCGATGACCCTCGACGAGCCGCAGCAGATCCAGCTCGACGGAGACCCCTTCGGCACCGTGACGGCGGCGGTCCTGACGGTCCGCCACGGCGGGCTGACGCTGCGGGGCGCCTGACCGCGCAGCGAATGTACAGAGGGATGGGAGGTTCCCCGGTGGGGAACCTCCCATCCGTCTGAGGTCGCTACGACCGCGCGGTCCGGACCCGCTCGGCGAACGCGGCGTGCAGCGGGTGCTGCGCGTCGAGCCCGGTGATCGCGGTGACCACGTCCTCGTCGGACCGCTCGGAGCCGAGTAGCGCCTGGAGTTCGACGCTCTGCTCGTCGTCGGGGACGTCGAAGCGGAGCGCCGCACCCATGGCGTCGAGGAGTGCGACCGGTTCGGTGCCGTCCTCGGCCAGGGCGGCCGCCGGGGACACGAACCGCTCGTCGCGGGACAGCTTCCGGAGCGGCTGCCGACCGACGCGGGTCACGGTGTCCGGCAGGTGCGGGTTCTCGAACCGCGCGATGATCGCCTGCACGTACGCACGGTGCACCTCGGGGTCGAGCTCGTGCCGGCGGACCAGCAGGTCGCTCGTCTCGGCGAGCACCGCCTCGAGCTCCGAGCGCACCGCGGGGATCGCGACCGCGTCGGAGATCTTGTCGGCCCCCGCGAGGAAGCCGTGGTACGCGACGGTGGCGTGTCCGGTGTTCACCGTGAAGAGCTTGCGCTCGATCGACGCGGCCAGCCCGTCCACGTAGTGCACGCCGGGGATCTCCGGCTCCGCACCGCCGAACGGCGTGCGGTCGATGGCCCATTCGAAGTAGGTCTCGACGGTGACGTCGAGTCCGGCGCCCTCCGGCTGGGCCGGGACGATGCGGTCCACGGCGGTGTTCGCGAACACGGCCTTGGCGAGCGTCGCGTCGCGGGTCTCGGCCGGCAGGGCCTCGACGATGAACTCGTGGAGCCGGTCGGTGGCGTTGATGGCGTTCTCGCAGGCCATGACGGCGATCGGGGCGGCCGACGCGTCGCGCTGCTCGAGGCCCTTCGCGATGACCGGGGCGATGAACTTCAGGACGTTCGGCCCGACGGCGCAGGTCACGATCTCGGCGGCCGCGATCTCGGCGACGACGCCAGCCTCGTCCTGCGCGCTGTTGAGGGCCCGGAAGGCCGACACCTCGTGGTCGGTCGCACCGGCACCCACCTCGTGCACGGTGTAGGAGTCCGCGGCGGCGAGGGCGTCGATGAGGGGGGCGGCGACGTCGGCGAACACGACCTCGTAGCCGGCCTCGTGCAGGAGCAGGCCGACGAAGCCGCGGCCGATGTTGCCCGCGCCGAAGTGGACGGCGGTCCGCGTCGCGCTCACTCGTTGACCTCGCCGAGGATCGCGAGGATCGCCGCGGTGTCGGGGGCGCTGGTCAGCTTGGCGACCTCGTCCTCGTCGGAGAACACGATCGCGATCTTGGAGAGGATGTCGAGGTGCTCGTTGTTCACCCCGGCGATGCCGACGACGAAGCGCACCTCGTTGCCGTCCCAGTCGATCGGCGCCGCGTAGCGGATGAACGACAGCGCGGACGACTTGATGGCGTCCTTGGCGTCGTTCGTGCCGTGCGGGATGGCGAGGAAGTTCCCCATGTACGTCGAGACGCTCTTCTCACGCTCGAGCATCGCCGGGTAGTAGTCGGCGGTGACCGCGCCCGCAGCCTCGAGGATCTCCGCGGCCTCCTTCATCGCTTCCGACTTGGTCGGCGCGGTGTCCTCGGTGTGGATCCGGATCTGGCTCTCCTGCAGGACGGGCATCGGGGTTCTCCTTGGTTCGTGGACGTGGTGGAGGGGACGGGCCGTGGCCCGTCCCCTCCGATTCTGCACTTCGTTACTGGTTCTTGAGCTGGTCGACGACCTGGTCGTACTGCGGCGCGTTCATGAAGTTGCCGACCGACACGTGCTGTGCGTTCGGGTTCTTCTGCTTGGCGCGGTCCGTCAGCTCTTCCTGGGTGATGATCAGGTCCTCGGTGCCGTCGAGGTTCGCGATCGCCTTGTTGACGACCGTGACGCCCTCGATGCCCGCCTTCTTGACCTTGTTGCGCAGGACGCTGGCGCCCATCGCGCTGGACCCCATGCCGGCGTCGCAGGCGAACACGACGTTCTCGACGCGGGTGGCCGTCGCCGTGGCGGACGCCGAGCCGACGCCGCCGAGGGCCGCCTCGGACTCCTCTTCGTTCGCCGGGGCGTTGGTGCCGAACAGGCCGGCGGTCGCGGCGTTGGCGTCGCGGCCCTTGGTGGCCTGCATCTTGTCGAACGCCGCCGCCATGTCGCCGCCGCCGTTCGCCATGTCGCGCTTGCGGGTGGCGATGAGGAAGAACGACGCCACCGCGAAGGACACCGCGGCCGAGAAGAGCACCGACAGGATGACACCGACGAAGCTGTCCTTCGCGGTCGACCCGAGCACGGCGAAGATCGAACCGGGCGATGCCGGGGCGACGAGGCCGGAGTGGAAGGCGACGTTGGTCGCGACACCGGTGGCACCACCGAGGATCACGGCGATGAACAGGACCGGCTTCTGCAGCACGTACGGGAAGTAGATCTCGTGGATGCCGCCGAGGAACTGGATGATGATCGCGCCGGGGGCGGTCGAGCGGGCGATGCCGACACCGAAGAAGGTGAAGGCGAGCAGGATGCCGAGACCCGGGCCGGGGTTCGCCTCGAGCAGGAACAGGATGCTCTTGCCGGACTCCTGGACCTGCTGCGCACCGAGCTGGTCGAGCACGCCGTGGTTGATGGCGTTGTTGAGGAAGAACACCTTGGCGGGCTCGATGATGACGCTCGCGAGCGGCAGCAGCGAGTGCTGGACGAGGAAGTTCACGGCTGCGCCGAGGCCCTCGGCGATGAGCTTGAACAGCGGGGCGAGCCAGAAGAACCCGATCATCGCGAGGACGAAGCCGAGGATGCCGGCCGCGTAGTTGTTCACGAGCATCTCGAAGCCGGGCTTGATCTTGCCGTCCCAGATCTTGTCGATCTGCTTGATGAGGTACGCACCGAGCGGACCACAGATCATGGCACCGAGGATCATCGTCGTGCCGCTGGCGCCGATGATGACACCCATGGTCATGATCGACCCGACGACGGCGCCGCGGGTCTCGTAGATCATCCGGCCGCCCTGGATCGCGATCGCGAGCGGGATGAGGTAGGTCAGGATCGGGCCGACGAGGCCGATGTTGGCGACGCCGTTCGTCTCACCGAAGCCGCCGAGGATGCCGACGGGCGTCCAACCGGTCTCGATGAAGAAGGCGGTGATGATGCCCCACGCGATGAAGATCGCGATGTTGGGCATGACCATGCCGGAGAGGAACGTGCCGAACTTCTGAACGGCGACGCGTGCGCCGCCCCGCGAGTTCGCGGGGGCGTCGGGCGCTGCAACGGACGACGTTGTCATGTGCGGTGACTTTCTGTGTGGTGGTGCTGCTGCATGTGCGGGACGGGTGGTGCTGGGGTGGTGGAGCGGTCGGCTCAGGCGGCGTGCACCGCCGCGGCGGCGGACTTCGCGGCCGCCGCCGTGGACGCGGCGAGTGCCGCCTGGGCCATCTCGCGGGCTTCGTCGAGGGTGTGCTTGCCGAGTTCGGCGCGCACGTCGGCGAGGGCCGCGGGGGTCATGGAGAGGGTCGTGGCGCCGAGGCCGACGAGCACGACGGCGAGGAGCGGGTCGGCCGCCGCCTCACCGCAGATGCCGACGGGCTTGGCCGCGTCGACGCCGGCGGAGCCGAGCTGTGCGACGAGGCGCAGGACGGCCGGGTGCCAGGGGTCCTGGTACGCCGCGACGGTGCCGAGCATCCGGTCGGCGGCCATCGTGTACTGGGTGAGGTCGTTCGTGCCGATCGACACGAAGTCGGCGGACTGGAACACCTGCTCGGCCATCAGCGCGAGCGAGGGCACCTCGGCCATCACGCCGGCCGTCCGGATGCCGAGCTCGCGGGCGAGGTCGACGAAGTACTCGGTCTCCTCGGCGTCGGCGACCATCGGCGCCATCACCCAGAGGTCGGCCTCGGTCTCGGCGTCGGCTTGGGCGAGCGCGGTGAGCTGGTCGCGGAGCACCTCGGGGTGGTTCCGCAGCGCACGGAGGCCACGGCGACCGAGCGCCGGGTTCTCCTCGTCCTTGTCCGTGAGGAACGGGAGCGGCTTGTCGGCACCGGCGTCGAGGGCCCGGACGACGACCTTCTTGCCCGGGAACGCGGCGAGGAGCTGCTTGTAGGACTCCTTCTGCTCGTCCACGGTCGGGGCCTTCGGCGAGTCGAGGAAGAGGAACTCGGTGCGGAAGAGCCCGACGCCCTCGGCCCCGAGCGCGACCGCGCCCGCGGCGTCGGCGGGGCTGCCGAGGTTGGCCAGGAGGGGCACGACGTGTCCGTCGGCGAGGGCACCGGCCGTCAGGGGTGCCGCGGCGGCTGCGAGGCGGTCGGCGATGCGCTGCTCGACCTCGGCGACGAGGTCGGCGGAGGGCTCGGTGACGACGGTGCCGGCGGCGGCGTCGACGACGACGTCCTGCCCGTCGGTCAGGTCGTCCGCGCCGGTGACACCGACGATCGCGGTGATGCCCTTGGCGCGGGCCAGGATCGCGGTGTGCGAGGTCGGGCCACCGTCGCGGGTGACGAGCGCGAGGACCTTCTCGAGGTCGAGGAGCGCGGTGTCGGCGGGGGCGAGGTCACGGGCGACGAGGACGAAGGGGGTGTCCGACTCGGGGACGCCGGGGGCGTGCACGCCGCGGAGCTTGGCGATGATGCGCTGGGCGACGTCGTCGAGGTCCGTCGCGCGCTCCCCCATGTAGCCGCCCATCGCAACGAGGAGGTCGCGGAACTGGCCGAACGCCTCGAACACGGCGCGCTCGGCGTTCGTGCCGGCGTCGATGCGGGTGTGCACGTCGTCGAGGAGGGTCGGGTCCTGCGCCATGAGCGCCTGCGCCTCGAGCACGGCCTGCGCGTCCCCACCGGCGAGCTGTCCGCGCTTGGTGAGGTCCTCCGCCACCGCGGCGAGCGCCGTGTGCACCGCCTGCTTCGCGTCGTCCGCCGGACCCTCGAGCGCCGCCGTCGACGGTTCGCCGAGCGGGTCCGCCATCCGGAGCACGGGGCCACGGGCAACACCGCGGCCGACGCCGGTTCCGAGCAGTTCGGACATTCGAGACTCCTTCATCTCACGCGCGCTTGCGGTGGGGGCTGGTCGTTCTGGCGGTTCGGGCACGACACGGAACGGACCACGTCCGTGCGGCTTGTGCAGCACCATACCCCGATCCGCGTTGACAAACAAACACATCCGGGGATAAAAATGCACAAACAGATGCCCGTTTTCGTCTGACCTTCCCCCACTTCGGGGTCGATCCCGCCGAACCGCATCCGTCCGTGTCCGTTCCGGCCCGACTCCGACCGGCGGACCGACACCATCCGCCCCAGCCACGAGACATCGAGGTCCGATGTACGCACCAGAGCGCCACCAGCGCATCGTCGAACGCGCGCGGGCCGACGGCCGGGTGGACGTCAAGGACCTCGCCGAACTGCTCGAGGTGACCCCGGAGACCATCCGCCGCGACCTCACCTCGTTGGAGCGCCGCGGCCTGGTCCGCCGGGCCCACGGCGGTGCGATCCCGGTCGAGCGGATCACGCTCCACCCGGGCGTCGGCGACCGCGGTGGGATCAACCAGTCCGAGAAGATGGTGATCGCCGAGGCGGCGCTCGAGGAGCTCCCCGAGAACGGGTCGGTCATGATCGACGCCGGCACGTCGACGATCTGCCTCGCCGAGATGCTCCCGACGGACCGCGGTCTCACCGTCGTGACGCATTCGCTCCCCGTCGCGATGGCCGTCGCGAACCGCCCGGGCATCGACCTGCACCTGCTCGGAGGGAACGTCCGGAACGACTCCCTCGCCGGCGTCGGCACCTGGACTCACCAGCTCATCGGCATGGTCAGTGTCGACGTCGCGTTCATCAGCATCAACGGCATCACCCCGGAGCGCGGCCTGACCACGCACAACATGGCGGAGGCCGCGGTCAAGTCCGCGATGATCAAGTCCGCGCGCCGGAGCATCCTGCTCGCCGACCACACGAAGTTCGGCCGCGAGGAGTTCGGCCGCGTCGCACCGCTCGCCGCGATCGACACGATCATCACCGACCCCGGCGTCAACATCGACCTCGTCCGCGAGGTCGAGGCCGCCGGCACCGAGGTCTTCTGGCCGGGCCGTCCCTGACCGTCCTCCCGGCCCCACCGACCACCTGCTCGCTACCATGAGCGCACCATCCATCGACTAGGAGTTCATCGATGTCCGAAGCCACCCGCACCGTCACCGTCGCCAGCGGATCCGGTCTGCACGCCCGTCCGGCGTCCCTCTTCGTCCAGAGCGTCACCGCATCCGGACACCAGGTCACGATCAGCAAGGGCGACAAGTCCGCGAACGCCGGCAGCATCCTCGGGCTCCTCGGGCTCGGCGTCGAGAACGGCGACGAGGTCACCATCACCGTGACCGGCGACGACGCGGAGACCACGGCGGACAGCCTGGTCGACTTCCTGCAGACGGACCACGACGCGGCCTGACCGCGTGCGTCGCGTCGTGGACGCGACCACCCACTGACGGGAGGCCCGGTGCCAGCTGGCACCGGGCCTCCCGTCCGTCAGGCGGTCACCGGTACCACCGGTCCAGCCACGTCAGGTCAGCCATCGTCGCCAACCACACCGCCCCGGTCACCGCACCGCACCAGCCGACGACCGGGAGCGGTGCTCCTGTGATCAGTCCGACCACGGCCGCGAGCGCCCCGACCCCGGTCGCGGCGACCAACACCGCGGCTCCGACCAGACCCCGGGCCCGGCGCCGCACGAACCGCAGGAGCGGGGCGGTCCCCGTTCGCAGCCGGCGCGTGGCGACGCGGACGACGAGGTTCACCGCAACGCCGACCATCCCGAGGACCACGAGGAGGACGCCGCCGTCGGCGAAGCGTTGCCAGCGTCCCGGCACGACGCTGCTCGCGAGGACCGCGAGCAGCACCCCGACCAGCGCTCCCACGAAGAAGACCGCGTGGACGTGCTGCAGCAGACTGGTCACCGCGAGGCGGAGCAGCCGGTCCGTCTGCTGGCTCGGGTGTTCCATGCGCAACGCGATGCCGTGCTCGACGACCGCCGCGTCGGCACCACGTTCGGCACTCGAGGTGAGCATCCGCCACCGGAGCACGGGATCGGTCGGTGTCGCGACCAGACCGGCTCGCCACACCGTCTCCGCCGTCCCGCGATGACCCTCGCGGTGGAAGAGCATGCCGACGAGGGCAGCGATGACCGGGTCTGCCGGATGCTGTTCCGACGCCCGGCGCGCGATGACGTACGTCTGCGCGTCGGACCGTCCCATCGCCAGCTCGACCGCGAGCGCGTCCGAGGCGATGGCGAGGTCCTCGGGAGCGAGCTCCGCCGCCGCCGCGAAGGCCGGCCGCACCTCGTCCCATGCCCCGCACGCGTACGCGGCCAGGCCGAGCAGGTGGAAACTGCGGTACCGCTCCGGGTCGACCGTCACCGCACGACGTGCGACCACGAGGGCCTCAGCTGGGTCCCCGTCCGCCTGCAGCGCCTCGGCGAGCGCGTGGAGGGCGGCGGGGTGGTCCGGTTCGTTCGCGAGGAGCGCCCAGAGGGTCTCGACGGCGTCGTGCGCGCGGCCGTCTGCCACCATCCCTCGAGCGACGTCCACCACGTCGTCCACCCACGACGACGCGGCGTCCTGCTGGTCCATGGGGTCATCCTGGCAGTCCGTACGCGCCGATAGGGTGTTCTGCATGACCCGCCTGCGCCTCGCATCCGTCAACGTGAACGGCATCCGTGCCGCGTTCCGCAAGGGCATGGGCGACTGGCTCGACGGGCGTGACGTCGACGTCCTCGCCCTGCAGGAGGTCCGTGCGTCGACCGACGACCTCACCGGGCTCCTCGGCGACGGCTGGGACGTCGTGCACGACCCGGCGTCCGCGAAGGGCCGGGCCGGCGTCGCGATCGCCTCGCGGCACCGGGCGCACATCCACCGCGTCGAGCTGGGGCCGGCGGAGTTCGACTCGGCGGGACGGTGGCTCGAAGCCGACTACGAGATCGGCGGCACGCTCGTGACGGTCGTCTCGACCTACGTGCACTCGGGCGAGGCCGACACCGCGAAGCAGGACGAGAAGTGGAAGTTCCTCGACGCGATGACCGAGCGGCTGCCGCAGGTCCGTGCGCACAACCCGCTCGCGGTCGTCGTCGGTGACCTCAACGTCGGCCACGACGAGCGGGACATCAAGAACTGGAAGGGCAACGTCAAGCGTGCTGGCTTCCTGCCGCGGGAGCGCGCGTACTTCAGCCGCTTCTTCGGTGCCGACGGTGAGCAGGTCGAGGGCGCCGACGGCTCCACCGGTCCCGGTCTCGGCTGGGTCGACGTCGGACGTGACCAGGCGGGCGACGTCGACGGTCCGTACACGTGGTGGTCCTGGCGCGGCCAGGCCTTCGACAACGACACCGGCTGGCGGATCGACTACCAGATGGCCACACCGGACCTCGCCGCGAAGGTGCAGTCCTACACGGTCGACCGTGCGAGCGCGTACGACCAGCGATGGTCCGACCACGCCCCCGTGGTCGTCGACTACGAACTCTGACCCCGCTCCCCACCACCAGCACCACCAGGACTCCTCCATGACCACGACGCGTATCTTCTCCGGGATCCAGCCCTCCGCCGGGTCCCTGCACCTCGGCAACTACATCGGCGCCCTCATGCAGTGGCGGGACCTGCAGGACGAGCACGACGCGATCTACTGCGTCGTCGACATGCACGCGATCACCTCGCCGCAGGACCCGGCCGCGCTCCGCGCACGCACCCGGTCGACCACCGCCCAGTACATCGCCGCCGGCATCGACCCCACGAAGTCGACGCTGTTCGTCCAGTCGCACGTGCCGGCCCACGCCGAGCTCGCGTGGGTGCTCAACACCCTGACCGGGTTCGGCGAGGCGAGCCGGATGACCCAGTTCAAGGACAAGTCCGCCCGCCAGGGCGCCGAGGCCGCCTCGGTGGGACTGTTCACCTACCCGATCCTGATGGCCGCGGACATCCTGCTCTACGACACCGCCGTCGTGCCGGTCGGCGACGACCAGCGCCAGCACGTCGAGCTGACTCGCGACCTCGCGAACCGCTTCAACTCACGCTTCGGCGACACGTTCGTGGTGCCGAAGGCGCAGATCGACGCCGAGACGGCACGGATCTACGACCTGCAGGACCCGACGAGCAAGATGAGCAAGTCGGCCGCGTCCGACAGCGGACTCATCCAGCTGCTCGACGACCCGAAGCGGACGGCGAAGAAGATCCGCTCGGCCGTCACCGACACCGAGCGGGAGATCCGTGCCGACCGGGCCGCCAAGCCCGGCATCACGAACCTCCTCGCGATCCTGTCGGCGTTCACGCGGACGCCGATCGCCGAGCTCGAGACGTCGTTCGCGGGCAAGGGGTACGGCGACCTGAAGGGGGAGGTCGCGGACGCCGTCGTGGCGGAGCTCGAGCCGGTCCGTACGCGGACGCTCGAACTGCTGGACGACCCGGCGGAGCTCGACCGGTTGCTCGCGGTCGGTGCCGAACGTGCCGAGTCCATCGCCGAGGCGACCCTCGCACGTGTCTACGACCGGATCGGCTTCGTGCCGCGTACCCGTCGCTGATGCTCCCGGTCACCCTCGAGTCCGCGCGGGTGCGGCTCGACGTCCCCACCCGGGCCGACACCGTCGCGATCACCGACGGCTGCCAGGACCCCGACGTCGTCCGCTGGACCACGGTCCCGACGCCGTACCGCCCGCAGGACGCCCAGGCGTTCGTCGACGCGCTCGTCGGTCCGGGATGGGCGTCCGACCGCGAGTACACGTGGGCCATCCGGCAGCCCGGGTCGACGTGGCTCCAGGGAGTGATCGCGTACCGCACCGAGCGCCGCGACCTCGGGTTCTGGCTCGCGCCGTCCGCCCGCGGGCGCGGACTCGTGCACGACGCCGTGTCGCTCGTCGTCGACTGGGCCTTCGACCGCGGCGCCCCCGACGTGTACTGGGAGTGCTACGAGGGCAACGTCGCGTCGGCGAACGTGGCGCGCCGTGCCGGGTTCGCCTACACCGGCACCGGTGACGCCGTCATCCCGAACCGCGACGGCTCCCCGGCGCGCGCGTGGAAGGGCCTGCGCCGTGCCGACGGCACGCCGGCGTCCGACCTGCCGTGGCCGCCGGAGTCGTACGCGCAGGCGTCCCGGTAGTCTCGGGCCGTGGACGACAGCGTGACCGAGGCCGAGGTCCGGGCGATGCGTCGCGGGCTCGAGCTCGCGGCCAGGGGACCCGTGCTCGGGGACCACGCCCGGGTCGGGGCGGTCGTCCTCTCGCCCGACGGCGACGTCCTCGCCGAGGGGTGGCACAAGGGCGCCGGGACACCCCACGCCGAGGTCGACGCGATGGCGAAGACCTCCCCCGAGCAGCTCCGCGGTGCGACCGTCGTCGTGACCCTCGAGCCGTGCGACCACACCGGGCGGACCGGGCCGTGCTCCGTCGCGCTCATCGACGCCGGCGTCGCCCGGGTCGTGTACGCGATCGACGACCCGAGTCCGACCGTGCACGGTGGCGCCGACCGTCTGCGGGCCGCCGGCGTCGACGTCGTGTCCGGGGTGCTCGCCGACGAGGCCGGCACGTTCCTGGAGCGCTGGATCGCGTCGGTGCGGAACGGGCGCCCGTGGGTGACCGTGAAGTGGGCCTCGAGCCTCGACGGCCGTGCCGCCGCAGCGGACGGGACGAGCAAGTGGATCACCGGGGCCGCCGCACGGCAGCACGTGCACGAGCAGCGCGCCGCGCACGACGCGATCGTGGTCGGCACCGGCACCGTGCTCGCGGACGACCCGTCCCTCACCGCCCGCGGCGACGCCGGTGAGCTGCTCGCCGACCAGCCCCTGGCCGTGGTCCTCGGCGACCGTCCGGTCCCGGAGGCCGCCGCCGTCCGCGCGCACCCCCGCGGCTTCCTGCAGCTCGCCGACCACGACCTCCACGCGGCGCTCGGCGCCCTCGCCGACCGCGGCGTCCGGACGGTGTTCGTCGAGGGCGGCCCGACCGTGGCGTCGGCGTTCATCGCCGCCGGGCTCGTCGACGAGTACCTCGTGTACGTCGCACCGGTCCTGCTCGGCGGCCCACGTGTCGCACTCGGCGACCTCGGTGTGGGAAGCATGCACGAGCGCCTGCGGTTGGACGTACTATCGACAACCAGCCTCGGCCCTGACCTGCTGGTGCGTGCACGCCCGTCCGGCCTCGGCCGGCCCCACCACGGCGACCACGCGGACGACGGGGCCCGTACCGACCGGAGCACCACATGACCGACGCGCTGACCTCCCCCACCCCCGGGAGCCCGGTCCAGTTCGAGGTGTCCACGAACGTCCCGACGACGCACGGCACCTTCGAGATGCGGGCCTACCGCGACCTCGTGACCGGCGCCGAGCACGTGGCGATCATCGGCAGGACACCGGACGGGTCGGTGCCGGCGGACGGCGCCCTGGTCCGCGTGCACTCCGAGTGCCTGACCGGCGAGGCGTTCGGGTCCCTCAAGTGCGAGTGCGGTCCGCAGCTCGACGCGGCGCTCGACACGATCGCAGCGGAGGGCGGTGTGGTCGTCTACCTCCGTGGGCAGGAGGGGCGCGGCATCGGGCTCGTCAACAAGCTGAAGGCCTACCGCCTGCAGGAGGACGGACTCGACACGCTCGACGCGAACCTCGCCCTCGGCCTCCCCGCCGACTCGCGGGAGTACGGCGGCGCCGCCGGGATCCTGAGCGACCTCGGCATCGGGCGGGTGCGACTGCTCTCGAACAACCCCGAGAAGCGGCGTCAGCTCGAGGAGCACGGCATCACGGTCGACGCGCTCGTGCCGCTCGTCGTCGGCATCTCCGCGCAGAACGCCGGCTACCTGGACACCAAGCGCGACCGGATGGGCCACACCCTGCCCGCCGACCTCGAGGCCCCCGCGCACAACTGACGGGCCCCTCGGGCGAGCGGACACCCGGCTGATTCGCAGGTTCGCGACATCCGTCGTACACTGGCCGTTCCGTCACGAGCGGTCCACCACCAACCGAACGCACCCGATCGAACGCCCGCGCCACCTGCGCGAACCGATCGGTGTTCGCCGTCCGGTACCGCTGCGTCGTCCTCGGCGCTCTGCTCGGAGTCCTGAAGCACCATGTCCGCCACCTCGGCTGCACCTGCCCCCGCGTCCGCACCCGCCTCGAACCCGCGCTCCCGCGTCGTCGTCGCGAGCCTCATCGGCACCTCGATCGAGTTCTACGACTTCTACGTCTACGCGACCGCCGCGGTCCTCGTCTTCCCGACGCTGTTCTTCCCGAACGAGGACCCCACGGCGTCGCAGCTGTCCTCGTTCGTCACCTTCGCCCTGGCGTTCTTCGCGCGTCCGGTCGGTTCGATCATCTTCGGCCACTTCGGTGACCGCATCGGGCGCAAGACCACCCTCGTCGCGTCGCTGCTCGTGATGGGCACGGCGACGTTCCTCATCGGGTGCCTGCCGACGTTCGACTCGATCGGCATCTGGGCGCCGGTGCTCCTGGCGGTGATGCGCTTCGCCCAGGGCGTCGGGCTCGGTGGCGAGTGGTCCGGTGCGGCGCTCCTCGCGACGGAGAACGCGCCGAAGGGCAAGCGCGGCCTGTTCGGCTCGATGCCGCAGCTCGGCGCGCCGATCGGCTTCCTGCTCGCGAACGGCCTCTTCATCGTCATCAACGCGGCGATGCCGGCCGGTGCGGACGGCACCCCGAACGCCGACTTCCAGGCGTGGGGCTGGCGCCTGCCGTTCCTGCTCTCCGCCGTGCTCGTGCTCGTCGGGCTCTACGTGCGCTTCCGGCTCGTCGAGTCGACGGTGTTCCGCGGCGTGCAGGAGTCCGGGACCGTCGCGAAGGTGCCGCTCGGCCGGGTGTTCCGCACCTCGTGGCGTGCGCTCATCGTCGGCACGCTCGGCATGGTCGCCACCTACGTGCTCTTCTACTTCATGACGACGTTCACCCTGTCCTACGGCACCACCGGCTCGACCGCCTCCGCCCTGGTCCCGAAGGTGGGACTCGGCTACTCCCGCGGCGAGTTCCTGACGCTGCTCATGATCGGTGTCGTGTTCTTCGGCATCTTCACGCCGATCGCCGGCATCCTCGCCGACCGTTTCGGTCGTCGGAAGACCCTCATCCCGACGACGATCGGCATCGCGCTCTTCGGCCTGACGTTCCAGTTCTGGTTCGCTGCGTCGACCGGCCCGATCACGGTCGTGACGTTCCTCATCGTGGGCCTGTCGCTCATGGGCCTGACGTTCGGCCCGATGGGTGCGCTCCTCCCCGAGCTGTTCCCGACGAACGTGCGCTACACCGGCTCGGCGATCGCGTACAACGTGGCATCGATCCTCGGCGCCTCGCTCGCGCCGACGATCGCCCTGGCGCTGTGGCAGCCCGACGGCACCATCTTCCTCGTCGGGCTCTACCTGACGATCGCCGCGGTGGTCACCCTCGTCGCCCTGCTCTTCGTCCGCGAGACCCGCGGCGGCGACTTCGCCGACGCCGACGGGCCCCGCGTGCCCGCCGACGCATCCGCGTCCGACGGGCACGCGCACACCTCGGGCAGCCTCGCGCCGTAGCCGCGACCGACTGCTCCGCCGACCCCGAACGACGGTGTCGTTGTCGTACGACAACGACACCGTCGTTCTGCGTCGACCGACGATCGTCAACCCGCGTCGACCGACGATCGTCACCTGCGTCGACCGGCGACTGCGTCAACGCAGGTTGACGACACCACGGCGTCAATGTAGGTTGACACCATGGACCGGCCGACGATCACCAGCCTCGCCGCCGGGGCGTCCGGAGACGACCCGTTCTCCGCCCTGGCCAACGTGCGCGAGCTCCGCCGCGAGCTCGACCGCACCGAGGAGCTCGCCGCCCGCCGAGCCCGCAACGCCGGTGCGTCGTGGCAGGAGATCGCCACCCTGCTCGGCGTGAGTCGCCAGGCAGTGCACAAGAAGTACGGCAGAGACTAGGAATCGATGAGCTCCCCCTTCGCCCGACCGAAGAAGACCGACGGTCCCCGCGCCACCTTCGGACGCCTGCTGTCCTACCTGTTCGAGAACAAGCCCGCGATGGTCGTGATCATCGTGCTGAGCATCCTGGGGGCCGGTGCCTCACTCGCGCAGCCCCTGCTCGTCAACCAGGTCGTCACCGCCGTGCAGCACGGCACCACGCTGAACATGCTCGTGTGGGCGCTGGTCGTGTTGGTCATCGTGGCCGGTCTGCTCAACGGCGTCCAGCACTTCCTGCTGCAGCGCGCGGGTGAGGGCGTGGTGCTCTCCACCCGGCGCAAGCTCATCGCGCGGATCCTCAACCTGCCGATCTCCGAGTTCGACACCCGCCGCACCGGCGACCTGGTCTCCCGCGTCGGCAGCGACACGACCCTGCTCCGCGCCGTCCTGACCCAGGGCCTCATCGAGTCCATCGGCGGCATGCTCACCTTCATCGGTGCGATCATCGCGATGGCGGTCATCGACCCGCTCCTGCTCGGCATCACCGTGGCGATCGTCGTCGTCGCGATCGTCGTCGTCGGTGGTCTCAGCCGTCGTATCCGCGTCGCGTCCAAGCGTGCGCAGGAGAAGGTCGGCGACCTCACCGCAGCCGTCGAGCGCGGCATTGGCGCCGTCCGCACCATCCGTGCCGCCGGCGCCACCGAGCGCGAGGTGCGCGAGGTCGACAGCCACGCCACCGAGGCCTACCGGCGCGGCCTCGACATCGCGAAGATGTCCGCGTTCGTCGTCCCCGTGGCGAGCATCGTGATGCAGGTGGCGTTCATCGCCGTCCTCGGCGTCGGCGGAGCCCAGGTCGCCGCCGGGACGATCACGATCGCCACCCTGATCACCTTCATCCTGCTGCTGTTCATGATGATCATGCCGCTCGGCCAGGCCATGGGCGCCGCGGTCGCCGTCGCACAGGCGCTCGGCGCGCTCGGGCGGATCGAGGAGATCCTGCACCTGCCCACCGAGGACCAGGACGACCGTGCGGTGCACCCGGTCGCAGCCGTCGCCACCGACGACGCCATCACGTTCGAGCACGTGTCGTTCCGGTACGCCCGGTCCGCGGACGCGTCCGGTGCTGACGGTGCGACGGGCCGGACGGGAGGCTCGGCTGCCGTCCCGCAGTCCGCCCCCGACGAGCAGGCGGTGCTGCACGACGTGTCGTTCCGGGTACCCCGCGGCTCGCGTGTCGCCCTCGTGGGGCCGTCCGGCGCCGGCAAGTCGACGACCCTCGCGCTGATCGAACGCTTCTACGACCCGACGAGCGGGGTGATCCGCCTCGCGGGACTCGACATCCGCGGCCTCGACCGCGACGAGCTCCGCGCGCAGATCGGCTACGTCGAACAGGACGCCCCGGTGCTCGCCGGCACCATCCGCGCGAACCTCCTGCTCGGATCGCCGAACGCCACCGAGGAGGACTGCGTCCGCGTCCTCGAGGCGGTCAACCTCGGCGACGTGCTCCACCGCGACCCCCGCGGCCTCGACGCACAGGTCGGCGAGGACGGCGTCATGCTCTCCGGTGGCGAACGTCAGCGGATGGCGATCGCCCGCGCACTGCTCGCCGCTCCCCCGATCCTGCTCCTCGACGAGTCGACGTCGTCCCTCGACGGCGTGAACGAGCAGAAGATGCGCCTGGCGATCGACGCCGTCGCGGAGGACCGCACACTGCTCGTCATCGCACACCGACTGTCGACCGTGGTGGACTCCGACGTCATCGTCGTGCTCGAGCACGGCCGGGTCGTCGGGGTCGGGACACACTCCGAGCTCGTCGAGTCCACACCGCTCTACCGGGACCTGGCGAAGCACCAGCTGTTGGTCTGACACCGTCACCCGCGCCCGAGCGCGACGTCGAAGTCGTTGCCGGAGACGTCGACGCGGACACGGTGTTCCGGGTTGCGTGGGCAGATCGCCACCGGTTGCCACTCGGTCACCTCCCGCCGGGTCGTCTTCCCACCCTGGTAGTGGTCGACCCAGGACGCGGGGACCTGCGCGAACCGCAGCTTCCGACCCGGGCAGTGCTCACACTCGGCCGCGAGCCGCAGTCGCCACGGGAAGGTCCGACCGGAACCGTCGCGGATGCCGGCCCACGCACGTGCCCGCCAGTGTCTGGGCAACCGGAGCACGTGCCGACGGAGGAACCGGGCGGACGAGAACCCGGCCACGCCCACGGCGACGAGCACGACCCCGCCGAGCAGCCACGCCACCGTCCACGGGTCGGTCGGCGGTGCCGAGGACAGTCCGTCACGGAACGCCGCCACGGCCTGCCACACGCTGGTGACACCGGTCGCGAAGCCGATCAGCGTCACCACTCCGGACATGATCCCGATCCAGGTCGCCGTCACCGGGACACGCGAGGCCTTCGCGATCGTGAAGTTGCGCTTCCGGCCGTCGTCGTCGGCGAACCCCGTGATGACGATCCCGGTGTTGCCGTCGCCGATGTGGATGCCGCCGCCGGCCACGACCGGACCGTGCGCGTCGCCCTCGACGTGCACCTGGTTGCCGTCGCCGTTGCTGGTCGTGCTGTTCCCGCCCATGTCCCCTCCGAGCTCGTCCGCTGATGTATCAGCAGACGGTACTCCGGAGGACCGACAGAACGGAAGCGTCAGAGCAGGGCGCCCCCGGGGTTCGCGAGCCCCTCGTCCATGTCGCTGGGCTCGACGTGGCCGCCGGCGTCGGCGATCTCGGTCAGGGCGGCCTCGCTCCGCGCCGGGTCGACCCCGACGACCATGTCCGGGTACACCGTCACGTCCAGGCCGGCGTCGAGCCCGTCGAGCGCCGTCGCCCGGACGCAGTGGTCGGTGGCGATGCCGACGATGTCGATCGCGTGCACCTCGCGCGCCGTCAGGAGCTCCAGCAGCCCCTCGCCGGACTCGGTCGTCGCCTCGAACGCCGAGTACGCCGGTGTCCCCTGCCCCTTGCGGACGTGGACGTCGATCGGCGCGGTGTCGAGTCGCGGGTGGTACTCGGCGCCGGGCGTCCCGGCAACGCAGTGCACCGGCCAGGTGGTCCGGTGGTCCGGTGCGGTGCCGACGGCGAAGTGGCCGCCGTTGTCGTCGTCGCCGTGGTGCCAGTCCCGCGAGCCGACGATCAGGTCGTACTCGTCGGCGTGCCGCCCGAGGAACGCCGTCACCCGCACGGCCAGCTCGGCGCCCCCGACCACACCGAGCGCACCGCCCTCGGTGAAGTCGTTCTGCATGTCGACCACGATCAGCGCCCTGCTCACGGCTCCATCCAACACCAGACCGGTCAGGAGTTCGTGAGCGCGTTCCCGCAGGAGTACGCCGCCGCGGTCACGGCGTCGAGCGCCGGGAGCGCGGCCGCCCGCGGGGACCCGATGGCGTAGAACGCGAAGGTCAGACGCGTGCCGTCGGCGGCGTCGATGTAGCCGCCGAGGGTGTTCGCACTGTCGATCCAGCCGGTCTTGGCGTGCACCTTGCCGCGTGCGACCGCGTTCGCGCCGGTGAAGCGGCTCGCGAGGGTGCCGGACTGCCCGGCGACCGGCAACGCCTGTGCGAGCGTGCCGAGGCCCTTCGCGCCGGCGGCCACCTGGACCATGAGGTGCGCGACGAAGTCCGGGGAGACGGCGTTCGACGCGCTCTCGCCCGACCCGTCCTTGATCACGATCCCGGACGGGTCGACGCCGTAGGAGCCGAGCGCCTTCTGGTACACGCCGGTGAGCGACGCGGCCGAGCCGTCCGACCCGGACTCCCGCGACGAGATCCGTGCGAGCATCTCGGCGAGCGTGTTGTCCGAGTTCGGGATCATCTGCCCGATGAGCGTCGAGACCGGCTGCGAGGACACCTGCGCGATGACGGACTGGCTCGTCGTCGCCCGCTTCACGATCTGCGCGTTCGCCGCGCCGACGACGCCGGCGTTCGCGAGCGCCGTGCGGAACGCCGCACCCGCTCGTCCGACGGGGTCCTGCGAACGGGGCGAGGTCGCCGCGGCGGGGTTGGCCCGGTCACCGTCGACCATCAGCGCCGTCACCTCCGGCTGGTAGCCGATCGTGCGCTCGCTGACCGGCCAGGTCGGGTCCCAGGCGTCGGCGTCGTTCCAGTACGTGTCGTCGGTGACGATCGTCCCGACCGCGGTGTCGCCGAGCTTCGCCTTGACCTGCTGCGCGAGCTGCGCCAGGGTCGGCGCACCCGGGTAGACGGTCGCTCCACCGACCGAGAGCGTCGCGTCACCGTGGCCGACGATCGCGATCGTGCCGTTGCCCTCGTCCGTCACCGTGGTCGGGATGGTGTGGTCGCCGCCGAGGACCGCCAACGCGGTCGCCGTCGTGAGGGTCTTCATGACGCTGCCGGTCTGCGCCGCGGTGTCGCCGTTCCGCGAGAACAGCATCTGGCCCGTCGAGGCGTTCATGACGTAGCCCTCGAAGCGGCCGAGTCCGGCGGCGGAGGCCACACCCGCGATGGAGCAGGTCTTCAGCGCCGTCGGTCCGGGTGCGTCCGACGGCACGGTGCGTGGCGGGATCGTCGGCGTCGGGGTGCCACTGGCGACGGGCGTCGCGGACGCGCTGCCCGTGGCGGACGACGCGGTGGCCGGCGCTCCGGAGGCGGTGGCGCCGTCGGTGCCGGGCGCGGTCGCCGCGGCGACCGCCACGGCACCACCGGACCCCAGGACGAGGACGGCGGCCAGGCCGCCGGCCACCCACGGCAGGGGCTTCTGCGCGATCGACCCGCGGATCGCGGTGAGCGCACTGCGGAGGCGTTCTGGGACGGACTCGTGCTCGGACATCCAGGCGATCCTACGGAACTGCGGGAGCAGCCTCCAGACCGTCTGCCGGGTAGGTGACGCCGACTTGCCGACGCGCCTCGTCCATGACCGCCATCACCGCGACGGTCTGCTCGGGTTCGATCACGGCGACGGTGCGGGCGCCGGAGGCGACCATCGCCTCGAACGCGCGGGCTTCGTGCGCGTAGCCGGCGAGCTCCTCGCGGCCGTCGTACTCCTCGACGACTGCGCCGTCGCGGTCCCGCACACGCCAGGTCGTCGGCGTGTACCAGGTCGAGTCGATGTCGATCCTCCCGG
This sequence comes from Curtobacterium sp. 9128, assembly GCF_007673775.1. GTDB lineage: Bacteria > Actinomycetota > Actinomycetes > Actinomycetales > Microbacteriaceae > Curtobacterium. The sequence goes on along the minus strand of NZ_VEAF01000004.1, from coordinate 388,368 downwards.
CGTCACCGATCACCGACGCGGTGTTCGGGCTCCGCAGCTCCATCGAGAAGTGCACGGTCGACTGGGCGCCCCCCGGGTGGGTCATCACGACGCCCATCTGCGTGTCCACCCCCTGCGGACTCCGCGTGCCGAGGGCGACCACGTCGGACGGGGCGCCGAGCACGTCCACCGCGAAGGAGATCGGGTAGACGCCGAGGTCGAGGATCGCCCCGCCACCCAGCGCCGGGTCGCGGAGCCGGTGGTTCGGGTCGGTCGGCAGCGCCTGGTGGTGCGTCGCCTCGACGAGTCGGGGCGTGCCGATGCGCCCCTCGGCGATCACCTGCCGGATCATCCGCATCTGCGGCAGGAAGCGAGTCCACATCGCCTCGACCACCGCGACGTCGGCACGGTGCGCGGCATCGAACACCGCCCGTGCCTCGCCGGCCGTGATGGTGAAGGCCTTCTCGACGAGGACGTGCTTGCCGGCCGCGATCGCGAGCAGGGCGTCGTCGGCGTGCCGCGAGTGCGGCGTCGCGACGTACACGGCGTCCACCTCCGGGTCGGCCACGAGCTCCTCGTAGCTGCCGTGCGCCCGCGGGATGCCGTACTCGTCCGCGAAGGCCGCCGCGCTCTCGCGGGTCCGACTGCCGACCGCGACGAAGTCCACCCCCGCTCGGCTGCAGTCGCCCACGAAGGACCGGGCGATTCCGCCGGTGCCGATGACTCCCCAACGAATCGTCATGCGCCATGTCTACCAGCGCCGGCCGGGTGTCCACATCCAGCACTTCGATGTGGACTACACGGCGGATTGCCAGCTACGGTGCTCTCACGTCCCCCGTCCGGGGGCCGACCACCGAAGATCAGGACCTCCATGCGTCGATCCGCGTCTGCCTCCCGGTTCCTCTCCGTCGCCGCTGTCGGCGTCGCGTTCGTCGTCGGGTCGAGCGTCCTCGGCGCGTCCCCCGCGACGGCGCACGGCTGGGGCCACCCCGGACACGGACCGGATCCGGACGCCGCACTCGCTCCGAGGACGTCGTTCACGATGGCGGCGGACGGGTCCTCCGGCGCCACCCAGGGCGGCGAGGGCATCCCGAACATCGACTCGGTGAAGAAGACGATCGCGACGTACTACGGCGATCCCGGAACCGGCGTCGCCAACAAGTCGGACTCCCCCTACATCCGCGAGATGCGGTCGATCGTGCAGCGTCAGACCGCCGAGCTGCGCCAGATCCACGACCGCGCCGTGCGCCGGGGACAGAAGCCGGCGATCGTCCTCGACGCGGACGACACGACACTCTGGACCTACGACATGGAGGTCGCGGACATGCACTTCGTGTTCGACCCGGCCGAGCAGGACGTCTGGGTTCAGGACCAGCGCTTCCCCGCCACCCCGTCGATGGTCGACTTCGTCAACACCGCGTCCGACATGGGGTTCACGGTCTTCGGACTCACCGGCCGGAACGACGACCAGAAGGCCGCGACGCTCGGCAACCTGACCGAGGTCGGCTACCGGGGGTTCACCGCCGACAACTTCTTCACGAAGTGGACCGGCATCGGTGCATCGCAGCAGCCGTCGTACGTCACCTGTGCCGCAGCGTCCTGCACGACCGTCGAGTACAAGGCGCAGACCCGCAGGCACATCGAGCAGGACCTCGGCTACGACATCACGCTCAACATCGGCGACCAGTGGAGCGACCTGCAGGGTGGGTTCGCGGACCGGAGCGTGAAGCTGCCGAACCCGACCTACTTCCTGCCCTCCGCAGACCTGCCCGGGGTCTCCGAGCCCTGGCTCGCTCCGCGCACGCACTTCACGATGGCGGCGGACGGGTCTTCCGGCTCCACCCAGGGCGGCGAGGGCATCCCGAACATCGACTCGGTGAAGAAGACGATCGCGACGTACTACGGCGATCCCGGAACCGGCATCGCCAACACGTCGGACTCCCCCTACATCCGCGAGATGCGGTCGATCGTGCAGCGCCAGGCTCCGGTGATCGCCGCCCAGTGCGCGGTCGGCCGAGCCCGGCACACGAACCCCGCGATCGTCCTCGACGCGGACGACACGACGCTCTGGACCTACGACATGGAGGTCGCGGACATGCACTTCGTGTTCGACCCGGCCGAGCAGGACGTCTGGGTCCAGGACCAGCGCTTCCCCGCCACCCCGTCGATGACGTCACTCGTGTCGGTCGCCCAGCGTTCCGGCTGCACCGTCATCGGTCTCACCGGCCGGAACGACGACCAGCAGGCCGCGACGATCGCGAACCTGCAGAAGGTCGGGTACCCGGCGTTCAGCGCCGAGCAGCACGGGACGCAGACCTACTACACGAAGTGGACCGGGGTCGGTGCCTCGCAGCAGCCGTCCTGGATCCGGTGTGCCACCGCCAAGTGCACGACGGTGGAGTACAAGTCGCAGACCCGCGCACACATCGAGTCGCCGGCCGGTGGTCGCTACGACGTGGTCGCGAACGTCGGCGACCAGTTCAGCGACCTGCTGGGCGGGTCGGCCGACCGTGCGGTGAAGCTGCCGAACCCGACGTACTACCTGCCGTGAGCGCGTAGCGTCCGAGGTGACCGACAGTCGGCCGCCGGACACGCCAGGCACACGACCTGGCGCGTCCGGCGGCCGGTGCACCACGAGCGCGCGACGGGGCGCGTCCGAGCACGAGGAGGCGCCTGACGTGAGCGGGTCAGATCCAGCAGACCGGACGGAACCCTGGTGGACGGACGCCGTCGTCTACCAGGTCTACCCGAGGAGCTTCGCCGACGGGAACGGCGACGGCGTCGGCGACCTGGCCGGGATCCGCCAGCACCTCGACCACATCGCCGACCTCGGTGTCGACGTCATCTGGCTCTCCCCCGTCTACCGGTCACCGCAGGCCGACAACGGGTACGACATCAGCGACTACGAGGACATCGACCCGCTGTTCGGGACGATCGACGAGTTCGACGCGCTCCTGGTCGAGGTGCACCGGCGCGGGATGAAGCTCGTCATGGACCTCGTCGTGAACCACTCGAGCGACCGGCACCCGTGGTTCCAGGCCGCGAAGCGCTCGCGGAGCTGCCCGAAGCACGACTGGTACATCTGGCGCGACCCGGTGGACGGCCACGAACCGAACGAGTGGCGTGCCGCGTTCGGTGGGCCGGCGTGGTCGTGGGACCCCGGCACCGGCCAGTACTACCTGCACATGTTCACCCCGCAGCAGCCCGACCTCAACTGGGACGACCCGGACATGCGGTCGGCCGTGTACGCGATGATGAACGGTTGGCTGGACCGCGGCGTCGACGGCTTCCGGATGGACGTCATCAACCACATCGCGAAGGACCCGGCGGCGCTGTCCGACGGCAGCGCCGCGTACGTGATGCAGCCGCGCATCCACGACCACCTGCGCGAGATGCACGAGCGGGTGTTCGCCGGACGGGACGCCCTGCTCACCGTCGGGGAGATGCCCGGTGTGACCGTCGAGGACGCCGCACGCTTCACGGACCCGGCGCGACACGAGCTCGACATGGTGTTCCAGTTCGAGCACGTGGGCCTCGACCACGGCCCGTCAACGAAGTTCGACAACCGGCCCTTCGACCTGCCCGAGCTGAAGGCGTCCCTCGCCCGGTGGCAGGACGGCCTGGCGGAGGTCGGCTGGAACTCGCTCTACCTCGGCAACCACGACCAGCCGCGGGCAGCGTCGCGGTTCGGCGCGGCAGCGGTGGCGGCGGCCGCTGGTCTCGACGCCGACCCGCTCGCGTTCCGCTACGAGTCCGCCACGCTCCTCGCGACCGTGCTGCACCTCCACCGAGGCACGCCGTACGTCTACCAGGGCGACGAGATCGGCATGGTGAACGCCGGGTTCCGTTCGATCGACGAGTACCGCGACGTCGAGTCGCTCAACTGGTTCCGCGGCGCCGTCGGGCGGGGGATGCCGATCGCCGCCGCACTCGAGGCCCTGGCCGTCCGGAGTCGCGACAACGCCAGGACCCCGATCCCGTGGGACGACAGCGAACCGGCCGGCGGGTTCTCGAGGACGACCCCCTGGATCGGCATGGGGCAGGGCTGGCCGACCGTGACGGTGGCCGCGGACCGCGCGGCGGGTGACCGCTCGGTCTACGAGCACCACCGGCGGCTCATCGACCTCCGGCACACGTCGAGGACGGTCCGGCTCGGCGCGTTCGCGCTGCTCGAACCGGACCACCCGTCGCTCTGGGCGTTCACCCGACGCCTCGCCGATGCGTCGGAGCCAGCGCTGGCCGTGGTCGCGAACCTGTCGTCGTCACCGCTCGAGCTGCCGCGGTCGATCGTGACACGGCTCGGTGCGTGCGTCCTCGGTAACCTCGCGGACCCCGAGACGGGCGCGCTGCGCCCGTGGGAGGCACGGGTCCACGAGTTCGCGTGAGCCCCGCTGCTGCTCGTCTCCGTGCGCCGGACGGGAGGCTCGGTGCACGTCCGGCACCGAGCCTCCCGTCCGGCGCGGCAGCGCCCGTGTTCCCGTCGGATCAGACGTCGCGTCGCTTCGCGAGCACGAGGGCGGCGGCGCCGACCACGACGACCTCGGCGAGCAGGACCGCGAACCCGCCCCACCCGTTCAGCACCAGACCCGGCTGCGCCGGCTGCTGCGCACCCGACGAGTACGCGTACAGCTGTCCGCCGGCGTCGGAGGGCAGGAAGCGGGCGACGTCGCTGAGCCACTGCGCACCGAGCAGGCTGGACAGCAGCGACAGGATCACCGGCAGCACGAGCAGGACGCCGAGCGTGATGGCGATCCCGCCTGCGCTCGACCGGACGAGCAGCCCGATGCCGTAGGCCAGCAGTGCCAGGAGCGTGACGTACACCGACGACCCGAGGATCGGCAGGAAGACGGCGGGGTCGGCCAGGTCACCGTGCACGCCGTTGCCGGCCAGCAGCGGTGCCGCGACGAGCACGCCGATCCACGTCGCCACGACGCTCACCAGGAACGTCGTCACGGCGAGCACGGAGGCCTTCGCGAGGACGACTCCGACCCGACCGGGATCGGCCGTGAACGTCGACCGGATCTGGCCGGTGCCGTACTCCCCCGTGATGATGAGGACGCCGAGGACACCGACGACGAGCGCGGTGAACGTGACGCCGGCGGTGTTCATGCTGACGAGGATGCTGTTCGCCTGGTCGCCCCGGACGTCGGGGCCGCCCCGGTTGACGAACAGTCCGAGCAGCACCGCCATCGCGATCGTGAGCACGACGAGGATCGCGTAGCACCAGACGGTGGAGCGGATGCTGCGGAGCTTGATCCACTCGCTCCGGACGAGCCTGGTCGCGGAGAGGTGCGCGCCGGGCATGGTGTCCCGGGTGGTCGCGGCGTGCTGGGCGGTCATCGGGTGCCCTCCGATCGGTACTCGACGTCGTCGCGGGTCAGTGCCATGTAGGCCTCCTCGAGGCTCGCGCCCTGCGGGGTGAGTTCGTGGAGCACGATCCCGGCGCCGGCGGCGATCGCCCCGACCGTCGGGGCATCCGGTCCGACCACGAGGAAGGAGCCGTCCTCCCGGGCCGTCACAGCGGCGTCCGAGCCGATCGCGGCGAACAGCTGTTCGGGCGACGGCGTCCGGACGACGACCCGCGCACCCCCGCCGGTTGCGCCGCCCGCACCCCCGGCGCCCGCGACGAACTCGGCGATCGGTGCGTCGGCGAGGACTCTGCCCCGGCCGAGCACCACGACGCGGTCCGCGGTCTGGGCCATCTCGCTCATCAGGTGACTGGAGAGGAACACCGTCCGACCGTCCGCAGCCATCCGGCGGGCGAGCTGCCGCACCCAGAGCACCCCGTCGGGGTCGAGGCCGTTCACCGGCTCGTCGAGGATCAGGGTCCTCGGGTCGCCGAGGAGCGCGGCGGCGATGCCGAGCCGCTGCCCCATGCCGAGCGAGAACCCACCGACGCGTTTCCGGGCGACGGAGTCGAGCCCGGTCATGTCGATGACCTCGTGCACCCGCGCCTTCGGGATGCCGTGCGTCGCTGCGAGGGAGAGCAGGTGGTTGTACGCGCTGCGCCCGGAGTGCACGGCCTTCGCCTCGAGCAGGGCTCCGACCTGCCGGAGCGGGTCACGGAAGGTCTGGTACGGCCGCCCGTTCACCACGGCGCGACCGGCGGTCGGCCGGTCCAGCCCCATGATCATGCGCATCGTGGTGGACTTCCCCGCGCCGTTCGGCCCGAGGAAGCCGGTCACGCTGCCCGGGCGGACGACGAAGGAGACGTCGTCCACGGCGAGCTTCGGACCGTAGCGTTTGGTGAGATGGTCGACTTCGATCACGCGGCCACGCTACGGGGGCCGGGGCGCCGAGCGCGTCATCCTTGCGTACGAGATACCGCATGCAACCCTCCACCCTGCGGTGGAGGGCAGTCCCCGTCGACGACGTCAGGCGCCGCCTCGGACCATCGTCGCGTAGTCGCCTTCGGCGCACTCGGACTCGCCGGTGATCGCGTAGCCACGGGGATCGGCGGTGAAGTCGACGGTGGTCGTCGGGCCGCCCGTTCCGCGGACCCCGAGGATCGGGTCCTGGCCACCGCTCTGGTAGCGCTCCGTGGTCACCCCGCGCTGCTTCCAGAGCTGCTCGAGCGTGTCCACGTCGGCCTTCGGGTCACCTGCGTCCGACCGGTCGACGATGTAGACCCACGAGACTCCGTCGTCGCCCGCGCCCGTCGTGCACTTGCTCAGGCCCGGCCCCTGTCGGGGCTTCCAGTCGCCGCCGAGCGCCGCTGTGGAGCGGTCGACGAAGTCGACGATGGACTGCTTCGCGTCGTCGGGCTGGACGGCCGTCGCGCTCGACTCGTTCGGTTGCACCGGTGTTCCTCCGCAGCTGGTCAACAGGAGTGTCGTGGCCGCGAGGACCGCGGTCGCGACGAGGGTCTTGGCGATCATCGCTCTCTCTTCTGGCGCGCTCACGGCGTCGGCTGCCGGTGGGCGTACTGCTCATCGAACCACGTCGGCTCCGGTGGCCGTGCTTCCGTCATCCGGTCGGGCTGCCCGGTGGTGGCGTAGGCCACGTTCCGGAGCGACTCGGTGCCACGGTCGAGGTACCCGGTGTTCCCTCCGGTGTGCACCCCGTGGTCGGTCACCCCCTTCAGCGAGTCGTCGCCGTCGGCCCCGAACGTCGTCGAGCCGAAGTCCGGGTCCGTGGGGTCCTTGTGGTGGTCGGTGCTGTGGTCACGGCCGATGTGCGCCCACTGGTCGCCCTGGTCGCGTTCGACGAGCGGCGTGACGTCGCGCGCCTGCCCGGAGTACATGTGCGTCGCGTGGATCGACGACGCCGACGGGATGTCGTCCGGGATGCCCGCCGATGCGACGGTCGTGAACGTGTCGACGTGCACGTCGGACTCCGTCAGCGCGATCGACGCGGTCGTCGTCCCGTACGAGTGGGCGACGACGTTCGTGTGCACCAGGGAGTTGCTCCGCGCAGCGTCGAACCCGCGCAGGGCGTCGGCGAGGTGGTCGGCGCCCTTCTCGGCGTAGTCGGAGTGGAACACGCCGAGGTCCACGTTCCCGTTGCCCGGGATCGGTGGCGCCTTGTACCCCATCCACGCCACGACGGCGTGGTTCGGGTCGCCGTGCACGGTCGCCTGCTCGTTGTAGACGTTCTGCGCGGCATCGGTCCAGTCGGACATCTTCTCCGTGCTCGACCCCATCCCCGGGATCGCCCACGTGACGTTCGTCGCCGTGTCGAGGTTCCCGATCGAGATCGCGGCGAGCGGCGGCGAATCGGTCGTGAGGGAGATCAGCGTCCGGCCGGGTCCTGGGTGGGTCTTGTCGTCGAGCGTCGCCGTGATGTCACGGAGCGCCGGGAGGTCGGGGCCGTGGTTCCGCTCGGCGGCGGCGAGGCGAGCGTCGAGCACGGCTCGGTTGGCGACGCCGCGGGCCCAGTACGGCGTCCCCTCGAGGTTCCCGATCTGCGCGAGGACCGCCAGCGGCAGGGCCTTGAGGTCGGCGACGTCGTCGGGGCTCCCGCCCGCCCAGTCCAGCGCACCCCACCGCGAAGCGACCTCGCTCGGCGACAGCCCGGCGGCCAGCAGGTCGCGGAGCGCCGTCGGGAGGGCGCCGGACAGCACGATGTCGAGCGCGGCGTCCGCGACGGAGTGACCGCCCCCGGCCCGGTCGAACGCATCCGCGATCTGGTCGGCCCACGCTGCATCAGCCGCGTTCTCGGTCAGCAGTCGCTCGAAGCCGCCGAGGAACGTGGCGCTGTCGACGGGTGCCCAACCACAGGTGGCGACGAAGGTCGACCACGCGGTCTGGAGCTGATGGAGCTCCTCGTTCGCGGCGGTGTCCGCAGCCCGCGACTCCCTGGCGAACGACCGCAGCCGACTCGGGTCAGCGGAACTCCGACCGTTGGTCCCGCCGCCGGCTGACCTGCTCCGCTCCTGCGGCGAGAACGACGCGTCGATCGGCGTCGGACGGATCGGCGTGTCCGGCGGCTGCGGGTCCAGCAGGCCCTCGCCCCACGCAGTCACGGCGTGCACCGTGTCGGCGGCCACCGCCACCCGACGAGCCTGGTCGCGGGCCTCCCACGCGGCGTGGTCCGCGAGCCGCTTCCGCTCACGCTCGGCCTCGGCCGCGACGGTCCGGACCTGCGAACGGAGGTCCGAGAGCACGGATGCGAGCTTCGGACGATCCGTCGACTCGGCGAGCGCCGCGGCAGCGAACCGGTCCGCGTACGCGCCGGAGAAGTCCGTCGATGCGTCGTCCGCGGCGGCGCGACGTGTACCGCTCTGTCCGCGGAGCCGGTCCGCCGCCGACCCAGCAGCCGTCTCCAGGTTGCTCGCCGCGGCGTCGTCGAACTCGATCGCCCCCATGTGTCCCCCTCGTCCCCACCGACGACCGACGGGATGGCCGCCGGTCGTCCCAGCATGCCACACGCGGTACGCACCGGTTCGGAGCTGGCGACGACGGCCCGTGGAACGGGAGAACCCCCTTGTTCCGCGGGAACAAGGGGGTTTCGGGGAGCCGCCTGTCGGAATCGAACCGACGACCTATTCATTACGAGTGAATCGCTCTACCGACTGAGCTAAGGCGGCGGACGCTCCGTTCCCGGAGCGGCACGGGTCACAACTATACAGGTTCAGACGAGCGAGCGCGAAACGAGCGCGCCGAGCTCGTCGAACGACCGCTGCAGGTCGTCCACCAGGTGGGACTCGGCCGGTGAGTCGGACCACTCCCACCAGGCGTGTCGGAGCGTTGCGAGGGAGACCAGTGACGCGAGTCTGGCGCGTCGGCGGAGCGCGACCTCGTCCTCGGCGAAGGCCGGGTCGTCGTTCGTGAGGCGACGGGTGATCACGCCCTCGAGCCCGGCCTGGAACTCCTTCATCGACGCCATCCGCTGGCTGAAGAGCTCGGGGTTCGCGCGGAGCACCTGCTGCCGTTCCTCGATGAGCCCACGCTCCTCGATCAGCGACTGTGTCGAGTGGACGAGCAGCGTGCCGATGTCCGCGAGCAGGTCCCCGGACGGGCCGCCACCGACGAACGCGTCGACGACGTCGTCGTGCGGCAGGGTGGGGTCCTCGCCGAGGAGTGCCTGCTCCTTGCTCGGGAAGTAGTTGAAGAACGTCCGGGGCGAGATGTCGGCCCGGCGGGAGATCTCGTCGACGGTGACCGCGGCGAGGCCGTCCTCGGCCGCGATGCGCAGGGCAGCCTGCTGGATCGCCAGGCGGGTGGCGCGTCGCTTCCGTTCCCGCAGGCCGGGTTCTGCTTCGGGCATGGGGCGATTCTCCCACGCCCGACCGTCAGCGGGCGGGCAGCGCGGTCGTCTCCGGGTCAGCGGACCGCGCGGACCAGGGTGACGAGCATGGCCTCGAGCGCCAGGAGCGCCGCCACGTTCGCGGCGATGCGCTGCCGTGCGAGGGCGATCGCGTCGAGGATCTCGAGCGCGGCGGCGGGCGGCACCGACGCCGTCGCCCGGTCGAGCTCGTCCTTCATCGCGAGGTTCACCGGCTCCCCCGGTGCGCCCAGACCGATGAGCAGCAGGTCGCGGTACAGCGACGAGACGTCGACGAGGATGCGGTCGAGGCCGTCCCGCAGGCTCCTGGTCGCCCGGCGCTTCTGGTCCTCTTCCATCGCCCGGAGCTGCGAGCGGAGCGCCGGCGGCACGGTTCCGCCGGGTTCGACACCGAGCGACCGCAGCGCGGCGTCGCGTTCCTCGGCGTCGCGCTGCTGGGTGATGGCCTTGGCGTCCTCGTCGGCGACGGCGAGGAGTTCCGCCGCGGCGGTCACGGCCTCGCCGACGCTCCGGATGCCGAGCACGGTCTGCAGCGTGCGCCGACGGCGGTCACGGGCGTCCGCACTGGTGGCGAGGCGCTGCGCCATCCCGATGTGGCTCTGCGCTTGCCGGGCGGCGTCCAGGGCCAGCGTCCGGTCGACGCCGGTGCGAGCGACGATGAGGTCGGCGACGGACTCGATGCCCGGGACGCGGAGCCGGACCGAGCGGACGCGGGACCGGATGGTCGGCAGGAGGTCGGCCTCGCTCGGGGCGCACAGGATCCACACCGTCCGCGTCGGCGGCTCCTCGAGCGCCTTCAGCAGCAGGTTCGAGGTGCGCTCCGTCATGCGGTCGGCGTCCTCGATGATGACGACCCGCCACCGTCCGACCGACGGCGAGTAGTACGACGACGTCACGAGCTGTCGGATCTCGTCGATGGTGATGATGACCCGCTGCGTCGTGAGGACCGAGACGTCGGGGTGGGTGTGCGCGGTGATCTGCCGGAGGGTGTGGTCGTCGTCCGGACCGGACCCGACGAGCGCCGCGGCGAACGCCGTCGCGACGTTCGAGCGTCCGGATCCGGGCGGGCCGGTGATCAGCCACGAATGGGTCATGCCCCCGGTGCCGTCGGGTGCCTCGGCGGCACTGCGCAGGGCAGCGACCGCTTCTTCCTGCCCGGTCAGGCCGTCCCACACGCTCACGGCGTCATCCTGTCAGGCGCCACCGACGCGGGCGTCATCGTGCGCCGGTCCTGGTCGGGCATCCGTCCACGGTCACTGCGCGATCCCAACGAGAGGCCCGAGGGCGCGGCGGATGGCCAGCTGGACGTCGTCGGCGGGAGCACCGGCGTCGACGACGAGGAACCGCTCCGGCTCGTCGGCGGCCATCGCGAGGAACGCGGCACGGACCGAGTCGTGGAACGCGGCGGCCTCGGACTCCAGGCGGTCGAAGACGTCCCCGCGCGCCGCCGCGACACGCGCCCGGCCCTCGGCGACGTCGAGGTCGAGCAGCACGGTCCGGTCCGGGACGAGTCCGTCCGCCGCCCAGTCCGAGACGCTCCTGACCTGATCGGCCCCGAGTCCGCGAGCCACGCCCTGGTAGGCGACCGAGGAGTCGATGTAGCGGTCCTGCAGCACGACGTCGCCGCGCGCGATCGCCGGGCGGACGACCGTCTCCACGTGGTGGGCGCGGTCGGCCGCGTACAGGAGCGCCTCGGCCCGGGGCTCGACGTGCCCGCGCTCGTGCAGGACCATCGCGCGGATGCGGAGGCCCAAGTCGGTCCCCCCGGGCTCGCGGGTGCGGACGACGGTCCGCCCGTTCTCCTCGAGCCACTCGGTGAGCAGCTCGGCCTGGGTGGTCTTCCCTGCGCCGTCGCCGCCCTCGAGCGTGATGAACCGACCGGTCACTTCTTCTTCGCGGGCGCGCGCCTGGTCGTGGTCTTCTTCTTGACCGGGCCCTTCGCACGTTTGTCGGCGAGCAGCTGGACGGCGCGTTCGAAGTCGACCGCGTCGACCTCCTCGCCGCGCGGGATGGTCGCGTTCGTCTCGCCGTCGGTGACGTAGGGACCGAACCGGCCGTCCTTCATCTTGATCGGCTTGCCGGAGACCGGGTCGGCGTCGAACTCCTTGAGCGCGGCACTCGCGGCACGCTTGGCGCCGTACTTCGGCTGCGCGAACAGCTCGAGCGCGCCCGGGAGGTCGACGTCGAAGATCGCGTCCTCGCTCGGGAGCGTCCGGGTGTCCGTCCCCTTCTTGAGGTAGGGCCCGTAGCGACCGTTCTGCGCGGTGATCTCGTCGCCGGACTCCGGGTCGACCCCGACCGTGCGCGGCAGGTCGAGCAGCTTCAGCGCGGTCTCGAGGTCGACGGTCTGCGGGTCCATCGACTTGAAGAGGGACGCGGTGCGCTCCTTCGGCGCGGCCGCCTTCTTCGTCGTCTTCTTGGCCTTGGTCGCGGGCTCCGCCTTCGTCGCCGTGGCCGTCGCGGTGGTGGTGCTCACGCCGCCCTCGGCGCTCAGGACCTCACCGGTGGCGGGGTCGACCGTGGGCTCGGGTTCCGGCGTGCGCTCCGTGACGTACGGACCGAACCGGCCGTCCTTCGCCAGGACCTCTTTCCCGGAGTCCGGGTTGATGCCGACGACGCGGTCGCCGACCACGGGCGCCTCCACGAGTTCGCGTGCCTTCTCGGCGGTGAGCTCGTCGGGGGCGAGGTCCTCGGGGACGTTGACCCGGCGGGGCTTCTCCGGGTCGTCGCTCGGGGTCTCGATGTACGGCCCGTAGCGCCCGATGCGCAGCGTGAGCCCGGGCGAGAGCTCGACGGAGTTGATCTCCCGCGCGTCGATCTCGCCGAGGTTGTCGATGACCGTGCGGAGCCCGCGCTGGTCACCACCGCCGAAGTAGAACCCGTTCAGCCAGTCGACACGGTCCTCGTCGCCGCTCGCGATGCGGTCGAGGTCGTTCTCCATCTCCGCCGTGAAGTCGTACTGCACGAGGTCACCGAAGTAGTCCTCGAGCAGCCGCACGACGCTGAAGGCGATCCAGTTCGGCACGAGCGAGGTGCCGCGCGGGGTCACGTAGCCGCGGTCCACGATGGTCGAGATGATGGCGGCGTACGTCGAGGGACGGCCGATGCCGAGCTCCTCGAGCGTCTTGACCAGGCTCGCCTCCGTGTAGCGCGGCGGCGCCGAGGTGTCGTGCCCCTTCGCCTCCACGTCGTCGACACCGAGGTGGTCGCCCTCGGCCATCGCCGGGAGCTTGGCGTCCGCACTGTTCGCGGCGGCGTCGTGCCGCTCTTCGTCACGGCCCTCTTCGTAGGCGTTGAGGAAGCCACGGAACGTGATGACCGTGCCCGACGCGGTGAACTCGACGTCCGTCCCGTTCGCCGTCGACGCGAGGCCCTCGACGGACTCCGTCGAGGTGATGCCGAGCACCACCGATGCGGTCGAGCCCTTGGCGTCCGCCATCTGCGACGCGACCGTGCGCTTCCAGATCAGGTCGTAGAGCTTCCAGTCGTTGCCGCGGAGCACCTTCTCCATCTGCGACGGCGTGCGGAAGGTGTCACCTGCGGGGCGGATGGCCTCGTGCGCCTCCTGGGCGTTCTTGCTCTTGCCCGCGTAGCTGCGGGGCTTGTCCGGCACCGTCTCGGCGCCGTAGAGGTCGGCGGCCTGCTTCCGGGCCGCGGTGACCGCCTGCTGCGACAGCGACGCGGAGTCGGTTCGCATGTAGGTGATGTGGCCGTTCTCGTACAGCGACTGCGCGACGCTCATCGTCTGGCGCGCCGAGAACCGGAGCTTGCGCGCCGCCTCCTGCTGCAGCGTCGACGTGGTGAACGGCGCAGCGGGACGACGCGTGTACGGCTTCGAGTCGACACTGCGGACGACGGCATCGCCAGCACGCTCGAGCACCGAGGCGAGGGTCGTGGCCGATGCCTCGTCGAGGACGACGGCGTCCGAGGTCGTCGTTCCGCGGTCGTCGAAGTCGCGGCCCGAAGCGACCCGCGTGCCCTGCACCCGGGCGATCCGTGCGGAGAACGCACCTTCGCCGACCTTCTCGAAGCGCGCCGTCAGGTCCCAGTAGTTCGCCGAGACGAACGCCAGGCGCTCGCGCTCGCGGTCGACGACCAGACGCGTCGCCGCCGACTGGACGCGGCCGGCGGACAGTCCGGGTCCGACCTTCCGCCAGAGCACCGGGGACACCTCGAAGCCGTAGAGACGGTCGAGGATGCGGCGGGTCTCCTGCGCGTCGACGAGCGCCGTGTCGAGCTCACGGGTGGCCTCCTGCGCACGCTGGATCGCCTCCTTGGTGATCTCGTGGAACACCATGCGCTTGACCGGCACCTTCGGCTTGAGCACCTGCAGGAGGTGCCACGCGATGGCCTCGCCCTCGCGGTCCTCATCAGTTGCGAGGTAGAGCTCGTCGGCGTCCTTCAGGGCGCGCCTGAGTTCGGCGACGGTCTTCTTCTTCGCGTCGGAGACGACGTAGTACGGCTCGAACCCGTTGTCGACGTCGACCGAGAACTTGCCGACGGAGCCCTTCTTGAGCTCGGGCGGGAGGTTCTTGGGCTCGATGAGGTCCCGGATGTGTCCGACTGACGCCTGGACTTCGTATCCGTCACCGAGGTATTGCGCGATCGTCTTCGCCTTCGCGGGGCTCTCGACGATCACGAGCTTCTTCGTGCCTGGCACGTGACTCCTTGATCGATGGTGCTGTCGGCCCTGGGACGCGGACGCGTCCGGGTCGACCGGGACATCGATGACCGGCGGGCCGACAGCCACACCATACACACAGTGGCGGTGATGCCCACCGGGACGATGCCCGGTCGTGCGCTTCGGGAGGGACCGGTGCCGGACCGGCCACCGCCGAGCGGTGGAGGGTGACGGGTCCGGCGGCGACCGAGACCACGACCCAGACGACTGCGCCGCGCACAGCACACGCGACGAGGTCCGTGCCGTTGGCCCGGGCGACCCGTGCTGCGGCGGCGCACGGACCGCCTGGCACGAGCCCGACGACGGCGGCGGCACCGGCGAGCGCTGCCGCGTCCGCCGCCGACGCCGCACGGACGGACCCGACCCGGGCGCCGGCGGCAGCCAGCACGGCTCCGACCGCGACCATCGTCACGGCGAGGACGGCGACGAGCAGGACCGTCGCCGATCCCCGCTCCGACGACCCCGCACGGGGCGGGGACCCCACACCTGGCGGAGATTCCGGACGTAGCGGAGGGACACCCGATGGCAGGCCGCTCACCGACCGGCGGTCGCCGCGCACGCTCGACTCCGGACGGTCACGGCCGCCAACGGCCCCGTACCTGGACGGCGCTCGGCGACGACACACACGACATGGTCCTGCCGGGTCACGCTCATGGTGGCATCCGGTGCGGTGTCGTCGAAGGCCGCCCGCGCGGCAGCGGGGTCGTCCCGCCCGTAGGCCCGAGCCGCGGTCGCCGCCGCCACCTGGAGGCGCCCCTGCGCATCGACGAGCGCGACCCCGGCGATCGCCAGGGCCAGCACGACGGCGACCGCCGGCAGCACGACGGCGAACTCCACCGTGACCGACCCGCGATCGGCACGGGGCGTCGGGCGTCGTCGTCGAGCAGCAGACCGGCGGACATCAGAGGGAGAGCGCACCGCGGACGAGGTCGGTGAGGATCGTCTGGACCTCTCCGGAGCGCATCACCGCCACGAGCACCCCGGCGAAGGCGACGGCGGCGAGGATGACGACGGCGTACTCCGCGGTGGCCGAGCCCCGGTCGTCGCGGAGCCGGGCTGCGAGGCGAGCACCCGGTGCGGACGACGGTGTCGATCGATCGGTCATGGTGGTGTCCTTCCTGTCGGGAACTGATCGGTGCGACCAGCTTCGCGATCCGACGCCCGCACCGGAGACGGCAGCGCGGTCTCCGTGGAGAGCTCACGGCACACCCGGCACGGTGGAGGACAGGATCCCGACGACGACGGGCACCACCCCGATCAGGACGAACGCCGGCAGCACACACATCCCGAGCGGCACGACGAGCCGCACGCCGAGGCGCTCCGCCGTGGCGAGGGCCTCGGCGGCGACGTCGTCACGGAGGTCCTCCGCCGCGTGCCGCAGCAGGGTCGCCGCGGGGACGCCGGCGCGACGGGCGAGGTCGAGCACCTCGCGCAGGCGGTCTCCCTCGATCTCCGCTGCGGGCCGACCGTCCGTGGCGCCACGGACCACCTCGGCCGCACCCGACCAGGACCCGCCGCCGGAGAGCGCCACCGCCCAGGCGTCGAGCAGGACGCCCGGGATGCGCCCGCTCGGGCTCGCCGCGTCGACGAGTCGCCTGGTCCAGACCCGGCCGACCGCCACGAGCAGGGCTGCGGCAGCACAGCACGCCCATCCGATCGGGGACGACGTCAGCACCTCGACCGAGTCGACACCCCACGTCGCCCCGAGCCCCGCTCCCAGGAGCGGCAGGGCGAGCACCACGTTCGCGCTGGTCCGCGGTCCGGCGAGCGCGACGCGGACGGCACGGTCCGCCGCCGCCGTGCGCCGGACCGCCGCCGCGAGTGCATGCAGTGTCGGAGCGACCGGGGCGCCGGTCTGCCGAGCGACGGCGACGACGACCGCGACGTCCTCCCGCGCCGGACCACGGGGCACCGGCCCGGCGAGTGTCCAGGCGCGCGGCGGCGGCACACCCGACGCCACCAGGACGGCGACGCGGTCCAGCAGCCGGGCCAGGTGCAGCGTCTCCCCGTCGGCCGGTGCGCTCACCGGCGCCGCGCCGCAGCGGTGACCACCGGCTCCACGGACAGCCGGTCCGCATGGTCCAGCCCGAGCCTCCCGGCAGCCACGAGTCGCCGGAGCCCGCGCCGCCGCTGCATGTGCAGCACGAGGTCGAAGGCGCTCACCGCTTGGCGTGCCAACACGGTCGGACCGAGCCCGGCGAGCGCGCCGAGGGCTTCGAGCCGGGCCGGGACGTCGTCGAGCCCGTTGGCGTGCACGGTGCCCGCACCGCCGTCGTGTCCGGTGGTGAGCGCGGAGAGCAGCTCCCGGACCTCACCGCCACGGCACTCCCCCACGACGATCCGGTCGGGACGCATCCGGAGGGACTCGCGGACGAGGCGGTCGAGTCCGATGTCGCCGACCCCCTCCGCGTTGGCCTGTCGTGCCTCGAGTGCGACGACGTGGGGGTGGTGGATCCGGAGCTCGGCGAGGTCCTCGATCGTCACGATGCGCTCGTCGTCGGGCACGCTGGCGAGCATCGCGGCCAGGAGCGTTGTCTTCCCGCTGCCCGTCGCTCCGGAGACCAGCACGTTGCGGCGCAGGCGGACCGCGTCGGCGACGACGCTCCTCGGGATGCGGTCGAAGGTGCCGCTCTGCTCGAGTGCGTCGAGGGTCGGCGGCGCTCCACGTGGCAACCGGACGGACAGTGCCGTCCCGCGGACGGCGACCGGTGCGAGGACGACGTGCACGCGCACGCCGTCGCCGTGTCGGACGTCGGCGACCGGAGTGGTCTCGTCGACGTGTCGTCCGCCGACGGCGACGAGCCGCGTCGCGAGTTCCCTGGTGCGCTCCTCGGCGAGGACGATCCCGGCGTCGACGAGCCCGTCACCGCGGTCGAGCCACACCCCGACGCCGCCGCTCACCAGGACGTCGGTGACCGAGTCGTCGGTGACGAAGGGGGTGAGTTCCTCGAACTCGAACGGGTCGACCCCGTGGCGGGCACGACGCGGCAGGGTCGAGCCCGGTATGAAGGGCGGAGTCGCGGCGCTGTGGCGGTGCATCCGGGAACGGTAGAACCCCCTGGTCGCCCCGGAGCAGGCGGTCGACGACGTGGGGACAGTGTGTTGTCATCACCACCAGTGCGCAGTTTTGTCCCCCGAACACATTCCACGTACCCCGGACCGCGTCCTCGACCGTCCGCGCCGGCGTCCGGGAACGGGCGGAAGCGCGGGCCGACCTGCGGGCCGTCCGATCGCTCCGCAACCGAGCGGTCACGGAGCGCGAGCGCGTGGACCGGTCTGTCCACCGTTCCGCATACCTGCGCCGATCCCCCGGAGCCCGGCCGGTCCGTCGGGCGACGCTGCACGCCGGACCGGTCGGGGAAAAAGAAGAGGCGGCACCGGTTGGGGGGAACAGGTGCCGCCATGACAACGGAGGATTGGGGGGAATCCGATCCGATGCCGCCGGAAACGAGTCCGGCAGGAACCACTGTACCCCACATCGACGTGTCCCGGGCAACCCCGACGCGCCGAGTGGACGACGGCACCGGTGGCACGTGGACGAGGCCGGCCCCGCGCCGAGCGGAACACCGTGTCGGCGCGGGCGCGACGAGTCGTGGGCGAGGGGTAGTCTCCGACTGCACCCCGGACGCAACGACGCGAAAGGACCTCGATGTCCACTCCGACCAACGTCGACGAACGACACGACGACCGCACCTTCCCGCCGCCCGCGGACTTCGTCGCGGACGCCGTCGCCGACGAGCGCCTGCACGAGGCCGCCGCGCGGGACCGCGAGGCCTTCTGGGCGGACCAGAGCCGTGAACTCCTCGACTGGCGGACGCCGTTCACGCAGACGCTCGACTGGTCGGCAGCTCCGTTCGCGTCGTGGTTCGCCGACGGCACCCTCAACGTCGCGGAGAACTGCCTCGACCGCCACGTCCGGGCCGGCAACGGCGACCGCGTGGCGATCCACTTCGAGGGCGCCCGCGGCGACACCCGAAGGATCACCTACGCGGAGCTGACGGCCGACGTCCAGCGTGCCGCGAACATGCTCGAGTCGCTCGGCGTCACGCGGGGCGACCGCGTCGTCGTCTACATGCCGCTCATCCCCGAGGCCGTCGTGACGATGCTCGCCGTCGCACGGATCGGCGCGGTGCACTCGGTCGTCTTCGGCGGGTTCAGCGCCGAGAGCCTCCGCGCCCGCATCGAGGACGCCGGCGCGAAGCTCGTCGTCACCGCCGACGGCGGCTGGCGCCGCGGTGCCGTGGCGCCGCTGAAGCCCGCGGTCGACGAGGCCCTGCAGGGCGAGGGCACCGACAGTGTCGAGCACGTGGTCGTCGTCAAGCGCGGCGGCAACGAGATCGCCTGGGACGATGACCGTGACCTCTGGTGGCACGACGCGTTCGCGCAGGCCGCCCCCGAGCACGAGGCGCAGGCCTTCCCGGCTGAGAACCCGCTCTTCGTCCTCTACACGTCCGGCACCACCGGGAAGCCGAAGGGCATCGTCCACACGTCCGGCGGGTACCTGACCCAGGCCGCCTACACGCACCGCAACGTGTTCGACATCCACCCCGGCAAGGACGTCTACTGGTGCACGGCCGACATCGGCTGGATCACCGGGCACACCTACGTCGTGTACGGCCCGCTCGCGAACGGCGTGACGCAGGTGCTCTACGAGGGCACCCCGGACGAGCCGGAGCCCGGCCGCTGGTGGGACGTCGTCGACGCGTACGGCGTCACCGTCCTCTACACGGCACCGACCGCGGTCCGCGCCGCGATGAAGGGCGGACGCCAGGTCCCCGACGCCCGCAGCCTCGAGTCACTCCGTCTGCTCGGCAGCGTCGGCGAACCGATCAACCCCGAGGCGTGGCACTGGTTCCGGCAGGTCATCGGACACGACCGCACCCCGATCGTCGACACGTGGTGGCAGACCGAGACCGGCGCGATCATGATCTCGGCGCTCCCCGGCGTCACGAAGCTCAAGCCCGGAGCAGCGCAGACCCCGCTGCCCGGCATCGTTGCCGAGATCGTCGACGAGGACGGGCACCGCGCCGACCCCGGCGAGAGCGGCTACCTGACGATCACGGAACCGTGGCCGTCGATGGCGCGCGGCATCTGGGGGGACCCGGACCGCTTCGTCGAGACGTACTGGGACCGCTTCCCGGGCCGCTACTTCGCCGGCGACGGCGCACGGCTCGACGGACAGGGCGACATCTGGGTGCAGGGCCGGGTCGACGACGTGATGAACGTCTCCGGTCACCGGCTGTCCACCGCGGAGATCGAGTCGGCACTCGTCGGACACGAGGGCGTGGCCGAGGCAGCCGTCGTCGGCGCCGCCGACGAGACGACGGGGCAGGCGATCGTGGCGTTCGTGATCCTGACCACCGAGGCCGCCGACGGTGTCGACCGCGACGCCGTCGCCGCCGAGCTGCGTGGTTGGGTCGGCACCCGCATCGGCGCGATCGCGAAGCCCCGACAGATCGTCATCGTGCCCGAGCTGCCGAAGACGCGATCCGGCAAGATCATGCGCCGCCTCCTCCGCGACGCGGCCGAGGGCCGCCGGATCGGCGACACGACCACGCTGGCCGACCCGACGATCATGGCGACCATCGCGGAACTCATGTAGTCCGCGGAACGTGATGAGGGCCTCCAGTCAGTACGGACTGGAGGCCCTCATCACGTCTGGCAGACGGGGGAACGCCCGTCAGGCGGTCAGCTCCACCACCAGCTCGACCTCGACCGGTGCGTCCAGCGGGAGCACCGCGACGCCCACCGCGCTCCGCGCGTGGACGCCGGCCTCGCCGAAGACGTCGCCGACCAGGGTCGATGCGCCGTTCGCGACGCCGGGCTGCCCGGTGAATGCGGGGTCGGAGGCGACGAAGACCGTGACCTTGACGACGCGGGCGACGCGGTCGAGCGAGCCGGCGACGGACTGCACGGCGGCCAGCGCGTTGAGCGCTGCCTGGCGCGCCTGCGCGGTCGCGGTCTCGGCGTCCACGGTGGCACCGACCTTGCCCGTCACGGGCAGCGCACCGTCGACGACCGGCAGCTGGCCGGCCGTGTACACGTACTGCCCGGTGACCACCGCCGGCACGTACGCGGCGACGGGCGCGGCGACCGCGGGGATCGTCAGCCCGAGCTCGTCGAGGCGCTCGGCGACGCTCACGCGTCGGCCTTCGGACGCTTCAGGTACGCGACCAGGCCCCCCTCGGGACCGGTGACGACCTGCACCAGCTCCCAGCCCTCGTCGCCGAAGTTGTTGAGGATGGCGGTGGTGTTGTGGATGATCAAGGGCGTCGTGAGGTATTCCCAGCGAGTCATGCGGTTCCTTGCCAGCCTTTCAGTCCGAGGTGTCGTTTAGGCTGCATCCTATGTCTGCCCAGAAGACGTCTGCCTCGCGGACCAAGCCCGTCTCTGCAGTCGGCGCCTTCGTCGGATTCGTCGGTTTCAGCGCGCTCGCCGGACTCCTGGTCACGATCGGCGTCACCCCGGCGATCGCCGTCGCGGGTGTCACGACGACCTCGACGATCGGCGTGTTCGAGTCCCTGCCGGAGTACATCGAGATCGGTGACCTGCCGCAGCGCAACGAGGTGCTCGCGTACCAGGGCGGTCAGCCCGTGCACCTGGCGACGGTCTACGACCAGAACCGCCAGGAGCTGAAGTTCGACCAGATCAGCGACCAGCTGAAGAACGCGGCCATCGACGGCGAGGACAAGCGCTTCTACGAGCACGGCGGCGTCGACATGACCTCGCTCGTGCGTGCCGGCGTGGGCTCGCTCGCCGGCGGGCTCGGCGAATCCGGCGGTGGGTCGACGCTGACGATGCAGCTCGTCCGCAACATCAAGATGCAGCAGGCCCTCGAGCTCCCGACCGAAGAAGAGCGGACCAAGGCCTACAACGACGCCGTCGAGCAGACCATCCCCCGCAAGCTCGAGGAGATGAAGCTCGCGATCGGACTGGCGAAGAAGTACTCGCACCAGGAGATCCTGACCGGGTACCTCAACATCGCCTACTTCGGCGACCAGACGTACGGCGTGCAGGCCGCCGCGCAGCACTACTACAACAAGAGCGCGACCGACCTCACCCCGCAGGAGGCCGCCTCGATCCTCGCGATCGTGCAGTCCCCGAACAGCCGCAACCTGTCGGACCCGAAGTACTACGACGCCAACGTGGCGCGTCGCGACGTCATCCTCAAGTCGATGTACGCCCAGAAGCACCTGACGAAGGAACAGTTCGACGCGGCGATCGCCTCGAAGCCGGCCGACTACGTGCACCTGACGGCACCGAACCAGGGCTGCAAGGCCGCGGCGGGCAACGGCGCACAGTTCTTCTGCGACTACGCGGTCAAGGTCGTCAAGCAGATGTCGCAGCTCGGCGGGTCCGAGAAGGACCGCAACGCCGCGTGGCGGAACGGCGGCTACACCGTCCAGACGACGCTGAACCTCGACCTGAACAACCAGCAGAAGGACCTGCTGAACAAGTACGACCCGAACACCGAGACGCGCTTCCAGCTCGGCGCGACGATGAACTCGATCGAGGCCTCGACCGGCCGCATCCTGACGATGGCCCAGAACCGGGACTTCGACCAGTCGCTGCAGTCGCCGCCGACCGCGACGTCGCTCAACTACAGCGTCGACAAGGAGTACGGCGGGTCGGGCGGGTTCCAGACCGGTTCGACGTACAAGCTGTTCACGCTGCTCGACTGGCTCAAGGACGGCCACGGCCTGAACGAGGTCGTGAACGGCACGCCGCACAACATCACCCGCTGGAAGCAGTGTGGCGCAACGGACTACACCAGCTACGGCCCGAAGAACGACAGCCCCGGTGAGAAGGGCGACTACACGGTCGCCAAGGCGACGGCGCTCTCGGTGAACGCGGCCTTCGCCTCGATGGCGGCGAAGCTCGACCTCTGCGACATCCGCCAGACCGCCATGGACCTCGGCGTCCACTCGGCCGACGAGAAGACCGAGCTGAACTCCTACCCGTCCTCGATCCTCGGGACGAACACCATCGCGCCGATGACCATGGCCTCGGCGTACGCGACCGTCGCGAACAACGGCACGTACTGCAAGCCGATCGCGATCGACAACATCACCGACGCGAACGGCAAGAGCCTGGGCGGCCAGCCCAAGGAGTGCAAGCAGGTCCTCGACCCGAGCGTCGCCGCGACCGCCGCGTTCGCGATGCAGGGCACGATCCAGTACGGCACCGCGGTGGGCGCGCAGACCGCCGATGGCACGCCGATGTTCGCCAAGACGGGCACCACCGACCAGGCGGAGCAGATCTGGCTCGTCGGGGCGAGCTCGAAGGTCGCCACGGCGTACTGGCAGGGCAACTGGGACGGCGGCAAGGTCAACCTCCGCCGCTACTCGAGCGGAGCGGGCGGTGGCGCGTACGCGACTGCTCGTGCGAACGTCTGGAAGCAGGCGATGACCCCGATCAACCAGATGTACCCGGGTGAGGCCTTCCCGAAGCCGTCGCAGACCGCGATCCGCGGCAACAGCATCGCCGTTCCGGGTCTGGCGGGCAAGACCACCGACGAGGCTCGCTCGATCGTGCAGTCCGCCGGCCTGACCTACGTCGACGGCGGCGCGCAGGCCGGGGGCGGCACAGCGGGCACGGTCTCCTCGACGTCGCCGGCGGAGGGCTCGCTCCTGTCGAAGGGCTCGAGCGTCACCGTGTACACGACTGACGGCTCGCAGGCCACGGTGCCCGAGGTCGCCGGGAAGGCACTCGGGGACGCCCGCTCGACGCTGAACGGCGCCGGGTTCGGCACCGTGAACGTCTCCGACCAGTTCGACCCCGGCAACGGCAAGAACCAGTGCACCGTGTCGAGCGTCGACCCCGGCGCCGGCACGAACACGGCGAAGGCCACCGGGATCACCCTCAAGCTCTTCGGCGAGAAGGACGGCAAGGCGCCGAAGGACTGCAAGTGACCCGCGGGCGCACGACCCTCGGCACCCTCGCGGCGACGGCAGCGGTCGGTGTCGGCGCCGCGGCCTGGGGCACCCTGGTGGAGCGCCGGCGCTTCGGCATCCGCTGGGAGACCGTCCCGGTCCTCCCCCCGGGATCCCGCGACGTCGTCGTCCTGCACCTGTCGGACATCCACATGGCGCCGTGGCAGGCGGACAAGCAGCAGTGGTTGCGGGATCTCAGCCTCGTCGAGCCCGACTTCGTCGTCAACACCGGCGACAACCTCGGCCACGAGACCGCCAACGCCGCGGTCGAGTACGCCCTGGAGCCCCTCCGCGGGATCCCCGGCGCGTTCGTGTACGGGTCGAACGACTTCTACGGCCCCTCCCCCCGGAACCCGCTGAAGTACTTCGGCGGCCCGAGCCGACTGCACGCGAAGGCACGACCGGTCGACCTCGACGTCGAACGCCAGACCGCGTTCTTCGAGTCGCTCGGCTGGCTCGACCTCAACGACAAGGCCCACGCCATCGAGGTCCGCGGTTCCCGCTTCGAGCTGTTCGGCACGTCCGACGCGCACCGCGACTGGGACCGTCTCGACCTGCTGCCGACGAACGTCGACGAGATGCGCAGCGAGGTGCCCTGGTCCGAGGACGAGGACGGTCCGGCTCCGGTCGCGATCGGGGTGACGCACGCCCCGTACCGCCGGGTGCTCGACGCGTTCGTCCGGCAGGGTGCCGACGTGGTCTTCGCCGGACACACGCACGGTGGCCAGGTCGCCGTCCCCGGGGTCGGGGCACTCGTCACGAACTGCGACCTCCCCCGGCAGTACGCCAGCGGTCTGCACCGCTGGCAGGAGCGGACGCACTGGGCCTGGCTCGAGGTGTCCGCCGGACTCGGGACGTCGATCTACGCCCCGGTGCGGTTCGCCTGCCGCCCGGAGGCCGTCGTCGTCACGTTCACGGCGCGCGCCGGCTGACGCACTCCCGTCGACGCCGCCGAGAGCGACGCGCCCGGCCGGCACGGGTGTGGTCGTGAGCACCCCGGATCATCGGCTAGACTGCTTCAGGTCGCTCCGCGGAGTGGCCGACACACCTCGGGGTGTGGCGCAGCTTGGTAGCGCGCCTCGTTCGGGACGAGGAGGTCGCAGGTTCAAATCCTGTCACCCCGACAGCAGAAGGCCCGGGTCCACACGGACCCGGGCCTTCGTCGTTCCCGGGCCTTCGTCGTTCCCGGGCCTTCGTCGTTCGCCGGCCTTCGTCGTTCCCCGGCGCGACCGGGGCGTGTGTCCCGCGACACATCCCCCGGCCCACCGCCGAGCGCAGCGACGGACACCGCTAGCCTGATCGCGCCATGCAGATCCCCGACCGCCTCGCCCCCGTCGTCGCCCGCATCGGGGCGATGACCCCCGAACTCCGTGACGACCCGGTGATGGCCGCGAGTCTGCTCGAGAACGTCACGTCGATGCTCACGGACGCCCACCGCCGGTACGCCGAGGGCCTGGAACACTCGCTGACGAGCGACGGGCTCCTCGCCGACGAACACCTGGCGACGGGCGCCCTGCACGCCGAGCACATGCAGCACCCCGCTGGGGCGATGCTCGCCGCCGAGGTGCTCTTCGACGAGTACCTGCCGGTCTTCGTCGACGAGGTCGGCGCCGCCACCCCCGATGAGCTCCTGCGGGCGTCCAGAGCCCTGCACGCGGGCATCTGGAGCCGGTTCCCGGCGGGAGCGGTCGCGTACACCGAGGCGCTGCGGCAGCGCGTCACGACGGCGAACCTCGACTCCCGCGCGCACGTCGCCCGCGACCTGCACGACCGTGTCGCCCACGGGATCCTCGCGGGTCTCCAGCGCATCGACCTCGCGCTCCTCACCGATCCCCCGGCACCCGAGCGCACGGCGCAGCTCGAGGCCGCGGCCGCCCAGCTGCGCCGCGCCCTCGGCGACGTGCAGAACCTCGCCGTCGCCCTGCACGCCCGTGTCGGCGACGACCTGCTCGACGCTGCGCTCGCCCGACACGTCCGCGATCTCTTCCCGGAGAGCGAGCTCGTCACGATCGACTCGCACGGCACGCCGGACACCCTCGTGAACTGGCGTGCCGAGGAGGCGCTGACGATCCTGCTCGAGGCGCTGACCAACTGGTGGAAGCACGCGCACGAGACGGCCGTCCGGGTGCGGTTCGACTGGCGGGACGACGCGGTGCAGGTCACCGTCGCCGACGAGGGGCCGGGCTTCGACACCGGTGCCGTCGCGGACGGTCGACTCGGCCAGTCGACGATGCGCGAGCGCGCGGCGCTGATCGGAGCGCGGCTCGACGTCGTGAGCACACCGGGTACCGGCACGACCGTCACGCTCGTGGTCCCGAAGGGCGCGCTGTGAGCCCGGCCGTCACCCACGTGGCGATCGTCGACGACCACCGGTTGTTCCGCGAGGGACTCGCGACGATCCTGTCCTCGGTCCCGACGATCCGCGTCGTCGCGCACGGCGAGCGCCCGTCCGAGGTCCTCGACGGCGCCGAGGCAGCCGCCATCGACGTGCTGCTCCTCGACGTCGAGCTCGACGGTCCCCCGGCGCGGACGACGATCGCGACCGTCCGGCGGAACCACCCGGGAATCGCCGTCGTGGTGCTCACCATGCACCGCGACGCCGTGCTCCGCCGGGCGCTGCTCGACGCGGGCGCCGTCGACTTCGTGACGAAGGACACCCCGAGCCGTGAACTCGTCGAGCGCATCGTCCGTGCGAGCACCGGACCGGCGGCGCCGGTGACGTTCCCGGTGGACGTCGTGACGGACGCCAGGGCCGGCTCACCCCTGAGCGACCGGGAGGTCGAGGTCCTGCGTCTCATCGCCGCCGCGCGCTCGAACGCCGAGATCGCCACGGAGCTCGGCCTCGCGGTCGGGACGGTGAAGCGGCACGTCTACAACGTGTTCCGGAAGCTCGACGTGACGAGTCGGGTCGGAGCCGTGGCGGCGGCGACGCGTCTCGGCCTACTCGGCTGAACCGAGCCTCCCGTCCGACGACGCGGGCGCGACCGGACGGCAGACACGAGCGAACGGCCGACGGACGCGCGCGGACGGCGGACCGACCGACGCGTCCGAGGACCGACCCGCGGTCAGCCGACGGCGACCGACGGACGGACCAGACGGCCCGCCTCGTGCAGCGACGCGACCACGTCGAGCGCCTGGTGCCGGTACCGGGCCTGCGCGGCGCCGGGCGCGACGATGACGCCGTTCGCTCCCGTGGACTCCAGCAGCCCGTTGATCTTCGCCGCGACCTGATCGGCGTTCCCGTAGGCCTGCCGCTCCGTGCGCGCGGCGATGAAGCGACGCTCGAGGTCGCTGAACTCGTAGGCGCGCGCCTCCTCCATCGAGACGGGCTCGGGCTTGGTGCCCTGCCGCATCCGGATGAACGAGATCATCCCGGGAGCGCTCTGCTCCTCGATGACGGCCGGGTCCTCGTCCGTGACGACCTGCACGCCGATGAGCGCGTTCGGCTCCGAGCGGAACCGGGACGGTCGGAAGGAGTCGCGGTAGAGCGCGAGCGCCGCCTCGGTGTTGTCGGACGCGAAGTGGTGCGCGAACGCGAACGAGATCCCGAGCGCACCCGCCACCTGGGCGCTGTAGCCGGAGGAGCCGAGCAGCCAGAACTCCGGGACGTCGCCGTACCCGGGGACAGCGCGGATGCGGGCCAGCGGGTTCGCGGCGTCCATGCCGGTGAAGAACCCGATGAGGTCGGCCAGACGCTCCGGGAAGTCGTCGACGTCGAGACGGTCCGTCCGGCGCAGCGCCATCGCCGTCGCACCGTCGGTGCCGGGTGCGCGACCGAGTCCGAGGTCGACACGGTCGCCGTAGAGGGCGCGCAGCGTGCCGAACTGCTCCGCGACGACGAGCGGCGCGTGGTTCGGCAGCATCACGCCGCCGGAACCGATGCGGATCGTGCTCGTGGCGGCGCCGACGGCGCTCAGGAGGACCGCCGGAGCCGACGAGGTGATGCCGGGCATGCCGTGGTGCTCGGCGACCCAGAAGCGTTCGTAGCCGAGGTGCTCGGCGTGGACCGCCATGTCGATGGAGCCCTGCAGCGCCTCGGTGTTCGACTGCCCGTACTCGCGGGTCGCCAGGTCGAGGACGGACAGGTGCACGGATGCGTCGCTCATGTGGTCGCCAACGCGCGCCAGCGCGCCGGCATTCCGACGGGAGGCACGGGGCGGCTCCGCACCGCGCCTCCTGGCCGGCAGACGGTCCGGGGCGTCAGCCGAGGTCGCCGTCCAGGCGGCCGCCGGATTCGGTGAGGTAGCAGTTCGCGCACAGGGACTCGTACCCGACGTCGACGCCGTCGATCGCCACCTGCGAGCCGTCGAACACGAAGGTGCCGTCGACCTTGCGGGCGTTGAAGACCGCCTTGCGCCCGCAGCGGCAGATGGTCTTCAGCTCCTCGAGCGAGTGCGCGAGTTCGAGGAGACGCCGGCTGCCGGGGAACGCCTCGGTCCGGAAGTCGGTGCGGATTCCGTACGCCAGCACGGGGATGCCGTCGAGCACGGCGACCCGGAGCAGGTCGTCCACCTGGTGCGGGGTGAGGAACTGTGCCTCGTCGACGAGCACGCAACTGACCGGCCGCACCATGCCGTCGAGGTGCCCCGATGCCGGGTCCACCGCTCCGGCATCGGCCACGGCGGCGCGGACGTCGTCCTCAGCCGAGAACACCACGTCGACGGTGCGGGTGACGCCGAGGCGGGAGACGATCTCGTGATCGCCCTTCGTGTCGATCGCCGGCTTCGCCAGCAGGACGCGTTGGCCGCGCTCCTCGTAGTTGTAGGCGGCCTGGAGGAGCCCGGTGCTCTTGCCGCTGTTCATCGCCCCGTAGCGGAAGTAGAGCTTCGCCACTACGCGAGGAAGCCGTCCTCCGCCGCACGACGGATCAGATCGGACTTCTTCGACGCCGGACGACCGACCTTGGCGTACTTCTCGCGGACGCGCCGCAGGTAGGTCTTCGCGGTCTCGTACTGCACGTTCATCTGGCTCGCGACCTCATTGGTGGAGTACCCGGACACGTAGAGCCGGAGCGCCTCTTCCTCACCGTGGCTGAGCTTCGGGCGCTGGTGCGCCGTCGCACCGGTCGGGAGGGGGCGCCACTCGCGCTGCGTCGGCGTCTCCCGCTCGACACCCATGACGTCGCGGGCGACGTCCATCACCTCGCGCATCGGCAGCGACTTCGACAGGAACGCTGCGGCACCCGCGGCGAGAGCGCGGTCGCGCGACTCGCGGGCGTCGACGCTCGACAGGACGATGACCTTCGCACCGGCGGCACGGCAGGTGCGGACACGGGCCTCGATCGACACCGGCTCCTTGAGCTGGAAGTCGAGGAACACCAGGTCCGTCGGGAAGCTGTCGCTGTGCACCATCTCGAGCCACGTGTGCGCAGTGAGGGCGAGGTCGAAGTCGAAGGCGTTCACGGCGATCCAGCTGGACAGGCTGTCGAGCAGGACCTCGTGGTCGTCGAGGATGGCCAGCCGGACCCGACGGGATCCGGGGTTCGGCAGGGTGGACATCCCTTCCGTCAGCCTGTGCGGGTCAGTGCTGGTCATAGGAGAACCTTAATGCGAGGGACGAGGGACGGACCGCGACGTCGAGGTCGGGGAAGGTGACACGGAGCACGGCGAAGTAGGGGTCGAACGTGCGGTGGATGCCGACGTCGGAGTCGGCCACCGCGACCTCGAGCGCCATCTCCGCACGGTCCTCGGCGGTCCGTCGGACCGTCGCACGGAAGCCGGCGGGGTCCACCGTCGACGCACCGAGCGCAGCACGGACGAACGTCCGGACGACGGTCCGCTGGTCGGTGTCGAGCGTGGCGATGATGCCGTCGGGGTCGTCCACGGTCGCACCGGCGCCGCCCTCCGCCAGGACGGCGTACTCGAACCAGGTCCGGTCCGCGTCGGCGACCATCGCTCGGCGGATGCCGTCGGCGATCTCGCGGGCGCGCGCACGGTCGGCGTCGGTGATGGTGTCGCGGGTGCGGAGTTCGGCGAAGAACGGTGCGACGTCCCGCGCGAGGATGACCGATCGGTCCTGCTGGACACGTTCGGCGATGCCGTCGCGCTCGGCGCGCTCCACCGAGTACGACCCGGCTCGGATCTGCACCCGCTCGGCCAGCCCCGCGAACGTCCACGCGAAGACCCCGGCGGCCGCGGTCAGCACGAGCGTGGGGGCGGCCGCGAGGAACGCCGCCACCGTCACCGGGACCGCGTGCGGGAACACCCACGCGGCGCCACCCCAGCTGGCGGCGTCCACCACGGCCAGCACGACCCCGCCGACGACGAGGTCGCGCCACGGTCGGTACGGTGCGACCATCACGATCCCGGTGGCGGTCAGGAGCGACATGAAGTCGTTCAGCGCACTCCGGTCAGGACCCCACTGCGCGGCCACGCTCGCCACCGTCGCGAGCGCCAGCAGGCCGACGTGCAGCACGAACGCCCACCGCGGGAACGGTGCACGGAACGGGCTCGACGCCACGAACACGACGGCGGTCGACGCGGCGAGCAGCAGGATCGCGAGCGCGCTGAGCGTCGGGATGCCGACGACGTCACGGTCGAAGACGGAGACGGAGATCGCCCAGACCACGCCGACGGCGCCGAGGACGACGGTCAGCGGACGGGACCCCATCGCGCCGAGCGGGTCGTACTGCTGCGCCGTGCGGTCCTGCACGCCGCGGGGTGCACGGGCGCTCACGAGGCCGTTCGCAGACGTTCGCCCGTCGCCGAGCCACCGGTCGTCGCGACCGACCCGGTGCGCGTGCCGTACGGGACGCTCATCATCACGCTCGTGCCGGTCCCGGGCGACGACCACACCTGGACGTCACCGCCGACCCGGCCGATGCGCTCGCGGACGGAGTTCCGCAGCCCCATCCGGTCGGAGCCGGTCTGCTGCTCGTCGAAGCCCCGCCCGTCGTCGACGACCATCACGGTGCACGCGGTGCCGTCGTCGAACACGCTCACCTCGGCGGAGTCGGTGTCCGCGTGCTTGTGCACGTTCGCCAGGCACTGTCCGACGGCCCGCACGAGCGCGGTGACCGCATCGGGCTGGAGGCGGCCGATGGAGGCAGGGTCCCCCGTGACGAGCACGTCGAGCCCGTCAGCACGGGAGTCCTCGAGGATCCGCTCGAACGCCTCGACCGCTGCGCCGTCGTCGGTGTCCGTCGTGGGCGCCAGCCACTCCCGGCCGGTGAGCATCGCCACGTCGGACTCGACGGTCTTCGCCAGCTGCGCGTCCATCGGCCCGTCGGGAGCGAGCGCGATGGCCCCGAGGTGGTTGAGCACGGTGTCGTGCAGGATCGCCGCGGCCTCGGCCTCGACTCCGGCGCGGTAGGCGGACACGTGTTCCTCGCGAGCCGAACGGAGGAGCTCCGGCTGCACCCGCTGAGCACGCGCCGTGGTCCGACCGGCGACGAGCACGATCGCCACCACGAAGGCCAGCGTCACCCACGCGAGCACCAGCACGTTCGCCGGCCGTCCGGACTGTGCCGTGGCGGCCAGCGTCGCCAGCCGACCGACGGCGAAGCCACCGACCGACCAGAGCACGACCCGTTCGGGCACCGCGCCGGCACCGCCGACGAGCACGAGCGGGACCACGACGAGCGACAGCAGGTACGAGACCACCCACGGGACGGCGATCTCCTGCTGGACGACGAGCGTGAACCACCAGGCACAGGCCCCACCGACCACGAGGAACGCCACCGCTGACCGCCACGTGCCGAACTGCACGTGCACGCCGACCATGGCGAGCATCGGAACGAGTGCGAGGACAGCGGGGAGGACGTGGGATCCCGGCACGCTGAGCCGGACGAGCAGCAGCACGATCGCTGCAGCGACCAGGGAACCGATCGCCGCCGCGTGGAACGCCCGCACCGTCGACCACGCGTTGACACGCGGAGCGAGGTGTGTGGGGATGCCGAGCACGGTGGATCGTCCTTCCGGGAGCCAGGGAGCGCCGCCCACGATCCAACCACCGTTGGACCGGCCGTGTACCCCGGATCGGGCACCGGGCGACGACTGATCCGATGATACCCGGGATCACCGACGAAACCGTGTCCCCCGAACGTGCTCTGCGCTGACGTCAGAAGAGCGTCGCGACGCCGTTCGTGATCCCCGGACTCGGCCGTCTGCCCGAACCGAGCGCACGCGACCGGGACCCACCGCCGAGGGCCGATCGGTGCTCCCACGCCGGGTCGGCCCGCTTGAGCGGCGAGACCCCCGCCGCGCGGTCGCTCCCCGGCCCGTCCACCGAGAAGCCCATCGACCCCGTCGCCGGATCGACCCGGCCGAGCCCGACGCCGTGCGTCCGCATGATCGGCCGGATCCGCTCGCCGAGCCACCGCCGGTAGTCCCGCGGTGCGTAGGTGTTGTCGAGGTACATCGCGCGGTACCGCTCGACGAGGTCCGGGTGGGTCCGCGCGAGCCAGTCCATGTACCAGGGCTTCACGCCGGGCTTCAGGTGCAGCGCCGAGTACATCACGCTCGTCGCACCGGCGGCAGCGGCACGGCCGATCGCGTCGTCGAGGTGCGCCGTGGTGTCGGTGATGAACGGCAGCACGGGCATCAGGAACACCGAACAGGACAGACCGGCGTCGCGCAGGGCCCGGACGGTGGCGAGTCGTGCCGTGGTCGTCGGCGTGCCCGGCTCGACGGACTGCTGCAGGTCGTCGTCGTACACCGCGATGGACATGGCGAGGTCGACCGGGACCCGTTCGGACGCCGCCACCAGAGCCGGGATGTCCCGGCGGAGCAGGGTGCCCTTCGTCAGGATGCTGAACGGCGTCCCCGAGTCGGCGAGGGCCGCGATGATGCCCGGCATGAGCCGGTACTTGCCCTCCGCCCGCTGGTAGGGGTCGGTGTTGGTGCCGAGGGCCACGGGGTGGCGGTCCCACGACGGCTTGGCGAGTTCGCGTCGCAGGACGTCGGCCACGTTCGTCTTGACGACGATCTGCTGGTCGAAGTCTGCGCCGCCGTCGAACTCCAGGTAGGTGTGGGTGGGCCGCGCGAAGCAGTACACGCACGCGTGCGAACACCCACGGTAGGGGTTGATCGTCATCCCCCACGTGCCGCCCTCGATCGCGCCGACACGGTTCAGCGCCGACTTCGCGAGGACCTCGTGGAAGGTGACCCCCGCGAACTCCGGCGTCGTGACGCTCCGCACGAACCCGCTGTTCGACTCGAGCCCTGGCAGCATGTCGCCGTCGGACGCCGTGATCGCCTGCCCGTCCCATCGCATGCGGTCATTCGAACACATGTTCGAACGCACTGCAAGCGCCGCGGGTCAGTGGTGCAGTCCGAGCACCTTCGCCGTGCGCTCGAGCGTCTCGTCGGCGAGTGCGGCGTCGTGCCCGAGGTCCTTGCCGTACGTCGGCACCATCACCCGGACCGCCGCTTCCCACCGGTCCCACCGGTCCGGGAAGCACTTGCGCAGCAGCCCGAGCATGATCGGCACCGCCGTGGACGCCCCCGGGGAGGCGCCGAGGAGCCCGGCGATCGACCCGTCGGCCGAGGTGATCACCTCGGTCCCGAACTGCAGCACGCCGCCCTTGTCCTTGTCCGGCTTGATGACCTGCACGCGCTGGCCGGCGGTGATCCGGTGCCAGTGCTCCGGTTCCGCGGCCGGCATGAAGTCGCGGAGCGCATCGAACTTCTTCGACTTCGACGCGAGGAGCTGTCCGATCAGGTACCGCACCAGGTCGAAGTTCGAGAACGCGACGCTGAGCATCGGACGCAGGTTGTGCGGCCGGATGGAGCGCACGAGGTCGAAGATCGACCCCTGCTTGAGGAACTTCGGGCTGAAGCCCGCGTACGGTCCGAACATCAGCGAGGCCGAGCCGTCGACGATCCGGGTGTCGAGATGCGGCACCGACATCGGCGGTGCGCCGACGCTCGCCTTGCCGTAGAC
Organism: Curtobacterium sp. 9128; assembly: GCF_007673775.1. Classification (GTDB taxonomy): domain Bacteria; phylum Actinomycetota; class Actinomycetes; order Actinomycetales; family Microbacteriaceae; genus Curtobacterium. The sequence goes on along the minus strand of NZ_VEAF01000004.1, from coordinate 355,167 downwards.
CTTCGCCGCGTGCTTCTGGACGACCTCGGGGTCGTCGGTGCGGAGGAACTCGCCCGACACCGGGAAGCCGCCGTACCCGCGGATCTCCGGGATGCCGGACTTCTGCAGCAGGTGCAGCGCGCCGCCGCCGGCACCCACGAACACGAACTTCGCGGCGATGCTCTGCTTCGACCGCCCGACCTCGTGCAGGACGTCGAGTGCCCAGCCGTCGAAGACCTTGCCGCGTCGGATGTTCGTCACCTGGTGGTTCGGCTCGAACTCGACGCCGTCCACCTCGAGCTGGTCGAACAGCTGCCGGGTCAGCGACCCGAAGTCGACGTCGGACCCGGCGGCCGAGTACGTCGCCGCGATGGGCTGGTCGCGCTTGCGACCGGGGATGAGCGCCGGTGCCCACTTGCGGATCTGTTCGGCGTCGTCGCTGAACTCGAGTCCGGCGAACAGGGGGTGGTCCTTCATCGCCTCGTACCGGGCACGCATGTACGCGACGTTGTCCTCGCCCCAGACGAAGGAGATGTGCGGGGTCGGGTTGATGAAGTTCGACGGCTCGGGGAGCGCACCGGTCTCGACGAGGAACGACCAGAACTGCCGGGAGATCTGGAACTGCTCGTTGACGGTGACGGCCTTGGCGATGTCGACGCGGCCGTCGGGGAGCTCGGGGGTGTAGTTCAGCTCACAGAGCGCGGAGTGCCCGGTGCCGGCGTTGTTCCACGGGTTGGACGACTCCTGCGCGACCGTGCTGAGCCGCTCGTACACCCGGATGCGCCAGGTGGGCTCGAGCCGGTGGATCAGTGCGCCCAGCGTGGCGCTCATGATGCCACCCCCGATGAGGACGACGTCGATCGGATCCACCTGCTTCACTGCCACCCGATGATCCTAGCGGCGCGCGCTGACAGCGCGGAGGGAGACGGACGGGAGGCTCGGTGCCGGCCGCTGGGGAGCCTCCAGTCCGTCAGGTGGTCACGCCGCGACCGCGCGGCGCGCGACGACCACTTCCGCGATCTGCACCGCGTTGAGGGCTGCGCCCTTCCTCAGGTTGTCGTTGCTCACGAAGAGCGCCAGACCGTGTCCTTCCGGGGCGGACTGGTCCGCGCGGATGCGTCCGACGAAGGTCGGGTCCTGCCCGGCGGCCTGGAGCGGCGTCGGGACGTCGGAGAGCTCCACGCCGGGCGCACCCGCCAGGATCTCGGTGGCGCGCTCGGGCGCCAGCTGGCGCTCGAACTCGGCGTTGACGGAGATGGAGTGGCCGGTGAACACCGGCACCCGGACACACGTCCCGGCGACGAGCAGGTCCGGCAGCTCGAGGATCTTGCGGCTCTCGTTGCGGAGCTTCTTCTCTTCGTCCGTCTCCCCCAGGCCGTCTTCGACGATGCTGCCGGCGAGCGGCACCACGTCGAAGGCGATGGGACGGACGTACTTCACGGGGTCCGGGAAGGTGACGGCCGAGCCGTCGTGCGTCAGGCGAGCGGTGTCCTGCTCGAGTGCGGCCCTGGCCTGGCCGAGGAGCTCGTCGACGCCGGCGAGCCCGCTGCCCGACACCGCCTGGTACGTCGTCGCGACGAGTCGGCGGAGGCCGGCTTCGGCATCGAGCACCTTCAGGACCGGCATGATCGCCATGGTCGTGCAGTTCGGGTTGGCGATGATGCCCTTGCCGGCCTGGTCGATGGCGTGCGGGTTCACCTCGCTGACGACGAGCGGGACCTCGGGGTCCATCCGCCAGGCGCTGGAGTTGTCGATGACGAGCGCCCCGGCGGCGGCGAACCGCGGCGCGAGCGAACGGGACGCCGTCGCACCGGCCGAGAACAGCGCGATGTCGATGCCGGACGGGTCGGCGGTCTCGGAGTCCTCGACGACGATCTCCTCGCCGCGGAACGGCAGCGTCGTGCCGGCGGACCGGGCACTGGCGAAGAAGCGCACGGTCGTCGCGGGGAACGCCCGCTCCTCGAGCAGGCGCCGCATCACGGCACCGACCTGACCGGTGGCGCCGACGACGGCGACGGTGAAGTCCTCAGACACGGGGTGCTCCTCTCAGCGGCCGGTGCCGGCGTACACGACGGCCTCGTTGTCGGCGTCGAGGCCGAAGGCCTGGTGGACGACGCGCATGGCCTCGTTCAGGGTGTCGGCGCGGGTGACCACCGAGATCCGGATCTCCGACGTCGAGATCATCTCGATGTTGATCGATGCCTGGTGCAGCGCGCGGAAGAGCTCCGCGGAGACACCGGCGTTGGTGCGCATGCCGGCACCGACCAGGGCGAGCTTGCCGATCTGGTCGTCATACTGGATCGCTTCGAAGCCGATCTCGGACTTCGCCACGCCGAGCGCGGTCAGGACGCTCTGGCCCTGGTCCTTCGGCAGCGTGAACGAGATGTCGGTGCGACCGTTCGACGCCGACACGTTCTGCACGATCATGTCGATGTTCGCTCCGGCACGCGCCACGATCGTGAAGATCTCGGCGGCCTTCCCCGGCTGGTCGGGCACGCCGACCACGGTGATCTTGCCCTCGGAGAGGTCTCCGGCGATGCCGGTGATGATCGGTTCTTCCACGGTTTCCCCCTCTGCAGGGTTGTAGACGATGGTTCCCTCGACGTTGCTGAACGACGAGCGGACATGGAGGGTGACGCCGTGCCGGCGGGCGTACTCGACGGCACGGATGTACAGGACCTTGGCGCCGGAGGCGGCGAGCTCGAGCATCTCCTCGCTGGTGATGCGGTCGATCTTGCGGGCCTTCGGGACCACGCGCGGGTCGGCGGAGAAGATGCCGTCCACGTCGGTGTAGATCTCGCAGATGTCGGCGTCCAACGCGGCAGCGAGTGCGACCGCCGTGGTGTCGGAGCCGCCGCGGCCGAGCGTGGTGATCTCGCCGGTGGTGCGGTTGAAGCCCTGGAAGCCCGCCACGATGGCCACGTGTCCGGCGTCGAGGGCCTCGCGGACGCGGCGCGGGGTGACGTCGACGATGCGGGCCTTGCCGTGCTGGGCGTCGGTCAGCATGCCGGCCTGACTGCCGGTGTAGGACGACGCCTCGACACCGAGGCTCTTGATCGCCATCGCGAGGAGCGCCATCGAGATGCGCTCCCCCGCGGTCAGGAGCATGTCGAGCTCCCGCCCGGCCGGGATCGGGGTGACCTCGTGCGCCAGGTCGACCAGTTCGTCGGTCGTGTCGCCCATCGCGGACACCGCGACGACGACGTCGTTGCCGGCCTTCTTCGTCGCCACGATCCGCTTGGCCACGCGCTTGATGCTCTCGGCGTTCGCGACGGACGATCCACCGAACTTCTGCACGATCAAGGCCACGGGTCGGTACTCCTGGGGACGACGGTTCCGCGACGGAGCGCGGCTTCGACAATGGTAGGGGGTGTTTCGGGGATGTTGCGTGTGAGCGGGCCGTCACGCAAGGATCGTGCGTGTGGCAGCCGAGGCACCGGCAGGCCCCACGTGCTGCACGGAGCGGGATCGGGTCATCCGCCGACCAGGCGGCGCCCCTCGAACGCACGGCCGAGGGTGACCTCGTCGGCGTACTCCAGGTCGCCGCCGACCGGCAGGCCCGATGCCAGACGCGTCGTCCGGATGCCCATCGGCACGAGCAGGCGGCTGAGGTAGGTCGCCGTGGCCTCGCCCTCGAGGTTCGGGTCGGTCGCGATGATGACCTCTTCCACGGTGCCGTCGGCGAGCCGGGTCATCAGCTGCTGGATGCGGAGGTCGTCCGGGCCGACCCCGTCGATCGGGCTGATCGCTCCCCCGAGCACGTGGTAGAGCCCGCGGAACTCGCGGGTGCGCTCGATCGCGGCGACGTCCTTCGCCTCCTCGACCACGCAGATGACCGCCGGCTGACGGCGGGGGTCGCGGCAGATGCTGCAGCGCTCCGACTCGGTCACGTTGCCGCAGATCTCGCAGAAGCGGACGCGCTCCTTGACGTCGGCGAGGAGCTCCGACAGGCGCGACGGGTCGAACGACTCGCTCTGGAGGATGTGGAACGCGATGCGCTGCGCCGACTTCGGGCCGATGCCGGGCAGCCGACCGAACTCGTCGATGAGGTCCTGGACGATGCCGTCGTACATCAGGCTCCCTCGCTCAACGACGTCTCCTCGATGAACTGGGCACCGAGGATCTCACGGACGACGGCCTCGCCGTACCGACCCGGTACGGGGGTCCGACGGACCTGGGGGGCTGCCTGCTGCTGGGCGGCCCGCTGCTGCGCGGGCTGCTGCTGCGCGGGCTGCTGCTGAGTCTGGCCCGTGCTGCGGGCGGCTGCTGGCTGCTGGGCCGCGGCGGGCGCGTCCGGTCCGGTGGAGCGCGGCGGCGTCGGACCGCCGGGGCCCGGGTCCGGGAACGGTGCACCGTCGTCGAAGGGCTCGTCGTCCAGCGGGTAGTCGTCCACCGGCACGTCCGGAGCGGGCTGCTGCGGGGTGGTCTGCTGCGAGGACGTCTGCTGCGGCACCGCCTGCTGCGAGGCCGCCTGCTGCGGGGCGCGCCCCTTTGCCTTGAGGGCGTCGAGCGCGGCCTGGGTCTCGGCGACCGCGCCGGACGAGGGCTCGGTCGAGGATGCGGGAGCAACGGTCTCGCCGGGGCCGATCGACCCCATGGGTGCAGCCCACGTCGGCTCGACGTCGTCCGGGACCACGCCGGCGGTGGGATCGGTCGCGGGGATCGTGGCGACGGCCCACTCGGTGACGGGGCCGGACGCTGCCGGCGGCGTGCTGTCGGGCTGCCGCTCGGGGGTCTGGGGACCGGCCTGGGGTTGGCGCTGGTCCTGGGGTTGGCGCTGGTCCTGGGGCTGGCGATGGTCCTGGGGCTGGCGATGGTCCTGGGTCGAGGACGGCACCGGGCGCTGCGCCGCCGGCGGAGCTGCTCGGCGCTCGGAGACGCCGTCGGCTGCGTCGTCCGAAGCCGACGGAGACTGGGCTGCTCTTTGCGACCCGGCCGTCGACGGGGCCGACTGCGTCGGAGCGGACTGCTCCGGGGACGGCGTGGAGGCTGCGGCCGGCGTCGCCGACGCTGCCGGAGCAGCAGCAGGAGCGTCATGAGCAGGAGCGGCGGACGTCGCAGGTGCAGCCGTCGGCGCTGCGCTGCCGAACGGCCCCGACGGAGCCACCGACGGTGCGGCGGGTGCCGAGGGACGCTGCTGGGCGCCGGCCTGGCCACCAGGACCGCGTGCGACGAACTTCACCCGGAACCCGAGCACGTCGATGATGGCCGCACGGACGAGCTCGCTCACGCTGGTCGCCGGGTCGGACATGTCCTTGAACGAGGCGACGTCCTGCTGGCTCGGGAACGTCAGCGTCAGGACGTCGTCACGGAGCGCGGTGACCTGTGCGGGCTGGACGATCGTCCACGCCGAACGCCCCGCGTGCTGGACGTGTTCGAGGACCTGCGGCCAGGCATCCCGCATCTGCTGGAGTCCGACGGGCGCGATCGGCTGCAGCGCGGGCTCGGCACCGACCACGGTCCCGATGCCGGTCGAGGAGACCGACGCTCGGTCGGACGTCGGCGCAGCGTCCGGCGCATGGTCGGACTCCTGCGCAGCACTCGACGCCTGGTCCGACGCCTGCGCGGCACCCGGGGCCGCCGAGCCGGCATCCGCTGAACCCGGGGCGACGGCCGCCCACGAGGCGGCAGCGTCCTGCGCCGCGTTCGCGACCGGGGCAGCGGGAACGTCGGCGGCGGGTCGCCCAGGCTCGACACGGTCGGCCGGAGGCGCCGCAGCCGTCGGGGGTGTGGCGGGTCGCTGCGAGCCGCCCGGGGCCGCCGCGGACGCCGGCGCCTGCTGACGCTGCACCGGTTCGTTCTGGGCGGGACGAGCAGCCGGGACGGCAGCCTGCATCGGCGCGGACGTGGGCTCCGGGTTTCCGGCGTGACCGCCCGCATCGCCGACACCGACCCTGCGTTCGAGGCGTTCGACCCGGGCGAGCGCACCGCGCTGGGTGTCGTCGGCCTCCGGCACGAGCATGCGCGCGATCATGAGCTCGAGGTGCAGGCGGGGCGAGGTCGCACCGGTCATGTCGGTGAGCGCCCGGTTCGCGATGTCGGCACCGCGGGAGAGGCCGCTCGCGCCGAACACACCGGCCTGCCGCGACATGGTGTCGAGTTCCTCTGGCGAGACGCCCCGGAGAACAGCGCCGGCGCTCTCGTTCGTGGCGGCGACGACGATGAGGTCACGGAGTCGTTCGAGGAGGTCCTCGACGAACCGCCTGGGGTCCTGACCGGTCTGGATGACGCGGTCGACCGCCGCGAACGCGGATGCGGGGTCCGCCACGGCGAGGGCGTCCACGACGTCGTCGAGCAGCGCGCTGTCGGTGTAGCCGAGCAGGGCGACCGCGCGCTCGTAGCGGAGGGCGCCGTCTTCACTGCCGGCGATCAACTGGTCGAGCAGCGAGAGGGTGTCGCGGACGGACCCGCCACCGGCGCGGACGACGAGCGGCAGCACGCCCGGCGCGACCGACACGGATTCTTGCGTGCAGAGCTGTTCGACGTACTCGAGCATCGCCGCCGGCGGGACGAGCCGGAACGGGTAGTGGTGCGTGCGGGAGCGGATCGTCCCGATGACCTTCTCGGGCTCGGTGGTGGCGAAGATGAACTTGACGTGCTCCGGCGGTTCCTCGACCAGCTTCAGGAGCGCGTTGAAGCCCTGCGGCGTCACCATGTGGGCTTCGTCGAGGATGAAGATCTTGTAGCGGTCACGAGCCGGCGCGAAGACCGCTCGATCACGGAGGTCGCGGGCGTCGTCGACACCGTTGTGACTGGCGGCGTCGATCTCGATCACGTCGAGCGAGCCGCTCCCGCCCCGCGCGAGCTCGACGCAGCTCGGGCACACGCCGCACGGGGTGTCGGTCGGGCCCTCGGCACAGTTGAGGCAGCGCGCCAGGATGCGCGCCGAGGTCGTCTTGCCGCAGCCACGCGGGCCGCTGAAGAGGTACGCGTGGTTCACCCGGTTGGTCCGGAGCGCGGTGCGCAGCGGGTCGGTGACCTGCGACTGCCCGATGAGCTCGGCGAAGTTCTCAGGCCGGTAACGGCGATACAGGGCGGTGACCACGCCCCAAGGGTAACCGGGACGGCCGACAGCCACAGCCGCACGGCAGCGACCTGGGGAGGACTCCTCCGGAGACGGCGAGTCGCCTCACGCACCCCGCGTGGATGGCGTCCGTCCGTTGCGCCCGGGGAACGAGAAGACTCCTCACGCACCCGCCAGAGCCCGGTTACCCTTGCTGCGTTTCCGCCCTGGGGGAGTTGGCCTGGATGGCGTCACGTGAGGAGCCACAGAGCACTCTACCGGACACGAGGAGCACGATCGAACCATGAAGATCGCCATCGCCGGAGGACACGGCCAGATCGCCCTGCTCCTCGCCCGCATGATCACCGACGCCGGCCACGAGGCCGTCGGCATCGTCCGCAACCCGGCCCACGTCGCCGACGTCGAGCAGACCGGGGCGACAGCGATGATCGCCGACCTCGAACAGCTCGACGACGACGAGCTCGCCCTCCGTCTGCGCGGCGTGGACGCCGTCGTGTTCGCCGCCGGCGCCGGTCCGGGCAGCGGGGCGGAGCGCAAGCTCACCGTCGACCGGGACGGCGCCCTGCTCCTCGCCGACGCGGCCGAACGCGCCGGCATCCACCGGTACGTGATGATCTCGGCGATGGCAGCCGACTCGTACGACCCGCAGCTCGCGGTCGTCCCGGCAGCGGACGACACCGCGGTGTTCCAGGTCTACCTGCGTGCGAAGGCCGAGGCGGACGCCAACCTCCGGGCACGGAGCCTGCGGTGGACGATCGTCCGCCCCGGTGGCCTGCTCGACACGCCCCCGCAGGGGACCATCGCCGTGGGCAGCACCGTCCCGCGCGGTTCGATCCCGCGCGCCGACGTGGCGGCCGTGGTGCTCCACACGCTCCTCGACGACAGCGCGATCGGCCGGCAGTTCGAGGTCACGAGCGGGAACACCCCGATCCCGGCCGCACTCGCCGCGCTCGGCTGAACCGCGTCCGGCTGAACGCGCTCACCCGAACGCGTCAGCCGGACCGTCGCGCGACCGCACGACGGCCCGACGGCCCGACGGCACGACGGCACGACGGCACGACGGCACGACGGCAGAGCGACTACAGCGCGACCGCCGCCGACTGGCGGGCGATCTCGAGCTCCTCGTTCGTGGGGATGACGAGCACCGCCACACGGGAGCCGTCCGTGGAGATGAGCCGTGCCTCCTTGGAGTGCAGCTCGTTCCGATCGTCGTCGACCTCGATGCCGAGGTGCTCGAGTCCGGCGAGCACGCGACGGCGGAGCAGCGCGTTGTTCTCCCCGACCCCCGCCGTGAACACGACGGCGTCGAGGCCTCCGAGCTGCGCGGTGTACGCGCCGACGTACCGACGGATCCGGTGCCGGTAGACGGCGAGCGCCGCCTCGGCGGTCTCGTCCCCGTCGATCGCCGCCGCCTGGACGTCACGCATGTCCCCGTTGCCGGTCAGCCCGAGCAGACCGGAGCGTTTGTTGAGCATGTCGTCGAGGTCGTCGAAGGAGAGCCCGGCCTCGCGGTGCAGCTGGATGAGGACGGCTGGGTCGAGGTCGCCGGAGCGCGTCCCCATGACCAGCCCCTCGAGTGGCGTGAGTCCCATCGACGTCTCGATGGACCGACCGCCGTCGATCGCGGCGGCCGAGGCTCCGTTGCCGAGGTGGAGCACGATCGTCTTTAGCTCGGACAGCGGCCGGTCCAGGAACACCGCTGTCTGCTCGGAGACGTACTTGTGGCTGGTGCCGTGCATGCCGTAGCGGCGGATGGCGTACTTCGCGGCGAGGTCAGCCGGGATCGCGTACGTGTACGCGTGCGGCGGCATCGTCTGGTGGAACGCGGTGTCGAACACGGCGACGTGCGGGACGTCGGAGAAGACCTGCTTCGCCGCCCGGATGCCCTCGAGGTTGGCCGGGTTGTGCAGCGGCGCCAGGCTGGAGAGCTCCTCGATCTGACGTTCCACCTCGTCGGTGACGACGGTGGCGCGGTCGAAGGTCGTCCCGCCGTGGACCACCCGGTGTCCCACGACCGCCGGCGGGTGCTCGTCGAACGACGGCCCGACCTTCGCGAACGCGTCGAGCATCGCCTGGAAGCCGGCGGCGTGGTCGGGGACCGGAGCGGAGTCGTTCGAGGACGACTCCCCCGACAGCGCGTTCGTGTGCTTCCACGAGCCCGTCGACTCACCGATGCGCTCGACCAGTCCGGACGCGAGCGTCCGTTCACCGTCGAGCTCGATCAGCTGGTACTTGAACGAACTCGAACCGGAGTTCACGACGAGGGCAGCGGTCACTGGTGGCTCACTTTCAGGAGGTGGCGGGACGGGAGGCTCGGGACGGGTCGGGTGGTCAGGCCGCGGTCGGCGCGTGGCCGGTCGGCGCAGCTGCGTCGGTCTGCGCCGCCGTGCCCGCCTGGATCGCGGTGATCGCGACCGTGTTGACGATGTCGCTGACCAGCGCCCCGCGGGAGAGGTCGTTGATCGGCTTGCGGAGCCCCTGCAGGACCGGTCCGATCGCGACGGCGCCGGCGGAGCGCTGCACCGCCTTGTACGTGTTGTTGCCGGTGTTGAGGTCCGGGAAAATGAACACCGTCGCGTGGCCGGCGACCGGCGAGTCGGGCATCTTCGTGCTCGCGACCGTGGGGTCGGCGGCGGCGTCGTACTGGATCGGGCCCTCGACGAGCAGGTCGGGGCGGCGCTCCCGGACGAACGCGGTGCCGGCGCGCACCTTGTCGACGTCGGCGCCGGAACCGCTGTCGCCGGTGGAGTAGCTGAGCATCGCCACGCGGGGCTCGATGCCGAACTGCGTCGCGGTCTCGGCGGAGGAGATCGCGATGTCCGCGAGCTGTTCGCTCGACGGGTCCGGGATCACCGCGCAGTCGCCGTAGACGAGCACGCGGTCGGCCAGGGCCATCAGGAAGACGCTCGACACGATGGACGTGTCCGGGCGCGTCTTGATGATCTCGAACGACGGCCGGATGGTGTGCGCGGTGGTGTGCTTCGCCCCGGAGACCATGCCGTCCGCCAGACCGAGCTGGACCATGAGCGTGCCGAAGTAGGACACGTCGGTGACGGTGTCGCGGGCGAGCTCGATGCTCATCCCCTTGTGCGCTCGGAGCTTCGTGTACTCCTCGGCGAAACGCTCCCGGAGCTCCGGGTCGAACGGCGACACGAGCTGCGCGCCGTCGAGGTCGAGGCCGAGTTCGGTCGCGCGGGCGCGGATGGCCGTCGGGTCGCCGAGGATCGTCAGCGCACAGACCTGCCGCTGCAGGAGCGTCGATGCGGCGCGGAGGATGCGGTCGTCGTCACCCTCCGGCAGCACGATGCGCTTGCCGTACTCGCGCGCCCGGTCGAGCAGACCGTGCTCGAACATCAGCGGGGTGACCACGCCGGACGGGGTGACCTGCAGGCGCGCCAGGAGTTCGTCGGCCTGTACGTGCCGCTCGAACAGGGCCAGGGCGAGGTCGGCCTTGCGCGGGGAGTCCGCTGCGAGGCGCCCGCGGGTCTGGGTGATGCGGAGCGCCGTGTCGTAGGTACCGAGGTCGTTCGTGGCGATCGGGAGCGAGCTCGAGAGCCCCTCGAGCAGACGTGTGATCTGCGGCGCCGTTTCGAACCCGCCGTTGAGGATCACGCCGGCGAGGCTCGGGAAGGTGTCCGACTGGTTCGCGAGGAGCGTCGCGATGAGGACGTCGCTGCGGTCACCCGGCACGACGACGATGCCGCCTTCGATGAGGCGCGGGAGCACGTTCTCCATGCTCATGCCGGCCACGACGGTTCCGAGGGCCTCACGGTCGAGGAGTGCGTCGTCACCGCGGACCAGGGTGGCGCCGGTGGCCGCGAGCAGCGCACGCACGGTCGGCGCGACGAGCACGGTGTCCTCGGGGATGGCCCACACCGGGACGTCTGGGTGGTCGTCGTGGACCGCCCGGGCGACGCTGTCGCAGATGGCGTCGAGGGCGTCGGGATCGGCTCGGTTCACGACCACGCCGAGCAGCTGCGCGTGTGCGGCGCGGAGTTCGCTCGTGGTGACGTCGGCGACCTGCGCCATGTCGGCCGGCGTGCGCACCCCGCGCTCCGCCGCATCGCGTCCGCCGAGCACCAGGAGCACCGGCGCGGCGAGGTTCGTGGCGACCTTGGCGTTGAACGAGAGCTCGGTCGGGCTGCCGACGTCGGTGTAGTCGGAGCCGAGGACCACGACGGCGTCGCACTGCCGCTCGACCTGCGCGAACCGGTTGACGATCGTGCCGAGCGCGGCGTCCGGGTCGGCGTGCACGTCGTCGTAGGTGACCCCGATGGCGTCCTCGTAGGACTGGCCAGCGGCGGTGTGCTGCAGGAGCAGCTCGAGGACGTAGTCGGGTTCGTCCACGCTGCGCGCGACGGGCCGGAACACGCCGACGCGTCCGACGGTGCGGGCGAGGGTCTCGAGGACACCGAGCGCCACCGTGCTCTTGCCCGTGTGTCCTTCTGCTGACGTGATGTAGATGCGGGTCGACACGGTCCCAGGCTAGTCGCCGGACTCGGCACGACCTCTGGGAGGACGGGGCTGTGGAGGGTCGTGGTCATGCACACCCCGGAAGACCTGTACCATGGGGTGTCGTCATCGCGAGATGGCGCCAGGAGAATTCGCCTAGTGGCCTATGGCGCACGCTTGGAAAGCGTGTTGGGTGCAAGCCCTCGGGGGTTCGAATCCCCCATTCTCCGCCATCACCAGCAGGAACGGGTGCAGCGCGAGCGCGCACCACGACGAGGCGCACGAGTCCACACGGACCGTGCGCCTTCGCCGTTCCCGGGCCGGATCGACAGCCTGCAGCTCCCCGGTCCCCCATCGTGTGGACCGGTCCGAACCCCGCAGCCCATGGGATCGCTCCGAGAGTGGACAGACTCGTCTCCGATACCCGCGGGTCCCCTATGCTGACCGCACGGCACGCCCGAGGGACGGGTGCGCCGTGGGGACGAGGAGATCAGCCGTGGGGGACACGACGGCGCCGGCGACGGCGATCACGGACGACGCGGTGTACGACGTCGTCATCCGGCCGCGCCCGGCACTCGTGCGCTCCACCGCGCTGAGCATCGTGTTCTCCGCCGTCCCGCTGGCGGTCGCGTTGCTGTGGGTCTCGTTCCCCCTGCGGCTCTGGGCCGCCGTGGCCACCCTGGTCGTCGTCCTCGCGGTGCTCGTCGGGATCCTCTTCGCCCGCCTCCGCGCGGCCTTCGTCGGGCTCAGCGAGGACCGCGTCACGGTGCGTGGTGTCCTCACCCCGAGCCGCACGGTCGACGTCGCCTCGGTGGACGCCGTCGTGCTCGCGACCACGTTCGGCGGGTCGGTCGACCGGACCACCCGGGAGCTGATCGCCCTCGACGCCGCGGGGCAGCACCTCTTCCGGATGCGCGCCGACGTGTGGGGTGACGCCGGCATCGACCAGGTCGTGGACGGCCTCGGCGTGCAGGTCACCGAGCTCGGCCGACCGCTGCCGGCGCGCGAGTTCGCGCGCCGCTACCCGGCCGGACGCCGACGACACTGACGCCGACGCCGCTGACGCCGACCCTGCTGACCTCGCCGTGAGGCCGGACCGCCATGCAGCGGGACGACGTCACCACCGCCGCTGACCGGGACGTCCCCCGGACCGCTACCGCCGGCGCCGCAGCGTCGAGAAGATGCCCTGCACCACTTCCTTCGCGATCGTCCGCCCGAGGCCGCTGCCCAGGATGTCCGACAGCGGGTCGTCCGCCCGACGCGTGGTCGAGGTCCGCGACGACGAGGTCCGCGACGACGTCCGCGACCGCTTCGCCTGCGCCGCACGCTCCGCCCGCTCGAACTCCCGCTGCGTCCGCTCGTACTCCCGCTGTGCCGCAGCCCGCTCCCGTTCTTCCTGCTTGGCCTGCGCTGCCGCCTCCTTCGCGGCCGCGGCCGCGGCGCGTGCGGACTCCTGCTCGGCCTCGGCGGCAGCGGCGGCCGCTTCCTCCTGCGCCTCGGCCGCCGCTGCCTGTGCGGCGGCCGCCTCCATCCGCCGCGCCAGCATCTCGTGCGCTGAGTCGGGGTCGACGGGGGTCCCGTAGGCGGCGAGGAGCGGGGACGCGGCGACCCGCGCCTCCATCTCGGGCGACGGCATGGGGTCCATCGATCCCTGCGGCGCACGGAGCCGCGTCCACGCAACCGGCGTCGGCGCGCCCTTCTCGTTCATCACCGTGACCACGGCCTCGCCCGTCGCGAGCGAGGTGAGGACCTCGCCGAGGTCGTACTCGCTCGTCGGGTACGTCGACACGGTGGCGCGGAGGGCCTTGGCGTCGTCCGGGGTGTGCGCGCGGAGCTGGTGCTGGATGCGCGACCCGAGCTGCGCGAGCACGTCGTTCGGCACGTCCTTCGGTGTCTGCGTGACGAAGAAGATGCCGACGCCCTTCGACCGGATGAGTCGCACGGTGCGGACGATCTGCTCGAGGAAGTCCTTCGACGCGCCACTGAAGAGCAGGTGGGCCTCGTCGAAGAAGAACACCAGCTTCGGCTTGTCCTGGTCGCCGACCTCGGGGAGCTCGTTGAACAGGTCGGCGAGCAGCCACATCAGGAAGGTCGAGTAGACCGCGGGCTGGTCCTGCACGCCGGGTACCTCGAGCAGGCTGACGATGCCGCGACCGTCGGCGGCGGTCCGGAGGAACACCCGGGTGTCGATCTCCGGCTCCCCGAAGAACGCGTCGGCGCCCTGGTCGGCGAAGGTGATGAGCTCACGGAGGATCACCCCCGCGGTCTGCTTCGACAGCCCGCCGAGGTCGGCCAGCTCCGCCTTGCCCTCGTCGCTGACCAGGAACGTCAGGACGCTCCGCAGGTCGGTCAGGTCGACGAGCGGCAGCCCGGCGCGCTCGGCGTGGTGGAACACGAGCCCGAGCGAGGACTCCTGGGTCGCGTTGAGGCCGAGCACCTTCGCGAGCAGCAGTGGGCCGAAGCCGGAGACCGTCGCCCGGATCGGGATCCCGGTGCCGTGGCCCCCGAGCGAGAACAGCTCCGCCTCGCTCGCCACCGGCAGCCACTCCTGACCGATGCCGCGGGTACGGGCCAGCAGCTTCTCGTTGCCCTCCCCCGGTATCGCCAGACCGGACAGGTCGCCCTTGACGTCGGCGGCGAACACCGGGACACCGTTCGCCGCGACCTGTTCGGCGAGGACCTGGAGCGTGCGCGTCTTGCCGGTGCCGGTCGCGCCGGCGACCAGTCCGTGCCGGTTCAGCATGCCGAGCGGGATGCGCACCTGTACGTCGGGTCGCGCGTCGCCGTTGACGAGGGCGCCGAGTTCCAGGGCGCTGCCGGCGACGGCGTAGCCGTCCCGGATCGCGGCGACGGCGGCGTCGCCGAGCGGTCCGGCGGTCACCGCGGCACTGCCGGGAGGCTCGGTGCCCGTCACCGGGTCGGCCTGCGGTCCGGCTGCAGCGGGCTCCGGAGCCGCCCCACCGGGCTCCGTGACGTCGGCGGTGGGGGCGGGACGGGCCTCCTGGCCGGTGCCGTCCGTGGACCCGCCGGCCGCCGCCGCGGGCGCAGCCGCCTCGAGCGCCCGCGCGAGTTCCTCGGCGCGCGCCGCTGCTTCGTCCGCCAGGCGCCGTGCCTCGTCCGCCGCTGCCCGGGCGGCCGCAGCCGCGGCCCGTGCCTGCTCCACCACGTCGCTCATGCGCACAGCCTAGGGACGCGCGGGCCACCGCGGAACGGCCCCGGCAGGACCTCGACGCCGAACGACGAGATCGTCGTCGTACGACGTGGACGCCGTCGTTCGGACGCGGCGATCGGCAGGCCCGCGGCGGGCGACCGAGCGGCCTCAGTGCGAGAGCGCCGGCACCGTCCGCGGTCGCACGACGGTCCAGAGGAGCACGATCGCGACCGCCGACGTGCACGCCATCACCGCGGCCATCGGGGCCGCGTGCGAGATGCCGAGCCACCCGACGATCGGCGAGACCAGGCCGGCGACGCCGAAGTTCAGCGCCCCGAGCACCGACGCCGCCGTCCCGGCCTCCTTGCCGTGCGCAGCCAGGCCGATCACCTGGACGAGCGGGAACGAGAAGCCGCAGGCCGCGATGAAGAACCAGAGCGGGATCAGCACGCCGACGAGTCCGGCGCCGAGCAGGTCGAGCACGATGATCGCGGTCGAGGCGAGGAACAGCGTGGCCGTCGAGCACGCCAGGATCCACTGCGGTCCGACCCGTTGCGCGACCCGCGAGGAGATCTGTACTCCGAGCACGACCCCGATCGAGTTCACCGCGAAGAGCAGCCCGTACTGCTGGGCGTTCAGCCCGAAGACGTCCTGGAACAGGAACGGTGACGCGCTGAGGTACGAGAAGAGCCCGCTGAAGACCATCGCACCGATGAGCGCGACCCCGACGAAGATGCGGTCGCGGAACAGCGCCCGGTACCGCTGCCGCATCGTCGAGTGACCGGCCTCCTGTCGGCGAGCGGGCGGCAGCGTCTCGACGATGAGCAGGATCGAGGCGATCACGACCGCCAACCCGTAGCAGGCGAGGAACACGAAGATCCCACGCCAGCTGACGACCCGCAGCATCTGGGAACCGATGAGCGGCGCGAGGATGGGCGCGAGCCCGTTCACCATCGCCAGGCGCGACAGCATCCGGACCAACGGCTTCCCGCCGAACAGGTCCCGCACCGTCGCCATCGCGACGACGCCGCCGGCCGCGGCACCCATGCCCTGGAGCACGCGGAAGACGGCGAGCAGCTCGATGTCCGGAGCCAGCGACGCCCCGATCGAGGCGGCGATGTGCACGGTGGTCGCGACGATCAGCGGGAGTCGGCGGCCGACCTTGTCGCTCCACGGTCCGACCAGCAGCTGGCCGACGGCGAAGCCGAGCGTCGTCGCGGTCAGGGTCAACTGCACCGCGCCGTCGGTGACGCCGAACTGTTCCTTCAAGGACGGGAACGCCGGCAGGTACAGGTCGATGGTGAAGGGTCCGAGCGCCGTCAGCGCACCGAGCACGAACACGTAGACGAGCCGTTGGGCACGGGAGAGGGAGTCCCCCGGATGCAGGATGACGGTGAGCGAACCGGTGGTCGCGGGCGCGGTCACGGCGGAGTCCTTCGACGATGAGGGGCGGTGGAGGAGCGGGACACGAGCGTCGATCGAATCGATTCGTCCGCGGAACCATCCTAGGGCCGACGGCGGCCGCCGCGACACCCGTGCCGTGGTCGTGCCGCGTGTCCCCGGCCCGGCAGCGCTCCCCCGGTCGGTCCTGCGGTACCGTCGGAGGGCTCGGGGGCATCCGGGCGGACCAGTACCGGCACGAGGGGGTTGGCGTCATGGTGGACGCTCGGATCCTGCACACCACAGCAGCGCTGCGCGATGCGATCCTCCGACTGGCGGCCGACCGACCGGTGTCGCGGATCACCGTGGCGGACGTCACCCGCGCGGCCGGCATCAACCGGGCCACGTTCTACTCGCACGCGGTGTCGCCCGGGTCGCTCCTGGCGGACGTGCTGACCCCGGAACTCGACCGCATCCGCGACGACGACGCCGAGGCGCGGCGCACGGCCGCCGAACGGGGCGCTGGGCGGGACGAGTTCACGGCGATCACCCGCCGCGGCATCAACGCGGTCGTCGAGCACGTCGTCCTGCACCGGGACATCTACAGCAGGGCGCTGCCCGACCCGGAGGACGCGTCGCTGCACCGCCTGCTCGTCGAGCACTTCACGGTGTCCAGTGCACAGCACATCCGCGACCTCGACCCGGACACCCGGCCGGAGCTCGTCGACGACGTCGCCGCCGGCTTCGTCGCGCAGGGCTTCGTCGGGGCGATCGAGGCGTGGCTCGCCGGACCGCGGCGGTCCCGGAAGGCCCTGGTCGACACCATCACGCTGTCGTTCCCCGCCTGGTGGAGCTGACACCCGCGGCAGTGGCGTTCAGTCGCCGTCGGGCTTCTCGCCGCGCTGCAGGGACGTGACCGCGGCGACGGCACGGTGCACGAGGTCGGCGTCGGATCCGGTCGTCGCGACGCGGTAGTCGGCGGAGACGCCGTCTCCACCGGTGCCGTTCGCGGGGAGCTGGTCCCCGAGCCCGACGACCACCACCCCGGCGTCGTGCGCCGTCTGCAGCTCGCCGGTCAGCGACGCGGGGTCGTCGGCCGCGACGAGCAGCGCCTTCGCCCCGGTGCGCACGAGGTCGTGCACGGCCGACCGCTGCGAGCCCGCCGGGTCGTTCGTGTCGGCGACGCGGACGTCCGGGCGGAAGCCCGCCTCGGTCAACGCCGTGCGGAAGCGGTCCGGCAGTGCCTCCCCGCTCGACGAGCTCCCGTCGACGGGGAGCAGGACGACGCCGATCACCGCGTGCTGGTCGAACCCACCGTCGGAGCTCGTCAGGTCCGTGCTCTGCACCGGCGTCGGCGCGACCGAGGTCGTCCCGCTGCAGCCGGCGATCACGGCGACGGCACTCACCGCGACTGCGGCGGCGGCCAGGATGCGGCGCACGGTTCCTCCTCGACGTCGGCCTGTCACGCTACCCGTTCTCCGGCCCCGGAGACGACGGCACCGGAGACGAGGGCGCCGACGACGACGGCACCGGACCGAGCCGCCGCACCGCCGGGATCCCGACGAGGGCGATGAGCGTCATGGCGGCGAAGACGCTCGCGAACGCCACGGCGTCGTGCCGGCCGCCGGTCGCGGTGAACAGCAGCCCGGCGACGGCGAGCCCCACCACGCTGCCGGAAGCGTCCGCGATCGTCAGGGCGGAACTGGCGAAGCCGTCGTCCCCCTCGCGGGAGAACCGGAGCGTCAGCATCGAGGTCCGCGGGTACGCCGCCCCCATCCCGGCGCCGCCGACGAACCACCCGGCGACCAGCACCCAGACCGGCAGGTCCCACGTCGCCACGGCGAACGCGGTCACCAGGCTGACCAGGACCAGTCCGAGCCCACAGCCGAACGCGGTCGCGGCGGTCAGGCGCTCGCCCAGTCGGCCGTGCACCCAGCTCGCACCCGCCCAGCTGAGCGCGGCGACCGTCAGTGCCAGCCCGGCGGCGGACGGCGACAGCCCGTGCTGCGCCTGCAGCAGGAACGGCACGTACGCCTCGGCACCGAAGAACCCCGCCGCGAGGACCCCGCGGAGCAGCACCACCGAGGGCAGTCCGGGGGCCGCGGTCAGCGTCCGACGCGGCAGCAGCGGCCGCAGCGCGAACCACGCGCCGACGAGCCCGACCACCACGGCGCCGACCCGGAGCGCGACCGGCAGGTCCGGGGCGACGTTGAGCAGCAGCACCGCGACGGCGGCACCGACCGACCAGGCGATCCGGGCGCGCTGCCACGGTGGCCGGAGCGACGGTGCCGGCGGGTGGAGCCGAGCGAGCGTGGGGACGAGCAGGGTGAACGCGACGACCGCGATCACGAGCGCCCCGGCGAAGACCCAGTGCCAGCCGAACGCCTCGGTGACGAGGCCCGCGAGCGCCGGGCCGACCAGCGCCGGGACGACCCACGCGGCGGCGAACCCGGCGAAGACCGGCCCGTGCAGCTCGACCGGGAAGATCCGGGCGACGAGCACGTACAGGACCACGTCGATCGCACCGGCGCCGAACCCCTCGACGAGTCGTCCCGCGAGGAAGACCGGCATCGTCGGTGCGACCATCACGATCGCCGTGCCGAGGGCGAACAGCGCCGCGGACACCCAGGCCACCACCCGGCCGCCGGCACGGTCGGACCAGTTCCCCGCGAGGACCATCCCCGGCACCCCCGCGGCGAGCGGTGCCGCGAAGCTCAGCGAGTACAGCGTCTCGCCGTGCAGGTCACGGCTGATCTCCGGCATGATCGTCGTCATCGCCAGGTTCTGGAACGCGGCGACCGCCACGATCGCGACCATGCCGACCGTCGGGAGGGCGTACCCCGTGCTGAACAGGGTCGTCCTCGGCGTCGTCGCGGTCACCGCATCAGGCTAACGGCGGAGCGCCTGGGTGACGTCGTCGACCAGGTCACGGGCGTCCTCGATCCCGACCGACAGCCGCACCACGTTCTCCGGGACGGCGAGCTCGGTGCCCTTGACGGAGGCGTGGGTCATCTCGCTCGGGTACCCGATCAGCGACTCCACCCCGCCGAGGGACTCCGCGAGTGCGAAGACCTCGGTCGACTCCGCGAAGCTCCGGGCCGCGTCCGGGCCGCCGGCGAGCGCCACGGACAGCATGCCGCCGAAGCCGCGCATCTGCCGCGCCGCCACGTCGTGACCGGGGTGGTCCGGGAGTCCCGGGTAGAAGACCCGCTCGACCGCCGGGTGTCCGACGAGCGCCTCGGCGACGGCCTGGGCGTTCTGCGAGTGCCGTTCCATGCGGACCGCGAGCGTCTTGATGCCGCGGATCGTCAGCCACGCGTCGAACGGCGAAGAGATGGCTCCGGCGCCGAACTGCAGGAACTGCACCTGGTCGGCGAGCTCCTGGTCGGCGAGGACGACCGCGCCGCCGACGACGTCGGAGTGGCCCCCGAGGTACTTCGTCGTCGAGTACGCCACGACGTCCGCGCCGAGCGCGAGTGGCTGCTGGAGGGCCGGGGACGCGAAGGTGTTGTCCACGACGACGAGGGCCCCGGCATCGTGCCCGACGGCGGCCAGGGCCTCGACGTCGGCGATCTTCATGAGCGGGTTGGTCGGCGTCTCGACCCACAGCACGGTCGGCTCCGGCGCGTCCTGCAGTGCGGCGCGGACCCGGTCGAGGTCGCTCATGTCGACGACGACGAGGTCGACGCCCCACGGCACGTGCAGCCGGCTGACCAGACGGTGCGTGCCGCCGTAGACGTCGTTGCCCATCACGACACGGGCACCCGGTCGCAGGGTCGCGCGGAGGAGGGCGTCCTCGGCCGCGAGCCCGGACGAGAACGAGTACGCCGCGACGCCACCGTCGAGGTCGGCGAGCAGCGTCTGGAGCGAGTCCCTGGTCGGGTTGCCCGAGCGGGAGTACTCGTAGCCGTTCCGCATCTGGCCGATGCCGTCCTGCACGTACGTCGACGTCAGGTGGAGCGGCGGGATGACGGCGCCGGTCGGCCCGTCGGGCTCCTGGCCGGCGTGGATGGCGCGGGTGTCGAACTCGGTCATGCTGCGGTGGTTCCTCGTCTGTGGGTGGAGCGGTTCACTCGGGGCGGAGCGGTTCACTCGGGGCGGAGCGGTTCACTCGGGGCGGAGCGGTTCACTCGGAGAGGTAGGTCAGGAGGTCGTGGCGGGTGAGCACGGTGACGGGCTTGCCGTCCTCGACGACCAGGAGCGCGTCCTCGGTCTCGAGCGCCCGTCGGGCGGTGGACACCGACTCACCGATGCCGATGAGCGGCAGCGGGTCGCCGACCGACGCGGACACCGCGTCGGCCATCTTCGCGGCGCCGGTGAACACCTGCTCGAGCAGGTCCTTCTCGGCGACGGCACCGATCACCTCGCCGATCACGACGGGCGGTTCCGCGCTCAGCACCGGCATCTGCGAGACGCCGTACCGCGACATGATGTCGACGACCTCGCGCACGGTGTCCGACGGGTGCGCGTGCACGAGGTCGGGCAGCCGGCCGTCCTTGCCGGCGATGAGGGACCCCACCGTGCGGGCGTCGTCGGTCTCGGCGAACCCGTAGGAGCGCATCCAGCGGTCGTTGAAGATCTTGCCGAGGTAGCCGCGGCCGCCGTCGGGCAGGAGCACCACGACGACGTCGTCCTCGGTCAGGTCGCGCGCCGCACGGAGCGCCGCGACGACCGCCATGCCACTCGACCCGCCGACGAGCAGCCCTTCCTCGCGCGCGAGTCGCCGCGTCATCGCGAACGACCCGGCGTCGGACACGGCGATGATCTCGTCCGGGACCTCGGGGTCGTACGCCGGCGGCCAGAAGTCCTCGCCGACGCCCTCCACCAGGTACGGCCGACCGGTACCGCCGGAGTAGACCGAGCCCTCGGGGTCGGCGCCGACGATCCGGACGCGGCCGTCGGAAGCCTCCTTGAGGAAGCGCCCGGTGCCGGAGATGGTTCCACCAGTGCCGACGCCGGCGACGAAGTGGGTGATCCGCTGCTCGGTGTCGCGCCAGATCTCCGGGCCGGTCGTCTCGTAGTGGCTGCGGGGACCGTTCGGGTTGGCGTACTGGTTCGGCTTGTAGGCACCGGGGATCTCGCGGACGAGCCGGTCGGAGACGGAGTAGTACGACTCGGGGTGCTCGGGCGGGACGGCCGTCGGCGTGACGACGATCTCGGCACCGTACGCGGTGAGCACGTTCCGCTTGTCCTCGCCGACCTTGTCGGGCAGGACGAACACGCACCGGTAGCCGCGCTGCTGGGCCACGAGCGCCAACCCGACCCCGGTGTTGCCCGAGGTGGGCTCGACGATCGTGCCGCCGGGGCCGAGGTCGCCCGATGCCTCGGCGGCGTCGATGATCCGCGTGGCGATGCGGTCCTTCGCCGAGCCGCCGGGGTTCAGGTACTCGACCTTCACCAGCACCGTGGCCCGGACACCATCGGTGACGCGGTTCAGCTTGACGAGCGGGGTGTCGCCGACGAGGTCGACGACCGAGTTCGCGTAACGCACGGATCGAGTCTAGGCGGCACCCTCGACACCGGTCCCGGGATCGACGCTGGATGACGCCGTGCGTCGGAGCCCGCCATCACCCCCGGTGGTGATCAGCCGTCGACCGCCCCGGCCGCTGACCCGATCGGGGCGTTCTGCTGGCGGTACAGCATCGCGTAGGTGCCGTCGAGGGCCAGGAGCTCGTCGTGCGTGCCCTGTTCGACGATCTGCCCGTGGTCGAGCACGAAGACGACGTCGGCGTCGCGGATGGTCGACAGGCGGTGCGCGATCGAGATCGTCGTCCGGCCCCGCGCCGCGGCGTCGAGCGCGGTCTGCACGACGTGCTCGGAGATGGAGTCGAGCGCGCTCGTCGCCTCGTCGAGCACGAGCACCGGCGGGTCCTTCAGCATGACCCTGGCGATGGCGATCCGCTGCTTCTCCCCACCGGACAGGCGGTACCCGCGCTCCCCCACCACCGTGTCGTAGCCGTCCGGGAACGAGGCGATGGTCTCGTGGATGTTCGCGGCACGTGCGGCCCGTTCGAGTTCCGCGTCCGTGGCGTCCAGCTTGGCGTACCGGAGGTTGTCGCCGATGGTGGCGTGGAACAGGTAGGTCTCCTGGCTGACGATGCCGATGTGGCGCATCAGGTCCTCGTGCTCGAGGTCACGGACGTCCTCGCCCGCGAAGCGCACCGAACCGGCGGTTGCCTCGTAGAGCCGCGGGACCAGGTACGACACCGTCGTCTTGCCCGCACCGGACGGGCCGACGAACGCAGCGAACTGCCCCGGCCGGAGTTCGAAGGAGACGCCGCGGAGCGTCGGGCGGTCGGCTTCCCCGTCGGGGTAGGTGAAGGTGACGTCGTCGAACGCGACGTGGCCCACCCGCGACTCGTCCACCGTGCGGGCGGTCGGCGAGTCCGTGATGGCCGGCTGGAGGTCGAGGTACTCGAAGATGCGGGCGAACAGCGCCCCCGAGGTCTGCAGGTCGAGGACGACGCGCAGGAGCCCGACGGTCGGGAAGAGCAGGCGCGACTGGACGGTGGTGAACGCGACGATGGTGCCCGCCGTGATCGGGACGCCACCGAGGATCAGGTACGCGGCGACCAGGTAGATGACCGCCGGGATGATCGACAGGAAGATCTGCACGATCGCGAAGAACCACTGGCCGGACATCTGCTGGCGGACCTGCAGGCCGATCTGGTTGCGGTTCTCCTCACCGTAGCGGTGGGTCTCGCTGCGCTGCTGGTTGAAGCTCTTGGCGAGCAGGATGCCGGAGACGCTCAGGGCCTCCTGGGTGATGGCCGTCATGTCGGACAGCGACTCCTGGGTCTGACCCGCGATCCGCGCTCGGACCTGACCCACCCGGCGCTGTGCGATCACCAGGAGCGGCAGCAGGACGACCGCGACCAGGGTCATCTGCCAGCTGAGGAGGAGCATCGCCACCACGGCCGCGATGACGGTGACCGTGTTCCCGAGCACAGACGAGATGGTGTTGTTCAGGACGCTCGCGACACCGCCGACGTCGTTCTGGAGGCGCGACTGGATGACCCCGGTCTTGGTCCGGGTGAAGAACGCCAGCTCCATCCGCTGCAGGTGCGCGAAGAGCCGCATCCGCATCGCGCCCATGACCTTGTTGCCCACCGTGGCCGTGAGGTACGTCTGCCAGACGCCGACCCCGGCGCTGGCGATCCAGAGCGCCACCATCGCCGCGACCAGCTCGGCGAGCACCGGGACGTCCGGGTGGCCCGACGCCGGGAACAACCCGAGGTCGAACGCCTTCTGCGTCAGGAGCGGCGGGATCACCGACAGCGCGGCACCGACGAGCACGAGGACGACCGTCCCGATGATCGCGCGACGGTGCGGCACGAACAGCCCCGCGATGCGGCGGAGCAGGTTCGGGATCACCGGCGCCTCGGCGTTGGCCGCCTTCTGCGCGTCGACGTCGCCGCTCGAGATCCGGCCACCGCGACCGCCCATGCCCCCGCCGCGCATCCCGTGCATGCTCATCGCGAGGTCCTTCCGCCCGGCGCACCCCGAACGGCGTGCTCACCCAGCAAATGTAGCCCCGTGGTCCGACGGAATTGCCCCCGCCCGGACCCCGTGCGAGCATGATCCGTCCCGCTCCCCGTCCCGAGAGGCCCCATGCCGTCCGCGCCCTCCCGTCCCGCACCAGCCCTCCGTCACCAGCTCGCACGACGGAAGCCGATCGACCGGTTGCGGGCCGAGGCCGCGACCGGTGTCGACGGGGAACCGCTCCGGCGGACGCTCGGTGTCTGGCACCTGACGATGATCAGCGTCGGCGCGACGCTCGGCACCGGCATCCTCGTCGTGCTCGGGACGGCGGTGCCGCTCGCGGGCCCGGCCGTGTGGATCTCCTTCGTGCTCGCCGGGGTCGCGGCGCTCCTGTCCGCGCTGTCGTACGCCGAGATGGCCGGAGCGGTCCCGACCTCGGGGTCCAGCTACTCGTACACGTACGCGACCATGGGCGAGGGGATCGCCTGGGTGTGCGGGTGGTGCCTCGTGCTGGAGTACGCCGTGTCGGTCGCCGCCGTCGCGGTGGGCGCGAGCGAGTACGTCGACGAGACGCTTCGGGTGTTCCACCTGCACCTCCCCACCGTGCTGTCCGCTCCCCCCGGCGACGGTGGCGTCGTCAACCTGCCCGCGGCGGCGCTCGTGCTCGTCGCCACCGCGGTGCTGCTCCCCGGTGCCCGCGAGAGCGCATGGGTCAACACCCTGATGGTCGTCGTCAAGATCGCGCTGCTGGTGTTCTTCGTCGCGGTGGCGTTCACCGCGTTCCGGGCGGGGAACTTCGAGCCCCTCGCACCGATGGGCGCCGCCGGTGTGACCGCTGCGGCGTCCCGGCTGTTCTTCTCGTACATCGGCTTCGACGCCGCGTCCACCGCCGGGGAGGAGGCGAAGGACCCCCGCCGTGACCTCCCCCGCGCGATCATCGGGTCGATCGCGCTCATCACGGCGCTCTACATCCTGGTGGCGGTCGCCGCGATCGGCGCACGGTCGTGGACGTCGTTCTCCGCCGACGAGGCGTCGCTCGTGCGGATCGTCGTCGACGTCACCGGGCAGCCGCTCGTGGCGCTCGTGTTCTCGGTCGGCGCGGTGGTCGCGATCGCGAGCGTGGTGCTGACCGTGCTCTACGGACAGACCCGCATCCTGCTCACCATGGCGCGGGACGGCCTCGTGCCGCGGGTGTTCGGCCGGGTGTCACGCCGGACCGGGACCCCGATCGCGAACACGCTGATCGTCGGGGGCGTCGTGACGGTCGTCGCAGCGCTGGTCCCCCTCGGCGAGCTCGCCGACGCGACGAGCATCGGCACGCTGGTGGCGTTCGCCCTCGTGAACGTCTCCGTGATCGTGCTCCGGCGTTCCCAGCCGACGCTCGAGCGCTCCTACCGCGTGCCGCTCTTCCCTGTGGTCCCGGTCCTCGGCACGCTGTGCTGCGTCCTGCTCGCCGTGTTCCTCGGCGCCGGCACGTGGATCGCGTTCGGCGTCTGGATGGTCGTCGGCGCCGCCCTCTACCTGCTCTACGGACGCCGCTACAGCACCCTGCGCTGACGCCGGCCGGACGGCCCGCCCTCCGAACCGGGCCGATCTCACGCGCCCACCGACAGTTCACGGGCGCAGACGCGCGTGAGCTGTCGGTGGGCGCGTGAGCTGCCCGCGGCGGGCCGCCACGGGCCCGCGGCGGACGCCCGAGCTCGGCTGTGAACCGGCGCGCGTTCTCCACAGATTCACGCGGGCGGGCTGACGGGCACCGGCCGGACGGGAGGATCGCCCGTGTGATCGAGAGCAGACACCGACCGACCCTCCTCCGCGCGACCGCCTCGGACCCGAGCGCGGCACGCTCGCTCCAGCGTCGGCACGCTGCGGGCTCGCTCGTCCGGCTCCTCGCCGGGGTGTTCATCGCCGCCGATGAATGGGCATCGCTCAGCCCGGTCGGCCAGCACCTCGCCCGAGCGAGGGCGATCGCGCCGCGACTCCGCGCCGGGTCGGTGTTCTCGCACCTCACGGCGGCACTGATCCACGGATGGCCGCTCGTCGGCTCACCGCCGGACAAGGTGCACGTGGCCGACCCGACGATCCGGGTCGTCCAGCACCGCGCCGGGCTGATCCGGCAACCCACCGTTCGGACGCCGGACACCGCGGCCGTTGCGTTCGACGGTGTCCCCGTCACCAGCGCGCTCGACACCGCGACGTCGGTCATCGTCTCCGAGCCACCGCACCGAGCCGCCGTGGCCATCGACGCGGCACTCCGAACGGGGACGCTGCTGCTCGACGACCTGCGGCGTGCCGTGCCCGTGCGCCCGGCACGGGGATCGGTCCGCGCCGAACAGGTACTGACCGCGCTGCACCCCGCGCACGAGTCGCCGGGCGAGTCGTTCGCCGCGATCCGCTTCGTCCAGCTCGGGCTCCCACCATGCGTTCCCCAGGCCGAGTTCCGGCACGCCGACGGCACCGTCGACCGGGTGGACTTCTGGTTCCCGACGCTCGGCGTCGTCGTGGAGTTCGACGGGAAGCAGAAGTACGTCGACCCCGCCATGCTCGACGGACGCGATCCGACCGAGGTGCTCTGGGCCGAGAAGCGTCGCGAGGACCGACTCCGCGCGGTCCCCGCCGTCCGCGCCGTCGTCCGCGTGACGTGGTGGCACCTCGTGGAGCCCGATCGTCTCCTGGCGCTCTTCCGCGCGCACGGGGTGATGTAGTGAGCGGACAACCTCACGCGCTCACCGACACTGCACGGGCGCAGACGGGCGTGAGGTGTCGGTGAGCGCGAAGAACCGCGTGCCGCGCCCGCACGCCCCGCACACGACGAAGGCCGCCGCCCCGAGGGGCAGCGGCCTCCAGACCAGACGGTCGAGACTACGCGAGCTCGACGGTGGCGCCGGCGGCCTCGAGGGCCTCCTTCGCCTTGTCAGCGGTCTCCTTGTTGACGCCCTCGAGCACCTTGGCGTCGGGGGTCTCGACGAGGGACTTCGCCTCGCCCAGGCCGAGCGACGTGAGGCCACGGACCTCCTTGATGACCTGGATCTTCTTGTCACCGGCGGACTTGAGGACGACGTCGAACTCCGTCTTCTCCTCAGCGGCCTCGGCGGGGGCGCCACCGGCAGCGGCCGGGGCAGCAGCGGCGACGGGGGCCGCGGCGGTGACCTCGAAGACCTCTTCGAACTTCTTCACGAAGTCCGAGAGCTCGATGAGCGTGAGCTCCTTGAAGGCCTCGATGAGCTCGTCCTGCGAAAGCTTCGCCATGATTTTCTCCTACTACTTACTGATGCGTGGTGTGGTTGTGGAACGCGAGCCTGGTCAGGCCGCGGACTCCTGCTTCTCGCGGAGGGCGTCCACCGTGCGGACGGCCTGCGAGAGGGGTGCGTTGAACAGGTACGCAGCACCGAACAGCGAGGCCTTGAAGGCGCCGGCGAGCTTGCCGAGCAGCACTTCGCGGGACTCGAGGTCGGCGAGCTTGTCCACCTCGGTCGCGGTGAGCGGGTTACCGTCGAAGTAACCGCCCTTCACCACGAGCTCGGGGTTCGCCTTGGCGAATGCACGCAGCGACTTCGCGACGGCGACGGTGTCACCGTGGACGAAGGCGAGAGCGGACGGACCGGCGAGCTCGTCGTCGAACGACGAGATGCCGGCGTTGTTCGCCGCGATCTTGGTCAGCGTGTTCTTCACCACGGCGTACGTGGCGTGCTCACGGATCGAGTTGCGGAGCTCCTTGAGCTGCGCGACCGTGAGACCGCGGTACTCGGTGAGCAGAACGGCGTTCGAGCTCTGGAACGCATCCGTGAGCTCGGCGACCGCAGCTTCCTTGTTCGCCATGGTTCTCCTTGGGGTTTCTTGCCGGTAGCCCCAGGTCGATGACTGTGTCGAACACAGTCCACACACGAAAAAAGCTCCGGCGCAGGGGCTCGGAGCTGCTTCCACCAGATGGCGGGAGAGGTTCGGAACACCTGCGCGGGATGCCTCACGAGGAGGACCTTCGGTCGTCGTGCGAGCACGGCGACATCCGGCGGTCTTTGGCTTCGAGAACTGTACCAGACGACGCGCCCCGCGCTCAACCGCCGGACGGCCGGGCCCGTGGCGGCGCCGGCGTGGGCCTGGCGTCCGTCAGGTGGTCGTGTCGGACACGGCAGGGGCAGCCGACCAGTCGGCCGTGTCCGCCGTCGCCTCCGACGACGCGGGCGACGACGGGGTCGAGTGCCCGGGCAGGTGCACCGTGAACACGGTGTTGCCCGGCTCGCTCGTCACCCCGACCGTCCCACCGTGGGCCTGCACGACCGCGTCGACGATCGCGAGCCCGAGGCCCGTCGAGCCGGCGGTCCGGGAACGGGAGCTGTCGGCCCGGGCGAACCGCTCGAAGAGCTTCGGCAGGAACTCCGGGTCGATCCCCTGCCCGGTGTCCCGCACGCTGAGGTCGACACCACCGTCCGGCCCCGCCGCGATGCCGACCGTGATCCGGGTGCCGTCCGGGGTGTGTGTCCTCGCGTTCGTCACGAGGTTCACGATGACCTGGTGCAACCGTGCGGCATCGCCGAGGACCACGACCGGCGACGAGGGCACGTCGACCTCGATCGGGTGCTCCGGCGACGCGGCGTGGGCGTCGTTCACGGCGTCGAGGACCAGGCCGGTCAGGTCGACCTCGTCGAAGGCGATCTCGCGGCCCTCGTCGAGCCGGGCCAGGAGCAGCAGGTCCTCGACCATCGAGGTCATCCGTACCGACTCGGACTCGATCCGGCTCATCGCGTAGACGACGTCCTGCGGCAGGTCGCCGCCCATCCGCCGCGTGAGCTCGGCGTACCCCCGGACGGACGCGAGCGGGGTGCGCAGCTCGTGCGAGGCGTCCGCGACGAACTGCCGCACCTTCTGTTCCGACCGTTCCCGCGCCTGCATCGCGCCGCCGATGTGGCCGAGCATCCGGTTGAACGCGGAGCCGACGCGGCCGACCTCGGTGCGCGGATCGGTGTCCGGCACGCGGACGCCGTCGAGGGCGTCGCTGCGGTCGAGGGGCATCCGCGCCACCGTCGACGCCGTCTCGGCGACCCGCTCGAGCGGGCGGAGGGACCGGCGGACGACGACGGCCGCGACGATCGACGCGGCGAGCAGTGCGGTGGCGACGACGACGATCACGACCCAGAGCAGCGACCAGACGCTCTGGTACACGGGTGACATCGGCAGGCCGACCACGAGCACGGCGTCGCCCGGGTAGCCGGTGTCGACCCGAACCGCGGCGACGCGGTACCGTCCGGTGCTCCCGAGGTCGATCGTGGCCGGGTCGACCCCGACCTTCACGTCACCGAGCCGCCGGAGTTGGTCGGCGTCGAGCGCGGCCGGGGACCCGTCGTCCTGGATCACGATGCCGCCGGCGCGCCCGACGACGTAGTACGCCGTCAGGGTGCCCGCCGCCTGACCCGCCGGTCGCAGGACGTCGTCCCCGGGCGGCTGGTCGCCCTGGCCCTGCCCGAACTTGTTCGTGGCGCGCTTGGTCGCGTTCTGCAGCTGCTGGTCGATCGCTCCGGTCTGGATCGAGGCGAGCGCGATGATGCTCCCCGCGCCGATCACCGCGCTGACGGCGACGACCAGGGCGACGATGCTCAGGACGAGTCGGCGGCGGAGTGTCACGGGGTGGGACCGGTCGTGCTCAGGAGACGGGCTTGATGACGTAGCCCACGCCGCGCACGGTGTGGATCATCGGCTGCTCGCCGGCGTCGATCTTCTTGCGGAGGTAGGAGATGTAGATCTCCACGACGGACGACTTCCCGCCGAAGTCGTACGACCACACGCGGTCGAGGATCTGCGCCTTGCTCAACACCCGCCGCGGGTTGCGCATCAGGAAGCGGAGCAGCTCGAACTCGGTCGCGGTCAGCTCGATCGCACGGCCGGCGCGGGAGACCTCGTACGACTCCTCGTCGAGGACCAGGTCCCCGACGACGATGCGGGAGTCCCCCGCCTCCGAGACGGAGATCTGCGAACGGCGGATGAGCCCGCGGAGTCGCGCGACGACCTCCTCGAGGGAGAAGGGCTTCGTGACGTAGTCGTCGCCGCCGGCGGTGAGCCCGGTGACGCGGTCCTCCACCGAGTCCTTCGCGGTGAGGAACAGCACCGGGGTGTCGTCGTTGTTCTGGCGGAGCCGGTTCAGCACCTGCAGTCCGTCGAGGTCCGGCATCATCACGTCGAGCACCATCGCGTCCGGCTGGAACTCACGGGCCTTCGCCAGCGCGTCCTGCCCGCCGTTCGCGCTCGTGACGTCCCAGCCCTCGTAGCGCAGGGCCATCGACAACAGGTCGGTGAGGCTGGCTTCGTCGTCGACGACGAGGATGCGCAACGGCGAACCGTCGGCACGGGTGAGGCGCGGAGCTGCTGAGGGCTGGGAGATGGTCACCTCTCTGAGTATCGAGACGTTCCTATGAGGCGTCTGTGGGCCAGCCCATGACGGTCTGTGGATGATCCTGCGCCCACTCGGGTGCTGCCCGTAGCGTGGCCGCATGATCAGTTCGAGGGCCTGGCCCACCGACGCGTCGAACGTGGACACCGCCGGCCTGGCTTCCGCAGCCGGGAGGCTCGGTGCAGCCCCCGCAGACCGGCTCGCCTTCGCGAGGACCGTCGCCGCCGCCACGCCGCCCCTGACGACGGGGACCGCCGCCAGGACGTTCGTCACGCTCGCCGCGGTCGCGGCGGCGGACGTCGCGCTCGCACGCACCGTGGAACCGCACCTCGACGCACTGGGGATCCTCGCCCAGGCCGGCGTCGACGTGCCGCAGGACTCGACGTGGGGCGTGTTCGCCGCCGAGGGACCCGGGGTCCGGCTCGAGGCCGACCAGGACGCCGTGCTCACCGGGACCAAGCCGTGGTGTTCGCTGGCGTCGTCGCTCTCCCACGCGCTCGTCACCGCGCACCGGGGCGAGGACCGAGCGCTGTTCGCCGTCGACCTGCGGCAGGACGGCGTCACCACGCACGACGAGCAGTGGATCGCACGGGGCATGCCCGACGTGCCGAGCGGACCGGTCGACTTCGACGGTGTCCGAGCCGTCCCGGTCGGCGGTCCCGGCTGGTACCTCGCGCGTCCCGGCTTCGCGTGGGGCGGCATCGGCGTCGCGGCGTGCTGGTGGGGCGGTGCCGTCGGGCTCGCCCGACTGCTCCGTGCCCACGCCGCCGACCGGCCGGAGAGCGACCTGCTCCGCCTGGCGCTCGGCGCCGTGGTGGCCGACCTCGCCGACGCCGAGGACGCCCTCGCCGACGCCGCCGCCCGCATCGACGCGGACGTGCCGACGGACGGCCCGCTCCTCGCCCAGCTCGTCCGGTCGCGGGTGCGCCGCGCCGTGGACGCCGTCCGGACCCGCGTCGTCGCCGCACTCGGTCCGGGCCCGCTGGTGTCCGATCCCGCGGTCGCCGCGCGGGTCGCCGACCTCGAGCTGTACGTGCTGCAGGACCACGGCGACCGCGACCTCGCGCGCCTCGGGCGCATCGTGCTCGAGCGCGGCGGTGTCGCATGGTGAGCTTCGACCACCGCGAGCCCGGGACCGACCCCGACGCGTGGACCACCTTCCTGGCGACCACCGCCGCCCGGTCGGTCGACCTCGCGGAGACGGACGCCGTCCTGGTGGTCGCCCCGCACCCGGACGACGAGACGCTCGGCGCCGGTGGCCTCATCGCGACCGCGGCGAGCGCCGGGGTCCCCGTGCACGTCGTCCTCGTGTCCCTCGGCGAGGGATCGCACCCGGACTCCCCGACCACGACGCCGGAGGACCTCGCCCGGGTCCGTGCCGTCGAGTTCCGTGACGCCCTCGCCACCCTCCACCCCGAGGTGACCGCGAGCACCCTCGGCGTCCCCGACGTCGGACTCCGCGAGCAGCCGGACACCCTCCGGGACGCCCTCGTCGCCCGCCTCGACCAGACCACCGGGCGCACCCTGCTCGTCGCGCCGTGGTCCGGCGACGGCCACCGCGACCACCGCGTCGCCGGCGAGGTCGCCGAGTCCCTGGCGGCGGAGCGGGACGACGTGGACCTGCTCGCCTACCCGATCTGGGCCTGGCACTGGGACGTGCCGGCGGAGTCCGCGGCGCCGTGGCCGGCGGCGATGACGCTCCCGCTCGGCGACGACGCCCTCACGCGGAAGCGTGCGGCCCTCGCCGCCTACCGCTCCCAGGTGCTGCCGCTGTCTCCGGCCCCCGGCGACGAGCCGATCGTCGACGACCGGCACGCGGCGCACCACCTCCGCGACACCGAGTGGTACTTCGGCGTCGACCGCTCCCGGTCGCGGGAGTCGTTCGACGCGCACTACGCCAGGAAACCCGAGGGGTGGGACTTCGACGGCTCCTGGTACGAACGCCGCAAGCGTGCCGTCACCCTCGCGGCGCTGCCCCGGGAGCGCTACCGCTCGGCGCTCGAGATCGGATGCGCGACCGGTGTCCTGACGGCGGCGCTGACCGAACGCGCCGACGACGTCCTCGGGACGGACATCGCCGCGGCACCGCTCGAACGCGCGCGTGCTCGAGCCCCCCGCGCCCGGTTCGTGCAGGCGTCCCTGCCGTCCGAGTGGCCGGACGGCACGTGGGACCTCGTCGTGATGAGCGAGGTCGGCTACTACCTGTCCGCCGCCGACCTCGACCGGACGATCGACCTGGTGCTCGACCACCTGGCGGACGACGGTGTGCTCGTCGCCTGCCACTGGCGGCACCCCGACGACGAGGCCGTCTCGAGCGGCGACGTCGTCGACGCCAGGCTCGCGGAGCGGTGGCCGCGGCCCGCGGTCGTCCGCCACGTCGAGGAGGACTTCGTGCTGAGTGTCCTGCCGGGCCCCGCCGTGTCGTCCGTCGCCCGTGGCGAGGGGCTCGTCCGGTGACCGGTCGCATCGACGTCGTCGTGCCCGCGCACGACGAGGCCGACCACCTGGCCGCGTGCCTCGGGGCGCTCCGCGTCGCGGTGGACCGCCTCGCGGTCGAGCACCCCACGCTCACCGCCGGCGTGACCGTGGTGCTCGACGGGTGCACGGACGACAGCGCCGCCATCGCCGGGCGGTCGGGGTTCACGGTCATCGAGACCCCGCACGTCGGCGTCGGTCGTGCCCGGTCGCTCGGTGTCCAGCACGCCGTCCGTGCCGCGAGCCCGACCGCTGCCACCCGACACTGGATCGCGAACACGGACGCCGACTCGCGGGTCCACCCCACGTGGCTCGTCCAGCAGGCCGACGCCATGGCGCGCGGGGCACACCTGCTCGTGGGCGCGGTCGTGCCCGACCCCGACGACCTCGACCCCGTGGTGCTCGCTCGGTGGACGGCGGCGCACCCGCCCGGCGCGGCGCTCGGCCACGTGCACGGGGCGAACCTCGGGGTGCTCGTCGCCGCGTACCGCACGCTCGGCGGCTTCGACCCGGTGCCCGAACACGAGGACGTCCGGCTCGTGGAACGCGCCCGCGCGCTCGGACTCCGCGTCGACGCGACGGTCGAGTTCCCGGTGGTGACGAGCGGCCGCTTCACCGGTCGGACTCCCGGTGGCTACGCGGAGCACCTCCGGCAGAGCTACGGCGACGCCTCCTGACACCGCACAGCGCCCTCATACGGACGTGATGGGACGGGCACTGGCCCGCTCCCTACGGTCTCCTCATCCCCGCACCGGCAGCCCCGGTCCGACCAACGAGGAGCACCATGTCCCTGACCTACCTCCGGCGCGAACTCACGAACCGCAGGAGACAGACCGTCATCATCGCGACGGGTATGGCACTGGCCATCGCCCTCGTCGTCATCGTCTCCTCGATCGCGAGCGGCGTGCAGTCGGCGCAGCGGAGCGTGCTGCAGTCCGTCTACGGCGTCGGTACCGACATCACCGTGACGAAGACCACGACCCCGTCGTCGTCCGGCGGGCGCCCGTCCTTCGACTTCGGCGGACAGAACGGGTCCGGCAGCGGCAGCACGCAGCTGTCGCAGTCCCGGTTGTCGGTCGCTCCCGGCACCGGCACGCTGTCGTCGTCGGCCGTGACGACCGTCACGGACACCGACGGCGTGCGGGCCGCGACGGGCGTGCTCACCCTGCAGGACAGCACGTTCTCCGGGTCCGTCCAGCAGCAGAGCGGCAGCGGCGACAGCAGCAGCAGCAGCGACAGTGGAAGCGGCAGCACCGGCACCGGCACCCAGCAGGGGCCGCCGAGCGGCGGGACCGGCGGCGGCTTCGGCGGTGGGTCGTTCAGCGTCGACTCGTTCAGCGTGACCGGCATCCCGGTGTCCGGCGACGCGGTCGGTCCGTTGACGAGCACCACCGTCACGAAGGGGCGCACGTTCCGCGCGGCCGACGCCGGCACGGACGTCGTCGTGCTCGACGCCGCCTACGCGAAGAGCGCGTCGAAGGCCGTCGGGGACACCCTCGACATCGGTGGCACGACGTTCACCGTCATCGGCATCGTCGCCTCCACCGGCTCCTCGAGCACCACCGGGTCGAACACCTACGTCCCGCTCGACACCGCGCAGGCGCTGGCCGACCTCGACGGCAAGGTCACCTCGGTGTACGTCTCGGCGGAGTCGTCCTCCGACGTCACCACGATCACCACGGCACTCCGGAAGCGGCTCAGCGGCGCGACCGTCTCGACCGAGGCCGACCTGGCCTCGAGCGTCTCCGGTTCCCTCGCCACCGCATCGACCCTCGTGGCGAACCTCGGCACGTGGCTGTCGGTCCTGGTCCTCGCGGCGGCGTTCTGCATCGCCGTCCTCTTCACGATCTCCGGCGTCACCCGACGCACCCGGGAGTTCGGCACCCTCAAGGCCATCGGGTGGTCGAACGGCCGCATCACCCGGCAGGTCGCCGGCGAGTCCCTCGTCCAGGGGCTCATCGGTGGCGTGGTCGGCGTGGCCGCAGGGCTCCTCGGTGTCCTCGTCGTGAACGTCGTCGCGCCGACGATCTCGGCGAGCGCCGCGACGAGCACCCGCGGCCCCGGGCGGGGCATGCCCGGCGGTGCCGCGACCGCCGCAGCCGGCAGCGGCACCACCGGTGGAGCACCGGCCGGTGGGTTCGGCGGCGGCGCGAGCACCGCGGCGACGACGGACGTCGTGCTGCACGCGCCGGTGACGGTGGAGGTGGTCCTGCTCGCGGTCGGCCTGGCGGTGCTCGGCGGCCTCGTCGCCGGCGCACTCGGCGGCTGGCGCGCGAGTCGGCTCCGTCCGGCCGAGGCGCTCCGGAGCGTGGCCTGATGACCGACGAGCACACCGCGACCGAACCGACGACAGGAGCCACCGTGACCACCAGCGAGACCGCCGCCCCCACGACGGAGGCGACCCGTGCCTCCAGTCCGATGTACCGACTCACCGACGTGCGCAAGACGTACCGGCAGAAGCACCGCACCGTCACCGCCCTGGCCGGCGTCGACCTGACCATCCCGGCCGGCCAGTTCGTCGCGGTGCAGGGGCCGACCGGCGGCGGCAAGTCGACGCTGCTGCAGATGCTCGGCGCACTCGACCGACCGACTGCCGGATCGGTGCTCCTCGGTGACCGGGACGTGGCGTCGCTCGGCGACCGAGCGCTGACCGACGTCCGGGCGATGCAGATCGGCTTCGTGTTCCAGGGGTTCAACCTCGTGCCGACGCTGACGGCGCTCGAGAACGTCGAGACCGCGTTCGCCGGCTCACTCGCGAACCGCGCGCGCTCCGAGATCCGCGAGCGCGCGACGGCGGCGCTGCAGGAGGTCGGCCTCGGCGACCGACTCGAGCACCTGCCGGCCGAGCTCTCCGGTGGGCAGCAGCAGCGCGTGGCGATCGCCCGGGCGCTGGTGAAGAACCCGAGCGTCCTGCTCGCGGACGAGCCGACGGGCGCCCTCGACGAAGCCACCCGCGACGACGTCATGGCGATCATCGAGCGGCAGTGGCGGGACCGCGGGCTGACGGTCGTCGTCGTGACGCACGACTCGTGGGTGGCGAAGCGGGCGGAGCGTCGCCTGCGCATCGAACAGGGGCGGGTACAGGAGCTGTAGGCACCGGGCGCCCTCCTGGCGTCGCTCCCCGTCGCGGACACCGCGCCCCGTCGTCTCGGGGTGCGGTGTCCGTCAGAGGGCGCGTCAGTTCGCTTCGGCCACGGGGTAGTCGCAGTACGCGAACCAGGTCGAGTCCGGCGCCCACGGCGGCACGTTGACCGTCCCCTGACCGCCGTCGAGCGTCACGAGGGTCTCCGGTGCCGGCATGATCCGCGCGCCGCGCACCAGGGTCCCGGGGAGCAGCCGCAGCTCGACGCGGTGGTCGGCGGGGTGCCCCTGCACGCCCGGCTCGTACGACAGGTAGAGCAGGTGCGCGCCGTCCGGCGAGACGTGCGGGAACCAGTTCACCCGGTCGTCGGCCGTGATCCGCACCGGGTCCGTCGCCCCGGCTGCCAGCGCGACGAGCTGCGCGGTCCCCGGGGTGAAGCGCTCCGAGTTCCAGACGAGCACCTCCCCCGCGAAGGACACCCCGTCGTCCGGGAAGGCGTCCCGGGTGAGGAACGTCGGGTCGCCCGTGGCGGGGTCGACGAGGGCGACGTCGGTCGTCCAGACCCCCTCCTCGGTCAGCTCCCCGACGATCGCCGCGAGGGTCGACCCGTCCGGAGCGATGCCGTGCAGGTAGAACTTCCGGACCACGGGCAGGGCCGTCGACGCGTCGGTGAGGGCTGCGGCGGCACCCCCGGCCGGGAGCGGGACGCGGTGCAGGTCGCCGTCGCGGCTGCTCACCACGACGGACCTGCCGGAGGGGTCGAGCACGTGGTCGTTGTTGATCTCGGCGACACCGGGCATCGGGACGCGCTCGAGGGCGGTCTCGTCGAGCACGGTGCCCGGTTCGGGGAGGCGCAGCAGCCAGAGGTCACCGTCGCCGTTGAGCACGAGGGTGTGGTCGTCGAGCACGTTCGGCGCCTCGACGAGGACGGTGCTCGACGCGAACACGAGCCGGGATTCACGCCGCTCGAGGTCGTACACGTGGACCCGGCTGGTCTGTCCCGGCAGGAGCTGCCGGCCTCGCGGTTCTGTCATGCGTCCATCCTGTCTGGTCCACCCTGGTGTCCGTCCGGGCAGTGGTTCGGGCTGAGCGACGGTCCACGCGCAACTCGGCGCGTGGACCGTCGCTCAGCCCGTGAGATCGGAACCGCGGCGAGGCCGCCGCTGCGAGGCCGCCGCGGCGAGGCCGACTACTTCACCGCACCCGCCGTCAGCCCGGCGACGAACTGCCGCTGGACCACGAGGAACGCGATCACGACCGGGATCGAGACGACGAGGGACGCCGCCATGATCTGGTTCCAGTACACGTTCGTCTGGGTCGAGTACTGCTGCAGACCGACCGCGAGCGTCTGCCCGTTGCCGTTCGTCATCACCGAGGCGAAGAGGACCTCACCCCATGCGGTCATGAACGAGTAGATGCCGACCGCCACGAGCCCCGGACGGGCCGAGGGCAGGATGATCCGGAACAGCGCACCCATCGGGCCCGAACCGTCGACCATCGCCGCCTCGTCGAGCTCGCGCGGGATGGTCTCGAAGTAGCCCGCCAGCATCCAGATCGAGAACGGGAGCGTGAACGTCAGGTAGGTGATGATCAGGCCGGTCCAGCTGCCGACGAGTTGGATGCCGAGCGAGTTCCCGAGGTTCGTGAAGATGAGGAACAGCGGGAGCAGGAACAGCACACCGGGGAACATCTGCGTCGAGAGCACCGCGGTCGTGAACGTGCTCTTGCCCTTGAAGTTCCACCGCGACACCGCGTAGGCGGCGAACGTGGCGATGATGAGCGAGAAGACCGTCGCGACGGTGCAGACCACGAGCGAGTTGATGAAGTACTGCCCCAGCGGGACCGTCGACCACATGTCGATGAACGGCTGGAACGTGATGTTGGTCGGGATCCACGTGAAGTCGTTCTGCACGTCACCGAGCGGCTTGATCGCCGTGGTGATCATCACGTAGAGCGGCACGACCGTGAAGACGGTCAGGAGTGCCAGGACGATGATCTTGAAGGACTTTGCGCCCACTGTTTCACGCACGGACGGACCTCCGGTTGGTCACGGCGAGGTAGATGCCGGTGACGACGAGCAGGAAGAGGAGGAGCAGGACGCTCATCGCGGCACCGGAGCCGAAGTTCCAGGTGATGAACGACGCGTTGTAGATGTGGAAGCTGAGCAGGTCGGCCGCCGGGGGCTGCGCCGTCGAGCCGAAGAGGACGTACGGCGTGTTGAAGTCGTTGAAGGTCCAGAGGAACATCACGAGCACGAGCGTCACGTTCACCGGGCGGACCATCGGCAGCGTGATCGAGCGCCACTGGCGGAACGGCTTCGCACCGTCCACCGAGGCGGCCTCGTACACGTCCGACGGGACCGACTGCAGGCCGGCCATCAGCATCAGGAACGCGAACGGCCAGGTCTTCCAGATCGCCACGACGACGACGGCCACGAAGGCGTTGTTGCCGATGAGCCAGAACGGGCCGTTGCCCATCAGGTGCAGCTGGTCGACCAGGATGTGGTTGATCGCACCCGAGTCCCGCTGGAACATGAACTTCCACGTGATGACGCCGGCGTACATGGGGAGCGCGTACGGCACCAGGAACAGCGTGCGGAACAGCCCGCGGCCCTTGAACGGCTTCTGCAGCGCGACCGCGGCCATCATGCCGAAGCCCCACGACAGGCCGACGACCAGGACGGTGAAGGCGCAGGTGATGAGGAACGAGTTGAGGAGTCCCTTGCCGATCGCCTGGTTGAAGTCGACCGCGACCTGGTAGTTGTGCAGGCCGGCCCACGGTGCCGCACCCCAGTTCGCGATGAAGTACTTGGTGAGCTGCACGAAGCTGATCCAGATGCCGGTGAGCATCGGGACGATGTGGATCAGGAGTTCGAAGAGGATCGCGGGACCGACGAGTGCGTACGGCAGCCACTGGACTCGGCGCTTGCCCTTGCGCGGGGGTCCCGCGAGGGTCGGCGCTTTCGTGTGCAGCAGGTCGGGGGCCTCGGAGTCTGGCAGGACCGTCGTGGTCATGAGCAGGGCCTTTCGGCGTCAGGAGAGTTCGAGTACTGCGTCGGCCCTGGCAGTGGCCGGTCGCGGTGAGTGGTGGAGGCCCGGGGCGGCCTTGCGGACGCGCCCCGGGCCTCCAGGCCGGATCAGCCGTTCGCCTGGGACACCTGGTCCTGGGCGGTCTGCAGCGCGGACTTGATGTCGCTGTCGGACACCGTGCCACCGGTCGCGATCTTCGCGAACATGTCGTTCATCGCCTTGCCGACCGTGGACTCGAACTGGTCCTCGGCGGGCACCAGCGGGAGCGGCTTCGCCTTGTTGTTGTAGATGTCGAGGAACGTCTTCGTCTGCTCGTCGGTGACCGAGTCAGCAGCGGAGGCGAGCACCGGCAGTGCCGAGTACGGCTTGTCGAGCGTGGTCTGCGTGTCCGAGCTCGTCATGTACTTGACGAACTTGAGCGCGCCGTCCTTGTTCTTCGTGTTCTTGAAGACGGACAGGTTGATGCCGGCCGGGAAGCTCGCGATGTCCTTCTCGCCCTTGGGGGCCGGGAAGGGGACCACGCCGAAGTCGTCGGCGGACATGCCGTTCGACTCGATCGTCGCGTTCGCGTTGTTCTGCGTCAGCATCATCGCGGCCTTCTTGTTCGCGAAGTCCGAGACCGCCTGGGTGCCGTTGTCGTACTGGGCGTTCGACGGGTTGACGACCTTGTCGCTCTGCATCAGGTCGAGGTAGCGCTTGATGCCGTCGACGTTGGCGCTCGACGTGAAGGTCGGCTTGCCGCTCTTGTCGAACCACTCGCCGCCGTTCTGGGCCGAGTTGATGAACGCGAAGTGCGCGTTCTCGGTGTACGAGCCACCGGCGATGGTGAAGCCGTACTTGCCGCCCGTGGTGAGCTTCTGCGCGTCAGCGGTCAGGTCCTCCCACGAGGTGGGCGGCTGGAGGCCGGCGTCCTGGAACATCTGCTTGTTGTAGTAGAGGCCGTACGCGAGGCCGTAGAGCGGGACGCTCGTGACGGTCTTGCCCGGCGCGCCACCGGTGGAGAGCGCGACCTTGCCGAACTTGTCCGCGCCGCCGATCGCCTTCATCGCCGAGT
Source organism: Curtobacterium sp. 9128 (assembly GCF_007673775.1). Lineage (GTDB taxonomy): Bacteria > Actinomycetota > Actinomycetes > Actinomycetales > Microbacteriaceae > Curtobacterium. The sequence goes on along the minus strand of NZ_VEAF01000004.1, from coordinate 315,677 downwards.
CGTCGAACGGCATGAACGCGTTGGTGGCCTGGAGCGAGGTCGCCCAGGTGTTGCCGATGTTGACCACGTCCGGGCCCTGGCCCGAGGTGACGGCGGTCTGGATCTTCGTCTGGAGGTCGTTCCAGCCGATGACCTGGAGGTTGACCTTGATCCCGGTCTCCTTGGTGAACTTCTCGAGGACGGGCGTCAGCACCTCCTTGTCGTTCTGCAGGGACGTGCCCTGGTTGGACGCCCAGTAGGTGAGCGTCTTGCTGTCACCGGAGGAGCCGGAGCCCCCACCGGAGGAGCAGGCTGCGAGGCCGGTCACGGTGAGTGCCGCGGCCGCGGTGATGGCCAGTGCGCGGATGGCAGTGCGCATGACTCTCTACTTTCTCGTCGTTGAGATGGTGCAGTGGGTACTGCTGGTGCTCCGGGTGGAGCGGGTGCAACGGGTGGTTCGGGTGCTGCTGTGTCGCCGCGGGTCCGCCAGGGACGGCCCCACGGCTGCGGGTCAGACCAGGGTCTGCTCCGCGGGGTCCCAGCCCTCGGGGAGGGTCGGGGAGGGTGTGACGGTGCTCTCGACGAGCACCGGCTCACCACGTTCGGCGCTCTCGGCGATGGAGACCATCACGTCGAGGACGTGGAAGGCGAGGGCACCGGGGACCCGGTTCCCCTCGCCGGCGCGGAGCGAGCGGGCCAGGTCGACCACGCCGGTGCCGCGCGAGTAGGTGGAGCCGACCGCGGGGATCGTCTCGGGTCCGTCGGAGCCGAGCGCGTACAGCTCGGTGTCCCCGTCGAAGTTGTTCGGGTCGGGGAACACGACGGTGCCCGTCTCCCCCGCGATCTCCACGAAACCGGTCCGCCCACGGTCGGACTCGAAGGAGAACACGCTCTGCGCGCTCCCCCCGTTCTCGAACTCGATGAGCGCCGAGTGGTTCGTCGGGACCTCGACCGGGAACTCCGTGCCGGCCTTCGGTCCGGAACCGATCGTGCGCGTCGCGCGGGACTTCGACGCCGTGGCGGTGACCTTCGACACCGGGCCGAGCGCCTGCACGAGGGTCGTGATGTAGTACGGGCCGATGTCGAACAGCGGGCCGGCACCGACCGCGAACAGGAACTCGGGACTCGGGTGCCACGACTCCGGGCCGGGGCTCTGGAAGAGGGTCAGGCCGTTGAGGGGCGTGCCGATCCGACCGTCGCGGATGGTGCGGAGCGCAGTCTGCAGGCCGGCACCGAGGAAGGTGTCCGGCGCCACGCTGACCGTCCTGCCCGCGGCCACGGCGGCGTCGCGCAGCTGCGCGGCGCTCTGCCGGTCGAGCGCGTAGGGCTTCTCGCCCCACACGTGCTTGCCGGCGGCGAGTGCCTGCAGCGCGACCTCGACGTGGGCGGCTGGGATCGTCAGGTTGACGACGATCTCGATGTCGTCGATGGCCAGGAGCTCGTCGACGGTGCCCGACCCGGCAACGCCCCACTTCTCGGCCTGCGACGCTGCGCGGGGCAGGTCGATGTCGGCGATGAAGTGGACGCGGACGTCCGGGAAGACCGTGAGGTTCGAGAGGTACTGGTCCGAGATGACCCCGGCGCCGATGACGCCGACTCCGACCGGCCCGGTCTTCGCCGTGCCGCCCTGCGCGGCCGCGTCCGACGTCGCCGCGCCCTGCTCGCCCGTCGTGGTGTCGGTCATGCGCCGACGCCCTGCAGGAACGTGTACGAGTCGGCGACGGCCTGGAAGACGTCGCCGTCGTGGTCGTCGAGCTCGATCACGTGCAGCGCGTTCGGCGCCGCCGCGACGATCTCGCGGATCGGCATGATGCCGTTGCCGACCGCGACCTGCTGCTTGTCGTCGTGCGATCCGTCGCCGTCCTTGACGTGCAGGAACTGGACCTTGTCGCCGAGCTTCTCGATGACGGCCACCGGGTCGTCCCCGCCGACCTTCGCCCAGTAGGTGTCGAGCTCGAGCACGACGTCGTCGGACAGCGCGCCGGCGAAGACCTCGTAGGCGCTGACACCGTCGATGCGGTTCGAGAACTCGAACGCGTGGTTGTGGTACCCGAGGGTCAGGCCGTGGTCCGCGGCGCGGGGGGCGAGCGCGCTGAGCTCGCGGGCGATCGCCTCGACGTCCTCGCGGGTCGTCCAGCGGGCCTCGTCGATGTGCGGGTCGATCAGGGTCTGCGTGCCGATCGTCGCCGTGGCGTGGAAGATCCGCTCGAGGTCCTGCTCGCCGGCGTCGAGGAGCCGGGCGTGACCGCTCGGGGCTTCGAGTCCGGCCTCGGTGAGTGCGGCCGCGTACTCGTCGGCGCGGTCCACGTAGCCGAAGAGCTCGACCTTCGTGAAGCCGATGCCGGCGATGCGCTGCAGGGTGCCGGGCAGATCGGCTCCGAGTGCGTCGCGGACCGTGTAGAGCTGGACCGAAAGCGGTTGTGTCACCTGTGTTCTCCTCATCGAGACTGCGGTCGTCAGTGACCGAGCGTCACACTACGAGCACTTCTGTCGGCGGTCAAGCAGAAGTCCGCAGAACTTCGACGATCTTCATTGCGTGCCCGGTTCGATGTGTGGTTCACTCCCCGCATGGTCGACTTGACTCGGACGGCAGCGTCGCCTCCGGTCGGGACGAGCGAGCTCTTCCAGATCCTCCGCGACGGTGTCCCGCGGACCCGGGCCGAGCTCGCCGCACTGACGGGGGCAGCACGCTCCACCATCGGCGTGCGCTTGGACGCCCTCACCGACGTCGGACTCGTCGGACCCGTCGAGACGGCGGCGTCCACGGGTGGGCGTCCGCCGGCACAGGTCGCGCTCCGGTCGACCTCGCGGCTCGTCATCGCCGCCGACCTCGGCGCGTCCCACGGCCGGGTCGCCGTGACGGACCTCGTGGCAGCGCCGCTGGCCACCCGCGAGGCGCGGATCGACATCGCCGCGGGCCCGGTCCCCACGCTCACGTGGCTCGTGCAGGCGATCGACGAACTCCTCGACGAGGTCGGCCGCAGCCGGCGGGACGTCATCGCGATCGGCATCGGCGTTCCGGGACCCGTCGAGTTCTCCACCGGCCGTCCGGCGAACCCGCCGATCATGCCCGGGTGGGACGGCTTCGACGTCCCCGGGTGGCTCCGGCAGCACATCGCCGCGCACGTGCTGCTCGACAACGACGTGAACATCGCGGCCCTCGGCGAACGGGAGCACGGCTGGCCGGACGTCGACCACCTGCTCTTCGTCAAGGTGGCGACCGGCATCGGCTCCGGCATCGTCTCCGACGGACGCCTGCAGCGGGGTGCCCAGGGCACCGCTGGGGACATCGGGCACGTCCGGGTCTCCAGGGCAGGCGACATGCCCTGCCACTGCGGGAACACCGGCTGCCTCGAGGCCGTCGCGTCCGGTCCCGCCATCGCCAGGGCGCTCCGCGAGCGCGGTCACGACGTCCACTCGAGCGCGGACGTGATCGACCTCGTCACCCGCTCCGACATCGACGCGATCGGTGCCGTCCGCCAGGCCGGGCGCGACATCGGCGAGGTCCTGGCCACCTGCGTGTCGCTGATGAACCCCTCGGTGATCGTCCTCGGCGGGTCCGTCACGCAGGCGGGCGAACACCTGCTGGCCGGCGTGCGCGAGGTCGTCTACTCGCGGTCGATGCCGCTCGCCACCGAACACCTCGTCATCGCGCCGTCCCGTGCCGGCGGCATCGCGGCGCTCCAGGGCGCGGCGGCACTGGCCATCGGCTACGCGCTCTCCCCCGCCGGCGTCGACGAGCTCGTCGCGTTCGCCGAGGGTCGCGAACTCGTCTCCTGAGCGGGCGCAGACCCGTCGTCCAGCAGGCACCGGCACGGTGCGCGGTCGGCCACCGACGGTGCGCCGGTTCGCCACCGTCGGTGCGCGGGTGGACAATCGTCGGGTGACGATCGTGCAGCCCACCCTGTGGGGCGACGGCCTGGAGGCCGAACTCGCCTCCGACGCGTCCGTCACCCGCGCGCACGACACCTTCACGACCCTGCGCGGCCACACCGAGCGGATCGTCGCCCACTCCTCGGACCGCGTCGCGTGGCTCCGCGCCCGCGCCGCCGGGATCACGGCGACCGACGTCGCCCGGCTCGCCTCGCTGCGCGCCGTCGAGGCCGTCGTGCTCGACAAGCGCTACGGCTCCCGGTTCTCCGGCAACGTCTACACCGAGCACGGCAAGGAGCGCGAGCCCGTGATCGCCGCGTGGGTGGCCGCGACGCACGGCATCCAGCCGTCGGCGCACCTGTTCCACGCGAGCGCGAACCGCGCCCACCTGGCGACCCCGGACGGCGTCGGACACGACCGCGACGGCCGCCTCCTGCTCGCCGAGATCAAGACGACTTCGTCCGGCTGGAAGCGCGTCCCCCGCCACTACCTGCGGCAGGTCTGGTGGCAGCAGTACGTCCTCGGCGCCGAGCGCACGCTGTTCGTCTGGGAGGAGCACGACGACTTCGTGCCCGTCGCGGACGAACCGAAGTGCCGCTGGATCGACCGCGACGACGACCAGATCCGCGGGCTCGTGCAGCTGGCGGACCTGGTGCTCGACCGGTTGCGCGACGCCCGCTGACGCCGGCCGGCCCGGCTTCGGCCGGCCTGGCTCCGGCCGGCCTGGCTCCGGCCGGCTGGCCCCGCCGGCCTGGCTCCGGCCGGCCTGGCTCCGGCTGGCTGGCTCCGGCTAGACCCGGATCAACCGCAGACGGCTCATCCCGATCACGAGCAACCCCATCAGGGCGATGAAGACCGCCACCCCGAGGCAGTACAGCGCCACGACCCCGTACCCGAGGCCCGGGTCAAGGAACGGGTACGGCACCCAGCCGTCGGTCGCTCCGCGGACGAGCACCACGACGAGCCAGACCGCCGGGTAGAGCAGGAACCACCACACGTGCCGCGTCCGCAGCCGGGCGCGGTCCGAGAAGAGCAGCCAGTCGAGGACGGCGTAGACGGGGATGACCTTGTGCAGCAGGTCGTTCGACCACGGCACCGTGAACGAGTTCCCGAGTGCGGCCTCGACGAGCAGCGTGTTGTACACGATGCCGGTCGTGGCGATGTACACCGTCGCCGCCCCCCGGAAGACCGACGCACCGACCCCCTCACGCTGTCGACGTGCGGCGGCGACCAGGGCCAGCGCGAACGCCGCCGCGATGATGATGTTCGACTGGATCGTGAAGTAGCCGAAGAAGTTCCAGAAGACGACGCCGGGGCCCTGCGACGTCCGGACGAACTGGGCGACGATCGCAGCGACGACCGCGATCACGGCGATGAGCCGGAGGGAGTTGACGAGCGTGCGCACACCGCAACGGTATCGGCTGGCACGCAGGAAGGCCCCGAACCGGTACCGGTTCGGGGCCTTCGAGCGAGTCGGACTCAGATGCTGTTGACGTCCAGCGGGATGCCCGGTCCGAAGGTCGTCGAGACGGCGCCCTTCATGACGTAGCGGCCCTTCGAGGCACTCGGCTTGAGGCGGTTGATCTCCTCGAGCGCGGTCGAGATGTTCTCGTCGAGCTGCTCGGCGGTGAACGAGGCCTTGCCGACGACGAAGTGCACGTTGGCGTGCTTGTCGACGCGGAACTCGATCTTGCCGCCCTTGATGTCGTTCACGGCCTGCGCGACGTTCGGGGTCACGGTGCCGGTCTTCGGGTTCGGCATGAGGCCACGCGGGCCGAGCACCTTGCCGAGACGACCGACCTTGCCCATGAGCTCCGGCGTCGAGACGGCCGAGTCGAACGCGGTGTAGCCGTCGGCCACCTTCGCGATGAGCTCGTCGCCACCGACCTCGTCGGCGCCGGCGGCGATGGCGGCCTCAGCCGCGGCACCCGTCGCGAAGACGATGACGCGGGAGGTCTTGCCGGTGCCGTGCGGCAGGATGACGGTGCCACGGACCATCTGGTCCGCCTTGCGGGGGTCGACGCCGAGCTTCAGCGCGACCTCGACCGTGGAGTCGGTCTTCGCAGAGCCGGTCTCCTTGGCCAGGGCGACGGCCTCGGTCGGGGTGTAGAACTTGTCGGCCTCGATCTTCGCGGCCGCGGCCTGGTAGGCCTTGGACTTCTTCGCCATGGTGGTCTCCTTGCGAGATACGTGGTTGGCGAGCCGGCGAGGCTCTCCCACGGAAGGGTTTGGGGTGTGGACCTGAGTGGGGTGAGGCCTACGCCTCGACCGTGATGCCCATCGAACGAGCAGTGCCGGCGATGATCTTCGCGGCCTGGTCGATGTCGTTGGCGTTCAGGTCGGCCTGCTTGGTCTCGGCGATCTGACGGACCTGGTCCATCGAGATCTTCGCGACCTTGACCGTGTGCGGGGTCGAGGACCCCTTCTGCACACCCGCAGCCTTCTTGATGAGCTCGGCGGCCGGCGGGGTCTTGAGGACGAACGTGAACGAACGGTCCTCGTAGACGGTGATCTCCACCGGGACGACGTTGCCGCGCTGCGACTCGGTCGCGGCGTTGTACGCCTTGCAGAACTCCATGATGTTCACGCCGTGCTGACCGAGCGCCGGACCGATCGGCGGGGCCGGGTTGGCGGCTCCCGCGTTGATCTGCAGCTTGATCAGGCCCGTGACCTTCTTCTTCGGTGCCATGTTGTGCTTCCTCCTGGGATCGAACGCACGGGGACCCGTGCACTCTCCCGCGGAACCGGCGGATCCGGCTCGCGGTGACGAGCCCGACACCGGAGTGTCGGGCCCAAACTCGATGAGTCTACCGGATGTGTGAGCGCTAGAGCTTGGTGACCTGGTCGAAGCTGAGCTCGACCGGCGTCTCACGCTCGAACAGCGAGACCAGCACGGTGAGCTTGCCGCTCTCCGGCTTGATCTCCGAGATCGACCCGGGCAGACCCGCGAACGAGCCCTCCTTGATGGTGATCGTCTCGCCGACCTCGAAGTCGACCTCGGCCGCCGGCTGGGCCTGCATCTGGCCGCCGCCCTTGCCGCCCTTGGTCGGTGCCGGCTCGGCGACCTGGACCAGGGACTTCAGCATCCCGAACGCCTCGTCGAAGCGGAGCGGGGTGGGGTTGTGCGCGTTGCCGACGAAGCCGGTGACACCCGGGGTGTGCCGGACGACGGACCACGAGTCCTCGTTGAGGTCGAGACGGACGAGCACGTAGCCGGGGATCCGGACGCGCGTGACGAGCTTGCGCTGCCCGTTCTTGATCTCGACGACGTCCTCCATCGGGACCTCGACCTGGTAGATGTAGTCCTCCATCGACATCGAGACCATGCGGTTCTCGATGTTCGACTTCACGCGACGCTCGAAGCCCGCGTAGGAGTGGATGACGTACCACTTGCCCGGCTTCATCCGCAGCTCGGCCTTGAACGCCTCGTACGGGTCGACCTCGGCCGGCTCGTCGTCCTCGAGCGCGTCGGCGCCTTCCTCGGCGGCGATCGTGGCGCTGGCCTGCTCGGGCGACTCCTCCTCGAGCTCGGACTCTTCCTCGTCCTCGACGGCCTCGACGGCGGCCTCGGCCTCGTCGGCGGTGTCGATCTCGAGCGCGTCGTCCACGACGGCGTCGGCCTCGGGGTCACGCGACTCCTGGAGCGCCTCGAGGGTCTCGTCGATGCCGGCGACGGCGCCGTCGTCCGGCTCGGAGCTCAGGCCGAGGGACTCGTCGTCCTCGTCCTCGATCTCCATCGCACGCTCTTCAGCGGACTCCGCCGAGCGCTCCTCGCCGGTCTCGACGTCGCCTTCCTGGTTCTCCTCCACCTCGGAGGACTGCTCGGCAGCGGTCGCGAGGTCGATCTCGTCGCGGGAGTTGTCAGACACTGTCGGTTCTTTCCGTTCGGTGGTGCGGATCGGGTTGGCGTTCGGTCCCTGGGGGCGTCCGGTTCTGCAACCGCCCGCGGGATCTGCGATCTGCGCGGGCGGGGTGCCGGGTGGCCAGGAGGTCGGCCCGTTGTGCAGAGCCTACGGGGACAGCCTGATCAGGCGGTCGGACCGTTGCCGAAGACGTAGCCGACACCGAGTCCGAACACGAAGTCGAGGATCGACACGAGGACCATCATCACGACGACGAAGACCAGGACGACACCGGTGTAGCTGAAGAGCTCCTTGCGGGTCGGTGTGACGACCTTGCGGAGCTCACCGATGACCTGGCGGATGAACAGGGCGATCGCCGCGATCGGGCCGCGGCGTCCAGCCCGGTCCTGCTTCGCCTTGGCGACGACGTCGTCCGCCGTCGCTTCCACGTCTTTGCTCGCCAACTTCGTACCCTTCCAGAGGTGCAGGGCGGACAGGACTCGAACCTGCAACCTGCGGTTTTGGAGACCGCTGCTCTACCAATTGAGCCACCGCCCTTCGGGAGCCGATCCCGACTCCCGGGTGACCACGTCCGCCATCATGCAGGCCGTGACCGCCGCAGACGAGTGTACGGGAGTGCGTCACACGGTGTCCACTTGACGGATGCTCCGGCGTGCCGCGCCGATAGGCTGGGCGGGTGAGCACCGCAGCCAACGGCCCCGAGTCCACCGCCAACCAGCGTCCGCGCATCGCGTCCCGCATCGCCGCGATCGCCGAGTCCGCCACGCTCAAGGTCGATGCGAAGGCCAAGGCGCTGAAGGCCGCTGGACGACCGGTGATCTCCTTCGCCGCCGGCGAACCCGACTTCGCGACGCCCGCGCACGTGGTCGAGGCCGCCGTCGCCGCCGCCCAGGACCCGGCGAACCACCGGTACACCCCGGCGACCGGGCTGCCCGAGCTCAAGCAGGCGATCGCCGCGAAGACCGCCCGCGAGTCCGGCATCGCCGTCGAGCCGTCGCAGGTCATCGTCACGAACGGCGGCAAGCAGGCCGTCTACCAGGCGTTCCAGACGATCGTCGACGCCGGGGACGAGGTCCTGCTCCCCGCGCCGTACTGGACGACGTACCCCGAGGCCATCCGGCTCGCGGGTGGTGTCCCGGTCGAGGTCTTCGCCGGCAGCGACCAGGGGTACCTCGTCACGGTCGAGCAGCTCGAGGCAGCGCGCACGCCGAAGACGAAGGCGCTGCTGTTCTGCTCCCCCTCGAACCCGACCGGCGCCGTGTACTCCGCTGAGCAGACCCGCGCCATCGGCGAGTGGGCGCTCGAGCACGGCATCTGGGTGATCAGCGACGAGATCTACCAGGACCTCGTCTACGACGGCATCAGCTTCACGGGCGTGCTCGAGGCGGTCCCGGCCCTCGCGGACACCACCATCCTCGTGAACGGCGTCGCCAAGACCTACGCGATGACCGGCTGGCGCGTCGGGTGGTCCATCGGCCCGGCCGACGCCGTCAAGGCCGCGTCCAACCTGCAGTCGCACCTGTCGTCGAACGTGTCGAACGTGTCGCAGCGCGCGGCCATCGCGGCCCTGAACGGCCCGCAGGAACCGGTCACGGCGATGCGCGAGGCCTTCGACCGCCGTCGGCAGGCCATCGTGGCAGGGCTCAACGCGATCCCCGGCTTCGTCACGCCAACGCCGCAGGGCGCGTTCTACGTCTACCCCGACGTCACGGCGCTGCTCGGGCGCGAATGGGCCGGTTCGACCCCGACGACGACGCTCGAGCTCGCGGACCTGATCCTCGAGCACGCCGAGGTCGCCGTCGTCCCCGGCGAGGCCTTCGGACCCTCCGGCTACCTGCGACTGTCGTACGCCCTCGGTGACGACGACATCGCCGAGGGCGTGCGGCGCCTGGCCGAGCTCTTCAGCTGACCCCGCACCCCGGCAACGACGACGCGCCCCGCTCCGACGGGGCGCGTCGTCGTTCCGGGGGTGCGGCCCGGCGGGACCCGCACGACGCGGACGGGAGGCTCTGCTCGCCTCAGGCGAGCAGGTCGCCGACCACGACGGGTTCCGGCACGAGCGCGACCCCGAACCGGTTGAGGACGGTCAGCTGGACGTACCGCGCGAGCTCCGCCACCTCGGCGGCGGAGGCGTCACCACGGTTCGTCAGCGCGAGGGTGTGCTTCGACGAGATCGCCGCGTGCGACCCGGCGAGTGCGTACCCGCGGTGCACGCCGGCGTGCTCGATGAGCCAGGCGGCACTGAGCTTGACCTCGTCGCCGGCCGGCCAGCGCGGCGCGTCGATGGGCAGGGTGTCCGCGAACTCCCGCGACACGATCGGGTTCGTGAAGAACGACCCGGCGCTCCAGGTGTCCCGGTCGTCGGCGTCGAGGACCATGCCCTTGCCCGCGCGCAGCCCCAGCACGGCGGACCGGATCGTCGACGGGGCGACGCGGGCCCCGAGCTCGACCCCGAGCGACCCGGCGAGCTGCGGGTACCGGACCGGCACACCGCCGTCGGTGTCGGTCCCGAGGGCGAACTCGACGGTGAGCACCACGCCACGGCGCCCGTGCTTCAGCGTGGACGTGCGGTAGCCGAGCGCCAGCTCGGCCGCGTCGAGCCAGGCGCGCTCCCCCGTGGCCGCATCGAGGAACTCGGCGCGGGTGAGCACGTCGGACAGTTCGACCCCGTACGCCCCGATGTTCTGCACGGGGGACGCGCCGACGGTGCCCGGGATGCCGCTGAGGGCCTCCAGGCCGGTCCAGCCGTGCTCGACGGTCGTGGCGACGAACGCGTCCCACGGCTCACCGGCCGCGACGCGGACGGTGACGCCGTCCGCGGTGACGTCGTGCTCGACGCCTCGGGTGCGCACCACGACGACGGTGCCGTCGAACCCGGCGTCGGCGACCAGCAGGTTGCTGCCGCCGCCGACGACGAGCCAGTCGTCGTCCGCCCAGGCGTCCTGGACGTACGCGACGAGGTCCTCGGTCGTGTCCGCGACCAGCAGCCGGGCGGCGGGCCCACCGACGCGGAGCGTGGTGAGGTCGGCCAGCACCGGCGTCGACACGGTCAGCGGAACACCACCGTGACCTGCGCCTTGCCGAGCACGGTCTGCCCGGCTGCCGTCACGGTGAGGTCGATGCGCTGCGGACGACCCTGGTCGTCGACGGTCCCGACCTTCGCGACGACGCCGACGGTCGCGCCCTGCTCCGGGTCGACGACGACGGGGCGCGTGAAGCGGACGCCGTACGAGGCGACCCAGCCGCGGTCGCCGAGCCACTCCGAGACCGGCTGGACGGCGAGGCCCATCGTGAGCATGCCGTGCGCGAGCACGCCGGGGAGCCCGACGGACGCGGCGACGTCGTCGCGGTAGTGGATCGGGTTGAAGTCGCCGGAGGCACCGGCGTAGCGGACGAGCGAGTCGCGGGTGAGGTGCACCTCGCGCTCGGCCACGACGGTGCCGACGGGCGTCTCGGTGGCTGCGGTGGTCATGCGTCGTCCCCTCGGACCACGAGGGTCGACGTCGCCGTGACGACGTGCTCCCCCGCTGCGTCGGTCATCGTGCTCTCGGCGGTGACCATGGCGTTGCCGCCGAGGGTCTTCACACTCGTGACGGTCAGCGTCGCGGTGAGCTCGTCCCCGGCGACGATCGGGCGCTCGTGCGTGAACCGCTGTTCGCCGTGCACCACGCGCGAGAAGTCGATCCCGGCGTCGGGCGCGGCCAGGAGCTGCGCGAGCGTGGCCTCCTGCACGACGACCGCGAAGGTCGGCGGTGCGACGACGTCGTCGTACCCGGCCGCGCGCGCGGCGTCGACGTCGTGGTGGATCGGGTTGGTCGCGAACGTGGCGCGGGCGAACTCGCGCACCTTCTCACGGCCGACCAGGTACTTCGGGGCCGGCGGGAAGCTCCTGCCGACGAGATCGGGGTTCACTGACACGACGCGCAGTCTACCGAGCGCTGTTCGATGCCCGGTGGTGCATGAGGAAGCATCGGCTATGCTGACAGCAGATACCGGGGGGTATCCGTTCGAGCGAGGGGGGACCGCATGGAGACGAGCATCGAGTTCGCCGTGCACACCGCTGACCGGTCCACGGCGATGGAGCTCGCGGCGACCGCGCTGCGATCAGCAGGGCACCACGTCGAGGCCGTCCCGGGGACCATCACGGCGAGCTCCGGCAGTCGGCTGTGGACGGTGCTGCTCGGCGCGCTCGTGCACCCGTCCCGGGAGTACCGACGCTACGAGGTCGTCGTGTCGACCGCCGGCGGCCGTTCGCTGCTGACGCTCCGGTCTGCGGGCGAGGGGCCCGCCGTCGCCGGGGGCTCGATCGGTGCGGCGCGGCGGCGGCAGCGGTGGGAGCACGTCACCGGGCTGCTCGAGCGGACGCTGCGGTCGGCGGGGCTGCTGCAGGGGAACGCCGGCCGGACGCGGGCGTAGCGGGGGCGGTCAGAGGTGCTCTTCGCGGGCGGTGCTCGGCGCGCGGGCGGTGCTCGGCGCCGCGGGCGGCGCACGGTGCGCCGCGGGCGGCGCTGGCGGCGTCGTTCGCACAACCGGGAGCACGGAACGCTGGCGATCGGCGTGGCGCGGCGCGCATCCGGTTGTGCGGCGACGAACGGCACCACGTCCGCGGCCCGGGCGAACGGCACCGGATCCGGCGACCAGGGCTCGTGAGGGCGGCGGCACCGACACCGGCAGGCCCGGGAACGACGAAAGCCCGGCGCGGACGCCGGGCTTGCGGTAGCGAGGGCGGGACTTGAACCCGCGACCCCACGATTATGAGTCGTGTGCTCTAACCAACTGAGCTACCCCGCCACAGATCCGGCGCTGGTTTCTCGCCGGGTCGGAGCCCCGAGTCAGGATTGAACTGACGACCCCTTCCTTACCATGGAAGTGCTCTACCACTGAGCTATCGGGGCGTGTACCGCGAGCGGCACCACACGAGGATAGCAGAACCCGGAGAGGGCCCCGAACCGGCCGTGTCGCCCGGGCGTGCCGCCGCAGAGGGCCTAGTTCGCGTTGGCCTTGAGCCACGCCAGCGGGTCCACCGGGACACCGTCGACGTGGACCTCGAGGTGCAGGTGCGGACCGGTCGAGTTGCCCGTGGAGCCGACCAGCCCGAGCTCGTCCCCCACCGCGACCTGCTGCCCCTTCACGACCTTGAACGAGTTGTCCATCATGTGGCCGTACACGCTCGTGAACTGCTTGCCGTCGACGTCGTGCTCGACCCACACGTCGTTGCCGAACCCACCGTCGTGCGGTTGCACCTTGATGACGGTACCGGCGGCGATGACCCGGATGGGCGTCCCGGCCCCCGGTGCGAAGTCGACACCCTGGTGGTTCGTCGAGCAGAACGAGCAGCCCTCGACCTGTCGGCCGCCGAACCCGGAGGTGATCGGCACGCCCGTCAGGAACGGCCACTGGATGGTGCCCTTCGGGTCGTTCGTGAAGCTCGACGAGTCGAGGTTCTTGTACTGCGTGGCATCGGACACCGTGTACGCGTCCCGGTCGGTCGGCACGGCCGCTGCGTCACCGACCCGGACGGACTGCGTGTCGCCGCTGCCGACCGCCTGCACCGTCGTCGAACCGGGCTCCGGCGTGTAGAGCGCCTGCGCCGGGAGCGAGGTGGAAACGACCAGGCCGGCGGCGAACAGCAGTGCCCCGACCGCCGTCACGCGGGAGGCGTTCGTGCGGAAGGACGCACCGGTGCGTCCGGAACGTGTCGACGGAGCAGCGGTGCGACCGGCGCCGAGGTGTCGCGTGGCGCGGTCGACCCGCTGGCCGGCCGCCGGGGCGGCGGGGCGCCGTCGGACGGACGGAACCTGGCCGGACACCCGTCGAGCCGGACGAGTCGAGTCGACAGCGGGAGCCGCAGCCGGAGCCGTGGTCGCCCCCTGGCCAGCAGCCGGAGCCGCGGTCGCCGCCTGGACAGCAGCCGGCGCGACGACCGGCGAGGACGGTGCCGGCGGCGTGACGGGGTCGACGGCGGAAACCGGCATCGCGGGCGAGGACGGCGCCGGGGGCGTCACCGGCGACCCGGCAGCGGTCGCCGCCGTCGGGACCGCGGCCACGGGAGACGGAGCCCGCTCCGGCTCGGCGCGGCGGTGCTCCTGCTTCGCTGCCGCACGCTCCGCTTCGATGCGGGCCCGCCGGGTCGTGTGGACCACCTGAGTGGGTCCGTCGGAGGCGTCCTGTCCGTGGACAGCGGGCGAGAGCGTGGCTTCAGGCATGCGGTTCGGAGGGGGTCCTGATCGATTCGGTCGTCGTCGCGGCGGTGGCGCAGGTAACGAGCGGGTAACGGGGCCCGAGCGACGGTACCAGGGCTCGCCGCCCGCCGCCAGTCGTCGTCGACGCCGCCCAGCCGGTCCGGAGGCGGGCTCAGTCGCCCAGGACGCCGGCTTCGGCCGCGCGGACCAGGGCCTCGAGGGGAGCCGCGATCGTCGGTGCCGCGAACAGGAAGGAGCGGGTCCCGCCGGCCTCCCACGTGGTGACGACGGCGCCGGCACTCGCGGCGACGATCGACCCGGCGGCCATGTCCCACGGGTTGATCCCGCGCTCGTAGTAGGCGTCGACGATCCCGGCGCCGACCGCGCAGCAGTCGAGCGCAGCGGACCCGGCTCGGCGGATGTCGCGGACCTCCCCGAGGAGCCCCGTCAACACGGCGACCTGCTCACGACGACGGTCGGCGGTGTACCCGAACCCGGTGGCGACGAGCGTCTCGCCGAGCGAAGCGGGCTCCGACACGGCGATCGGCGTCCCGTTGCGGGTCGCCGTCTCCCCGGCGACCGCGCGGTACACGTCCCCCGTCGCCGGCGCGACGACGACCCCGGCGACGGGTTCCCACACGGCGGGGTCGGGCTCACCGCGGACGACACCGATGCTGACGGCGTACTGCGGGCTACCGTAGAGGTAGTTGACGGTGCCGTCGATCGGGTCGACCACCCACGTGAGCCCGGAGGTCCCCGGCGCAGCGCCGGTCTCCTCGCCGAAGAAGCCGTCGTCCGGACGGGCCGCGCGGATGCGGTCGTGCACGAGCGCCTCGACCTCGCGGTCAGCGGCCGTGACGACGTCCGCGATGCTCGACTTCCGGTCGGCGACCTCGACGCCCTCGGCCCGACGACGGGCGGCCAGCGCGGCGGCTTCGGTCGCGATGGACTCGGCGAGGTCGGCGAGTTCGGTCGGTGTCGGCGCAGCGGTCATGCCCCGATCCTGCCAGGAACACCCGCTCCGGGAACGACGAGAGCCCCGTCCTGTGGACGGGGCTCGTGTCGTGTGGCGAGTGAGGGATTCGAACCCCCGAAGGCTACGCCGGCTGATTTACAGTCAGATCCCTTTGGCCGCTTGGGTAACTCGCCAGGTGCGCACCCAGCCCGTGTAGTCACCAACCGGAGGCGCCAGAACAGCATAGCGGATGGGTGCACGTGGTCGTGACCACGGTGGTGCCGGACCGCGGTCAGCGCCGCCGGATAGGCTGGTCGGCATGGCAGACAGTTCCTTCGACGTGGTCAGCAAGGTCGACAAGATGGAGGCGGACAACGCCCTCAACCAGGCCGCCAAGGAGATCGAACAGCGCTACGACTTCAAGGGCGTGGGCGCGTCGATCGCGATGAGCGGTGACGACGTCCTCATCAAGGCGAACACCGCCGAGCGCGCGACCGCCGTCCTCGACGTGTTCGAGTCCAAGGCGATCAAGCGCGGCATCAGCCTCAAGAGCCTCGACGCCGGCGAGCCCTACGCCTCCGGCAAGGAGTTCCGCATCGAGGTGTCGTTCAAGAACGGCATCGAACAGGACGTCGCGAAGAAGATCGGCGCGTTCCTCCGTGCCGAGGCGCCGAAGAGCGTGAAGAGCCAGATCCAGGGCGACGAGCTCCGCGTCTCGTCGAAGAGCCGTGACGACCTGCAGAACACGATCCAGCTGCTCAAGGGCGAAGAGTTCGACGTGCCCCTCCAGTTCATCAACTTCCGCTGACGCGCTCGCGCAGCTGACGAACACGACACCCCTGTGGAGCACTGGCTCACCGTCGCACTGACCGTCCTGCTGGTCCTCCTGGACCTGGCGATCCGTGCCTTCTCGATCATCTACGTCCCGATCAACCGGAAGCCCCAGACGGCGACCGGGTGGTTGCTGGCGATCTTCCTGATCCCGTACATCGGCTTCATCGTCTTCCTGGTGATCGGGTCGACGAAGCTGCCGAAGGCCCGGCGTGAGAAGCAGACAGAGATCAACGCGTACATCCTCGAGCAGACCGAGGGCATCGAGCGCGTGCGTCGCGACCACCCGTGGCCGCCGTGGTTCGAGAGCATCACCGAACTGAACCGGAAGCTCGGTGCGATGCCCCTCGTCGGTGGCAACCAGGCGGAGCTCTACCCCGACTACGACGAGTCGATCGCCGAGATGGCCCGCTCCGTCGACGCCGCCCGTCGGTTCGTGCACGTCGAGTTCTACATCGCCACCCTCGACGACACGACGCGCGTCTTCTTCGAGGCGATCGCCCGCGCCCAGGCACGCGGTGTCACCGTCCGCTTCCTGATGGACCACTGGGCAAGCCGCGGTTACCCCGGGTACAAGGACACGCTGGCGTTCCTCGACCGGGCGGGCATCGAGTGGCACCTCATGCTGCCGCTGCAGCCGCTCAAGGGCCGGTTCCAGCGCCCGGACCTCCGCAACCACCGCAAGATCGTCGTGATCGACGGTTCGGTCGCGTTCACCGGGTCGCAGAACCTCATCGACAAGTCCTACGACCTCAAGGCCCACATCGAGAAGGGCCTGGCGTACAAGGACCTGTTCGCCCGCTTCGAGGGGCCGGTCGTCGCGGGCATCAACGCCCTGTTCGTCACGGACTGGTACAGCGAGACCGACGAGCTCCTGCTGCGGGAGAGCGACCCGGTGCACCGAGCGGACCGCGGGGACGCCATCGACTGCCAGGTCGTGCCGTCCGGGCCGGGGTTCGACGGTGAGAACAACCTGCGCCTGTTCAACGCGCTGCTGTACTCGGCGCAGAAGAAGGTCTCGATCACGTCGCCGTACTTCGTGCCGGACGACTCGATGCTGTACGCGATCACGACGACGGCCCAGCGCGGGGTGGAGGTCGAGCTGTTCGTCGGCGAGATCGGCGACCACGCGATGACGTGGCACGCGCAGCGCTCCTACTACGAGGGGCTCCTCCGCGCCGGCGTGAAGATCTGGTTGTACCGGGCTCCGACGGTCCTGCACGCCAAGCACTTCACGATCGACGACGACGTGGCGGTGATCGGGTCGAGCAACATGGACATGCGCTCGTTCAGCCTGAACCTCGAGATCTCGGTCATGGTCCGTGGCGAGAGCTTCGTCCAGGCGCTCCGGGGTGTGCAGGACGCGTACCGCGCCGCGAGCATCCCGCTCGACCTGGACGCGTGGCTCGGCCGGACGCGTCGGTCGCAGGTGCTCGACAACGTCGCGCGGCTCACCGCCGCCCTGCAGTAGCGACGACGGCCGGGAGGCCCGGCGCGCCCCCGGCGCGCCCGTCCGGTCAGCGCGTGGTCGCGGACACGATCCGGGCGACGAGCCGCTCCGCCGGCCCGCGCCCGAGGAACCGGGTCCACACCAGGGCGAACACGGTCGCACCGATCGCGAACCACCACCAGGTCGACGCCTGCTGCGGGAGCGGCGGCAGCACGGCGATGACGACGAGGTGCAGCGCGTAGATCGTCAGCGGCATCGACCCGACCGCGGCGAGCGGCGCGGCGATCCGCCGTGCGAGCGCACCCCGGCCGTCGAACAGCAGCGTGCAGAGCCCGATGACGGCGACCGCGACACCGCCGGTGCCGACGACGTCGACGATCGACGACGAGTGGTCCCGCGGCGAGAGGAACACCTGCGCGACCGCCTCCCCCGGTGTCGCCCCCTGCGGGATGAACGGGACGCCGGGGAACGCCTCGTCGGCGTCCGACGGGACGGGCGCTGCGAGCGTGCCGACCACGTACGCCGCCACGGCGACCAGGACGCCGGACGCGAGGAGCGCGATCTGCGTTCGCCGAGCCTCCCCCCACCGGTCCGGCCCGGACACCGCTGATGCGTCGCCCGAGTACCGGCGTGGGCCGAGTGCGGCCCTGGCGACCGCGAGCCCGACCAGGACGTACGTCAGGAACGTGACCACCGGGTAGACCAGACCGAGCTGGACGCCGAACGTGTCGGCGCCCGCGTAGGCGGGGACGATCGCGAGCGCCACCGGAGCCGACAGCAGTGCACAGACGGCCGCGGCGACCGACAGCGCCCATGGCCGCCACCGGAGGACCGGGACGACGAGCAGGAACAGGGCGCCGTAGGTCGGCAAGATGACGTAGACCGGGGTGCCGAGCGCCATGAGCAGGACGCCGATCACCACGACCAGGACGGCGCGGACCGCCAGCCGGGCGCGGATCCGACCGATCTCCGGTGGACCGGGCGGCGCGGTGCGGCCGCTCACCAGACCGACCGAGACGCCCGCGAGGACGGCGAAGAGCGTCGACGACCGCCCGTTCACGACGGCGGACCAGGTGGATGGGTCGGACCAGTCCAGCTGCTCGGCGACGCCGCCCACGTGCGCCGCGACCATGCCCAGCAGCGCGACGGCACGGGCGACGTCGATGCCGACCAGCCGTGCGCCCCGCACCGCGGTGACGGCGGCGGGGTGCACGGCGGTCATCGGGTCAGGTCCGGTCGGCGGCGACGCGTCCGAGGGAGGCGTCGATCATCTCGTCGCGCGGGACGACCTTGACCCGAGCACGGCCCTGGGGCGCACCGAGTGCGATCTCGTGCGCGTCGAGGTTGTGCCAGCCGTCGAGGTCGGTGAACTCGACGCCGCGCTCGCGGAGCAGGGCCGGGACCGCCTCGGGCGACGGGTCTTCGGGGGTCCACCAACTCGCCTGGTCCCCCACGATGTGCTGCACGGTCTCCATCGCGTCGGACTTCGTGTGCCCGATCAGGCCGACCGGGCCGCGCTTGATCCACCCGGTGGCGTACACGCCGGGGATCTGGTTGTTGTCGTCGTCGAGGACCTTGCCCTCGTGGTTCGGGATGACGCCGTGCCGCTCGTCGAACGGCACGCCGGGGACCGGGGAGCCGAAGTAGCCGACGGCGCGGTAGGCGGCCTGGATCGGGATCTCGCGGACCTCGCCGGTGCCCTCGACGCCGCCCTGTCCGTTCGGACGCGTGCGTTCGTAGCGGATGGCGGTGAGCTTGCCGTCCTCGCCGACGAACTCGAGCGGCTTCGCGTAGAAGTGCAGGTGCAGGCGACGGCTGGCGGTTCCGGGCTCGCGCTTCCGCCACTGCTCGAGCACGCGGTTGATGACCATCACCTGCTTGTTCGTCTGGATCGCGGTGAGTGACGCTTCGTCGTGGTCGAAGTCCTCGTCGTACACGACCATGTCGACGTCCGGCACCTCGCCGAGCTCGCGGAGCTCCAGGGGCGTGAACTTGACCTGCGCGGGACCGCGACGACCGAACACGTGCACGTCGGTGACCGGCGAGGCCTTGAGGCCCTGGTACACGTTGTCCGGGATCTCGGTCGGCAGCAGGTCGTCGGCGTGCTTCGCGAGGATGCGGGAGACGTCGAGCGCGACGTTGCCGTTGCCGATCACCGCGACGCTCTGCGCGTTCAGCGGCCAGGTACGGGGCACGTCGGGGTGTCCGTCGAACCAGCTGACGAACTCCGCGGCGCCGTAGGACCCCTCGAGGTCCACGCCGGGGATGTCGAGGTCGGCGTCCTTGACGGCACCGGTGGAGAACACGACCGCGTTGTAGTGCTTCTTGAGGTCGTCGAGAGTGATGTCCTCGCCGAACCGGACGTTGCCGAAGATGCGGATGTCGCCGCGGTCGAGGACGTCGCGGAGGGCGTTCACGATGCCCTTGATGCGCGGGTGGTCCGGTGCGACGCCGTAGCGCACGAGGCCGTACGGCGCCGGCAGCTGCTCGAAGAGGTCGATCGACACGTCGTACGCGTGCGCCTCCCGCAGGAGGATGTCCGCGGCGTAGATGCCGGCGGGGCCGGCGCCGACGATGGCGAGGCGGAGGGTGGGCACGGTTCGTCTCCAGTTTCGTTCGGGTGGGGTGCTCGCGGTCGGTCGGCGTGGTGGTGGTCCTGCGGCCCGACCGGTACCCCGGTCGCTAGTGCGTGCGGTCCACGACGGTCTCCGCGAAGCGGGTGAGCGCCCGTTTCACGACGCCGTCGGGCAGTGGTGCGAGGGCGGCGACGGCTTCGTCCGCCCACTGGCCGGCGAGGGCGCGGGTGGCCGTCGTCGCCTCGTGGTCACGGAGGGCTGCGACGGCGGACAGGTAGACGTCGGTGGTGACGGCCTCGTCCGGGGCGCCGGTGACGTCACGCTCGATGCGTTCCACGAGCGCAGCTGCCCCGGCGTCGGTCGTGGCACGGCGGCGGAGCTGGAGCAGCGGCAGCGTGTCGACCCCGGCGCGGAGGTCGTTGCCGGCGATCTTGCCGGTCTTGTCCTTCGCGGGTGCCAGGTCGATGACGTCGTCGACGAGCTGGAACGCGACGCCGACCTTCTCGCCGAAGGTCCCGACGGCGTCGAGGTACGCGCGGTCGGCACCGGAGAACAGCACACCGGCGCGGGCGGCCGTCGCGATGAGCGAGCCGGTCTTGTCGCTGAGGACCTGGATGTAGTGCTCGAGCGGGTCGTCCTCGGGGCGGGGCCCCGTCGTCTCGTGCAGCTGCCCCATGCAGAGTCGCTGGAAGGTCTCCGCCTGCATCCGGATGCCCTCGGGTCCGAGGTCGGCCGTGATGAGGCTCGCGCGGGCGAACAGCAGGTCCCCGGTGAGGATGGCCACGTTGTTGCCGTAGGTCACGTGTGCGGCGGGCACCCCGCGACGGACGGGCGCCTCGTCCATGACGTCGTCGTGGTACAGCGAGGCGAGGTGGGTCGTCTCGACGCTCACCGCGGCCTTGACCACGTGGTCGGTGACGCCCTTGCCGAGCTGCGCGATGAGCAGCGTCAGCGTGGGTCGGATGCGCTTGCCACCGGCCGAGAGCAGGTACCGGCTCGTGGTGTCGGCGAGGGTGTCGGCGGAGCGCATGGCGTCCTCGAGCCCCTGCTCGACGAGTTCGAGTCCGTCGTCGACCGCGGTGATGAACCGGCGCTCCGCAGGACTGGCGAACAGCCGCTCGCCGATGCCCAGCGAGGCTCGGAGACTCGGTGCGCGGCGTGCGACCGGGACGCTCGGGTTCAAGTGCAACTCCGGGTTCAGGGGAAGTCCGACGGGTGGGAGCCGGTCAGCTGTCGGTCGGCTCGACGGTCGGCTGCTCGCCGGTCGCCTGGTGGTCACGACGGGCCTTCGCCCGGCGGGCGGCCGACTCGCGGACCGTCCCCGCGACGGGCTTGCGTCCGCGGTGCAGTGCGACGATACCGGCCGTGAGGTTGCGGTAGGCGACCATCGTGAAACCGACGCCGCGGAGCCACTGGCTGAGGACCTGCTGTTCCGGCCACGCCTCGATCGACTCCGCGAGGTACTGGTACGCAGCCGGGTTGCTGCTCGACAGCTTGGCGATGCCGGGGAGGACCCGCTTGAGGTAGGTGCCGTACCCGAACCGCAGTGCGGCGAGCGGCGGCGTCGAGAACTCGCAGATCACGACACGGCCGCCGGGCTTCAGGACGCGGAGCATCTCGCCGAGGGCCTGCATCGGGTCGTTGACGTTGCGCAGCCCGAACGAGATCGTGACGGCGTCGAAGGTGTCGTCGTCGAAGGGCAGGTGTTCGGCATCGCCCTCGACGAAGGTGATCTCGGGGTGGCGCTCACGACCGACGGCGATCATGCCCGCCGACAGGTCGAGCGCCGTGACGTCGGCGCCCTTCTTCGCGAACGCGGCAGCGCTCGTCCCGGTGCCGGCGGCGATGTCGAGCACGCGCTCGCCCGGTCGGGGTTCGACGGCGCGGACGGTCGCGACCCGCCACAGCGGGGCGTTGCCGGCGGAGAGGATGTCGTTCGTCAGGTCGTACTTCTCCGCGACGTCGTCGAACATGGCCGCCACTTCGTCCGGCCGCTTGTGCATGTCCGCTCTGCTCACCCAACCAATCCTAGAGGTCCGTCCCGTGCGTTCCCGGGACACGCGGCGCGCGTACGATCGTCCCGTGACCCGAACCGCCACGGCGGCTGCGCCGCTCACGGTCTCGACCCGGATCCTCGACGATCCGGGCGCCGTGCTCCGACACACCCTCCCCGACGCTCCGCTCGCCTTCGTCCGCGGCGGCGACGGCATCGTCGGCATCGGCGAGGCGCTCCGGTTCGAGTTCTCCGGCCCCGGTCGGATGCGCGACGCCGCCGCGGTCTGGCGCTCCATCGTCGAACGGGCGGTCGTCGACGACCCCGTCCAGCTGCGCGGCTCCGGCCTGGTGGCGTTCGGGGCGTTCGCGTTCGCGGACGACTCGGCCGCGAGCAGCGTGCTCATCGTCCCGCGTGTCGTCGTCGGCCGCCGACGTGGCAAGGCCTGGCTGACGGCCGTCGACACCACGGTGGACCCGGCACCGCTGGCGTTCACCAGGACCTCGGTCCCCGTCCCGCACGTCGGGCCGCACCTGTCCGTCGCGTTCGCACCGGGAGCCATCGACGAGGACGCGTACGCCGCGTCCGTCGCCGAGGCGGTCCGGCGGATCACCGCGGGCGCGGCGGAGAAGGTCGTCCTCGCCCGCGACCTGGTCGGCACGCTCCCGCCGCGGGCCGACCGCCGTGCGCTCCTCCTCGACCTCGCCGAGGCCTACCCGCAGTGCGTCACCTTCGCCGTGGACGGGCTCGTCGGCGCCACCCCGGAGACCCTCGCACGCACCGACGGCACACGGCTGACCGCCCGGGTGCTCGCCGGCAGTGCCGCGCGGGGCACGGACGCGGTCTCCGACCGTGCGGCCGCCGAGGCCCTGGCGGCGAGCGCGAAGGACGTCTCCGAGCACGCCTTCGCGATCCGCAGTCTCGTCGACGCGCTCCGACCGCTCGCCACGGACCTCCGTGTCGATGCCGAACCCTTCCGGCTGCAGCTGCCGAACCTGTGGCACCTGGCCAGCGACGTGCAGGCGACCCTGCCGGTGGGGACGACCTCGCTCGACGTCGCCGACGCCCTGCACCCGACCGCCGCCGTCGCGGGGACACCGACGGACGTCGCGGTCCGGCTCGTCGCCGAGCTCGAGGGGGTCGACCGCGGGCGCTACGCCGGTCCCGTCGGGTGGCTCGGCGCGTCCGGTGACGGGGAGTGGATGCTCGCGCTCCGGAGTGCCGAGATCGGTGCGGACGGCTCGGTGCGGGCGTGGGCGGGTGCCGGCATCGTCGGCGAGTCGGACCCGGCCCGCGAGGTCGCTGAGACCGCACTGAAGTTCCGGCCGATCCGCGACGCCCTGGCCTGAGCCAGCCCCGCACCGTGCGGTGTTGCCGGCCGCCGTACCGTGCAGAGTTGCTGGCCGCCGTACCGTGCAGAGTTGCTGGCCGCCGCACCGTGCGGGGTTGCCGGCTGGGGCAGCGCCGAGCGGGCATCGGCCCCGCCGTAGGTCCGCACGGTGCACCGTTCACCCCGCCGCACCGTGCGGGGTTGCCGGCTGGTGTGCCGTTGGTCGGCCCGTGCCGCGCAACACCCCTGCACCGAGCGGCCAACGCCGCACCAGCGCGAGCGGGCAGCGCCGAGCAGGCAGCCGCCCGGCCGTAGGTCCGCACGGTGCGCCTTTCGCCCCCGCCGCACCGTGCGGGCTTGCCGCCTGGTGCGCCGTTGGTCGGCCCGTGCCGCGCAACAGCCCTGCACCGAGCAACCAACGCCGCACCAGCCCGAGCAGGCCGCGCCGAGCCGCCGCCGCACCGCTCAATCGGCCAGCGGCACCTCGATGACGACCCGCTCCGCGGGATCGGTGAGCACCTGCTCGAGGTCGCCCCAGGTCGCAGCTCGGCGGTACTCCCACCCGAGGCCCGTCACGACCCGCTCGACGTCGACGTGCTGTGGCGTCGTCATCATCCGGCGCATGTCCTCTGCCGGGGTCGTCTCCGCCACCTCGAGGCCGCGGAAGATCGCCCCACCGGCGTCGTTCCCCACGACGACCTGCACCCGACTGGTGCGTTCCTCGGTCCCGGTGACGAACGCACCGAGGTCGTGCAGCAGCGTGAGGTCGCCGAGCAGTACCCGTGTCGTCCCGCCGGGCGCCTGCGTCTGCTCGAGCGCCGCCGCGATGCCGAGCGCCGTCGACACCGTCCCGTCGATGCCGGCGAGACCGCGGTTCGCGTGGACCCGGATCTTCTTCCCGGGGACGCGGCCGTCCGCGACCCGGATGATCTGGGAGGCGCCGAGCACCAGGCGGTCGTGCGGCCAGGTGACGCCCCACACGGCGTCAGCGAGCATGGCCCGGTCGACCGGTCGGCGGCGGAGCGCCACCTCGTCCCGGAGGAACCGGTTGCGTTCACTGCGGTCCGCGGACCGCTTGGCGTCGAGGTCGGGTCCGGCATCGCCGTCGCCGAGCGCGGCCCGGCTCGCGGCCACCCAGCGTCCCACCCACGCACGGTGCTCGGGTCGGGTCCGGCCCGTCACGGTGACGTCCTCGACCAGCCGGGAGGCTCGGCTCGGGTCGAACGGGTCGGCCCCCGTCGCGCGGACGGTCACCACCTCGACGTCGTCCCGCCGCAGGAGCGCCGGCACCTCGCGACTGAGCGTCGGGTGCCCGAGCACGACGGCACGCCGCACGCGACCACCGAAGTCCGGGTCACCGAGGAGCTCGCGGTAGGTGACGACGAGGTTCCGTCCGAACCGGGCACCGCTCGACACCTCGGCGAGCAGCGGCGCACCGAGTTCCCACGCGATCCGTTCGGCGTCCGCCCCGGCGTCGTGCCCGGCGATCACCACGGTCGCGGGCTCGTCGTCCGGGGCGAGCTCGGCGACGGGCAGCCCCGTGTGGGTGCGTCGGCGCGCGAAGGCGAGGTCCACCTCGTCCTCGGGGACCGGCTCGACGTCCTCCAGCGTCGCGGAGAGCGGTTCGCGGAACGCGACGTTGAGCTGCACCGGGCCCGGCTGTCCGGTGTGGCCCGATGCCGCGGCGACGGCCTCGCGGACCAGTGCGCGCACGGTGTCCCTGGTGCTGGCGTCGACGCCGTGCACGGTGGGTGCGGCGACGTCGCGGACGAAGGACACCGCGTGCGCGAAGATCCCCGGCTGGACGGTGGTCTGGTTGCTGCCGATCCCGCGGAGCTCGTCCGGGCGGTCGGCCGAGACGACGACCATCGGCACGCCGGAGTGGTACGCCTCGAGCACGGCGGGGTGCAGGTTCGCCACGGCCGTCCCGGAGGTCGTCACGACGGCTGCGGGGCGACCGGTCTCGACGGAGAGCCCGAGCGCGAAGAACCCGGCCGTCCGCTCGTCGAGCCGGACGTGCACGGTGATGCCGCCGGCGCGTTCGAGTGTGACCGCCGCCAGGGCGAGGGCCTGCGAGCGCGATCCGGGACTCACGACGACGTCGGTGACGCCGGCGCGGGCGAACTCCTGCAGGAGCGTGACGGCGAAGTCGGACGCCGGGCTGCCGGAACCGGGACGGGAGCCGCCGCCGTCAGCGATCGGTGCGGCCGTCGTCGTCGGTGTCGTGGAACTGTTCTTCGAGGTTGCGGAGGGTCGCGTCGTCCTGGTCCTTGTCCGTGCGGGTCCGCTCGGGAGCGTGCTCGCCGAGGAAGTCCGGATCGTCTTCAGGACCACGGTACCGGGGCTGGGGCGACGCCGACGCGGGTGCGCGGCCGAGCAGGAACCAGAGGACCCCGCCGAGCACGGGCAGCACCACGATCAGGAGGATCCAGACGCCGCGTCCCAGCGAGCGGATGCGCTGGCGCGGCATGGTCGCGCAGTCGATGAGCGCGTACACCGTGAACGCCAGAGCGGCGACGATGACGACGAGCCACAAGCGGACCATGCCGTGCAGTGTAGGTCGCCAGGCTGTGACCGGCCTCACGGTTGCGCGTCCGTAGACTTGCCGGGTGAAAGCGTGGCTCGTCTACACCCTCGCCCGTCTCGGCATCTTCGCGGCGGCGCTCGTCGTGCTCTTCGTGATCGGACTGCCGTGGTACTGGGCGACGATCGGGGCGGCGCTCATCGGGCTGCTCGTGTCGTACATCGCCCTGCCGAAGCTCCGGGTCCAGGTGACGACGAGCATGGCGAACCGCCGGGTCCGGCCCGAGCACGACGTCGACTCCGACTTCGAGGACGACTTCGTCGACGCCGAGGACTCCGAGGCGCCGGCCGCGCGCCCGGTCTCCGACGCCGAGCGGCACGCCGAACGCCGCGAGCACCCGACCGACTGAGCGCGGCGGGCGGCTACGGCTGGATCGCGAGCATGACGCCGAGCACGACGCCGTAGGCGAGGGACGCGAACGACGACAGCTGCAGCGCGGTGATGAGTTCGCGCGGCTTCCGGGAGGAGATCCCGATGGCGAGTGCCGGCAGGGCGAGCAGCAGCGAGAAGTACGCGAACCCGGTGCGGAAGTAGAGCAGGACGAACCACACCAGCAGCACGTACGGCAGCAGCAGGAACACGCCGTAGAGCACCCGGGCGACGGGCAGCCCGACGACCACCGCGAGGGTGCGCTTGTGCGCCAGCCGGTCCTCGTCGACGTCGCGGATGTTGTTCACCATGAGCACCGCGCAGGCGAAGAAGCCGGCGGCGAGGGCGGCAGCCCAGCCGCTCGCCGTGACCTCCCGGATCAGCACGAACTGGGTGCCGAGCACGGCGACGAGGCCGAAGAACACGAACACGAAGAGCTCACCGAGGGCGTTGTACCCGTACGGCTTCTTGCCGCCGGTGTAGAACCACGCGGCGACGATCGCCGCGGCCCCGACGGCGAGGAGCCACCAGAGCTGGGTGAGCACGACGATGACGATGCCGGCCACGGCGGCGAGGCCGAAGAACGTCAGCGCAACGGTCAGCACCGTGCGGGGCTTCGCGATGCCGGCGCCGGTGAGGCGAGCGGGCCCGACGCGGAACTCGTCCGTCCCCCGCACGCCGTCCGAGTAGTCGTTGCTGTAGTTCACGCCGATCTGCAGGAACAGCGCGACGAGCAGCGCCATGACGGCGACGAGCAGGTGGTGGTCGGTCGCCAGGTACGCGCCGAAGTCGCCGCTGATCCCGCTGTCGACGAAGCCCACCGTGGTCCCGAGCACCACGGGGACGACGCCGAGGGTGAGCGTGCGGAGGCGCGCCCCGCCGATCCAGTCCCGTGCGGTCGCACGTCCACGACGGTCCACCGGTGTCGCGGCCTTCGCCGGGTTCCCGGACCTGCCCTGCTTGTGCGTCTCGTTCTTCGCTCGTGCCACGACCGTCGATCTTATCCGCGCGGCCGACGGTCGGCGACGAGCCCCAGGACGGCACGGCGGTCCGGCTTGCCGGACGGGAGCATGGGGACCCGGTCGACGACCACGACGTCGGCGGGCCGAGCCGCCCGGCCGAGCACCGCCCCGACGTGGTCCCGGACCACCGCGAGGTCGATCGGCACCGCGGTGACGACGACGGGGACCTCCCCCCACTCCCCCGCGTCGCGTCGGGTGACGACCGCGGCGTCCTGCCCGGGCAGCTCGCGGACGTGGCGTTCCACCAAACCGAGCGGCACCTTCTCGCCGCCGGAGATGACGACGTCGTCGAGCCGACCGAGTACCTGGACGCGGTCGCCGTCGAGCGTCGCAGCGTCGCCCGTGCGGTACCACCGCAGTCCCGCGTCCTCGACGAAGGTCGCCGCGGTGCGGCTCGGGTCGTCGAGGTAGCCCTCGGCGAGCATCGGGCCGTGCAACCAGAGCTCACCGTCGACGAGCCGGGTCTGCACGGTGCCGAGCGGACGACCGTCGTACACGCAGCCGCCGCTCGTCTCGCTCGCACCGTACGTGGTGACGATCCGCACGCCGGCCGTCGTCGCGCGTTCCCGGAGCGGGAGCGGGGTGGCCTGGCCGCCGACGAGGACCGCGTCGAAACGGGCCAGTGCGGCAGTCGCCCGCGGGTCGTCGAACACGCGGGCGAGCTGCACCGGGACGAGGGAGGTGTAGCGCCGCGGGGCCGCCGGGCCGGTGACCAGCCGATCGGCCGCGTCGGCGAACGCCTCGGCGTCGAAGTGTCCCGGCGGCACGACGGACGGCGTCGTGCCCGCGGCGATCGACCGGGTGAGCACGTTGAGGCCGGCGATGTAGTGCGTGGGGAGCGCGAGCACCCAGCCCCCCGGTCCCCCGAGGGCGGCGTCCGCCGCTGCCGCTCCGGCGAGGAGCGCCTCGGACGAGAGCGCGACGCGCTTGCCGGTGCCGGTGGACCCGCTCGTCTCGACCACCAGGGCGACCCGGCGCTCCACGTCGGCCGGAGCCGGCGTCGGCAGCGCCGGTGCACCCTCGGCGACGGGGAGCAGTGCGGGACCGCCGGCGAGCGCGGCCTCCAGGCCGTGCAGCACCGCCGTCGGGTCGGAGGTGCCGATCCGGACCAGGGGGCGGGGCATCAGTAGTGCCAGGGGAAGGACGTCCACTCGGGGGCGCGCTTCTCGAGGAAGGAGTCGCGACCCTCGACGGCTTCGTCGGTGCCGTACGCCAGGCGGGTGGCCTCGCCGGCGAAGACCTGCTGGCCGACCATGCCGTCGTCGACGGCGTTGAACGCGTACTTGAGCATCCGGATCGCGGTCGGGGACTTGCCGAGGATGATCTCGCCCCAGCGGATCGCCTCGCGCTCGAGGTCCTCGTGCGGGACGACGGCGTTGACCGCACCCATCTCGTACGCGCGCTGCGCGGAGTACTCCTGCGCGAGGAAGAAGACCTCGCGCGCGAACTTCTGCCCGATCTGCTTGGCGTAGTAGGCGCTGCCGTACCCGCCGTCGAACGAGCCCACGTCGGCGTCGGTCTGCTTGAACTTCCCGTGCTCGGCGCTCGCGATCGTGAGGTCGCAGATCGCGTGCAGCGAGTGCCCGCCGCCCGCTGCCCAGCCCGGGACGACCGCGATGACGACCTTCGGCATCATCCGGATGAGGCGCTGGACCTCGAGGATGTGCAGTCGTCCCATCGACGCCTGTGCTGCAGCGGGGTCGACGCCCTCCGGCGGTGCGCCCTCGTCGCCGACGTACTGGTAGCCGCTCCGGCCACGGATGCGCTGGTCGCCGCCGGAGCAGAACGCCCAGCCGCCGTCCTTCGGGCTGGGGCCGTTGCCGGTGAGCAGCACGACGCCGACACGGGGGTCCTGGCGGGCGTCGTCGAGGGCGCGGTACAGCTCGTCGACCGTGCGGGGGCGGAACGCGTTGCGGACCTCGGGCCGGTCGAAGGCGATCCGGACGATGCCCTTCGACGCGTGCTTGTGGTAGGTGATGTCGGTGAAGGACGCGGCTGCCGGAGCAGTCGTCCAGACGTCGGGGTCGAACAGGTCGGACACGGTGTCGGGCATGCCTCCAACCTACCGAGCCGTCCCGGGGGTGCTACCCGCCCATCTCCGTGAGCAGCTCGGGCGCCACCGTCACCACGATGACGATGAGGATCACCGGGTTCGCGACGAAGGCCACCACGACACCGATCGCGCCGTACCACCGACCGAATCCGCCCACCGCGGCGATGAAGCCGAGGACCGCCGCCGCCAGGGTCAGGAACACGACGACGAAGCAGATCCCGAACGCGAACGTCGTGTCGCCGCCCATGAACACCGCGAAGGCACTGGCGTCGACCGCCGCCGACACGATGGCCAGACCGAAGGCGATCTTGCCGACCAGGGGGTTGCGGCGCCGCCGCGGGGCGTTCGTCGCGCGGACGTCGACGGTGTTGCTCCGCATCAGCCGAGCGAACTCGTCGGTGTCGCGGGACGGCGTGCGCCCGGCGGCGGCGGTGCGTGCCGGGGTGTTCTTGGCGGCGGGGGTGTTCTTGGTTGCCGGGTTGTTCTTGGCGGCCGGTGTGTCGGCCGACGCTCGCGCGTTCCGTCCGGGGGTGGCGGGCGCGTACCGCGACGACCGCTGGTGCGGATCAGACGCCACGTGGCCTCCCTCAGGTCGGACGGTCGTCGTCCACCT
Source organism: Curtobacterium sp. 9128 (assembly GCF_007673775.1). GTDB lineage: Bacteria > Actinomycetota > Actinomycetes > Actinomycetales > Microbacteriaceae > Curtobacterium. The sequence continues at coordinate 286,004 of NZ_VEAF01000004.1, read as the reverse complement.
GGGCCGACCGATGCATGCTAATGCCCTGCCCTGGCGGTCGCCTCCGAGGAACCGTGACGTCGCCTGGACGCCGAGGGACCGCCTGCGAGGATGGGTCCGTGCTCCCCGACCTCAGCGATCTCCTCGCCGACGCCCACGTCGTCGCCCTGCCGATGCGCGTCCGGTTCCGCGGCATCACGACGCGCGAGGCCCTCGTGCTCCGCGGGCCGGAGGGCTGGACGGAGTTCTCCCCGTTCGTCGAGTACGACGACACCGAGTCCGCCGCCTGGCTCCGGGCGGCGATCGACTTCGGGTGGACCGCGCACTCCCCCGCAGCCGAGTCGGTCGCGGTGAACGCCACGGTGCCAGCGGTCACGCCGGACGCCGTCGCGGGGTTGCTCGCGCGCTACCCGGGATGCACGACCGCGAAGGTCAAGGTCGCCGAACCGGGAACCACGATCGACGACGACGTGGCCCGGGTCGCCGAGGTCCGGCGGGCGATGAGGCCCGACGCGTCCGTGCGGGTCGACGCGAACGGGCTGTGGAGCGTCGACCAGGCCACCGAGGCGCTCGAACGACTCGCGCCGTTCGACCTGCAGTACGCCGAGCAGCCGTGCCGGACCGTCCCCGAGCTCGCGGCGCTGCGGGAGCGGATCGCCGGGCTCGGTGTCCGGATCGCCGCGGACGAGAGCGTGCGGAAGGCCTCCGACCCGTTGGCGGTCGCGCGGGCCGGTGCGGCGGACGTGCTCGTCGTGAAGGCGCAGCCCCTCGGTGGGGTGACCGCGGCCAGAGCCGTCATCGCCGAGGCCGGCCTGCCGTGCGTGGTGTCGAGCGCGTTGGACACGTCGGTCGGGCTCGGGATGGGGGCGTTCCTCGCCGCTGCCGCGATGTCCCCCGGGTACGCGGCTGGGCTCGGCACGGCGGCGATGTTCGAGGGTGACGTCACCGACCGGCCGCTCCTGCCGGAGGACGGGCGGATCGCGGTGCGGCGGGTGTCCCCGGCGCCGGCGATGCTCGAGCGGTTCGCCGCGGCGCCGGAGCGGGTCGCGTGGTGGCGTGCTCGGCTCGAGCGGGTGCATGCGGTGCTCGGGGCCAGGGCGGAGGCCGGGGACGTCGCGACCGCCGAGTAGCGGGGCGCTTTCGGGGCTTGCGCTGAGCTCGCGCGGGGTCCTCGTGTGTCGTGCGGGCCCCACCCCGAGGTTCGCCGAGCGGTCTCGACACCCCGCTCATGTCCGCCGAATGGTCACGACTCGTTGGCCGCGCAGCGGGCGTACGACGTTTCCTGGCCGCTCGGCGAGCGGCACGCGGGGTGTCGTGACCGCTCGGCCGGCGCCCGCAACCGCGGACCGCGCCCGCAGACCGCACCCGCGCCGCAACCTCGCCAGCACTCGCGCATCGCCGCCGGGCCTGAGCCGCCGGACCGGCACCGCGCCTCCAGTCCGGGACGCGCCGCTCCCGCGGGCCGCCGACCCGGTCGGAGTCGCACGACTCGCCGCTCACGTCCGCCGGGGTCGCACGACTCGCCGCTGGCGACGCTCGAGGTTCCGCAATCACGGAACCTCACCCGCAACCGGTCGCCCGCACGCCCATACGCCCCCACCCCGCACCCCGCACCGCACGACGCACCCCGTCGCAACCGGGCGCATCGCACGGAGGCGGGTGCAACGCCGTGTCACGACGGGGGCCGATGCCCCGAGGACCGCCGACCCGGTCGAGGTCGCGCGACTCGCCGCTCACGTCCGCCGGGGGTCGCACGACTCGCCGCTCGCGACGCTCGAGGTGCCGCAATTGCGGAACCTCGCCCCCGCCCGCTCGAGGTTCCGTAATCACGGAACCTCGTCGGCGCGGGTCGGCCACGCCGCCGCCCCGGGCTCAGAGACCGGAGTAGCTGTGCAGGCCCTTGAAGAACACGTTCACGACAGAGAAGTTGAACATCACCGCGGCGAAGCCGATGAGCGCCAGCCAGGACGACCGGGCACCACGCCACCCGCGGGTCGCACGGGCGTGGATGTACCCGGCGTAGACGACCCAGATGATGAAGGTCCAGACCTCCTTGGTGTCCCAGCCCCAGTAGCGACCCCAGGCACGCTCGGCCCAGATCGCGCCGGCGATGAGCGTGAAGGTCCAGAGCACGAACCCGACGAGCAGGACCCGGTAGGTCAGGACCTCGAGGCGGTCGGCGTCGGGCAGCGTCTCCATGAAGCGGATCTTCTTCGACGCCGCCGGGTGGCCCTGACGGTAGGTCTGGACGAGCTGCGAGACCGCGAGCCCGGCGCCGAGCGCGAAGAACCCGGTGCCCGCGATCGCCACGAAGACGTGGATCACGAGCCAGTACGACTGCAGCGCCGGCTGGAGCGGCACGACCGGGACGTAGTAGTTCACGGTCGCGATGCCGAGCAGGATGAGCGTCAGGCCGGAGATGAAGACCCCGAGGAACTTCAGGTTCTGCCAGAACTGCACGAGCAGGAAGATCAGCACGATGAGGCCGGTGCCGGTCAGCGAGAACTCGAACATGTTGCCCCACGGCACACGGTCGGCCGCGATGCCACGGAGGACGATCGAGCCGACGTGCAGCACGAGCGCGAGGATCGTCATCGCCATGCCGACCCGCTCGAAGCGGGAGCCACTGCGGCCGGACCCGGTCCTCGCCGGTGCCTCGACCCGTTCGAGGACCACGGTGCCGCCCTGCACGGTCGCGACCGTCTTCGCGGCGGCCTGCTGCCCGGACGGCGCGGACTGCGCACCGGCCGCGGCCGACACATCGCCCGCGCGCTTGGCCATGTCCAGCGCGAACGAGATGAACGCGACGACGTAGACGGCCATCGCCGAGTACGTGAGGACGACCGAGTAGGTCGCGAGGTTCGTCGTCATGTCATTCACTGGGGCATCCTAACTCCGAGGTCCGACGTGTGCCGCGTGGCGATCTCGCCGACGGCACGCTCGAGATTGGGGTCCTCGCCGCGGGCGAGCCCCGCGTACTCGAGGTCGTACTCGCCGTGCTCGGCACCCGTGCGGGGAACCACCTTCACCCAGACGCGGCGGCGCGGGACGAAGAGCGAGGTCAGCAGCCCGAGCACGGCGAGGACGGCGAAGCCGCCGACGACGAGCTGGGACGGGTCGTGGTGCACGTCGAGCGAGACGTACCGCTTGACCCCGTTGAACGTGATCGACCCGGCGTCACCCGGCAGCTGCTTCGTCTGCCCCGGCTTCAGCTGGATGCTCGGCGTCTCCGCCTTGGTCCCGGCGATCTGCTGCAGACCGCTGGTGTCGAGCTGGTAGACGCTCCGCGGCACACCGTCGTCGAGCCCGAGGTTGCCGGTGTACACCTGCAGCGACAGCAGCGGGTTCTCGGTGTCCGGGTAGTTCGAGGTGAACGCACCGGTGCCGAGCTTGACCGCGGTCGGGTAGAAGAACCCGACCATGCCGAGCTGCTCGGGTGCGGCGTCCGGCACCTTGATGACGCCGGTCGAGGTGTAGTTCGCGTCGGCGGGCAGGAACGGCACATCGTCGCGGAAGGCCACGTTGCCGTCGCCGTCGCGGACGGTGACGTCCATGGCGTAGCCGTTGCCGAGGAGGTAGACGTTCGTCCCGCCGATCGACAGCGGGTCGTTGACGCCGAGCCGGCTGGTCTTCGGCTCGCCGCCCTTCACGCGACTCGTGACCGTGGCGGAGTAGTCGAGCGCCTGGCCGAGGGCGTTGAGGTTCCGCTCCTCGTACTTCGTGACGAACTTGTCGAGCGTCAGGTTGTAGCCGTGCAGCTGCCCCTGGTTGAACCAGCGTCCCGGGTTGAAGGAGTCGTACGACCCCAGCACGTTCGAGAACGTCTGCCCCTCGACCAGGAGCCGCTGCCCGGTGTAGCCGAAGCCGCCGCCGACGCCGACTGCCAGGAGCACCCCGACGAGCGCCGCGTGGAAGACGAGGTTGCCGGTTTCCCGCAGGTAGCCGCGCTCCGCACTCACCGAGTCGCCGAACCGCTCGACGCGGTACCCGGAGCGCTTCAGGACCGCCATGGCGCGCGTCACCGCGCGTTCGACCGACGGGAGGCCCGTGGCCGCGTCCGTCTCGGCCGCTCCGTCCGCCACCGTGTCGCGCTCGACCGGGACGCTGCGGAAGCCCGCCAGTCGCGTCAGGCGCACCGGGGTCTTCGGCGGACGGGTGCGCAGCGCCTGCCAGTGGTGCCGCGTGCGCGGCACGATGCAGCCGATCAGCGAGACGAAGAGCAGCAGGTAGATCGCGGAGAACCACACCGAGGTGTAGGTGTCGAACACCTGGAGCTTGTCGAGGATCGGGTAGAGCGTGGCGTGGTCGGCCTTGTACTGCACGACGCCGTTCGGGTCAGCCGTGCGCTGGGGCACGAGGGACCCGGGGATCGCCGCGAGCGCGAGCAGCATCAGCAGGAACAGCGCCGTGCGCATGCTCGTCAGCTGCCGCCAGAAGAACCGGAGGTACCCGATGAATCCGAGCTTCGGCTGGTTCACGCCGCCGTCGGGGACAGGTGCCGCCGTCCCGTCGACGTGGTCGGACGGGCGCTGCGGGTCGGAGACGGCGTCGGTCCCCTCGCTCGTGCTCGGGTCCGTCACGTCGTCGGTCTCAGACTGCCGGGACATAGCTCTGGATCACCGCCCCGACGCTCGACATGACGGTCGACCAGATGCCGGTGACCATGAGCAGACCGATGACGATCAGGATCGCTCCTCCGATGATGTTGACGACGCGCATGTGGCGCTTGACGGCACGGATCGCTCCCGAGGCCCACCCGGCGCCGAGGGCGACGAGCAGGAACGGGATCCCGAGGCCGAGGCAGTACGCGACGCCGAGCCACATGCCCTGCCAGGCGCTGCCGGACTGCACGCTCAGCAGGTTGATGGCGGCGAGGGTCGGGCCGAGGCACGGCGTCCAGCCGAGGCCGAACACGATGCCGAGGAGCGGTGCCCCGACGAGCCCGGTCGCCGGGGTCCAGGACGGCTTCAGGGTGCGCTGCAGGAACGTGAAGCGCCCGACGAACACCAGGCCCATCAGGATCACGACGACCCCGAGCACCTGCGTGATGACGTCACGCCACCGGACCAGCCAGAACCCGAGCGCGCCGAACACCGTGGTGTACGCCACGAACACGGCCGTGAAGCCGAGGACGAAGAGCAGCACCCCGAGGACCACGCGGCCCCGTCCCCGACCGCCCTCCGCCACGCCACCGACGTACCCGAGGTACCCGGGGACGAGCGGCAGGACGCACGGCGAGAGGAACGACACCAGCCCCGCGAGCAGCGCCACCGGGAGGGCGACGAGCATCTGCCCGCTGAGGATCGCGTCGGAGAAGGGGTTGCTGGTCACGGGTCAGGACGCCTTGCCGCTGCCCGTGAGCTCGTCGCTGACCAGGGTGTCGAGGATGCTCGTGCTGTCGACGGCACCGAGGACCCGTGCGGCGACGCGGCCCTGCTTGTCGAGGACGATCGTCGCGGGGACGGCGTTCGGCGCGATCTGTCCGGACAGTGCGAGCTGCATCGTCCCGGAGTCGGCGTCGAGCACGGTCGGGTAGTCGACCTTGAACGTGCGCTCGAAGGCCTCGGCGGTGGCCTTCTGGTCGCGGACGTTCACGCCGATGAACTGCACCTGGTCGTCGGTGTACTTCGCGTGTACCTCGTTGAGGTACTTCGCCTCGGCACGGCAGGGCGGGCAGCTGGCGTACCAGAAGTTGAGCACGACGACGCGGCCGCGGAGGGACTTCGCGGTGACGTCGTCGCCGTCCATGGTCTTCGCGTCGAAGTCGACGGTGTCCGTGCGCTTGTCCTGCGCGACCTCGGTCACGGCGCCGTCACCGGAGATGTAGTTCTGCGTCGTGCCGCTGCCGTACTGCTTCGACAGCGCGTCGCTGCCGCCGGACGAGCACCCGGTCAGGGCGATCGCGGCGACGAGCGCGGTCGCCCCGACGGCGAGGAGCCGCCGCCTCGTGCTGCGCGTGGTGCTGGTGCTGCGCTCGGTCACACTGCTCCTTCGTCGATCGCCGTCCCGCGGAGTTCCCGAGCGGGATCCGCGTACCCGACCTCGGTGAACCGACCCTTCGGCGTGGCGGGCACACGCTCGAGGGTGGTGATGCTCGACAGGTCGCAGCGCCGCTGACGCGGGTCGTGCCACAGAGGCTCGCCCGCGAGTCGGCGGTGCACCATCCAGATCGGCAGCTGGTGACTGACCAGGACGACGTCGCCGCCGTCCGTGCTCTCCCACGCCGTCGTCACGGCGGCGAGCATGCGGTTGGCGATGGACTCGTAGGCCTCGCCCCAGCTCGGTCGGAGGGGGTTCGCGATCCAGGGCCACTCGGTCGGACGGCGGAGCGAGCGCTTGGTGAACCCGGGGGGCTGGCCCTCGTAGCGGTTCGTCGGCTCGATGAGGCGCTCGTCGAGCGTGACGTCGAGCCCGTAGGCGGCGGCCCAGGGCGCGGCGGACTCCTGGGTGCGCTGCAGCGGGGACGCGATGATGCGGCGCACGTCGACGCCGGCGTCCTTCCACGTGGTCGCGGAGGCCGTGGCCATCTCCGTGCCGAGTTCGCTCAGTCCGAAGCCCGGGAGTCGCCCGTACAGCACACGGTTCGGGTTGTGTACCTCGCCGTGCCGCACGAGGTGGATTCGGGTCGCGGGCATGGGTTCCAGTCTAGATCGCTCATCCGTTCCCACCCGCCGCCCAGGGGATCCACGGCTTCGGGAGCGTTCAGTCGAGGTGCCCGGACAGCCGCCCGTGCAGCGCCACCGAACCGGTGTTGAGGTTGACGACGTCGACGGTCGACCCGTGCTTCGCGAACCGCTGTTCCACCCCGTCGAGGGCCGCGACGGTGCTCGCGTCGAAGACGTGGGCATCGGACATGTCGATCACGACGTGTTCGGGGTCCTCGGCGTAGGAGAACCGGGTGACGAGGTCGTTCGAGGACGCGAAGAACAGCGCACCACGCACCCGGTAGCGCACCGTGCGCTCGTCGACGGGTTCCCGCTCGACGGTCACGACGTGCGCGACCCGGCGGGCGAACACGAGCGCCGCGACGACGACCCCGACGATCACGCCGGTGGCGAGGTTGTCCGTCACGACGACCACGACGACGGTGATGACCATCACCGCGGTCTCCCCGAGCGGCATCCGGCCGAGGGTCCGCGGCCGGATGCTGTGCCAGTCGAAGGTCGCCACACAGACCATGAGCATCACCGCCGTGAGCGCCGCCATCGGGATCTGTGCGACGACGTCGTGCAGCACGATCGTGAGCACGAGCACGGACAGGCCCGCGACGAAGGTCGAGATCCGCGTGCGGGCACCGGCCGTCTTGACGTTGATCACCGTCTGGCCGATCATCGCGCACCCTCCGGTGCCGCCGAAGAACGCGGACGCAATGTTCGCGACGCCCTGCCCCCACGACTCGCGCCACTTGCTGGAACCGGTCTCGGTGATCGCGTCGACGAGCTGTGCGGTCAGGAGCGTCTCGATCAGCCCGACGATCGCCATGCCGAATGCGTACGGGGCGATGATCGTGAGCGTGTCGAGCGAGAACGGCACGGTGATGCCGGAGAACCCGGGGAGCGCGGTCGGCAGGGCGCCCTCGTCACCGACCGTCGGCACGGTGACGCTGAACACGATCGTGATCGCGGTGACGACCACGACCGCGATGAGCGGCGCCGGGACCGCCTTGGTCAGGAACGGGAAGCCGACGATGATCGCGACGCCGAGCGCCGTCAGGGGCCAGACGACCAGGGGGACGTCGTGACCGAGGAGGTTCGGGAGCTGTGCCGTGAAGATGAGGATGGCGAGGGCGTTCACGAAGGCGACGTTGACGCTGCGCGGGATGAAACGCATCAGGCGCGCGACACCGAGGAAGCCGAGCACGAGCTGGATCACGCCGCCGAGCACGATCGTCGGGACGAGGTACTCGATGCCGTGCTCGCGGACCAGCGGGGCGATCACGAGCGCCACCGAACCGGCCGCAGCGGACACCATCGCGGGACGACCGCCGACGATCGCGATCACGACGGCGATGACGACGCTCGAGAACAGCCCGACGGCCGGGTCGACGCCCGCGACGACCGAGAACGAGATCGCCTCGGGGATGAGCGCGAGCGCCGTGACGACGCCCGCGAGGACCTCGCGGGTGAGCAGGCGGGGCGAGCGGAGGGTGGCGAGGACGCTCGCCGGAGCGGGAGCGGAGGTCAGGGTCGTCATCGCGCCCAACCCTACCCTCACGTGAGGGTAGGGTTGAGCACGTGAACCACGAGGACGACCAGCACGACGCCGGGACCATGCACATCGGCGAGCTCGCCGACCGCGCCGGGATGTCCCTCCGCACGATCCGGCACTACGACGAGGTCGGCCTCCTCGTCCCGAGCGGTCGCACCGCCGGGGGCTTCCGCGTCTACACCGAGCAGGACCTGCAGCGCCTGCTCGTCATCCGCCGGATGAAGCCGCTCGGGTTCTCACTCGAGGAGATGGGTGACCTCCTCAGCATCGTCGACGGGCTCCCCGGCACGGATCCGGACGACACGGCTGCACGCGCAGCGCGCCTCGACGCCTTCCTGGAGGACGCGCGGGCCCGCCATGCGAAGCTCGTCGAGCGCGCGGGCATGGCGGAGGAGTTCATCGGGACGCTGAGCACCCTCCGCCAGACGCTCCCCTGACGAACCGGCTGCGCGGCGACGCGAACCGGCCACGTCGATGACGCTCGCGGCCAGACGGCGGCGATCCGGGCCTCCAGTCCGGACCTGTGGACGACCTGCAGCGGGTGCCGACCCGTGCAGAACCGGCGGCCCGGTAGACTCGACGACCGTGATCGAACGCACCCGCATCAGCGACCTCGCCGCACTCCCCGACGGTCCCGTCTCCGTGGCCGGATGGGTCGAGACCGTCCGCGACCAGAAGAAGGTGCAGTTCGTCGTGCTCCGCGACGAGACCGGCGCCGTCCAGCTCGTCAACCCGGCGACGCGCGAGGCGACGGAGGGCGACGACGCCTCCCGGATCGCGCTCGGCATCACCGAGGAGATCTCCGGCCTCGCGCACGGCACGTTCGTCCACGTGCGGGGCACCCTGAAGCACGACGAGCGCGTCAAGCTCGGCGGCCTCGAGGTCAAGGTCGGCTCGCTCGAGGTCATCAGCGCGGCGATCCCGGAGACGCCGATCGCCGACGACTCGTCGCTCGACAAGCGCCTCGACTGGCGGTTCATCGACCTGCGCAACCGCAAGCAGAACCTCATCTTCCGCATCCAGACCACGCTCGAGCACGCGTTCCGCACCTACTGGGTCGAGCGCGACTTCATCGAGATCCACACCCCGAAGCTGATGGCCTCGGCATCGGAGTCGCGTGCCGAGCTCTTCCAGCTCGAGTACTTCGAGACGACGGCCTACCTGGCGCAGTCGCCGCAGAACTTCAAGCAGATGGCACAGCCGGCCGGCTTCGGTGCCGTGTTCGAGATCGCCGACGCGTTCCGCGCCGACCCCTCGTTCACGAGCCGCCACGCCACGGAGTTCACCAGTGTCGACGCCGAGTTCTCGTGGATCGAGTCGCACGAGGACGTCATGGCGATGCACGAGGAGGTCCTCGTCGTCGGCATCACCGCCGTCAAGGAGAAGTACGGCGACGCCATCCAGGAGGTCTTCGGCTTCGAGCTGCAGGTCCCGACGACCCCGTTCCCCCGCGTCACCCTGGCCGAGGCCCGGAAGATCGTCGCGGAGAGCGGCCACGACGTGGTCCGCGCCGACGGCGACCTCGACCCCGAGGGCGAGCGCCGCGTCTCCGCCTGGGCCAAGGAGCACCACGGCTCGGAGTTCGTGTTCGTGACCGACTACGACGCGTCGATCCGGCCGTACTACCACATGCGTCACGCCGACGACCCGACGCTCACGAACAGCTACGACCTGCTGTTCAACGGGGCCGAGATCTCCACCGGCGCGCAGCGTGAGCACCGCGTCGAGGTCCTCACCGCGCAGGCGGAGGAGAAGGGCCTCGACCCGGCCGAGCTCGGCTGGTACCTCGACTTCTTCCGCTACGGCGTCCCGCCGCACGGCGGCTTCGGCATGGGCCTCGCCCGCGTCCTGATGCTCATGCTCGGTGAGCCGTCGATCCGCGAGGTCACCTACCTCTTCCGCGGCCCGACGCGCCTCACCCCGTAGTCGTCACGCAACGGCGACGGCCCCCTTCCGCTTCCGGAAGGGGGCCGTCGCCGTCGTGGCCGGGCCTGGAGGCGCGGCTCAGCTCTCCCAGTCGATGGCGGCCCGCCCCGTGACGAGTCCGCGGATCTCCGCTGCCGCAGCCTGGTGGTCCGGGTGCACCTGGTACTCGTCGAGCCCGGCGACGTCGTCGAACGTCGCGACGACGGCGACGTCCTGGTTCTTGCCCGGGTACGCGACGTTCTCGACGACCTGCAGCGTGCGGATCGACGGCACCACCCCGACCAGGCCGTGCAGGAGTGCACGGATGCGGTCGATCGATGCGTCCCGGTCGAGGTCCGCCCGGAGCGTCCACGAGACGACGTGCTGGATCATGCGGAGGCTCCTGCCTTCTCGAGGGCACGGGCGAGGCGGTCCTCGTCCACGCGCCAGTTGCTGTGCACGCGGCCGTCGACGAGCACGACCGGGATGTCCTCGGCGTACTCGAGCCGGAGGGCGTCGTCGTCGAGGATCGACTTCTCGGTGAGCGTCACCCCCGGGTACGCGGCGACGACGCGCTCGACGACGGGTCGGGCGTCGTCGCAGAGGTGGCATCCGGGCTTGGTCAGGAGCGTCACGTCTGGCATGCCCTCAGCGTAGTGCGGGGTCGCTCGGCAGGCCCGCTGCGCCGGTGCGGCCTGAGCGCCCCCGGGGAATGCGAAAGCCCCGGCGAACCGGGGCTTCTGCGGCAAGTCCTCGGACTTACTTCTTGTTGCGACGCTGGTGGCGCGTCTTGCGAAGGAGCTTGCGGTGCTTCTTCTTCGCCATGCGCTTGCGACGCTTCTTGATGACAGAACCCATGTGGACCTCGCTCGGACTGATGCTGATGTACGGACACCGGGCCGATGAAGCCGCGGAAAATCAACCTGCCCGATCCTACCGGAGCCCCGCTCGGATGTCGAACGGGCCGGGACGCAGCGGTGGGGCGACGGACTCAGCCGACGTCCGCGATGCCACCGCGGAGGACCTCGGCCACGGCCGACTCCGGGACCCGGAACGACCGGCCGAACCGGATCGCGGGGAGCTCGCCCGCGTGCACCATCCGGTAGACCGTCATCTTCGACACGCGCATCATCTCGGCGACCTCCGCGACGGTGAGGAAGCGCACGTCGTCGAAACTGCCGGTCATGGTCCGCCTTCGGGTGGGCTCGCATCCGGGCTCGGATGCGGGAGTCAATGTGTGACCTGAGTGGTCTCTGGTAACTGTAGGGGCGCGTGCGTCCCCGTGTCCAGCATGTCCGGGATCGCTGGAAGGCGGGTGCAGAACCCCTGGTGCGCGCCTGTGTCGCGGTCGTCGGACAGCGCCCATGCGGGGCCGCCCGACGGTGCCTTCGTTCAGTCGTCCTCGGCGCGCTTGGTGAACCGCCGCCGAGAGCTCTCCACGACGCGCTCCCAGCCCTGCTGGGCCCCGGAGAACGCGGCCGTCGCCCGGTACGAGGCCTCGGCCATCACCCGACCGAGTTCGGTGCCGACCTCCACGGTGGCCTTGCCCGCTGCGCCGTTCCGACGGACCGAGACGGGCTGCCCGTCGGGGGTCCAGGCCGTGGTGGCCGGGGTGCCGTCAGCGTCGACCGCGCCGGTGAAGGGGACGACCCACTCCTCGATGTGGAGCAGGGGCTCCGGGTCGAGGCGGTAGTAGCGGTGCTGCCCTTCCTCCCGACTCGTGACGAGTCCGATGTCCCGGAGGACCCGGAGGTGCTTGGACACCGTGGGCTGGCTGACGCCGAGCTTCTCGACGAGCTGGCCGACGCTGAGCTCGCCGCCGGTCGCGTCGGAACCGTAGGCCGCGAGGAGCGTCCCGAGGAGTTCCCGCCGCGTCGGGTCCGCGACCACGGTGAAGATGTCGGCCATGGGGAAAGGCTAACCGGCCGGGCTCGGATGTACCATGCGATGCGTCCCGCCCATGTCCCCGGAGGCATACGATGCTCGACCGCACGGAGCCCCCGACCGTCTCGTCGGGTGCGTCCCGCCGACGGGGTTCGCGGATCGGGACCGTGCTCCGCGCCTCGCCGTCCCGCCTGGCGATCGTGGTCTTCGTCGCGCTCGTCTTCGTGTTCACGCTGCTGTTCATGACACCGGTCGCCGCAGCCGACCGCCGCCCCACCGGTTTCGCCGACGCCCTCTTCACGGCCGCGTCCGTCGTGTGCGTCACCGGGCTGTCCACCGTCGACATGGCCACGCACTGGTCGGTGTTCGGCAAGGTCGTCGTCGTGGTCGGCACGCAGATCGGCGCGGTGGGTGTGCTGACCTTCGCCTCGATCCTCGGGCTGTTCGTGACGCGGAAGCTCGGGCTCCGGGCGAAGCTCATGGCCGCCGGCGACTCGAACCCGCTCCGCACCCACCACGGCGCCGTCCCGGAGGGCCAGGCGGTCCGGCTCGGCGAGGTCGGCACGCTGCTCGCGACGGTCGCGGTGAGCACCCTGACGATCGAGGTCGCGCTCGGCCTGCTGCTCCTGCCGTCGGTCCTCGTCACCGGCATCCCGTTCTGGAGCGCCGTCGGCGACTCCTTCTACTACGCCGCGATGGCCTTCACGAACACGGGCTTCGCGCCGAACGCCGAGGGCCTGGCCCCGTTCGCGCACGACTACTGGTTCCTGACGCTGCTCATGGTCGGCGTCGTCGCCGGCTCGATCGGCTTCCCGGTGATCCGGGCGCTGACGAAGCAGCTCCGCTCCCCCCGCCGGTGGCCGATCCACGTCAAGCTCACCCTCGTCACGAGTGCGGTGCTGCTCGTCGGCGGCGCGGTCGTCTACATCGCGCTCGAGGCGTCGAACCCGACCACCTTCGGCGAGGAGGGCGCTGGGCGGACCGCGTTCCAGGCGCTCTTCCTGTCGACGATGACCCGGTCCGGCGGGTTCTCCCTGGTGGACTTCGACCAGCTGAACGGCTCGAGCCTGCTCGTCACGGACATGCTCATGTTCATCGGCGGCGGCTCGGCGTCGACCGCCGGCGGCATCAAGGTCACCACGCTGGCGGTGCTGTTCCTCGCCGCGGTCGCCGAGGCCCGCGGACGGCAGAGCATGGAGGCGTTCGGGCGGCGGATCCCCGGCGACGTCCTCCGTGTCGCGGTCGCCGTCGTCCTCTGGGGCGCCACGATCGTCGCCGTCGCGACCGTCGTGCTGCTGCAGATCACGGACGACTCCCTCGACCGCGTGCTCTTCGAGGTCATCTCGGCGTTCGCCACGTGCGGGCTGTCCTCCGGCGTCTCCGCGGAGCTCCCCGAGGCGGGCAAGTACGTCCTGGCGGCGACGATGTTCCTGGGCCGTGTCGGTACAGTGACCATCGCCGCTGCCCTGGCCGCCAGTCAGAGTCGGCAGCTGTTCCGCCGCCCCGAGGAGAGGCCGATCGTTGGCTGACCGCACCCGCCACGAGCACCCGACGAGCGTCAGCCACGACGCGCCCGTCCTCGTCATCGGCCTCGGCCGCTTCGGCGCGGCCACCGCTGGGCAGCTGGAGCGCCAGGACCGCGAGGTGCTCGTCGTCGACACCGACGCCGGTCTCGTGCAGAAGTGGTCGGACCGCGTCACCCACGCCGTGCAGGCCGACGCGACCGACATCGACGCGCTCCGACAGATCGGGGCGCAGGACTTCCCGATCGCCGTCGTCGGCACCGGCAGCGACCTGGAGTCGAGCGTCCTCATCACGGCGAACCTGGTGGACCTCGGCATCCCGCAGATCTGGGCGAAGGCGATCAGCCGCTCGCACGGCACGATCCTGTCCCGCATCGGCGCGAACCACGTGGTCTACCCGGAGCGCGAAGCCGGCGAGCGCACGGCGCACCTGGTGTCCGGACGGATGCTCGACTTCATCGAGTTCGACGACGACTTCGCAGTCGTCAAGATGTTCCCGCCGCGGGCGGTGCGGGGCAAGGACCTCGGCACGACCGCGATCCGCACCCGGCACGGGCTCACCGTGCTCGGCATCAAGCCGCCGGGTGAGGCGTTCGTGCCGGCCACCCCGGAGAGCGTCATCGGCGAGCACGACGTCATCATCGTGTCCGGGTCGACGACCGCGCTCGAGCGGTTCGCGGCCATGGAGTAGATCCGAGACGGACTGGGCCCACGCCGCCGGTCCCTGGCTGACGTGCCAGCGGCAGACAGGCCGTGCCGGTGGGGGGAGGCTCGGTGCCAGCTGGCACCGAGCCTCCAGTCGGTCCTGGGGTGCGTCTAGAGCTTCGACAGCTCCTCGGCCCGTGCGATCGCCGCGTCCGCGGCGCGGCGCAGCGTGTCGGCGAGGTCGGCGTCCTGCAGGACCGCGACCGCGCGCTCGGTCGTGCCCTTCGGGCTCGTGACGGCGCGGCGCAGGTCCGCCGGCTCGCGACCCGAGCGGGCGAGGAGCTCGACCGCGCCACGGACCGTGCCCTGCACCATCGTCTCGGCCTGGTCGTGCGTGAAGCCGAGCGACTCGGCCGCCCGCTGCCACTCCTCGACGAGCAGGAAGACGTAGGCGGGACCGGATCCGGAGACCGCGGACAGGGCGTCGAGCCGGTCCTCGGGGACCTCGATGACCGAGCCGGAGACGTCGAAGAGCCGCGAGGCGAGTGCGACGGCCCCGGCGTCGGCCGACGCCCCGCCGCTGACGCCGGTGACGCCGAGCCCGACGGCGATCGGCGTGTTCGGCAGCGCCCGGACCACGCGGACACCCTCGGGCACGCGCGCCTCCATCGCGGCGGTGGTGACGCCCACCGCGACGCTGACGACGACCGCTCCCGGTTCGAGGTCGGCGGCGACCTCCGCGAGCAGGTCTCCGACGACGAACGGCTTCACGCCGAGCACCACGAGGCCGGCGCCGCGGACCGCGGCACGGTTCGCATCCGGGTCGGTGTCGCTCGCCGTGGCGGCGAGTCCGCGCTCGCGGTGGGCGGCGGCGGACGCCTCGGACTTCGTCGTGAGGACCACGGCGGCCGGGTCGAGACCCGCGGCGAGCAGGCCCTCGAGCACCGCGCCGGACATGGACCCGACGCCGAGGAGCGCGGTACGGGGCAGTTCGATCGTCATGACCAGACCCTACCGAGCGGCCTGCCCGTAGGATCGGGCTCCAGGTCAGCAGAACAGGGGTCACAGTGAGCGCTTCCGGAGGCAACAGGGCGATCATCGCCGCCCTCTCGGCGAACGTCGGCATCGCGGTCGTGAAGTTCATCGCCGCCGGCATCAGCGGGTCGGCGTCGATGCTCGCCGAGGGCGTGCACTCGCTCGCCGACTCCGCGAACCAGCTCCTGCTGCTGCTCGGCGGGCGACGCGCTCGGCGCGCAGCGGACGAGGAGCACCCCTTCGGCCACGGCAGGGAGCGCTACGTGTACGCGTTCGTCGTGTCGATCGTCCTGTTCTCCGTCGGTGGCGTGTTCTCGCTCTACGAGGGCATCGAGAAGCTGTCCCACCCGCACCCGCTGGAGAGCTGGTGGCTGCCGATGGCGGTGCTCGTCATCGCGATCGTGCTCGAGGGCCTGTCGCTCCGCACCGCGCTCAAGGAGGCCGCACCGCACAAGGGCTCGCAGTCGTGGGTGCAGTTCGTCCGCCGGGCGAAGGCGCCGGAGCTGCCCGTCGTGATGCTCGAGGACACCGCCGCGCTGCTCGGTCTGGTCTTCGCGTTCTTCGGCGTCGGGCTGACCGCGCTCACCGGCAACGGGCTGTTCGACGCGATCGGGACGATCCTCATCGCCGTCCTGCTCATCGCCGTGGCGCTCGTGCTCGGCGTCGAGACGAAGAGCCTGCTCGTCGGCGAGGGAGCGTCGGTTGCGGACGTCGCGAAGATCAAGGCGGCGCTCCTCGACGGACCCGAGGTCGAGTCGATCATCCACATCAAGACGCTCTACCTCGGCCCGGACGAGCTGATGGTCGGCGTGAAGGTCGCGGTCGACGGGGACCGTCGACTCGGCGACGTCGCCGCGGGCATCGACACGGTGGAGGCACGGGTGCGGGACGCGGTGCCGATCGCGCGGGTCATCTACGTCGAGCCCGACGTGCTCCGGACCGGGCCGCGGCCGCCGACCGAGGCGATCGTGATCAAGGCCGCCGACTGAGGTCCCGCGCCGGCGGTCGTCGATGTGCCGACGGCGGCGCCGGTGGTCAGCGGCGGTCCTGGAAGAACGCGTCGAGCAGTTCCCGGCACGCCGGCTCGAGGACCCCGGCGATCACCTCGGAACGGTGCGGCAGACGCCGGTCCCGTGCGATGTCGTAGACACTCCCCGACGCCCCGGCCTTCGGGTCCCACGCGCCGAACACGATCCGCGGCACCCGGGCAGCGAGGGCGGCACCGGCGCACATCGGACACGGCTCGAGCGTGACGACGAGCGTGTGCCGTTCGAGGTGCCAGTCCCCCGTCCGTGCCGCCGCGGCCCGGAGCGCGAGCACCTCGGCGTGGGCGGTCGGGTCCTGCGTCGCCTCGCGTTCGTTGCGCCCCGTCGCCACCACGGCCCCGTGTTCGTCGAGCACCACGGCCCCCACCGGGACGTCGCCGGTCGCCAGGCACGCCCGGGCCTCGTCGAGCGCACGCTCCATGGCACTGGTGAAGGGCCTGGCCGACGGGTGCTCCACGGGTCCTCCTGACCGGTCACGCCGCCCGCACGGCCGGTGGGCGGCGCACGGCACGGTACGCTCGACCCTATGCGAGTCCACGTCGCCGACCACCCGCTCATCACCCACAAGCTCTCGGTGCTCCGCGACCGGACCACTCCCTCCCCGACCTTCCGGGCCCTGACCGAGGAGCTCGTCACGCTCCTCGCCTACGAGGCCACGCGCAACGTCCGGGTCACCGCGACCCCGATCTCGACGCCGGTCGCGCAGACCATGGGCGTGTCGATCGCCAAGCCGCGGCCGCTGGTCGTGCCGATCCTCCGCGCCGGGCTCGGCATGCTCGAGGGCATGGTGAAGCTCGTGCCGACGGCCGAGGTCGGGTTCCTCGGCATGGCCCGCAACGAGGAGACCCTCGAGCCACAGACCTACGCCGAGCGCCTGCCCGACGACCTCTCCGGGCGGCAGTGCTTCGTGCTCGACCCGATGCTCGCGACCGGTGGCACCCTCGCGGCGGCGATCGAGTTCCTCTTCGCGCGCGGCGCCGAGTCCGTCACCTGCGTGTGCATCCTCGGCGCACCCGAGGGCCTCGCCGCGGTGGAGACCGCCGTGGCCGACCGCGACGTGACCATCGTCCTGGGCGCACTCGACGAGCGTCTCGACGAGAACGGCTACATCGTCCCGGGCCTCGGCGACGCCGGCGACCGTCTGTACGGGCTGGCCGAGTAGTCCGGACGACGCGGACCGTCCGGGCGGACGGTTGACAGCCGATTGGTATACCGCGGATACTCGTCACATGACTGCAACCGTGTCCACCCGCGTCTTCTCCGAGGCGTGCTCCTCCACAGGGGCAGTGGGGACCGCCGGCACGATGATGCCGGCGATGGCCGTCATGCGTTGTCGAATGTGTGCCTGACCGGCACCCGTTCCAGCTGGATCCCCCGCGACACCATCCCCGTCGCGAGCGCGTGATCCCCGGGTGACGCCCGCCGACGACGCCCACGTCCGTCGCCGAGGCCGACCACCCGCTCCCCCGGGTCCCGCCCCGGTCCCCCACCGGGACCGCAGGGCGCAACCGACGGCCGTTCCACGGCACCGTCGTACCCGGGTCGACGCATTCGACACCTCATCGCCCGGAGAACCACCATGTCGCTCACCATCGCCCAGCCCCGCACCTCGCTCCGCACCGCAGCCCCCGCGCCCGTCGACCTCGGCACGGTGACGCCCATCCGCCCCCGCCGTGGCGCCGCGCACCCCGCCCCGTCGGCGGTCCCCACCAGCCCGGTCGTCGCCCCGCAGCGGAACCGCGCCCTGCCGGAGGGCACCGAGGCACGCGGGTTCGCCCTCTACGTCGGGCTCGACGAGGAGAAGGCCGCGGCCGCCGGCACGACCCTGGCCGCCGTCGTGGAACAGCTCCGTGCCCTCACGGCCCAGCTCGTCCCCGCGGCCGAGACCTACGCAGCCGTCGCCGTCGCCGCCGAGCACTCCGGCGGACGCGACGTCGACGTCGTCCGCCTCGCGCTGCAGGACCGTTCGGCCGTCGCGGCACGCAAGCAGGCGGAGAAGCCCGAGCCCGAGGAGACCGGGGTCGTCATCGACATCTCCCGCAAGCGCGTGACGCTCGACGGCGACCTGGCTCCGCTGACGTACAAGGAGTTCGAGCTGCTGCAGTTCCTCGTCCTCCGCGAGGGGCGCACGGTGGAGCGCTCGGCCATCATCGAGGGGCTCTGGTCCGACGACGAGGACGAGACCCCGAACGAGCGCACCATCGACGTGCACGTCCGGCGACTCCGCTCGAAGCTCGGCGCGTTCGAGGAGATCGTCCGGACGGTGCGGGGCGTCGGCTACCGGTTCGACCGCCACGCCGACGTCGCCGTGCGGTACGCCTCGACGCCGTCGCCCGACCTGTTCTGACCCGGGCCGGGCCCCCGCGGGGCGCTCGGATGCGGCTCTTGGTGAACTCGCAGCGAACGAGCGCAGATCCGGCTGGCGCCCGTTACCCGTTCGTTATACAGTCGGTCGTGCAGACGGTGTTTGCTGTGGCAGCGTCTGCGGAATGTGATTGCAGGACACTCTTGGTGCAAGGGTGAGGGCCGGTCGTCCACTGGACGACCGGCCCTCGTGCGTCTCGCCGGCCGTCCTCGGCCGTACCCCGCCAGGACGTACTCCTCCGGGCCGTCGTGTCGGCGGCCGTCGGTAGGGTGGAGGACCACCGGACAGAGGGAGTGACGGCGTGAACGACACGGCGCGCAGCAGCGACAAGGCGACGGCGGTCGCCGCCTGGGAAGCGCTCTTCCGCGCGCAGGTCGCGGTGATGCGGAACCTCAACACCGACTTCCCCGGCGGGGAGATCTCCTTCAACGAGTACGACGTCTGCTTCAACCTCTCCACGCAGCCGGGCCGTCGGTGCCGGATGCGCGACCTCACCGGGCACCTGCTCCTGACCCAACCGAGCGTCAGCAGGCTCGTCGACCGACTCGCCTCCCGCGGGATCGTCGAGAAGCAGCCGGACCCGACCGACGCACGCGGTGTCATCGTGGCGCTCACCCCGCGCGGCTTCGACGTCTACCGCGCGGTCGCCGTGCAGCACGCGGCAGCCATCGCGGAGCAGGTCGGCGCCGGGCTGACCGAGTCCGAGCAGCGCACGCTGACCGAGCTCTGCACGAAGCTCCGGCTCGCGTCGGCCGAGACCACTCCGGCACGACGGACCGTCCGGGTCCCCCAGACCGATGCGGCCGCGGTGTGACCGGCGCGCTGGTCTGGCTCCGCGACGACCTCCGGCTGGCGGACAACCCGGCCCTCCGCGCCGGGATCGACCACGGTGGGCCCCTGACGGTGGTGCACGTCCTCGACGAGTCGAGCCCTGGCATCCGTCCGCACGGTGCGGCGGCCCGCTGGTGGTTGCACCAGTCGCTCGCGGCCCTCGACGACGACCTCCGTGAGCGCGGCTCCCGCCTCGTCCTGCGACGGGGGCCGGCGGCGCAGGTCATCGACGCCCTCGTCGCCGACGCCGACGCCGACGCCGTCTTCTGGAACCGTCGGTACGGCAAGGCCGAGCGGGACGTCGACACCGGCATCAAGGCGTCGCTCACGGACCGCGGCACCGAGGTGCACAGCTTCGCCGCCAACCTGCTCTGGGAACCGTGGACGGTCCTCACCGGTCAGGGCGAGCCCTACAAGGTGTTCACGCCGTTCTGGAACGCGGCGAACGCGATGCCGGAACCGCGGCACCCGCTCCCGAAGCCCCGGCACCTCCCCGAGCCGGCCGACGTCGACGGCGACGACCTCGACGCCTGGTCGCTGCTCCCCACGGCACCGGACTGGGCGGGCGGCTTCCGCGACGCGTGGGAGCCCGGGGAGCGCGGTGCCTCCCGTCGGCTCGAGCACTTCGTCGAGCACGCGCTCGAGGACTACGACCAGCGCGACGAGCCGGCGATGGCCGCCACGAGCAGCCTGTCTCCGCACCTGCGCTGGGGCGAGATCAGTCCCTACCAGGTGTGGCACCGGCTGCACGAACGACTCGAGCCCGAGCAGCGCAAGCAGGCACCGGCGTTCCTCCGGCAGCTCGCGTGGCGCGAGTTCAACTGGAACGAGTACTTCCACTGCGACGACATCGCCACCGTGAACGTCCGGCGGGAGTTCGACGCGTTCCCCTGGCGTCGCTCCGACCCCGCGGAGCTCCGGCGGTGGCAGCAGGGCACGACCGGGTTCGACCTCGTCGACGCCGGCATGCGCGAGCTCTGGCACACCGGCGCGATGCACAACCGGGTGCGCCTGGCAGCGGCGAGCTTCCTCGTGAAGAACCTCCTGGTCGACTGGCGTGTCGGCGAGCAGTGGTTCTGGGACACCCTGGTGGACGCCGACGCCGCCAACAACCCCGGCAACTGGCAGTGGGTCGCTGGTTCCGGGTTCGATGCGGCGCCGTACTTCCGGGTGTTCAACCCCGACCGGCAGCTCGAACGGTTCGACCCGCACCGCGAGTACGTCCGCCAGTGGGTCCCCGCCGACGAGGACCGACCGGAACCCATGGTCGACCTCAAGGAGACCCGGCAGCGGGCACTCGCCGCCTACGAGGAGATGCGTCGCACATGACGATCGACACCGCCACGATCGAGCAGATCGACGCGCTCTTCCGCGACCGGGTGGACCGCGGCGTCGCCCCGAGTTCCGTGTGGGGCGTCTTCGACCCCGACGGGCTCGTCGCGTCCGGCGGGCACGGCGACCGCGGGGACGGCCGAGCGCCCCACGCGGACACCGTGTACCGCATCGCCTCGTGCACGAAGAGCGTCACGGCCGCCACGCTCCTGACGCTGGTGGCCGACGGCCGCATCGACCTGGACGCACCGATCACCGACGCGGTGCCGGCGTTCGCCGCCGTGCGACTCCCGACGCCGGACTCCCCCGTCCCCACGCTGCGGATGCTCCTGACGATGTCGGCCGGGTTCCCGACCGACGACCCGTGGGGCGACCGCCAGGAGTCGATCTCGGACGACGAGCTCGACGCGGTCCTGCGCGACGGACTGCTGTTCGACTCCGTCCCCGGCACCGGGTTCGCCTACTCGAACCTCGGGTACGCCCTGCTCGGTCGGGCGGTGGCGCACGCGGCCGGGCGCCCGTTCACCGAGGTCGCCACCGACTCCGTGCTCCGCCCGCTCGGCCTCGACGAAACCGTCTTCCAGGCGTCCGACGCACACGGGCACGTCGTCGTCGGCGCGCGTCCCTTCGCCGGGACGTGGGAGCCACTCCCCCTGAGCGGGCCTGGAGCGTTCTCGCCGATCGGTGGGCTGTTCTCGACCGTCACGGACCTGTCGCGGTGGGCTCGCCATCTCTCCTCGGCGTTCGCCCCGATCCGGTCCGGCGCGGCTGCCGAACCCGGGCCCGTCTCCGCGGCCGACCGGCGGACGATGCAGCAGGCGATGCGGCAGATCCCCCGGACCGCGCTCCCGAGCGCGAAGCGTCCGATCGGCTACGGCTTCGGCCTCTTCGTCGAGCACGACGACGACCACGGCACGATCGTGTCGCACTCCGGCGGCTACCCCGGGTTCTCCGCGCACATGCGCTGGTCGGTCCGGACCGGGCTCGGGGTCGTGGCCTTCGAGAACGCGACGCAGGCGAAGGTGTCCGTCCCGACCGAGACGGCCCACGACCTCATGCTGGCCGCGTCGGCAGCCGCGGACCGGGCGGCGGACCCGGCTGCGGCTGACGGCCGGCGACCGGTGCGGGTGCTCCCCGAGACGCGGGCTGCGCAGGCGGCCGTGACGCGCCTCCTGTCCGACTGGGACGATCGCCTCGCCGACGCGGTCTGCACGCCGAACGTGGCCATGGACGTCCCCTACGACCGTCGTCGGAGCGCGGTGGCCGAGGCGGTGGCGGCCGTCGGGGCCGACCTGACGGCATCGCCGGTCGCCGAGGAGTCGGCGACGCCGACACACCTCCGCTGGTGGCTGCCCGGGACGAGCGGACGCCTGCGGATCGAGATCCGGCTGGCACCGTTGGCGGCCGGGCTGGTCCAGACGCTCACCTGCGTCGCGGAGCCCAGCGAACGCTGATCGCCGAGCGACCGTCCGGTGCGGGTCACACCGGCGGGCGTCCTCCGACGAAGCCGACGGCGCGCGCTGCGACCCGCGCACCCTCCCGTGCCGCGGCGCCGACGCGGACGGGGTCGGTCGCCCAGGCGCGGAGGAACCCCGCGGCGAACGCGTCCCCGGCGCCGAAGCCGTCGACCACGGTGGCCGGGGTCGCCGGGACGGTCTGTGCCGGTCGGCCGCGCCGCCCGACCATGACGCCGTACTCGCCGAGCGTGAGGACCACGAGCGGAACGTGCCGCGTGAGCACACGGACCGCGGCGGACGGGGTGGCCTCGCCGGTGAGCTCGAGCGCCTCGGCCTGGTTCGGTGTGATGACGTCCACGCCGTGGACCGCCTCGAGGAACGACGACGCTCCGATGCTCCGCACGGCTGCGACCGACGAGGGATCGAGCGCGACCCGCGCCGTGCCCGTGCGCGCTCGGGCGACCAGTGCGGCGACGCGGTCGGCACCGCCGGACCCGAACAGCGCTCCTCCGGTCAGGTGCACGATGTCGGCTCGGGCGACGAGCTCCTCCGGGACGTCCTCGGCGGTCAGCGATGCACTCGCCGCGCCGTCGGCCATCGCGGTCCGTCCGGCGTCGCTCCGGACGGACACGAGCGCGCCGGTCGACGTCTGGGCGTCGTACCGCAGGTGCGGCCGGACCCCGGCGTCGAGGAGCGACCGTTCGTGTCGGTAGACGTCGTCGACGCCGACCCGGCCGACCATGTCGACGTCCGCTCCGAGCCATCCGAGCCAGGTGGCGGTCACGCCTGCAGCTCCGGCCGGGCGGTGCCGGATGCGGGCCGCCGGGTCGTCGTCGCCGACGGCGGTCGCCGTGGTGTCGACCAGGACCGCGTCGAGCAGGTCGCCGACGACGAGGAAGCGTTTCCCCGCCCCGCGCCGTCGCCCCGCGAGCTGGCGTCCGCCACGCGGGCCCTCGGGGCGCGACGGGCGCGCTGGAGGCTCGATCGGGGGTGTCATCACATCAATGGTACGGGAATCCGAGCAAAGCTCCGATTCGGTCGATCCCCCGGGAGCACGAGGGGTCTCCGTGTCGGCCGTAGCCGGTAACATACCGGTAGACCACATCCTGCCGGATGTCCGACCTCGCCGGAGACGCCATGCCCCGCAAGCCCGACCCGACCCTGCGACCCGCGATCGTACGCAAGGTCGCGCACCACCTGCAGGAGACGAAGGTCGAGGACGTCTCCGTGCGCAGCCTGGGGCGCGTGCTCGGGACCAGCGCCTACCCGATCGTCTACCACTTCGGCACCCGGGACGCCCTGATCGACGCCGTCGTCGACCACGTGTCCGCGGCGACGACCCGGGTGGTGCTCGACCCCGGCGCAGACGTCGCGGCGTTGGCCGACCACCTGGTCGCCGTGTTCGGCGGCCTCGACGACCCTGAGCGACTCCTCTCCGCCCGGCTCACCTTCGAGCTCGGTGCCGTCGAGACGCTCGACGGCCGCACACGCGAGCGCGCCGTGCACCGCATCCAGGTCGGGATGCTCGCGGCCTGGTGCCGCGCGCACGGGTACGGTGCCGCTGCCGAGCGGGCGGCGCAGAACGCCGTGCTCGCGGCTCGCGGCGTGCAGTGGGGCGTCATCGTCGACGCGGACCACGTCGACGCCGACCGGGCGCTCCGGCAGGTGGCGAAGGAACTCGCGGCGGGAGCGTCACTGCAGCCGGTCTGACGGGCCGCGCACCGCGCGCCACGCGGAGCAGACGAACGGGAGGCGCGGTGCCAGCTGGCACCGCGCCTCCCGTTCGTGTCGGTGTCAGCTCAGAGCGTGACGAACCGCTGGGACTTGGCGTTCGCGAAGCGTGCCGCGACGTTCTCCCAGTCGACGATGTTCCAGACGGCCTTCACGTAGTCCGCCTTGACGTTGAGGTAGTCGAGGTAGAACGCGTGCTCCCACATGTCGAGCATGAAGACCGGGACGAGGCCGAACGGCACGTTGGCCTGCTGGTCGAACAGCTGGAACGTGGTCAGCTTCTGGCCGACGGTGTCCCAGGCGAGGACGGACCAGCCGGAGCCCTGGATGCCCGTGGCGACCGCGGTGAACTGGGCCTGGAACTTCTCGAACGAGCCGAAGAACTCGTCGATCGCGGCGGCGAGCTCGCCCTCCGGGACCTTCGTGTCCGGGCCGAGGTTGGTCCAGAAGATCGAGTGGTTGACGTGGCCGCCGAGGTTGAACGCGAGGTCCTTCTCGAGCTTGTTGACGTTCGCGAGGTTGCCCGACTCGCGGGCCTCGGCGAGCTGCTCGAGCGCGGTGTTCGCACCCGTCACGTAGGTCTGGTGGTGCTTGTCGTGGTGCAGCTGCATGATCTTGCCGCTGATGTGCGGCTCGAGTGCGGCGTAGTCGTACGGCAGCTCCGGCAGGGTGTACTCAGCCATGCGAGTTCCTTTCGATCAGTGGTGTGCGGATGGTGCTCCGCGGCTCATGAGAGCCGGGAACGATCGGTGAGGGAGTGGAATTCCCGGTTGTGGTAGACCAACGGCTCGCCCCGGTCGGTGCCGAGGACGATGTCCAGGACCTCGGCGACGACCACCGTCGAGCTGCCGATCGGCGTCGTCGAGAGCGGTCGGCAGCGCAGGACCGATGCGGCGGACGGCAGGTACCGGTCCCCCGACGGCAGGGTGCCCCAGATCGGGTCGTCCGCCGCGGGGCTGCCGGTCGAGGCGAACCGCTTCGCGAGCGCGACGCCGTGGGAGTCCATCAGGTGGACGACGAACACCGGCGCACCGAGGACCGTGCCGGCCGAGCCGGAGTTGGTCGAGAGCGAGAACACCAGCACGGGCGGGTCGATCGCGACGCTGGCGACGCTCGATGCCGTGAGTCCCGTGGGGCCGTCGGGCCCCTCGGCGGTGATGACCGCGACGCCGGCGGGGTGGCCGCGGAACGCCGACTTGTACGCGTCGGCGATGGTCGCCGGTGCACGGTCCGACGATGGTGCTTCGGGCTGCTGAGTCGTGGGTTCGTTCCTCGTTCAGGTGGGAGCGGCCGGTGTCTCGGTCGCCACAACCCAACGTAGGACCTCAAGCGAGGTTGAGGTCAACGATTCCCAGGTTCGGTGCAGCCCGGGCGTGCCGCTGCGCACGGTGCGGGCTTCGCGGCAGGTGGGGTCCGCCGCGCCGCACGGTGCGCGGTTCGCGTCGCCGCACGGTGCCGGGTTCGCAGCGCCGCACGGTGCGCCGTTCGCGGGTCGTGCGCTGTTGATCGCCCCGTGCGGCGGAACAGCGCCGCACGAAGCAGGCAAACCCGCGCGGAGGGGCAACGGCGCACCGTGCGCGTCGCACCGTGCGCCGTTCGCGCCCGCGCACCCGGCCCCGCCCCGCCGCGCCCGCGCCCCCGCGCACTCGACGTCAGCGGCGCCGCAGCATCACCACGGCACCGGCAGCGGCGACGACCATCAGCACGGCGGCGACACCGGCCGTGATCGTCACGCCGGAGTCGAACGCCGCACGGGCCGACTCGAGGAGCACCTGGCCCGCCGCCCCGCCGAGGTCACCGGCAGCGGACACCGCTCCCCCGAGGGTCTCCTGCGCCGCGACGTGCGCCGACGACGACAGCCCGTCCGGCACGACGACGTGCGCCCGGTAGGTCGTCGCGAGGATCGTCCCGAGCACGGCCGTGCCGAGCACCGCCCCGATCTCGTACGCGGTCTCGGACAGCGCCGACGCCGCACCCGACTTGTCCGCCGGGGCCGTCGAGATGATGAGGTCGTTCGTGACGGTCTCGGACGCACCGATCCCGATGCCGAGCAGCACGAACGCGAACGCCAGCGCGGCGATCGACGCGTGGTGCCCGAGCAGCGCGACCATCGCGTAGGCGGCGGCCGAGAAGAGCAGCGCGACGGCCACGACCCAGCGCGGTGCGACGCGGGCGACGACCGGCACGACGGCGAGTCCCGCGACGATGGTGAGCACGGACCCGGGGATCAGGACCACACCGGACGCGAAGGGGTCGAGCCCTGCGACGAGCTGCAGGTGCTGCGCGATGAAGAACAGGAACCCGGTGAGCGAGAACATCGCGGCCATGTTCATCAGGATGCTGCCGGTGAAGGGCCGGCTGCGGAACAGTCGGAGGTCGAGCATGGGCGTGCGGGAGCGCAGCTGCCGACGGACGAACGCGATGCCGCAGAGCACACCGACGGCGACCATGGCGACGGCGAGGCCACGCTCCTCCGGGTGCACGACCGACTTGATCGCCCACGCGGTCGGCGCGAGGGCCCCGAGGGACAGCAGCATGCTCGGCACGTCGACGGGCCCGGGGTTCGGGTCGCGCGACTCCGGCACGCAGAACGGCACGCCGACGAGCATGAGCGCGAGGATCGGCACCGCGACGAGGAAGACACTCCCCCAGTGCAGGTGCGCGAGCAGCGCACCGCCGACGAGCGGCCCGAGCGCGTTGCCGGCCGCGAACATGGTCGACCACACCGCCAGCGCCATCCGCCGTTCGGTGGCGTCCGGGAAGACGTTCCGGATGATGGACAGCGTCGCCGGCATGAGCATCGCCCCGAAGACCCCCATCGCGACGCGGGCGGCGACGAGCATCCAGGCATCGGTGGCGAACGCGGCGGCGACGCTCATCGCGGCGAACCCGCTGGCGCCGATGACCAGGATGCGACGACGGCCGATGCGGTCGCCGACACTGCCCATCACGACGAGCAGCCCGGCGAGGACGAGCGGGTAGGCGTCGACGATCCAGAGCTGCGTGGTCGCGTCCGGGTTCAACGCGCGGGAGATCGACGGCAGCGCGAAGCTCAGGATCGTGTTGTCGACGGAGATCAGGAGGACCGGGAGCATCAGCACCGCGAGCGCCAGGAAGCGGCGCGCACGGCTGGCGGTGACACGCGTGGCGATGGGGCTGGTGAGGAGTGCGGACATGGTGGTGCTCCACGGACTTCGGGGGTGGTGTCACGGGCGCGGAAGTCGTCACGCGGCCGGCAGGACCCCTCTACTGTACCGTCTGGACGGTTGATGTTGCAAATGCAACCACCAGGGCCGACGGCGCGCGGACGGGAGGCTCGTGGCGGCGCCGCCACGAGCCTCCCGTCCAGCGCGGACCGCCGGGCTGCGCCTACGCGGACTCGCGGAGCAGGAGCCGGTGGCGGACGGTGCGCTGCACCGTCGCGCCGGAGCGCGGCAGCTCGCCGGCCAGCATGCCGAGGGCGAGGTCGAGCGCCTCGCGCGCGACGGCGTCGACGTCGACCGCGAGGGTGGTCAGCGTCGGGGAGACGAGCGCGCCGAGCGGCAGACCGTCCACCCCGACCACGCGCACGTCGCCGGGGACGTCGACGCCCTCGCGGCGGCAGGCCTGCAGCACGCCGAGCGCCATCACGTCGTTGAAGGCGACGATCGCGTCGAGCCGGCGCTTCCTGCCGAGGATCCGCACGGTCTCCTCGGCGCCGCACTCCGCCGTGCCGTGCAGGCCGTGCACGAGGTCCGGCAGGTACCCGCGGCGTCGGAGTGCGTCGGCCATCAGCGCCGCCCGTGCGCTCGTCACGTCCGGTGCGGAGTTGTCGAGCACGACCGGGTGTCGCACCCCGGTGGCGACGAGGTGGTCGGCGAGGACCTCGATGCCCTCGGCCGGGTCGATCCAGACCGCTGCGGTGGGCGGGTCGGTCATCGGGTCGAGCTCGACCATCGGCACCGTGCCGAGGAGGTCCCGCCACCGGTCGCGACTGGAGCCGAAGTAACCGATCACCACGTCCGTCTGCGCGCCGAGCGCCGTCACCATCCGGTCGGGGTCGCTCGCCAGGTCGACGTCGGCGAGCATCACGTTCCACCCCTGCTCGGCCGCGAGCTGGAACACCG
This sequence comes from Curtobacterium sp. 9128, assembly GCF_007673775.1. Lineage (GTDB taxonomy): Bacteria > Actinomycetota > Actinomycetes > Actinomycetales > Microbacteriaceae > Curtobacterium. Next base: position 257,957 of record NZ_VEAF01000004.1, on the reverse strand, counting down.
ACGCCGCGAGCTGCGGCGTGTACGGGTTCCGCAGGTCGTTCACGACGAGGCCGAGCTGGTGGTCGCCGCCCGTGACCAGGCCGCGGCCGAACCGCGACGGTCGGTAGCGCAGCTGCTCCGCGACGGCGAGCACCCGGTCCTTCGTCGTCGCGCTGATGCCGGGCATGCCGTTCATCGCACGCGTCACGGTCTGCCGGGACACCCCGGCGGCCGCCGCGACGTCGATGATCGTCGCCCGGCCGCCGGGTGCGGGGACCGGGTCGGTCAGTCGCGGAGGTCCAGCCATGCCACCTGTTCGGGAGTGAGGTCGACGGAGAGACCGGTCATGGACGACCGGGCTTCCGCGATCGTACGCGGTCCGAAGAGCGGGAACGTCGGGAAGGGCTGGTGCAGCACGTACGCCAGCGCGATGGCCGTCGCCGGCACCCCGAACTGCGCGCCGAGCTCCGAGGCCCGCCGGAGCCGCTCGAAGTTGTCGTCGCTGTAGTAGCACCGGACGAGTTCGGCGTCGCTGGTGTCGTCCGGCCGGGCCCGACCGGTGAAGAACCCGCGGGCCTGCGACGACCACGGCAGGAGCGGGACCTGCCGTTCCTCGAGCCACTGCTTCGACGCGGCGTCGGTCACGTGGCGGCACCCGGCCCACGGCACGTCGTACGCCTCGGCCAGCCCGAAGTGGTTGCTGAGGACCTCGAACCCGTGGCGGCCGTTCGCCCTGGCGTACGCGTTCGCCTCGTCGAACCGGGCGAGGCTCCAGTTCGACCCGCCGTAGACGCGGATCCGGCCGGCGCGGCGGTGCTCGTCGAGGACGTCGACGAACTCCCCCACCGGGATGTCCTCGTTGTCGCGGTGCATCATGTAGATGTCCGCGTAGTCGGTCCCCTGGCGTTCCAGGCTCTCGAGCAGCTGTCGGCTGAGCGACTCCGGGTCGCAGAACGGGGTGTGGGCGCCCTTGGTGATGACGACCACGTCCTCCCGGACGCCGCGGTTCTGGATCCACCGGCCGAGCCGACCCTCGAGCACGCCACCGCCGTAGATGTACCCGGTGTCGAAGACGTTGCCGCCCTGCTCGACGAACAGGTCGAAGAGGGCGCTGGCGTGTGCGAGGTCGGGCTGGTTGTCCACGCCCATCACCAGGCGCGACATCCGCTTGCCGACACCGGGCACCTCGCCGTACCGCATCGGGGCGTCGTCGCTGACGGTCAGCGGCGCACCGCTGACGGTCGGGATGGCGGCGGTCTCGGCCTCGAACGGGTAGCGCAGTCCGATCGCGTCGCGCCACCGGTCGAGGGTCCGGGCGGTGGCGAGGGACTCCTCGAGGGAGTACTCGGGGGCGTCGACCCGTCCCGCGGCGAGGGCGGACGTCGTGGCGTCGGCCTCGCGGGCGTAGGGGTGTTCGCCGGCGAAGGAGAGCGTGCGGGGGTCCTCGTCGACGGTCGCGACCACGATCGTCGGGTCGTCTCCGAGGGTCCACGGGTCGGACAGGGTGATCCTGCCGCGCGTGCCGTGGACGGTCACCGCGTTGTCGTCCTGCACGCGGACGCCGGTACGGACGTCGGCGGTGATCGTCGCGGTCCCGCGGCCGCGGTAGACCAGCCGGGCCGTCGTCCACTCGTCGACGCCGGTCGGGCCGATCGTGCCGCTCGCGGTCAGCTCGGTCGGCTCCGCGACGGCCACGCCGGTCGCGGCCTGCACGATCGCGGCCGCCATGGTGACCGGGTAGCCGCCGACGTCGAGGATCCCGCCGCCGGCGGTGTCGACGTCGAACAGCCGGCCGCTGCGGGTGCCGACGCGGAACGCGAAGGACGCGTCGACGTGGGTCACGTCGCCGATCGCGCCCTGGCGGACCAGGTCGAGCAGTGCCGCCGTCTGCGGGTGGAAGCGGTACATGTACGCCTCCACGAGAGGCAGACCCGCCTGGCGCGCGGCGTCGGCGAGGGCCATCGCGGTGCCGTGGTTCGGCGCGAGGGGTTTCTCGCAGAGGACGGCCTTGCCCGCGGCGAGCGCGGCGAGGACGAGTCGCGCGTGCCCGGTGTGGACGGTGGACACGTAGACGGCGTCGACGCGGGGGTCCGCGAGTACCGCGTCGTACGTGGCGGCGGTGACGTCGGCGAAGCCGTGCTCGGCGGCCTCGGCGGCGAACGCCTCGGCACGGTCGGCGGAGGAGCTCCCCGCGGCGACGAGCGCGCCGCCGGCGGCGCTCGAGGACAGCTGGGCGAGGAACCGACGGGCGATGCTCCCGGGGCCGAGGACGGCCCACCCGGGGGTGTCACCCGTGCCGGGGGTCGTGGGGCCGGTGGTGGTCGCGGTCTGCGCTGACATGCGGATCCTGTTCGTCTCGTGAACCTTCACGGTCACGGAGACGCTACTGCCCCGTGCCGCCCACCGCAACGGGAGCGGACGCTTGACACGGCGTGTCGGTGGGGGCAGGCTCTGAGCCACTTCGTGAGCGTTCACGGTCGAGCGCTCGCGGTACACCGATCTCAACGACGAGAGCAGGCAACCGAAGTGACAGCAGCACCATCGATCAGTCTCAGCAGGCGGGGCTTCCTCGCCGGCGCCGGTGCCCTCGGCGCGGCGTTCCTCGCCGGGTGTTCCACCGGGACGTCCATCTCGAAGGACCCCGACGAGCTCGTCCTCTGGTACTGGAACCGGTCGCTCGACCCGGCGTTCCTGAAGCAGGCGGCCGCGGGCATCGACGGGCACCGTCCCAAGCGGCTCCGCCCGGACCTCATCGGCGGCGCCTCGTACGACACGAAGTTCCGGACCGCCCTCGCCGGCAACGCCTTCATCCCGGACGTGCTCATGGTGAACTCGAACTGCTGGCTGTACTTCCCCGACGAGGACCTGTTCACCGACTTCGACGAGCACGGCGGCGCCGCGCGGAAGTCCGAGTACTACGACTGGAAGCGCGCGCTCGGCACGACCCCGAGCGGCCGGCAGTGTTTCTGGCCCGTCGACACCGGGCCCACCGCGTTCTTCTACCGTGAGGACGTCCTGACGAAGGCGGGGCTCCCCGCGCAGCCCGACGAGGTGTCGGCCGCGATCACCACCTGGGACGACTTCCGGGCGTTCGGGACCCGGCTCCGCAAGCGGGCCGACGTGGCGACGGTGATCACGGCGAACCAGCTCTTCACGCAGTACATCGCCGCGAGCCCCACCCGGTACTTCGACCGGGACGACCGTCCGGTGTTCGAGCAGCACGACGGCGCGGTGCGGAAGGCCTGGGACACCGCCGTCGCCTGCGCGAAGGACCGGGTGACCGGCAACCTGCAGTCGGGCACCGACCAGAACGCCGGCTGGGTGTCCGGGCGGGTGGCGGGGCAGATCGAGGGCGCCTGGTGGACCCAGGTGATCCACGACACCGCGCCGGACTCGTCCGGCAAGTGGCGGATCGCCCGCCAGCCGGAGCGTCCCGGCAACAACGGCGGCTCGTTCCTCGCGGTCCCGAAGACGTCGAAGGACCCGGCGGCGGCGACGGCGTTCGCGCAGTGGATCACCTCCCCCGAGGTGCAGTCGCACACGTACAACGACATCCAGCTGTTCCCGTCCACGCCGTCGTCGTTCACGAACGGCGTGATGCGGAAGCCGGGTGACTTCTTCGGCGAACAGGACCCGCTGGCGTTCTTCAGCAGCACCGCGAAGGACGTGCCGGTCACGTACATCTCGAACAACGAGCGCTTCATCGGGGCGTTCGCGACGGAGATCACGAACGTCGAGGCGGCGGGCAAGGACCCCGACCGCGCGTGGCAGGACGCCGTGGACCAGACCAACCGGGTCCTCGAGAAGCGCGGGGTCGCGGCATGAGCACCAAGCAGGCACCGCCCACCACGAGCATCCCCGCCGTCGTCGGGACGCCCACCGCGTCGATCACGACCGCCGCGTCCGGCAGGCGCGCCGGGCTCCGCCGGTTCTGGCCGCAGTACGTGGCGATCGCGCCGTTCTACGTGCTGTTCCTGGTGTTCGGGCTGTTCCCGATCGTGTTCTCGATCGTGCTGTCGTTCACCGACTGGGACGGCATCGGCAGCCCCAGGTGGGTCGGTCTCGCGCAGTACGAGTACCTGCTCGGAGACCCGCGGTTCTGGAACGCGGTCGGCAACACGTTCCTCATCTGGATCATGTCGACGATCCCGATGCTCTTCCTGGCGCTCGTGCTCGCGTTCCTGCTGCACGGCAACATCCGCGCGAAGGGCTTCTACCGTGTGGCGTTCTTCATCCCGAACGTCACGAGCATGGTCGCGATGGCGATCGTGTTCGGGTCGGTGTTCTCGGACGGCTTCGGCCTGGTGAACGCCGCCATGCGGGCGATCGGCGCCGACCCGGTCGGGTGGCTGTCGTCGTACTGGGGCATCAAGGTCACGATCTCGGTGATGGTGATCTGGCGCTGGACCGGCTACAACGCGATCATCTACCTCGCCGGCCTGCAGTCGATCCCGACCGAGCTGTACGACGCGGCGAAGGTCGACGGGGCGAACACGTGGCAGATCTTCTCGAGGATCACCGTGCCGCTGCTCCGACCGGTGATCCTGTTCACCCTCATCACGTCCACCATCGGCGGGCTGGGGCTGTTCACGGAACCGCAGATCCTGTTCAACGGCGGTGCGGTCGGCGGCCCCGACGAGGCGGGCATGACGATCGTGCTCTACCAGTACGAGCAGGCGTTCAACCAGTTCGACTTCGGCTACGGCTCGGCCATCGCGTGGGTGCTGTTCATCTTCTCGGTGGTGTTCGCGATCATCAACTGGCGGCTGCTCAGCGAACGCGACGGCCTGAAGACACCGCGTCGACTCCGCACCACGAAGGGGGTGCGCGCATGACCGCCACCGAGACCACGCCGGCGACCACGAACACCGCAGCGGCGCTCGGCCGACCGGGTGCGGCGGGCGGCGACCACCGGGGCCTCCGCCGCGGCTGGCTCGGCACCGCCGTCACGCACCTGTGCCTGATCGTCGGCGTGGTGCTGTCGATCTTCCCGTTCTGGTGGCTGCTCGTGATGAGCACGTCGACGAACGCGGAGATCTTCGGGTACCCGCCGTCCCTGTGGTTCGGGGGCAACGCCCTGGCGAACGTGGCGAGCGTGTTCAGCAGTGTCGACATGCTCCGCGCCCTGCTCAACACGGTGCTCGTCGCCGGCGGGACGGCGGTCCTCGTGATGCTGTTCGACTCGCTCGCGGCGTTCGCCTTCGCCAAGTACGAGTTCCCGTTCAAGCGGGCGCTCTTCACGGTGATGCTCGCGACGTTCCTGGTCCCGGGGAGCCTGTCCCTCGTCCCGAGCTTCGTGCTCATGGCCAAGCTCGGCTGGATCGGCGGCCTGCAGGCGCTCATCGTCCCCGGTGCCGCGAACGCGTTCGGCATCTTCCTGTTGCGGCAGTTCGCGACCACCTCGATCCCGAACGAGCTCATCGACTCGGCCCGGGTCGATGGTGCCGGGTTCTTCCGGACGTGGTGGTCCGTGGGGGTGCCGATGCTCCGCGGGGGCCTGGCGTTCCTCGGCATCTTCACGTTCATCACCGCCTGGAACGACTACGTCTGGCCGCTCATCGTGCTCATCGACCCGAAGGGCCAGACCCTGCAGGTCGCACTCGCCGGGCTCAGTTCGGTGAACGCGACCGACCTCGGTGCCGTGATGGCCGGCGCGGTGATCAGCGTCTTCCCGCTGATCGGGGTGTTCATCATCGGCTCGCGCCACTTCATCGCGAACATCGCGGCGGGGGCGCTGAAGGGCTGACACGACGACGGTGCGGCGCGGACACCCGCGCCGCACCGTCATCCGTGGCTCGTTCTCCTAGACTCGCTCCATGGCAAGCGCCCGCGACCGTGTCCTCGACAGCTTCGTCGCCATCGTGTGCGAGGAGGGTGAGCGCACCGCGACCCTCGACGCCGTCGCCGCCCGCGCCGGTGTGTCGAAGGGCGGCCTGCTCTACCACTTCGGCTCGAAGGCGGCCCTGGTCGAGGGACTCTGCGACCGGCTCGCCGACCTCTCCGCGATCGACGTGGACCGGATGCGCGAGGCCGAGGACGGCCCGGTCCGGTACTTCGTGCGGAACTGCCAGTTCGTCGGCAGCGAGCTCGACCTGGCGCTGCTGGCCGCCAGCCGACTCCAGCAGGCCGGGTACGAAGAAGCGGGCCGCACCCTGGACGACACCGAGAACGCGTGGCTCGCGACGCTGGTCGACGTGCTCGGGGACGTCCCCACCGCGCAGGCGATCAAGCTCATGGGCGACGGGCTCTACCACGCCGCGTCGCTCGGTGCCGCGAGCGCCGTCCGCCCCGACCGCGCCTCGGTCGACATGGAGCCGCTGCTCGTCGTCGTGGACCGGTTGGTGGCCACGCGCCCGACCGCGTGAACCACCGGACGTCGACCTGGGGATAGACTGGGTCCGATCCACCCGCCTGATTCCGGAGGTACCACTGTGGGCCGCGTCATCGCCGCTGTTTTCTCGATCCTGCTCCTGCTGGTGTCGATGTACCTGTTCGGCGTCGCGTTCCAGGTCGCGTCCGGTCAGGCCTTCGTGTTCATGGGCGGCATCCTGCTCATGACCATCTCGTTCTTCCTGCCGATCCACGTGTTCGGCAAGCGGTAGTCACGCACCGCACGACGACGGGCCCCGCACCGCATCGGTGCGGGGCCCGTCGCGTTGCGGAAGGCGCCGGCCGGCCCTGCGCACCGCACCCCGGTACGGTCACCGCGCCCCGTCACGACGGGGCGCGGTCTCTGCACGGGGGTGCGACGGGCCGGGCGGGACGCTCGGTGCCGGCCGACGCTCGCCGGTCCGGCCTGGAGGCTCGGTGCCGGTCAGGCGGTGACGGTCGCGCCGCGCAGGTCGCGCAGCACCACGGCGGTGGCGATCGCGGCGTGCGCCGCTTCCGCCCCCTTGTCCTCCTTCGAGCCGGGCAGCCCGGCCCGGTCGATGCCCTGCTGTTCGTCGTCGAGGGTGAGGACGCCGAAGCCGACGGGCTTGCCGGTGTCGATCGCGACGCGCGTCAGGCCGCTGGTCGCCGCGTCGGACACGTACTCGAAGTGCGGTGTGCCACCGCGGATGATGACGCCGAGCGCCACCGCCGCGTCGAAGCCGTTCTCGAGGGCGGTCTTCGCGACGACCGGCAGTTCGAAGCTCCCGGGCACCGGCAGCACGGTGGCCTCGGCGCCGAGCCGCTCGACCTCGCGCTGCGCCCCGGCGAGGAGTCCCGCCGCGATCGTGTCGTGCCACTGGCCGGCGACGATCGCCACCCGGATGCCGCTGCCGTCGACCTGGTCGCGGTCCGCCGCGCCTGCTCCGCTCATCGTGTGGTCCCTTCCGTGGGCGCGGCGTCGGCCGCCGCCCGGTCTGCCGCGTCCAGCCAGTCGGCGAGCGCGGCGATGGTGATGACGGGCACGCCCTCGCGCGCCCCGAGTGCGACGAGTCGCGGCAGCCGCATCATGCTGCCGTCCTCGTCGACGATCTCGCAGATCGCCGCCGCCGGTCGCAGGCCCGCTGCGGTGACGAGGTCGATCGCTGCTTCGGTGTGACCAGCGCGTTCGCGGACGCCACCAGGTCGCGCGCGCAGCGGCACGACGTGTCCGGGTCGGTGCAGGTCGTCGCGGACGGACGCCGGGTCGGCGAGGACCCGGAGCGTGCGTGCGCGGTCGTGCGCGCTGATGCCGGTGGTGACCCCGACGGCGGCGTCCACCGTCACCGTGTAGGCCGTCCCGCGGACGTCCTCGTTGTGGGCGACCATCGGAGGCAGGTCGAGCGCATCGGCGATCGCGGCGCTGACGGGCGCGCAGATGAAGCCGGACGAGTGCGCCACGGTCCAGGCGATCCACTCCGGGCTCGCGAGCTCCGCCGCCAGGACGACGTCGCCCTCGTTCTCGCGGGACTCGTCGTCGGCGACGATCACCGGGCGACCGGCGGCGATGGCGGCCACGGCCGCCTCGACCGTGGCCAGGCCGGGGGCCGTGGACGGGGCGGTCCGACTGGAGGCCGTGGTCACCGGCCCTGGACCGGTCACGTCGGCGGGGTGCCGGGTCTCGGTGCCCATCACCGGGCCTCCTGGACGGTCTGCGCCGCCGCCGCGTCGAGTCGGAGCATGCGTCGGACGTGCCGGGCGAGGACGTCGGTCTCGACGTTGACCCGGTCACCGGCCACGCGGTCGCCGAGCGTCGTCGCGGCGAGGGTCTCCGGGATCAGGCTGACCTCGAACCACGCGTCAGCCGGGGCCGTGGTCTCCGGCGACACCGCGCTGACGGTGAGCGAGACGCCGTCGAGTGCGACCGAGCCCTTGTCGACGACGAGGGGGCTGAGCTCCGGGGGCAGGCTGAACCGGACCCGACGCCACCCGTCCCCGTCCCCGGTCTCGAGGACCTGCGCAGTGCCGTCGACGTGGCCCTGGACGATGTGGCCGCCGAGCCGGTCGCCGACGGAGGCCGCGCGCTCGAGGTTCACCGGGTCCCCCACACGGAGCGCTCCGTGGGCGCTCATGTCGAGCGTCTGCTTCATCACGAACGCGGTGAAGGTGTCGGGGGTCTGCTCGACGACCGTCAGGCACACGCCGCTCGTGGCGATCGAGTCGCCGTGTCGCGCGTCGGCGACGACGAGTGGGCCGCGGATGGTGAGCGCGACGGAGTCGCCTCTGGGCTCGACGGCGGTGACGGTGCCGAGTTCCTCGATGATGCCGGTGAACACTGGTGTCCTCTCAACGGGACTCCGGGGTGTTCGTGCGGTCGTCGGCATCGACGGCACCGCGCGGCCACCGAGGGTGGTCGCGTCGTCGCCGCCAGCGCGCCTCCCATCCGGACTCTCACCGTCGGTCCCGGAATCCCACCGGGTCAACCTCTGTCGGGTTCGCACCCGTCGTCAGTTCGTGGACTGTCACCACCGGTTCGGACTTGCACCGACCCCGGAGCGCTTGCGTACCCCGAACGATACCCCAGCCGCCGTGCCGTCGCACCGGAGGCGTCATCGGCCGTCATCGATCAGCCCCGCCCGCGGGCGAGGGCCACCGCGTGGCGGAGCGACAGGTCCGGCAGGTACGCGCGGACCACCGCGATGCCGATCGCGGGCAGTGCGACCGGGTCCGGGAAGGCCAGCGCCAGCGCGTGCAGGTCCGGTCCGAACTTCAGCTTGAACCGCAGGAGCGACCGGAAGCCGTACACCGGCTCGAGGACGCCGCCGACGAGGTCGAGCAGGTCCTGCCCGGGCTCGGACTCGGCACCGGGGGCCTGGGCGAGCGGTGCCGCCGACAGGCTGAGCCGCTCGACGCCGTCCGCGCGCATCTGGTCCGCTGCGCTCGCGACGAGGAACTCCATCACGCCGTTCGGCGCCGCGTCGGTCCGGCGCATCACGTCGAGCGTCCAGCCGACCACCCGGCCCTCGCGGAAGGAGGGCAGCCAGCTCGTGACGGCGAGCACGGTGCCCTCGGCGTCCTGCGCGACGAGGGTGCGGACGGCCGGGTCCCGCATCTCGTCGACGCCACCCAGGGTGAACCCCATCTCCGGTAGCTCGCGCTCGGCGACCCACTCCTCGGAGATCGCCTCGATCTGCCGGATCGTCGCCGGGGGCAGGTCCTGCCAGCTCGACCACGTCGCGGTCAGTCCGTCGCGACGGGCCTTGTTGACGGCGGTGCGGACGTCCTGCTTCCGCTTGCCGCTCGTCGTCCAGGTCCTCGGGTCGAAGTCCGCGTCCTGCGCGACCGGGAGGGTCCGCCAGCCGACCGCGGTCAGCGTCCCGGCGACCTCGGCGTCGACGCCGTAGAAGACCGGCGTCCACCCGTTGTCGTCGCAGTGCCGCGCGAACGCCACGAGCGCGTCCGGCCGGGCGTCCGGGTAGCCGAAGGGACCGCCGACGGTGACCGCGACCGTCCCGTTCCGGCGGTAGGCCACGCCGGCGCGTCCGTCCTCGGCGAACCAGTACGCGTTGCCCTGCCACGTGGTCATCCAGCCGAACGTGTCGCCGCCGCCGGCGATCAGGAGCGCGCGGGCGCGGTCCCGGTCGTGCCGGACCTCCTCGGAGTCGGCGTCCGCCCGCGCTGCGCCGGTCGGTCCGATCGCCGCGATCGCGACGACGAGCCACAGCAGCGGGCCGGCGAGGCCGAGCGACACCCGCAGCGCCGGGTCGAGTGTGGTCAGGTGCTCGATGACGGTGATCGGGGCGATCGGGCCGAGTGCCGCGACGAGCAGGCGGAGGGGGTCGGACACCCGGGTCGGGGACGCGTCCGCGACGACCAGCAGCACCGTGACGACCACGCCGACGGCGAGCGCCACGATGCCGGCGAACCGGACGACACGACGACGGGACGGCACGACCGTGAACGACCTGCGGAGCAGGACGAGCACCGTCGCGGTGGCGAGCGGCACCAGCACGGAGGCGATGATCGACAGCGTGACGACGAACTGGTCCTCGCCGCCGTGGATCCGCTGGACCCGGCCGGGGACCGCCCCGTACGTCACGGCGGCGGCGATCGCGGTCACGACGTCGGCCACCACGACGAGCCACACCGCGAACCGACTGCCGCGGAAGAGCCCGAGACCGCCGACGGCGAGCACCAGGAGCGGCGGGACCGCGAGCAGCAGGGTCCACGGGTCGGTCGCGCGGTAGTCGAGGAGGCCCTTGAGGCACTGCCCCGCGACGCCGTCGGCGTGACACCCGGCGACCGGTTGGACCGGGCTGGCACCGACGACCGCTGCGATCGGCGCGAGGATCCCCACGCGCGCCCGGGAGACCAGCGCGATCACGGGACCGATCGCGGAGACGAGCACGACCGTGCCGAGCAGCACGCGCGTCTCCCGGTGTGAGCTGCGGGTCCACCCGGTGCGCTTCGGGGTGTCCCGGAGGACCTCGCCGAGCAGCCATCCGGCGCCGGCGGCGAGCACCGCGTAGAGGTCGGACGCGTGCCCCGCGTAGAGGAACAGCGCCGCGACGACGGCGACGGCGTCGACACGGATGCGGCGACGCCACAGTGGACCGGCGAAGGCGCTCGCCGTGACGATGGTGCCGACGACTGCCGTCCAGGGGTCGAACGCGGTGGCACGGCCGAGCACGAGGGCCCCGGCGTTCCGGCCGTCGAGGTCGACGAACGCGCTCAGCGCGCCGAGCCCGGTGCCGACCACGGTCGTCACGACGAAGGCGACCGCGGTCCGCCATGCCCCCATCAGGCGCTCGGAGGCACCGACCAGCACGACGACGCCGGCGATCGTGGTGAGCAGCGCCACCACGCCGGTCGAGGCCGCGAAGATCCCCAGCGGACCGAGTTGCGGGGCGCCGTGCATCCGGTGCTCGACACGCACGACGATGCCGATGACCGAGGTGACCAGGACGAGCAGCACGACGACGCCCGTGACGGGGTAGCGCCGGACGAGCCCGAGCACGCTGCCGAGCCCCCGGCGGGAGAGCGCCTTCACAGCGACCCCTGCGATGCCGGCAGTCCCATGTGCGCGATGACCGTCGGGAGTCCGTGGGAGAGGACGTACCGGACGGTGTTCCAGTCGTGCGCGGACCCCGGCGACACGATGACGGACGTCTGCATGTCGGCATTCTCCGCTGCCGAGTGCAGGACCTGGGCCGTTGCCTTGTACGGCGCGTCGTCGGAGCCGTACCCGAAGACCGTGAGGTGGTCGTGGTACGGGGCGTTGCGGTGCATGATCGCGACGGGCATGGCGGCCTCGTACGCCGCCTTCGATCCGCCGAACCCGGCGGCGATCGTGTGTGCGATCGAGCCGTTCCGCGGCCCGGGCTCGCTCGACACCGCGAGCACGGAGCCGAAGACGTCGGGGTGCGCGGTCGAGAACTGCATCGCGCAGGTCGCTCCCTCGGAGAAGCCGGTGATGCCCCACGACCCGGGCGTCGACGCGACGTCGAGGTGGTCCGTGATCCAGCGCGCCGTGTCGGTCATGACGTAGGTGGCGCTGCGCCCGAGCTGCCGTGAGTCCACGCACATCGGGTTGCGGTTCGGCGCGCCGAGTTGGTCAGGGGAGACGACGATCGGCGCGAGCCCGTGGTGGGCCGCCGCGTAGTGGTCGAGGTACCGACCGAGCTGACCGGCCTCGAACATGTCGGACGGCTGCCCCGGCTGCCCGGAGAGCGACACGAGGACTGGGAGCGTCGGTGGGTCTGCCGTGAGCGCCGCCGGTGGGAGGTACACGACCGCCTTCCTGGCGTGGAAGTGCGACACCGTGCCGGGGATCCGGACCGACAGGGTCCTGCCGTGCGACGGCATGCCGGCCGGTGCTGACCAGTCGGCCGGGTCGACGACCGCCGTCCCCGCGGTGACGGCGTGCTGGTGACCGAGGGAGCCGGACGGGTAGGGGTTCGTCACGATGGCCTGGTCGATGTTCTTGTAGGCGCCGAAGTCCACGTTGATCCCGAGTCCCGCCGCGAGCGCGACCGCGGCCGCCGCGGCGACGGCCACCGCACGCCGTCCCCACCCGCCCTGCACGAGCACGACGATGCACATCGCGATCGCCGCGAAGGCGAACGCGACCCACATCCGCGTGACGGAGGTGAAGGCGACGCCGAACACGTCGCGGACGTCCCCGAACCACCAGACCGCGAGCAGGCCGACGGCGGCACCCACGACGAGCGCCGCGGCGCGGATCGCGAGGGCGACGCGCCCCGACCCCCTCGACGCGATGCCGCGACCGGTCTGCCGACGGAGCGGGCCGACGAGCGCCCACAGCGAGAGCAGGATCGCGAGGACGTCGACCGGGACGAGCACGCGCGGGGTGACGATCGACGTGTGGAGGAGCGAGGAGAACACAGGTTCATCGTGCCGCTGCTGGACTCGTCCGCGCCTGCCGAACCGCTTCCGCTCCTCACAGCATCGCCATGAGGCACTTCCAGCGTCTGTCCAGAGTCCTTCCAGGACGCAACGACGGTGGGAGATGGACGCAACGACCGCGCGGGGCGGAGGGCGGGCACGACCCTGCGGGGTACCGGGTGCCGGTACCCCGCAGGGTCACTGTGTCACCGTGCTGTGTCAGGCGCGGCGTCGGAGCACGAGCACCAGTCCTCCCAGCAGGAGGAGCAGCAGTGCGAGTGCCGCCGGCAGCAGCTGCGACGACGCACCCGTGTAGGCGAGCGCCGAAGGGGTCGACGAGCCGGACGCGGCGACCGGCTGGGTCGCGATCGCCTCGGTCGCGACGGCTGCGGTCGCGACGCGGGCGGAGCCGGTCGTGCCCACGGTCGTCACGGAGCCGGGGACGACGACAGAACCGCCGTTGCCGATCGGCGTCGTGCCGGTGCCGGGGTCGGTCCCGTCACCGGGGTTCGACCCACCGTTGCCCGGGTCCGTCCCACCACCGGGGTTCGACCCACCGTTGCCCGGGTCCGTCCCACCACCGGGGTTCGACCCACCGTTGCCGGGGGTCGTGGTGCTGCCGGTGCTGGTGCCGTCACCGATGATGCCGATGCCGTTCCCGCCGATGGTGATCGGCAGGTCGATGACCGGCAGGATCTGGGTGCCCGACAGCAGGCCGCCGGCGCCCGACGTGGTCGCCCCGGAGGACGAGCCACCGGTGGCGGGCGTCGTCACGGTCGAGCCCGTGCTGGTGCCGTCACCGATGACGCCGATGCCGTTCCCGCCGATGGTGACCGGCACGGACACGATCGGCACGACCTGGGTGCCGGACGCGATCCCGTCCGTGCCCGAGGTGGACGCCCCGGTCGCGCCGGCCGTGGAGCCGCCGGCCGTGGAGCCACCGGTTGCGGGCGTCGTCACGGTCGAGCCCGTGCTGGTGCCGTCACCGATGACGCCGATGCCGTTCCCGCCGATCGTGACCGGCAGACCGATCACCGGCAGGACCTGCGTCCCGGACAGCTCTCCGTCGGTCCCGGAGGTGGTTGCGCCCGTCGGACCGGACGTCGGCTGCGAGCCCTGACCGCCCGCAGTCGCCGACCCGGACGACGCGCCGTCCCCGAGGAGCCCGATGCCGTTGCCGGAGACCGTGACGGGCACGGAGACCACCGGAGACACCTGCGTGCCCGAGGCGATCCCGTCCGCACCGGAGGTGGTCCCTCCTGCGGTGGTCGACCCGGCCGGAGCCGGAGCGGCCGCGGTGGACCCCGCCGAGGTGCCGTCGCCGAGCACGCCGATGCCGTTGCCGGACACCGTGATCGGCAGCTGCACCACGGGTGCCACCTGCGTCCCGGAGGCCACGCCGTCAGCGCCGGTGGTGGTCGGGGCCGGGGCGGCTGCGGGCGCCGTGCCCGAACCGGTCGCCGGGGTGGACGAGGGCGCCGGAGCCGTCGTCGACACCGCATCACCGACGACGCCGATCGCGTTGCCGGTCGCGGTGACCGGGGCGCTCACGGTGCCGGCGACCTGGGTGCCGGAGGCGATGCCGTCCGAGCCCGACGTGGTCGGCGCGGCAGCCGGAGCGGGTGCCGCTGCCGGCGCTGCAGCCGGAGCGGGCGTCGGTGCGGCAGCCGGGGCCGCCACCGCGTCGCCGAGCGCGGCGACGGCGTTGCCGCCGACCGCCACGGGGGCCGTGACCTCGGGGACCACCTGGGTCCCGGAGGCGATGCCGTCGGCTCCGGAGGTCGTCGGCGCGGCGGGGGCCGGAGCCGGCACCGACGACGAGGCCGGGTTCGCGGCGGGGGCCGGCGCGGCGGCCGGAGCTGCCGAGGAGACCGCGTCGCCGACCACGCCGAGGGCGTTGCCGACGGCCGTGACGGGCGCGCTGATCGACGGCGCGACCTGGGATCCTGCGGCGATGCCGTCGGCCCCGGTGGTGGTCGCCGCGTTCGCCGCGGTGGCCCCTCCGACCGTCAGGCCGCCGACGAAGAGGGCGAACCAGAGCCCTCTCGAGACGTACTTGTTCATGGTTTCTGCTCCTGATCGAGATGTCGTCCCGACCGCGGTCACGGTCGGGTGGCGCTTCCTGCCTGATGGACAGGTGCGCCGACCTCAATCAGGGGCGACGTCGTGGTCGCCGGTGAGCGACGCGGGGACGGCGTCGTCGGCGATCGTGCCGCGGGAGCCCGCGGCGAGGGGGTCCTGGTCGGCGTCGGAGCCGACCGTGCCGACGACACCGGCGCCGGCGGACCCGGCGTTCGTGGTGCCTCCGACGAGTCCGGAGCCGGAGCCGCCGAGCGGGGCGTCCTGGCCGTCGTGCCCCTCGGGCACGAGCAGCGCGGCACCGCCGAGGGAGGCGGAGGACGAGGTCGTCACGCCGGCGAGCGTCGCTGCGGTGCGAGCGGACGACGCGCGCTCGGTCGTCACCGCTGACGCGGTTGCGGAGGTCGGCTGCTGGGCGGCCGATCCGTCGACGGTCACGGCGGTTCCGTCCTGGCCGGCCGTGGCGGCGCCGCCGAGCGACCCGCCCGAACCGGTCACGGTCGTTCCGCCAGCGGGACGGTGCGGACCGCTCGTGTCCACCGGAGGCAGGGTCGTCCCCGGGAGCGGCACCGAGCCTCCAGGCAGGGGGGTCCCGACGGAACCGGGCAGGTCGGAGACGACGCCGGGGAGGCTGCCGACGACACCGCCGACGCCACCGAGGGTGTCGTCCGCCAGGCCGGTGACCGGAGCGGTCACGGTGCCGAGCGTGTCGTCGCCGAGCACGGTGCCCAGGACGGGCAGGGCTCCGGTGACGTGGTCGAGGGCCCCCACCACGGTGGTCAGCGGACGCGCGTCGGTCAGACCCTGCACGGTCCCGGTCACGGGACGGAGGACCGTGACCACAGCGTCGGTGAGCGGACGGGAGGCCGTGGTCGCCTCCGCCGGGGCGGCGGCGGTGGTCGGCGCCGCGGCTGGGGCGGGCGCCGTCGTGGTCGGCGCTCCTGTGGTGGGCGCCGGGCTGCTCGACGGCGACGTGGCCGGAGCGGGGGTCGACGCCCCGGGGGTCGCGGTTGCCGGCGCGGGTGCCGGAGCCGAGTGGCTGGGTGCCGCGGGAGCCGGCGCTGCCGGAGCCGGGACGTGCACCGGGGGTGCGGCCGGTGCCGGGGCGGGAACCGCAGGAGCGGGTGCCGGTGCTGCGGGTGCTGCCGGTGCCGGCGGTGGGGTGACTGCGCGCTGCACCGGGGCGGTCACCGCGCCGAGCGTCTGTCCGACGCCGTCCGCCACTCCGTGCACGGTGCTGCCGACGCCCTGGACGAGGCCACTGACGACGCCCTGCGGTGCCGGGGTGGCCTCGGCTGCGGACGCGGAGTGCGTCCCGAACGTCAACGACAGCAGCACAGCGGCGGCGCTGACACCGGTGCCCATCAGGGCGTACCGGATGCCCGCGCGCCAGGGTGCGCGCAACGGCGTGTCCATGCGCTCACCTCCTGATCTGGCTGCGCACGTAGAGTGGTTGACCGGCACGCTACGCCTCTCGGGGCGGTCGCGGAAGCCCTTTCTCAAGCAATCGTCAGGAAAGAAGCATGGCCTCGCTCTTCAGCGCCCCCACCCGGAACCTCGACGTCGTCACGCTGCACGAGATCCTCCGGCTCCGACAGGACGTGTTCGTCGTCGAACAGGGCGCCGCGTACGCCGACATCGACGGCCGCGACCTCGAACCCGGCACCGTGCAGTTCTGGGCGGGCGAGGGTCGCGTGGACGCCACGCTGCGACTCCTCCGCGAGCCGGACGGCACCGAGCGCATCGGCCGCGTCGTGACGGCGGCACACGCTCGCGGCACGGGGCTCGGTGCGCAGCTCATGGAGGCGGCGATCGCCGAGACGCGCTCACCCGTCGTCGTCCTCGGGGCGCAGGCGCACCTCGAGGACTGGTACGGCCGGTTCGGGTTCGTGCGCTCCGGGGACGCCTACACCGAGGACGCGATCCCGCACATCCCGATGACCCGTATGCGCTGACCCGCTCCGCCCGGGCAGGCCCGGCCCGGCCGGGTTGGCCCGGCGCGGCCGGGTTGGCCCGGCCCGGCCGGGTTGGCCCGGCGCGGCCGCACGACCGGGTCGTCGGGGTCAGGCCCGCCAACGACGGAGCTCGTCGTACGAGCGTCCCTGGCGCTCCCGGTCCGCGACCAGGCGCTCGAAGACGATGTTCGTCTGCGTCGTCGCCACCGACGGGTCCCCACTGAGCTCGTCGGCGACGAAGTCCCGCAGCTGCTCGGTGGACGTGCACGCGATGTGCACGAGGAAGTCCTTGTCGCCCGCGAGGAACGACACGTCGAGCACGACGGGCACCCGCAGCAGCCGTTTCGCGAAGTCCCGGAGCTCGTGCCGGGCCGCGGCGTGCACGCGGACGGAGACCATCGCCTCGATCGAGAACCCGAGCCGCGCGACGTCGACCACAGCGCGGTAGCCGCGGATGACCCCGGCGTCCTCGAGGGCGCGGACCCGTGCGAGGCACGTCGACGGGGCGATGCCCACCGCGGCGGCGAGCCGGTTGTTCGGCATCCTGGCGTCGGCCGCGAGCGTCCAGAGGATGCGCTCGTCGACCTCGTCGAGGCGGGGCGCTGGGTCGGAGCGGCGGACGGATCGGTCGGACACAGCACCACCGTAACGCGGACGTCGCCGCCCGCACGTGGCGCTCCCCCGGGTCGTGCGGCCTCGCGGCCCCGTGCCTGGTGCGGCCCTGACGGCTCCGTGCGTGGTGCGGCCCGACGGCTCCGTGCATGGTGCGGCTTCGACGGCTCGGTGCGGGGCTGTTTCCTCGCACGGCGCGGCCAACTCCGCACCGGCCGCCAACTCCGCACCGTGCGCGGGACCGAACCCGGCACGGCGCCGCCAACCGCGCACCGTGCGCAGGCCGCCCCCGGCACCAGCCGCCAACCCCGCACCGTGCGCAGGCCGCCCCCGGCACGGCGCCGCCAACCGCGCACCGTGCGCAGGCTGCCCCCGGCACCGGCCGCCAACCCCGCACCGTGCGCAGGCCGCACCCGGCACCAGCCGCCAACCCCGCACCGTGCGCAGGCCACCCTCGGCACCAGCCGCCGACCCGCACCGTGCCCGCTACATCGCGAGCGTCATGCCGATGACGGCAACCGTCATCGCGAACACCTCGCCGCTCCGCACGGCCCGCCGGTCCTCGCGCGCCCACTCGTACCGGAGCAACCACCCGCTGAACGCGCAGTACCCGATCACCCCACCGCCGAGCACCGCCGTCAGCGCGATCCCGTGCCCCGCGTGGGCGTCGGCGATCCCCGTGGCGTGCCCCATCAGGAGCATGCCGGCCATGACGACCGACGACAGCGCCCGGTGCACGTCCATGGGCTCGGCTCGGCGTCCGTCCGCACGACGGCGGCGCATCACCGGCAGCGGGGCGAGGAGCAGCAGCACCGTCGCCGCGAGCAGCGTCCACACCGCTCCGGCGTGCACGACGGGCATCACCATCGCCACGAGCATGACCGCGGCCGGCACGATCACCCCGGGCCGCGGCCGGTAGCGGTCCCCGACGATGCAGCACACCGACGCGAACTGCGGCACGACGAGCATGGCGTCGGCGACGGTCTCGTGCACTGGCGGTCCTGGGCGGGGTCGGTCCCGGGCGGGGAGGGGCGTCCTGGGCGGAGGTCAGTCCTGCTGGGCAGCGGCGCGCGCGGCACGCTCCTGCTTCACGCGGGCGTTCTCGGCGTGCACGGCCGCCTGCGTGGCGCGCTCCTGCACGAGCCACTCGGGCTTCTCGACGAGCAGGTCCTTGATCTGCGCCGTCGTCAGTGGTTCGTCGATGCCGGAACGGCTGAGCCCGGAGATCGAGACGCCGAGCTTCTGCGCGACGACCGGGCGCGGGTGCGGTCCGTCACGACGGAGTTCCTCGAGCCACGTCGGCGGCTGGGTCCGGAGCTCCTCGAAGGCGGTCCGCGTGACGGGCGCCTCGCGGAAGGACTCCGGAGCGGCCGACAGCAGGATGCCGAGCTTCTTCGCTGCCGTCTCGGGCTTCATCGTCTGTTCCTGCGCCATGCTGACAAGGGTACGGCCCCTATGCTCGGTTGCATGACCGCGGCACTCACCATCGCCTTCGTCCCGGGGGTGTCCCCGGCGAAGTGGGCCCGCGTCTGGCGGGAGCGCTTCCCCACCGTGGAGCTGGTGCTCCGCCCGATCGGCTCGCCCGACGTCGACGCCGCCCTGGCCGAGGACGTCGACATGGTCTTCGCCCGGATGCCCGTCACCGAAGCCCACAACGCGATCCCACTCTGGACCGAGACCGCCGTGGTGGCGACGCCGAAGGACTCCACGCTCGCCGACGCGACCGAGATCACGCTCGCCGACCTGGCCGACGTGCACGTCATCGACGCCGGGCCCGTCCCCGCTGACGTGGACGGCACGCTCGACCTGGTCGAGACGGGGATCGGCGTGGCCGTGCTGCCGCAGTCGCTGTTCCGCAAGGCGAGCCGCAAGGACCTCGTCGCCAGGACGCTGGTCGACTCCCCCGGGACGCGCATCGCACTCGTCTGGCGTGACGAGGACGCCTCGGACCTGACGGCGGAGTTCATCGGTGTGGTCCGCGGGCGCACCGCCAACAGCTCCCGGAGCCAGCCGGACCAGCCGGGAGGCCCGGATCGCGCCGGCGACGACGACGCCCGCCCGCCCCGTGGGGGCTCCAAGGCCGCTGCGGCCGGCAAGGCCGCCGTCGGCGGCAAGGCCAAGGCGAAGTCGCCGGGCGGCGCGAAGTCGGGCAGCGGCAAGGGCTCCAACAGCGGCAAGGCCCCGAAGCCCGGGCGCGGTCGGATGCGGGGCAAGCCGAGCCGAGGGTCGAAGGGGAACCGATGACGGACACGCGCCTGCGGGAGATGCCGGCCACGAGCCTCCCGTCCTGGCTTGCGAGGTCCATGGCGGAGTACGTCGAGGCCAGGATCCGGGCGGGCGAGACCCGCGAGCAGGCCGAGGCGAACAAGCAGAAGTCACTCGACCAGTGGTTCCCGAGCGGCCGACCGCTCGACGAGCACCACGTGTGGGACGTCGTGGACGGCGACGACGCGGTCGTGGGCTACCTGTGGATCGGGCCGTTCGAGCAGGGTGGCTCGGACTGGTGGGTCTTCGACGTCGAGATCGACGAGGCGTTCCGCCGGCGCGGACACGCGCGTCGTGCACTCGAGCTCGGGCAGGCGATCGCGAAGCAGGAGGGGGCGACGAGCATCGGGCTCAACGTCTTCGGGTACAACACCGGCGCCAAGGAACTGTACGAGCAGCTCGGGTACGGCGTGACCGCCGTGCAGATGAAGCTGCCCTTGGACTGACCCCGCAGCCGCTCTGCGGTGCTCCGCGTCAGCCGATGACGGCTGCTGCGGCGCGCGCGACCCGGTCGCCGCGGGAGTCCTCGGCTGCGGCGCGTGCGTCGGCGACGACGCGGGCGTCGGCGCGGGTCGCGGATCCGGCGTCGAACGGCGGCTGCGGGTCGTACTCGATCTGGAGCTGGATCCGCTCGGCGGCCGGGCGGCCGGCGAGTTCCGCGGCGAGCCACAGCGCCATGTCGATCCCGGCGCTCACTCCCGCTGCGGTGACCACGGCGCCGTCGGTGACGATGCGCTCGTCCACGGGCGTGGCACCGAACGCGGCGAGCATCGGCGTCGAGGCCCAGTGCGTGGTGGCCCGCTTGCCGGCGAGGAGCCCGGCGGCACCGAGGACGAACGCCCCGGTGCACACCGAGGTGACCCAGGTGGCACTCTCGGCCTGGCGTCGGACGAACCCGACGACCGCGCCGTCGAGCATCGCGTCGAACGCGCCCTCGCCGCCCGGGACGACGAGGACGTCCGCCGGTGCAGCCTCCGCGATCGTGACCGTCGGCACGAGTGCCAGGCCACAGTCGCTCTGCACCGGGTCGAGCGTCGCGGCGACGTACTCCACGCGGGCACCGGGGACGCGGGTGAGCACCTGGGCCGGGCCGGTGAGGTCGAGCTGCGTGAGTCCGGGGAAGAGCAGGAACGCGATCCGGACCCCGTCGGGGTCGCGCTCCGGGTGGTCGAGCGTCATGGTCGCGACCCTAGACCCTCGGGTCCGGCAGGCCGCCCCCGGGGCGTGCGCCCGTCCCTGCTCGTGGCCCGGTCGGCGCGGTTCAGATCCAGACGCCCGAGGTCCCACGGCGATGGCTGCCGACGAGGTGCGTGTCGACGATGCCGAGCGCCTCCATCAGCGCGAACATCGTCGTCGGTCCGACGAACGCGAAGCCGCGCTTCCGCAGGGCCTTCGACAGGGCGACGGACTCGGCGCTCGTCGTCGGGATCTCGGCGAACGTCCTCGGTTCCGGCGTTGACTCCGGCCGGAAGGACCAGACGAAGTCGGCCAGGCCGCCGTCGTCCCGGAGGGCGATCGTCGCGGTGGCGTTGGTGATCGTCGCCAGGATCTTCGCTCGGTTGCGGACGATGCCGGCGTCGGCCATCAGCCGCGCGACGTCGTCCTCGCCGAAGCCCGCGACGACGTCGGGGTCGAAGTCGGCGAAGGCGGCGCGGAAGGCCGGGCGCTTGGCCAGGATGGTGCGCCACGACAGACCGGACTGGAACGCCTCGAGCGAGAGCCGTTCGAACACGCCGCGCTCGTCTCGGACGGGCATGCCCCACTCGGTGTCGTAGTAGTCCCGGAGCATCGGGTCGGTCGAGGCCCATGCGGGACGGGCGAGTCCGTCGTCCCCGATCACGAGATCTGTCACGTCCCCATCCTGGCCGATCCGTGGGACACCGTGAGCGCATCGTCGACGCGACCTCCGCTCGGGGTTCCGCGACTCGCCGTTCATGGTGCGTCGGGGTTCCGCGACTCGCCGATTCGCGTCGTCGAGGTGCCGCAATTGCGGCATCTCGACGAGGGACGGGCCGACGGCCTACACAGACGCCGCGCGGTCAGGCGCGGAAGCGCCGCAGGAGCTGGGCGTTCAGGCTGACGATCACGGTCGACAGGCTCATCAGCACCGCGCCGACCGCCGGGGACAACACGAACCCGACACCCGCGAGCACACCGGCCGCGAGGGGCACCGACAGCACGTTGTAGCCGGTGGCCCAGACGAGGTTCTGCACCATCTTCCGGTAGGTCGCACGGGACAGGTCGATCACGGTGAGCACCCGTCGTGGGTCGTTCGAGGCGAGCACCACCCCGGCGCTCTGCACGGCGACGTCGGTCCCGGCGCCGATCGCGATGCCGACGTCAGCCCGAGCGAGGGCGGGGGCGTCGTTCACGCCGTCGCCGACCATCGCGACCACGGCGCCGGAGCCCTGCAGCCGCGCGACCTCGCTGTCCTTGTCCTCGGGGAGCACCTCGGCGCGGACCTCGTCGATCCCGAGCTCCCGCGCGACGGCGTCGGCGACCTGCTGGGCGTCCCCGGTGACCATGGCCACGCGGATCCCGCGGTCGTGGAGTGCCCGGACGGCCTCGGCCGACTCCGGGCGGACGGCGTCGCGCACCGCGAACGCGGCCCGGACCGTGCCGTCGACGACCGCGACGATCACGGCCGCCCCGTCGGCACGCCAGCCGTCGACCGCGGAACCGAATTCCTCGGGCATGGTGGCACCGGCGTCGCGCAGCATCGCCGGGCCGCCGACCTCGACGCGATGCCCGTCGATCGAGGCTCGGACGCCCCGCCCCGGCGCCGAGGCGATGTCGGTGACGCCGTCCGGGACCGCGATCCCGCGCTCCGAGGCCGCGCTGACGATCGCCCGCGCGACCGGGTGCTCACTGTCCCGTTCCGCCGCGGCGGCGAGCCCGAGCACGGCGTCGTCCCCGACGGTGTCGACGACCTGCGGCCTGCCGGTCGTGAGCGTTCCCGTCTTGTCGAAGACGACGGTGTCGACGCCGCGCATGCGCTCGAGCGCCAGCCGGTCCTTGACGAGGATGCCCGCCTTCGCGGCGCGCTCCGTCGAGATCGCCACGACGAGCGGGATCGCCAGTCCGAGAGCGTGCGGGCAGGCGATGATGAGCACGGTGACGGTGCGGGTGATCGCCTGGTCGACATCGCCGAGCAGCAGCCACACCACGAACGTGACCACCGCGGCGCCGGTCGCGAAGAAGAAGAGCAGCCCGGCAGCCCGGTCGGCGAGGACCTGGGTCCGCGACGACGAGGACTGCGCCTCGGCCACCATCCGCTGGATGCCGGACAGCGCGGTGTCGTCACCGGTGGCGGTGATCCGCACCCGGATCGAGCTGTCGGTCGCCACGGTCCCGGCGACGACGCGGTCGCCGACATCCCGGTCAACGGCAGCGGACTCCCCCGTGATCATCGACTCGTCGACCTGGGCGCGGCCGTCGACGACGTCGCCGTCCGCCGGCACGCGGGCACCGGGGCGGACCACCACCGTCTGCCCGACCTGGAGGCTCGACACCGGTACCCGGGACACCTCGCCCTGGTCGTCGACCACCTCTGCCTCGTCGGGCAGCAGGGCGGCGAGCGCGTCGAGGGCACTGGACGCGACACCCATCGCCCGCATCTCGATCCAGTGGCCGAGCAGCATGATGACGATGAGGAGCCCGAGCTCCCACCAGAAGTCGAGGTCGAGCCCGAACAGGCCGAGGCTGGTGGTCCACGACGCGACGAACGCCACGACGATCGCCATGCCGATGAGGAGCATCATCCCGGGGCGTCGGGTGCGCGCCTCGGACCAACCGCCGGTCAGGAAGGGCCAGCCGCCGTAGAGGAATAGCACCGTGCCGAGCACCGGAGAGACCCAGCCGGCCCAGGCGGCGTCCGGCAGCGGGTAGTGCAGGATGTCGGCGAACATCCTGCTGAACGCCACGACCGGGACCGCGAGGACGAGGCTCCACCAGAACCGGTCACGGAACATCGCCGCGTGGTCGCCGTGTCCGCCGTGGCCCGCGTGCGCGTCGTGTCCGTGCGCGCCGTGGCCCGCGTGCGCGTCGTGACCCGTGTGGCCGTGCGCGGTGTGGCCGTGCCCGCTGTGTCCCTGCGCACCGGGGCCCGGCTCGTGGTCCTCGTGGTGCGCGTGGTCATGCGTCCCGTCGGGCGCGTGCTCGTGGTGTGCGTGCTCGTCGACGGTGGTGCCCTGGTGGTGTTCGTGCCGCTCGTCCATTGCGCCCACCGTACCCCTAGGGGGTATGCATGTCACGCCGTCGGAACGCTCCGGTCCCCGCGAGCACCGCGATGACCAGCGCCAGGACGATCCATCCTCCGAAGCCGAGCGGGCTGCGCGCGACGTCGACGACGTCGACCCCGGACGTCACGAGCACGGCACCGACGCCGACGGCGCCGTTCACCCCGGCGTGCGCGAACACCGCGGGCCACACCGAACCCGTCCGGATGCGCAGCCACCCGAGGACGACGCCGAGGAGCACGCAGGCGACGACCATGAACACGACACCGAGCCAGTCCGTCCGGCCGAAGTCGTACCCGAGCAGGATGATCGGCGCGTGCCAGACACCCCAGACGACGCCGGAGCCGAGCAGCGCGACCCCGGTGCCGTACCGCTGGAGCGCCGGCACGAGGAAGCCGCGCCACCCGATCTCCTCGCCGATCGTCACGAACGCGTTGAACGCGGACAGGAACGGGATCTGCGCGAGCTGCAGTGCGACGAGGACGCCGATCGGCATCGGGAGCTCCCGGAGGCCCGACGCCACGAGGACGTCGTGGAAGCCGGAGAAGTGGACGAAGTCGACCGGGAACCACCCCGCGAGCACGGCGACGGCGACGGCCGCGACGGGGAAGAGCACGCCGCCCAGGTAGGCGGCGACGGTCGTCCACACCGTGCGGCGCACCGGACGGAGGGGCCACACACCGAGGAAGCGCAGGACCGGTCTCGGACGTCGACGTCCGAGCAGTGTGAGCACGATCACCGCCGAGGCGAACGGGGTGAACATCATCCCGATGATGACGACCGTCGCGAACGGCGTACCGAGTCCCCTGCCGGACAGCCACATCGGCAGCGCCACCGCCCACGCTCCCCCGAATGCGAGCACGACGAAGAGCCCGACGGCCCAGCTCGGGACCGGGTGCTCGGTCGCGCTCGGCTCGGGCCTGGACTCCCCCTGGTGCATCATGCCGGAATGCTACCGGCCGGCACCGTCATGCCAGGCAGCCTCCGTGGCGGAGGCGAGCCGAGCCTCCAGGCCGACCCGGAGCGACCATGTCGGCGTCGTACGACAGCAGCACTGTCGCTCCTTGCACGCGCGCGATGTCCCGCCGCGAACATGCGACTTGGTCGCTGTCGTACGACAGCGACCATGTCGCATCGAGTCCGCCGGGGTGTACCGACAGGGCGGGCGGACTTCCGCCGGGGTGTCGCGGCAGCGCGCCTCAGGCAGCCTCGCGTCCCTCGCCGGCGGCCTTCTGGTGCTCCTCGGCCTCGGCCTGGCCGATGATGTCCTCCGCGGGGACGGGAGCGAGCCGGTCCCAGAGGAAGAAGAGGAGCCCGCCGGCGAGCATCGACAGCCCGACCCAGAGGTTGATGTGGATGCCGCCGGTCTTCTGCGGGTCGGAGTCCCAGTGGACGATCCCGACGATCGTCGTGATGACGCCGTAGAGCACGAACAGGCCCCCGAGGATCCGTCGCAGGTCGAGGCGTCGGGTGGAGCGGACGAGGGCGGCCTTCTGCTCGTCCGTCATGGCGGTGGTGGTGTCACTCATGAGGTGTGATCTCCTTCGGATCAGAGGAACGGCAGGTAGAGGACGACGCAGAGCACGAGGGCGACCGTGCCGAGCAGGGCGGGCGAGCGGTACCAGGCGGTGTCGGTCGCGACGGCGTCACCGTGCAGGTCGATCTTGCCGACGCCGTAGACCAGTCCGCCGAGGTCCTTCTCGTCCTTGGGCTTGGTGAACATCGACACGACGAAGCCGACGACGAGCACCGTGACGAACGAGATGATCGCGCCGTACAGCGTCTCGGCGGTGCCGGTGGCGAAGAGCTTCGGGTTCACCAGGTAGGCGATCCACGTGATCGTCGGCGTGATGATGCCGAGGACGTAGCCCCAGAGCGCGCCCTGCGTGGTCATCCGCTTCCACAGCAGTCCGAGGATGAACACGGCGAACAGCGGTGCGTTGAAGAACGAGAACAGCGTCTGCATGTACGTCATGATGTTCTGCGCCTGCGCGGCGATGAACGCCGTGGCGATGCCCACCAGGACACCGGCGACGGTGACCCACCGTCCGGTCTTCAGGTAGTGCACGTCGGGCATGTTCGGCTTGATGTAGCGCTGCCAGATGTCGTACGTGAAGACGGTGTTGAACGAGGACACGTTCGCGGCCATGCCGGCCATGAACGACGCGAGGAGGCCCGTCACGGCGACACCGAGCACACCCGTCGGCAGGTACATCTGGATGAGCTTCGGGATGGCGTCGTTGTAGGTGAGTCGTCCGTCGGCGAACTGGTTGCCGACGACCGCCGCGGCGATGAGACCGGGGACGACGACGATGAACGGGATGAAGAGCTTCGGGATCGCGGCGATGAGCGGCGTCCGGCGCGCGGCGGACATGTTCTTCGCGGAGAAGGCGCGCTGCACCTCGGTGAAGTTCGTCGTCCAGTAGCCGAAGCCGAGCACGAAGCCCAGGCCGAGCACGATGGCGAGCCAGTTGGCGCCGATCGGGTTGGTCACGTCACCGAATCCGG
This sequence comes from Curtobacterium sp. 9128, assembly GCF_007673775.1. Taxonomy (GTDB): domain Bacteria; phylum Actinomycetota; class Actinomycetes; order Actinomycetales; family Microbacteriaceae; genus Curtobacterium. Next base: position 231,568 of record NZ_VEAF01000004.1, on the reverse strand, counting down.
TGCCGGCCCACGCCTGCAGGTGCTGCACGCCCTGCGTCTTCACGATCGCCTCCTTGAGGCCGCCCCAGCCGCCGACGCGGTGCAGGCCGACGATCGTCAGCGGGATGAGGCCGGCGATGATCACGAAGAACTGCATGACCTCGTTGTAGATGGCGCTCGAGAGGCCACCGAGGGTGATGTAGACGAGCACGAACCCGGCGGAGACGATGATCGCGAGCCACTCCGGCCAGCCGAGCATCGCCTCGATGACGATGGCCATCGCGTAGAGGTTGATGCCGGCGATCAGGACGTTCGACACCGCGAACGCGATCGAGTTCACCAGGTGCGGTGCCTTGCCGAAGCGGCGGAGCATGAACTCCGGCACCGAGCGGACCTTCGAGCCGTAGTAGAACGGCATCATCACGAGCCCGAGGAACACCATCGCCGGCACGGCGCCGACGAGGTAGTAGTGCAGGGTCGCCATGCCGATCTGGGCACCGTTGGCGGCCATGCCGAGGATCTCCGTCGCGCCGAGGTTGGCGGAGACGAAGGCCAGACCGGTGATCCAGGCCGGCATCGAGCGACCGGACAGGAAGAAGTCCATGCTCGTGCGGACCTGGCGTCTGGCGGTGAACCCGATCCCGATGACCACCGCGAAGTACACGATGATCATCAGGTAGTCGACCCAGCCCAGGTTGAGCTGGATCCCGTTGTTCGCTGCAGCGAGAACCATGTTCGAATCTCCACGTCGATGTGCTGTGGACCCGCTTCCGCGCGGACCCACCGGGGGACACTACCCGAATTGTTCCGTTGTGCAACTTTCGCGGTGCCACGGCGTGTGACCGTTCACATAGCGAGTGCATGCACCATTGCACCGGGGGACAGCGCAGCGCCGCCGATAGGCTCGCCCCATGACCGAGCAGTCGCGCATCCTCGTCCTCAACGGCCCGAACCTGGACATCCTCGGCCGGCGCGACCCGGAGCAGTACGGCACGGTGACGCTCGCCGACATCGAGGAGATCGTGCGGCAGGAGGCCTCGTCGCACGGCCTCGGCATCGCGTTCCGGCAGACCAACCGCGAGGGCGAACTCGTCGAGTGGCTGCACGAGGCGCTCGACGACTTCGCCGGTGTCGTGATCAACCCCGCGGCCTACGCCCACACGTCCGTCGCGCTGCACGACGCCGTGGAGGCACTGTCGGTCCCCGTCGTCGAGGTGCACATCTCGAACACCTGGAAGCGCGAGCCGTTCCGGCACGTCGACCACGTCGCGACCGCCGCCACCGCGGTCATCGCTGGCGCGGGTGCCGACGGCTACCGCCTGGCGGTCGCGCACCTCGCGTCACTGCTCGCGTAGGGCGGGTCCGCGGCCAGGAGGCGGCGGACGCGGCACGTCGGCCGTCAGAAGTCGGCGGGACGCGGCACGTCAGCCGCCGCAGCCGTCGCGAAGCCGCCACGGACGATCGGCAGCGCCCGCCGGACGGCCTGGTCGATGCGCAGCTCGAGGTCGACGCTCGAGATGTCGTAGCCACCCTCGCGCTTGGTGAAGTCCCGCTCGTTCCCGAACACGCCGATGGGCAGCGTCGTCGACTGGAAGAAGCCGAACAGCGGGCGCATCTGGTGCTCGACGAGCAGGGCGTGCCGGTCGCTGCCGCCGGTGGCCGTCAGGAGCACGGGTGTGTCGACGAGGTCGTACTGCCCGACCCAGTCGAAGAAGAGCTTGAACGCCCCGGAGTAGGCGGCACGGAACGCCGGGCTCCCGACGACCAGGACATCAGCGGCCTCGACGGCCTCGAGCGCGGCGACGGTCGCGGGTGCCATCGCCGAGCGGTCGGACGCGGCGCCGAGGTCGGCGAGCAGCGGGCCGATCTCGACCGTCACGGTGCGGGCGTCCTCGATCTCCGCCCCGAGCCGGGCGACGGTGGCGGCCACCAGGGTGGAGGTCCGCGACGGGTCCGATGGGCTGCCGCTCACGCCGACGACGAGTTCTCCGCTCATGGCTCCGATGCTCACACGCACCCTCGGACCGCGCACGGTTGTGACGACATGTGTCGCCTCAGCCGGGTCCGCGTACCGTCCCCTGCATGCAGACGTTCCTGCCCTTCGCCGACTTCCGCGCCTCCGCCGAGGTGCTCGACGACAAGCGGCTCGGGAAGCAGCGCGTCGAGACCCTGCAGGTGATGCGTGCGCTGACCCTGCCGGACTACGGCTGGCAGCACCACCCGGTCGTGGCGATGTGGCGCGGGTACCGACCGGCGCTGATGGCCTACCAGGACGCCACCTGCGCGGTGTGGCTCGAGCGCGGGCACGCCGACACCTGCCTCGCGAAGACCCTGATCGACCTGGAGCGGTCGCCGGAGGACTTCGCCGCCTACGAGCGCGGCGACTACCCGATCCCGCCGTGGAACGCCGACGAGGCCGTGCACCGCTCGCACCGGTCGAAGCTCGTGCAGAAGGACCGGGAGCACTACCGTCCGCTGTTCCCGGACGCGCCGGACGACCTCGACTACGTCTGGCCGGTGCCGAGTGCCGCCGCCGCGGTCAGGCGATCGGCGTCCAGCTCCCCCCGTCGCGCCGGGTGACGCGGTCCGACCGGACCTCCACCGTGCTCCGCAGACCGTCGACGGCGTGCCGGGCGACCGCGGTCGCGACGGAGTCGTCCTCGGCCTCGTAGCGGACCACGACGCACGGGACTCCCCGGAGGAGTCGGACGTCCTGCGCCTCGACCACCGCTCGTTCGGCGACCAGACGGGCGGCCTTCGGCAGGACGGCCGGCGGGGTGACGCCCGGCGCGAGTGCGCCGACGGCGAGGGTCAGACGGTACGAGGGCACACACCCACGGTAGCGACGACGCACCGTGCCGACAGCGCAGCTCCCGACGACGCACCGTGCCGACAGCGCCGGTCCCGCCGACGGGGAACGCACCCGGGCCCGCCGTGGGCGGAGGGGAGCCGGGGACGTCGTTCAGGGGTGACGTCCCGTGACCCTCGGCGGGCTCCGGATGCTGCGGGACACGACGACAGGGGGATGTCGTGGCCCACCCCGGACGCGCTGTTCAGGGATCGCGTCCGGTTGAACGCACCGCTCGGACCCCGCGGGGGGGGGGTGTCGGGTCCGGGCAGCGCGAGTCTGTGGTCTGCGGTCTGGGGTCAGGAGTGGTCGGTGTCCTCCCGGTACCGCTCCGACTCGGTCGGTGTCGGCATGCGACGCCGAGCGGCCGAGGGACGGATGCTCGGGAGCAGGGCGCTCCCGACCGTCGCGAGCGCCCCGACGACGGCGATGAGCCCGAGGGGCGCCGAGCCGAGATCGTGTCCCGCTGCGACGGCGAGCGCGAGGACCGTCACAGGCGCCGGCAGGAGCTGCACCACTCGGAAGCGGTCCTCCCGCGGCACCAGGTTCGTCATCACGTCGGCCATGAGGACACTCTGTCGGAGAATCCGTGTCCGCAGAAGGGGGGACAGGTCCCCAGAGATGGAGTAGAACGTCTAGTACACGCCTCAGCCGAGCGCGCGGACCGCGGCGACCGCCTCGGCGACGGCCCCGATCACGACCGGGACGTCGTCCGGCGACAGGGATGCGTCGAAGGTGAGCCGTACGGCACTCCGGGCGAGGTCATCGGACAGGCCGAGCGCCGTGAGCACGTGCGACGCCTCGGTGCTGCCCGCCGCGCACGCGCTGCCCGACGACGACACGACGTCGCGCTGTTCGAGCTCGAGCAGTACGGTCTCGCCGTGCACGCCGGGGAAGCAGAACGAGGCGTGTCCGGGGAGCCGCTCCGTCCAGGACCCGGGGAGGTGGGCCCCGGTGAGGAAGGCCCCGGGGACCCGCTCGAGGACCCCGTCGACCACCGCGTCCCGCGTGGCGGTGGCCGCCGCGGCCGCCGCCACGCGTCCCGCGGTGACCAGCTCGAGCGCCGTCGCCACGGCGACCGCGCCCGCGACGTCCTCGGTGCCGGAGCGCCGCCCGCGCTCCTGTCCCCCGCCGTGCACGAGCGGCTCCATCGCCACACCGGACCGCAGCGCGAGCACCCCGGTGCCCTTCGGCGCGCCGAGCTTGTGGCCGGAGAACGTCAGTGCGTCGACGCCGAGCACGTCGAGTCCGACCGGCAGCCACGGCGCGGACTGGACCGCGTCGGTGTGGAACCGCGCGCCGACGCCGTGTGCGAGCGCGGCGAGGGCGGGGACGTCCTGCACGGTGCCGATCTCGTTGTCGGCGTGCGCGATCGAGACGAGCGTCGTGTCCGGGCGCAGCGCTGCCGCGAGCTCCTCGGGATCGACCCGTCCGGTCGCGTCCACCGGCAGGACGGTGACCGTGAAGTCGTGGAAGCGCGCGAGGTACGCGCAGCTGGCGAGGACCGCCTCGTGCTCGATCGCGCTCGTGACGACGTGCCGTCCGCGGGGCGTGGCGAGCGCGATGCCCTTCACCGCGGTGTTCGCCCCCTCGGTCCCGCCGGCGGTGAACACGACCTCCCCCGGCCGGCAGCCGAGCGCGCCGGCGACGGAGGCGCGTGCTGCGGACAGGGCACGGGCCGCCTGGTCGCCGATGCCGTGCGTCGACGACGGGTTGCCGAACCCGCCCGTCAGCCACGGCCACATCGCCTCGAGGACCTCGCGGCGGACGGGCGTCGTGGCGGCCCGGTCGAGGTAGAACACGTCAGCGCGCGAGGTCGCCGACGGTGACGTCGACGTCGACGTCGAGGCCGAGGTCGAGCGCGCGTGCCGAGTGCGTCAGGGCACCGACCGAGACGACGTCGACGCCGGTGGCCGCGATGGCCGCGACGGTCTCGAGGGACACGCCGCCCGAGGCCTCGACGAGCGCCCGACCGGCCACGATGCCGACGCCCGTCATCAGGGCGTCGACGCTGAAGTTGTCGAGCATGATCGTGTCCACCCCGGCGGCGACGACCGGTTCGATCTGGTCGATGCGGTCCACCTCCACCTCGAGGTGCACGGTGTGCCCGAGGCGCTCCCGCGCCGCGCGGACTGCCTCCCCGATCTCGATCCCGCTCGCGAGCAGCACCGCGAGGTGGTTGTCCTTGGCGAGCACCGCGTCGGACAGCGAGGTCCGGTGGTTGTGGCCGCCACCGCACCGCACCGCGTACCGCTCGAGCGCACGGAGCCCAGGGGTGGTCTTCCGGGTGTCCACGATCCGGGCGCGGGTCCCGGCGACCGCCGCCACGTAGCGGGACGTCGCGGTCGCGATGCCGGACATCCGCTGCACCAGGTTGAGCGCGACGCGTTCGGCGCGGAGCACCGCCCGGGCGGACCCGGTGACCGTGGCGAGGACGTCACCCGGCTCGAACCGGTCCCCGTCGGCGACGAGGACGGTCGCCACGATGCCTGGGTCGACCGCGTGCATCACCGCGACGAACACCCCGCCGCCGCTCAGGACGCCGGCTTCGCGCGCTCCGAGCGTCGCCGTCGCGGTGGCCTCGGCGGGGATGAGGGTCTCGCTCGTGACGTCGCCCCACGGCGCGTCCTCCTCGAGCGCGGTCTCGATGACGCGACGGAGCGCGTGCGGCGCGATGGTCCCCGGATCGGTCCTGGTCGGTGCGGTGGTGGTCATGCGAGTGCTCCCTCGGGGACGGGCGAGTGGTCGGCGACCCAGCCCATCGACGCGGGGGCGTCGGGGTCGGTGTCGGGGTGGTCGGTCCTGGCGTGCGCGCCCCGGGACTCGGCACGGGCCTCGGCGGCGCGGGCGACCATGCGGGCGAGGTCGAGGAGCGCACGGTCCTCGTGCCCGCGCACGGACCGCGGGTCGTCGACGGCCAGCGCGGCGAGCTCCCGCCGCGCCGCCGCGAGCCCGGCCGCGTCGCGGAGCAGCCCGACCCGCTCCGTCATGACGGTCTGCACCGCGCTGCGGACGTCGGTGCCGTCGGCGAGGCGATCCGTGCCTCCCGTCCGGTCCTGGTCGCCACTTGTCGGACGGGAGGCTCGGGTCGGCTCCGCCCCGTCGCGCACCGCGGTGACGGGGAAGGTCGCATCGCCGCGCAGCCGGAGCAGACCGGGTCGCGGGACGGCGACGGCGTCCGCTGCGCGGACGGCGAAGACGAGGCCCTCGAGCAGGGAGTTCGAGGCCAACCGGTTCGCGCCGTGCACGCCGGTGCAGGCCGCCTCCCCGACCGCGAGGAGCCCCGGCAGGCTCGTCCGCCCCTCGGCGTCGGTCGCGATCCCGCCCATGAAGTAGTGCGCTGCCGGTGCGACCGGGACGCCCACCCTGGTCCAGTCGAAGCCCGCTTCGCGGATGCTGCGGGTCAGTCCGGGGAACCGGCCGACGAGGAACTCGGGATCGAGTCCGGTGGCGTCGAGGACGACCGCTCCCCCGTCGCGGAGCGCGGCGGCGATCCCCCGGGCGACGACGTCCCGCGGGGCGAGTTCGGCGTCCGGGTGGAGGTCGGTCATGAAGCGGTGTCCGCGCGCGTCGCGGAGGACGGCTCCTTCGCCGCGGACGGCCTCGGAGACGAGTCCGCCGCCGGGGACCGCCAGGCGGGTCGGGTGGAACTGCATGAACTCGAGGTCGGCGAGCACCGCTCCGGCGCGCCAGGCCGCCGCGGCGCCGTCGCCCGTCGCGACGAGCGGGTTCGTCGTCTCGCGGTACAGGTGCCCGGCGCCCCCGGACGCCAGGACGACCGCATCGGCGTCGATCCGCCGCGGTTCGCCGAGCAGGTCGAGCACGTCGATGCCGACGACGGTGCTGTCCCGCACCACCAGGTCGGTGAGCGAGGTGCGTTCGAGGATCGTCACGTGCCGACGGTGCAGTGCCTGGACGAGGGTGTGCTCGATCGCGGCACCCGTGGCGTCGCCCGACGCGTGCACCACACGCCAGCGTCCGTGCGCGGCCTCACGTCCGCGGGCGAGGTCGTCACCGTGACGGTCGATGCTCGCCGGGTCGGTGGTGCGGTCGAACGGCACGCCGAGGGCGAGCAGGTCGCGGACGCGCGCCGGGCCGTCGGTGCAGAGCACGTCGACCGCGCGGACGTCGGCGCTCCCTGCTGCCGCACGGTGGGTGTCCGCCGCGTGCAGCGACGCGGAGTCGTCGGCGCCGAGCGCGACGGCCACGCCGCCCTGCGCGTGTCCCGTCGCGCCGTCGGCGAGGGCGCCCTTCGTCACCAGGGTGACGTCGTGACGGCTGCTCGCGCGGATCGCGGCGGTCAGGCCGGCGATGCCGGAACCGACGATGACGACGTGCACGTCGTCAGTCCTTCGGCTTCGCGGCGAGCATGCGCTCGAGGGCGACCCTGGCGTCGGCCTTGACGGCGTCCGGCACCGTGATCTCGTTGAGGACCTCGCCGCGGACCAGGGCCTCGAGCACCCACGCGAGGTAGCCCGGGTGGATCCGGTACATCGTCGAGCACGGGCAGACGACCGGGTCGAGGCAGAAGACCGTGTGCTGCGGGTACTCGGCGGCGAGGCGGTTGACCATGTTGATCTCGGTGCCGATCGCGAACGTCGTCGGTTCGGTCGCGGCCGCCACGGTCTTGCGGATGAGGTCCGTGCTGCCGGCGGCGTCGGCCGCGTCGACGACGGCCATCGGGCACTCGGGGTGCACGATCACCTGGACGCCGGGGTGGTCCCGCCGCGCCTGGTCGATCTGGTCGACCGTGAAGCGGCGGTGCACCGAGCAGAAGCCGTGCCACAGGACGACCTTCGCGGCCTGCAGGTCGTCGGGGGTGTTGCCGCCGAGGGGCAGTCGCGGGTTCCACATCGGCATCAGGTCGGTGCTGATCCCCATCGCCTTGGCGGTGTTCCGGCCGAGGTGCTGGTCGGGGAAGAACAGCACCCGCTGGCCGCGCTCGAACGCCCACTCGAGGACGGTCGACGCGTTCGACGAGGTGCACACGATGCCGCCGTGGCGACCGCAGAACGCCTTGAGGTCGGCGGCGGAGTTCATGTACGTGACGGGGATGACCGGCACGCGGCCGTCGGCGTCGGGTTCGGTGCCGTACACCGCCTCGAGCTCGGCCCATGCGGCCTCGACGCTGTCGATGTCGGCCATGTCGGCCATCGAGCACCCGGCGGCGAGGTTCGGCAGGATGACACGCTGGTCGTCGCGGGCCAGGACGTCGGCCGTCTCGGCCATGAAGTGCACCCCGCAGAAGACGATCGCCTCGGCGTCTGGCCGGGTGAGGGCGGCGTTCGCGAGCTGGAACGAGTCGCCGAGGAAGTCGGCGTGCCGGACGACCTCGTCACGCTGGTAGAAGTGGCCGAGCACCACGACGCGGTCCCCCAGCGTCGCCTTCGCCCGTTCGATGCGCGCGTGCAGTTCCTCCGCGGGAGCGTGCCGGTACTCGTCCGGGATGACGCCCTGCCGAGGCGTGGAGGTCGGGATGACGTCGGACATCGACGCGCCGGGGCCGTAGCCGGGTCGCGCGTCGAAGTCCCACGTCGGCTCGGCGAGGTCGGGGGTGCAGGTACTGCCGTCGACCCTGCCGTTGGAGATGAGCTCGATGGTCGTCGCGATGGACACTTCGTTTCCTAACGGTTCCGCTGCTGGGGTGTGCCGGTCTGCAGCGGGCCGTTGTCCGCGTAGGCCAGGTCGGGGTTCGAGCGGTACAGCCGGGCCGGCCGGTGCCGGTCGCCGCTCGTGGTCTCGTCGGTGGCGATGACGGCGTCGGTCTGCGCGACCTGCCGTCGGAAGTTCGCCGGGTCGAGCGGCCGGCCGAGGACCGCCTCGTACACGGCGCGGAGCTCGGCGAGGGTGAAGCGGTCGCCGAGGAAGGCCTGCGCGATGCGGGAGTACGACATCTTCGTGCGGAGCCGCCAGAGGGCGTACTCGGCGATCTGGTCGTGGTCGAACGCGAGCGGCGGGTGCTCGTCGGCGAGGAACCACCGCACGTTCCAGTCGTCCGGGACGACGCTGGCCTCGTCCGGGCGGACGAGGGCCCAGTACACGATCGACACGACCCGGGTCGGGGAACGGTCGACGTCGCCGAACGCGTAGAGCTGCTCGAGGTAGCGCGGCTGCACGTTCGTCGTCTCGCGGAGCCGGGCGGCCGCGGAGTCCTCGAGTCCCTCGTCCGGCCGCACCCAGCCACCCGGGAGCGCCCACGAACCCGCGTACGGCTCGGTCGTGCGGCGGACGAGCGGCATCCAGAGCGCCGGCGCCCCGGTGTCGGGGTGCGGACGCAGCGCGACGATCACGGTCGAGACCGCGACGCGGATGGCTGCTTCGTCCATGTGTTCAGGTCATCCTGACTTGAAGTGTTCTGGTTGGGATGACTCTATCATCGGTGACGCAGGCCGGCGACACCCGGCGGAAACAAACCGACACGGCCCGGAAAAACCCTGGTGATGCCCGGGAAATGCGGCCCGCATACATTGGGCGACATGACAACGGTGACCAGGGTGCACGCCATCGTCTCGGGGACGGTCCAGGGGGTCGGGTTCCGCTACTGGACGGCACGCAAGGCAGACGGACTGGAACTGACGGGCTACGCGAGGAACCTCTTCGACGGGACCGTCGAGGTGGAGGCCGAGGGCCCCTCCGCCGCGGTGGACGCCCTGGTGGCGATGCTGCACAGCGGTCCGCCGTCCGCGACGGTCGCCGAGGTCACCACACGTGCCGTCGTCCCACACGGGGACACGGAGACGTTCGACATCCTGCACTGACGAGTCGGACGCCACGGACCCGGCCTCGTCCGCGCGGCCTGCCGGTGCCCGGCGGCGTGTCGGTGCCGGGCGGAATAATCGAATTCCCTCAGGTGCTGCACCGTCTGCATCGCCCGCCGACACCGTACGGAGCCACACATGACCGACAGCGCCCTCGACTCCGCTCCGCGGACGGGCAGTCAGCCACAGCAGCAGGGTTCCTCACCCGCCGAGACGCGGCTGGTGATCGCGCTGCTCCTGGTCTCCGCGTTCGTGGTGATCCTCAACGAGACGATCATGGGCGTGGCGCTGCCTCGGCTCATGGACGACCTGCACATCAGCGCGGCGACCGGGCAGTGGCTCACCACCGGGTTCCTGCTCACGATGGCCGTCGTCATCCCGATCACCGGGTTCCTCCTGCAGCGGTTCAACACCCGGCCGGTCTTCATCTGGGCGATGAGCCTGTTCTCCGTCGGCACCCTCGTGGCGCTGCTCGCGCCGGGGTTCTCGGTGCTGCTCGTCGGACGCATCGTGCAGGCCAGCGGCACCGCGATCATGATGCCGCTCCTCATGACGACCGTCCTCACGCTCATCGAGCCGGCGCACCGCGGCCGCGTGATGGGGAACATCTCGATCGTCATCTCCGTCGCGCCGGCCGTCGGCCCGACCATCTCCGGGCTCATCCTCAACGCGTTCTCGTGGCGCTGGCTGTTCGGGTTCGTGCTGCCGATCGCGATCGCGGCGCTGATCCTCGGCATGGTGAAGGTCCGCAACGTCGGCACCCCGCGCCCGGCGCCGCTCGACGTGCTCTCGGTCGTGGTCTCCGCCTTCGCGTTCGGCGGGATCGTCTACGGCCTGTCGAGCATCGGTGAGATCGGCACGACCGGCCCGGTGGTCCCGATCGCCGCGCTCGTCGTCGGCGCGGTCGCCCTGACGCTGTTCATCGTCCGCCAGTCCCGTCTGCAGCGCACCGACAGCGCACTGCTGGACCTGCGGACGTTCCGGACGAAGGGCTTCACCGTCCCGATCGTCGGGATGGGCCTGAGCTTCCTGGTGATGCTCGGCACGCTCATCCTGCTGCCGATCTACCTGGAGCGCGTCCTCGGGCTCGCGGTCCTCAACGTCGGGCTGCTGCTGCTCCCCGGTGGGCTGCTGATGGGTCTGCTCTCCCCGATCGTCGGCCGCGTGTACGACCGTCACGGACCCCGCGTGCTGCTCATCCCCGGCGCGGTCATCATCAGCGTCGTGCTGTGGGCCCTGTCCACCGTCGGCGTCGACACCAGCGTGTGGTTCGTCCTCGGTGCCCACGTCGTCCTCAGCATCGGCCTCGCGCTGACATTCACGCCGCTGTTCACCGCGGCGCTCGGCGGCCTGCCCCCGAAGCTGTACTCGCACGGCAGCGCGGTGCTCGGCACGGCCCAGCAGCTCGCCGGCGCTGCCGGTACCGCCCTGTTCGTCACGCTCCTGACGATCGGTGCGGCGACCGCCACCGCCGGCTCGGGAGCGGACGGCATCGCCGAGGCCACCGCGTCCGGCGTGCGCACCGCGTTCCTCGTCGGCGGGGTCATCTCCCTGTTCGGGATCCTGACCGCGGTCTTCGTGCGCAGGCCCGAGCTGCCCGAGGGTGCACCGACGCCCCTGCCCGCGCACTAGGGACCTCCGACACGGCACCGTGCGGCGCCACGGCGCCGGCCCGGTGCCACCGCGCCCGGCCGGTGCCGCCGGACAACCGGAAGCACCTCGCGCCGCCACGTTCGGTGGCGCGAGGTGCTTCCTGTTGTGCGGGAGCAATGCGCGCTGTAGCCCCGCAACGGCCACAGGGCCCGCGCCCACCTCCCCCCGCGCAGCCGCGCGTGCAGCCGTGCGTGGCATCGTGGGCGCATGCGGTCGACGACGAGCGAGCTCAACTGGTCCGGCACGGTCACGTACACGGCCGAGCGGGTCGAACGTCCCCGCACGGTCGACGAGGCAGCCGCGATCGTCGCCCGGGAGCGCCGCGTCCACGGCCTCGGCACCCGGCACTCGTTCAACGACGTGGCCGACACCGACGGGGTCCTGCTCGACCTGACCGGCATCCCGACCGACCTGGTGATCGGCCACGACGTCGACGGAACCGCCACGGTGACGGTCGGCGCCGGGACACGGTACGGCGACGTCGCCCCCGACATCGACGCGGCCGGGTACGCCCTGCACAACATGGGCTCGCTCCCGCACATCTCGGTCGGCGGCGCGGTCGCGACCGGGACGCACGGCTCCGGCACCACGCTCGGGTCCCTGTCGACGGCGGTCCGCGCACTCGAGTTCCTCGGCCCCGACGGCACGACCCGCTCTGTCCGCCACGACGACCCGGAGGGCCCGGGATCGGTGCTCCACCTCGGACTGCTCGGCATCGTCACCCGGGTGACCCTCGCGGTCGAGCCCACCTACCGGATGCGCCAGGACGCGTACGGCCCGATCCCCTGGCGCGCGTTCCTCGACCACGCGGCCGAGATCCACGCCGCGGGGACCTCGGTCTGCTCCTACACGCGCTTCGGGGACGAGATCAGCGAGGTCCTCGTGAAGTCGCGGAGCGAGCACGCACCGGACGAGCTGTCCGGCGCACCTCGGCTGCCCGGGACGCCGGGCGACGACCACCGCACGGCACGGGACGGCTCCCTCGGCCCGTGGTGGGACCGGCTCCCGCACTTCCCGATCGGGACCGTGCCGTCACACGGGTCCGAGGTGCAGAGCGAGCACTTCGTCCCCCTCCGGCACGCGGCGGACGCCCTCGACGCACTGCGCGGCCTGGCCGACCGGATCCAGCCGCACCTGCACGTCGCCGAACTCCGCACGATGGCCGCAGACGACCTCTGGCTGTCGCCGACGCAGGGCGAGGACGTGTTCTGCATCGCCTTCACGTGGAAGAAGCACCCCGAGGAGGTCGCCGCGCTCCTCCCCGACCTCGAGGCTCGCATCGCCCCCTTCGACGCACGTGCGCACTGGGGCAAGATGAGCTCGCTCGACGGCGCCGCGGTCGCGGCGCTGTACCCCCGGCTCCCGGCGTTCCGCGAGCTGGTCCGCCGGGCCGACCCGGAGCGCAAGTTCGCGTCTGCGTTCGGCGATCGGGTCCTGGGGAGCTGAGCCGAGCCTCCCGTCCGGCGCCGCACCTGGAGGACGCACCAGCGACGGACCGACCGTGCCGGGAGGCCCTGATCACCGAACAGGGCCGCTCACCGGACCGGCGTGGTCACCTTCGTGTCGCCGGCCCAGTGGCGCACGCCGGCGACGGCGAGCACCTCGGGCTGTGGCGTCGCCGCGAGCGCGGCGAGCGCCTCCGGGAGGTCGACGTCGCGGATCCGTCGGGCGAGCGTCAGGTGCGGTGACCACCGGCCGGGCAGCGAGGTGTCGAGCGCGTCCGGGGCGACGTCGTGCACCGCCCGGTGGAAGGCCGCGAGCGCCGCGTCGACGACGACCGCCCACGCGAGGACGTGCCGACCGGGACCGGCGTCGAAGAGCAGCAGTCCGCCGACGCGGATGCCCTCCGGTCGGGGTGCGGCGAAGCCGGACGGTACCGGCAGCGCTTCGCCCGCCGCGAGGGTGACGTGTGTGTCGTTCGTGCCGGAACGGCCGAGGCTCGGCAGTCCGGCGTCCTCGAGGGTCTGCCACGCTGCGCGCACCGCACGGTCGGAGTCGTCGTCGAGGACCAGTTCGATGCTGCGCACGCCCTCGAGTCTGCCGGGCGACGCAGAGCAAGGGATGTAACACGACGGAACGCAAGTCGCCGCGGTCGGTGCCGCGCGGCACACTCGGGGTCGGTCCACGAGCGTCGGACCGGATCAGGACGGCCCGCCGGGCCCACGAGGAGGACCCCATGACCGCACCAGTACTGCCCCAGAAGCCGAAGCGCAGTCGGCCGGTCGGGTGGATCATCGCCGCGGCGGTCGTCGTCGTCGCGGTCATCGTGGCGGTCGTCGTGGTCGCCGTCCGCTCGGGTGGGTCCTCGGACACCGCTGCCGGCTCGTCCGACGCGAGCCCGAAGACGGTGACGATCGGCGTCTCGGACAAGGCGCTCCCCTACTGGGACACCTACACGAAGCTCGCGAAGCAGAAGCTCGACGTGACCGTGCAGCTCCAGAACTTCTCGGACTACTCGCTGCCGAACCCGGCGCTCAAGGACGAGCAGATCGACATGAACCAGTTCCAGCACATCCAGTACCTGGCGAACTACAACGTGCAGTCGAACGACGACCTGCAGCCGATCGGCGCGACGGCCGTGTACCCGCTGCCCCTGTACTCGACGAAGGTCACCAAGCCGTCCGGGTTCCAGGACGGCGCGAAGATCGCGATCCCGAACGACGCCATCAACGAGGCCCGTGCGCTCCTGGTGCTGCAGTCGGCCGACCTGCTGCAGCTCAAGGACGGCGGCAACGCGTTCTCCACCACCGCGGACATCACGTCGCACAAGGTGGACGTCCAGACCGTCGACGCCTCGCAGACCGCGAACGCGCTGCAGCAGGGCTCCGTCGACGGCGCGATCGTCAACGTGAACTACGCCACCTCGGCGGGGCTCGCGAAGGACGACGCGATCTTCCAGGACGACCCGAAGAGCGCCTCTGCCAAGCCCTACGTGAACGTCTTCGCGGTGCGGGACGCCGACAAGGACAACGCGACCTACCTGGCGCTGGCGAAGCTGTTCCAGGACGAGGCGGTGCAGAAGGTGTTCGCGAAGGACTACCCGGACGCCGTGCCGAGCGACGAGAGCGCCGCCTCCCTGCAGCGTGAGCTCGCGACGGTCGAGAAGGACGCGAAGGCGGCTGCGGAGTAGTGGCTGCCCTCGTCGAACTCCGCGGCGTCTCGAAGCACTACCGCCGCGCCGACACCGGCGAGACCGTGGTCGCCGTCGAGGACGTCTCCCTCGACGTCGAACAGGGCGAGGTCCTCGGCGTCATCGGGTACTCCGGGGCCGGCAAGTCCACGCTCGTCCGGCTCGTCAACGCGCTCGAACTGCCCTCCTCGGGCTCGGTCACGGTGGCGGGTCGGGAACTGACCGCGATCCCGGAGCGCGACCGCCGGCTCGCTCGCCGACGCATCGGGATGGTGTTCCAGCAGTTCAACCTGTTCCGCTCCCGCACGATCGCCGGCAACGTGGCGTACCCGCTCAAGGTCGCCGGTGTCGGCAAGGAGGAGCGCGACCGCCGGGTCGCCGAACTGCTGGACTTCGTCGGGCTGCTCGACCGGGCGTACGCCTACCCCGAGCAGCTGTCCGGCGGGCAGAAGCAGCGCGTCGGCATCGCGCGGGCGCTCGCGTCGAACCCCGACCTGCTCCTCGCCGACGAGGCCACGAGCGCGCTCGACCCGGAGACCACCTCCGAAGTCCTGTCGCTCCTCCGCCGGGTGAACCGGGAGCTCGGCGTCACGATCATCGTCATCACGCACGAGATGGACGCCGTGCGGCAGATCGCGGACCGGGTGGCCGTGATGGAACAGGGCCGCGTGGTCGAGGTCGGCGACGTCTACGACGTCTTCTCGACGCCGTCGAACCCGGCCACACGACGCTTCGTCCGCACCGCGCTGCACGACCGGCCCTCCCCCGAGACGCTCACGCGCCTGCGGGAACGCCACCTCGGTCGGCTCGTCACGGTGCAAATCACCGACGAGGCCGGGCTGCAGAACCGGATCGACGGCGTGTTCCGGTCCGCCGGGGTGACCGCCGAACTCGTCTACGGCGGCGTCGGCGAGATCCGGGAGCGCCGGATCGGCTCGCTCACCTACGAGCTGACGGGCCCGGACCCCGTCGTCGACGGCGTGGTGCGCGACCTGCGTGCCGCGGGCGTCACCACCGACGAGGAGGCAGCAGCGTGAACACCGGGTTCCAGAGCGTCATCGACACGTTCGACATCTTCCTGGGCGCCGTCCGCGACACGATCCTGATGACGGTCATCTCGCTGGTCGTCGCCGGGCTCATCGGGCTGGCACTCGGGCTGGCGCTGTACGCCACCCGCCCGGGCAACCTGCTCGGCAACCGTGCCGTCCACACCGTGCTCAACGTGGTCGTGAACATCGTGCGCCCGATCCCGTTCGTCATCTTCCTGGCGGCCATCGCCCCGCTGTCCCGTGTGGCGGTGCAGACGACCATCGGCGTGCCCGCGGTCACGTTCGCGATCTCCCTGGCGGCGTCCTTCGCGGTCGCGAGGATCGTCGAGCAGAACCTGCTCGCGATCGACCCCGGCGTGGTCGAGGCAGCGCGGGCGTCCGGAGCGCACCCGGTGTCGATCCTGCTCACCGTGCTCATCCCCGAGGGCCTCGGGCCGCTCATCCTCGGGTACACGTTCATCTTCGTGGGCATCGTCGACATGACGGCGCAGGGGGCGCTCATCGGCGGTGGCGGCCTCGGTGAGTACGCCATCACGTGGGGGTCGCAGCGGTACAACTGGTGGATCGTCTACGTGGCGGTGGCGGCGATCGTGGTGATCGTGCAGCTCGGGCAGTTCGTCGGCAACCGCCTGGCGCGGGCGACGCTCCGGCGCTGAGCCGGGGACGGTTCCCGAGGTTCCACGACTCGCCGCTGGCGACGCGGGCGACGGGTCCCGAGGTTCCACAACTCGCCGCTCAGTTCCGCCCGGGTTCCACGAACGACCCGTGGGAGCCGCCCAGGTTCCAGAATTACGGAACCTCGGGGAAGTCGGAGCAGCCAGAGCGGAGCGCGGCGGCACCGAGCGGAGCGACGCCCACGCCGCCGCGCGTCAGGCGGCGGGCTCGGCCTCGGCCGAGCCGCTGCCGGCGGCCGCGGGCTCCTCGTAGTGCGCCCGGACCAGGATCGGCCGGTGGTCGGAGATGCCGGCGGGGAGCGTCTCGACGCCGGCGATGTGCAGTCCCACGCTGGTGGCGAAGTCGAAGTGCCCGGTGAACTTGCGGTAGCGCAGGTACGTCGGTTGGTCGGAGAGCGACAGCGCGAAGCCGTGCGCCTCGATCTTCCGGCGCAGGTTCGTCTGGAACCACGGGTAGTTGAAGTCGCCGACCATGATCGCCGGGGCCTCGCTCGACAGGTCCCGCACGAACTGGTGCGCCGCCTCGATCTGCTTGCGCCGCAGGGAGTTCGTCGCGGTCAGCGGGGACGCGTGGAACGAGGCGACGATCACGTCGGTCCCGGCTTCCCGGTCGTGCAGGTGCATCGCGATGAGGCGCTCGTGCGCGGGGGCGAGGACCCGGTCGTGCAGGGACTTCTGCAGGGAGTGGATGCTGAAGTCCTGCACGTCGAAACGGTCGTCCCGCTTGTAGATCGCGAGGCCGAGCCGGTTCGCCTTCGTCGACGCCGCGAGGGTGAGCCCACCGACGGACGGCGCGAGGTCGTTGCTGTCGCACTCCTGCACGCACAGGACGTCGGCGTCGGACGACTCGGCGAGGGCGGCGAGCTCGCTGTTCGCGGTGTGCTCGCGGAGGTTGTAGCTGACCACCCGGATGGTGGTGGGTCGGACGTCGGTGTCCGTCGGGATGGTCCCCTGCTGGTCTGGCACGGTCATGCTGCCTTCCTTCCGCAAGCCGGAGCGCTGCGTCCCGCTCGGTCTGCCGCGGCAACGGTACCCGTCCACCTCAAGCAGTCCCTGAGACTGTAACGCTTCGCGCGTTGCCGGCGTGTGACGCCGTCGGGAACGGACAGCGTCACCGCGCACCCGCCGCTGCGCGGGTCCGTCGAGCGGGCCGGACGGTGTCCCCCGCCGTGCGGCTCATCACGATCCCCTCGATGCACGCGACGGCGAGCAGCGCGGCGAGGACCCAGAACGTCAGCACGTAGGCGCCGTCGCCGGCGAGTCCGGAGCCGGCGCGGATCACGACCGCCGCGACGGCGACACCGAACCCGGCCGCGGTCTGCTGCAGCGTCGAGGACAGCGTGTTCGCCGGGGTCATGTCCGCCTGCTCCACGTCGGCGAAGGCGATGGTGTTGTACGCGGTGAACCCGACGGACCGCGCGGCCCCGCTGACCACGAGCAGGACGGCCAGGAGCCAGAACGGGGTCGCCGGGGTCAGGAAGGCCATCGCCACGACGGTGAGCGCGGCGATCGCGGACGAGACGATGATCACCGGGCGGTAGCCGAACCAGCGGAGGAACGGCGTCGTCGCCGGTTTGATCCCGAGGTTGCCGACGAACACGAAGAGCACGGCGCTGCCGGCCTCGACCGCGCTCCAGCCCCAGGCGTCCTGGAAGAGCAGGGGCAGTGCGAAGGGCACGGCGGAGACGGCCAGGCGGAACATGCTGCCCCCGGCGTGCGACACCCGGAACGTCTCGAGCCGGAACGCGTCGAGCCCCATGATCGGGTGCGGTGCCCGCCGGAAGTGCCGGACCGCGAGCCAGCAGCAGACCGCGCCGACGACGCCGGAGACCACCGTGGCGGCCACCGGCACCGTGTCGAGCGCGAGCAGCGACGCCATCACGACGACCCCGCCGAGCCCGACGCAGGCGAGCAGCGTGCCGACCCAGTCGAACGGCACGCGCTGCGGCGCCCGCTCCTGTGGCACGAGGACCAGTGCGGCGACGAACGCGATCACGCCGAGGGGCAGGTTGATGAGGAAGATCCAGTGCCAGGACAGGGTGTCCACGAGCACGCCGCCGACGAACGGCGCGATGATCGGCGCGGCGAGCGCCGGCCAGGTCAGGATCGCGATCGCGGTGACGAGCTGGTCGCGCCCGGCGCTCCGCAGCACCACGAGTCGACCGACCGGGACCATGAGCGCGCCGCCGATGCCCTGCACGATGCGCCACAGGGTGAGCTCGACGAGTCCGTCGGAGAGCGCGCAGAGTCCGGACGCGATCGTGAACACGGCGATGGCCCCGGCGAACACCGTGCGGGAGCCGATCCGGTCGGTGAGCCACCCGCTCACGGGGATGAACACCGCGAGGGTGACGAGGTAGGCGGTGATCGTGATGCCGATCGCCGCGGAGTCCACGCCGAGGTCCCGCCCCATCGCCGGCGCGGCCGTGGCGAGGATCGTGCCGTCGAGGAGCTCCATGAAGAAGGTCCCCGCGACGAGCACCGCGACCGCGGTGCTGCCGGTGCGTCGTCGGGCCGGTGGGTTCGTGGTCGTCGTCGTCCTCGTCATGGCACGTCGAATGCTATGCCCCGGTGCCGCACCGACCGTTCTGCAATGTGGAACGGTGGACGCGACGACGTTGTCCGAGCGGCGACCGCTGGACGAGCGTGGACCCGACGAAGGAGGATCGATGCCGACCATCCCCGCCACCGTGACGGCGAAGGGCGCGTGGGAGCCGAGCGCGCCCACCCCGCACCACGTGCTGCAGGACGCCCACCTGCCGGTGATGACGCTCCGCGAGTCCGCCCTCGCGAACAACACCGCGGTGATGCAGGCCTACGTCGACCGGCACGGACTCCGGTTCGCCCCGCACATGAAGACGCACATGTCCCCGGACCTCGCGCAGCGCCAGGTCGACGCCGGCGCGTGGGGCGTCACGGTCGCGTCCGTCCAGCAGGCCATGGTCGCGTGGGAGCACGGGATCCGCCACGTCCTCGTCGCGAACGAGGTGCTCGACCCCGCCGGGCTCCGCTGGCTCGCGTCGCGACGCACCGCCGACCCGACCGCCGACGTCCTCTGCTACGTCGACTCGACCGCCGGTGTGGCGGCAGGGGCCGCCGCGGTCGCCGCCGTGCAGGGCGACCTCCACGTCCTGGTCGAGGTCGGCTTCCCCGGCGGCCGGACCGGTGCCCGGGACGCGGCGACCGCGTCGGAGGTCGCGCACGCGGCCCACGACGCCGGGCTGTCCCTCCGCGGTGTCTCCGGCTACGAGGGCGGCCTGCCGGGCGTCGACGCCGCCCGCGCGTACGTGTCCGGCGTCCTCGGGATCGCCACCGCGGTCCGTGGCCTGGTCACCGACGGACGCATGCTCCTGAGCATGGGCGGCAGCGCCTGGTTCGACGCCGTCACCGAGGCGGTCGCCGCACGGCCGGCAGACCTCGACGTCCTGCTCCGCTCCGGTGCGTACCTCACGCACGACGACGGGTTCTACGACGAGCGCACACCGTTCCGGCGACACCCGGCCGAGGGGTCGCTCCGCCCCGCCATCGAGGTGTGGGGCCGTGTGACGAGCTGCCCGGAACCCGGCCTCGCGCTCGTCGCGGTCGGCAAGCGCGACATCTCCTTCGACGAGGGGCTGCCGGTGGTCCGGCAGGTCCGCCTGGTCGCCGAGCACCGGACGGGAGGCACGGCGGACGCCACGCAGACCGCCCCGGCCCCCGGGGCGGTCACCGTCACCCGCCTCGACGACCAGCACTCCTACCTCGCGCTGGCCGACGGTGTCCGTCTTGAACCGGGCGACGTCGTCGTGTTCGGCATCTCGCACCCGTGCACGGTGTTCGACAAGTGGCGGCAGGTCCACGTCATCGACGACGACGACACCGTGCTCCGGACGATCGCGACGTGGTTCTGATGCGCGTGACCGAGGCCGATCCGGCGCCGGGCCGCAATGCGGCGCTGTCGCTCCGACGCGGGCTGCGGATCCTCGACCTCGTCGCGGAGCACACCAGGAACGGCGAGCCGTCGGTGAGCCTGACGACGCTGAGCGGCGCACTCGGCACCGCCAAGTCGACCGTGCTGCGGCTCGCCGCCCCGATGCTCGAGACCGACCTGCTCCGCCGTACCCCCGACGCCGGCTTCACGCTCGGCCTCGGGGCGCTGCTGCTCGGGCAGAGCTACCTCGAGGGCATCGACCTCCGCGCCGCGGCCGCCCCGTTCCTCCGCAGGACCGCCGAGCAGACCGGGCTGACCTGCCATCTCGTGGTGCCGGACGGCACCGACATCGTGTACGTCGACAAGGTCGAGACCCGCGGGACCGTGCGGATGGCCTCCAGGATCGGCAACCGCCTGCCGATGCGCAACACCGCGTCGGGCAAGGCGATGGTGGCCTTCGGCGAGCCCGACCTGCTCGAGCGCGTCCTCGCGGCACCGGCGACGGCGACGACCGCGCACTCGATCACCGACGACGACCGGTGGCGGACCGAGATCGGTCGGACGAGGGAGCGCGGGTACGGCATCGACGACCGCGAGAACGAACCCGACATCCGCTGCGTCGCCGCCCCCGTGTACGACCACGCGAACCAGGTGGCCGGGGCGATGAGCATCTCCGGCCTCGCCTCCCGGTTCCGGACGAGCGCCGTGCGGGAACTCGGCGACGGCGTCGTCCGCACCGCCCTCGAGATCTCCGTGGCACTCGGCTCGTCGTCGGCGCAGCTCGCCCTCGCACGGAGCGGGCGATGACCGGCGTCCTGACCTTCGGCGAGACGATGCTGCTGCTCGCCGGGCGCGGCGCCCTCGCCGACCTCGACGCCGTGCAGGTCGACACAGGTGGCGCCGAGAGCAACGTCGCGATCGGGCTCGCGCGCGCCGGTGTCGCGGTCACCTGGGTCGGGCGGGTCGGTGCGGACCCCGCCGGTGAGCGCGTCCTCGCCGACGTCGCCGCCGAGGGCGTGGACGTCGTCGCCGTGCGGGACCCCGACCGGTCGACCGGCATCATGCTCAAGGAACGCCTGCCGGACGGACGCACCCGCGTCACGTACCACCGGCGCGGGTCGGCGGCCTCCGCGTTCACGCCGGGGGACCTGCCCTCCGGACTCGTCGAGCAGGCCGCGCTCCTGCACGTCAGCGGCATCACGCTCGCGCTGTCCGAGTCGGCCCGCGAGACCGTGCACGCCGCCGTCGTCCGCGCGCGCGACGCCGGCGTGCCGATCGCGTTCGACGTCAACCACCGGCCGAAGCTCGTCGACGACGACACCGGCCGCGACCGGTACCGCGCCGTCGCCGCGCAGGCCACGATCGTCTTCGCCGGCGACGACGAGGCCAGGCTCGTGCTCGGCCGCCCCGACGCCGACGCCGACGACGCGGAACTCGCGCACGGACTCGCCGCACTGGCGAACGGCCGCGCGGTGGTGAAGCTCGGTTCGCGGGGCGCCGTCGCCTCGATCGACGGTGTGCTCCTCCGGCGCGCCGCGACGCCCGTCACCGTCGTCGACCCGGTCGGTGCCGGTGACGCCTTCGTCGCCGCCTGGATCGCCGCCGAGCTCGCCGGCGCCTCCCCCGCCACCGCCCTCGACCGCGCCGCCGACGCCGGTGCGCTCGCCTGCACGGTGCACGGCGACGCGACCCGCCCCGACCCCGCCGCGCTCGGTGTCGTCGACCCGACGGGCACCGACCACGCCGTGCACGACCGCGTCGACCGCTGACGAACGACCGCCGACGAACGACCGCTGACGACCCCGATGGAGGACCCCACGATGCCCGAGACCGCAGTGCCCCACGATGGTTCCACCGCGCCCACCGGGCGGCACCGCCACGGCGCCGGTCCGGCGATCGCGATCCTGCGCGGTGGGACGGGCGACCACGTCGAGGACGTCATCGGCACGCTGGTGGAGGCCGGTGTCACCGCGATCGAGGTCACCACGAACACGCCGCGGTGGCGGGAGGGCATCACGTGGGCGGTCGAGCGGTACGGCAGCGCCGCGACGGTCGGCGTCGGCAC
Organism: Curtobacterium sp. 9128; assembly: GCF_007673775.1. GTDB lineage: Bacteria > Actinomycetota > Actinomycetes > Actinomycetales > Microbacteriaceae > Curtobacterium. The sequence goes on along the minus strand of NZ_VEAF01000004.1, from coordinate 209,502 downwards.
CGTGCTCGACACCCGACAGCTCGACGAGGCTGCGGCGGCCGGGGCGACGTTCGCCGTCAGCCCGCACACCGACGCCGCCCTCGGGGAGCGTGCCCACGAGCGGGGGCTGGGCTGGTACCCGGGCGCGGCCACGCCCACCGAGATCGTGCGCGCCTGGCAGCTCGGTGCCCGCGCGGTGAAGCTCTTCCCGGCCGCGCAGCTCGGCGGCCCCGCGTTCCTCCGGCAGGTCCTCGCACCGCTCGGCTTCGTCGACGTGATCCCGACCGGGGGCATCGGGGTCGAGGACGCTGCCGAGTACCTCGCCGCGGGTGCCGTCGCCGTCGGCCTCGGCTCCCCGCTCGTCGGCGACGCGCTCACGTCCGGGGACCTCGACGCGCTCCGCGGGCGCGCCGAACGCCTCGTCGCGGGGCTCGCCAGGTGACGAGCGTCCTGCTGCGCGGCGGCTCGGTCGTCGGTCCGACGGGACCGACACGTGCCGACGTGCTCGTCGCGGGCGATCGGATCATCGATGTCGGTACCGACCTCGACGTCCCTGCCCACGCCGCCGTCGTGGACTGCGGCGAGCGCCTCGTGCTGCCCGGCTTCGTCGACGCGCACTCGCACGCCGGCTCGCTCGTGTCCGAGCCCGCGGTGCAGCTCGCCCTCCTGCGGCAGGGCGTCACCACCGTCGTCACCGGGCAGGACGGCGTCGGACCGGCACCGGGTGACGGGTCGTACGCCGACGCGTACTTCGCCGCGATCGACGGGCCGCACCCGACCGCCCGCGGCGGCGGGATCGGCGCCCTGCTCGCCGGGTACGACGGCGCGACGCCGCTCAACGTCGCGACGCTCGTCCCGGGCGGCACGGTCCGGCACGTCGTGATGGGCGACGACGACGGTCCGGCATCGCCCGGGCAGCGCACCGCGATGCGCGACCTCGTCCGCGCGGGGCTCGCCGCGGGTGCGGTCGGGCTGTCGACGGGCCTCGACTACGTCCCGGGGCTGTACGCCGACACGGCCGAGCTCGCCGCGCTGTGCGCCGAGGTCGCCGCCGTGGACGGGCTGTACGTGTCGCACATGCGCGGCGGCTACGAGACCAACGTCCGAGCGGGGCTCGAGGAGATCGCGGCGATCGTGCGCGCGTCCGGGGTCCGAGCGCACGTGTCGCACCTCCACGCCCCGGTGGACCTGGCGATCGCGGTGCTCGCCGAGCTCGAGGACGCCGGCACGCCGCTCTCCTTCGACGCCTACCCGTACTCGCGCGGCTGCACGATCCTGTCGATGCTCCTGCTGCCCGCCGCACTCGCGCGTCCGGGCACCACGGACCTCGCCCGCGTGGTGGCCGACCCCGACGCTCGGGCACGGCTCCGCGGCACGGTGCTCGACCGGGTGCTCGGCCGTGCCGACCTCGGGACCGGATGGGCCGAGCAGATCACGTTGTCACACGTGCCCGCCCCGGAGTTCCACGCGCTGCAGGGCCGGACCCTGGCCGAGGCGGCGGCCGCGACCGGGACGGACCCGGTCGACCTCGCGCTCGACGTCCTGGTGGACGCAGCCCTGCAGGTCACCGTCGTGATGCGCGTGCCGCGTCCCCGGACCGCCGACGAGCTCGCCCCGCTCTTCCGACTGCCCGGCCACACGGCAGGGTCGGACGGCATCTTCGTCGGGACGCACCCGCACCCGCGGGCGTACGGCACGTTCGCGCGGTACCTGCAGGAGTACGCGGTCGCCGGGCGCCTGTCGTGGTCGGAGGCCCAGCGGAGCCTGTCGGCGACGGCCGTCGAGCGCCACCGGCTCGGTGACCGCGGGCGCGTCGCCGTCGGGTCGGTCGCCGACGTCGTGGTGGTCGATCCGGCGCGGGTCCGGGCGCGGTCGTCCTACGCGCACCCGATGCTCCTGGCGGAGGGGATCGACGACGTCCTCGTCGCCGGCGTCCCGGTGCTCCGCGCCGGTGCCCTGACCGAGGCGACCCCTGGTCAGGGCATCCGGGCGTCGCGCTGACCGGGGGCGTGTCGCTGCGTCGAGGTCAGGCGTCCTCGGCGTCGGAGACGCGCGTGGCCTCGGGCAGGAGGGCGACGACGTCGATCTCCACGAGGATGCCCGCCAGGTGCGACTGCACGGTCGTGCGGACCGGGTAGGGCTCGGAGAAGTGCTTCGCGTACTCCTCGTTGAACGCCGCGAAGTCGCGGTCCGAGTGCTCGAGGTGCACGGTCGACTTCACGACGTCGTCGAGGGTCGCACCGTGCTCGGCGAGGACGGCCGCCACGTTCGCGAGGACCTGCGCGGTCTGCCCGGCGACGTCGTCGGCGATCGCCCCGGTCGCCGGGTCCTGGGGGCCGAACCCGGCGGTGTAGACGAACCCTCCGGCGACGATCCCCTGGCTGTAGGGACCCGCGGGCTTCGGGGCGTTCTCGGTCACGATGGCGGTCTTCGGCACGGGGGCTCCTCGTGGTGGGGGCTGGGACAGTGTGCTCCAGGCTAGAGCGCCCGACGCTGTCCGGCCCGGCCACGCGACGGCGCCGTTCCGGCGTGCAGAACGCGGGTCGAGCCTCCCGGCGGTGTCCGCGGCGCGCTGACGGACCACACCTTCCGAGCACCACCCAGCCCCACTGGCTATCGTTCTGACGTGCCGTCAGCCTCTTCGTCGATCGCCGCCGGCCGTCGCCGCGCGATCGACCTGGTCACCGCTCTGCCCACGTGGGCGACGGTCGTGCTCGTGTGGGTCGGCGGGCGGTTCCTGTCGACCCTGTGGCTCGCGCTCGTCTACCCGCTCGTCGGGCGCTCCCAGCCGGAGAACGCGATCTGGGGCAACGACCACGGGTTTCTGAGGTTCCTCACGGCCTGGGACGGGCAGTACTACGAGCAGATCTCGCTGCACGGCTACCCGACGACCCTGCCCCTCGACGCGGCCGGACACGTCGCCCAGAACTCGTGGGCGTTCCTGCCGGCCTTCCCGTTCACGATCCGTTTCGTCACGGTGTGGACCGGCATGACGTTCGAGGTCGCGGCGCCCGCGATCGCCCTGGTCGCCGGACTCGTCGCCGCGTTCCTGCTGCACCGCCTGGTGCGGGAGCGCGCCGGGGACACCGCCGCGCTGTGGGCCGTGTTCTTCTTCACGTGCGGGCCGCTGTCGTTCCTGCTGCAGGTCGGGTACGCGGAGAGCATGTTCCTCGCGCTGACCTTCGGGGCGCTGCTCGCGATCGAGCACCGGCGCTACGGGCTCCTGACGGCGCTCGGGGTCGTCGCCGCGTTCACCCGGCCGGGCGCCCTGGCGATCCCGCTCACCCTCGGCGTCGTCGCGCTGGTCCGCTGGATCCGGCTGCACCGCGGGGAGGACCGTGTCCTCGACGGCTTCCCGCTGCGCGAGCAGCTGCGCGTCGTCGGTGCCGGTGTCGTGATGGTCGTCGCCGGGGTCGCGTGGCCGGTGATCGCGTCGCACGTGACGGGTCGTCCGGACGCGTACCTGGCGACCGAGATGTCCTGGTGGGTCAACTTCATCGGTCGGGTGGACTTCGTGCCGCTGACGCCGTGGTTCCTGACGACGCTCCGGTGGGTCGGCATCGGCGGCATCCCCATCGTGATCGGCCTGCTCGTGGGCTACCCGATCTGGCTCGCGCGCCGGTCGACCCGGAAGCTCGGACTGACGACGCTGGTCTTCGCCGGCGGGTACGCGCTCTACGTCTTCGCGGTGTCGCTCCCGATGGCGTCGACACCCCGTCTGCTGATGCCGCTCGCGCCGCTGATGGGCTCGCCGGAGCTCGTCGCGAAGGCGTGGCTGCGCTGGACGCTCGTGACGTGTGCGCTGCTCGGGCAGCCGGTGCTCGTCGCGGTGCTCTGGCTGCTCGGCCCGCCGTGACCCGCGTGCGGAACCGCCCCTGACGCAGCCCGTTCGCCCGGGCGCGGGCGCGGGTGTGGATGGACGATCGGCCCGCCCCGGACTCCCGGGACGGGCCGATTCGTCGTCGACTACAGCTCGACGGTGCCGTGGCTGCCGACGTCCGGACGGGACTGTCCGCCGAGGGCCGCCTTCATCGTCTGCACGAGACTGCCGACGGGGCCGGTGTCCTGCGTCCAGTACTCGACGGACTCGCCCTCGACCGTGAGCAGTCGGATGGACGGGTCGTCGCGGCCGTCCGGGAACCAGGCCTCGGCGAACGGGGACCACAGCTCGTCGATCACCGAGTCGTCCTGGGTGACCGTCGCCGTCCCCGCGATCGACAGGTAGCCGCCCTGCGACTCGATCGCGACGTTGACGTGCGGGTTCCTGGCGATGTCCTCGACCTTCTCGCTGCCGTCCTGGACCAGGAAGCGGAGTGTGCCGTGGAACGCCTTGTCCTGCACGGCGAGCGGTCGTGCGTGCAGGGAGCCGTCCTCGCTGACCGTGGTCAGGAGGGCGGTGCGGGCTCCGTGGACGATGTCCGAGATGGCGGCGCGCTGGTCCGCCTGGGTGTCGGTCATGGTGCTCCTTCGCATCGTGCGCCCCGCCGCCCGACGTGCGGCCTGGCGAGCGGGACCGTACCGTTGGCGACCAGTGTGCCCCCGCTGCCTGGAAGCGTCCGGCGTGCGAGCGGATCCGCCCGCGTCGCGACTCGGTGTGCCGGTCGCGCGTCAGGCCGGCGGCGGCGCATCAGGCCGGCGGCCTGTCGGCAGCGCGTGAGGCCGACGGCGGTGCGTCAGCCGTGCGGCGGCGCGTCAGGCCGGCTCGTGGATGGTCGTCTCGACGTCGACGACCTGCGGGGACCGCGGCATCGACGCGAAACCGAACCGCACCGGCGGGTCGAGCGGCGCCAGGGAACCGAGCGGCTCGCCGGCCCAGGTGCCGCGCACACCGGTCACGCCGTGGGCTCCGGTGACGCCGTAGTACTCGCGTCGGCCGCCTCCGGCCGTCCCCGCTGTGCCGGCTCCCGGTGCGACGAGCCGCGCGATGGGGTCGATCGCCCGCAGCCACCGCGGGTCACGGGCGATCGGCTTCGGGACGACGCGGAGCACGCGCCCGAGCGGCGAGATCGTGCCGACGTCGACCGACGCCCGGAGCGGACCGGCGTCGAGCTCGATGCCGGACGCGGTGCGGCGGGCGAGGACGTCCACGACCTCGACGGCGTCGAAGCGGTACGTGCCGGAGACGTACGCGGCGACGATCTCGTCCGGTGCGAGCAGGACGCTCGAGCCGTCCGGGAGCTCGACGAAGACGTCGGTGAACGCGCCGAACGGGGAGCGCTCCCACATGCCGATGACGAGCCGGACACCGGAACTCGTGCCGACGCCGGTGATCCGACCTCGGAAGCGGCGTTCGATCGGTGCGGGGCGTGACGACATGCCATGGACCGTACGCGGCGCGCCCGTGAGCGCCCGTGACGGCACCGACGTGGCGGACCCGCACCGAGCCTCCCGGCAACAGCGCCTGTGGCTGCCGACCGGAGGGCGCCGGCTACGGGACCGGGACCGGCTCGGCGAGCAGCTCGCGTACCCGCGGGGCGACCGCGGTGCCGTAGAGCTCGATCGACCGCATCATGTCCTCGTGCGGCAGACGCCCGGTGGCGTACCGCATGTCGAAGCGCGAGACGCCGAGGATCCGCATGTTGCGCGCGATCTTGCGCGCGACGGTCTCCGGCGAGCCCACGTAGAGCGACCCTCCGGCGGAGAGGCCCGCCTGGTACTGCGCGACGTCGAGCGGCGGCCAGCCGCGCTCGGCCCCGAGCCGGTCGGTGACGGCCTTGTGGTACGGCCAGTAGCGCTCGGCGGCTTCGGCGTCGGTGGCCGCGACGAACCCGGGCGAGTGCATCGCGATCGGCTGCTGCGGCAGCTCGAGCTGCGTCAGCGCCTGGCGGTAGAGCCGCGAGAACGGGGCGAACTGCGCGGGCTGGCCGCCGATGATCGCCAGGAACAGGGGCATGCCGTACGAGGCGGCGCGGATGACCGACTGGGGCGAGCCGCCGACACCGATCCACGTCGGGATGGGGCCGTGCTCGAGCTTCGGGAAGACGTCCTGGTCCGTCAGACCCGGGCGCACCGTGCCGCTCCACGTGACCTTGTCCCCGCCGCGGAGCGCCGCCCAGAGCTGGAGCTTCTCCTCGAAGAGGACCTCGTAGTCGCTCAGCTCGTAGCCGAACAGCGGGAAGCTCTCGGTGAAGGACCCGCGGCCGAGGATGACCTCGGCGCGGCCGTTCGAGATCGCGTCGACGGTCGCGAAGCGCTCGTACACGCGGACCGGGTCGTCGCTGGAGAGCACGGTGACGGCGGAGCCCATCCGGATGCGCTCGGTCCGCGCGGCGATGGCCGCGAGGACCGTCTCCGGGGCACTCACGGCGTAGTCCGCGCGGTGGTGCTCCCCGATGCCGATGAAGTCGATGCCGACCTGGTCGGCGAGCACGGCCTCGTCGATGACGTCCCGGATGCTCTGCGCCTGGCTCCGCACGGAGCCGTCGAGCCGCTCGGTGACGTCACCGAACGTGTCGAGGCCGAGCTGCACGGGGCCGACGCGGTCCGGAGCGGGCGGCGGGACGTCCGAGGGGCGGTCGGTGCCGAAAGCGTTGCTCATCGCGTCCTCCAAGTGAATGCGTATGCATGAATCTAGCACAGGGTGCCGGTGGTGGCCAGAGCGTCACCGCGGTCGCCGTGAGCCGGGTCTGTCCGCGCCCGCACAGCGAGGAGTGCGCAGCACCGCAGGAGGAGGCGGCACACCGGTGCCCGCGTGTACCGTCCCCGACATGCCGAAGATCCCCGACCAGACCGGACGCCGCATCGTCGTCACCGGCTCGAACAGCGGCACCGGCCGCGAGACCGCCACCCGACTGGCCGAGGCCGGAGCATCGGTCGTGATCGCCGTCCGCACGACGGCGAAGGGCGACGAGGCCGCCGAGGCGATCCGACGACGCTCCCCGGACGCCGACGTCGAGGTCCGCGAGCTCGACCTGGCCGACCTGGCGAGCGTCCGTCGTTTCGCAGACGGGATCCTCGCCGACGACCGGCCGCTCGACGTCCTGGTGAACAACGCCGGCGTGATGGCGCCGCCGAAGCGGTTCGAGACGGTCGACGGCTTCGAGCTGCAGTTCGGCACGAACTTCCTCGGACCGTTCGCGCTGACGAACCTCCTCCTGCCGGCACTCCTGCGGTCCCCCGCACCGCGGGTCGCGACGATGTCGAGCCTCGCCGCCCTGTTCGGACGGATCCGCTTCGACGACCTGCAGTGGACCCGGCGCTACTCCCCCTGGCTCGCCTACGGGCAGTCGAAGCTCGCCGACCTGCTGCTGGCGCTGCACCTGCACACGCTGTCGATCGAACACGACTGGGACCTCGTCTCGACGGCGGCGCACCCCGGCTACACGCGGACGAACCTGCAGTCAGCTGGTCGGTCGCTCGGCCGCGCGAAGCCGGTGTCCTCGAAGCAGCGCGCCTGGCCGTTCACGCAGGACGTCGAACAGGGCAGCGAGCCGCTGCTCTTCGCCGCGGTGGGGCGCTCGGCCGTCGGGGGTGCCTACTACGGGCCATCCGGTCCCGGGCAGATGACCGGGCCGGCGACGACCGTGTCGATCCCGGGGCCGGCACGTCGAGCCGACCTGGCGCGGAGCCTCTGGGCGGTGGCCGAGGACCTGACCGGCACGGGCCTCCCGGACTGACGGTCCCGGACGCGGCTCAGAACCGCACGTGGTCGGCCGCGAACGCCTTCGCGACGTCGGCGGCGATGGCCTGCTGCCCGACGGCCGTCGGGTGGACGTCGTCGGACTGCATCCACGCGGGGTGTCCGCGGAGCGGCTCACCGATGTCGACGTACTGCCCGCCCTCGCGGTGGATCGCCTTGCGGAGCGCCTTCGAGATGACGGCGAGCTGCGCCGGTGGCGCGTCCTGGTTCCAGATGGCGCTGAGGCCGACCAGGTGGGCATCGGGGAGCTGGCGGTGCACGTCCGCGACGACCTGGTTCGTGGCGCTGCGGATCCCGGCGTCGTCCATCCCGAGGTCGTTCGAGCTCGCCTGCACGAACACGACCCGCGGCCGGAGGTCCACGGCGCGTTCCACGAGCGTCCCGTAGGCGCTGGCGCAGTCGTCGGTGTCCCCGAGCGCGGCGACGCCGGCACCGTCGCAGGACAGGTTCGTCAGCGCCCAGTGGTGCTCGTCGGCCAGGAGCGCCGGCCACGCCTGCGCCGTCGTCAACCCGTGGCCGCCGCTGATCGAGTCCCCGATCACGACGATGCGTGCGTGCTTGGCCTGGTCCCACGGTCGGGACGGCGCACGGTGCGTCGCAGACGGGGTCGGCGCGACGGAGGGGTCCTCCGAGCACGCCACCAGGGCGAGCACAGTGGCGGTCACCAGCAGGGCGGCCAGCAGGGAGCGGGGTCGGGTCCTCACGCGCTGGAACGGTACGCGCCTCGACCCACACGGAGCGCGTGGGTGCGTACCCCGTCCGCTTCCGGTGCGCTCAGACACCGACGGGAGGCTCGGCTCGGCCCCGGCGGGCCGGCCCCGGCGGGCGCGCCCCAACAGGCGAGGAACGAGGTTCCACGACTCGCCGCGCGCTGTCCCTCCGGGTTCCACGACACACCCGTGCAGCGCGCCGAGGTTCCGTAATTGTGGAACCGCGGCGGGGCTCGGCGGGCGGGCCGCGGGCGACGCCCCAACGCACGAGGTTCCACGACTCGCCGCACGCTGTCCGTCCAGGTTCCACGACACACCCGTGCAGCGCTCCGAGGTTCCGTAATTGTGGAACCTCGGCGGGGCGGGGCGGGCGCGCGGGGCGGGACGAGCGGGTCAGGCGTGGTGGAGCTCGACGCTGCCGGCGATGTCGCCGGGGTCGTGCAGGCGGGCGTGCTGCAGCACCGTGCGACCGGGACCGACCGCCGCGGCGACGATCGACAGTGTCGCGAAGTGCCCCTCCGGCTCGACGGCGTCCCGCAGGATCGCGTCGGGGTCGTCGGCGGGCAGTGCGGCCGACTCCGCGAGGACCCCGAACCAGGGGCTCCACCCGTCGCCGGCGTCCGCGCCCGTGTCCGCTGCCCGGAGCTCGTCGAACGGTGCCAGTGCGGGCGGTCCGCTCGGGGCGGCGGCCGCGCGGAAGGACTCCAGCCACCGGCCGATGCGCGGCGCTGCCGGGTCGTCGGGTTCGCCGTGCGTGACCATGTGCACGCCGGGGCCGAGCTCGGTCGTGCGGACCTCCGCGCCGTCCCACGAGACGACCGAGGCGCCGGTCGCCGTCGCGCGGACGAGGTTGAAGGCCCGGGTCGTCGGTGCGTGGTCCTGGTCGGGCAGTGCTCCCTGCAAGGCGTCGAGGGGCAGCACGCCGCGGGTGGTCCACGTGCCGTCCGTCGCGGGGACGTCCTCCCACCGGTTCAGCACGACCGCGAGCCCGGCGTCGTCCGAGGCCGCCAGCCACGCACCGCCAGCTTCACGGTCACGGACCCCGCGGAGCCCGGGGTCACGCTCGGGCCACCACGCCGCCGGCGGGTCCCACGGGCGGGTCGGCGACTCGTCGCGCATGGCGAGCACGGTGACGGGCCACTCCGAGCCGGGTTCGACGCGAACGACGACGGTGCACATGGCGCCGATCCTGCCATGCGCGGCCGAGCGGCACCCGTCCACCGGAGAGCGCGCAGCCCCGGAGCGCTCCCGGGTAGCGTGGCGGCGTGAGCACCGCATCCGAGCAGCGCAGGACCGTCGTCGTCGGCATCACCGGGGGCATCGCCGCCTACAAGGCCGTGCAGGTCGTCCGCGGGTTCGTGCGGGCCGGCTACGACGTGCACGTCGTCCCGACCGAGGGCGCGCTCCGGTTCGTCGGCCTCCCGACGCTCGAGGCGCTCAGCCGGAACCCCGTCGCGACGAGCGTGTTCGACGACGTCGCCGAGGTACGCCACGTGGCCCTCGGCCGTGCCGCGGACCTCGTCGTCGTCGCCCCGGCCACCGCGGACTCCCTCGCCCGGATGGCCGCAGGACTCGCGCCCGACCTGCTCGGCACGACGCTCCTGGCGACCGAGGCCCCCGTCGTCGTGGCCCCGGCGATGCACCCGCAGATGTGGGAGCACCCGGCGACCCGCGCCAACCTCGCCACGCTGCGCAGCCGCGGGGTCCACGTCGTCGGCCCCGAGGTGGGCGCCCTCACCGGCGACGACGCCGGCATCGGCCGGATGTCGGAACCGGACGACATCGTGGCGGCCGCCCTGGCGGTCCTGGACAGGACGACGACGGCTGGCCGGTCCGCCGGGGCCGAGCCGGGCCTCCCGTCCGAGCGCCCGACCGGTGCACGCGGCGAGCGCGGCGACCTGGCCGGGGTGCGCGTGGTCGTCAGCGCCGGCGGGACCCGTGAGCCGTTCGACCCCGTCCGCTTCGTCGGCAACCGCTCGAGCGGTCGGCAGGGCGTCGCACTCGCGGCCGCAGCGGCGGCCCGTGGCGCCGAGGTGACCCTGGTGTCGGCGAACGTCGAGGCCGGGCTGCTCGCCGGACTCGACGCGCGGATCGTGCAGGTGGGCTCCGCCCTCGAGCTCGCGGACGCCGTGCACGCGGCCGCGGCGGAGGCGGACGTCGTCGTGATGACCGCCGCGGTGGCGGACTACCGTCCGGCCGAGGTGCTCGCCGAGAAGCTCAAGAAGGACGCCCAGGGTGACCGGATGACGCTCGAACTCGTGCGGAACCCGGACGTGCTCGCGGACCTCGTCGCCGGGCGGCGCACCGGGCAGGTCGTCGTCGGGTTCGCGGCGGAGACCGAGCCCGACCAGGCGGCCCGCATCGAGCTCGGCCGGGCGAAGATCGCGAGGAAGCCGGCCGACATGCTCGTGGTGAACCGGGTCGGCTGGTCCGAGGGGTTCGAGCGCGAGGAGAACGCGATCGAGGTCCTCGTCCCCGGCGGCGAGGTGGTGCGGACCGCCTCTGGCACGAAGGCCGAGGTGGCCACGGTCGTCCTCGACCTCGTCGCGACCGCCCTGACCTGATCGTCGGGGCCCGCGACGGGCGAGCCCGCCGGCTGGCGGGTCGCTGGGAACAGGCGTCGGCACCCGGGCCACGATGGGCGCATGGGACGACGTTCAGCACGCGCCAGACGCGCCGACCGGACGGCGGCGTTCCTCGCCGTCGTCCTCGGCGGCGCCGGCGTCACGCACTTCCTCCGCCCGCGCGGCTACGACCGGATCGTGCCGCGGGGTCTGCCGCCGCGCACGACGACGCTCGTGTCGGGGGTCGCGGAGCTCGGCATCGCGGCAGGGCTCGCGGTCCCGGCTACGCGCCGGGCGGCTGGGATCGCGGCCGCGGCGCTCTTCGTCGCGGTCTTCCCGGCGAACCTCACGATGGCCAGGGACCTGCTCGACAGTCCCCGGTCCTCGCGCACGATGCGGATCGTCTCCGTCCTGCGCCTCCCCCTGCAGGCTCCGCTCGTCTCCTGGGCCCTCCGCGTCGGTCGGTCCGCGTCACGCCGGTGACCGGCTCGCTCGCGGAGCGGGCGGCAGCGCCGCTGGCGCACCGCGCGGTCACCGTGCACGCGTGGGAGGACGTCGTCTTCGCGCACTGGCGTCGCGAGCCGGAGGCACTCGCGCGGTTCGTGCCGCGCGGGACCCGTCCGGACGTCGTCGACGGCAGCGCGTGGGTCGGACTGACGGCGTACGTCTTCCGCGAGACACGGGTGCCGCCGTTCCCGCCGTCGGGTCGACTCGGTTCGATGACCGAGGTGACGATCGAGGTCCTCACCGTCGACGACCGCGGCCGTCACGGTGTCACGTACCGCACCGTCGACACGGCGAACGTCCCGGCGATCGTCGCGGCACACGCCCTGCTCGGGGTGCCGTACACGTTCGCCCACGCCAGGGGGAAGCGCCGTGGCGACACCCTGCGGTACCGGTCGGTGCGGCACCCGGACCGCCTGGGGCGTGCGCGGCCTGGAGGCTCGGGGCGGCCCCGCCACGCCGCCTCCGTCCGCGTCGCGGTCGGCTCCCCCGTCTCCTCGCCGCTCGCCGCCGACCTCACCACCCGCGTCGGCATCCACGCCCGGCAGTTCGCGCAGACGGTGTTCTGGCAGCGACAGCACCCGCCACTCGCGCTGCGGTCCGCGCACCTCGAACGGCTCGAGGGTGACCTGCCCGACGCCGTCGGCATGCCGGGGCTGTTCGACCGGGCACCGGACTCGCTGCTCGTGCTCGACGCGACGACGGTCCGCTACGGCTGGGGGGACGTCGTCCGATGACCGCGGCGGACCCCTTCGACCTCGAGCGGTTCGTCCGCGCCCAGGACGGCGTCGTCGACCAGGCGATGCAGGAGCTCGAGCGCGGCCGGAAGACCTCGCACTGGATGTGGTTCGTCTTCCCGCAGCTCGCCGGGCTCGGGCGGAGCGCGACGGCCCAGCGGTACGCGGTCTCCGGCGTCGACGAGGCTCGCGCGTACCTCGAGCACCCGGTGCTCGGGCCGCGCCTGGTCCGCGCCGCCGCGGTCGCCGCCGCTGCCCCCACCCGTTCCGCGGAGGACCTCCTGGGCGGCATCGACGCGGTGAAGCTCCGTTCCTCGATGACGCTCTTCGCCGCGGTCGCGGTCGATCCCGAGCCGTTCACCCGCGTCCTGGACCGGTGGTGGAACGGGTCGGGCGACCCGATGACGGTCGCGCTCCTGTCCGGTACGTGACGCGGTCGGAACCGAGCGCAACGCCGTTCTCATATCAGGTATCGTCATCGATGCGTCCGCACCGATCTGCCGTGGCGGACTCCCCGAACCCGAAGGACACCCCATGCCGGTCCCCAGCAGCGCCCCCACCGAACACCAGCTGCTCCGCGACACCGTCCGCCAGAAGATCCACGAGGCGATCATGGACGGCACGCTGGAGCCGGGCGAACGCCTCAACGACGACGAGCTCATCGCCTGGCTCGGTGTCTCGCGCACCCCGATCCGCGAGGCCCTCAGCCAGCTCGCACGCGCCGGGCTCATCGAGATGGCACCGAACCGCTACACCCGCGTGACCACCCCGGACCCCGCCGAGGTGATCGAGGCGCTGCAGACCCTCGGCGTGCTCTTCGGCGGCGTCGTCCGCCTGGCGGTCCCGCGGCTCGGGGCCCCGGCGCGGAAGAAGATCCTCGCCGCGCTCGACAAGACGATCACGGAGCTCGAGGCCCACGACGTCACCGCCGTGAACACCGACGCGCTCGGGACGTTCGCCCTCTACGTCGAGGAGTGTGGCAACGACAACCTGCGTCGCGTCTGCTCGGACACGATGGACGGTCTGGCGTTCCGACTCCGCCTGCCGAACCTCGACGAGCTCGTCGACTGGGACCGCATGACCGAGGACTTCAAGCGGCTGCGGGCCGCCACCGAGAGCGGGGACAACATCGCCGCCGAGCTCGCGACGGAGGCCATCCACCAGCTCCCCGGCGAGAAGCGCTGAGCCGCACCGTGCCGCTGGTGCACTGAGCACCCGTACAGGAACCGCCCGTTCCGTCGACCGGGGCGGGCGGCTCCCTGGTTCCGGCAGCACCCCTGCACCCTCCCAGGAGCGCCGCTCGACACCCCGGTAGCATCGCCAGGACATCCCGACGACGACGGCGGAGCAGCACATGAGGCAGGACCACCCGGAGCAGCAACCGGGGCAGATGGACCGCACCGAGGTCGCCGCGCGGCTGGCCGCCGCAGTGGGCCGCATCAACCGTCGGGCGCGCAGCGACTCCGCCTCGCTCGGGTACGGGATCGTGTCGGCGCTCGCGACCATCCAGCGCCACGGACCCCTGCGCCCAGGCGACATCTCGCGGATCGAGGTCGTCACGAAGCCCACGATGACCCGCATCCTGACCGAACTCGAGCAGCGCGGATTCATCGCCCGCGAGGCCGACCCGACCGACGGCCGAGCGTTCAAGGTCAGCGTCACCCCCGAGGGGATCGCCGCGGTCGAGGCAGCACGGAACCAGCGCACCGGGATCGTGGCCTCGCTCATCACCGACCTCCCCTCCGACGACCTCGACGCCATCGCCAACGCCCTCGGCGCGCTCGAGCGGGTCGCCCAGGGCGAGGTCTCCCAGGAGGATCCCAGCTCCTGACGGCGATCCGGTCGGATCAGCGGCCGGACGACCGGGTGGACGGACGGTTCTGCCAGGTGCTCCGGACGTCCTGCTCAGGGTCGTCGGTCATCGTTGCCGCTTCGCCGACGCGACCGCCGCCCCACACGGCAGGTCGGACCGTGCGGACGGACGGGCCCCACACCACCGTCCGGTCTCCACCGGCTCACGGTGCCCTCTCGCGACGACGCAAGCGCGCACGCACGAACCGCCGACCACCGGAATCGATGACAGGACAGCACCCCGAAACCCCGACCGACACGACCCCCACCACCCGCCGAGCGGCACTGGACTCCCCCGGTCGCCGGATCCGCCGCGTGCTCCGCCGCCGAGGCGTCCTCATCGCCAGCGGGGCGGCCGTCCTCGCCGTCGCCGGTGGCGCCCTCACGGTGAGCACGCAGCCCGCACTCGCCGAGGCCGTCGGCGTGCAGACCGCCAGCCCCGGTCCTGCGCTCAGCGGCGCGGCACTCGACCGTGCACAGGCCGCCGCGACCGTCGTCACGGCACGCACGGTGCTCGCGAACGCGAACGACAAGACCGACACGGCGGCGCTCGAACGGGACATCACGTCCCTGACGAAGGCGTCGCAGCGCTCCGGCGGCACCCTGACCGAGCGCATCGCCGCGACCGTCGACACCACCCAGGACGTCGCGCAGGCCAGTGCGGACCAGGACAAGCAGGACGCCGACGCCCGGGTCGCAGCAGCGCAGGCCGCAGCCGCGCAGGCCGCGGCGGACCGGGCCGCTGCCGACGCCGCAGCAGCGGCCGCAGCGAAGGCCGCCGCGAACACACCCGCGGGCGCGAAGGCCACCGCGAGCGCTCTCGCCGCATCGCAGTACGGGTGGGGCGCGGCACAGTTCCAGTGCCTGAACAGCCTCTGGACCAAGGAGTCCGGTTGGGACTACCGGGCGCACAACCCGTCCGGAGCGACCGGGATCCCGCAGGCGCTGCCCGGGTCGAAGATGGGCACGATCGCTCCGGACTGGGCCGACAACGCGACCACGCAGGTCACGTGGGGGCTGCAGTACATCAAGGCCGCGTACGGCACGCCGTGCGCGGCGTGGAGCCACTCGCAGGCGACGAACTTCTACTGATCGACCGTCACGGCGACGCGGGACCCGGCTTCCCCGGGGCCCGCGTCGTCGTGTAGGCATGCACGGTGACGACGATCGGACTCCGCCGCATGTGGCCACGCGACCCCGGCGAGGGGCACCGCGCCGCCAGCCCCCTCGAGCTCCTCTTCGACCTGGTCTTCGTCGTCGCGGTGGGCTTCGCCGCGATGAACCTGCACGAGATCGAGGCCGAGGGCCACGTCACCTCCGCCATCGCGTCGTACGCCTTCGTGTTCTTCTCGATCTGGTGGGCGTGGCTGAACTTCTCGTGGTTCGCGACGTCGTTCGACACCGACGACTGGCTGTACCGGGTGATGACGTTCGTGCAGATGGGCGGCGTGCTCGTGCTCGCCGCCGGGGTCGGACCGGCGATGCGGGACGGGGAGTACTCCGTCGTCGTCATCGGCTACGTGGTGATGCGGCTCGCCCTCGTCGGTCAGTGGATCAGGGCGGCCGTCTCCTCGCCGCGGTACCGGTCCACGGCGCTGCACTACGCCGTCGGCATCACCGTCGTGCAGGTGCTCTGGGTCGGCATGCTGGCCACGCCCGCCGGATGGCCGCGCGTGATCGCCCCGGTGCTCGTCCTGTTCGAGGTCCTCGTCCCGATCTGGTCGGAGTCCCGCGCCGAGACCACTCCCTGGCACACGCACCACATCGCCGAGCGGTACGCGCTGTTCACGCTCATCGTGCTCGGCGAGGGGCTCGTCGCGTCCGCGAACGCGGTCATCGACGGACTCACCCACGCCGACCACCTGGGACCACTGCTCGTCCTGGCCGCCAGCGGGCTCGTCATCGTCGCCGGCCTGTGGTGGGTCTACTTCTCCCGCGAGCAACACGCCCGCATCCGCGGACTCCCGAGCGCCCTGCTGTTCGGCTACGGCCACTACGTGGTGTTCGCCGCCGCCGCGGCGATCCCCGCGGGCATCGAGGTCGCCGTCAGTGCGGACGCGGGTCGGGCGGACATGTCGGACGCCGGCGTCGCCGCCACCGTCGCGGTCCCGGTCGCGCTGTTCGTGGCGGCGGTCTGGGCACTCGCGCTGCGGCCGTCCCTCGCCCTGCGGTGGAACGTCACCGTCGTGGGGCTGGTCCTCGCGGTGCTCGCGACGATCGCCGTGCCGGAGGCGTCGCTGGTCCTGACGGCGCTGCTGGTCGCCGCGACCGTCGTGGTCCTCGAGGTCGCGGACTGACGGGGCCACGCCGACGCGGACTCCTCCCCCGGACGACGTTCAGCCGACGCGGACTCCCTGCGCTTCGACGCTCGGCCGACGCGGACTCCCTGCGGTTCGACGCTCAGCCGACGCGGGCGACGCGGACGTCGATCCTCGTCAGCGCGAGCGCGTGCCGGTCGGCCTCGGCGACGGCGGCATCGTGCACCGCTCGGGCGACGCGGGGCGCCGGCACGACGCCGTCGGTCCCGATCACCACGCGGAGCTCGCCGTCATCGACGACGATCCGCGGCGTCGGCTCCGTCCCACGGACCCCGCGGATCGATGCGATCGCGCTCTCGATCGTCGGCATCGCCCGGTACAGCTCCGCGACGCCGGGGACCGCCAGGACCGCGGTCTCGATCGCGGCGAGCGCGCCGGCGGCGGGCAGGCCGGCGCCGGGCAGGTCGGAACCGGGCAGGTCGGAACCGGGCAGGTCGGAACCCCGCGGTCCGGCCTCGCGCGGTCCACCGGCGCGGGTGTCCTCGACGTCACTCATGCGTCCTCCTCCATCGTCTCGATCAGGTCCCGGACGACCACGTCGATCGCCTCCACCACCAGGTCCGTCTGTTCCCGCAAGGCCGCGTCCACCGCCAGCCGGACGAGGTCCGCGGTCGCCGGGATCGAGGGCCCGACGACGATCGCCACCTCGACCGACACCCGGACGGGTGCGGCGAGCACCGTGACGTCCCCGTCGATCGAGCACCGTGCGACGACGATGCCGGGGACCGAGTCGCCGGCCCGGCGGACCAGGGACCGGATCGCGCCCTCCGTCATGACGAGGTGCTCGGACGGCGCCTCGGTGCGGAGCGGGACGTCACGTCCGGAGCGCGCCTCGATCGAGATGTTGGCCAGGACACCGCCGATCCACGAGTCGTCGGCCGGTGCCTCGGCGCGGGCTGCGGCCTCGAGCGAGCCGAGCGTCGCCTGCCGGAGCCGGATGATCGCCGCGAGCGCGTTCTGGCACGCCGGGGAGTCGTCGATGCTCGGGTCCGCCGGACGCATGCCCGCGTCGAGGTAGTCGGCGAGGTCGTCGATCGAGTGCCCGTCGAGGTCCTCCGGCTCGAGCGCCGCGAGCGTCTGGCGGTTCACCTCCAACGGGTCAGGTGCGTCGGTCATCGCCATCCCTCCATCAGCTGGATCATGTTCTTCCGGGCCCGCGAGAGGAGCCCACGGACCGTCGACAGCGGCACGTCGAGCTCCTCCGCGATCTCCTCGTAGCGGTACCCGAGCGCCTCCTTCATCAGCCAGCAGCGGCGCTGCGCCTCCGGCAGGGACGCGAGTGCAGCCTCCACCGCGTGTTCGCGGTCACGCGCCTCGGCGACCCGTTCCGGTGCACCGTCCGACGGCGCCTCGATCTCGAGCTCGGTGACGTCGTCGTGGTGCCGGCGCGCCCGGATGCGGTCGAGGCACTTCCGACTGAGGATCCGCATGAGCCACGCCTTGACGTGCGCGTGGTCCTCGAGCGCGTCGAGTCGGTTCCAGGCGGTGATGAACGTCTCCTGCACGACGTCGTCGAGCTCGTCGGTGGACCCGAGCGTGCGGCGCGCGTACGCCCGGAGCAGGGGCGTGTGCCGGCGGATGAGCACCTCGAAGGCGCGGACGTCGCCGTCGGCGGACCGGCCCGCGAGGATGCCGTCGTCGAGGTCGGCGAGTGGTGTCCGGTTCGGTGGATGTGACACGGTCCCCTTCTACTGGTCGTGGGTGCACGATGCCTGCGGATGCGTCGTCCGCCCCGTGGTGAGACGCACCGCAGGGCCGGTTCGTCACGCATCGGCCCGGCTGCGGCATCCTTGAGGGCATGTCGCTCGTCACCGCCGTCTGCCGCGTCGACCACCTGCTGCCGGACTCCGGCACCATCGGGGTCACCGCGATCGACAAGCGTCCGGTCGACGGGCCGGTCCGCGTCCGTCCGCTCGGTCTGTACGCCGACGTGCAGGCGGACCGCAAGCACCACGGCGGCGAGGACCAGGCCGTGTACGCGTACGCCGACGAGGACGCCGACCACTTCGCGGCGCTGCTCGACCGGCCCGTGCCCGCCGGCCTGTTCGGTGAGAACCTCCGGACCTCCGGCCTCGACGTCACCGGGGCGGTCACCGGCGAGCGCTGGCGGATCGGGGCGACCCTGGAACTCGAGGTGACCATCCCGCGGATCCCCTGTGCGACCTTCGCTCGTCGGATGGGCGTGCGGGGGTGGGTGAAGCGGTTCGCCGAGGAGGGCCGGCCCGGCGCCTACCTCCGGGTCGTGAAGTCCGGACCCGTGTCCGCCGGTGACGCCGTCACGGTGCTGCACCGTCCCGACCACGGCGTGACGATCGGAGCCATGTTCGCCGGGTTGACGGTCGAGCAGGCCGAGGCGGTCCTGTCCAGCACGGCGCCCATCGCGCCGAAGGTGCGTCGGGACGTGACGAAGGTCCTCGCGCGACGGACCTGACCGGACGGTGCGTGCGCGGGACGACGCGGCCGGACCAGGCGACCGGGTGAGCCCGGTACGCTCCCCGCGTGGGGGAAGCCGTGCTCGTGACCGTGATCGTCGCCGCGACCGTCCTGTCCGTGGTCGTGGTGCCACGGGTCCGACCGTCCGCGGTTCCCCCGCTCGCCGAGGACCCCGGACGGCGCCGCTCGGGAGTCCTCCGGCACCCGGGGACGTGGCTCGGCGTGGTCGTCGCCCTGTTCCTCGGCAACCAGCTCTTCGTCGTCGCCTTCGTCGAGCAGGCCTGGCACGGTGATCCCGGTCGTGTCACGCGGTACCTGCCGCCCGGGTGGTTCGACCTCGCTGACATCGGCTCGCTCGCCGCGGTGCTGCCGGCCTGGCCCTGGACGGTCCTGCACGTCCAGGCGGCCCTGGAGCTGCCGTTCGTGATGCTCGCGTACCTGCTGGTGGGGCGCTGGTGCGGACCCGACGTCGCCGCCCGCGTGCTCGCCGTCCGGTGGCTGGTGTCCGGGGCGTTCACGGTGACCTTCTGCCGCATCGAGCTCGACCTGGCGAACCCGTGGACGCCGATCGACGTCGTCGTCCGGGTCGCATCGGGGATCGTGACGCCGCTCCTGCTCGGCGGCCTCACCGCCGGACGCGCACGCCCGTCCGGCCTGGTGCCCCTCGCCCTCTCGGCCGGTGCGCTCGGATGCCTGGTCCTCGCCGTGTACGACGTCGCCACCCTGTACAACTCCGCGCACCTCGTCCGGTGGCTCCCCGTGGTGACGGTCGCCGGCGTCGTCCTGACACTGAGTCGGTGGTGGGCGCACCGCGACCGACGTCCGGTCGGCCCGGTGATGGCGTCGGCGACGCGGTCGGTCGGCTGGTTCGTGGCGCTGTTCGCCGTCCCGTCCCTCGCCCTGCGTTACGGCATCACCTTCGGCGCCCGACCGGTGGCCCTCGTCGCCGGGGCGGTCCTGGTCGGGCAGAGCCTGTGGCTCGGCTGGGACCGTGGACGGCTCCGCGCGCTGGTCGCGGTCGCCGCGATCGCGTCGGTGGCCGCTGCGGCGTCGTTCCTCGCCGCGGGAGCCGTCGTCACCCGTGGCTTCCCGGAGGGACGACTGCTCGCGGCCGCCGTGGCGTTCGTGCTCGCCGGAGGCGCGACCGGTGTGCTCCTCGACCGCCGTCACCGTGCGCGGACGACCGCGGACCCACGGCCGTGATGTCCGCTGCCCGTCAGTCGCCTGTCACGCGGAAGCGCACCACCTCGACGACGTCGGCAGCGCCCAGCTGTGGGTAGTGCCCGGCGAGCCCGTCGCGCAGTGCCGCCACCGAACCGACGCCCTCGTCATGAGCGTCGCGCTCGTCGATCTCCGCGACGGGCTTCGCGGTGACGGACTCGATCACCGCGTCGACCCGGGCGAACCCCGCAGCGTCCTCGTCCTCGAACACGAACGTCGTCGGGCCCACCCCCTGCGGGTCGCGGAACCGGATCGTCGCCGTCTTCCGACCGGCGAGCACGTCGTCGCGGTACCGTCCGCTGAACCGCACGACCCGACTCGCGCCGGCGTCCGGCCAGTCGTACGCGCCGGGGAGCAGGTCGCGGACGGGCGTCCCGACCGGATCGTCCTGGCCGGGCATGAGCACGAGCACCTGCGGTTGGAGGTCGAGGAGCACCTGCCGGCACCGACCGCAGGGCGGGATGACGCCGCGACCGCGGTCGGCGACCGCGACGATGGTCATCACCGGGTCGTCCGACACGGCAGCGGCGGCGCCGAGCACCGCCAGCTCGGCGCAGGGACCGCCGGTGAAGTGCGACACGTTCACCGCGGTGTGGACACGTCCGGAGAGGTCCATCGCGGCGGCGGCGACGGTGTGGGCCGGGTCACCGCGCAGGCGACCGACGGCCTCCGTCGCGGCGTCGAGCACGGTCCGGTCGTTGCGCCACAGCATGGGTCCACCCTGCCAGTCCGGTCAGTCGGTGTCGTGGCGCCGTGCCGGGTCGAGCGGTCGTCGCGCTCGCGGCAGGCCGGCGACGACGAGTTCCCAGGCGTTGGCCACGAGGTCCTCCACCAGCGTCTCGTCGATCCCCGGCCCCGGGGCCAGGGTGATCCAGTGCCGCTTGTTCATGTGCCAGCCCGGCGTGATCTCGTCGTGGTCACGGACCAGGGCGGCGCCGTGCGGCGGCGCGCACTTCAGGTTGACGATCGGCACCCCGCGGAGTACCGACGTCATCACGAACATCTTGCCGACGACCTTGTAGACGAACGCGCCCTCGCCGAAGGGCTGGGTCTCCTCGGTCGCCGGCAGCGCCGACGCCGTCCGCGCGGCGACCTCGTGCAACGCCCTGCCGTCCATCGGACCAGCATGCCCCACTCCTCCGACGTCAGAGCGTCGGGACCCCCTCGTCGCCGGACCGCGGCCGCGCCGTCCCGGCGACCCCGGTCACGACGGACCATGCGGGCACGTCCTTCGTGACCACCGTGTTCGCCCCGACGACCGAGTCCGCGCCGACGGTGATGGCGCCGATGAGCGACGACCCGGCGCCGAGGACGACGCGGTCACCGACCGTCGGGTGCCGCTTCGCTCCGGGACCGTGCGCTCCACCGCGACCGCCCAGGGTCACGCCGTGGAACACGAGCACGTCGTCACCGACGACCGCGGTCTCCCCGATCACCACGCCCATCCCGTGGTCGATGAAGAACCGTCCTCCGATCCGTGCACCCGGGTGGATCTCGATGCCCGTGACCGCCCTGGCCGTCTGCGCCACGACCCGGGCTGCGAAGCGCGACCCGGGCAGTCCCTCGGCGATCCACAGACGGTGCGCGAACCGGTACGCCCAGATCGCGTGCAGGCCGGAGTAGACGACGGCGTTCTCGAGGTCGCCACGTGCCGCGGGGTCGCCTCGACGCGCCGCGGCGAGGTCCTCCCGGAGCGTCCGCAGCACGCCTCGTCGGCGAGGGGTCACGCAGTGAGTCCCTCGAACAGCACGGTCGACAGGTAGCGCTCACCGGTGTCGCACACGATCGCGACGATGCGCTTGCCGGCGTTCTCCGGGCGCGCGGCGATGGTGAGCGCCGCGTGGATGATCGCGCCGGACGAGATGCCGGACAGGATGCCCTCCTGCGTCGCGAGGTCGCGGGCCACCCGGAGCGCATCGTCGAGCTCGACGTCGAACACCTCGTCGATGACGGACCGGTCGAGCACCTCCGGGACGAAGTTCGCGCCGATGCCCTGGATCTTGTGCGGACCGGCCTTGCCCTCGGTGAGCAGCGGCGAGTCCTTCGGCTCGACGGCGACGATCTGAACACCGGGCACGCGCTCCTTGAGCACCTGCCCGACACCGGTGATGGTGCCGCCGGTCCCGACCCCCGCGACGAACACGTCGACGTGGCCCTCGGTGTCGCGGAGGATCTCCTCCGCCGTGGTCCGACGGTGGATCGCGGCGTTCGCGGCCGTCTCGAACTGGTGCGCGAGGATCGCACCCGGCGTCTCCTCGACGATCGACGCGGCCTTCGCGACAGCGCCCTTCATGCCCTCCGACCCCGGGGTGAGCACGATCTCGGCGCCGTACGCGCGGATCAGTGCGCGGCGCTCGACGCTCATCGTCTCGGGCATCGTGACGACGACCCGGTACCCACGAGCGGCGCCGACCAACGCGAGGGCGATGCCGGTGTTCCCGGACGAGCCCTCGACGATCGTGCCGCCGGCCGTGAGCTCGCCGGACTCCTCGGCCGCGTCGACGATCGCGACGCCCAGACGGTCCTTCACGCTCGCGCCGGGGTTGTAGAACTCGAGCTTGGCGAGGACCTCGGCACCGCCCTCGGCCGGGAGACGGTTCAGCTTCACCAGCGGGGTGTTGCCGAACGCCTGCGAGATGTCGTCGTAGATGGTGCCGCTCATCGGTTCCGTCCTCACTCGGTCGAGCCCACGCGGCCATCCCCGGCGGCGTGGCGTGCGAAGTGATCCTAGCCACCGGACCCCGTGCGGCCCTGTCTGTGACGTCGCGGTGCTACCCCGCGAACGCCGTCCGGGCGAACCGGTCGTCGGTGGCCTCGAGCACCCGGAGGACGTTGCCGCCCGCCAACGCCTCGAGGTCGCCGGCACCCCAGCCCCGGCGGGACAGCTCCGCGGCGAGCACCGGGTACCGGGAGACGTCGCGGACGTCCGGCGGCAACACGGGCGTGCCGTCGTAGTCGCCGCCGATCCCGATGTGCGCCATCCCGGCGACGTCGCGCGCGTGCTCGACGTGGTCGGCGATGTCGGACACCGTCACGAGCGGGCCGTCGCCGACGGAACCGGCTTCTTCCCAGTCAGCCCACGCCCGCGAGACGAACTTCGGTACGAACGTGATCATCACGACGCCGCCGTTGTCCGCGAGCCGCCCGAGCACGTCGTCGGGCACGTTCCGCGGGTGGTCGTCGACGGCGACCGTGGACGAGTGGCTGAACACCACCGGCCGGGTCGCGACGTCGAGGGCGTCCCGCATCGTCGCGGGTGCGGTGTGGGAGAGGTCGACGAGCATGCCGATCCGTTCCATCTCGGCCACGACCTCGCGCCCGCGGTCGGTGAGGCCACCGTGTGCGCGCGCCCCGGTCGCCGAGTCGGCCCACGGCGTGTCGTCGTTGTGCGTCAGGGTCATGTAGCGGACGCCGAGCCGGGCGAGGGTCCGGAGGACGGCGAGGTCGTCCCCGATCGAGTGCCCACCCTCGGCGCCGAGCAGCGAGGCGATGCGCCCGGAGTCGACCGCCACGCGGACCTCGGCGGCGGTGCGGGCGAGTGCGAGGTCGTCCGGGTGGCGCTCGATCATCCGGTGCACCAGGTCGACCTGCTGCAGCGTCGTCCGCACCGGATCGGGGTCGTCGGCGGGGACGAACACCGACCAGAACTGCCCGACGACGCCGCCGGCCCGGAGCTTCGGGATGTCGGTGTGCAGCGACGACTCCTCGGTGTCGATGCCCTCGACGTCGGACCCGTGCGACTCCCGTCGCTCCCAGGGGAGGTCGTTGTGGCCGTCGATCACCGGGAAGCGCAGCGTCATGAGGACGACGCTACAGCGCCCCCGTGAGGGCCATCAGCCCCAGGCTCGACCCGGTCACCACCAGCCAGAGCACGAGCCCGAGGACGAGCGGTCGGAACCCGGCTCGCCGGAACCCGGCGACGTCGGTGGACAGGCCGATCGCGCTGAGCGCCACCGTGATGAGGAACGCCGCGACGGTCGAGATCACGGGGTGCACGGGTCCGGGGAGCACCCCGGTCGAGTTCACGGCCGCGGCGATCACGAAGCCGACGAGGAACCAGGGGACGAGCTTCCACACCCGACGGACCGACCACCGGCTCGCCGGGGCCACGGGCTCCGTGGAGGCCCCGCCGAGCCGCGCCGCGGCGGCGTCCCTCCGCCCGACGAGCCACGCCAGCCCGAGCACGATCGGGATGATCATCAGCGTGCGGACGAGCTTCACCACCACGGCGAAGTTCGCCGCCTGGGTGCCGTACGTGCTCGCCGCGGCGACCACCGAGGACGTGTCGTTCACGGCGGTCCCGGCGAACAGTCCGAACGCGTGCTGGCTCATCCCGAGCGCGTGCCCGACGACGGGGAAGACGATCACCGCGGCGATGTTGAACAGGAAGATCGTCGAGACGGCGTAGGCGACCTCGACCGACACGGCGCCGATGACCGGTGTCACGGCCGCGATCGCCGAGGCACCGCAGATCCCGGTCCCGACCCCGATCAGGGTCCGCAGGTTGCCGACGACGCCGAGCAGACGGCCGACGCCCCACGCGGCGAGCAGGCAGACCACGAGGGTGCCGAGCATGACGGGCAACGACTCCACGCCGACCCGGGCGACCTCGGCGAGCGACAGCTGGGCGCCGAGCAGGACCACGGCGAGCTGCAGGACGAACTTGCTCGCCGTCGTGATGCCGGGCTTCAGCACGTCGGCCGGCCGACGGACCATCCCGACGACCGCACCGAGCACGACGCCGCTCACGGGCGCGCCGACGACCGGCAGGAACCGTCCGATGACGGTGGCGACCACGGCGATGCCGGTCGCGAGCGCGAGACCGGGGGCGAGCCTCCTGGCGGTTTCCGTGGTCGACGTCACGCGACCATCTTGCCCTGCGGCAGGATCGCAACATGACCGTCGTGTTCCGCATCGTGACCGAGCTCGACGCGCCGCCCACGCGGGTGTTCGCGCTGTCGCTCGACATCGGTGCGCACGAGCGGTCGATGGCGCGCACCGGGGAACGTGCCGTGGCCGGCACGACGTCCGGGACGATCGGCCTCGGCGAGACCGTCACCTGGCGCGCGCGGCACCTCGGGGCCGTCTGGCGGATGACGAGTCAGATCACCGTACTGGAGGCTCCGCACCGGTTCGTCGACGAACAGGTGCGCGGTCCGTTCGCCCGGTTCCGGCACGAACACCGGTTCGGACCGTCGGCTCGCGGCACCCGGATGGTCGACGAGGTCGCGTTCCGGGCACCGCTCGGGCCGCTCGGGTTCCTCGCCGAGCGGATCGTCCTCGCGCGGTACATGCCCGCCCTGATCCGGGCGCGGAACGCGTCCCTCGCCGCGGAACTCGGTGCGGAGCAGACGGGCTGACCCCGCGGCCGCCCGTCCCTCAGGACCCGGCGAGCTCCCCCAGCGTGTCGTACGCCGCGGCCACGGCATCGACGTGCGCCCGACCGGCAGGACCCGCGGCCTCGTACACGTCGTTCGCGATCGCAGCGACCACCGCGAACATCGCCGCGAGCGAGTCGAACGCCGACGGGGAGTCCACCGGGCAGAGGACCGTCGTGGCGGCCGGCGCCGCGATCACGGCTGCCGTCGGGTCGCCGAGCACGACGACGTCCGCGCCGGACGCCACACAGTGCCGCACGAGCCGGTCGACCCCCGCCGCGTGTCGGCGCACAGTGACGACGACGACGAGGTCGCGGCGGTCGAGGTCGGCGACCTCCTCGCCGAGCCGCTGCCCCGGAGCGGGGCCGATGCGGACGTCCGGCCGGACCTGGGCGAGCTGCGCGCGGAGCTGCAGGGCGACCGGGTGCGCGCCGCGCTCCCCGAACACGAGCACCCGTCTGGCACGCATGACGCGGCGTGCGAGCCGCGGCCGGTCCGCGCGCGCCAGCGACGCGAACGCGGCGTCGAGGTTGCGGGACTCGACGGCTCGCTGGTCGACGTGCGCGGCGTCCTCCGCGGCCCACGGCAGACCGCTGCCCCGGGCGGACATGAGTTCCTGCCGCACCTCGGCGGCGTCCTGGAACCCGAGGGACCGCACCAGGCGGGAGACCGTCGCCTTGGAGGTCCCGGACTCGGCCGCGAGCTGCGCGGAGGTCCCGAGGAGCAGGAGCTCGGGGTCGTGACGGACCATGGCGGCGACGCGGCGCTCGGCCGGGGAGAGCCGTTCCCACACGGCGTCGATGCGTCCGCGGACGTCGGGCTGCGCCCCGGTCACGACGCGGCTCCGTGCGGACCGTCGACGATGGGCCGGCCCGGAGCCTGGTGTCCGGCGGCGAGGTGCTCGACCGCGGTGACGAGCGCGTCGAGCCCGAGCGCGACGTCGGCGGCGGAGACGAACTCGTCCGGGTGGTGGCTGATGCCGTCCGGGTTCCGCAGGAAGAGCATCGCGACGTCGGTGACGAGCCCGAGCGACATGGCGTCGTGTCCGGCGCGGGAGAAGAGCTCGAGCGGCTGCCGCTCCCCCGTCGCGACGATGCCGGCGCGGACGGCGGCCGTCAACCGCGGCGCGCAGAACACCGCCGGCGCGCGGTGCACCTCGGTCGGCTCCACGCTGACGCCCCGGCGCTCGCCGATCAGCGCGAACGCCCTGGTCAGTTCGTCCCACACGCGGTCGCGTCCCTCGTCGAACTCGCCGCGGAGGTCGACCGAGAACCGCGCGAGCCCGGGGACGACGTTCACGGCGCCCGGTTCGACCGTCATCGTGCCGACCGTGCCGACGTGGTGCGCGTCACGGCAGATCCGCTCGACGGCGAGCGCTGCCTCCGCCGCGGCGAGGAGCGCGTCGTGCCGGCGCTCGTACGGGGTGCCGCCGGCGTGCCGTGCCTCGCCGACCGCCTCGACCGTGAAGCGACGGGCGCTGGCGATGCTCGTGACGACGCCGAGTGCCTGGTCCGCCTGCTCGAGGTACGGTCCCTGCTCGATGTGCGCCTCGAGGTAACCGACGAGCCGCGACGCGTCGACGGCCGCGTCGCCGACGCGTGCGGGGTCGAGCCCGAAGTCGGTGAAGGCCTGCCGCAGCGTGACCCCGTCGGCGTCGGTGAGGTCCCACCAGGCGTCGTCCCAGACCCCGGCGACCGCGGAGGACCCGAGGAGCGCCTTGCCGAACCGGGTGCCCTCCTCGTCGGAGAACGCGATGACCTGGACCCCGAACGGCAGCGCTCCGCGCTCGTCGCGGAGGCGTGCGACCGCGGCGATGCCCATGAGCACCCCGACGACTCCGTCGTAGCGACCGGCGTCGACGACGGTGTCGAGGTGCGAGCCGATCAGCAGCACCGGGGCGTCCGGTGTCGCGCCGGGCACGCTGCCGTGCAGGTTGCCGGCATCGTCCTGCCACGTGGTCATCCCGGCGTCCTGCATCCACCGCGCGACGATCGTGTTCACCCGGGCGTGCTCGGGCGACAGGTAGACGCGGGTGATGTGCCCGGGCGTCGCGGAGACCGTGGCGAGCTCGTCGCACCGCGCGACGACGACGGACGCGTCGGCGGTCGCACGCGCACTCGCCAGGAGGGACCCGGCCGTCATGCGCGCACCGCGGGCGAGTCCGCGGCGGCGAACGTGTCGAGCGCCGCGTCGACGCCGCCGCCCTGCGGGACCGGGTGCCCGCCCCGTCGGAGGGCCTGTTCGAGCGCGGCCAGTGTGGTCACGACGGTGTCCTTCCGGGCGTTGTAGCCCATGGTGCCGATGCGCCAGACCCGGCCGTGCAGCGGGCCGAAGGACGTGCCGATCTCGATGCCGTGGTCCTCGAGCATCGCCGTCCGCACCTGGTCGCCCACGACGTCCGAGGGGATCTCCACCGCGACGACGTTGTGCATCTTGTGCGCGACGTCGCCGAAGACCTGCAGCCCCAGGGCCTGCACCCCCTGGAGCATCGCGCGACCGGCGAGCTCGTGTCGGGCGATCGCGGCGTCGCGGCCCTCCTCGAGCAGGATCCGGGCGCACTCGTGCGCGGCGTAGAGCATGGACGCCGCCTCGGTGTGGTGGTTCAGGCGCCGGGGGCCCCAGTAGTCGAGGATCATGGCGAGGTCGAGGTAGTTCGACCGGATCGGGTCGTCGGAGACCTCGTCACCCGGTTCGCGGATGCCGGCCTCGACGCTGCGTCGACCGTCGAGCACGGCGACGGCGCGCGGCGACAGGGTGAGCGGGGCGCTGCCGGACGGACCGCCGAGGCACTTCTGCAACCCGGCGCTCACGACGTCGATACCCCACGCATCGACATCGAGCGGGTTGCCGCCGACCGTGGCGGTGGCGTCCGTGTAGAACAGCACGCCGTGCCGCGCACAGATCGCCCCGAGCTCGTCGAGCGGCTGGTTCATCGTCGTCGAGGTGTCGCCCTGCACGACCGCGAGCACCTTCGGCTGCACCCTGACGATCGCGTCCTCGATCACCGAGGTCGGGAACACCTGCCCCCACGCGGTCTCGATCGTGTGGACCTCGGCGCCGGCCCGTCCGGCGATCTCGGTGAGCAGGTGTCCGAACCGGCCGAACACCGGCACGAGGACACGGTCGCCCGGCGCGAGGAGGGAGACCAGCGCCGCCTCGATGCCGGCGCGGGAGGTGCCGTCCACGAGCACCGTGGCGTCGTTGTCGGTGCCGAACACGCGGCGGTACAGCGCCTGGGTCTCGGTCATGGTCGCCGTCATCCACGGGTCGTACTGGCCGACGAGCGGCGTCGACAGGGCGCGCAGCACGCGCGGGTCGGCGTCGATCGGCCCCGGTCCCATGAGGAGCCTGGTGGGTGGGTTCACTGGCAGCATCGGTACCTCCGTTCCAGCGACGAGCGTACCGGAACGCTCGTCACAGCAGTGTCTCCGCGAGCGCGAGGAGCGCCCGGTCGGACCGGGCCGGTCCGACGAAGCAGACGCCGACGGGCGCGCCGTCGACGGTGAGCAGGGGCGCGGAGACGGCGGGCAGACCGCCGATGCCCGCCACCGCCGTCATCCGGAGCGTCGCCGCCCGGGTCTGGAGCACCGCCTGGTCGGTGGCGGTCCGCGACGGTGCCGGTCCCGGCACGGTCGGGAGGCACAGCACGCCTCCGCCGAGCACGTCACGGACCCGTCGACGCAGCTCCACGAGCCGCGCCCGCGCCGTCGACTCCTGCTCCGCCGTGACGGTGGCAGCTGCGGCGAAGCGCGCGGCGACGTCGGCGCCGAGGGCACCGGGGTGCGCCTCGACCCAGGCGCCGTCGTTCCGCCAGGCCTCCGCCGCCTGCACGACGCGGAGGGTCTCGGCGAGGTCGTCGAGGTCGGGCAGGTCGACCCGGCGCACGGTCCGACCGGAGGCCCCGAGCCAGGTGGCGAACGCCTCGTGGGTGTCCGGTTCGACGGCGTCGAGGAGCGCGTCGCTCACCAGCAGCGCACCCTCGTCGACCTCGACACCCGGGCCGGGGACCGAGATCGCGGCCGCCGCGGCGAGCACCGACGCCGACCGGGCGACCCACCCGACGGTGTCGAACGTCTGCGCGAGCGGCAGGAGGCCGTCGCGCGGGACCGTGTCGTGCGTGGTGCGGATCCCCCAGAGCCCCTGGTACGACGACGGCACACGCAGGCTGCCCGCCGTGTCCGTGCCGAGGCCGAGGTCCGCGAGGCCGAGCGCCACCGCCGACGACGAGCCCGAGGTCGAGCCACCGCCGATCCGGGTCGGGTCGGCACCGTTCGGTGGGGCCCCGACGTGCGCGTTGCGTCCGGCGAGGGCGTATGCGAACTCGTCCGTGCGGGCGATGCCGGTGACGACCGCGCCGGCGTCGAGCAGCGTCTGCACCGCGGACGCCGACTCCGTCGACACCGGGGCGTCGCGTTCCCAGGTCGGGTTGCCGGCGCCGACGACGTGGCCGCGCACCGCGAAGAGGTCCTTCACGGCGACGCGGACCCCGACGAGCGGACCGGTGGCGGCACCGCGCACGAGCGGGTCGCCGACCACCCGCCAGATCGAGCGGTCGAACGCCCTCGGCCGACCCGTCACGTGGGCGGTCCGGATGCGCCAGACCCCGTCGGTGCGGCACCAGAGCTGGGTCTGCAGGCCGCGGCCGCCACCGACGAAGTGCGACTCGCCGACGACCAGGGCGTGGTCGACCGCGAGCTGCTGGACGTCGACGGCCACGACGGTCCGCCGTGCGACGCCGCCGCGCCCGGAGCGGAAGGCGCTGATCGCGTCGTGGCCGCGGAGCAGACCGGCGTCGTCGCCGCGGAGCGTCCCCGGCCCCGGCTCGAACAGCGCGTCGAGCACCGCGGTGTCGTCGTCCATCAGGGCGTCCTCGTACGCCGTGAACGCCCGTTCGAGCCCGTCGGGCCAGACGCCGTGCACGATCACGCCGTGACCTCGTCGAAGTCGCGCTTCCGGATCGTCGCGTGGGCGCCGCACACCAGGTCGACGACCTGCGAGATGCGGAAGTCGGTCGCGGCGCTGAGGTACGCGTACGCGATGTGCTCGTCGACGCCCCAACGCGCCCGGAGCAGGGCGATCGCCGCGCGGACGCAGCGCCGGACGGCCTCGTCGAGGTCCTCGTCCATGCCGGTGGGCACGAGGTGGTCGGTGGTCTCCGCGATCGGACCGACGAGCGCGCCGAACTGCCCGAGCGCCGCGTCCCGCCGCACCAGGTCGAGCCGGAGCACCAGGCGGAGCGACGCCTCCATCGCGGTGAGCGCCACCTCACCGTCGCCCTGCGCGAAGTGCGGGTCGCCGACGTAGACGCCGGCGCCCGGGACGAACACCGGCAGGTGCAGCGTCGCCCCGGCCGTGAGCAGGGCGATGTCGACGTTGCCGCCGTGGGGACCAGGCGGCACCGAGTGCGGGCGCTCGTCGGTGTCCGGCGTCACGCCGACGATGCCGGGGAACGGCCGGAGCGGGAACGTGATCGTCCGCGGACCGCCCTCGACGACGGGCAGGCGGCCGTGGTCGACGCCGTCGCGCAGCACGACGTCGGCGAACACGGAGACGGACTCCTCGGCGCGCGGGAGCTCTCCGGGCAGGGCGCCGCGGCCGTGCCGGTTCGAGATCACCCCGTACGGCACACGCGGCGTGGCCTCGAGGACCGTCACGGACACGACGTCGCCGGGCTCGGCGCCGTCGACCGCGATCGGCCGGGACACCACGTGCGGCCCGTCGGCGGGGTCGCGCGTGAGCACCCGCGTGATGTCGACCGCGTCGGCGAGGACGTCCGAGGGGTGCACGCCGTGCCGGCCGAAGAACGCGACGGGGTCTGACCCCTGGTCGGCCAGGATGCCCTCGTGCGAGACGGTGTCCACCGTCACCACCGATCCCGGCGCGACGGTGCGCACCGGGGCGTCCGTCCTGGACGGCAACCGTCCCCACAGGACGTCGTCCGGGGTCGATCCGAGGAACGCCTCAGCCACGGGTCACCAGCTCCCCGGCCACGCTCGTCGCGGTGACCGGTTCGCCGCGCAACCAGGTCTCGGTGACCCGGCCCCGGGCCTCCAGTCCGGCGTACGCGGACACCGGGTTGCGGTGTGCGAGCCCGGCCACGTCGATGACCTCCGTCGCGGTCGGGTCGAACACCGCGAAGTGGGCGAGCGCGCCGGGGGCGATGCGACCGCGGTCGGCGAAGCCGGCGAGCGCCGCCGGCCCGGTCGTGAACCAGGGCAGGACGTCCTCGAGGCCGAGCCCGCGTCGCAGCGCCTCGGTCCAGACGGCACGGAACCCGACCTGCAGCCCGGCGATCCCACCCCAGGCGAGACCCCAGTCGTCGACCTTGAGGTCGGCCGTGGAGGGCGAGTGGTCCGAGACGACCATGTCGATCGTGCCGTCCAGGAGCCCCTGCCAGAGCGCGTCCCGGTTCGCGTCGTCGCGGATCGGCGGACAGCACTTGAACTCGGTGGCGCCGTCGGGGATGGTCGACGCCTCGAAGGCCAGGTAGTGCGGGCAGGTCTCGACCGTGATGCGCACGCCGTCGTCCTTGGCGGCGCGGATCATCGGCAGCGCGCCGGCATCGGAGAGGTGCAGGACGTGCACGCGGGCGCCGGTGGCGCGGGCACCGTCGACGACCCGCGCGATCGCGGACTCCTCGGCTGCCGGAGGCCGGGTCGCCAGGAAGTCCCCGTAGTGACCGCCGAGGGCGCCGTGCGCGACGAGGTGGTCGGGGTCCTCCGCGTGCACGATGAGCAGGGCGTCGACGGCCGCGACCTCCTCGATCGCCCGGCGCAGCTGCGCCGGCTCGAGGTGCGGGAACTCGTCGACCCCGGACGGCGCGGTGAAGCACTTGAAGCCGAAGACGCCGCGCTCGTGCAGTGCGTCGAGCGAGCCGAGGCTGTCCGGCACCGCGCCGCCCCAGAACCCGACGTCGACGGCGACGCGGCCCTCGGCGCTCGCCCGCTTGACGTCGAGCGCCTCGACGGTCGTCGTCGCGGGGATCGAGTTGAGCGGCATGTCGATGATCGTCGTGACCCCGCCGAGCGCCGCGGCGCGGGTGGCGGACGCGAAGCCCTCCCACTCGGTCCGCCCCGGCTCGTTGACGTGCACGTGCGTGTCGACGAGGCCGGGCAGCAGGACGTGGCCGTCGGGGACGACGTGCACGTCCTGGTCGGTGTCGGCGTCGAGCGACAGCACGTCGGCGATGCGGCCGTCACGGACCACGACGGTCGCCGGTCGGAACGCGCCGTCGATCCACGCGCGCTCGGCGCGGAACGCGGTCATGCGGCGACCTGCGCAACACGCTCGAACGGTGCGAGGACGCCCGACATCGGCTTCGGCGGTGGCGACGCGTACTCGCCGTGCTTGCCGGTGGTGAGCCCGAGCCGGACGAGCGACTCGGCGAGCACCGTCGCGGCGGCCACCCCGTCCACGACCGGCGCACAGATCGCCCGGGACACCGCCGCGCAGAAGTCGGCCATGCCCGCGCAGCCGAGCACGACCGCGTCGGCGCCGCCGGCGACCACGGCTCGGCACTCCTCGATGACGGTCGCCCTGGCGTCGGAGGCCGGGTCGTCGAGTGCGAGCACGGGGACCTCGCAGGCGCGCACCTCGGTGACGAGCGGCGCGAAGCCGTAGCGGTCGGCGAGCTCGTGTGCCCGGCCGACGGTCCGTCCGAGCGTCGTCACGACGCCGAAGCGCCGGCCGAGCATCGCCGCGGCGTGGAACCCGGCCTCGGCGATCCCGATCACCGGACCGGCAGCGAGTTCCCGCGCGGCGTCGAGCCCCGGGTCACCGAAGCACGCCACGACGTACGCGTCGACACCGTCGGCCTCCCCGATCGCGACCTGCTCGAGGACCCCGGGGACGGCGAGGGCCTCCTCGTAGTGACTCTCGATCGATGCGGGTCCCATCCGCGGGTGCACCGCCTCGACGATCGTCCCCGGAGCGGCGACGGCGGCCGCGGCGGCACCGATCGTGCGGGTCATGGCGGCGGTGGTGTTCGGGTTGACGACGCGGATGCGCATCGGGGTCCTTCCGGTGGTGCGGGTGCTCGGGGTGCCGTGGGTCGTGCTGGTCGTGCTCGTCGTGCAGGTCAGGCGCGACCGGGGGCGGCGCCGTCGTCGACCGCCGGGCCGCTGCTGGTCGTGCGGGTCAGGCGCGACCGGGGGCGGCGCCGTCGTCGACGGCCGGGTCGTCGGCGTCGAGGACGGGCATCGCCGGACGGGTCCGCTCGAGCGCCCAGAAGACCACGAGCCCCAGTCCGCAGCCGATGAACCAGCTGTAGTTGCTCAGCCAGGGCAGGACGCCGAGCGCCGGTGGCAGCACCGCGCTGGCGACCGAGACCGCTCCGGTGCCGACGAGCGTCCAGACGGCGTTCGGGTTGACCCCCTTCCGGTACCAGTACCGTGCGCCCGGGTCCTTCGTGTACAGGTCGTCGACGGCCACGCGCTGCTTCGCCACGAGGTAGTACCCGGCGATGAGGATGCCGAACAGCGGGCCGATGAGCGCGCCCAGGACGCCGAGTGTGTAGAGGATCGCCTGGTCGTTGCCGTACCAGTTCCACGGGGTCAGGAGCACCGAGCCGACCGCGGCGATCATGCCGCCGGTCCGCCAGCTGATCCGGCGCGGGGCGACGTTGGAGAAGTCGAACGCGGGGCTGATGAAGTTCGCGACGATGTTGATGCCGACCGTCGCCGTCACGAACGTCAGCCCGCCGAGCAGGATCGCGAACGGGGCGTCGATCGCCTGCACGGTCTCGATCGGGTCGGTGATGAGCTTGCCGAACACCGGCACCGTGGCGCTGGCGCACAGGACGGTCAGGATCGAGAAGCACAGGAAGTTGACCGGCAGGCCCCAGAGGTTGCCGCGCTTGACGGCCGCGAAGGACTTCCCGTAGCGCGAGAAGTCCCCGAAGTTCAGCATCGGTCCGGAGAAGTAGCTCACCACGATCGCCACGGCGGACAGCATGACCGGGATGCTCGCACCGAACGACAGCGGCCGGCCGGCGGACAGGTCGAGCGAGATGTTCCCGATGCCGGCCCTCGCGACGAGGTACACCGCCAGCGCGATCATCACCACGTACACGGCGGGGCCGGCCCAGTCGATGAACTTCCGGATCGCCTCCATGCCCATCGAGAACAGCGCCGCCTGGGCCACCCACAGGATCGCGTACGAGATCCACCCGAGCGCGGAGAGCCCGAGGAACGCGTGGTCGAGCAGCGCCGCGGATGCCGGGACGAACTTCAGGAAGACGATGTTGAGCGACTGTGCCGCCAGGAACGTCTGCACGCCGTACCAGGCCATCGCGATGAGACCGCGGATGATCGCCGGCACGTTCGCACCGAGCACGCCGAACACCGCGCGGTTGATGACCGGGTAGGGCACGCCGGTGCGCTGCGACGGCTTCGCCACGAGGTTGGCGAACACCTGCACGATGCAGATGCCGACGACGAGTGCCACGAGCACCTGCCAGCTGGCCAGGCCGAGCGCGAAGAGCGACCCGGCGGTGACGTAGCCGCCGACCGAGTGCACGTCGGACATCCAGAACGCGAAGATGTTGTAACTCGTCCACGACTGCTTCCGGAGCGGGGCGAGGTCCTCGTTGGTCAGCGCCGGGTCGTACCCGGGCTTGACGACGCCTGCGCCGGCACGGGCCTCCGACGTGTCGGGTACGGGTGGCGCGATGACGGGCGTCGCGGTCTGGGTGGCCATGGCGTCCTCCGATGTGCGGTGGGTGCGGGTGGTGCTGCCCTGCCACGAACGCTACGGACCGTGTTCGTCCGCACCGTTTCCGCGGTGTGACGACCGTGTTTCATGACGCCTGCGCTGAAACGCGCGTTCCGGAGCGCAGCGCGACGCGCAGCGCGACGGGCAGCGCGACGTACCGCCGACGGCGCGGGATCGCGACCAGAACTACCGGAGCTACCGGAGCTACCGGAGCTCCCGGGACTCCCGGAACCGCAGCGCCGCGCGGACGCCGCCGAGCGGCGATGCCCCCAGGGTGAGGTGCGCGTCGTGCACCTCGGCCACCCACTCCACGATCCGCAGCCCCGTGCCGGTCCCGGGTCGCCCGCCGTCGGCGGCACCGCGCCCGTCGTCGTCCACCGTCACGCTCCGCCCACCGACCGTGACGATGACCCGGCTCTCCGGCGCGTGCCGGAGGGCGTTCTCGACGAGGTTGCGCACCGCCTGTGCGATGAGCTCGGCGTTGCCGTCCACCACGACCGGGTCGGTCGACGTCGTGACGCGGTCCGCGGCGCCGAGCTCGCCGACGGTCTCCTCGACGAGCTGGTCGAGGCGCAGCGGACGTCGCTCCACATCGGCGCCGTTCGCGTCCGCTCGGGCCCGCGCGAGCAGACTGCCGACGAGGAGCGTGATCCCCGCGAGGCGCTGGTCGACCTCGCGCAGCGCGTCGTGTGCCAGGGCCGGGTCGGCGAGGCCCCGCTCGGCGATGAGCGACACCGTGGCGAGCGGGGTCCGGAGCTCGTGCGAGGCCTCTCGGAGGAACTGCTCCTGCTGCTCGGTCTGCCGCACGGCCGGCCGCATCGCGATCCCGGACAGCAGGTGTCCGGCTGCCGCGACGACGAGGACCAGACCGGCGACGACCGCCGCGAGCACCCCGACGAGCGTGCCGTGGTCGAGCGTCGGCGCATCACCACCGCCGAGCACGACCGCGGTGTGCTCGGCGTCGCCGACGGGCACGGCCACCCAGCGCGACCGGTCCCCGGCGCGGGACGTCGTCGTCGTGTACGCCGGGCCGTCGCTGTCCTCGGCCGCCGACGCCAACCGCCCGATGGTCCGTGCCGACGGCAGCGACCTGGCCTCGGGCGTGGCGTACTGCAGCGCACCGCCGATGACGACCCCGGTGGGCGCGGTCCCGACGGCGGCGAGCCCGAACGACCCCTGCAGGTTCGTCCCCGGTGGGGGTGGTGTCGAGTACGCCCGACCGTCACTGTCCACACCGACACCGAGCGCGACACGGTCGGCGTGCGCGAGCAGTGCGGCATCGGTGCGCGCACGGTCGACGCCGTCCTGGTGGGCGACGAACACGGCGAGGCCGATCAGGCAGGCCGCCGTCGTGAGCGCGAAGAACAGCGTCATCGACCAGCGGATCCACGCCAGGCGCCGCCGGGTCACGTCCGGATCCGGTACCCGACACCGCGCACGGTCTCGATCGGGTCCGGCGCTCCGAGACGCCGCCGGAGCTGCGCGACCACCGCGTCGACGACGTTCGACATCGGGTCGGTGCGCTCGTCCCAGCACCCCTCGAAGAGCGCCGTACGGCTCAGCACGTCGCCGCGGGCGTCGAGGAGCATCTCGAGGACCGCGAACTCCTTCGGGCCGAGGGACAGCAGCACCCCGCCACGGGTGACCTCGTGCCGCGGGACGTCGAGCTCCACGTCCCCGGAACGGAGGACGGGCGTCCGCTCCCGGGTGCCGCGACGGGCGACCGCGCGGATGCGGACCTCGAGCTCCGCGAAGGCGAACGGCTTCACCAGGTAGTCGTCGGCCCCGGCGTGGAACCCGGCCACGCGGTCGACGACCGTGTCACGGGCGGTCAGCACGAGGATCCCGGTCTCCGTCCCGCGCCGCCGGAGGTCCTCGACCACGGACAGGGCGTCGCCGTCCGGCAGCGAGCGGTCCAGCACGAGACAGTCGTAGGGCGCGAGGGCGATCGCCTCGTCGGCGTCGGCGAGCGTCGCGACGTGGTCGACCGCGAACCCGGAGCGTCGCAGCGCGCCCACCAGTTCGCGGGCGAGGTCCACGTCGTCCTCGAGCAGCAGCACCCGCATGGGCCGTCCTTCCTCACCGGTACCGATCCGCACGCCGGCCGCCCCAGCGTGCCAGGCCGCTCGTGAGACGCGGATGAGACACGGTCCTCACGGTCGTCTCATCCGCTCGGCAGCACAGTGGGAGCATGCATCACGAACACCACCGTTCCCTGCGACGACCCGTGCTCGCGGCGGCCGGCCTCGGCCTGGCACTCGTCGCGCTCGTCGGCTGCGCGAGCACGTCGGACGCGCACGACCCCGACATCACCACCGCCGCCACGCCGCACTCGGCCACACCGACCCCGTCGTCCGGCGCGAGCGCTCCGGCGGCGACGGCGTCCAGCGCTCCGGCCGGGACCGCCTCCGACAGCGGCGCAGGCGGCGCCGGCTCGAGCGGCAGCGGGTCGCTCCCCCGGTGCGACGTCGACCGACTCACCGGCACCACGACGAAGAACGTCCAGACCGACGTCAGCATCGACATCCCGATCACCCTGCGGAACAGCGGCACCACGGCGTGCACGGTCCAGGGCTGGCCGGGTGCGTCGTTCGTGACCGGACAGAACGGCACGCAGGTCGGTCCGGGTGCCACCCTCGACCGGTCCACCCCGCACCCGTCCCTGACCCTGCAGCCCGGGGACGAGGCGCACTTCACCCTGCGGGTCGTCCGACCGATGGACGACTCGAACGCGATGTGCGCGCCGCGGAACACCGACGGCGTGCGCGTGATCCCGCCGGGGTCGACGCGGTCCCTGTTCGTCGAGGCGCCCGGCTACCAGGCCTGCTCGCAGGGCGTGGACACGCTGTCCGTCACGGGCATCACGGCCGGCGCCGCCAGCTGACGCACCGGTGGTTCCCGGTCACACGGCGGACGGGAGGCTCGGGGCGACCCCGCCACGAGCCTCCCGTCCGGCGGTCGGTCCGCTCAGCCCATCGTCGCCGGCATGGCCGGCAGCGGCCGGTCCGTGTCCGCGACACGGGTGAGCCGCGACGCGATCGGCCGCATCGGTGCGGACAGCAGCACCTTGTCCACCACGCCACGGAGTGCGAGCCCGAACCGGGTCTGCGGGTACGCGAACCGCACGATGCCCTTCGGCAGGCCCTGCACGTCGTCGACGAGGGGACGCATCCACGCGTCGAACGCCTCGAGCGCTGCGTCCACGTCCGCGGTCGAGGGCACACCGCCGCCACGCTCCGCCAGCGACGCGGCGAGCACGTAGCCGCTCGTCAGTGCGAGGGACGCGCCGCCCCCGCCCATCGGCGTGACGCACCAGGCGGCGTCGCCGATCACGCAGACGCGGCCACGGCGCCACCGCGGCATCCGGATCTGCGTCAGCTCGTCGAGGTAGACGTCCTCCGATGTGTCGAAGCCGTCGAGGATCCGCGGCGCCTCCCACCCGGCGCCGGCGTAGCGGCCACGGAGCGCCGCGAGCGCCTCGGCCCGGGACCGTCCGACCAGACCGTCGTCGCCCGCGTACGCCAGGATCGCCCTCGTCGTGCCGTGCGGGTCCGGACGCAGGTGCACCTGGCGGCCGCCGACGGCGTTGTACCAGCGCCACCGGTCGTCGTCCGAGGGCGTGCGCGGGATCGTGCCGAACACCATCGTGACGCCGAGGTCGCGTGCGTCGACCTCGTCGGGCCCCGCGAAGACGCGGTCCCGGGTCCGCGACCGCACCCCCTCGGCGATGACGAGCAGGTCGGCGTCGAGGCGGTCGCCGGTGCTCGTCGTGACGGTGACCCGGTCACCCTCGTGCACGTCGTCGATGGTCTGCCCGTACCGGAACAGCACACCGTCGGGCAGGTCGTCGAGGAGCACGCGGGCGAAGTCACCGCGCAGGACCTCGAGTTCGGCGGTGGCGCCGTCGGTGCCGTCGGAGGGCAGTTCCGCGGTGACGCGGCCGTCGCGGTCGACGAGCACGGCGCCGGTCTCGGTCGTGTTCACCGCCTTGATGGCATCCACGAGTCCCATCCGGTCGAGGACCTGGCGGGCGACACCGCGTACGTCGACGTTCTGACCGCCGTCGCGGAAGGCGGGAGCGCGTTCGATCACCGTCACCTCCCAGCCGATGCGGCGCAGCCACCAGGCTGCCGAGAGGCCTGCGATGCTTGCCCCGGAGATCACTGCGTGCGGTGTGGTCATGTCCCTGCTCCTCGTGTCGAGCGGGATCGACCCCGCCGTGCTTTACAGTAAAGCCACTTGACAGTAAAGGAACCTGGATGGCGAAGGTGGACCCGCTCACCACGACGTGGGCCGACGACGAGGTGACGGTGATGCACCGCCTGCGCGACTGGGCCGTGACGTTCGACGAGCTCCAGCGCCACCTGTCGTCGTGGATGCGACTCCCGGGGACCGACGCGAACGCGCTCGGTCAGGTCGTCTGGGCGGAACAGGCGGGCGAGCCCCTCTCACCGGCGCAGCTGGCCCGACAGATCGGGCTGACCACGGGCGCGACGAGCGTGCTCATCGACCGGCTCGAGACCGCCGGGCACGTGACACGGCACCGCGAGAGCACCGACCGCCGCCGCATCACGCTCCGCCCCACGGCGTCGGCGCGCGCCGAGACCGAACGGTTCCTGGCGTTCGCCGGTGTGGAGATCGCGACCACCCTGCAGGAGACCGACCCGACGACCCTCCGCGCGGCGATGACGTTCCTCACGAGCATGACCGCAGCGGCGGCCACGGCGAACGCCCGACTGGCGCGGCACCGATCGTCGCCGACGCCCTGACCACCGCGCCGCCGCCGGTTCGTCCTTTCGATGGAGGTTCGACAGGAGCGTCCCTCTGCCGGTCGTCCGCTGCGCCGTCGCTTCCTAGCGTCGACGTCATGACGATCACCACATCGAAGCCAGGGGGCATCCGCGGCGTCGTCGCCCGCTTCCCCCTCACCACGTTCTTCACGCTCGCGCTCGGCCTCAGCTGGCTCGCGTGGGTGCCGTACATCCTGTCGCCGCACGGGCTCGGTGTCTGGGACCTCCACTTCCCGGAGTTCCTCGGCACTGCGCAGTTCACCGGCGTGCTCCCCGGGGCGCTGCTCGGCCCGCTCGGCAGTGCGTTCCTGGTCACGGCGATCGCCGACGGCCGTTCGGGGCTCCGCCGCTGGGTCGGGCGGCTCTGGCGCTGGCGGGTCGCCTGGTACTGGTACGCCCTGGCCCTCGTCGGCGTCCCCGCGGTCATCGTCGCGTCCGGGCTGCTGTTCGCCGGCGGCGAGGTCCGGGCCCCCTCGGGCCTGGCACTGGCGATGCTCGTCCCCGGCCTCGTGATCCAACTGTTCTCGACCGGCCTGTCCGAGGAGCCCGGCTGGCGTGACTTCGCCCTGCCCCGACTGCAGGGTCGCTTCGGACCCCTCGGCGCCGCCGCCGTCCTCGGACCCATCTGGGCGCTCTGGCACATGCCGCTGTACCTCAGCGACTGGGGCGGGTGGCCGAACGCGCACTGGACGGAGCCGCTCGTCTTCGCGGCGTTCACGATCACGTTCAACGTCGTGATGATCTGGGTGTTCAACCGCACCGGGCAGAGCCTGCCCCTCGCACTGCTGCTGCACGTCGGCGTGAACAACACCATCTCGACGCTCTGGTCCGACATGTACCCGGGCATGACCGCCGGCACGATGATGCAGGGCCTCGTCATCCTGTCCACGATCGCCGCCGCCGCGGTCGTCGTCCTGACCCGTGGGCGACTCGGCCTGCCGCCCCGCGAGCCGATCGCCACGGCACCGACCACCGACCGCGCCGCCACGCGCGACGCCGCCCTCGTAGGATCGAACGATGGCACCCGCTGAGGCCCGCGCGCGGCGGACGGACGTCCTGGTCGCCGTCCTGACCGCCGTCGTCGCGATCGGCCTGCAACTCGGCCTCCCGCCCCTGGACCGTGCCGACCCGGACGGGACCGGCATGCGCTACCCGGACGTCGTCAGCGTCAGCTGGACCGTGCTCGCACTCGGGATGACCGTGCAGTCCGCCGCGCTCCTCGCCGCCCGCCGCGCACCCCGGGTGACGCTGCTCGTGACCGCGGTCCTGCCGATCGCCGTCGTGCTGGTCGCGCCGAGCACCCTGTTCGGTCTGACCATGCTGCCGGTCGTGGTCGCGGTCGTGCTCGCCGGACTCCGCGTCCCGCTCCCCCGGCTCTGGCCGGCACTCGTCGTCGCCGCGGTCCCGATCGTCGTCGCCCAGACCGTGTACGCGTTCGCCGTGCTCGGCGCCGGTCGGTCGAGCGTGTCCCTCGGACTCACCACCGGTGTCGGCCAGGGCGTGCTGCAGGCCGTCGGGGTGATCGGACTCCCGCTCCTGGTCGTCCTGGTCGTCCGGTCCCGCCGCGAGGTCCGCGCCGCCCGCACCGCCGAGGCGTCCGCCGTCGACCGGCAGCAGGACGCCCAGGTCGACGCGGCCATCGCCCGGGAACGGGCCGCGATGGCACGGGAACTCCACGACATCGCCGCGCACCACCTGTCCGGCATCGCCGTGATGTCCGCCGCGATCGACCGGCAGATCGACACCGATCCCGAGCGGGCACGGGAGGGCGTCCGACAGGTCCGCGCGCAGAGCACCGAGGTCCTCGACGACCTCCGCCGGCTCGTCGGGCTGCTCCGCGACGACGCCCCGGCGGAACGGCTCGTCGAGACCGTGCCCGGGATCGTCGACCTCGTCGAACGGGCAGGGCAGCGTGGCGCCGTCGTGCTCGAGGTCCGGCGCCGAGCCGAGTCCGCGGACGCACCGCCCCTCGGCCAGGGTGTCGGGCCCCTCGCGCAGCTCGCGGCGTACCGGACCGTCCAGGAGGCGCTCGCCAACGCCGCCATGCACGCCCCCGGTGCTCCCTGCACCGTGACGATCGACGACCACGCCGAACCGCGTCTGACGATCTCCGTCCGGAACGGCGCACCCACGACGCCGCCCCCGGCGCGGTCGACGGCCGGCGGCAACGGGCTCCGCGGGATGCGGGAACGCGCCGACCTCGTCGGCGCGCACCTGCGCGCCGAACCCACGGACGACGGCGGCTGGCTCGTCGTGCTCGACCTCGACCGGGAGACCCGATGACCGACGTGATCCGGGTCCTCGTCGCCGACGACCAGCCCCTCGTGCGGGCAGGTGTGTCCGCGCTCCTCGACGCCGAGCCCGACATCGAGGTGGTCGCGGTCGCGTCCGACGGGGCCGAGGCACTCGAGCTCGCGAGGCGGACCGTCCCCGACGTCGCCTGCCTCGACATCCGGATGCCGGTGCACGACGGGATCACGGTGGCGCGGGCGCTCTGCGGGCCCGGTGCCGACCCCGTGGTCCCGGTGCTCGTGCTCACCACGTTCGACATGGACGACTACGTGTTCGGTGCCCTGGAGGCCGGCGCGAGCGGGTTCCTCCTCAAGGACGCCGAGCCGGACGTCATCGTCGGCGCCGTCCGGCAGGTCGCCGCCGGCAACGGCACGCTCGACCAGGCGCTGACCCGGCGGGTGCTCCGGGAGTTCGTCACCCGCCGTCGGCTGCAGCCCGTCACCGGCGACCGTGCCGACGAGGTCCTCACCGCCCGGGAACGCGACGTCCTGCTGCTGCTCGCCCAGGGCATGTCGAACGAGGACATCGCCGCGGCACTCGTGGTGGAGGTCTCCACCGTGAAGTCGCACCTGGCGCGGATGCTCCCGAAGCTCGGCGTGCAGTCCCGGCTGCAGGCCGTCGTCTGGGCCTACCAGAACCGGATCGTCGCGGTCCCGGGGGCCGGGCCGGACGGCGCCTGACCCGTCGCCCGGGGGGGATGCCGGCCGTTCAGCCGCGGTGGACGTAGGTCCGCGTCGGCGTGCCGGTGAGCGCGTGCGGGAAGGCGACGTCCGTCGCGCCGAACCCGCTGGCCTCGTACAGGCGCACCGCACGCGCGTTGTCGACCAGCACGTGCAGCGCGACCGCGGGGTGCCCGGCGGCCGTGGCGGCGGCGACGGCAGCGGTGAGGAGCGCCCGGCCGACACCGCGCGCCTGCAGGTCCGGGCGGACCGCGAGCAGGGAGAGGTAGGCGGCGTCCGCCGGGTCGGTCGACCGGCCCGTGCCGGGGGCGGTGAGGAGCGCGAAGCCGTCGAGCGCAGCGCCGTCCGGGCTGCCGGGGAGCAGCACCAGGGCGACCCGCGGCGTCCGGAACTTCTCCGCAGCGCGCGCCCGGACCGCAGTCGAGGCGCTGACGCCGTCCCGTGCGGCGACCGCCGACGTCCACAGGTCGATGCACGCGGCGACGTCGGCATCGGTCCCCGTGCGCACGACGGAGGCGGGGCTGGTCGACATCTGGTCAGCCTACGACGGCGTCGCTCCCGATCCGGTAGGCGGCGCCGCGGTGCTCGGCGGGCAGGCGGTCCCCCCGACCGAAGAGCTTGTGGCGGAGCGAGCCCTCGACGTAGGCCTCCGGGTAGGCCCCGCGGGCACGGAGCTCCGGGACCACGAACTCGATC
Organism: Curtobacterium sp. 9128; assembly: GCF_007673775.1. GTDB lineage: Bacteria > Actinomycetota > Actinomycetes > Actinomycetales > Microbacteriaceae > Curtobacterium. The sequence goes on along the minus strand of NZ_VEAF01000004.1, from coordinate 165,999 downwards.
ACGTCCTCCCACGTCCCCGGTGTCACCGCGTACGCGAGGTTGAAGCCGTCGACGTCGGTCTGCTCCTGGATGTCCTGCAGCTGGGTCGCGATCGTCGCTCCCCCGCCGACCGCGACCGGACCGAGTCCCCCGATCGCGGTGTGCCGGGCGAGGTCGCGGATCGTCCACGCACTGCCGTCCTCACCGGTCGCCGCCTGGATGTTCGCCGCCGCGGACTGGATCGCGTTCGACTCGACGTCGCCGAGCGGCTCGTCGAGGTCCCACTGCGACAGGTCGACGCCCATCCAGCCGGAGTTGAGCACGAGCGCGCCGAGTTCGGACGCGTACGACAGGTAGTCCTCGTACTTCGCCTGTGCGGCCTCGTCGGTCGCGTCGGTGATGATCGTGAGCAGCGTGTAGATCTTCGCCGCGTACCGGTCGCGTCCGGCGGCCTCGAGCGCGTCCCGGATCTTCGTCACCGTCGCCGCGAGCTGTGGGACGGTCGGGGCGCCGACGAAGACCGCCTCGGCGTTCTCCGCCGCGAACGCGATCCCCCGCGGTGAGGCCCCGGCCTGGTAGACCACCGGGGTGCGCTGCACGGACGGTTCGGACAGGTGGATGCCGGGGACGTCGAAGTGCTCGCCGTGGTGCTCGATCGGGTGCACCTTCGCCGGGTCGGTGAACACCCCGGTCTCGCGGTCCTCGACGACCGCGTCCTCCTCCCACGAGCCCTCCCACAGCTTGTAGAGCACCTCGAGGTACTCGTCGGCGACGTCGTAGCGGTCGTCGTGGCTGAGCTGGTCGGTCTGGCCCATGTTCCGCGCGGCACTCGGCAGGTAGCCGGTCACGACGTTCCAGCCGATGCGGCCCTTCGTCAGGTGGTCGAGCGTCGAGATCCGGCGGGCGAACGGGTAGGGGTGCTCGTACGCGGTGCCGGCGGTGATCCCGAACCCGAGGTGCTCGGTGACCGACGCCATCGCCGACACGAGCAGGATCGGGTCGTTCACCGGCACCTGGGACCCGGTCCGGAGCGCCGCCTCGTTCGTGCCGCCGTAGACGTCGTACGTCCCGAGGACGTCCGCGATGAAGATCCCGTCGAACGCACCAGCCTCGAGCGTCTTCGCCAGGTCGGTCCAGTACGTCAGGTCGCGGTAGTTCCGCGACCGGTCCCGCGGGTGCCGCCAGAGCCCGGAGGACTGGTGCGCGACGCAGTTCATGTCGAACGCGTTGAAGCGGATCTGCCGGGTCGTGCCCGTCGGGCTCGCGGCGTTCGTCGGGTTCGTGGGGTTCGTCGGCTCCGTCACGAGCGCGACGTTACGGGCGCGTCCAGCGCAGGTCACGCAAGGTGACGAAGGATGACGCGCCCGCTCCGGTGCCCGTCGGTCCCGACACGCGTCAGTCGGCCTGCTCGTGCTCGGCCCGGTCCGGGTCCTCGGGTGCGTCCCGTCGCCGTCCGGCCACGAGCTCCTTCGTCCGCACCAACCGCAGCGCGGTGACGAGCACGACGCCGCCGACGACGTTGAACAGCAGCGTGTACCCGAACCACCCGAGCCACTGGCCGTAGGTGATCGCGGCGCCGGACTGGATCGCCCCGAACACCAGCAGGGAGTCGAGGATCGAGTGGAAGAGCTGCAGGCCGGCGAGCAGGAACCCGCCCGCCACCGCGGCGACGAGTTTGGCCGGGTCGGAGTCGGTGCCCTGCTGCATGCGCGTCATGAGCGTGATCGTGCTGCCGCCGAGCACCGCGAGCACGATGCTCTGCAGCCCGAACGGCGCGTCCACGTAGTGCCGGGCGGCCTCGGTGAGGGTGTCGTGCCACTGGGGGAACGCCTGGACGAGCAACCACATGAACACCCACCCGCCGACGAGGTTCGCCACGAGCGTCCCGCCCCACAGCTTCACGAGCTGCGCCACGCTCCCCTCGCGCGCGACCACGGCGGCGATCGGCATCAGGAAGTTCTCCGTGAAGAGCTCGCTGTGCGCCAGGTGCAGCGCGATGAACCCGATGCCGAACGCCAGCCCGGCCAGCAGGTGGTCGTCGGTCTGGTGGAGCACCGCCAGGTACGCCATCACGCCGAGCCCGACCTCGAGGCCGCCGAAGAACCCGGTGATGAGGGTGGCGCGGACCGTCCGTTGCAGCCGTTCCGCGCCCTCCTCCACCGTCGCCTCGAACGAGTCGATGAGCTCGTCCTCGACCGGGGCGTCGCTCTCGCCGAGTTCGCGTCGTCGTTCGTCCGTCATCGTGCCGACAGTAGGCGCAGCGCCCGGACGACCCCGCGCCGCTACGCCTGGTGGCTGACCGGCTCCTCGAGCGTCGACGCGCGCGGGTCGAAGTCCTCGGGGAGCGAGGCGATCGGGTCGACCGTCGACGACACGTCCACGAAGGACCGCGTCGCGATGGACTCCTCGACCGCGACCATCGTGTCGAGCACGTGGTAGCCGACCTCGCCCGTCGCGACGTGCGAGCCGCCGCCGCGGATCGCGCGCGCCATGTCGAGCACGCCGAGTCCCCGGCCGACGGTCGGCTCCTCGTCGAGCACCGTCTCGAAGGACTGCTCGAACGGGAACGTGGCGTCCTTCGTCAGCGGCCGGGCGATCCGGATCGGGTGGCCGCCGCCGAACGTGTTCGGGTCGGGGAGCACGATCGTGCCCTCCGTCCCGTTCACCTCGAACACGCCGTGCCGGAACAGCGGGGTGTCGAAGGACAGCAGCGACTGCGCGTTGCCGCCCTGCTCGAACGCGGTCAGGACGGAGACGTGCGTCGGCACCTCCACGGGGAAGGAGTCGCCGGCGTTCGGCCCGACGACCAGCGACCGGGTGTCCCGCGACCGCGACCCCGTCGCCACGACGGACGCGATCGGGCCGAGCAGGTGCACCATCGCCGTGAAGTAGTACGGGCCCATGTCGTACAGCGGTCCGGCGCCCTTCGCGTAGAGGAACGACGCGTTCGGGTGGAACACGTCGGGCCCCTGCCACTGCATGCTCGTGACGGCGGTCAGCGGGGTGCCGATCGCGCCGGCCTCGATCGCGCGCTTGGCGGTCTGCCACCCGGGGCCGAGCACGGTGTCGGGCGCGATGCCGAGCTGCAGGCCGAGCTCGTCGGCCAGGGCGACCAGTCCCGCGGCCGAGGCCCGGTCCACGCCGATCGGCTTCTCGCTCCACACGTGCTTGCCGGCGCGGAGTGCCGCGGTGGAGACCTCCACGTGCGTGGCCGGCAGCGTCAGGTTGATGACGATCTCGACGTCCGGGTCCGCGAGCACCTCGTCCCCGGTGCCCGATGCCGGGATCCCCCACTTCGCCGCCGACGCCGCCGCGCGGGCCGTGTCGACGTCGCCGATGCGGACCACCTCGACGTCGGGGAACGTCGTGAGGTTGGTGAGGTACTGCTCGCTGATCATGCCGGCGCCGATGAACCCGACGCCGACCCGGCCCGTGCGGCTCATGCGGACACCGCTTCCCCGCGCAGCGCCGCCGTGAGCCACCGGTACGACTGGGCGACGCCGTCGAAGACGTCCCCGTCGAAGCCGTCGAACTCGATCACCGCGTACTCGAGCGCGGTCGCGGCGGCGAGCGCCTCGGCGAGCGGGACGTCACCCTGCCCTGCCGGTGTCTGGTCGGTCGGCACCTGGGCGGTGGAGATGCCGTCGCGCATCGGGCCGTCCTTGACGTGCACGGCGACGATGCGGTCGTCGAGCTCCTCGACGAACCGGGCGACGTCGATGCCGGCGGCGGTCGCCCAGTAGAGGTCGAGTTCGAGCACGACGCCCGGGTCGAGGAGCTCGGCCATCACCTGCAGCGCGGGCCTGCCGTCGATGCGCGGCCGGAGTTCGTGGTCGTGGTTGTGGTAGCCGACGCGCATGCCGTGCTCGGCGGCTTCGGCGGCGGCGGCGTTGAGCCGGGCGGCGACGCGCTCGACGCCCTCGCGGGTGGTCCAGTGCTCGGGGCCGACGAACGGGTCGATGACGATCTCGATCCCGAGCTCGGCCGCCGCGGCGAACGTGTCGGCGTGCGAGGGGGCGGTCATCACGGTGCCGTCGGGCAGCGGGATCGACTCCTCGACCAGGAAGGCGTGTCCGGTCTTCGCGGCGATGCCGTGGGCGTCGAACGCGGCCCGGAGTTCGGGGGCGCGGTCGACGAACGCGAACGCCTCGACCGTGTCGAAGCCGATCTCGGCCAGGCGGCGGACGCCGCCGTCCAGGTCCGGCGCCAGGGCGGCGTTCACCGTGTAGAGCTGCAACGAGATGGCGGGGGCCATGTCGGTTCCTTCCGTTCGGGGGTTCTGGTTCCGCATCTGGAGGCTCGGGTCGCCCTGCCGGGGTGCGCCGAGCCTCCAGGGTGGTGCGGTCGGTCAGCGGACCGACTTGATGGGCAGGATGACGAGGGCTCCGAGCAGCACGGCGACGCCGGCGCCCCAGAGCATCAGCGTGTAGTTCTGCCCGCCGCCGATGCCGAGCAGGAACAGGCCGACGGCCGGGGCCAGCGACTGCGGCAGGGCGTTGGCGATGTTGATGACGCCGAGGTCCTTACCGGGGCGTTCCGGGTCGGGCAGGACGTCGACGACCAGCGCGGTGTCGATGGCGGCGTAGATGCCGTAGGCGAAGCCCATCACGATCTCGGCGAAGTAGAACCCGCCGACGCTGTCGACGTGCGCCAGGATGACGAGTCCGACGGCGGTGAGCGCCGTGGAGCTCCAGACGAAGACCTTGCGGCGGCGGACGCGGTCGGACACCCACCCGGAGACGGAGGCGCTGACGAGCAACGCGATCGTGTACAGCAGGACACCGAACGCGACGACGCCCACGGCCTCGGCCTGCGGCAGCCCGATGCGGTCCTCCATGTAGAGGAGCCGGTACGTGGTGAACATGAACGTGCCGAAGGTGATGAGGAAGCGGCCCCACCAGGCGAGTCCGAAGTCCCGGTGCTTGATCGGGTTCGTCCAGAACGAGGAGATGAGGTTGATCCAGCTGAACGGCTTCATCTCCGTGGTCGGCAGGTCGTCACGGGCGACGAACGAGTACACGAGGATGAGCACGACGGCGAGCACACCGGGTGCGATGAACAGCAGCGGCAGGTTCCCGACCAGGTACACGGCGAGGTAGAGCCCCGCGAGGATCGCGATGTTCTGCGCGAGGGCGATCACGCTCGACGCCTTGCCGCGCTGGAACTCCGGCACGTTGTCGGCGAAGCTCGCGGTCAGCGTCGCCAGGACGGCGTTCGCGGAGACCTGCGCGAGGACCCAGGCCAGCGTGAGCTGCAGGACGTCCGGGGCGAAGGCGAGCCAGGCCAGGGCGCCGAGGAACACCACGATCCCGCCGACCATCCACGGTCGGCGTCGGCCCCACCGGGTGCGGGTGCGGTCCGAGATCGCGCCGAAGAGGGGGTTCGCGAAGAGGGCCCCGAGTGCGCCGAACGGCAGCACCGAGCCGACGATCGTCTCCGGGCTCGACGGGTTCAGCTCGGTCGCCTTGATGGACATGCTCACGAAGACCGGCGTCAGCAGCGCGGCGAAGAGCCCGAACTGGGCCAGGCTGAGCGCCCACATGTACTTCGGGCCGACCCGGACCGTGCTGACCGACTGCGTGAGGCCCTCGACCGAGAACGCACGCGACGCTGCCGCCGGGTCCGTGCTCGTCGCTCCTGCGGCTGCGGTGACGGGCGGCGATGCGGTCCCGGCGAGACCGGTCTGCGGGTCTTCCTTCGACGACGGTGTCGACATGACTCCTCCTCGAGTCATCAGGGGCTTCGGGGCCCTCGAATACCTAGTGCTGCTAGGTGATCGGGAATGTAGCACCGAAAACCCCCACGCGGAAGTATTCGCGGTGATCGAGTTCGTCCCGCCCGGTGATCGGTAGGGTCGTCGACGTGAGCTCCAGTGACGGAACCGGCACGAGAGGCCCCTACGCCAAGGGGGTGCAGCGACGGCAGGAGATCCTCGACCGGACCCTCGACGTCGTCGCCGAACGCGGCATCGACGGCACCTCGCTCCGCGCCATCGGTGAGGCGATCGGCGTCTCGCACGCCGCCCTCACGCACTACTTCGAGTCACGGGAGGCCCTGCTCGTCGAGGTCCTGCGCGCCCGCGACCAGGTGGTCCAGCAGGAGTTCGACGACGACGGCGGCGTCGCGGACATGGTCCGGGCGGCCGAGGCGAACGTCCGCGTCCCCGGGCTCGTCACGCTGTACACGCGCATGCTCGCGATGTCGGTCGAGCCCGGGAACGAGGTCGCACAGGCGTTCTTCCGCGAGCGGTTCGCCGAGGGGCGGAAGAGCATGGCCGCCGATCTCCGCGCGCGGCTCGACGCCAGCGGGGCGACCACGGACCTCGACCTCGAGCAGGTCGCCGCGCTCGTCATCGCGGCCTCGGACGGGCTCCAGGTGCAGTGGCTCCTCGACCGTGACCTCGACATCCCCGCGACGATCCGGCTCCTCGAGCGGCTGCTCCCGGCGACGCCCTGAGTCCGGTCCGCGCCGACGTGCTCGGCGGCGGCTGGCGTGGCAGAGTCGGGCCATGACGCTGCCCGCCGACGCGCACGTGCACAGCCAGTTCTCCTGGGACGCCGGGTCGGACCCCGCCTCGGTCGACCTGATGCGCCGGACGTGCGCCAGGGCGGTCCGGATCGGGCTGCCGGCGCTGGTGTTCACCGAGCACCTGGACCTGGAGGACGCGTGGTGGGTCGACGAGGGCGACCTCGACGACCACGAGACCCGGTACGTCGACGCGGACGGCATGGTCCGGCTCCCCCGGTTCGACCTGGACGGGTACCTGGCGTCGATCGACGCATGCCGACACGCGTTCCCCGACCTGCGCATCCTGACCGGGCTGGAGTTCGGGCAGCCGCACCTGTGGGAGTCGGCGGCCGCGTCCGTGCTCGACATCGGCGCGTTCGACCGCGTCAACGGGTCGCTGCACATGCTGCCGTTCCGTGACGGGCTGCGCGCCGAACCGATGACGCTGTTCCGGCACCGCCCCGCTGCCGACGTGCTGTGGGCCTACCTGGACGAGGTTCCCCGCATGGTCGCCGGGTCCGACGTCGTCGAGGTGTTCACCCACATCGACTACGCCGTCCGGAGCTGGCCGTCCGAGACCGAGGGACCGTTCGACCCGCGGGTGTTCGAGGACGGGTTCCGCGCCGCGATGCGGGCGATCGCAGGGTCCGGTCGGGCGCTGGAGATGAACACCCGGCGGCTCTGGTCGTGGATCCCGGAGTGGTGGGTCGACGAGGGCGGGCGGGCGGTCACGTTCGGGAGCGACGCGCATGCGCCGGAGGTCCTGGCGCACGGGTTCCCCGAGGCCGTCGCGATGGTCGAGCACTACGGCTTCCGCCCGGGGTCGCGCCCCGAGGACCCGTGGACACTCCGGTGAGGGTGTGACGACCACTCCAGATCCGGCGCCACCTCCGCGCCGCGACCGCCACGGGGTACGCGGCCGAGTGCGGAGCACAGCACCGGTTCAGTAGAACTGGCACATGACCACTTCTTCGCGCTCACCGCTCGGCGTCACGCTCGTCGACGGCGGCGCCAACGTCGCACTCTTCTCGACCACCGCCGACCGTGTCGAGTTCTGCCGCTTCGACGACGACGGGACCGAGCACCGCACGGAGCTCACCCACCGGACCGGCTACACGTTCCACGACGTCGTGCCGGACGTCACCGTCGGGACCCGCTACGGCTTCCGCGTGCACGGCGCGTGGGACCCGGCGAACGGTCTGCGCCACAACCCGGCGAAGCTCCTGCTGGACCCCTACGCGACCGCGATCGACGGCACGTACGAGTGGGGCCAGGCACTCTTCGGCCACGACATGGACCAGCCCGACCAGATCGACACCAGCGACTCCGCGAGCGCGATGCCGAAGTCCGTCGTCGCGGACCGCGCCTTCGACTGGGACGGCGACGTCCGCCCGGGGACCTCGCTCGCCGACACCGTCGTGTACGAGGTGCACGTCAAGGGCTTCACGAAGCAGCACCCCGACGTCCCCGAGGAGATCCGTGGGACGTACGCCGGCATGGCGCACCCGGCCGCGATCCAGCACCTCGTCGACCTCGGCGTGACCGCGGTCGAGCTGCTGCCGACGCACCAGTTCGTCCAGGACTCGACGCTCGCCGACAAGGGCCTCCGCAACTACTGGGGCTACAACTCGATCGGCTTCTTCGCGCCGCACGACGAGTACTCCTCCTCCGGCACCGCGGGCCAGCAGGTGACGGAGTTCAAGGCGATGGTCAAGGCCCTGCACGCCGCAGGGCTCGAGGTCATCATGGACGTCGTCTACAACCACACCGCCGAGGGCAACCACATGGGCCCGACGCTGTCCTTCAAGGGCATCGACAACCAGTCCTACTACCGCCTGGTCGAGGGCGACGAGGGCAACTACTTCGACACGACCGGCACCGGCAACAGCCTCAACGTGTCGCACCCGTCCGCGCTCGGGCTCATCACCGACTCGCTCCGCTACTGGGTCGAGGAGATGCACGTCGACGGCTTCCGCTTCGACCTCGCAACGACGCTCACCCGCCAGGACGGCGAGGCCGAGAAGCACTCCGCGTTCCTCGACATCATCCACCAGGACCCGGTGCTCCGACAGGTCAAGATGATCGCGGAGCCGTGGGACACCGCCGGGTACCAGGTCGGCGGCTTCCCGGCCGACTGGTCCGAGTGGAACGGCAAGTACCGCGACGACATGCGCGCGTTCTGGCGGGGCGACGAGGGCACCCTCGGCGACGCCGTCCAGCGCGTCCTCGGCAGCCCCGACGTCTACGAGGGCTCGCGCCGCGCGCCGGTCTGCTCGGTCGACTTCGTCACCGCGCACGACGGCTTCACGCTGGCGGACCTGACGATGTACGCCGAGAAGCACAACGAGGCCAACGGCGAGGACAACAACGACGGCGAGAGCAACAACACGTCGTTCAACGGCGGCATCGAGGGTCCGACCGACGACGGGGCGGTGAACGACTACCGCGACCGGCAGCGCCGGAACTTCCTCGGGTCCCTGCTGCTGTCCGCCGGCGTGCCGATGATCCTCGGGGGCGACGAGATCGCCCGGTCGCAGGGCGGCAACAACAACGCGTACTGCCAGGACGACGAGATCTCGTGGTTCGACTGGGCCGCGGCGGACCAGGACCTGCTGGCGTTCACCCGCTCGGCGATCGCCTTCCGCAAGGAGCACGTCGCGCTCCGTCCGGAGTGGTACCGCACCGCGCCGGGCGACTCGGAGTCCACCGTGTCGGTGCTGCGCGCCGACGCCGCGGGCTTCGAGGACGGCGACTGGGCCGACACCGGCAACCGCGCCGTGCTGCTCGTGCTCGCGCAGGGCGACGACACCGTCGCGGTGCTGCTGAACGCCTCGGACACCACGGTCGAGTTCACGCTGCCGGAGAAGCCGGGCGGCGGCACGTGGGCGCTCGGCCTGTCGAGCGACCCGGAGCAGCACGTCGACGGCGACGCGACGACGGTCCTGGTCCGCGACGCGTCCTTCACGGCGCTCGTCTGAGCCGACCACGGACAGGGGCCCCAGGACGGAACAGGGGCCTGACCACGACAGGGGGCCGGTGCGGTGCACCGGCCCCCTGTGCGGTGCCCGGATGCGCACACCGGACGACGTTTGACCGGCCGCCCGCGCAGGACGCACACTGCCGGGGATGACTTCCCTGACCTCCCTCGTGTACATGTCCGTCGCCAACGACACGATGACCGACGACGACCTGGTCGCCATGCTCCGCGAAGCACGCCTGCGCAACGATGCGCTCGGCGTCTCCGGGCTGCTGCTCGCGAAGGGCGGGAAGTTCCTCCAGGTCCTCGAGGGCCAGGCGTGGAGCGTCGAGGACCGGTTCGACGCGATCGAGCGCGACACCCGTCACCGGCAGGTGAAGACCCTCTCGCGCGAGGACATCGACGCCCGCCGCTTCGACGGCTGGGCGATGGCCTTCGCCGCGCCGACCGACGCCGACGTCCGCGACGAGCCGGGCTTCAGCACGTTCATCACCGACCGTTCCGCGCTGCCCGCCGGGCTCGCCGGCTCCCCCGCCGACTGGCTGCTGCGGTGGTTCCGTGGGCGCGACCTGCAGGAACTGCCTGAGGAGCGCATCACGCTCGGGCGGCACGCGGCCTGACCGCTCCGCCCGCCGACCCGTCGCAACCGTCCGGTGGCGTGTAGCGATGCGCTCCCGACTCCGGAACCAGGCCCCCGCGCTCATTCTCGCTCTGTGCGCCGGGATCGCGGTCGCCGTCGCCGCGGTGGCGGAGCAGACCGCATGGCCGCTCGCGCCGGCATTCCCCTGGCTGCACGCGGGCGACTTCGCCTCCGTCGCCGTGGGGGGTGAGGACGCGGCGCGCACCGCTCGGGCGATCGCATGGGTCGCCTCGGTGCTGGCGGTCGCCCTGCTCGTCGCCGCCGGTGTCGCCGCGTCCCGTCGGCACACGCGTCAGCGGCGCTGAGTCCGCGCTCCCCGGGCGCCCACTCCGCCGATGAGGCGCATCGCTCCGCGGGCGCCCCGCTCACCCCTCGCGCCGCCGCCGCGCCGACCGCGGAGGCGCCGCCCGCAGCTGCTCGCTGACCCGACCGAGGATCCGCGCGAGCTCCTCGGCGTCCTCGTCCGAGATGTGCGCGAAGAGCAGCCCGTGCACGGTGTCGATGTGCCCCGGGAACACCGCCGCGAGGACGTCCCGCCCGGCTCCGGTGATCGTGACGACCGTGCTGCGCTCGTCCTCCGGTGACGGTGCCCGCTCGATGAGTCCCCGCTGCTCGAGCAGCTGCGCCTGGTAGGTCAGCCCGCTCCGGCTGTACACGACGCCGTCCGCCAGGTCCGTCATGCGGAGGTGTCCGTCGGGTGCATCCCCGAGCCGGGCCAGGAGCTGGAACTGCACGTAGCTCAGCTGCCCGACGTCCTTGAGCTGCCGCTCCACCGCCGGTCGGAGCAGCGCCCCGACCTCGGTGAACGACAGGTAGGCGCCGAGCTGCGCCGGGGTGAGGGAACGGACGGGTTCGGTCATGGATCGATCCTACCGGTTGCTTCGAGTTCGAAGCAGTGCTATCGTCGTGATCACTTCGAATTCGAAGCACTTTACGAGAGGCACGATCATGCAGGCAATCCAGTTCCACGAGGTCGGCGGACCCGAGGTCCTCCACCTCACCGACGTCGAGCAGCCCGTCCCGACCGCGGGACAGGTCCGGGTGCGGGTCGCCGCCTCGGCCTACAACGCGGCCGACAACGGCATGCGCGGCGGGTTCCTCCCGATCCCGATCCAGCTCCCGCACGTCCCCGGCTACGACGTCTCGGGCATGGTCGACGCGCTCGGCGAGGGCGTCACGGACCTCGCGGTCGGCGACGCGGTCGTCGGTTTCCTCCCGATGGAGCGCGACGGCGGCGCGGCGGAGTACGTCGTCGCTCCGGCCGAGGCATGGGTCGCCGCACCGACGAGCATCCCGCTCGCGGACGCCGCCGCACTGCCGTCCGTCGCGCTGACCGCCTGGCAGTCCCTGTTCGACGACGGACACCTGACGGCGGGGCAGCGGGTGCTGATCGTCGGTGCCGGCGGTGTGGTCGGCAAGTACGCGGTCCAGCTCGCCGCACGTGCCGGCGTGCACGTCATCGCCACCGCGAGCCCGCGGAGCGCCGACGCCGTCCGAGCCGCGGGCGCCGACGAGGTCGTCGACCACACCGAAGCCGACGTGCTGGGCGCCCTCGACGGTCAGGTCGACGTCCTGCTCAACCTCGCGCCGCTCGACCCGGAGCAGTTCGCCGCGGACGTCGCCGCAGTCCGCGACGGTGGCGTCGTGGTGAGCACCACGGCGTTCATGGCGACGCCCGACGACGCGTCCCGCGGCGTGCGTGCGGCGACGGTGTTCGTGCTGCCGAACCGGGAGCGGCTGGCCGAGCTGGTGGCACTCGTCGACCAGGGTGTGCTCACGGTGGAGGTGACCCGCCGCATCCCGCTGGCCGAACTGCCCGCCCTGCACGCGGAGGGCGCCGCCGGTCGCATCGCCGGCAAGGTGATCGTGCTGCCGTGAGGCGACCAGGTGGCGGACGGGAGGCTCGTGGCGGCGCCGCCACGAGCCTCCCGTCGGTCAGATGGCCGGGTCAGTGCGCCGCGACGGCCTCGCGCGCCGCGGCCTCGGCCGCCACCCAGGCGAGCATCCCGCACTTCACGCGCATGACGAACTTCGAGACGCCGTGGAAGGCGACGAGGTCCTCGAGCACGTCCTCGTCCGGCTCCCCGACCCCGCGCGACCGCATCATGGTGCGGAACTCCTCGGTCAGCGCGAGGAACTCGGGCACCGTCCGCCCCACCGCCATGTCGGTGAGGACCGATGCGGACGCCATCGAGATCGAGCAGCCGTCGCCCTGCCACGCGACCCCGGCGATGCGGTCGGTCCCCGGCTCGAGTCGGATGCTGACGGTGATCTCGTCGCCACACGTCGGGTTGCGCTCGAAGTGCGACGCATCGGCGTCCGGCAGCTCGCCGTCACCGTGCCGGGCCTTGGCGTGGTCGAGGATGACCTGCTGGTAGAGCGTGTCCAGGGAGCTCATGCGCCGACCCCCTCGGCGCCGAAGTACCCGCGGATCTCGCCGACGGCGCGGACGAAGCGGTCGACGTCGTCCTCCGTCGTGTACACGTACGTGCTCGCGCGGCTCGTGGCGGTCAGCCCGAGCCGGCGGTGCAGGGGCTGGGCGCAGTGGTGCCCCGAGCGGACGGCGATGCCCTGCGCGTCGAGGTACTGCGCGACGTCGTGCGCGTGGACGCCGTCGACGTCGAAGGCGACGAGGCCGGACCGCGGCACGCCGGCCTCCGGCCCGACCACGTGGATGCCGGGGACGGCGGCCAGTCCGTCGAGCATGCGCTGGGCGAGGTGCTCCTCGTGGTCACGGACCCGGTCCATGCCGATGGCCTGCAGGTAGCGGACGGCCTCGGCGAGCGCGACCGCCTGGGACACCGGCTGGGTGCCGGCCTCGAAGCGCTCGGGGGCGGGCATGAACTCGGTGTGCTCCATCGTCACCGTGGTGATCATCGAGCCGCCGGTCCGGAACGGGGGCAGCGCGTCGAGGAGATCGCGACGACCCCAGAACACGCCGATGCCGTTCGGTCCGAGCATCTTGTGCCCGGAGAACGCGGCGAAGTCGACGTCGAGGTCCCGCACGTCCAGGGGGCGGTGCGGGGCGGACTGGCAGGCGTCGAGGACGACGAGTGCGCCGCGGGCGTGCGCGGCCGCCACGACCTCGGCGACGGGCGCGATCATGCCGGTCACGTTCGAGACGTGGGCGAAGGCGACGACCCGGGTGCGCTCGGTGATGCGCGCCACGGCGTCGGCGGCGCTCCAGCAGCCGCGGTCGTCGACGGGGACCCAGCGGAGGGTCGCACCGGTCGCGATGGCCAGTTCCTGCCAGGGGACGAGGTTCGCGTGGTGCTCGGCCTCGGTGACGAGGATCTCGTCGCCGGCGCCGATCCGGAAGCGCTCGGCGTCCGCTCCCCCGCGGCCGCGGCTGGCGTTCGCGATGCCGTGGGCCACGAGGTTGAGGGCGTCGGTCGCGTTGGCGGTCCAGACGACCTCGCTCGGGCTCGTGGCACCGATGAACTCCGCCACGGTGGCACGGGCGTCCTCGTACGCGTCGGTGCTCAGCGCGGCGAGGGTGTGCGCGCCACGGTGCACGGCGGCGTTGTCGTGTTCGAGGAAGCGGCGTTCGGCGTCGAGCACCTGCCGGGGGCGTTCCGCGGTGGCCCCGGAGTCGAGGTAGGCCAGCGGCTGCCCGTTGACCTGCTGCTGCAGGATCGGGAAGTCGGCCCTGATGCGCTCGACCTGGTCGTCGGTGAGCGGCTGGTGCGGTGCCTCGATCGTCACGGTGATGGTTCCTCCTGCTGCTGCCGTCGGGGACAACCGCTCCATGGTCCCCGTTGTTCCGCCGCGAGTCCAGCCGGGCGGGTGCCCGGGCAGCGGGACGGCCCCGGTCCGCCGCAGCAGGTCGGGGCCGTCGTCCGGCGTGCTACTCGTTGCCGATGTGCTTGTCGGCGGTGTCGCGCGCACCGTCGATCTTGTCGTCGAACCTGCCGCCGGTGGCTTTCTTCACGGCGTCGGCGACACCGTCGAGGACCTTGTCGCTGACGCCCTCGGCCTTCTCGCTCTTCAGGGCGTCCTGGACCTTGCCGTCCTTCAGGAACTCCTGCGCCTTCTTCGTGATGTCGTCGAACCCAGCCATCCCGTGCTCCTCAGCTCGGTGCAGGGCCCTGTGCCCCACGTCCGTCGCCGATGGTAGGCGGACGTGCTCCGGGATGTCCGGGATCTCCCGAGGCGGGCCGTCTGTGCGCTGGGTCGGCGCTCCGTCGCGTCGGCGCTCGGTTCAGGTCATCTGCGCGCTGCGACGACGCGCGAGCACGTAGGAGACGGCGACGGAGCCGGAGACGGCGAGGATCGCGGGGATGAGGATGTCGGTTCCCTGCTGGGTGAACTCGACGACGAGCACGAGGGCCGTGAACGGCGCCCGCATGGTCGTGGCGAGGAAGGCCGCCGCCCCGATGAACGCGAACGACACCAGGCTCGGCCCGTCGGCCGGCCAGAGGAGGATCCAGGCACCGCCGAGGAAGCCGCCGAAGGCCGACCCGATGGCGATGGACGGGGTGAGCGTGCCGCCGACGGCTCCGGCGCCGATGGTGGCCGACGTCGTGATCGTCTTCACCAGACCGAGCACGAGCAGCCCGATGACGGGCGCCATGCCGAACATCGTCGCGCCGGTGCTGTCGGTGTTCATCGCCGCGACGCCGAGCGCGCGCCCGTTGCCGAGGACCTCCGGGAACGGCACCGCGATGAGCCCGACCATCGCGAACACGACGGGCAGCACGACGAGCAGGCGCCAGCCCTTCGGCGCGATGCCCTGCAGCCGGTTGGTGAGCTTGACGAACCCGACCCCGGCGAACCCGAGCACGGGTCCGACGACGAGGGCCCAGATGAGCAACGACGGCGAGAGGTGGGTCGCCGGCACGTGGTACAGCACCTCGTCGGGGATGACGAGGCGTGCGACGACCGCGGCGATGGCACTCGTGGCGAACGCCGGCAGTGCGGTGGCGAAGGTGAGCTCGCCGAGCAGGACCTCGACCGCGAAGAGCGCGCCGCCGAGCGGCACGTCGTAGACCGCCGCGAGGCCGGCGGCGGCACCGCAGGCGACGAGGATCCTCGTCTCCCGCTCGCTGAGACCGGCACGTCGGGTGATCAGCTGCGAGAGCCAGGCACCGACCTCGCGCGGGGCGACCTCCTTGCCGATGGACGCACCGAGCCCGACGGCGAGGATCTGGATGCCGGCGTTGCCGATGGTCGCGAGCGAGGGCATGCGCTTGCCACCGACCGCCGCGGGCACGGAGACGACCGGGCGGCCCCACCGCCGGATGGCCCACCACGCGACCCCGGTCAGGACGCCGGCGGCCACGAGCGCGAGGAAGCGGTTCATGCCGGAGGGGGCGTCGGCAGCCTCGCGGTGTCCGCCGAACGCGTACCCGAAGGCGACGAACTGGATGAGCTGCAGGGCGAGCCACACCGCGATGCCGGCGGCCCCGCTCGCGACGCCGACGAGCCCGGTGACGACCACGAGCTTGAGCACCCACGCGGGTGTCGTGTGGGCGGTGTGCGACATGTCGGAAACCCTATCGGCCGCCGGCAGGTGCTCTCGTTCGCTACGGTGACCCGATGGACACCCGCTTCGACGTCCCCGGCCACGGACCGCTCCGCGGCCTCGAACTCGGTGACAACGGCCCCCTCCGGCAGCGACTGACCGCACTGGTCGCCGACGGCACGAAGACGGCGACGGCCGGACGCCTCGCCGACTACGCGGCGGAGGGCGAGGAGCTCGAGCAGGTCGGGGAGCGCCTGGCCCTCCTCGACGACGACGACCGCCCGATGGGGACGGTCGTCGTCACCGCGGTCGAGGTCGTGCCCCTCACCGAGGTCCCGTGGTCGTTCGCCGAGGCCGAGGGCGAGGGCTTCACCGACATCGAGGACTGGCGGGCGCGACACCGGCGGTTCTGGCTGCGGACCGAGGGTGCGACGGTGCCGGACGACGAGCCGATCGTGCTGGTGTGGCTGCGCTACGAGCCCTGACTCCGGCGCTCGGAGCGCTGCCGGTCAGTCGAAGAGCTCGCTGAGCCAGTTCCCGCGGCGCTTCCGGCCGTGGGGCTGCTGCCCGGACCCGGGCTGGCCGGACCAGGGCTGCCCGGACCAGGGCTGCCCGGACCAGGGCTGGCCATGGTCACTGCGGCGACGGCCCGCGTCCCACGAGGCCGGCGACCCGGGCGAACCCGGGGACGCGTACCCGTTGCGGGGGACGGCCATGCCCGGGGTGTACCCGGGGACGGCGCCGTACGCCGGTGCGGCCATCGGCGGTGCGATCGGCCCGGACGTCGCGGGCGCCGCCCGGTCGATGATCTTGTCGAGCTCGCCGCGATCGAGCCACACGCCGCGGCACTCCGGGCAGTAGTCGATCTCGATGCCGGAACGATCGGTCATGACGAGGGTGGACTGGTCGTTGGGACACTGCATGTGACCGATCCTGTCGGCACGCCGTGTGCGGTCGGTGCCAGCGTGCTGCAGGAGCGCTGGCAATCGACGGAGCGTCCGCTGTCCGACGCTCGTCGAGCATCAGAACCAGCGTTTCACCTTGAAGACCACGAAGAGGACCACCGCGAAGACGACCATCGCCAGGATGGACAGCGGGTACCCGTACCGCCAGGACAGCTCGGGCATGTGCGTGAAGTTCATGCCGTAGATCGCCGCGATGAGCGTCGGGGCGAACAGGATCGCCGCCCACCCGGAGATCTTCTTCGTGTCGTCGTTCTGCTTCTGCGCCGCCAGGGTCGCGTCGACCGTCAGGGCGTTCTGCAGCAGCTGCCGGAAGGTGTCGATGCGCTCGATCGTGCGGATCGCGTGGTCGAGGACGTCGCGGAAGCGCCGCTGCATCTCGACCGGCAGGTGGTACTTCTCGGCGCCGCGGTGCAGGCTCTCGATCATGTAGACGAGCGGACGGGCTGCCCGCTGGAAGTCGACGACCTCGCCGAACAGCTCGTAGATCCGTCGGGAGACGCCGGGGACGCCGGCGAACAGCTGGTCCTCGATCTGGTTGATGTCCTCCTCGAGCCCCTCGATGACCGGGATGTAGTCGTCGACGATCGAGTCCATCAGGGCCCAGAGCTGCGCCTGCGGGCCCGCCGTCACCAGGCCCGGCTTCCCGCTCATCCGCTGCAGGGCCCGCGGGACGACGTTCCGCCCGCGGGGGTCCGCCTTGACGACGGCCAGGAAGAACTGCTCGCCGACGAAGGCGTGCACCTCGCCGAACTCGACCTCCTCGAGCCGGTCGTTGTAGAGCGCCGGCTTCAGCACCGCGAACAGGGTCGAGCCGTACCGCTCGAGCTTCGGTCGCTGGTGCCCCTCCGCCGAGTCCTCCACCGCGAGCTCGTGCAGGCCGAGCGCCACGGCGACGTCGCCGAGCTCCTGCGCGTCCGGCTGGAAGAGCACGATGCACGCGCTGGCGTCCTGCTCGGTCATCATCCGGAAGGAGTCGTCGAGCGAGGGACTCGCGATCGGGGCGATGCGGTCGACGTAGGCGGTGTTGAGCTCGACGGTCACGTGCCCAACCTACGCACGTCCCGCAGCGCTGACGTCCCCCGCCCCCTGGACGGGACCTGCGCGCCGGCGCCGATCAGGGCCTACCGTACAGTTCATCAGCATGCTGACGAAAGGACGGGTCATGCGGTGGTTCCGGAAGATCGTGATCGCGGCGAGCGCCGTCGTCGCACTGGTGGGGTCGTTCATCGGGTCCGGCGCGGCGGGCGGGACGCCGATCCAGGACGCCGCGGGCGGTGCGCTGTCGGCGTCGTCCACGGCGATCGCCCCCGACGGTCCGGCGTTCGGCATCTGGAGCGTCGTCTACGTGGGCCTCATCGCCTTCGCGGTCTGGCAGTTCCTGCCGCGCCGCGCAGACGAGGCTCGCCACGACCGACTGGCGGTGCCGGCGACGCTGTCGCTGCTGCTCAACGCCGCGTGGATCCTGTCGGTGCAGTTCGGTCTGCTGTGGCTGAGCGAGCCGATCATCGTCGCGCTGCTCGCCGTGCTGGTCTGGACGTTCGTCGTCCTGCGACGAACGCGGCCGTCCGGCACCGTCGAGGCGATCGTCACCGACGGCACGTTCGGGCTCTACCTCGGGTGGGTGTGCGTCGCGACGGCGGCGAACACGGCCGCGGTGCTCGCGGCGGCGGGCTTCCGGGGCTTCGGGCTCTCGCAGGACGTCTGGGGCGTGCTGGTGGCCCTCGTCGCCGGGGCGGTCGGGGTCCTGCTCGCGCTGACCGGGCGCGGGCGGCTCGCCCCCACGGCCTCGCTCGCATGGGGGCTGACGTGGGTCGCGGTCGCGCGGCTGGACGGCCCCCTGGTCTCGGTGCCGACCGCGGTGGCCGCGCTCGTCGCCGCCGCTGCCGCCGTCCTCGTGACCGTCGTGGTCCGGACCCGCGCCGGCTGGGCGGGCGCGCGGGCCACGCGCGCCGCGTAGCGCGCGGCAGCGCGCCTGCCGCGACTCTTCGCGCTGGCCGACACCTCACGGGCCGCGCGGCCCGTGAGGTGTCGGCCAGCGTGTGGGAACGCACCGCGCACGGCGCGCGCCCGCACCCCGGCGCGCGTCCCGGCGCCCGGCTCAGCCCGCGGCAGCGACCAGACCGTGCGCAGCGGCCACGGCCTCGTTGGTGACACGGCCGTCGTGCACGTTGAGCCCCTTCGCGAGCGCCGGGTCCGCTCCCAGCGCCGCCTCCCACCCCTGGTCGGCGATCGCGAGGGCGTACGGCAGCGTCGCGTTCGTCAGCGCGATCGTCGACGTCCGCGGCACCGCGCCCGGCATGTTCGCGACGCAGTAGTACACGGCGTCGTGCACGGCGAACGTCGGGTCGTCGTGCGTGGTCGGCCGCGAGCCCTCGAAGCACCCGCCCTGGTCGATCGCGATGTCGACGAGCACCGATCCCGGGCGCATGTCCGCGACCATGGCGTCGGTCACGAGCTTCGGCGCGGACGCTCCCGGGATGAGCACCGACCCGATGACGAGGTCGGCGTCGCGGAGCGCGGTCGCGATGGCGTGGGTGGAGGAGCGCAGCGTCGTGACGCGGCCGTCGAACCGGGCATCGAGCGCCCGCAGTCGCGGCAGGCTGATGTCGAACACCGTGACCTCGGCACCCATCCCGAGCGCGATCGTCGCCGCGTGTTCGCCCGCGACGCCGCCGCCGATGACGACGACCCGCCCCTTCGGCGTCCCCGGTACGCCGCCGAGCAGCAGCCCGCGGCCGCCGTGCGCCGCCATCAGGTGGTTCGCCCCGACCTGCGCGGACAGCCGTCCGGCGATCTCCGACATCGGCGAGAGCAGCGGGAGCGACCGGTCCGGCAGCTGGACCGTCTCGTACGCGATCGCCGTCGCACCCGAGGCGACGAGCGCGTCGGTCAGCGGCCGGTCCGCCGCGAGGTGCAGGTACGTGAACAGGACCTGGCCCGGCCGGACGGACGCGTACTCCGACGCGACCGGCTCCTTCACCTTGAGGACGACCGACGCCTGCGACCACACGTCGGCGGCGGTCGGGACGATGGTCGCGCCGGCGGCCGCGTACTCGTCGTCCGGGAACGACGAGCCGGTCCCGGCTCCGGTCTGCACGAGCACCTCGTGTCCGTGCAGTGTGAGTTCGGCGACGCCGGCCGGGGTGGCTGCGACGCGGTACTCGTTGTTCTTGATCTCGGTGGGGACGCCGATGCGCATGGCGGGCTCCTTCGTGGGCGACGAGCGGCGGCTCGGGCGGACGTGATGAGCACCATCCAGCCACTGGCGCGTTTCCGGCGGGTCACAGCCGAACATCCGGATGACCGAACGCGCATCCGTACGACGCAATTCGGCGCTACAGCACCTTGCCCGGGTTGAGGATGCCGTTCGGGTCGAACACCTGCCGGATCGCCCGCTGCAGTGCGGCGACGTCGTCCCCGAGTTCGTCGCCGATCCACCGTCGTTTCAGGACGCCCACCCCGTGCTCCCCCGTCAGCGTGCCGCCGAGCTCGATCGCCGCCCGGAACAGCGCGTCCGCCGCGTCCCAGACCTGCGGCGGGACCTCGTCTCCGTCGAACACGAAGTTCGGGTGCAGGTTGCCGTCGCCGGCGTGGGCGACGGTCGGGATGGCGACCCCGTACTGCCGGCTGATCGCCTGGACCCGGTCGAACATGTCCGCCAGGCGACTCCGCGGCACCGCGACGTCCTCGATGAGCACGCGCCCCCGCGCCTCCATGGCGGCGTGGAAGGACCGGCGGACGGTCAGCAGGCGCTCGCGCTCCGCCTGGTCGCGTGCACGGCGGACGTGGGCGCCGCCGGACTGGAGGACCGGCTCGGCTCCGCGGGCCGCCGCGGCTGCGCCCACGCCGTCGAACTCGACGAGGAGGAACGCTCCGCCGCCGGAGACGTCCCCCACCGTCTCGGCGACGAGGTCCGGCCCGAGGTACGCCGCGATCCCGGCGAGCGCATCGGCGTCGAGCAGTTCGACGGTGCACGGCCGTTCCGGACCGCGGACCACCGCGGCGGCGGCGGCAGCGGCGGCACGGACGTCGGGGAAGACCGCACCGAGCGTCGCGGGCTCCCCCGGCGGGACGGGGACCAGCCGCACGGTGGCCCCGACGACCACACCGAGGGTGCCCTCCGACCCGACGAGGAGCGCCGTCAGGTCGAGTCCGGTCACGCCCTTGACGGTGCGGTGTCCGGTCGAGACGAGCCGTCCGTCCGCCAGCACGACGTCGAGCCCGAGCACGGCCTCCCGCGTCACGCCGTACTTCACGCACCGCAGTCCTCCTGCGTTCGTGGCGATGTTCCCGCCGACGCTCGCGATCGCCGCGCTCGCGGGGTCGGGTGCGAACCGGAGCCCGAGCGGTGCCACGGCGGCGTTGAGTGCCCCGTTCAGCACCCCGGGTTCGACGACGGCGAGTTCGTCCTCCACCGAGACCTCGAGGATGCGGTCCATCCGGGCGACGCTCAGCACGACCGAGCCGTCGGTTCCGTTCGCGCCGCCGGCCAGTCCGGTCCCGGCGCCGCGCGGGACGACGGGGACGCCGAGGTCGTTGCAGGTCCGGAGCGTCGCCTGCACGTGCGCGACCGTCCGCGCCTCGACGACCGCCGCCGGACGCCCGGAGGCGACCCAGCCGGACTTGTCCGTCCGCACGGCGTCGAGCACCGGGTCGTCGTCGAGGACGACCGCACCCCGCGGATCGTCCAGCGCGGAACGGAGACGGGCGACGACGGTGTCCATGACGGCAACGCTACCGAGACGGATGCGGCTCAGACGCGACTGCGGAGCGACTCGCTCGGGAGTTCGCCGAACCGGGACCGGTAGGCGGCGGAGAAGCGCCCGAGGTGCCCGAACCCCCAGGAGCGGGCGATCTCCGCGACGGACAGCTCGTCGCGGTCGGCACGCCGGAGGTCGGTGTGCGCCCCCTCGAGACGGACCTCGCGCAGGAGCTCGCCCGGGGTCTGGTCGAGGTGGCGCCGCAGGGACTGCTGCAGACCGCGCGCGCTGAGTCCTGCCGCAGCGGCGATCTCCGGCGTGCCGATCGCCTCGTTCGCATGGGCGTGCACGAACTCGAGCGCACGCCGGAGCCGCTCGTGCTCCGGGCCGTTGCCCGCGATCGAGGAGCGCCAGCTCGCGCGCTGCGGGAACGCCCGGAGCGCCGCCGACGAGAACGCCTCGGCGATGTCGCGCCGTGCGAGCTCGTCGAGCTCGTGGTCCATGTCGAGCCAGCGCGACGAGTGCTGCTGCACGGTCGAGCGCCACAGCCGCATGCCGTCGGCGGACGGGCGACGCAGCGGGTCGAAGGTGAACGCGGGGTCACCGGCGAGCCCCGTCACGAAGGTCCGGTCGAGGTGCACCACGCTCAGCGCGACGTCCCGCTGGTGGATCTCGTAGACGCTCTCCGTCGGGAGCACCACGGGGACGCCGGGTTCGAGGTCGACGCTCTCGCCGCCGGCCGTCATCGTGCTGGAGCCCGACCGGACCCACGCGATGACGAAGGCGTCCTCGACGAAGCTCTCGCAGTGCAGGTCGACTCCGAGCCGGGAGGTCCGCAGCGACATGCGGCCGTCCCCGACCCCGGCGAAGTCCCACTTGGTGCTGGCGGACGTCCGCCGCACCGTCGGGGTGCGCAGTCCGTAGTCGGCGGCGAAGAACGCGAGCGCGTCGTCGACGTCGGTGCCGGCGAGGCGCCGGAACCACCGAGAGCTCTGGCGATCATGCATGGGCACGACGGTACTTCCGACCACCGACATCGATGTCGTCAGGGCTGCAGGATCGCCTGTCCGATGCTCTCGTCGAGGATGAGGTCGGTGACCAGACCGGCGGCGAGTGCCCCCTTGAGCGACGCGGCCTTGCCCCGCCCGGCGACGACGCAGATCCGCCGGGGTGCCCGCTTGATCGTGTCCAGGTCGGGTCCGCCCGCGCGGGCGTTCACACCGATGTCCCGCCACGACCCGTCGGCGCGGTAGAACACGGTCGAGACGTCGCCGACGACCTTCGCCGTCGTGAGTTCCTCGCGGTCGGCGGGGTCGAGGTAGCCGCCCGAGTACACGTGCGAGGGGACGGGGGCCTGCGGCGCGCCGACACCGAACACGACGACGTCCATGCGCTCGTGCAGGTCGAGCACGCGGCGGATCGAGCGTTCGCGGAACAGGGCCTCCTTCGTCGCAGGGTCGTCGAAGAACGCCGGGACCGGGAACTGCTGGACGAGTGCACCGTAGGCCTCGCCGAAGCGCCGGAGGATCTCCGAGGCGTACACGATGCCCGTCGTGCGGGTGTTCGCGGCGCCGTTCACCTGCACGACGGTCGTGCCGTGCGTGGTCTTCGGCACGAGGTACCGGCTGACGGCGCTCACCGTCGAGCCCCACGAAAGGCCGACGACCATGTTCGACTCGATGTACTGCGTCAGGATCCGCGCGGCCGACAGTGCGACCCGCTCGAGCCGGTCGACGTCGCTCGTGTGGTCCGGCACCGGCACGACGTGCGCGTGCACCCCGAAGCGCGCACGGATGTTCCGGCTGAGCGCGGCGGCCTGGTCGAGGGGCGAGCGGATCTGGATGTCGACGAGCCCGGTGTCCCTGGCGTGCTTCAGCAGCCGGGACACCGAGGACCGCGACGTGCCGAGCTCGTCGGCGATCGCGTCCATCGTCAGGTCCTGCAGGTAGTACAGGTGGGCGGCACGCAGTGCCTGCTGCGTGCGCATGGGCTGTGCTGCGTCGCTCACCGGACCACTCCGTCCGTTCGCGTCCACGGGGTCATGGAGCAACCATGCACGGACGTGCAGGGCGTCTGCAAGCCCGGTCGAGCCTCCCGTCCCCCGTTCCGGGCCGCGCCACAGGTGTTCTGCACGTTCGTGCACGCAAGTTGCCCGCTCGTTCACCGAGGCGCACGATCGATCTGTAACACCAGCGAACCGACCAGAAAGCGACGCGTACGCACATGTCGAAGACGACGCAGCCCCGACGCACGGTGACCTCGCTCACCGAGCGCCCCAACGCCCAGGTCCTCATCGTCGGTGGCGGCATCAACGGCATCGCCACCTTCCGCGACCTCGCCCTCCAGGGCGTCGACGTCGCGCTCGTCGAGCGCGGCGACTACGCCTCCGGCGCCTCAGCGGCGTCGAGCCACATGATCCACGGTGGCATCCGCTACCTCGAGAACGGCGAGTTCCGCCTGGTGCGCGAGAGCGTGCAGGAGCGCAACGGCCTGATCCGGATCGCCCCGCACTACGTCAAGCCGCTGCAGACGACGATGCCGATCTTCTCGACGTTCTCCGGCATCATGAACGCCCCGCTGCGGATGCTCACGCACAAGCAGCGCTCCACCAAGGAGCGCGGCGCGATGCTCATCAAGATCGGCATGACGATCTACGACTCCTTCTCGCGCGACGGCGGCTCCGTCCCGAAGCACGTCTTCCGCACCAAGAAGGCGGCGCTCGAGGACATGCCGGCCCTCAACCGCGACCTCAAGTACACGGGCACCTACTACGACGCCAGCGTGCACGAGCCGGAGCGTCTGGCGCTCGACGTGCTCAAGGACGGCCTCGCCGCCGGCACCGGGACCGGCTCCGCCGCGACCGCCCGCGCCACGAACTACGTCGAGGCCGCGGGGACCCGCGACGGCGGCGTGCTGCTGCGCGACCGCGAGACCGGCGAGGAGTTCGTGTTCACCGCGGACGTCGTCGTCAACGCCTCCGGACCGTGGACCGACCTGACGAACGGCGCGTTCGGCGGCGAGACGAAGTACATGGGTGGCACGAAGGGCTCCCACATCGTCGTGCACAACGACGAACTGCTCGAGGCCACCAAGGGCCGCGAGCTCTTCTTCGAGAACGACGACGGCCGCATCGTGCTGATCTACCCACTCAAGGGCCGGGTGCTCATCGGCACGACCGACATCGACGCCGACCCGTCGAAGCCGGTCACGACGACCGAGGAGGAGATCGACTACTTCTTCGGGCTCGTGAAGCACGTCTTCCCGCAGATCGAGGTCACCCGTGACCACATCGTCTACAGCTACTCGGGCATCCGCCCGCTCCCCCGCCACGAGGACACCGCCCCCGGCTTCGTGTCGCGTGACTACCGGATCGTCGACACCCCGATCGCCGGCCTGCCGGACAGCACCGTGCTCTCGCTCGTCGGCGGCAAGTGGACGACGTTCCGTGCCCTCGCCGCGCACCTGTCCACCGAGGCCACGACGAAGCTCGGCGTCGCCCGCAAGGTCGACACGACCGGTATGCCGATCGGCGGTGGCAAGGAGTTCCCGACGACGGACGCCCAGCGCGCGCTGTGGGTCAAGTCGCACCGCGACGGACTCGACGAGCACCTGGTCGAGGGCCTGCTCGAGCGGTACGGCACCCGCGCCGCCGAGGTCGTCGACGTCCTGACGAACGGCCCCGTCGAACCGCTGGAGTCCGACCCCGCGCTCACCCGCGCCGAGGTCGCGTACTTCGCCGAGCACGAGCAGGCGGTCCACCTGATCGACGTCGTGCTGCGCCGTACGAACCTGGCGTTCGTCGGCGGGGTCACGATCGACCTGCTCGACGAACTGGCGGACGTGCTCGCCGAGGCGCTCGGCTGGACGACGGAGGAGCGTGCGGACGAGGTCCAGCGCACCCTCGACGTGCTGCGCGAGTCGCACGGCGTGATCGTGCCGCTCACGACCGCGACGGCGCGCGCCTGATCACGACCCACTGACGGACGGGAGGCCCGGTGCCAGCTGGCACCGGGCCTCCCCTCCGTCTGTGGCCGGGCCGCCAGGCCGTGGCCGGGTCCCCGCTGCGCGCCCGGGTTCCCGCCGCGCGCCCGGTCTCCCGCTGCGCGCCCGGTCTCCCGCTGCGCGCCCGGTCTCCCGCTGCACGCCCGGTCTAGAACCGCTCGCCGGTCGGGTCCTGCGCGGTCCGGTCGATGAGGTCGTCGCCGCCCATCGGCTCACCGGCCCAGTCGACCAGGCGCCACCCGTCGGCCGTCGACCCCTCGAGCTCGACGACGCCGGTGTTCTCCAGGTGCCGGCTCGCGCCGAGGTCGTTCGGCGTGTTCTGCGCCGTCACCGCGGCCCAGATCCGGATCGCCGCGCCGTGGCTGAACGCCGCCGCGACTGCAGCGCCGGTCTCCTCGATCTGGCGAACCGCGTCGTCGTAGCGGTCGAAGAAGTCCTCGCCGGTCTCCGCACCCGGCATCCGCGCCTCGCGCTCCCCCGACGCCCACGCGTAGCACGCCGCGAGGTAACGCTGCACGGAGGTCTCGTCCCGCCGGCCCTGCAGGTCCCCCGCCTCGATCTCACGGAGCCCGGGGAGCTCGACGGGCTCGATGCCGAGCGCCGACGCGAGGGGTGCCGCGGTGACGTGCGTCCGGACCATGCTCGACACGAAGAGCCGCTCGATGCCGCGGTCCGCCAGGGCTGCCGGCAGCGCTGCGGCCTGCTGCTGCCCGAGGTCCGTCAGGCCGGGCCCGGGGACCTCGGCGTCGAGGACGCCGGAGACGTTGGCGGGGGTCTGGCCGTGGCGGATCAGGAACAGTCGCATGCTGCCACCCTACGGACGCGGTCACCCCTGGCGGGTGTTCCACCGGGGGTTCTGCTTGTTGATCACGTACACCCGACCACGACGGCGCACGACCTGGGAGCCGGGGATCTTCTTCAGGGACTTGAGGGAGTTGCGGACCTTCATGACGAGCTCCTTGTTGAGAACGGTAATCATGTACAGTAGCGGACATGCGATCCGCCGTCATCACGCTCGTGTCCGCGCTCCACGAGGTCGACGCCGACCGTCTCGCCACCCGGATCGCCGCACCGGAGTCGACCGGCGGTCGTCTGGGCGGGCCGGGTGCGCGGAGTCACCGCCTGCACGTGACGGGGAGCGCCTTCGCTGCCGCCCGGGAGATCGCGTCGCGGACGGACCAGCTCGACCGGGTCTGCGGTCCGGACGCCGAGCACCACCTCGTCGTGACCCTGGCCCCGGACGCCGACACGCGCGCGGTCGGGATGCTGCTCGCGAACGCGGCGATGAGCGAGCACGGCGACGACCGGGTCCTCCGCCATGCCGTCACCGTGCTCCGGGCCGACGAGGTCGCGCACCTGCTCTGGTCCGACGTCGACGACGCGTTCCTCGCCGCCGACCGCGTGACCGCGCTCGTCGAGTACTCGACGGTGATCGCCCTGGACCGGTTCGCGGGGCTGACCGGTCGGCGGCGGCGGGCCCTCGTGGCCCTGCTGCACCGGCTGGCGCCGCACGCGCTGATCGTCGCCCTCGACAGCGTGCGCTCCGCGTCGGACCTCCCCGCGTCCAACGGTGGAGCTGCCCGGCTGCTCGCGTCCGGTGCCGGGTGGATGCGGGCGCTCTCGAGCGGGGCCGACCTCGGTCGCGGGGCGTGCGACGACCTCGTCACGCTCCGGTACCGGGAACCGCTGCCGTTCCACCCCGGGCGGCTCGCGTCGGTGATCGGGGACGACCTCGCTGCCGGCGTGAACGGGAGGGTCCTCCGGTCACGCGGATTCTTCTGCCTGGCGTCACGACCGGACCACGTGGGGTCGTGGTCGAGCTTCGGTGCGATGCTCGCGCTGGACCCCACCGCCAACCCGTCGTGGGACGAGGACGCTCCCGTGGGTCAGGCGATCTGGTTCGTCGGGGAGCGCCTGGACGTGTCGGGCATCGAACGCGCGCTCGACGGGGCGCTGCTCACGCCGGAGGAGCTCCTCGCCGGGCCGGCGCTCTGGCGCACGTGGGCGGACCCGTTCCCGGTGTGGCCGGCGTTCGAGCACGAACACGGGCAGGACTGAGCGCGCGGAGCAGCCAGCCAGTGGCTCGGGTCGACTCGGCCCGGGTCGACTCGGAACGACATCGTCGCTGTCGTACGACGTCGACCGTGTCGCTCCCCCGCGCGCGCAACCATCCGCGTCGGCACGGAACGACAGTGTCGCTGTCGTACGACGACGACAGTGTCGTTCCGAGTCGACCCACCGAGCCGGACGACAGTGTCGTTCCGAGTCGACCCACCGAGCCGGTCCGCCGGCGCGCTCGGCCCGCCCGCCCGCGTCAGGCGAGTGCGTCGAGCAGGGCGCGGGCCGTCGCGGCGTCGGTCACGAGCTCGTTCACCAGCCGCCCCCGCACGGCCCCGATGATGCTCGTCACCTTGGACTCCCCGACCGCGACCCCGACGGCGTGCGGGATCGCCGCGAGGACCTCGCGGGACGTCCGCACCATCCGGTCGCTCCCGGCGAACTCGACCGCCGACCCGTCCGGCATGTAGAAGTTGAGGCAGACGTCCCCGGCGGCCTGCTCGAAGGCGGCGTCCTCGACCGGGAGCCCGCGGGCGAGGGCGTCCCGGGTCGGGACCGGCGCCCCGATGCCCAGGACGGCGCCCTTCGCCCGGCCCCAGAGGCCGATCACGTGCTGGAACGCGGGGTCGTCGTCCAGGGAGGCCCGCATCGCCTCGGACGGCAGGGCCTGCGCGAAGAGGAAGGCCGGGATCGCGCTCGACCGCTCGGCAGCGGTCCGGGTGATCTCGTTCGTCTGGAACCACGGCAGCGGATCGGCCTGTCCGCCGACGGTCGGGACGAGCTGGATCCCCGCGAGCGGCGGCATGCCCGCGTGCGCGACGTCGTACACCGTCCGACCGGAGGACATCAGCACCGCATCGCCGGGGACGAGGGTCATGCCGTCGACGGCGGCCGCGATGGGGGCGGCGAGGTCGGCACCGAGCGTGGCGGTGTGGGTCACCGGGGCGAGGTGCACGGCGCGGAGCCCGAGCGCCACCTGGAGCCGCTCCGCGAGCACCGCGGTCTCGTCCTGGAACGGGTCCACGACCTCGATGCGGACGAGCCCGGCCTTCCGGGCCTCGGCCACCAGCCGCGAGACCGTCGGGCGGGAGACACCGAGGCGGGAGGCGATGGCCCCCTGCGTGGCGTCCTCGAGGTAGTACATCCGCGCCGCCTGGTACACCGTGTCGAGCGGGAACCGGGCTCGTCCGGCGTCGGCGGGAGCGGGTTCGGCGGACATGGAGCGGGCCTTCCCTCAGGGCGGACGGACACCGCGATCGTAGCCCGGCCACCGGAACCGCCCAGCGCAGCGTGCTCAGCGGACTGTCGGTTGTCGGACCTATCCTGCTGACCACTCCGACGCTCCAGCCGAGGAGGCGCACCACCCGAGGAGATGCTCGATGAAGAAGTCCGCCTGGCTGCCCGCACTCATCGCACCGGTCGTCGTCGCCGGTGCCGTCGCAGCTCCCGCGCTCGCCAGTGCCGCGAACGCCCCCGTCGCCGGGACGAACCCGAGCGCGGCCGACGTGATCGCGAGCGTCGCGAAGTCCTCCGACGCGCAGTACTCGGGCAAGCTCGCGCAGTCGAGCGACCTCGGGCTCCCCGAACTCCCCACCGGCTCCGGCGGCTCCTCGCTCGAGGGCAACGCGTCTGACGTCCTCGGCATGCTCACCTCCTCGCACACCGCGCGGGTCTACGCGGACGGCACGACCAAGCAGCGCGTGCAGGTCACCGAGCAGCTCGCCGAGCAGGACCTCGTCCGCAACGGCAGCGACGTCTGGACCTGGGACTCGAAGGAGCGCGAAGCCACCCACGTCGTCCTGCCGTCGGGCGCGCAGAAGTCCTTCGAGGACGGCACGACGACCCCGTCGGACGTCGCGAAGCAGGCCATCGAGGCGATCACCCCGAGCACGTCGGTCGCCAAGCCGACGTCGACCAGCGTCGCCGGGCACGACGCCTGGCAGCTCGTCCTCACCCCGAAGTCCTCGGACACGCTCGTCGGGAGCGTGCAGCTCGCCGTCGACAAGCAGACCGGGCTGCCGCTCCGTGCGACGGTCCGGGCGAAGGGGCAGTCCGAGCCCGCGTTCCAGGTGGGCTTCACGAGCCTGCAGTACGGCGCGCCGGCGTCGCGCCTGTTCGACTTCACGCCGCCGTCGAACGCGAAGGTCACCACGAAGGACCTCTCCGACGCTTCCGGCCACCACGCCGGCACGGGCGCGCGTCACGGCCACGAGGGCGACGCCCCCACCGTCACGGGGACGGGATGGGACACCATCGCCCAGCTCCCGGCGGGCACGGCCGACCAGTCGGGCCTCGGTGACGACGGCACGACGCTGCTGAACCAGCTCACGAAGGCGGTCGACGGCGGCCGCGCGATCCAGACGTCCCTCGTCTCGGTCTACCTGACCGACGACGGCCGCGTCCTCGTCGGCGCCGTGCCGGTCTCCTCCCTGGTCGCCGCCGCGAAGTGAGCGTGACGGCGACCACGGCGGTGGACCCGGCCGAGTCGACGGCTGACACCGACCTCGCGATCCGCACCACGGGCCTCCAGAAGGTGTTCCGCAAGCAGCGGGCGGTCGACGGCATCGACCTGGCGGTGCCCCGCGGGGCGGTCTTCGGGTTCCTCGGGCCGAACGGGTCCGGCAAGACGACGACCATCCGGATGCTGCTCGGCCTGTCCTCGGCGACGGGCGGCAGCATCGAGGTCCTCGGCGAGCCGATGCCGAAGTCCCTGCACAGCGTGCTGCCGCGCGTCGGCGCCCTCGTCGAGGGTCCGGCGTTCTACCCGTACCTGTCCGGCCGGGCGAACCTCAGCCGCTTCGACGCCGCGGACCCCACGTCGGACCCGCGGACGCGGAAGACCCGGGTCGCCGAGGCCCTCGACCGCGTCGGGCTGTCACACGCGGCCGACAAGAAGGCGCACGCGTACTCGCTCGGCATGAAGCAGCGGCTCGGGCTGGCGAACGCGATGCTCTCGCCACGCGAACTCCTGGTGCTCGACGAGCCGACGAACGGCCTCGACCCGCAGGGCACGCGTGAGGTCCGGAGCCTCATCCGCTCCCTCGCCGACGACGGCACGACGGTGTTCGTGTCGAGCCACCTGCTCGCCGAGATCGAGCAGGTGTGCACGCACGCCGGCGTCATGCGCACCGGGCGTCTCGTCGCGCAGGGCCCGCTCGACGAGCTCCGGTCGGCCGGCGCCCGGACGGTCACGGTCCGGACGCCCGACCTCGGACAGGCCGGGTCCGTGCTGATGCGGCTCGGCCTGACCCCGCGCCACGAGGGCGGTGCCGACGCGCTCGTCGCCGACCTGCCGGACTCGCTCCTGCCCGAGACGATCGCGACCGAGCTCGTCCGCGCCGACGTCCGCGTCCGCGGGTTCGTCGTCGGCGGCGGCACGCTCGAGGACCTCTTCGTCGCCCTCACCGGAGAGGGGTTCGATGTCGCAGCCTGAGCGCTCGCCGCACCAGCCCGCAGGACCCGGCGCTGCCGCACCGTCAGCAGGTGGAGCGCCGACGGCCGCCCCGTCCGACGTCGGCGCACGTCCTGCCCGGCCGTCCCGCGCCTTCGCCCTGCTCGGTTCGGAACTCGCCCTCGTGTTCCGCCGTCGCCGGACCTGGGCGATGCTCGGTGCGCTGGCGCTGGTGCCGATCCTCATCGCCGTCGCGGTGCGGCTGACCACCGACGGCGACTCCGGCGGCCCGGCGTTCCTCGGTGACATCACCAACAACGGCCTGTTCGTGTCCTTCACCGCGCTCACCGTGTCGATCCCGCTGTTCCTGCCGCTGACCGTCGGGGTCGTCGCGGGTGACACGGTCGCCGGGGAGGCGAGCCACGGCACGATCCGCTACCTGCTCGTCGCCCCGACGGGTCGACTGCGCTTCATCCTCGTCAAGTTCGCCGGGGCGGTGGCGTTCTGCCTCGCGGCGACGCTGCTCATCGTGGTCGTGGGTGCGGCGATCGGCGCGCTCCTGTTCCCGATCGGCCCGGTCACGCTGCTCTCGGGCACGCAGGTCGACGGCTGGTCGTACGCCGGCCGGGCCGTGCTGCTCGCCCTGTACGCGACGCTGTCGATGCTCGGTCTGTCCGCGATCGGACTGTTCGCGTCGTCGCTCACGAACGTCCCGGTCGGGGCGATGGCCGCGACCGTCGTGCTGGCGGGTGCCTCGCAGGTGTTGGATCAGCTGCCGCAGCTCGACTGGCTGCACCCGTTCCTGTTCTCGCACCAGTGGCTCGGGTTCGGCGACCTGCTCCGCGACCCGATCGCGTTCGACTCGTTCGGCAGCAACGCTCTGCTGCAGCTCGGCTACGTCGCCGTCTTCGGCACCCTGGCGTACGGGCGCTTCGCGACGAAGGACGTCCTGAGCTGACGCGTCACCGCGCCTCGGGGCGGGGCACCGGGTCCCGCAGGTCGCGGGACTTCTCCGACTTGTACCAGTGCAGACGCGAACCGGTCTCCACGGGCTGCATCCCGACGACGACCTTGCCCCGAGAGTGCATCTCGGCGAGGTCCTCGTACGCGTCGACGATGTACTCGAACGGGTAGTACCCGGAGATGATGAACTGCACCTTGTGGCGCTGGACGAGGTCGCCGAGGGTCTCGAGCATCTCGCACGCCTCGACGTCGTCGCCCGGCGCCCGCAGGAACCGGATCTCCAGGTCGCGGCGGTCCTCGCTCGACACGAAGCGCCGGTCGTCGACCCCCAGCCGCTTCGCGAGCGCGACGTTCTCGCCGTGCTCGCGGTTGTCGATGAAGGCGGTGATCGGCCGTCCCGCGGCGATCTCCGCGATCCGGTCTTCCTCACCGTCACCGTAGGCCACCGGCAGCACGCCGATCTGCCGGAGAGCGTCGTGGTTCCGAGGGCTGCCGAGGCCGATCACCGTCGCGCCGGCGTCCCGCGCGAGCTGACACTCGATGTGCCCGACGCCACCGGCCGCTGCACTGACCACGACCGTGTCATCCGGTCCGAGCTTCAGCGAACGGACCACGGACAGCGCCGTGCACCCCGCCAGGTAGAGGCTGCCGGCGACCTCGAAGGTCATGCCGGACGGCTTCTTCACCACCGCTCCGCGCGGGACGACGACCCAGGTCGCGTGCGACCCACCGTGTGGTGCATGCCCCATCACCTCGTCACCGACGTGCAGATCGCGGACCCCACTCCCCGTGGACGCGACCACGCCGGCGAAGTCCACGCCCTGCCGTGCCGGGAATTCGACGTCCACGAACTCACGGAGCCGTCCCTCGCGGAGGAACCGCTCGATGTGGTTCAGGCCGGCGACGGACACCTCGACGACGACCTCGCCGGGTCCGGGCTCCGGTCGCTGCTGGTCGACGACCTCGACGACGTCGAATCCGCCGTAGCGGTCGTACTGCACTGCACTGCCGGTTCGCATGGCGCACTCCTTCGGACGTTGTTGCACCGGCCTACACCGGAAGGCGCGGAACATCCCGAACGTGCGGGGTACCGAAGGCCGGCGGCCGGGTCCCCGGACTGGAGGCTCGGTGCAGCCCCGCCCCGCCGGTCGCGTGCACGCGGGGTCGCCGCGGCCGGCTCCTGCGCCGACGTGCGCGGACCCCCTTCCGAGCGGTCACGACACCCCGCATGCTCGACGTCGAGCGGTCGGAGAACGTCGACGCGGGACGCCGCGACCGACGGATTGTGACCGGTCGACGGACGTGAGCGGGGTGTTGCGACCAGTCGAGGGACGGCGGACCCGCCGGTGCGGAGCCCGTGCCGTCAGCGCGGTCCGACCGCCGCGATGATCCGCGCGACGGCGTCGGCGTCATGGTGGACCGCGACCTGGTCGGCACCGGCGACGGGCACGCGCACCGGTGTCGACCACAGCGTGCCGTCCTCGGCGAGGTCGACGACGAGCGCGCCGGTCCCGATGTACGCGGACTCCTCCCCGTAGGCACCGATCACGTCGGTGTCGTTGGCGACGCCCGGCGCGACGAGGACCGGTACCCCGCCGATGCTCCCGACGAAGTGGTGGTGGTAGTGCCCGGCGAGTACGACCCGGACGTCGCTGCCGCGGAGGACCTCCGCGAGCGCCGCGGGGTTCTGCAGCCGGAGCGCCTCGTGCAGGGCGGTCGGCGCCGGCAGCGGCGGGTGGTGGAGCACGACGACGGAGCCGTGCGGTGCACCGGAGTCGTCGGCGAGCGCCGCACGGAGGCGACCGAGCGAGTCCTCGCTCACCTCGCCGTGTCCGGAGCCGGGGACGCTCGTGTCGATCGTGACGACGCGGCGCCCCGCGACGAGCGACTGGCCCCACACGGGCACCGTCGGCGGGTGGTGCTCCATCGTGTGCATGAGCGGACGGCCGCCGTCGCCGAGGACGTGCCCGTTCGCGAGCACCTGCCGGAAGCCCTCGCGCAGGTCGTGGTTGCCCGGGACGGTGACGAGTGCTGCACCGTGGCGCGCTGCCCATCCTCCGACGCGCTCGAGGAGCACGGCGTAGGACTCGGGACTGCCGTCCTCGGAGACGTCGCCCGAGACGACGACGAGCCCGACGCCCTCGACGACGTCGAGCCGTTCGAGCAGCGCGTCGAGCGCGGCCGTGGTGTCGACGGTGCCCTGGTGGAGCGCGCCGTCGCCGGTGAGGTGCGTGTCCGAGAGGTGCAGGATGCGGAGCGTGCCGGGGACGGGAGGCTGCATGGCCTCGACGCTAGCCGAACACGGTGGGGCGGACCGCCGGGCTCGAGGGAGCTGCCCCCGACGGCCGCCGCCGTCACTCCGGAAGGAGCGCGTCCGGGACGTCCCGGAGGAAGATCTCGATGGTCTTCGGCCCGACGCCCTTCAGCGATCCGAGGCGCTCGCGGAGCTCCGAGCGTGACCCGGCGGACTTCACCAGGTGCGACACCGATCCCTCGTCGGCGTCGAGCGTGTGCATGGTCTCGTGCAGGGCGTCCGTCATCTGGTGGTCGAACCGCCCGTA
Organism: Curtobacterium sp. 9128; assembly: GCF_007673775.1. Classification (GTDB taxonomy): domain Bacteria; phylum Actinomycetota; class Actinomycetes; order Actinomycetales; family Microbacteriaceae; genus Curtobacterium. Next base: position 131,792 of record NZ_VEAF01000004.1, on the reverse strand, counting down.
CCCACCCTCGTCGAGCACCTTCCGGAGCCGCTCGTGCCCGACCCCACCGAACCTGCCCGGGCTGGTGAACCCGTGGTCGATGAGCACCCGGTAGGTCTGGGCTGCCTGCTCCTGCCGGATCGGTCTGCCGAAGAGCATGCTCGCGAGGAACCACCGGTACAGCTGCTGGGGCTTGCCGTCCGACAGGTCGATCCCGATGTCGGCGGCGTGGATCACGTCGGCCATGTCCAGGACGGTACCCGCGCTCCCGCCCGCAGTCCTCGGGCGGGGGTTTCCCCCACCCTCGTCCCGGTGGGCCACCGTATGTCAGCGGACAGATGCCGGCGCGACCATGGATGCATGACCACCCAGCGCACCAGCCGTCCTGCCCACACCGCCGCCGTCGCCGTCCTCGGGGCGGGCCTCGTCGTCGCGAGCCTCACCGGCTGCAGCATGATCGAGCAGTCCATGCCCGAGCAGCAGCGGCACTACGCCAGCTACACGGACGCCCCGTCGAAGGCGACCTCGCAGGACGCCGCGTGGTTCATGCCGACGTGGGTGCCGCGCGACGCCGAGGACATCGACGTGCGTCTGGACACCAGCAACCCGGGGTACGTGATCGCGTTCTCGTCCGAGGACGGCGTCGACACGGCTGCGTGCACCCCGGTCGAGGGGACGCACGGCGGCCCGGCGATGACGGCGGGCTTCCTGCCGGAGTCGCTCCCGACCACCGACCTCGTGACCTGCGGTGACGGTCGCATCACGGCCGAGATCGACGGTCGCTGGTACGGCTGGACCCCGGAGGAGCCGGTGTCGTCCGACGCGGACGACACGCTCCGCACGCCGTAGCCGCGGACGGCCGGGATCCGCCGAGGACCACGGCACCGCGGCCGGTAGTGTCGGCGTCACGAGAAGGGGGTCGCATGGCCGGTGCGAGCATCAGCGTGCAGGACTTCGTCATGCGGTTCGGGGACCGGACCGTCATCGACGGTCTGTCGTTCGACGTCACCCCCGGCGAGACGTTCGGACTGCTCGGCAGCAACGGCTCGGGCAAGACCACGACCATCCGGGCGCTGCTCGGCATCACGACGCCGTCAGCGGGCGCGTTGACGATCGACGGGCGCCCGTACCGTCCGTCGACGGGTGGGATCGGGTACCTGCCGGAGGAACGCGGGCTGTACCGGAAGGAGTCCGTCATCGACGTGATGACGTACTTCGCGGCACTCCGCGGGATGCCGCGCGCGGCCTCGACCAGGTGGTCGATGGACTACCTGGCACGGGTCGGCCTCGCGGACAAGGCCAAGCTGCGGATCGACAAGCTCTCCGGCGGACAGCAGCAGAAGGTGCAGCTCGGCATCACGATCATGGACCACCCCCGGCTGCTCATCCTCGACGAGCCGACGAAGGGCCTGGACCCGGTGAACCGTCGGCTCCTGCTCGACCTGGTCGACGAGCGGAAGGCCGAGGGTGCGACGGTCGTCCTCGTGACGCACCACATGGACGAGGTCGAGCGCCTCTGCGACCGGATCCTGCTCCTCCGGGACGGCGTCGCCGCGGCGTACGGCACCATCCCCGAGGTGCAGGACGCGTTCGGGGGCGCCGTGGCGAAGGTCTCGCTCGAGGGGCCGGTGCCACGGTCCCCGCTCTGGCGCCTCGCCCGCCACGAGGGACACGTCGCCTACCTCGTCCCGACCTCGGCCGCCGCAGCGGACGGGTCCGACGTCCTCGCGGCCCTGGTCGGTGCCGGAGCGCACGTGACCGGCTTCGAGATGCGCCGCATCCCGCTCGACGAGATCTTCGTCCAGGTGTACGGACACGACGCCGGCGCCGAGGAACGCACCGGTGCCACGGTCGGAGCCGCGCAGTGAGCCGCCTCGGCACCGTCGTCCGGTTCGAGTTCGTCCGCGCCGTCAAGAAGCCCGCGTTCTGGATCGGCACGCTCGCCCTGCCGTTCGTGATCGTCGTGGTGTCACTGCTCGTCGGAGTCGGTCAGGCGGCCGGCACGGACTCGGTCGTGCGGGGCTCGTCCGCCGAGAAGACGCCGTTCCACTACGTCGACCACTCCGGCCTCGTCTCCGAGCGGGTGGCGGCACGGTGGGGTGGGACACCGTCGACGGACGAGTCCGCTGACCGGGCCGCGGTCGTCGCCGGACGACTCGACGCGCTCGTCGTGTTCCCGGCCTCGCCGTCGACCGAGCCGATCAGCGTCGTGGCGAAGGACCGGGGACTGTTCGAGAACAGCGCCTACTCGTCCCTCGCGGGACGGGTGCTCGAGCAGAGCGTCGCGGGGAACGTGGGCGACGCCGAGGCGGTGCGGATCCTCCGGTCGCCGCCGGACACCGACGTGACCGCCTACGCCGCGGGGAAGGTGGCACCCGGCTGGCTGTCGATCCTGCCGCCCCTGGTCTACCTGGCGGCGTTCTTCGGCCTCGTGCTGCTGCTCGCCGCGCGCATGGTGACGGTGGTCGTCGAGGAGAAGGAGAACCGGATCTCCGAGATGATCCTGACGACGGTGACCGCCGGGGACCTCATCCGCGGCAAGGTCATCGCGATGCTCCTGGTCGGACTCGTCCAGATCGGGGTCTTCATCGTGCCCGGGCTGCTGTCGCTCGTCGTCGTGGTCCCGCTGCTCGCGAGCCGGGTCGGGCACGTGGTCGTCGACCCCTGGCGGATGGTCGTCGGCGCGCTGCTGCTCATCGGTGGGGTCCTGCTCGCCTCGGCGCTCTTCGTCGCCGTCGGGGCCGCCGTCCCGACGATCAAGGACGCATCAGCCCTGCAGTCCGCCGCGATCTTCTCCCTGATCATCCCGCTCTACGCGGCGTTCTTCGTGATGACGAGCCCGTCGTCGCCCGTGGTGGCGGTCTTCACCTGGTTCCCGACGTTCACGCCGGTCACCGCGATGGTGCGGAACGCCGTCGGGTCGCTGTCACCGGCCGAGTCCGTCGGCACGATCGTCGAGGTGTTCGTCGTGGCCGGGCTGCTCCTCTGGTTCGCCGAGTACCTGTTCCGGCACTCGGTGGCGCAGTACGGCTCGAAGGTCACCCTCCGACAGATCCTGTCGTGGCGACGGTCCGCTCGCGCGCCGCGGCGGGCAGGCTGAACGCGAGCGGGTGCGCCCGGACGGTGTCGAGGGCGCGCTGCGCAGCCCCGACGAGCACCACGTCGGCACCGAGCTGCGACGCGACCACCTCGGGCACCGGGCGGAACGCACCGGCCTGCAGCAGGGCGTTCGCCCGCCGGATCACCCGCTCGGCAGGACGGGCGATCGCACCCGCGACGTGCACGCGCTCGATGTCGAGCAGGCTCCCGAGCACGATGCAGGCCTTCGCGAGCCGTTCGGCGAGCCGCTCGACGATCTCGAGCGCGACCGGGTCATCGGCCTCCGCCGCGGCGAAGACCATCGGCGCATCGAGCACCCGCGGCTCGGACGCAGCCGTCGCGAGCGGCGTGCCCGGCAGGATCCGCCCGGCGGCGCGTGCCGCGGCGGCGAGCGTCCGGCACGCGGCACCGAGGCCCTCCGGGGTGCCGACGCCCTCGACGATGTTGAGGATGCGCAGTTCACCGGCGCCGCCGTGCGTCCCCCGCAGCAGGACACCGTCGACGATGAGCCCGGCGCCGAACCGTTCGCCGGACAGGAGCGCCGCGAAGGAGTCCCCGGCGCCACGCGCGCGTTCCGCGATGGCGGCGAGGTTGGCGTCGTTCTCCACCACGAGCTCGCCGTAGCCGGACAGGGCCGCCGCGAAGCCCGGGTTCATGCGGTGCCAGAAGCCGTCGTCCTCGCTCGGGGAGCCACCGCGTCGGTCGACGGGCGCGGCGACCCCGACGGTGGTGACGAGCACCGGTGACCCGGGGTGGTCGGCCTGCAGGAGCGCATCGGCGACGCACGCGGCCACGGCGGCGCGCCGCGCGTCGTCGCCGGGCGTCCCCGCTGCGGCACCGCGCTCCACCTGCGCGAGCACCGTCCCGCGCAGGTCGGCGACGACCGCGGCGATCCGCGTGTTCCCCACGTCGACGCCGACGACGAGCCCGGCGGTGCGGTGCAGCTCGTAGCGCTTCGCCGGGCGACCGAGTCGGTACTCCCCCGCCGTCCGCGCGTCGTCGAGCGCGGTGATCCAGCCCGAGCGGACGAGCTCGTCGCACGCGGCGAGGACCGTCGAACGGGTGAGCCCGGTGCGCGCCATGACCGTGCTCGCGGTGAACGCCTGCTCGGTGAAGGCGACGTCGAGCACCGTCTCGAGGCTCGATCGACGGAGCGGCGCCGGGGGCGTGGTCACCCGCCGAAGATACTCCTGCACCGGTTCCTTGCGGGAGAAGATTTTCTCGCTATATTTAGTCCGTCGACCGCATCGGAGCGATCGGCAGGACGGGACGGCAAGGGCGCCGCGACCGTTGGACGGAGTCACCGTGCACACAGGAACCGCTTCCGGGACGGGTCGGTCGGCACTCAGCCGCCGCTCCTTCCTCCTCGGCACCGGCGCAGTCGGCGCGGGTCTGGCCCTCGCCGGGTGCGCCCCGGCCGCATCGGCAGGACGTCGGGAGACGATCACGTTCTACGTGTCGAAACCCGAGGTCATCTCCTACTTCGACGACGTCATCGCGAAGTTCCACGACAGCCAGTCGAGGATCCGCGTGATCCGCGACTCGACCTCGTCCCTGCCGGCGGACTTCGTGCGGAGCTCTCCGCCCGACCTCGGCTGCCTGAACTACAACTACGCGATGGTCTCGTTCGTCGAGCACGGCGCACTGACCGACCTGTCGGACCTGGCCGAGGCGAAGGCCATCAACCCGGACCTGTGGACGCTCATGGAGCAGACCGCGTCCTACCCGGGCGAACGCAACGCCCTGCCGTACTCGGTCACGGCCGCGTCGGTGATCTACAACAAGAAGATCTTCGCCGAGCAGGGCATCGAGGTCCCGACGACCTGGACCGAGCTGACCGCGGTCTGCGAGAAGCTGCTGGCCGCGGACGTCACGCCGTTCTACAACACCTACAAGGACACGTGGACCCTGGCGCAGGGCATGTTCGACTACTCGATCGGCGGCATGATCGACGTGAAGAAGACGTTCGCGGCGCTCGAGCGGGAGGGCACGAGCCTCACCCCGTCGTCGCCGGTGTCGTTCTCGAAGGACTTCGCGGCGCCGATGGAGCGCATGGCCCAGCTCGCGAAGTGGTCGAACAAGAACGCGGCGAGCCGGGCCTACGGCGACGGCAACCTCGCCTTCGCCAAGGGCGAGTCGGCGATGTACCTGCAGGGCCCGTGGGCACTCATCGAGATCGCGAAGACCGACCCCGACATGGACCTCGGCACGTTCCCGCTCCCCGCCACCGACGACCCCGCCGACCTCAAGGTCCGGGTGAACGTCGATCTGGCGCTCTGGATCCCGAAGGCCTCGAAGAAGCAGGACGCGGCGCGGGAGTTCCTGCGCTTCCTGATGTCCCCGGAGGTCGCGGACGAGTACAACGCCGACAACAACGGCTTCGGGACCCGCAGGGACTCGCCGCCCGTGGCGAATCCGACGCTCAAGGGCATGCAGCAGTACTACGACGACGCCGCGTTCTACCTCGGCACGTCGCAGCTCGTCCCGGCCGAGATCCCGGTCGCGAACTACGCGCAGACGATCGCCCTCGGCGGCGACCCGGCTCCGCAACTCCGCACGCTCGATGCCGACTGGGCGCGCGTCGCGCGTCGGAAGGCCTGACCCGGTCCCGGACCGAGGAGACGATCCCCATGGCCATCGCCACGACGTCATCCGGCGGCAAGCGCCGGAACGAACCACGCCCCGGGAGCTCGGACGCCCCGCAGTCCTCCCCCATCGCCAGCACGCCGGCACGCTCGGGCCGCCGCAGCGCGCACCGCATCCAGCCCGTGTTCCTGGCGTTCCTGCTGCCCACCCTCGTGGTCTTCACGCTCGCCATCACCGTGCCGGCCGTGATGGGCATCGTCCTGAGCTTCACGAACTCCGTCGGGTTCGGTGAGTTCGGGTTCACCGGCCTGACGAACTACCTCGCGATCTTCTCGGACCCCGCGATCCTGCACGCCTACCTGTTCACGATGGGCTTCTCGCTGGTCACCGTGCTGGTCGTGAACGCCCTCGCGCTGCTGCTGGCGATCGCCCTGACGAGCCGGATCCGCGCGAAGGTGACCCTCCGTGCCGTGTTCGTGCTGCCGATGGTGATCTCCGGCATCGTCATCGCCTACGTGTTCTCGTTCCTGTTCTCGAACAGCATCCCGGCGCTGGCGACCTCGCTCGGTTTCGCACCGCTCGAGACGAGCATCCTGGCCAACCCGGACCTCGCCTGGGTCGCGATCGTCATCGTCACGACGTGGCAGGCGATCCCGGGCACGCTCCTGATCTACATCGCCGGTGTCCTCGCCATCCCCGGTGAGGTCTACGAGGCGGCGGCGATCGACGGGGCGTCGTCGTGGCGGCAGCTGATCTCCATCACGATGCCGCTCACCGCCGGGTACATCGTGATCAACCTCATCCTCGGGTTCAAGAACTTCCTGAACGCGTACGACATCATCGTCGGCCTGACGGCCGGCGGCCCCGGGACCTCGACGACCAGCGTCGCGATGTCGATCTTCAACGGGTTCAACAGCGGCGACTACTCGTACCAGATGGCGAACGCGACCATCTTCTTCGTCATCACCGTCATCCTCGCGCTCGTCCAGCTGCGGCTCAGCCGCGGGAAGGCCCTGTTCTCATGACGCTCCCCGCTCCCCTCCAGCCGGGCACCACGCGCACCGGCAGCATGCGGTCGATCGACGCGGACAACGCCCGCGGTCGCCGTTCGAAGTCCGGCGGCTGGAACTGGCCGCTGACGATCATCCTGGCGGTCTGCACGCTCACCGTCCTCGTCCCCCTCTACGTCACCGTGGTGATGGCCTTCAAGACGACGGGGCAGGCGATCGACGGCAACGCGTTCTCGCTGCCGGCGCCGTTCAGCATCGAGGGCTTCGTCAAGGCCTGGGAGCTGACGGACTTCCCGCGGGCGTTCGGGGTCTCCGTGCTCGTCGCCGCGATCTCCGTGACCGGCACGATCCTGCTCGCCTCGTTCGCCGCGTACGCCATCTCGCACAACTGGCAGCACCGACTGTTCCGCTGGTCGTTCTTCTACCTGCTCGCGGCGATGTTCCTGCCGTTCCCGGTCCTCGCCCTGTCGCAGGTGAAGCTGACCGGCATGGTCGGCCTCGACAACCCGATCGGCGTCGCGATCCTCCACATCATGTTCCAGCTGTCGTTCAGCGTGCTGCTGTTCACCGCGTTCCTGCGGTCCATCCCCGGTGAGCTCGAGGAGAGCGCCCGGATCGACGGTGCGAGCGTCGGCCAGGTCTTCTGGCGGCTGCTCTTCCCGCTGCTCGCCCCGATGAGCGCCACGGTGGGGATCTTCGCGTTCCTGGCGTCCTGGAACGACTACATGATGCCGGCGCTCATCACCGCCGACCCCGCGCTGCAGACCCTCCCGGTGCTGCAGCAGATCTTCCAGAGCCAGTTCAGCAACAACTACAACGTGTCCTTCGCCTCGTACCTGATGGCGATGGCCCCGTCGATCATCGTCTACGTCCTCACCCAGCGCTGGGTGATGTCGGGCGTCACACAGGGAGCGATCAAGTGACCGACCGAGCAACAGCCACCCGCACGAACACCGTCGGCACCGCGGCGGACGAGACCTGGTGGCGCCAGGCGGGCGTGTACCAGATCTACCCGCGCTCCTTCGCGGACGCGAACGGCGACGGGATCGGGGACCTCGCGGGGATCACCGACCGGGTGCCGTACCTGGCGTCGCTCGGCATCGACGCGGTCTGGCTCAGCCCGTTCTACCCGTCCGCCCTCGCCGACGGCGGCTACGACGTCGACGACTACCGTGACGTCGACCCGAAGCTCGGCACACTCGACGACTTCGACGCCATGGTCGACGCCCTGCACACCGCGGGGATCCGGGTCATCGTCGACGTCGTGCCGAACCACACCAGCGACCGGCACGCGTGGTTCCGCGAGGCCCTGTCCGCACCGAGGGGCTCCGCAGCGCGGGACCGCTACGTGTTCCGTGACGGCACCGGCCCCGACGGCAGCGAGCCGCCGGCCGACTGGGTCTCGATCTTCGGTGGCCCGGCGTGGACGGCCGCGGGCGACGGGCAGTGGTACCTGCACAGCTTCGCGAAGGAGCAGCCCGACCTGAACTGGGCGAACCGCGAGGTGCGGGACGACTTCCTGCACACCCTGCGGTTCTGGTCCGACCGGGGCGTCGACGGCTTCCGCATCGACGTGGCGCACGGCCTGTCGAAGGACCTCGGCGAGGTGCTGCCGACCTGGGCGGAGCTCGCCGCGATGCCGAAGGACGGCACCCACCCGCTGTGGGACCGTGACGACGTGCACGAGATCTACGCCGAGTGGCGGAAGGTCTTCAACGAGTACACGCCGGCCCGCACGGCCGTCGCGGAGGCATGGGTCCCCGCCGACCGCCGCGCGCGCTACGCCAGTGCGGAGGGCCTCGGCCAGGCGTTCAACTTCGACCTGCTCGAGGCCGACTTCGACGCGGCGGCGTTCCGGACGGTGATCGAGTTCAACCTCGGGCTCGCGGAGCAGTCCGGTTCCTCGACGACGTGGGTCTTCTCCAACCACGACGTCGTCCGACACGCCACCCGCTACGCCCTCCCCCCGCGGGGCGGCGCCGAGGGCAAGCAGGGCGGTGCGTGGCTGCTCGCCGGCGGCGCGCGGGACGACCTCGACCGTGACCTCGGGCTGCGTCGCGCCCGCGCCGCGACGCTCCTCGAGCTCGCGCTGCCGGGCTCCGCGTACCTCTACCAGGGCGAGGAGCTGGGGTTGCACGAGGTCGGCGACATCCCGGACGCCGAGCGGCAGGACCCGGCGTTCTTCCGGAACCCCGGCGTCGACGTCGGTCGGGACGGCTGCCGCGTCCCGATCCCGTGGACGCGTGCGGGCTCGTCCTTCGGCTTCGGCCCCGGCGGCTCGCACCTGCCGCAGCCGTCGTGGTTCGGTGCGTCCTCGGTGGAGGCCGAGGACGCCGACCCCGACTCGACGCTGCACCTGTACCGGCAGGCACTCGCCCTGCGCGCACAGCTGCAGACCGAGGAACACCTCGAGTGGCTCGAGACCGGTCGCGACGACGTCCTCGCGTTCCGCCGTCCGAACGGCTGGACGAGCGTCACCGTGTTCGGCGACGAGCCCTACGAACTCCCCGCGGGTGCAGTGCTGCTCGCCTCGGCGCCGGTGGCAGACGGCGCCCTGACGGGCGTGGGGACCGCCTGGTTGCGCTCCGAGCGCGACTGAGCACCGGACGGGAGGCACGGTGCGGGCAGGCACCGTGCCTCCCGTCACGCCGTCGGGTCGCCGTCGGCGACCGCGCGCGTCAGGCGGGCAGGACCGGCGAGGTCGGCACGACGTCGAGGTCCCACTCCGGGACCGGACGGTGCCGCCAGCCGTCACGGAGCACGCGCACGGCGTGGTCGTACTCGGCCAGGACGTCGAGGTCCGGGCGGACGAGCATCTGGATCTGCAGACCCTCGTAGAGCGCCAGGAGCTGGGTCGCGGCGCGCTCGGCGGGGACCAGCGCGTCCTCCGCCCCGGCGTCGAAGTCACGCTGGAAGCCGGCGGCGAGCGCCGCGAGGTACTCGCCGTACCGCTTGCGGAACAGCTCGGCGAACGTCGTGCCCGCGCCGGCGATGTTGATCACCCCGGCGAGGACCCGGACCAGACCAGGGTCGGCGACGTCCTCGGCGAGCGTCGTGCGGACGTGGTCGATGGTCGTGGCGGCCCGCCGGCGGCGGTTCGTCCCGCGGAGGTTCGTCCACATGTCGTAGGTCACGAGCAGCAGGGCGTCCCACGTCGGGAACGCCCGGGAGACCGCCTCGACGGGCAGTCCGGCGATGTCGGCGACCACGGTCGCGTCCACCTCGGTGAACGGGTGCAGGCGGTAGGCGCGGATGGCGGCCCGGACGAGGCGCTCCGCGGTCGTCTGCTCGTCGACGATCGTGTCGTCTGTCAGGCTCTCCACCCGGCAATCACATCGCACCACCGCGGATCTGTCGCGTCCCAGACCGGGGGCCGCGACTCAGTCGCCGGGGAGGGCGAGCTTCGACCCGGTGACGCGTGTCTTGGACCGGGGATCTCCGGCCGCCGGCGGGGCCCACGGGGGCGTCGCCGCGACCCGGCGGCGCACCAGCTCCGCCTGACCGAGTCGGACGACCCCGGCGACGACGGTGCCGCCCGACAGCAGCAGGTACGCCGGCGGCATGAGCAGCGCGCCGACCGAACCCGCGGCGAGCCCGCTCACAAGAGCCCCGATCCACGCCGCGAGCCACGCGAGGGGGAACCACCGCAGCCGGTCGATGCTCACGACGGTGGGCTCGACGACCCGTTCGGCGAGCGCGAGCACGTCGTCCCGGTCCTCCGGCAGGAGCTCGGGCGGACGGCGGGTGAACTGCGCACCGAGCCGCTCGTGCCGACGCCAGCCGCCGGGGAACGGCTGCCAACGCGCCGACTGCCGGGTCCGCGCGGTCGGGAAGCAGACCGCCACGAACCAGCCGAGCGCCGCGGCGAACGCCGTCGCGGTCACGACGGTCACGACGGTCACCGGGAGCGTCGTCCCGAGCCACCCGGTCAGCAGGTCCGTGACGACGGTGGTCGCACCCGCGAGGACGGCGACCAGGCCGCACACCAGGGTGCGACGTCGTGCGCGAGCCGGGTCGGTGAACTCCCGTCGCCGCTCGCGGTACACCCGGATCCCGGTGCTGACGACCCCCTCGCTCATGGTGCCAGTGTGCCCGCCGATGGGGGCTGCTGCTCAGCCGACGGTCACCGGAGCGGCGGACGGCCGGGTGCGCTGCCGCATCCAGACGAAGAAGCCGGTGAGCGTGAACACCCCGTAGAAGACGTACATCAGCCCGGACGCGTAGTACCCGGCGGAGAAGAGCAGCGGCACACCGACCAGGTCGACCGCGACCCAGATGAGCCAGAACTCCACCCAGCCCTTCGCCATCCCGTAGGTGGCGAGCAGGCTGCCGACGAAGATCCAGGCGTCGCTCCACACCGGCTCGTACGAGCCGAGCGCGCGGAACACCGGCGTCAGGACGAGGGTGCCACCGACGAGTCCCACCACGAGCAGGACCCGGGTCCGCCAGGAGGCCCAGACCGGGTCGATGACGGTGGTCGCCTCCGACGGCCGGTGCGTCCAGCGGTACCAGCCGTAGACGCTGACGACGACGAACATCACCTGACGTCCGGCCTGTCCGAGCAGGTTCACCGGGTTCGGCGTGTCGAACAGGGCGCCCATGAAGACGGTGAAGAGCAGCGCGTTGCCGACGATGCCGACCGGCCACGCCCAGACCTTCCGACGCATGCCGCCGAGCGCGCTGAGCAGACCGAAGACGTTGCCGATCACCTCGCGCCAGAGCACCGTCTGGTCGCCGATGACGATCTGCGCGTCGAACAGCCAACGCACGATGCCCATGTGGCCCTCCTCGTTCCCGTCCCTGCAACCCGCTGGGATCGGCCGGCATTCCGTGGAGACGACTGAGCGATCGGGGTACAGGTATGGTCCCCAGAGAAGGGGGCATCGTGTCCCCCGGATTGGGTTGATACGAATTCATGTTTTCCCGTGTCCGCATTTCGGGGGACGGCTAGATTCGGTACCAGAGCGGATCCAGCCCGCCCGGACACGCCGTCGGACGACGCGGCACCCGGAGCCCGGCGATCGCTCTCGGCACAGGTCAGCCGCGACCCTGCGTCACCCGGGGGTCGAAGACGCCGTTCCGCCGGCACACAACCCGAACCAAGGTGCCGGTGGCTTCCGCGCCGTCGCGCGCAGAAACGGACTGCTCATGCACAAGATCCTCACCGGCACCATCGCCGGCGCCGCGGGCGTCGCGCTCCTGCTCGGCGGAGCGGGGAGCTTCGCGCTCTGGAACGCGGACGCCTCGAGCGCCGCGTCCTCGGTCAGCTCCGGCACCCTCACCCTGACCGCGGACGACGACGGCACCTGGACCGACGTCACGAACGGTCGGTCCGCCGCGATCGACCCGGCGAAGACGCTGATGGTCCCCGGGAACACGTACCGCTTCACCCAGACGCTCACCATCGGCGCGACCGGGGACGACCTCAGGGCGACCCTGGCCTACGCCGACAACAGCATCACGGGTGACCCCGGTCTGCTCGGCGTGCTCACGAAGCACCTCGACGTCACCTCGAGCAGTGCGAACGTCGTGCCGTCGACGACGGACGACACCTACACGGTGACCCCGTCCTCGTCGCTCTCGACGGTCACGGTGACCCTGACGGTCGGCATCCCGGCCGACGCCACCACCGGTCAGGGCGGCACCGTCGACCTGAGCGGCGTCGCGTTCACCCTGCAGCAGACCGCGATCAGCTCCTGAACCACCGGCACGATCGGTCCCTGATCCACCGATCGTGCCGGTCCACCGCCGGCCCACCCGGTCGGCCCCACCCGCGACGACGACCAGGGGGTCGTGATGACCAGGACAGCGACCAGGACGGGACGCCACCGCGCGCCCCGTCCTCGTCGCTGGGTCTGGCCGACCACGGCCGCGCTCGTCGTCGCGGTCACCGCGAGCGTCCTGGGCACCGGCGGGACGTACGCGCTGTGGAACGGCTCGGCCACCACCGCCGGTGCGACGGTGCGCTCGGGGACGGCGACGATCAGCGTCAGCGCGATCTCCGCGATGGAGACCCGGATCCTGGCACCCGGCACCGGCGTCACCGGGACCTTCACCGTGCAGAACACCGGGACCGTCCCGCTCGCCATGCGGGTGACGTCCGGGGTCCGGAACGTGGCGTGGGTGCCGGACGCGACGAAGCCCACCGTCCTCGACGAGGAGACCCTCCACCTCGCCGTCGTGGCGACCCCGTCCGACTGTCGACCGGGGCTCGGGGGCGCGACCGGTCGGGTGGACACGTTCGACACCGGCAGCGGCTACTACACGATGCCGCCGGGTGCCCGCGGCGTGGGCTGCCTGGAGATCGCCCTCGACGCGGACGCACCGCAGTCGGTCGCGGGCGCGGTGACGGACTTCACCCTCACCGTGACGGGCACGCAGGTGCGACCGTGAGCCGCCGACTGCGTGCGCTGCTCGCCACCCTCCTCGCCGCCGTGCTCGTGGCCGGGGGTTCCAGCGTCGCGTGGTCGCTCTGGAGCGACACGGAACCGCGGGACGCGAGCGTGACGATCGGCAAGGTGGCCGTCGACATCAGCGGCGTGGAGGCCATGACCACGACCTTCTCGTCGGCGGAGACGTCGATGACGATGCCGGTGACGCTGGCGAACACCGACTCGATCCCCGGCACGGCGACGACCTCGGTCTCCGTGGTGGCCGGCACATCGACGGAGCTCGCGCAGGCGGTGGACGTCGTCGCGTGGCCCGTCGGTGCGACGTCGGACTGCACCGACACCGCGATGGTCGGCAGCGGTTCCGTCTCCGGGACCTGGGCGACCCTGCCGAGCTTGACGTCGCAGCTGCCCGCACACACGAGCGTCGTGTGGTGCGTCCGCAGCACACCGTCGGCCACGGCGCCGGCGACCGCGGACGTCCACATCGGCGTGACGCTCACCGCCGGCACCTGGACGGCGGCGGACATGGGTGGGTTCTACCTGAACACGTCTGCCGCGACCGATCCTGCGCTGACGTGCACGGACCACAGCGGCAACTACGTGGACATCCGGTGGCCCGCTGGGTCTCGCCCGCAGGACACCTGGTACGGGGCGTTCATCGGCGACACCCAGGTCGGCTCGCACGCGCAGGACTACTCCGGGTTCATCACGCTCGCGCCGACGGACATCCCGTCCACCATCGCGACGAGCGGCACGCAGACGGTGGTCGTGAAGGTGTTGGACGACGCGGGGCAGCCGACCTCGACCGTCGCGGCGAGCGGCCCGGTCACGCTCTTCACCCAGAACGACGGGCCGGCGATCCGGTGCGGCGCATGAGCACGCGGCGAGCGCGCGTCGAACGGACCGGCTGGCGGGTTGTCCTGCACGCCGTCCGCCTCGGCATCGGCATCGGGTTGCTCCTCCTCCTCGCGGGGCTCGCGGTCGTCCTCATCGTCGTCCCGAAGGCGACGGGCTCGATCCCGCTGACGGTCCTGACCCGGTCGATGGAGCCGACGCTGCCGCCGGGGACACTCGTGGTCGTGCGGCCGACCCCGCTCGCCGACATCCGGATCGGCGACGTCGTGACTTACCAGATCACCTCCGGTGACCCGGCGGTGGTCACCCACCGCGTCGTCGCCGTCGCGAGCTCGTCCGACGGCGCACGGACGTTCGTGCTCCGCGGGGACGGCAACGCCCAGCCGGATCCGGCGCCCGTCACCGCCCCGCAGGTCCGCGGGGTGGTCTGGTACAGCGTCCCGTGGGTCGGGTACGTCAACCAGGTGGTCAACGGCTCGAGGGGCTGGCTGATCCCGACGATCGCCGGCGTGCTCCTGACCTACGGCGCCGTGATGATCGCGCTCGGCACGGTGTCCGCCCTGCGACGGCGGCGGAGGCGGCGCGTGCGCGGGCGGCACGTCTAGGCTCGGCAGACGTGACGGACCCGGTGACGCGAACGCGCGAGCTGTTGGACGCGGCGGCCAGGCGCCTCCGTGCCGCGGACGTCCGGGACGAGGCACTCGGCGAGTACGTCGAGCCGAGGGCAGTGCTCGGCATCCGACGCGAACCGACGATGCGACCGCTCGGGCGGGTGTGGCGCGTCGGGGCCCTGCTGATCGGGTCCTCCCCCGAGACCGGTGGCCGCGTCTGGGCGACCGGGGCGATCACGCGCGTGACCGATCCGGGGCGCTCCCAGTTCGTGTCCGTCTCCGCGGAGGTCCGCCGGGCATACCGGGCCGCGGCGGTCCGCGGACACTTCGACGCCGGCGACACCGTGAACCACGGCGCCACACCGATCCCCCTGGACGCGACCCTGCTCGACGGCACCGGTGTGCTCACCGTGCGCGACGACGAACCGCTGGTGCGCTGGTCCCCCACGGCCGACACCGCCGTGCCGCTGGCCACCTACCTGGACGACCGCGTGGGACTCCTGGTCGACCCGCCGGCCGGCGCGACGGACTGAGCGGACCGGCGCTGCGGGCCGGGAGGGCGGGGTGGAGCGTCGACCGCCGGGGCCGAGCCGTGCCTCCAGTCCGAACGTCACCGACCATGCCGTCACCCGGCACCGATAGGGTCGCCTCGTGCCGATCAACGACGACTTCGACAACCGTTTCGACCTCCGGGAGTTCACGCCGGCCGCCGACGCCGACGGGGTGCCGGACGACCGCACCGCCGCCTGGATGCAGGCCGTGGGCATGGGCTTCCACGAGGGCAACCCGACGCCGGAGGTCCTCGCGCGGATCGCCGGCAACATGATCGCCGACCAGGAGACGCTGCTCGGCGTCCACGTCCGCGAGCCGCTGCCCGGTTCCGTCGACGAGACGTGGCCGGCGGGTACCTTCACCTGGTTCCGCAAGGCGCTCTCGTGGGGCGACGGGACCGGCATCGACACCCAGGCCATCTCGGCCGTCACGGTCCGCCCGACCGAGCGCCGACGGGGCATCCTGCGCGCCATGATGACCCACGCGCTCCGCCGTGGCGTCGAGGACGGCTACGCGGTGGCGTCCCTGACCGCGTCCGAGGGCACGATCTACCGCCGGTTCGGCTTCGGCTGTGCCATCCGCGAGCGTGCCGTGAGCGTGCGTCGGAACCGGGCGCTGCCCTTCCTCGCGCCGACCTCGGGCACCGTGTCCGTCGTGCCGCTGGCGTGGTTGGCGGACCGGGTCGGCCAGGACGTCTTCGCACGCTTCGACGCGCGCACGCCCGGGTCGATGGTGCGGAACGTCGCCACCTGGCCGGTCGTCTTCGGCGAGCTCACCGGCGACGGCGAGCCCGCGAAGGACGTCCGGGCCGCGGTCCACCGCGCCGAGGGCTCCGACGACGTCGACGGGTACGTCACCTGGCGGGTGAAGGAGAGCGGCTCGGACACCTCGGTCGAGATCGTCGACCTCGTCTACGCCACCGACGAGGCCTACCTGTCGCTCTGGGAGTTCCTGCTGTCGATCGACCTCAACGACGTCGTGCGGTACAACCGGTCGCGCCTCGACGACCCGATCGTCGCCGCGCTCGGCGACAACCGGGCCTACGACGTCGACCACGAGGAGGACCACGTGTGGCTCCGCGTGCTCGACGTCGTGGCGACGCTCGAGTCGCGCCCGTACGCCGTCGACGGCTCCCTGGTGCTCGCGGTGTCGGACACGCTCGGCTTCGCCGCGGGGACGTACCGGCTCGAGGTCGTCGACGGCCGCGGGACCGTCACCCGACTGGCCGACGAGGCCGGCGACGCGGTCGACGTCGCGCTCGACGTGGCCGACCTCGGTGCGCTGCTCATCGGCTCGGTGGACCCGGTGACGCTCGCCGCCGCCGGACTGGTGTGGGCCTCGGACCCGGCGGTCGTGGTGCGACTCCGGGCGATGCTGCTGCCGGCGCGGACGCCGCACGGGATCACGTACTTCTGACGCGGGGCGGGGTGTCGGTCAGCTCGGGCGCCGCTCACGCTCGGGCACACCGCTTCTGGCACTCGCACGACCGGAGGCAGTTCGCGCCACGTCGAGACGTGGCGCGAACTGCCTCCGGTCGTCGGACGGGTACGGAGCGGGTCGTCCGGACGGACGACCCGCTCCGCCGCAGTTGACGAGCGTCAGTCGGCCAGGATCGCCGGGCTCGTCCCGGCCTGCATCCCCACGGGGAAGGCCGTCGCGGCGTCGTCGTTCGTGACCGTCCACAGCACGTCGGTGTTGGTCTCGACGGCGACGACGTAGCCACTGCCGACCGCGGCGATGGACGGGCTCGTGCCCGCCGCCATGCCGATGTCGAACGCGGTCGCGGCCTTGCCGTCCGTGATCGTCCACAGCGAACCCGAGTTCGTCTGCACCGCGATCACGTAGCCGCCACCGGAGACCGACAGGATCGCCGGGCTCGTACCGGCCTTCATGCCGACCGGGAAGGCCGTGGCCGCCTTGGTGTTGGTCACGCTCCACAGGGCACCCGTGTTCGTCTGGGCTGCGATGACGTACCCGCCGTTGGCGGTCGCCGTGATCGCGGGGCTGGTGCCCGCCATCATCCCGACGCCGAACGACGTCGCCGCGTTCGTGTTCGTCACGCTCCACAGGTCACCGCTGTTCGTCTGCACCGCGACGACGTACCCGCTCCCGACCGCGGCGATCGACGGGCTCGTCCCAGCCGCCATGCCGATGTCGAACGCGGTCGCCGCCTTGGTGTTGGTGATCGTCCAGAGCTTGCCCGTGTTCGTCTGCACCGCGACCACGTACCCGCCGCCGGCGGTGGCGATGATCGACGGGCTGGTCCCGGCCTTCATCCCCACGGGGAACGACGTGGCGGCTCCGTCCGAGGTGATCGTCCAGAGGCTGCCTCCCTGCGCCTGGAAGGCGGTCACGTACTTGCCGCCGGGCAGCGAGGCGATCGCGGGACTGGTGCCGGCTGCGACACCCACGTTGTACGCGGTCGCGGCCTTCGACGCCGTGATGCTCCAGAGTTTGCCGGTGTTGACCTGGGCTGCGGTGACGTACGAGGTGTTGGTCACCGAGCTGCCGCCGGACCCGACGCCGCTCAACGAACCGGTCGGGCGTCCGACCACGTCGAGGAGTTCCTCGCCGGGCTCCGACCAGAGCGTCTGCTCCTTCACGCCCTCGCCGGGGGCGGCAGCCGCCACCATGTAGCCGCCGCCGAGGTAGATCCCGTCGTGCAGGAAGTTCCCGCTCGTCGAACCGTTGCTCGTCCAGAACAGGACGTCACCCGGCTGGGCGTTCGACCGCGACACCAGGTGGTTCTTCAACGCGTTGTACTCGTCCCCGACGACGGGTCGCGATGCGCCGTTCGACAGGTCGATCCCGGCCTGCAGGTACGCCTTCCAGACCAGCCCCGAGCAGTCCCACGCGTCGGGGCCGTTGCCGCCGAGCGAGTAGTAGGTGTGCGAGTTCGGACCGCCGTTGCTGGTGCTCCACATGCTCTCGGCGTACGCGATCGCACTGTTGGCCTGCGCGGAGGGCCCTCCCCCGGTGTTCAGACCCGGTTGGCCGGCGAGTGCCGGAGCAGCGGTGCCGATCGTGGCGACGAGGGCGATCGCGGCTGCCGCGATCGTGATGAACGTGTTCCTGGTCCGTGGCCGGACCGACCGCGTCGAGGCGACGCGGTTCCCCTGTGTGTTGTTCACGGTCGAACTGTCCACCTCGGCTTCGACGAGCGACAAGTCCTCCGTTGTGCGGACATCGGCGGCGTTCCTGATGCTGGTGCGGTTCGACCGGTGGAACGTGTGCGGAGTCTCAGCGACGGGGTGCTCCGAGCGTCGTCACCGCGCCACGCGTGCGGCACGTCGGGCGATCGCGGCCGTGCCGAGCGCCGCTCCGAGGAACATCGCCGCGAGGACGGCCCAGCCCACCGTGCCGAGGTCGATCGCCGTCAGGGTCACGACGGCCGGGGCGACCATCGCGCCCACCGCGTAGCCGGTCCCGTAGACGCCCTGGTACGCGCCGACCCGCTCCGCAGGGGCCATCTCGAAGCTCAGGCTCCACCCCGCGGCACTCGAGGTGATCTCCGCGAGCGAGTGCACGAGGGCGGCGACGACGAGCACCACCGCGGCGAGCGCGACCGGCCCCCAGTCGTCGCCGCTGACCCAGCCGGCGGCCGCCCACAGGCCACACGCCAGCGCCATCAACCACCCGGCGTGCAGCATCGACCGTCCGGCACCGGCGATCGTCCCGGTCCCGCGGCTCATGCGCACCTGCAACGCGATCACGACCGCGGTGTTGACGAGCAGGAGCGGCGAGACGAGCACGTCCGGCGCGACGGTGTGCCCGACGACCCAGAGCGGTACCGCGACCTCGAACAGGCCGAACTGGATGCCGAAGACGCCGGTGAGTGCGGTCATCCCGAGGAAGCGGACGTCGCGGTAGGGCGATCGGACGTCGGCGGTCGGCAACACGAGGGAGCCGGTCTCCGTGCGTTCGGCCGGGGCCGCGTCGATCCGGGCGGACGGCAGTCCGAGCAGCAGCAGCGCCGAGGCGACGAAGAGCACGCCGGCTGCGACCATGGTGACGCGGTAGGCCGACCCGGTGCCCACCGCGAGCGGGATCGCGGCGAGGGCGGTCCCGGCGGCGATGCCGACGTTCGTCACGGTGCGCATCGTCGCCCGGACCCGGACGCGTTCCCCGCCCGGGAACGCTCGCCCGATGGCCGCGGACCGGACCGAGGAACCGCCCTGCTGCGCGAGCGTCACGATCGACGCGACGACGACGAGGGTCGGCAGGTCGTGCACGAGCACGTAGCCGACGAGTGCGAGTCCCTGGACGAGGTGCAGCCACACGAGCATCCGGCGGGCGCTGAACCGGTCGGCGAGGTGGCCGAACCCGAGGGAGCTCAGGACACCGACGGCGCCGGCGACCGTGAGGCCGAGTCCGACGGCGACCGCGGGGAGCCCGACGACCGTGGTCAGGTACAGCGAGGTCAGGGTGAAGAACGCGCCACGGCCGATCGTGTCGACGAGCGTGACGGTGAGCAGGCGTCGGAGGGTGGCGTCCTGCCGGACGAGGGTGCGGACGGGGACTTCGGGGAGGACGGTGCTGCTGCTCACGGTCCCATTCCGGACGGATGCCGGCATGGCCGCCAATCGATGTAGCGTGGGGCTTCATGATCCGGTACCAGCTCGAGGCGAGCGACGTGTCGACCATCCGATTCGGGATCTCGCCGCTGTCCGAGCTCGGCCTCGCGCTCCGTGCGTTCCGTGCCCCGGACCGATACCCGCTCCAGCGTCCGTGGCTCGACGGCATCGCCGCGGTGCGGCCACTCCTCGACGACGAGGTCCTGCTCGGGCTGGTCGACGAGCGGCGGTGGGTCGCCGACTTCGTGAACCCGCGACCGGAGTCGCCGCTGACCTCCTTCGACGACGAGCTCGTGACCCTCGGCCGCATCTCGCGGGAACGGATGCACGCCGACCTCGAACGGGTGCACGGCACCGTGCCCGCGGTCTTCACGGGTCGGCACGACGTCGTCGTCGAACGGCTGCAGCAGGCCCTGGCCACCGCGTGGCGGCTGTGCTTCGCGCCGTACTGGCTCCGGATGCGGGCGGTGATGCAGTCCGACATCACCCACCGCGGCCGGATCGCCGCGCAGCGGGGACTCGGCGCCGTGCTCGGCGGCCTGGCCGAACCGGTGCGCTTCGACGGCCGGAACCTCGACGTCCACCTGTCGAGCTCCGTCGCCCGGGACCGACCGGTGCGGGGCGAGGGGGTCACCCTGGTGCCGTCGATCTTCGTCGTGCGCGCGTCGACACCGATCGACGACGACCTGCCGCCGACGATCATGTACCCGGCACGCGGGCAGGGTGCGATGTGGTCGACCACGTCGCACCCCGACCAGAGTGCCGTCCGCGACCTGCTCGGCGTGACCAGGGCCGGCCTGCTGCAGGCGCTCGGCGAGCCGGCGTCGTCGACGGACCTGGCGATGCGCTTCGGCGTGTCGACCTCGGCGGTCAACCAGCACCTCCGCGTCCTCGAGCGCAGCGGGCTGCTGAACCGGACGCGGTACGGCCGCGCCGTGCTGTACTACCGGAGCGACCTCGGGCAGGCGCTCGCCCGGGTGACCTGACCGCGAGCCACCACACCGCACGCGGTCGGACGTCGGGTCACGCGCGGAGCGTCGGCCGGATCGCGATCGTCTCGAACTGCGCCTCGTGCGGGGCGTCGACGGCCACGCGCACCCCGGCGGCGATCGTCTCCGGCTGCACGTAGGACTCGTCGGGCCCCTCCCGTCCCGCCTCGCGGCGGATGGTCCGCGCCATGTCCGTGTCCACGAACCCGGGGTGGACGGAGACGACCCGGACGCCGTTCGTCCGTTCCTCCTCGCGCAGGCAGTCGGCCATGGTGCGGAGCGCGAACTTCGTCCCCGAGTACACGGCGCCGTCCGGGTAGGAGAACGTCCCCGACCCCGAGTTGAGGAACACGACCGTCCCGCGGGCGCGACGGAGCGCGGGGAGGAGGCGGGCGGTCAGGTCCGCCACGCCGAAGACGTTGACCTCGAAGGACCGGCGCCAGTCGTCGCGGGTGAACGTGTCGAACGGCCGCTCGTCAGCGATGCCCGCGGAGTGCACGACCACGTCGAGCCGGTCGGCGTCGAGCGCGGCCACGGCGGTCGCCACCGAGTCCCCGTCCCCGACGTCGCAGACGAAGGGCACGACGTCGGGCACCTCGTCGACGAGGCCGGCGAGCGCCGCCGTGGACCGGGCCCCGGCGACGACGGTGTGCGTCCGTGCGAGGTCACGGGCGATCGCGAGGCCGATGCCGCGCGAGGCCCCGGTGACCAGCGCGACCGGACGACCGCTCCCGCTCATGCTCCGACCGGTGCGACGGACCCGGCGTGCACCGTCCCCGCGTCCACCGGTGCGCCGGTGGCGAAGCGGTCCGGGTCGAGGAAGTCGATCGTCGTGTACGGCGTCTCCCCCACGGCGATCTGTGCGAGCAGCTCCCCCACCCCGGCGGCGTGCTTGAAGCCGTGCCCGTGGTCGCCGGCCGCGACGACCAGGCGCGGGTCGCCGTCGGGGCGGCCGACCAGGAACTGTCCGTCCGGCGAGTTCGTGACCATGCAGGGGATCGCCTTGACCGGCACCGGGTCGATCTCCGGGAACGCGTCGGCGACCCACGAGGAGAGCTGTTCGATGTCGTCTCGCGGGTGGATGTACCGGTCGACGGTGTCGGCATCCGTGTCCGCGAAGTTGGCTCCGGAGTCCTCCATGCCGATCTTGACCAGGTAGTCCTCGTCCGAGCCGTGCCCCCAGAGGTGGCGGCCGTCCGGAAGCTCGTGGATGAACGCGGGGAAGGCGTCGAGGGCGAACGACACGGACGCGTCGTCCTTCGGCCGGAACCAGTACAGCGGCGTCCGACGCGGTCGGAGCGGCAGGCCCGGCAGGAGCTTGCCGTTCCACGCCCCCGCCGCGACCACGGCCTGTGCGGCCTCGATCACGAGGGTCGGAGTCGTCACCCGGACGCCGCCGTCGACCAGCTCGACCGCCGTGACGCGGGTGTCGGTGAACACCCGGGCGCCGAGCGCGATCGCCGCCTCGCCCTGCGCCCGCACGTTCTTCTCGGGGTAGCAGATGCCGGCGCCGGGGTCGAGTACACCGACGGTGTCCTCCGCGGTCCCGCCGTACTGCGGGTACGTGCGGAGCAGCTCGTCGTGGTCCAGGTGCGTGACGTCGAGACCGGCGCGTGCCGCCGCGGCCGTCACCCCGGACACCGGGCGGGACGAGGGCGACCCGGTGGAGAGACACCCGGTCTGCCGGACGTAGGTCTCGCCGTCCGCCTCACCGAGCGCGGTCCAGAGCTCGAGGGACTTCTGCGCGATCGGCGTGAGCCCGGGGTGTTCCTGGCAGGCGATCCGGAACAACCGGGTGGCGCCGTGCGAGGACCCCATGTGGTGTCCCAGTCCGTACCGGTCGACGCCGACGACGTCGACGCCGCGGGCCGCGAGGCGCCAGAGCGCGGCGGATCCGAAGGCGCCGAGTCCGACGACGACGACGTCCGTGGTGATGGTCTCCATGGGGTTCCTTTCGGTGGGTGCTGGTTCAGCGCGTTCCAGGGCGGCCGAAGCGCAGGCGGTCGGCGGCGGTCACGGTGGCGGAGAAGCGTGCGGGGTCGAGGAAACCGACCGGCAGGTCGGTCGTGCCGGTCGTGGCGAGGTCGGCCGCGACCGTGCCCATCGCCGGTGCGAGCTTGAAGCCGTGCCCGGAGAAGCCGCCGAGGACGGTGACGCGGTCGTCCCACCCGAGCGGCCCGACGAAGGCGTCGTGGTCGGCGGTGTAGCCGTCCATGTACACGCCGGCGCGCACGACCTCCGGCACGACTCCGGGGACGAGCGCGCGCACCGCCTCGCGGACCTCGGCGAAGAGCTCGTCCGGCACGCTCCGGTCGAGGCGGTCGGGATCGGCGACGCGGTCCCACCCGTTGTTGAGCCCGATCTTCACGGTGGCGCCGTCGATCGAGGGCCAGCCGGAGATGTCGAACCCGTCCGACTGGCGCACGAAGATCGGGAACACGTCCTCGGTGAAGCGCTCCGGCGTCACGGTCGGGAACCAGGTCATCACGATCCGGATCACCTCGTGCAGGGGCGTGATGCCCGGCAGGAGCCGTGCCGTCCAGACTCCGGCCGCGACGACCAGCCGCGGGAACCGGAACACCCGCTCCTCGGTGTGCACCTCGACCGCGGCGTCGGTCATCCGGATCTCGGTCACGCGCGCACGCCGGTGGACGACGCCGCCGAGGCGTTCGGCCTCCGACGCGGCGAGCGTGACGGCGACCTCGGGTCGCAGCCAGCCGGACTCGTGGTCGAGGTACGCGACGTCGCCTGGTCGGACCGCGTGCTGCGGGTACCTGGTGCCGAGGGCGTCGGTGTCGAGGAACTCGTGGTCGATGCCGTGCTCGGTGATCGACCGCGCGACGGACTCCAGGAACGACGAACCGTCGGAGCCGATCATCAGGCCGCCGGTCATCCGGAGCACCTCCACCCCGGTGTCGGCGCCGAGCTGCTCCCATGCGGCGCGGGACCGGCGGAGCAGCGGCACGTAGTGACTGCCCTCGAGGTACGCGGTCCGGAACAGGCGGGACTCGCCACCGGCCCCCGAGCGGTCGTGTCCCGGTGCGAACTGCTCGAAGCCGATCGCCGACACACCGCGTCGGGCGAGCTGCCACATGGTCTGCGCACCCATGGTCCCCACGCCGACCACGCCGACCTCGGCGTCGAAGCGGGTCATCGGAGCGTCGGGTTCCGTGCGAAGCGGTCCGCGCGGAACCGCGCGACGGGCAGCGAGGTCGCCCCCGTCAGCGCGAGGTCGGCGGCGGCTCGGCCGATCACCGGGGACATCTTGAAGCCGTGCCCGGAGAAGCCCGCCAGCACCACGACACGGTCGTCCGCCGTGGTGTCGACGATGAAGGCGTGGTCGGCCGTCCACGCGTCGACCTGGACGGCGTGCCGCACCGCGGCGGGGACGGCGTCCGGGACGTACCGGCGGACGTACTCGTCGACGACCGGGACGAGCTCGTCGGGCATGCGCTGGTCGAGCTCGTCGGCGCTGCCCAGGTGGTCGAGCCCGGCGGCGAGCCCGACCTTGACGGTCGCGCCGTCGGTGGTCGGCCAGACGCAGAAGTCGACGCCGGCGTCACGGCACACGAAGGGGAACCGGTCGGCGGCGAAGCGCTCCGGGTGGCGGACCGGGTACCAGTGCACGGCGATCGACTGGACGTCGAGGCGCGGCAGCTCGATCCCGCGGACCTGGTTCGCCCAGGCACCGGCGGCGACCACCACACGGTCGAACGGGAGGCGCGCCCCACCCTCCGTCACGACCGTCACCTCGGTGGGTCCCGGCTCCACGGCCACGACCGCGTCGCCGACGCGGACCACGGATCCGCGGTCGGTCGCGGCGCGCGCCGCGGCCGAGACCGACACCTCGGCACGGATCACGCCGGACCGTTCGTCGAGGACGGCGACCTCGTCGTCGTCCAGGACGGTCTCGGGGAACCGGCCACGAGCCTCCTGGGCGGAGAGCACCTCGTGCGGCAGGTGGTTCTCGGTGACCGACGCGAGCACGCCGCGCAGGAAGGCGGAGCCGCTCCGCCCGATCATCAGGCCGCGGGTCAGGGTCAGCAGGTCGAGACCGGTCTCGGTCTCGAGCGCCCGCCACTCGGTCAGCGACTCGGTCAGGAGCGGCACGTACTCCGGCCCCTCGGCGTAGGCACTGCGGAACAGCCGGGTCTCGCCGCCGGCGGCACCGAAGGCGTGCCCCGGTGCCCAGCGGTCGAAGCCGACCGCATGGACCCCGCGCCGGGCGAGCTGCCAGAGCGTCATCGCGCCCATGGTGCCCGTCCCGACGACGGCGACGCGGGGTCCGGACGGCATCAGAGGACCTTCGAGAGGAACCCGGCGAGCCGCTCGGACTCGGGGTGGTCGAACATCGCCGCGGCCTCACCCTGTTCGACGATGCGCCCCTGGTCCATGAAGACGACGTGGTCGGCGGCACGGCGGGCGAAGCCCATCTCGTGGGTGACGACGAGCATCGTCATGCCGGCGCTCGCGAGCCCGGTCATGAGGTCGAGGACCTCCTTGACGAGCTCGGGGTCGAGCGCGCTCGTCGCCTCGTCGAAGAGCATCACCTCCGGTCGCATCGCGAGCGCCCGGGCGATGGCGACGCGCTGCTGCTGGCCGCCGGAAAGGCTGGACGGCCGGAAGTCACGCTTGTGGGCGAGCCCGACGTCCGCCAGGGACCGCACCGCCCGTTCCCGCGCCTCGTCGACGGCGAGCCTGCGGACCTTCCGGAGCGGCAGCACGATGTTGTCGAGGACGGTCATGTGCGGGAACAGGTTGAAGTGCTGGAACACCATGCCGACACGGCTCCGCAGCCGGTCGGGGTCCCCCGTCGTCATGTCGTCGCCGTCGAGCAGGATCGTGCCCGCGGTGGGCTCCTCGAGCCGGTTGACGCAGCGGAGCAGGGTGGACTTGCCGGAACCGGACGGTCCGATGATGCACACCGTGTGTCCGGGGCGGACCGCCAGGTCGACGCCGTGCAGCACCTCGTTGGCGCCGAACCGCTTCGTGATCCCGCGGAGCTCGAGACCGGCGCCGCGGATCTCGCTGACGAGGTCCGTCACGCCGGTGTCGACGCCGGGCACCGTCGTGTCCTCAGGGGGCGTGGTCATGGTCATCCGTCCTGTCCGATCGTGACGGCTCCGGCGGGAGCGGTGGCTGGCGTCCCCGACGAGCGCGGACCGCCCTCGTCGCTGGCGTCGACCGCGGCGCGGCCGGTGCGGAGCCGACGGTCGATGACGTTCACCAGGTGCGTCAACGGCACCGTGATGAGCAGGTAGAAGACGCCGGCGGTGACGAGGGGTGAGAGGTTCGCGTAGGTCACGGCGGCGTCCTGGCCCACCCGGAACAGTTCGCGCTGCGAGGTCACCAGGCCGAGGAAGTAGACCAGCGAGGAGTCCTTGACGATGGCGATGAACTGGTTCACCAGCGCCGGCAGCACACGGCGGATGCCCTGCGGGATGACGATGAGCCGCATGGCCGGTCCGTAGCCCATGCCGAGCGCTCTGGCCGCCTCGAGCTGGCCCTTGTCGATGCTCTGGATGCCGGACCGGAAGATCTCGCCGATGTACGCGCCGGCGATGAGCCCGAGGGCCAGGATGCCGAGCGGGTACGGGTTGCCCCTGGTGATCGGGTTGAACAGCGGCGCGAGCCCCTGCCCGAGCACCAGGATCGTGAGGATCGCGGGCAGCCCGCGGAAGACGTCGGTGTAGATCCCGGCGAGGACCCGCAGCGTCCGACTCCGCGACACGGCCAGCGCGGCGAGGACGAGGCCGATCACGATGCCGACGACGGTCGCCGCTGCTGCGAGCAGCAGGGTGTTCCAGAGGCCGTACCCGAGGATCTCGGGCACGACCACGAGCATGTCCTGCACGTTGAAGAACGAGTCCAGGAGCGTCTGCAGCTGGTTCACGGCCGGCTACTTCGCCGTCGGCTGGAACTGGTCCGGCACCGGGGCGTCCGGGTAGTACTTCTTCTCGATCTGCAGCCACTCACCGGAGGCGATGATCTCCTTGATCGCGGCGTTGATGCCCTTCTTGAGGGCGGGCTTGTCCTTGTGCATGCTCATCGCGACCGGGTACTCGGGCAGCGAGATGTTGATCGGCATCGTGATCGAGCTGTCCTTGTCCACGAAGTCCTGCCCGAGTGGGTAGTCGAGGAAGACCGCGTCGATGCTGCCGGCCTGCATGGCGGCCTTCGCGGCGTTGTTGTCCGGGTAGCGGACGATCTGGACGCCGGGGAAGTGCTCCTGCGCGTACGTGTCCTCGAGGGTGCCCTGCATGAGGCCGAGGCGCTTGCCCGACAGGGAGGACGGCTTCTTCGTGATCGTCGACCCGGACGGCGTGATGATCGAGATGTACCCGATGAAGTAGGTGTTCGAGAAGTCGACGGACTTCTTGCGCTCCGCGGTGACCGAGGTGCTCGCCGCGGCGACGTCGAGCGACCCGGCGGCGACCGCGGGCAGCAGCGTGGAGAACTCCTGCTGGACGAACACCGGCTTGAGGTCCATGTGCTTCGCGATGGCGGTGGCCATGTCGACCTCGAAGCCGGTGAGCTTGCCGTTCTCGTTGTACGCGTAGGGCTTGGCGTCGCTCAGGGTGCCGATCTTCAGCGTGCCCGGGGTGAGCGTGCCGTAGTCGTCCGACGCCGTGGACGTCGTTGCGGAGGAGGTCGTGGAGCAGGCCGTGAGGCCGACGGCGAGTGCCGCGATGACGGCGACCGCGGCGGCCTTCGAGTGGGTGCGTCGCATGGTGGCTCCTGTGCTGGGGAGGATGAGTGGTGCGGGCAAAATCACCGTAAGCGATGCAAGGGTAAGATAAGCGTGCGGAAATGATTTAGAAACACGAACTTTACGGCGTCGTATCGCAAGTTCGTCGAAGTAGCGTGCGACGATCGGGGCATGGAACTCCGCGATCTCCGGGCGTTCACGGCGGTCGCCGAGGACCTCTCCTTCAAGGACGCCGCCGCCCGGCTCGGCATGAGCCAGTCGGCGCTCAGCCAGTCCGTCTCGCGGTTCGAACGGGAACTCGGGGTGTCGCTCTTCGACCGTGGCCAGCGGCGCGCCCCGGAACTGACACCGCAGGGCCGCGTCCTCGCCGCCCAGGCGAAGGCGCTCCTCGACCACGCCGAGCGGGTCGAGGCGTCCGTCGTGGACGAGCCGACCGCGACCGTCCCGTTGAAGGTCTCGTCGATCTCGTCGACGTTCGCCGGGCTCGTCCCCCGCGTGGTGCCCCGGCTGCGCGCCGCGATGCCCGAGGTCCGCGTCTCGCTGATGAGCGTGTTCGACACGCACGTGTACCGCGCGGTGCTCGAGCAGCGCGTGGACTTCGCGTTCGGGCGACTCTCGGAAGCGCCGGAGGGTGTCGACTTCGCGTTCGTCGCGCACGAGCCGCTGGTGGCGGCCGTCCCCTCGACGCACCCGCTGGCCGCGCGGGAGCGCATCGACCTCGTGGAGCTCCGGGACGACCCGTTCGTGCTGTTCCACCGCGACGAGGGCATCCCCGGCTACGACGCCATCGTCAGCGCCTGTGTCCGGGCCGGGTTCTCACCGCAGATCCGCACGTACTCCCTCGACGACGTGGCGATGCTGTCGTCGATCGCCTGCGGCCTGGGCGTCTCGCTCATGCCCTACGTGTCGACGCTGCACGCCTTCGAGGGCGTCAGCTACGTGCCGGTGACGGACGGGCACGCCACGACGCCGCTCTCGGTGCTCCGACGTCAGCACGACGGGCTCGTCGCGGCCGACCTGCTCCTCGAGCTCGTGCACGACGAGATGCGCACGCTCGCCGCACGCGAGGTCGCTCGCGGCAACCGTCCGCCGCTCCTCCCGGAGCCCAGCGGCGGATGACCGCTCGGCGCCGATAACCTCAGCCGAGCAGCTGCGCCGCTCGGAGCGCGAAGGCCCCGGATGCCACGAGGCCCAGGATGACCGCTGCGAGCGAGACACCGAAGCCCGTGATCCGTGCACCGGTGAGCTGCCCGGCGCGGGCGAGCCCGATCGCACCGAACACGATCCCGAGGATCCCGGGAACCGCGAAGACGTTGAACAGGAACGCGATCAACGCCAGGACGAGACCCGCGTAGCCGAACGGGTTCGCGGCACGCGTCGCACGGTCCTTCGCGAGACGTGCCTTCCGGCCACGCAGGACCGGCTCGTCGCGCAGGTCGGCACCCCGCCGGTACTCGGACGGCGCCGGCGGGCGTGGAGCAGTCTCGTACACCGGTGCTGCCACCATCGTCTGCTGCGGAGCCGGCGCGAGCTGTCCCCAGCGTTCGCCGTCCCACCAGCGGACCCTGGACGGTTCTTGCGGGTCGGGGTACCACCCGGCGATCGGCAGTGTCACGACGCTCCCCTCGTTGCCTGCCGGTCAGCGTAGGGTTCGTCGACTGTCGGCCGCAGGCCCCAGTGCTGGTCACGCCGGACGACGAGCAGCGGATCAGGTCAGGATGACCTGCGCGTGCACGAGGATGTCGTGCAGATCGGGACGCAACGCCTCCTGTGACGGCGTCTGCACCTTCACGATGAGGGCGGCACCCGGCTTGGCGAACGCCCGCACCACGGTCGCCGACCACGTGCCGTCGGTGTTCTGCGTCGCGATGGACAGGAACTGCGCCGTGCCGCCGGACATCGTGGGCAGGAGCTGCTCCTCGAGCCGGTCGGCGGGGTAGCCGGCGGCGGTGAACATCCGCTCGGTGGCGGCCCGGTCCCCCGCGTTCGGATCGAGGTCGGTCACCTTCTGCTGGGTGATCGTGGCGACCGCGCCGTCGGCGTTGGTGTACTCCCGGGAGCCGGTGGTCGGGTCTTCCCCGGACTGGGTCCAGCTGCCGAGCGCCGAGACCTCGAGGCCGAACGCCGGCAGTGAGCTCGGCGAGATCGCGGCCCCGTCCTCGAAGGTCAGGTTCGTCGGTGTCGCTGCCGCTTCCGCTTCCGCTTCCGCGGAGGCGGTCGGCGTCGACTTCGGGCTCGGCGACGCGGTCGACTTCGTGGTCGACGCCGCTGAACGCCGGTCCCCGGGTGCGTCGTCGCCACCGGCGCAGCCGACGAGTGCGAGCGTGGCGACCACGGCGACCGTGCTCGCGGCGATGGTCCTGGACACGATGGTCCTCGTTGCGATGGACATGCGGTTCCCCCTTGCGTTCCGCCGTGCGCCCCGTGCACCGGCGAGTCCGTCCCCCACCCTACGGGTCGTGGCCGCGGTCGGTACGGCTGCGCGATGTCTCAGCGGCTCCGGCGGACTTCCCCTGGCGATCGAGAGCAGCCTGGAGACACCGACAACCCAGGAGGAAGCATGCTGCTCGAAGGCAAGACCATCGTCGTCACGGGTGGGAACAGCGGGATCGGAGAGCAGATCTGCCTCGCCGCCGCCGCGGAGGGCGCGAACATCGTGATCGACTACGTCGCCCACCCGGACGCCACCGACTCCCTGATCAAGCGCATCGAGGACGCCGGCGGTCACGCCGTGGGGGTCGATGCGGACATCACGAAGTCGGCGGACCTGCACAGCATGGTGCAGAAGGCGGTGGACTCGTTCGGCTCGCTCGACGTCCTGGTGAACAACGCCGGCATGGAGGACCGCAAGTCGCTCCTCGAGGAGACCGAGGAGGGGTACGACGAGGTGATGGCGGTCAACATGAAGAGCGCCTTCTTCGGCACCCAGGCGGCAGCGAAGCAGTTCATCGCGCAGGGCAGCGGCGGGCTGGTCCTGAACATCTCGAGCGTGCACGAGGACTGGCCGATGCCCGGCAACCTGGCGTACTGCGTGTCGAAGGGCGGCATGCGCATGCTCGCCAGGAGCGGCGGCGTCGAACTCGGCCCGCACAACGTCCGGATCGTGAACATCGCACCCGGTGCCGTCGACACCCCGATCAACACGGCGACGACGTCGGACCCGGAGAAGCTCAAGCAGCTCGACGACGCCATCCCGCTCGGGCGACCGGCGAAGCCGCACGAGATCGCCGAGGTCGTCGTGTTCCTGGCGTCCGGCAAGGCCGCCTACATGACGAGCACCACCGTCACGATCGACGGCGGGATCTCGCAGGGCAGCGTCGGCCTCTAGGACAGCACGCGGTCCAGGAACCCGTTGCGGAACCGCCCCGCCGGGTCGAGGTCACGCGCGAGCGCGGCGAACTCGGCCAGGTGCGGGTAGGCCGCGTGCAGGCGCTCCGGGGTCGCAGCGGACACCTTCCCCCAGTGCGGTCGCGGGTCGAACGGTGCGAGGACCTCCTCGATACGGGCGACCGCGGCCGCCACGGCGTCGGCGTCCCGGCGGAACGTGCAGTGCACCCCGACCGACGCCCGCTCCGACGACGGAGCGAGCCACGCGGTGTCCGCCGCGACCGTCCGGAGCTCGGCGGCGATGAGGATCGGCGCGAGCATCTCGGCGAGGGGACGCAGGGCGTCGAGCGCCGGCACCGCCGCGGCTGCCGGCAGCAGGTACTCCGCCTGGATCTCGGCGCCGGTGGACGGGGTGAACGACGACCGGAAGTGCGGCAACCGCTCGGACCACGGCCCCGGTACGCCGCCCTGCTCCGTGACCCCGGCGGTGTCGTTCTCGCCGGGGTGCACCGGTCCGGTCGCGGTCCTGGCACCGAGCGCGACGAGGTCCACGTCCGGCGCGGGTTCGTCCAGCCGGTGCTTCGTCCACACCTGACGGGCACCGCGGTCGTCGAACGCGGTGAACATCGACACGGAGTAGGCGTCGGACATCACCTGGTCGAAGTGCGCGGACACCGCGTCCCACGGCAGGTCGAGGTGCACCGTCGTGGCCACCTGGTACGACGGCTCGATCGCGAGCTCGACCGCCGTGACGATCCCGAGGGCGCCGAGCGCCACCCGGTGCGCGTCGAGGGTCGGGTCGTCGACGGCCACGTGGTCGAGCGATCCGTCCGCCCGGACCACGTCGAGGCCGACCACCGCCTGCGCCAGCGAGGGGTTGCGCACGCCGGAACCGTGCGTGCCGGTGGCGACGGCGCCGGCCGTGGAGATGTGCGGCAGGGACGCGAGGTTCGCGAGCGCCCAGCCACGAGCCTCCAGGCCGGACGCCACCTGCGCGTGTGTCATCCCGGCCGCGACCCGGACGACCCGTCGCGCCGTGTCGATCTCGAGCACCGGCGGCAGGCCGGCGAGCGTGACCTGGACCGCGTCGGTGTCGGCGATGTCGTTGAACGAGTGCGTCGATCCGAGCGCCGTCAGGCGCGGCGTCGCGGCGACGAGCGCCTGCACCGCCGCGACTGAGGTCGGGCGCTCCAGGGCTCGCGCGCGGTAGGTCAGGTTGCCCGCCCAGTTGGTGCGCGTCGTCGCGGTCACGTCCGTCATCGTACGGCTCAGAACCCGCGGTCGAGGCGGTGCCAGGTCTGCTGGCCGCGCACCTCGTCGCGGAACCCGCGCGACGTCGTGTGCTCGTCGATGACGAGGAACTCGGTGCCGAGCATCGTCGCGAGGTCCTCGACCACCTGCAGCCCGACGGCCGTCGTCATCACGGTGTGGTGGGCGGCGCCGGCGGTGAGCCACGCCTCGGCGGCGACCGGGAACGACGGACGGGGTTCCCAGACGGCGCGGCCGACCGGCAGCTTCGGCAGGGCCTCGGTCGGCGGCACCACGTCGACGACGTTCGCGGTGAGGCGGAAGCCGTCGCGGGTGTCGGAGAGCGCGACCACCACGGCCGCACCGGAGTCGGCGGTGAAGACCAGGCGGACCGGGTCGTCCTTGCCGCCGATGCCGAGCGGGTGGATCTCGAGCGTCGGACGCGACGAGGTCAGCGTCGGGGAGACCTCGAGCATGTGGGCGCCGAGGATCTTCTCCGCGCCCGGCGTCAGGTCGTACGTGTAGTCCTCCATGAGCGACGCCCCGCCGGGGAGCCCGGCGCCGGCGACGTTCATCGCGCGGACGAGCACGGCGGTCTTCCAGTCGCCCTCGGCGCCGAAGCCGTAGCCGTCGGCCATCAGCCGCTGCACGGCCAGACCGGGGAGCTGCTTGAGCGTGCCGAGGTCCTCGAAGTTCGTCGTGAACGCGGCGCTGTCGTTCTGCGACAGGAGGGCACGGAGACCGAGCTCGATCGCGGCGCCGTCGCGGAGGGCCTGGCGGCGCGCGCCGCCGTCCTGCAGTTCGGGGACGAGGTCGTAGGACTCGTCGTACACGGCGACGAGCGCGTCGACGTCCTGCTCGCTGGCGGCGTCCACGGCTGCCGCCAGCTCGTTCACGGCCCAGGTGTTGACCTGCACGCCGAGCTCGATCTCGGCCTCGGTCTTGTCGCCCTCGGTGACGGCGACGTACCGCATGTTGTCGCCGAAGCGCGTCAGCCTGAGTTCGCGGATCGCGGCCGCACCGGCTGCGGCGCGGGACCAGTCGGACACCCGCTGCTGCACCCGCTCGTCCGACACGTGCCCGATCGCGGTCGCGTGCCGGACGCCCATGCGGGCCAGGGCGTAGCCGAACTCGCGGTCGCCGTGCGCGGCCTGGTTGAGGTTCATGAAGTCGAAGTCGATCTCAGACCAGGGCAGCGCGACGTTGGCCTGCGTGTGCAGGTGCAACAGCGGCTTGGTCAGGGCGTTCAGGCCGCCGATCCACATCTTCGCGGGGCTGAACGTGTGCATCCAGGCGGTGACGCCGATGACCCGGTCGTCGGCGCTGGCCTCGATCAGGGCGCGTCGGATGCCGTCGGCGTCCTTCAGCACGGGCTTCCACACGAGCTTCACCGGGACGTGTGGCGCCAGGTCGGCGTGCACGGCGCGGCTCTGCTCCTCGACCTGGCGCAGGGTCTCCTCGCCGTACAGCCCCTGGCTGCCGGTGAGGAACCAGACCTCGTAGCCGTCGAGTGTGGCCTGGGGGTCGACGTTGTCCTGCGTCATCGCATGGCTCCTTCGGGGTTCTGTCCGTAGACGTTCTGGTAGCGATCGAAGAGTCGATCGATGTCGTCGGGTGCGATCGGGACGACCTCGCCGCCCTGCTTCGCGATGTGGACCGTGCGCGCGACGTCCTCGCACATCACCGCCGCCTTGACGGCGTCCTTCGCGTCCTTGCCGATCGTGAACACGCCGTGGTTCTGCATGAGGACCGCTCGGGAGCGGTGCCCGGAGAGCGTCGCGACGATGCCGCGACCGATCGAGTCGTCACCGATGATCGCGAACGGACCGACCGGGATCGGGCCGCCGAACTCGTCGGCCATGGCCGTGATGACGCACGGGATGGCCTCGGCTCGGGCCGCCCAGGCCGTCGCGTACGTGGAGTGCGTGTGCACCACGCCGCCGACCTCGGGCATGTTGCGGTAGACGTATGCGTGCGCAGCGGTGTCGGAGCTCGGGCCGTGGGCGTTGCCCCAGCCGTCGGCCGGGACGCCGTCGAGCGTGCAGACGACCTGGTTCCCCGGCGTGA
Source organism: Curtobacterium sp. 9128 (assembly GCF_007673775.1). Classification (GTDB taxonomy): domain Bacteria; phylum Actinomycetota; class Actinomycetes; order Actinomycetales; family Microbacteriaceae; genus Curtobacterium. Next base: position 97,794 of record NZ_VEAF01000004.1, on the reverse strand, counting down.
GGTCGTCGCTCGACACCCCGCTCGGCTTGATGACGAACAGGTCGTGCCCGGGGACGCGCTCGGAGACGTTGCCGCCGGTCCAGATCACGAGGCCGTAGCGCACCAGCTCGCCGTGCAGGCGCGCGACGCGCTCGCGGGTGGCGGCCACGGCCTCCTGGGTCGTTGCTTCCGTCATCGGGTCGGCTCCTTCTCGGTGGTGTCGGCCGCGTCAGCCGTGTCGGCCGTGTCGGCCTTGTCGGCCGTGTCGGCCGTGTCGGCCGTGTCGGCCGTGTCGGTCTGGAGGCTCGGCTCGGCTCCGGCTGTCGTCTCGGTCGGTCGTGTCGTCGCTGCCACTGCCGCAGCCTGCAGCGGCAGACCGGCGCGGAAGCGCTCGAGGTACGCGCGGAACCCGGCGACGTCGCGCGCGGCCGGCTCGGCCACGTGCACGCCGTCGCCGTCGAAGACCTGGTCGGCGAGGTAGGTCGTCAGGTCGGTGGTGTCGGCGTGGGCCAGGTACGCCGCGAGGACCGCGATGCCCCACGCGCCACCCTCGCCGGCGGTCTCCTCGAGCGCGACGGGCACGTCGAGTGCGGCGGCGAGCAGGTGCTGCGGAGTGCCGGGGGTGCGGAACAGGCCACCGTGCGCGGTCATCCGGTCGACGGTCACGTCCTCGTCGTGCAGCACGTCCATGCCGATCGCCAGGGTCGCGAAGGCCCCCTGCACCTCGGCCCGGACCAGGTTGCCGAGCGTGAAGCGGCCGTCGGGGCTGCGCACGAGCACCGGACGGCCGTCGGCGACACCGGTCACCGGCTCGCCCGCCAGGTAGTTGTAGGACAGCAGGCCACCCGCGTCGGGGTCGGCGTCTGCGGCCTCGGCGAGCAGGGTCGCGTAGACGTCGTCGACGTCGACGCGCGTGCCGCCGGTCCGCTCGGCTGCGGCGTCGGAGAAGCGCCCGAACACCCGAGCCCAAGCGGCGATCTCGCTCGCGCCGTTGTTGCAGTGCACCATCGCCACCGCGTCGCCGGCGGGGGTGGTGACGACGTCGAGTTCCTCGTGCGCCTGGGCCAGCGGGCGTTCGAGGACGACCATCGCGAAGATGCTCGTGCCGACGCTGACGTTGCCGGTCCGGGGAGCGACGGCGTTCGTCGCCACCATGCCCGTGCCCGCGTCGCCCTCCGGCGGGCAGAGCGGCACGCCGGACTCGAGCGTGCCGGTCGGGTCGAGCCACGCGGCACCCTCGGGGGTGAGCGCACCGGCGTCCTGCCCCGCGACGAGTACCTCCGGGAACAGGGCGCGGATGCCGGGCGTCATACCGAGGCCTGCGCCTGCGCCTGCGCCGATCAGCTCGTCTGCGGTCTCGAGCATGGCGGCGTCGTAGTCGCGCCTCGCAGGGTCGATGGGGAACATCCCGCTCGCGTCGCCGACCCCGAGGACGTCGCGGCCGGTCAGGCGGTGGTGGACGTACCCGGCGAGTGTGGTGACCCGGGCGACCTCGGCGACGTGGGGCTCCTCGTCGAGGACGGCCTGGTACAGGTGCGCGACGGACCAACGCAACGGGATGTTGAACCCGAGGTGCTCGCTGAGGGCCTCGGCCGCGGGACCGGTCGAGGTGTTGCGCCAGGTGCGGAAGGGCACGAGCAGTGCGTCGTCGGCGTCGAAGGCCAGGTAGCCGTGCATCATCGCGGACACCCCGGCGGCGCGGAACGTGGTGGGGCGGATGCCGTACTGCGCCTCGACGTCGGCGACCAGCGCGGCGTACGCGGCCTGCAGCCCGGTCTCGACGGCCTCGAGCGAGTACGTCCACCGACCGTCGACGAAGGCGTTCTCCCACTCGTGGTCGCCGCTCGCGATCGGGCGGTGCTGCTCGTCGATGAGTACGGCCTTGATGCGCGTGGATCCGAGTTCGATGCCCAGGAACGTGTGCCCGAGGGCGATCTGCTGTCGGCGGTCCTCGCCCATGGTGTCCTCCTGAGACGTCCTCGTCCGTGCCCCCGCTGATGGATGAGCGCTCACATCCTGGCACGTGAGCGCTCACTCTCGCAACGCCGAGCCGTCCTCGCCCACCGAGGTTCCACGACTCGCCGCTCACGTCCGCCCGGGTTCCGAGACACACCCGTGCGGCGCGTCGAGGTTCCGCAATTCTGGAACCTCGCCGCTCAGGCGCGCCCGGGTTCCACGACACACCCATGCGCCCGCCCACCGAGGTTCCACAACTCGCCGCTCAGGTCCGCCCGGGTTCCACGACTCACCCGTGCAACGCGTCCGGGTTCCGCAATTCTGGAACCTCGCCGCGGAAGCGCCCCGCCCGGGTCACGCCCGGCCACCCGGCGCCGCTCAGGCGGAGCGCCGCACCACCAGCTCGGGCTGCAGGAGGATCTCGTCGAGCGGGTCACCCTCCACCAGGCTCCTGGCGGTCGCGAGCACCTGCTCCCCCATCGCCCGGAAGTCCTGCCGCACCGTGGTCAGCGGGGGCGTGAAGTGCGCCGCCTCCGGGATGTCGTCGAAGCCGAGGACGGCGACGTCGTCCGGCACGCGGAGCCCGTCGTCCGCGAAGGCGTGCAGCACGCCGAGCGCCATCTGGTCGTTGCCGCAGAACACCGCGTCGACGGCGGCGGGGTCGAGCGTCCTGGCCGCCGCGAACCCGCTCGTGGGGGTCCAGTCACCGTCGAGCACGACCGGCTCGAGGCCGGCGGCCGTCATCGTCTCGAGGAAGGTCGCACGGCGCACCTCGGCCTCCTGCGAGACCGTCGGACCGGTGATGTGCACGATGCGCCGGTGCCCGCGGTCGAACAGGTGCTGCATCGCCATCCGTGCACCGGCGGCCTGGTCGATGGCGACCGCGGCCACGGTCGGCAGGCGTTCGGCTCGCCGAGCGTCGCGCTGCACCGCGTTCGCGACGACGACCGGCACGGTGACGGGTTCGGTGAGCGACGCGAGCGAGTCGAGCACCCGGTTGTCGGCGGCGACGAGCACGACCGCGGCGACGTCCTGCGCCAGCAGCGTGGTGAGCGCGCTCGACAGGTCGTTCGGCCGCGGGTCGTCCGGCAGGGTGGAGAGCAGCACGTGGTACCCGGCGTGCCGGGCGGCACGTTCGAACCCGATCGCGGTGCTCGACGGCCCGTACAGCGCGTCGCCGGCCGTCACCAGTCCGAGGGCCCTGCTGCGCCCCCCGGCGAGCGCGCGGGCGGCGGCGCGCGGGCGGTACCCCAGCTCGGTCACAGCGGTGGTGACGCGGGACCGGAAGTGATCGCGGACGGTCGGGTCGCCGTTGATGACCCGCGAGACCGTCTGGTGCGAGACGCCGGCGCGCTCGGCGACGTCGAAGATCGTCGGGGCCTTGCGTGGCTTGCCGTTCCCCGCCGCGGTGGTCGTCACTCGGACACCGTACCGCTCCCCCGGTCGATCACCGCCCTTGCTCTTCACTCATCTTCGGGTTGACACAGCGCGGCGGAGCACACAGTATGTGAGCGCTCACTCCGAGCGATCACATCTCCGACTCACGGCACAGCAGCCGAGGTCACACAACTCACGTCGACGTCGACGTGACGGGAACAGAGGTACTTCGATGATGAAGCGCAGGATCGTCGCGGGCGTCGCCGCCCTCGGAATCGCCATCGCACTCGCCGGCTGCTCCGCCGGCGGCCGCGCCTCCTCCGACGGGGGCGGCTCGACCGACAACAAGGGCGCCCTGGTGGGCGTCGCCATGCCGACCAAGGTCTCCGAACGCTGGATCAAGGACGGCGACGCCGTCAAGAGCGACCTCGAGAAGGCCGGCTACAAGGTCGACCTGGAGTACGGGGACAACAAGGTCCAGCAGCAGGCCCAGCAGGTCAGCAACATGATCACCAAGGGCGCGAAGGTCCTGATCATCGCGTCGATCGACGGCGGCGCACTCTCCGACCAGCTCGACGCCGCCGCGAAGGCCGGCATCAAGGTCATCTCCTACGACCGCCTGCTGACGGGCAACAAGAACGTCGACTACTACGTGTCGTTCGACAACGAGAAGGTCGGTGTCGACCAGGCGACCAGCCTGCTCACCGGCCTCGGCGTCCTCGACGCGGACGGCAAGAAGACCGGCAAGAAGGGCCCCTTCAACATCGAGGTGTTCGCCGGGTCGCTCGACGACAACAACGCGAGCTTCTTCTTCAACGGCGCGATGAAGACCCTCAAGCCGTACATCGAGGACGGCACGCTCACGATCCAGTCCGGGCAGGACCAGCTCTCGCAGGCCGCCACGCAGCAGTGGGACCCGGCGACAGCCAAGGCCCGCATGCAGAACCTCATCGCCAAGTCCTACTCGGGCGGCACCACGCTGAACGGCGTCCTCTCGCCGTACGACGGCATGTCGATCGGCATCATCTCGGCCCTGCAGGGTGCCGGGTACGGCTCGGCCGACCGTCCGCTCCCGATCATCACGGGGCAGGACGCCGAGGCCGCCTCGGTCAAGTCGATCATCGCCGGTCAGCAGTACTCGACCATCTACAAGGACACGCGCAAGCTCGCCAAGCAGTCGGTCACCATGGCCGAGGACCTGCTCACCGGCAAGAAGCCCGAGGTCAACGACACCAAGAGCTACGACAACAAGGTCAAGGTCGTCCCGACCTACCTGTTCCAGCCGACCGTCGTCACGAAGGACAACTACAAGGAAGTCCTCGTCGACTCGGGCTACTACACCGAAGCCGACCTGAAGTAGTCGCAACCCATCTCTCGGACAGGAGGCGCGGTGCCAGCCCGCACCGCGCCTCCCGTCCGTCTCCACCAGCGCGCCCAGCGCGCACGACGGAAAGGCGTCCCCATGACGGACACCATCCTCGAGATGCGGGACATCACCAAGACGTTCCCCGGCGTCAAGGCCCTCCAGGGGGTCTCGATCGAGGTCGAACGCGGGCAGGTCCACGCGATCTGCGGCGAGAACGGCGCGGGCAAGTCGACCCTGATGAAGGTGCTGTCGGGCGTCTACCCGCACGGTTCGTTCGACGGCGAGATCCTGCTCGACGGGGCGCCGGTGCAGTTCCAGGACATCAACGACTCCGAAGCCGCCGGTGTCGTGATCATCCACCAGGAGCTCGCGCTCAGCCCCTTCCTGTCGATCGCCGAGAACATCTTCCTCGGCAACGAGCAGGCCAGGGGCGGCTTCATCAACTGGAACGCGACGAACCTGCGGGCCGCCGAGCTCCTGCAGCGCGTTGGACTCAAGGACAACCCGGTCACGAAGATCGTCGACCTCGGCGTCGGCAAGCAGCAGCTCGTCGAGATCGCGAAGGCGTTGTCGAAGGAGGTGAAGCTCCTCATCCTCGACGAGCCCACCGCCGCGTTGAACGACGACGACTCCGCGCACCTGCTCGAACTGATCCGCTCGCTGCAGGCCGAGGGCATGACGGCGATCATCATCAGCCACAAGCTCAACGAGATCAAGGCGATCGCGGACAAGGTCACGATCATCCGCGACGGCAAGACCATCGAGACCCTCGACATGCACGCCGACGACGTGTCCGAGGACCGGATCATCCGCGGCATGGTCGGCCGTGACCTGTCGACCCGCTACCCGGAGCGCGAGGCTCCCGTGATCGGCGAGGAGCTCCTGCGGATCGAGGACTGGACCGTCCACCACCAGCTCGACTCGTCGCGCGAGATCATCCACCAGGCGAACCTGCACGTCCGCGCCGGTGAGGTCGTGGGCATCGCCGGGCTGATGGGCGCCGGACGCACGGAGCTGGCGATGAGTGTCTTCGGGCAGTCGTACGGCACCGGCATCACCGGCACCGTGTACAAGCGCGGCACCCCGATCAAGACGCACACCGTCTCGCAGGCGATCGACAACGGGATCGCGTACGTCACTGAGGACCGGAAGCGCTACGGCCTCAACCTCATCGACGACATCAAGCGGAACGTCTCCGGCTCGGCACTCGGCAAGCTCGCGACCTGGGGCTTCGTCAACGCCTCCGAGGAGACGACCACCGCCGGCCGCTTCCTGAAGAGCCTCAACATCAAGGCGCCGAACGTCGACGTCCTGACGGGGAAGCTCTCCGGGGGCAACCAGCAGAAGGTCGTCCTCGCGAAGTGGATGTACGCCGACCCCGACGTGCTGATCCTCGACGAGCCCACCCGTGGCATCGACGTCGGCGCGAAGTACGAGATCTACACGATCATCAACCAGCTCGCAGACCAGGGGAAGGGGATCATCGTGATCTCCTCCGAGCTCCCGGAGCTCCTCGGCATCTGCAACCGCATCTACACGCTGTCCGAGGGCACGATCACCGCCGACGTGCCCCGCTCCGAGGCCACCCCAGAGGTCCTCATGCAGTACATGACCCAGGAACGGGAGACCCCAGTCAATGAACGCGCTCAAGTCCGCAGCTAGCTACCTCACCGGGCAGCTCCGCCAGATCGGGCTGTTCATCGCGCTGATCGTCATCGTCATCTTCTTCCAGGTGGCGACGAACGGCATCACGCTCGCCCCGATCAACGTCTCGAACCTGATCGTCCAGAACAGCTACATCCTGATCCTGGCCATCGGCATGGTGATGGTCATCATCGCCGGGCACATCGACCTGTCGGTCGGCTCGGTGGTCGCCTTCACCGGCGCCATGGCCGGCGTCATGATCACCCAGTGGAACATCCCGTGGCCGATCGCGGTCGTCCTGTGCCTCGTGGTCGGCGCGCTGGTCGGTGCGTGGCAGGGCTTCTGGATCGCCTACTTCGGCATCCCGGCGTTCATCGTCACGCTCGCGGGCATGCTCGCGTTCCGCGGTGCCGCGCAGATCGTCCTGCAGAACCAGCAGATCTCCCCGTTCCCGAACGGGTTCCGCTCGCTGGGCTCCGGGTTCCTGCCGTCGTTCGGCACCACCGGGTACGAGCCGCTGACGATGATCCTCGGCTTCGCGGCGGCGGCGGTGATGGTCGTCGCGGCCTTCCGTGGTCGGGTGACGCGTCGGAAGTACCAGCTCGAGAGCGAACCGTTCGTGTGGTTCCTCGTGAAGACGGCGTTCGGTGCGTTCCTGGTGATCTACGTGGCGCTCCTCCTCGCCAGCTACAACGGCACCCCGATCGTGCTCGTCGTGCTCGGCGCCCTCGTGGTGATCTACTCGGTCGTCATGCGGAGCGCGGTGTTCGGTCGCCACATCTACGCCATCGGTGGCAACGCCCTGGCCGCCCAGCTGTCCGGCGTGAAGACCAAGCGCGTGACGTTCCTGCTGTTCGTGAACATGGGTGTCATCTCGGCGCTGGCCGGCGTGGTCTTCACGGGCCAGCTCAACCTGGCGGCGCCCGGCGCCGGCAACGGCTTCGAGCTCGACGCCATCGCGGCGGTGTTCATCGGCGGCGCTGCCGTCACGGGCGGCATCGGCACGGTTCCGGGTGCCATCGTCGGTGGTCTCATCATCGGCCTCCTGAACAACGGCATGTCGATCCTCGGCGTCGGCACGGAGTTCCAGTCCCTCATCAAGGGCCTGGTGCTGCTCGCCGCGGTCGCCTTCGACGTCTTCAACAAGCGTCGCGCCGCGTCCGCTCGCAAGTAGCGGTCGGCGCGTCCCACCGGCGAACGCGACAGATCCCCGCCGGGTCCCGGCGGGGATCTGTCGCGTTCGCGACGGGATCAGCGGGTCGGTCAGCGGGACAGGACGGCCCAGCCGGCAGCCGGGAGGCGCAGGGTCCCGTCCCGCAGGTCGCCGCCGCCCGCCTCCACCCGCGTCGCGTCAGCCGCGGGCAGCTCCACGGGGTCGTCCGCCAGGTTCAGCGCGGTCACCACCGCGGCGTCCGCCGTTGCGGTCCGGAGCACCACCGCCGTGTTGGTCAAGTGCGTGACGTCGGTGTGGGCCCGGTGCAGCCAGGGGTTCCGCCGACGAAGGGCGACCAGCGCCTCCAGCACGTGAGTGAGGTCGACGGCGGCAGGGGGCTCAGCGGGGAACTCCGGACGGACCGCGTCGTCGCCGCCCTCGCGCTCCTCCTTGACCGCGGCCCAGCCGTACTCGTCGCCCGCGTAGATCACCGGGGTCCCGGCGACGGTGAGCAGCACGGCGGCCGCGTGACCGGCGAAGCGCTCCCCCACCGCGCTGGCGATCCTCGTGACGTCGTGGTTGCCGACGAAGGTCGTCGGGACGAAGGTCCCGAGCAGTGCGTCGTGGCGTTCGACGGCGTGCGCGAGCTCGTGGCAGTTCCGGTCGGCGATGCCGTGCCAGATGCCCTGCCAGAGCTCGTACTGCGTGGTGGAGTCCATGGTCGACGCCTCGACGATCGCCGCCGCGTCGCCGTGGATGACCTCGCCGCTGAACCACGCCTCCGGGAACCGCTCCCGGACCCGCGGCAGCACCCGCGCCCAGAACGTCGGCGGGACGGCGTACGCGGCGTCCAGGCGCCAGCCGTCGACACCGCGGCCGAGCCAGTGCAGCATGACCTCGACGACCAGGTCCTCGGTCGGCTGTGCGTCGTGGTCGAGCGCCACCAGGATGTCGTGGCCCTCGAACAGCCCGACCGGGACCGGGTCGCCCTGCTGCCATCCCGACCAGTCGATGCCGAAGAGCGCTGCCGTGGCCGCCCCCGGGCCGTCGGCCTCGAGGGCGCGGAAGGCCGGGTGGTCCCGTCCGACGTGGTTGAAGACGCCGTCGAGCAGGACCCGGACCCCACGCTCGTGCGCCGCGGCCACGAGCGCGTCGAAGTCGTCGTCGTCGCCGAGTCTCGGGTCGATCCGGAAGTGGTCGACGGTGTCGTAGCCGTGCGTCGAACTCCGGAACACGGGGCCGAGCAGGAGGCCGTTCAACCCGAGCGCCACCACGTGGTCGAGCCACGCCGTGATGCGCCCGAGCCGGTGGTCCACGGGGCGGTCCGCCACCGGGACGGCGGGTCGGACGTCGGCACCGACGAAGCCGAGCGGGTAGACGTGCCACCACAGCACGTGCTCGACCCAGGCGGGCTCCGGCGGACGGACGGACTCGGGGTTCGGGTTCACCGCCTCGATGCTGCCAGGTGCCGCTCCACCTGGGTACAGCCGAGCACGACGGGACGATGCTGGAGCGATGGGACGAGCGATCCGGACCGAGGACGACGCGCGACGGGCATCCGCCGCGCAGGCCGAACGCACGTGTGCGTCGTGCGGGCGGCGCATGCCGGACAGCGCGGCCCCCGACGCCAAGTGGTGCTCGGACGCCTGCCGCCGACACAAGCTCGACCACACCGACCTGGAGCTCGAGCGGACCATCGACGAGCTGCTCGACGCCCGTGCCCTGACGTCGAGCATCTGCCCGTCGGACGCCGCCAGGGCGATCGGCGGCGAGGAGTGGCGCGACCTCATGGAGCCCGCACGTCGTGCCGCGCGCCGCATGGTGGCCCGCGGCGAGGTCGAGATCACCCAGGGCGGCAACGTCGTCGACCCGTCGACCGCGAAGGGGCCGATCCGCATCCGTCGTCCACGGTGAGGGAACACCTGCTGCTCGACAGGTGTTGTCGGGGAGGATGACCTCCTCCGAGACCACCCCGTCCACCGACCACCGCCGCGCACTCGTCGTGGGTGCCAGCGGCATCACCGGCGCCGCCCTCGTCGACCTGCTCACCCGGGACGGCTGGGACGTCGCCGCACTCTCGCGCAGTGCCAGCACCCGCGACGGGATCCGCGGCGTGGCCGCCGACCTCCGCGACCCGGAGAGCCTCCGCACCGCCCTCGCGGACGAGCGGCCGACGCACGTGTTCTTCACGGCGTGGCAGCGTCAGGCCACCGAGGCCGAGAACATCCGTGTGAACGGCGGCATGGTCCGCGACCTCCTCGCTGCCCTCGACCACGCACCCCTCGAGCACGTCGCGCTCGTCACCGGGTTGAAGCACTACCTCGGCCCGTTCGAGGCGTACGCCGCTGGCGCGATGCCGGACACGCCCTTCCACGAGGAGGAGCCGCGCCTGGACACGCCGAACTTCTACTACGCCCAGGAGGACGCACTGTTCGCCGCGGCCGCGCACCAGGGCTTCACGTGGTCGGTGCACCGCTCGCACACCGTGATCGGCCACGCCGTCGGCAACGCGATGAACATGGGGCTGACCATCGCCGTCCAGGCGACGCTCGCGAAGGAGCTCGACCTCGACTTCGTGTTCCCGGGCAGCGAGGCGCAGTGGAACGGCCTCACCGACATGACCGACGCGGGTGTCCTCGCCGAGCAGATGGTGTGGGCTGCGACCGACCCCGCCGGCGCCGACGAGGCGTTCAACATCGTGAACGGCGACGTCTTCCGGTGGCGCTGGATGTGGCAGCGCCTGGCCGCGCACCTCGGGGTCGACCCGGCGCGCGTGGTCGGCTACGAGTCCGCACCGCGGCCGCTCGAGGAGCAGATGGCACCCCACGAGTCCGCGTGGGCGGGCATCGCCGAGCGCCACGGGCTCGTCGAGTCGGACATCGCCCGGCTCGCGTCCTGGTGGCACACCGACGCCGACCTGGGGCGCGCGATGGAGGTCGTGACCGACATGAGCAAGAGCCGCGAGGCCGGGTTCACGGGGTACAGGCGCACCGAACGGGCCTTCACCGACCTGTTCGACCGCTACCGGGCGGATCGAGTGATCCCCTGACCGGCACCGTCGGTCGAACCGGTGCGGTCGATCGCGCCCGGCGCCGAGCCGAGTCCGTGAGTGGGGTACACGGCACCGACGTAGAGTCCGGTACAGACCAGCCGGGGCTCCCCGGTGGGACCCCGACCGGAAGGACACGTCATGTCGCTCGCAGACAAGGCCAAGGACGCCACCCAGAAGATCGCCGGCAAGGCCGAAGAGGCCGTCGGCAAGCACACCGACGACGCCGAGCTCAAGCACCAGGGCCAGAAGGACCAGGTCATGGGCGAGGGCCGCATGGAGACCGAGAAGGCCAAGGACGCCGTCGACGGCAAGTGAGTCGCGACGCTCAGAAGGCGTAACGGAGGCGGCAGCTCGGCAGGTGCTCGGCGACCAGTTCGCGGAAGCGCTCGACGAGCTGCCCCTTCGTGTCTCGGCGGTACCGGACGTTGACGGCACCGTTCTGGGACACCTTGGTCTCCTGCAGGTCAGGACGCCACAGCAGTTCCTCGGCCTTCGGATGCCACCCGAGGTTCACCTCGTGCAGGCCCTCGTTGTGGGTGAGGAAGATCACCTCGGCCGCCAGCTGGGCCTTCGCCGCGGGTGACAGCACGTCGTCCACCTGGCGCAGCAGCTCCGCCCAGTCCGCCTCCCACGTCGGCGTGAGGATGACCGGGGAGAAGTTCAGGTGCACCTCGTAGCCCGCGTCGACGAAGTCGTTCACCGCCGCGATCCGCTCGGCCATCGGCGACGTCCGGATGTCGGTCACCTTCGCCGTCTCGTGCGGCATCAGCGAGAACCGGATGCGTGTGCGGCCCATCGGGTCCCAGTCCAGCAGGTCGCGGTTGACCCATTTCGTGGCGAACGACGCCTTGGCGGTCGGCGACATCCGGAACAGGTTGCAGAGGTCGCGGACGTTCTCGCTCAGCACCGCGTCGACGGAGCAGTCGCTGTTCTCCCCGATGTCGTAGACCCACGCCTCGGGGTCGCACTGGTTCGGTTCGGTCTTCGGCCCCTGCTTCCGGATGTTCCGCGCGACGTGTGCGGCGATCTGCTCGATGTTCGCGAAGACCGTGACCGGGTTGCTGTACCCCTTGCGCCGGGGGACGTAGCAGTACGCGCACGCCATCGCGCAGCCGTTCGCCGTCGAGGGGGCGATGAAGTCCGCCGAGCGCCCGTTCGGCCGGGTGACGAGCGACTTCTTGACGCCGAGCACCAGCGCCTCGGTCTTGATGCGCACCCAGCGCCGGACGTTGCGTTCGTCGCCGTGGACCTCCGGGATGTTCCAGTGCGACGCGACCGGCACGATCTCGGCGTCGGGCCAGCGCGCGACGACGTCCTGCCCGCGGGGCAGCTCGAGGGCGGCCTGCTCGGCGTAGATGCGGGTGACGTCGAGCAGCGGACGGACGCGGTCGGGACTCATCGTCCCCTGTCTACCGGCGACCACCGACGGAGCAGACTCGGAGCATGAGCGAACCGGACGACCACTTCTTCGTCGTCGACGGCCGACGGTGGCGCCGCACCGACCCGGCGGTCCCCGAGGACGTCGCCGCCGCGCTGCGGTCCCACCTCGGACGCGGCCGGAACGCCGTCCGGCAGGCGAAGCGGTCCGGCGACGACGCGGCGCTGGCAGCCGCGCGACACCGCAACGGGATCGCCAAGCACGGCCTCGGCGAGCGCGGCCCCGAGTGGTGGGGGCGCCCGGAGTCCGACCGGGTCGCCGACGCCCGTCGCGCCCTCGCCGACCTCGACGCGCTCGACACCCCCACCGACGGCGACCACCGCGACGCACCGGACCCTGGGGGCAGCGCCGACGCCGGCGCGACCAGCTGAGCGCCGGGCGTGGTCAGGCCTCGGTGTGCCCGAGGTCCGGCGTGTGCAGCAGGCACAGCGTGCGCGACGCAGCGGCGTGCAGCTCGAACACGACGACCTCGTTCGTCCCGCGGCGCAGCACCGGTCCGGGGACGGCGAGCGTGCGCTGCGGGCCGCGCGACCAGTACCGGCCGAGGCAGAAGCCGTTCACCCAGGCGACCCCCTTCCGGAACCCGTCGAGCGACAGGTACCGGTCGGTCGCCTCGTCGAGGTCGAACGTCCCGGACGCCACGACCGGCCCGGCGAGCCGGTCCCCCGCCGACGTGGGCGCGCCCTGGAGCGCCTCGAGCGCCGACGGTGCGAGCGGGTCGAACGCCAACGGCGACGCCGTCCAGCGTTCGAGCGGGACCCCGTCGACGGAGACCCCGCCGATCAGGCCCTTCGGTTCACCGATGCGGGGCCCGTAGTCGACCCGCCCCTGGTCCTCGACGAGCAGTTCCAGGGTGCCCGCGACCGGCGGGAGGGCGATCGCACGGTCGTGGTGTTCGCGCTCCAGGACGCCGACGGTCTGGCCGTCGACGCTCACGAGGACCCGGTCACGGACCTCGGTGCCGACGGTCAGGACGCCACCGGTGGGCAGGTCGACCTCCGTCCGGAACAGCACGAACCCGGAGGCTGCGCCGAGCTCGTCGAACGTGGGGAGCGTGTCGTGGGTGGTCCAGGACGTGAGCTGCGGCAGCAGCGCACCGAGCGGGACGGCGCGGTCCAGCCGGACGGCGACGTCCGGGGCGGAGGTGCGTCGAGCCTCCAGTCCGAGCGGCGCATCCGCTCCCAGCCTGCCGGAGCCTCCCGGCTGCATCGACGCCGGAAGCTCCGGGACGGGCGCGTGGCGGGCGATCACCGCGCGGAACGCGTGGAACTTGGCGGTGGGCCGTCCCGCCTCGTCGAGGGGTGCGTCGTAGTCGTACGACGTCGCGATGGGGCGGTACACGCCCTTGTCGTTCGCACCGTTCGTGAAGCCGAAGTTGGTGCCCCCGTGGAACATGTAGACGTTCACCGAGCCGCCGGCGCCGAGCAGGACGTCGAGGTCCTCCGCGCTCGCGGCGGCGGACGTGGTGTGGTGGTGCTCGCCCCAGCTGTCGAACCAGCCGTCCCAGAACTCGGAGCACATGAGCGGTCCGGTCGGCTGCGCCTGCCGGAGCCGTTCCATGCGGGCGGCGGCGCGGGACCCGAACGAGCCGGTCTTGTGCAGCGAGGGCAGCGATCCGTCCTCGAGCATCGTGCCCATCGGTTGGTCGACGCTCGTGAACGGCACGGTCAGCCCGATCGCCCGGTGCATCGCCTCGAGCTTGGTCAGGTAGACGGGGTCGGAGCCGTACGCGCCGTACTCGTTCTCGACCTGGACGAGCACGATCGGGCCGCCGGCGTCGATCTGGCGGGGCACCAGGATCGGGGCGAGGGCCTCGAGGTACCGCTCGACCGCGGCGAGGAACTGCGGTTCGTCGCGGCGGACGCCCACGGTGCCGTCGGTGAAGAGCCAGTACGGCAGCCCGCCGTTCGTCCACTCGGCGCAGATGTAGGGGCCGGGGCGGACGATCGCGTGCATGCCCTCGGCTTCGACCAGGTCGAGGAAGCGACCGAGGTCGAGACCGCCGGAGAAGTCGAACGTGCCGGGCGTGGCCTCGTGCGCGTTCCACGCAACGTAGGTCTCCACGGTGTTCAGCCCCATCAGCCGGGCCTTGTGGATGCGGTCGGCCCACAGGTCCGGGTGGACGCGGAAGTAGTGGATCGCGCCGGAGAGCACCCGGTGCGGCTCGCCGTCGAGCAGGAAGTCGGTGTCGCCGATGGCGAAGCGCATGGGGGTGGTCCTCTCGGGAGCAGGGGCAGGAGCAGGGGCCGTGCGGACGGATCCGCACGGCCCCGGTGCTGTGGGCGGGGACTACTTCGCGGTGACCTTGAAGCCCTGCTCGTTGCCGTACTTCACGATCGCCTTCTGCCAGGCCTCGAGCCCGGCGTTCAGGTCGGTCTTGTTCTGGTAGGCCTGGCCGACGGTGTCCGCGTAGATGCTGTTCGCGTAGACCTGGAACGGCAGGTACTGCCAGCCCTCGGCGACGTTCGAGGACGCCTTCGACAGGGTCTCGTTGATCGCCTCGCCGCCGAAGTACTCCGGCTTCTCGGCGGTGAACGAGCTCGAGGTCAGCTGCGCCTTCGTCGACGGGAAGCCGCCGGACTTGAGGAACACGTCGATCGAGTCCTGCGACGAGTTGAGCCACTTCAGGAAGCCGGCGGCCAGCGCCGGGTTCTTCGACTGCTTCATGACCACCTCGGCCGAGCCGCCGTTGTTGGCGGTGACGTCGGAGGAGCCGTCGTAGGTCGGGATCGGGGCGACGCGCCAGTTGCCGCTGCCGTCCTTCACGCTCGACTCGAGCACGCCGGGCATCCAGGCGCCGGTGACCATCGTGGCGATCTCACCGTTGCCGAGCTGCTTGTACCAGTCGTCCGTCCAGCCGGGCGTCTGCGAGAGCAGGCCCTTCTCGACGAGCTGGTTCCAGGTCGAGGTCCACTTCTTGGTGCCCGCGTCCTGCAGGTTCACCGTCACGTCGGTGCCCTTGACGTCGAACGGCCGACCGCCGGCCTGCCAGATCATCGACGTCGTGAAGCCGGCGTCCCCGCTGTCCGCGGCGATGTACGCGTTCGGGTTGGACGCGTGGATCTTCTCGGCGTCCGCGACGTACTCGTCCCAGGTCTTCGGCGGGGTGGTGATCCCGGCCTCCTGGAACGTCTTCTCGTTGTAGAACATGGCCATGGGGCCGGAGTCCTGCGGCAGGCCGTAGACCTTGCCGTCGAGGTCGACCGACTGCCACGTGCCGGCGCCGTACTTGTCGGCCAGCGAGTCGAAGCCGTACGACTTCAGGTCGACGAGCGAGTCGCTCAGCGCGAACTGCGGCAGCGCGAAGTACTCGATCTGGGCGACGTCGGGAGCACCGGAGCCCGCCTTGATCGTGTTCTGCAGCTTCGTGTACTGGTCGTTGCCGGTGCCGGCGTTGACGAGCTTGACCTTCACCTTGGGGTAGGCCTTCTCGAACGCGGCGACCTGGGCCTGGGCGGAGGGGGTCCACGACCAGTAGGTGATGGTGCCGCCCTTCTGGAGGGCCTTGGTGATGTCGTCGGACGATCCGCCGGACGACGAGCCGCCGGAGGCGCAGGCCGTCATGGCGATGGCCGCGGTGACACCGATCGCGAGGGCGCTGAGCCCGCGCCGGAGACGCTTGTGCATGGGGTTGCCTTTCACTTCATCGTGAAGCAGGTGCTTCGTGGTGCTGCTGGGGTGCGGGTCACGCCTTGACGGAGCCGGCTGCGAGGCCGGACTGCCAGGAGCGCTGGAGGAAGAGGAACGCGACGACGATCGGGATGATCGTCAGGAGCGATCCGGTGACGACGAGGTTGTAGATCGGGTGTGCCGAGACCCCCTGGGCCTGGGCGCTCCACTGGTTCAGCCCGACGGTGAGCGGGTAGAGGTTCGGGTCGCTCAGCATGATCAGGGGCAGGAAGTAGTTGTTCCACGTCGCGACGACGGCGAAGAGCAGGACCGTGACGACGCCGGGCGCGAGCAGTCGGAGCGCGATCGTGAAGAAGATCCGGAACTCCCCCGCGCCGTCCATGCGGGCGGCCTCGATCACCTCGGTCGGGACGGCGTCGATCGCGTAGGTCCAGATGAGGTACATCCCGAAGGGGCTGATGAGCGACGGCAGGATGATCGCCCACGGGGTGTTCGTCAGGCCGACCGACGAGAACAGCAGGAACGTCGGCACGGCGAGGGCTGTCCCGGGGATCGCGATGGCGCCGAGGACGATCGCGAACACGGCGCGACGACCGGGGAAGCGGAACTTCGCCATGCCGTACCCGGCGACGGTCGCGAGCAGGGTCGCCCCGCCGGCGCCGACGACGACGTAGAGCACGGTGTTCGCGAGCCACCGCAGGTAGATGCCGCCGTTGTACGTCAGCGTCTCGCCGATGTTCTGGAACAGCGAGAAGCCGTTGCCGAACCAGAGCCCGAAGGTGCTGAGCAGGTCGTCCTGCGACTTGGTCGCGTTGACGACGAGGTAGAAGAGCGGCAGCAGCGAGTAGACGGTGATGACGACCATCACCACGAGCAGGAGCGTGGACTTGCGCGCCCGGGGACCCCGGCCGGTCGTCCTGGAGGCACGGGTGCGGCCCGCCCCGCGGTGACCGCGGGTGGTCACCGCCTCGGTCACGGTCGGGGCCGTCGTGCGGGTGTCGAGGGTGCTCATCGGTTCTCCGCTCGGGTCCCGTGCACCTGGACGACGTAGGCGATCACGGCGGTGATGACACCCATCACGATCGCGACGGTGGCGGAGTAGTTGAACTGCTGGCCGCTGAAGGACAGCGAGTAGGCGTACATGTTCGGGGTGAAGGACGTGCCGATGACGTTCGGTGCCAGGGTCTTCAGCAGGTTCGGCTCGTTGAAGAGCTGGAAGCTGCCGATGATCGAGAAGATCGTGGCGATCACGATCGAACCGCGGAGCGCCGGGACCTTGATCGACCAGACGGTGCGCAGCGGGCCGGCGCCGTCGATCTCCGCGGCCTCGTACAGCTCGCCGGGGACGACGCGGAGGGCCGCGTAGAAGATCAGCATGTTGTAGCCGACGAACTCCCACGTGACGATGTTGCCGATCGACGCGAGCACCCAGTCGGGGCTGAACGGCTGCAGCAGGTCGATGCCGAGGGCGGAGTTGATCGAGCCCGTCAGTCCGAACTGGTTGCCGTAGATGAAGCCCCAGATGAGGGCGGCCACCACGCCGGGCACCGCGTAGGGCAGGAAGATCGCGATCCGGAAGAAGGACGCTCCCCAGAGCCGCGCACTGTCGAGCGCGAGGGCGGCGACGAGGGCGACCACGAGCATGATCGGCACCTGGACGACCAGGAAGAGGGCGACCCGGCCGAACCCGGTCCAGAACTTGGCGTCCTGGAACAGCTGGGCGTAGTTGGCGAACCACACGAACTGGTTGCCACCGATGAGCTGGTCGCGGAACAGGCTGAGCCAGAGGGCGTAGCCGATCGGGACGACGAGCATCAGGACCAGGACGACGACGAACGGCCCGACGAAGAGCCATCCGGTCCACCGGCCGCGGGGCTTCGTCCGTCGTCGCGGTGGCGACGTCGGCGCGGACGCCGCTGCCGGTCGCGCTGCGAGCGTGCTCATGTGACTCCTTCGTCTGCTGCGAGCTGGTTCGATGTTGACGTCAACATCGAACGGCGCGACGATAGCATGGCAACGTCAACATGCGCTAGCGTTCGGGGGCGGCAGCCGATCGGCGGGCCACTTCGCGAAGGGGGACGACGTGACCACGGAGATCGACTCGGGGGCGCGTCGTGCCCCGTCGATGGCCGCGGTCGCCGACGCCGCGGGGGTCTCCATGCAGACGGTCTCGCGGGTCGCGCGGGGGTTCGACAACGTCAGTCCGGAGACCCGCGACCGCGTCCGCCGTGTGATGACCGAGCTCGGCTACCGGCCGAACCGGGCCGCTCGTGCGCTGCGGTCCGGGCGGTTCCGCACGATCGGCGTGATCATGTTCACGCTCGCGTCGTTCGGCAACATGCGGACCCTCGAGGCGATCGCCGACGCCGCCGGCGCCGCCGACTTCACGATCACGCTGCTGCCGATGGCCTCCCGGACCGAAGAAGGCGTGCGGTCGGCGTTCTCACGGCTGCACGAGCAGGCCGTCGACGGCGTCGTGATCATCATCGAGTCCCACGTCATCGACACCGCCGAGGTCGCGCTGCCGGACGGTGTGCCGGTCGTGGTGGTCGACTCCACCGGCACGACGAACCACCCGGCGATCGACACCGACCAGGCCGAGGGCGCCCGGCTGGCGACGCAGCACCTGCTCGACCTCGGGCACGAGACCGTGTGGCACGTCGCCGGCCCGGCGTCGTCCTACTCGGCTGCTCGGCGGCGCGCGGCGTGGAGTGCGACCCTCGTCGCGGCCGGACGACCGGTCCCGCCGGTGTTCGAGGGCAACTGGGGCACCGAGTCGGGCTACCGCGCCGGGCTCGAGATCGCCCGCCGTCCGGACGTCACCGCCGTCTTCGCCGCGAACGACCAGTCGGCGCTCGGCATCCTCCGCGCCTGCCACGAACTCGGCCGCAGCGTGCCGGAGTCGCTCAGCGTGGTGGGGTTCGACGACTCACCCGAGTCCGACTCGTTCTGGCCGCCGCTCACCACCGTCCACCAGTCCTTCGACGAGGTCGGGCGTCGGGCGGTCAGCACGCTCCTCGCGGAGATCGCGGGCGAGGCACCACGGACGGCGACCGACCTGGTCCCCGTCCGGCTGGTCGAACGCGCGAGCACGGCCCCGCCGCGAGCCTGAGCCCGTCGGACCCTTGCCCGCAGCCTCGTCTGCACGCTGGCCTGTGGGCGCGCTGACCCGCTGGCTCGCTCCCCCGTCTGTGCGCTGACTCGTCTGCGCGCCGGGGGTCAGTCCTGGGTCGCGACTCCGCGGCGCAGCATCGCCTGCGCGGCTCGGGCCCGCGGGATCACCCAGACGGCGCTCCACAGCGCCAGGCCCGTCCAGAGCGCGAGCAGGATCGCGGTGAGCACCGGCGGCTGCTGGTCCCGCATCGACCAGGTGATCCCGCCCCAGGACACGGCGAGCACGATCTTGCCCCAGCCGGCGATCTGCTTGTCGGCCTCCGCCTGCACGAGCGGCACCCACGTCGAGGTCGGGACGCCAGCGGGCACCTCGTCCTCGGCGACCCACCGCTGGACCGCGACGACCCGCTCGTACCCGCCCCCGAGGCGCCACGACCGCAGCGTCAGCCACACGCCGATCGCTGCGCCGACGGCCCCGACCGGGAGCGCGACACCGACGAGGACACCGGTGGTCGCACCGGCCCACGGGGACACGACGAGCATCACCAGCACGACGGCGAAGGCCGCGCCGGCCGCGCCGGCACCGACCAGCCGCATCCGGCCGGCCTCGTCGATCAGTCCGACGCCGCGCATGCCGTGCAGGCTACCGCGCGCGGACAAGAGGCTCGTGGCAGTGCCGCCACGAGCCTCCCGTCCGTCGCCTGCTCCGCACTGCGCGCGGTTGGTGGGTGCCGTGCTGTGCCGCGCGGACTCCGCACCGTGCGCCGTTGCTGCGCCGACCGGACTCCGCACCGTGCGCCGTTGCATGCTGGTGCGCCGTTGCGTGCCCGGTGCCGGGTCGTGACGACGCACGGAGCCGACAACCACGCACCGGCCACGAAGTGCGCACCGTGCGCCGCTGCTGCGGCGTGCGGACTCTGCACCGTGCGCCGTTGCTGCGCCGAGAGGGAACCCGCACCGTGCGCCGTTGCATGCTGGTGCGCCGTTGCATGCCTGGTGCGGGGTCGTGACGACGCACGGAGCCGACAACCACGCACCGGCCACGAAGCGCGCACCGAGCGCCGTTGCTGCGCCGAGCGGAACCCGCACCGTGCGCCGTTGCACGCTAGTGCGCCGTTGCATGCCTGGTGCGGGGTCGTGACGACGCACCAGGCCATCAACCACGCACCGGGCACGAAGCGCGCACCGTGCGCCCCTCGCACCGCACCGCACCACGAAGCGCGCACGGTGCACCTCCCCCGCTCCCGCACCGTGCGCGATCAGCCGATCGACAGCGCCGTCCAGCTCACCGGCGGCAGCTCGATCGTGACGGTGTCGCCCTCGCGGCGAGCCGACTCGTTCGTCCGCAGCCCGACGCGCGCCGTGTTGGACAGGTCGTTGACGGCGTGCAGGTCGTCGTCCCAGACCCCCTCGGCATGGACGTCCCCGGAGACGCCGAGCCCGGACAGGTCGATCGTCACCGTGGTGCTCTCCGACGGGTGCCGGTTGACGAGGAACACGGCTGCCGTGCCGTCCGCGACCGTCGCCGCGGAGTCGACCACGGGGACCTGCCCGTACGTGCCACCGTCGACCGTGTCACCCGAGGCGATGACCTGCAGCGAGGTGCCGTGCGCCAGGCGCGAGGTCAGGGAGAACGGGAAGAACGTCGTCTGGCGCCAGGCCTCACCGCCCGACTCGGTCATGATCGGCCCGATCACGTTCACGAGCTGCGCGATGGAGGCCGAGGCGACCCGGTCCGCGTGCCGCAGCAGCGAGATGAGCAGCCCGCCGACCACGACGGCGTCCGCGACGGTGTAGACGTCCTCGAGCAACCGCGGCGCGACCGGCCACTCGTCGAGCGTGAACTCCTTCTGCATCTCGTTCCACTTCGAGATCGACCACACGTTCCACTCGTCGAAGGAGATGTCGATGCGCTTGTCGGACTTCTTGTGCGCCTGCACGTGGTCCGCCGCCGTGGTGACGGTGTCGATGAAGCGGTCCATGTTCACGCCGGAGGCAAGGAAGGTGGCGAGGTCGTCACCCTCCTCGTAGTAGGCGTGCGCGGAGATGTAGTCGACGTCCTCGTAGGCGTGCTCGAGGACGGTGCGCTCCCACTCGCCGAAGGTCGGCATCGACGCACCGGAGGACCCGCAGATGACGAGTTCGAGGTCGGGCTGGATCTGCCGCATGCCCTTCGCCGTCATGGCCGCGAGCTTGCCGTAGTCGTCGGCGTTCTTGTGACCGAGCTGCCACGGCCCGTCCATCTCGTTGCCGAGGCACCACATCGTGACGCCGAACGGTTCCTCGCGGCCGTTGCGCTTGCGTTCCTCGGACCTGGCGGTGCCGCCAGGGATGTTCGCGTACTCGAGCAGCTCGATCGCCGCCTCCGTGCCACGGGTGCCGAGGTTGACGGCGAGCATCAGCTCGGAGCCGACCGAGTCGAGCCACTGCTGGAACTCGTGCAGGCCCACCTCGTTCGTCTCGGTGGAGTGCCAGGCGAGGTCGAGTCGGCGGGGGCGCTGGTCGACGGGGCCGACGCCGTCCTCCCACTTGTAGCCGGAGACGAAGTTGCCGCCGGGGTAGCGGATCGTGGTGACGCCGAGCTCCTTGACGAGCTCGATGACGTCCTTCCGGAAGCCGTGCTCGTCGGCGCTTTCGTGCGTGGGCTCGTGGATGCCGTCGTAGACGTGCCGTCCGAGGTGCTCGACGAACCCGCCGAACAGACGCCGGCGCACCGGTCCGACGGCGAAGGCGGCATCGAGGACGAGGTGTGTGCGGGGCATGGATCTCCTTCGATCAGCGTGCGGCAGGTGGACGGGCGGCCGAACCACGAAGTGAGCGCTCACCCGAGGACAACGCTACCGGTGTCCACCTGCCGATGGAAGGGGTGGCGCATCCGCGGAGCCGGGGCTAATGTGAGCGCTCACGGAGCACCTGCCCTGGTGTTCCGAGCCCGGCCCATCCCGATGGAGTGATGCCATGCCGATCCGACCCCTCCCGACCGTCCCACCGAGCCGGGGGACCGCCTTCACCCGGCGGAGCCTCCTCGCCGCCGGAGCGGCGGCAGCGACCGTGCTCCCCCTCGCCGCCTGCTCCAGCCCCCTCGCCGCGGGCCTCGCCGGCAGTGCGCTGAACCCCGACACCCTGGTGTTCTGGAACCTCTTCGGCGGCGGTGACGGCCTCCGCATGCAGGAGATGGAGGCCGGCTACGCCAAGCAACACGGCGGCTCGAGTTCCCTGCAGGCGACGACGTTCGCCTGGGGCAACCCGTACTACTCCAAGCTCACACTGGCCACCGTCGGGAACAAGCCGCCGGACGTCGCGATCTCACACCTGACCCGCGCGAAGCCCCTGTGGGACGGCGACCTGCTCGAACCGATCAGCGCCGACGACCTCGCCGGCGTCGGCCTGAGCGCGAGCGACTTCAACCAGAAGGCGTGGACCGCGCAGAAGACCGACGGCAAGAACATCTGTGTGCCGCTCGACACCCACCCCTTCGTGCTGTTCTACAACGTCGACGTCTGCCAGAAGGCCGGACTCATCGACAGCGACGGCACACTCAAGGACCTGACCGGCATCGACGCGTTCGAGAGCGCTCTCGCCGCCGTCGCGAAGGTCACCGGCGGAACGGCACTCAACGTCGCGAACGTCAGCGAGACCGCGACACCGTGGCGGTTCTTCTGGACGATGTACAACCAGATCAACGGGGTGACGCCCTTCATCAGCGACGGCGGCGGGAAGCTCACCGTCGACATGGACGCGTACACGAAGGTGACCGACATGACCCAGAAGTGGGTCAAGAACGGGTGGCTCAACAAGGGCCTCGACTACGCCACCGCGCAGACGCTCATGTTCACCGGCAAGGCGGGCTTCTTCATGCAGGGCGAGTGGGAGATCAGCACGGCACAGTCGATCAAGGGGCTGAAGTTCGGCATGGCGCCGGTGCCACAGCTCTTCGACAAGCCGGCCGCGCAGGCCGACTCGCACACGTTCATCCTGCCGCGGAAGAACCGCACGCCGGACGAGAAGCACGCCGCGATGCTCTTCATCAAGCAGATGCTGCAGCAGAGCCTCATCTGGGCCCAGGGCGGTCACGTGCCGGCGTACCTGCCGACCTTCGACAGCACCGCGTACAAGAAGCTCGAGCCGCAGTCGGACTACGCCTCGGCCGCGCAGCACGCGGTGTTCGACGACGCCGCCTGGTACGGCGGTTCCGGCTCGACGTTCGAGAACACCGTCGGTGCGCAGCTCGCCCTCGTGCAGCAGGGCAGCATCTCCCCCGCCGGAGCGATGGACGCCATCAGGTCCCAGCTCTCGCCGTACCTCAACACCCCGAGCCCGCTCTGAGCGGCGACGCGAACACCTGCGCGAAAGGCACGACGACGTGACCGCAGCACCAGTCCTCACCCGTCCCACGGATGCGACCACCGCTCCGCGACGACTCAGCACCTACCGGACCAGCCTGACCCGCGGCCAGGGCCGCAGCGGCTGGCTCTTCCTCGCCCCCTTCGGCCTGTTCTACCTGGCCTTCCTGCTCGGCCCGACGGTCTGGATGATCGTCACGAGCTTCTTCAACACCTCCACCGTCCGCACCGGGCTCGGCAGCTTCGCCGGGCTCGCGAACTACGCGGAGATGCTCGGTCGCGCGGACTTCTGGTCCTCGCTCTGGCACACGCTGCAGTTCACGCTGTACACGACGCCGCCGCTCGTCATCCTGGCGTTCGTGTTCGCGGTGCTGACGAACCGCATGAACCGCGGTCAGTGGTTCTTCCGTCTGGCGTTCTTCCTGCCGTTCATCCTGCCCTCGGCGACGATCTCGCTCATCTGGGTGTTCATCTTCACGCCGAGCACGGGCCTGTTCGCCAGCGTGCAGTCGTTCCTCGGGATGACCCCGGGCGCCGGCGTCCTGGCGAGTCCGAACACCGCGATGATCGGCGTCGCCCTCGCCACGGTGTGGTGGACGCTCGGCTTCAACTTCGTGCTCTATCTGGCGGGCCTGCAGGAGATCCCGCGCGAGCTGTACGAGGCGGCGGCGGTCGACGGTGCCTCGAACTGGCAGCAGATCAAGTCGATCACGCTGCCGCTGCTCGGTCGCACCACGACCCTGGTGATCCTGCTGCAGATCATCGCGTCCCTGAAGATCTTCGACCAGGTGTACCTGATGACGAACGGCGGTCCGGGCATCTCGACCCAGGTCTCACTGCAGCTCATCACCGGCGTCGGGTTCACCGACAACCGCCTCGGCGCGGCATCGGCTGCGTCGGTGCTCCTGTTCATCGTGATCGTCGCGATCGCGGTCATCCGGCAGCTCGTCGAGCGCGCTGCCGCCAAGCGAGAGGTCGGTGCCTGAGATGACCGCCACCGAGAGCATCACCACCGACCGCCGGAAGCTCCGCACCGGCGTGTCCTCGGCAGCCCCCACCAGCGCGGCGAAGATCGGCGTCAGCGGGAAGGGCTTCACGATCGCGTCCGGCATCGTCCTGACGGTGTTCGCGATCATCTGGCTCATCCCGAGCCTGTTCGCGCTCAAGACCTCGCTGTCCGACAACGGCGTCGCCGCCCTCGGCGCGAACGCGATCCTGTCCAACTGGAACCCGACGCTGCACTCCTACGCGTCGCTGTTCCAGGCCGGCGACATCTGGAACTGGTACCTGGCGAGCGGCATCACGAGCGTCGTCACGGCACTGCTGACGGTGCTGTTCGCCTCGATGGCCGCGTTCGCGCTCAGCCGGCTCGTGTTCCGCGGCCGCAACCTGGCGTTCCTGCTCATCATCCTCGGGATCATGATCCCGACGCAGGTGCTGATCATCCCGATCTTCCAGGAGCTCAACGCCGTCAACCTGCTGAACACCTACTGGTCGGTCATCTTCCCGCAGGTGCCCGCGGTGATCGCCGTGTTCATCTTCAAGCAGTTCTTCGACGGCATCCCGAAGGAGCTCGAGGAGGCGGCGCGCATCGACGGCGCCAGCATCTGGAAGGTCTACTGGTCGGTCATCCTGCCGCTGTCGCGTCCGGTGATCGCGGCGGTGACGATCCTGACCTTCGTCGGGGTCTGGAACAACCTGCTGCTGCCGCTGTTCGTCCTGTCGAACCCCGACCTGATGACCATCCCGGTCGGTCTGGCGACGGTCCAGGGCAGCTTCGGACAGCGGTACGCCGACATCCAGGCCGGAGCGATCCTCGCTGCGCTGCCGCTGATCATCCTCTACCTGATCTTCCAGCGGCAGATCGTGGAGGGCGTCACCGGGTCCGGCCTCAAGGGCTGACGCCGACGCGCAGACTGGAGGCCCGGTGCCAGCTGGCACCGGGCCTCCAGTCCGTCACGGTGCGGATCAGGCGGGCACAGGCTCCCGCGCTTCGCGCTTCCAGAACCCGGAGAAGGTGATCCGGGACTTCGGCAAGCCGGCGCGGTGCAGGTGGCGACGCCCCTCGGTGGCGAGCGTGGACTCGCCCACGACGAAGGCGTACGCGTGCTCGTCGGACGGCACGTGCCGCCGGAGCTCCTCGAGCGCGGCCGCTCCGGGGACGGCGCGCGGGTCGTCACGGACGAGCCAGGTCACACGGACGCCGGCCGGTGCGTCGAGTTCCCGGACGTCTGCGGCGACGGGGACCTCTTGGATGATGCGGCCCACCGCGTCGCGCGGCAGTGACGCGGCGATGCCGACGACGCCGGGCAGTCCGGTCTCCTCGGCGACCACGAGCACCTCGCTCGCGTCCTCCGGGCAGTCGAAGATGCAGCCCTGGTCGAGCAGCGCGAGGCGCTGGCCGGGCTGCGCGGAACACGCCCACACGGCCGCACGACCCTCGAGCGAGCCGTCCGCCGCGGTGTGCACGACGAAGTCGACGTCGAGCTCGGCCGGAGTCGTCGCGGTCGCCGGACGGAACGCGGCGACGGTGTAGTTCGCACAGTGCGGGCGGATCGCCTCCGGAACGGCGAGGTAGGTCGGCCACCACTTCCGGCCGTCGAGCTCGGGCATCCGGAAGACGTCCTGGTCCGGACGCTGGGTGAACAGGCGGAACCAGTGGTCGAAGCCGAGGTACCCGAAGTCGTCGAGATCGTCGCCGGTGACCGTGACGCGGTGCATCGACGGCGTCACGCGCTCGGTCCGGAGCACCTGGGCGTGGAAGAGCCGGGGATCCGAGGGCAGGAGCCGCGGGTTCTTCGCCATGAGGCAAGGCTACCCTAAGCTGGTCCGCGTGCCAGCCCCCGATCCCGTCCTGACCGAGGCCGTCCCGAGCTCCCCGCGCGTCGGTGCCGGTGCTGCCGGTGCCGGCGCTGCCGGCGCTGCCGGCGCTGCCGGGGCGCATCGTCTGGCCCTGCGACGGCGCTCCGCGGTCGTCGGCGGCATGCTCCTGGTCCTCGTGATCGCCGCCGTGGCGAGCCTGCTGCTCGGCAGCAACCGGATCAGCGTCGACCACGTCCTCGCCGGCCTCACGCACACCGGTTCGAGCACCGACGACGCCATCGTGTGGGGCTCGAGGGTGCCGCGGACCGCGATCGGTGCCGCGGTCGGTGCGGCGCTCGGGATCGCCGGGCTGCTCATGCAGGGACACACCAGGAACCCGCTCGCCGACCCCGGCCTGTTCGGGGTCTCCGCCGGCGCCGGCCTGGCCATCGTCGTCGCCGCGTCCGTCTTCGGCGTCACGAGCTCCGGCGCCACGGTGTGGTTCGCGCTCGCCGGAGCCGTCGTGGCGAGCGTCGTCGTGTTCTCCGTGACGATCGCGGGCAGCGGGACCGCGAGCCCCGTCCCCCTCGCCCTCGCCGGGGCCGCGGTCTCGGCACTGCTCGGCGCACTGACCTCGTTCCTGGTGCTCACCGACCAGGACTCCCTCGACGCGTACCGGCTCTGGGTCGTCGGGTCGCTCTCCGGGCGCCAGCTCGACGTGCTGCAGGCGGTGTGGCCGTTCCTCGTCGCCGGACTCCTGCTCGCGGTGCTGAACGTGCGTGCCCTCGACGCCCTCGGCCTCGGCGCCGACCTGGCGAAGGGGCTCGGCGAGAACGTGCTCGTGGCGCGGCTCGTCGGCCTCGGCGGGATCACGCTGCTCGCCGCCGGGGCCACCGCCGCCGCCGGCCCGATCGGCTTCGTCGGGCTGACCGTGCCGCACGTCGCCCGCGCACTCGTCGGGACCGGACACCGATGGGCGCTGCCGGCGTCCGCACTGCTCGGTGCCGCCCTCGTGCTCGTCGCCGACGTCATCGGGCGGCTCGTCGGCGGCTTCGCCGAGGTCGAGGTCGGCATCGTGCTCGCCGTCCTCGGCGGCCCGGTGTTCGTCGCGGTCGCCCGCCGTCGATCGCTGGTGTCGCTGTGACGGCCGGGCAGGCCGGTGCCGGCACGGTCCGCGCGGCGGCGATCGACTCCGCCGCGGACGGCACGACCGCGCTCCGCCGCGGTGTCCGAATCGGTCCCGTCGGTCTCGCCTGGCGCCCACGGGTGTTCTGGCTGACGGTCGCCACCCTCGTCGTCGCGCTGCTGCTGGTGGTGCTCGGCGTGGCGATCGGGTCGACGTGGATCGCCCCGGCGACGGTCGTCCGCTCCCTGCTCGGCCTCGGATCCGGCCCGGATGCGTTCATCATCACCACCCTGCGGCTCCCGCGCGTGCTCACCGGCGCCCTGGTGGGCCTGACCCTGGCGGTCGCCGGAGCCCTCACCCAGACCTTCACGCGGAACCCGCTCGGGACGCCGGACATCATCGGCGTGACCTCGGGCGCGAGCGTCGGGGCGGTCGCCGCGGTGGTGATCGGGGGCGGGTCGTACGCCGTCGGTGCCGTCGTCCTCGGCAGCGGGATCCCGGTCGCAGCGACCATCGGCGCACTCGTCGCGGCGACCGTCGTGTACGGGCTCGGGTGGCGCGGCGGCGTCCAGAGCCACCGCCTCGTCCTGGTCGGCATCGGGGTGAGCGCGACGCTCGACGCGGTCACGAGCTACCTGCTCGTCCGGGCGCAGATCACCCAGGCCGCCGCGGCGTCACAGTGGCTCGTGGGCAGTCTGTCGAGCACCTCGTGGACGAGCGTCTGGCCGCTGCTCGTCGTCGCGGCCGTCACCGTCCCGATCGCCCTGGCGACCAGTGCCGCACTCGGCATCGGGCAGCTCGGCGACGAGGTCGCGGTCGGCGTCGGACTGGCGCTCCAGCGGCACCGGCTGCTCGTGATCGCCCTGGCGGTCGTCCTCACCGCCGCTGCCGTCGCCGCCGCCGGGCCCGTGGGCTTCGTCGCCTTCGTCGTGCCGCAGATCGCGCTGCGGCTGGCGGGGACGAACCGTCCGCCGCTGCTGCTGTCGGCAGGGCTCGGCGCGGTGCTCGTCCTGGCGGCGGACCTGCTCGCACGCTCGGCCTTCCCGTGGCAGGTGCCGGTCGGCATCGTCACGACCGTGATCGGCGCGCCGTACCTGATCTGGCTGCTCATCCGCCACCGCAAGGAGATGTCCCGATGACGACACCGCACGGCACCGCCCCGATGGCAACACCGGCCGGCACCGGCCCGACGACGACACGGCACGGCGACACCCCGACCACGCCGCACCGCGACGCTCTGATCACGACCCCCGTCCTCGAGGCCCGTTCCCTGTCCGTCGGCCACGACCGGCACGCCGTGCTCACCGGCCTCGACCTCGGCATCGAGCGCGGCACCGTGACGACGATCGTCGGCGCGAACGGCTGCGGGAAGTCGACGCTCCTCAAGGCCTTCGGCCGGGTGCTCAAGCCGATGGCCGGCGAGGTGCTCCTCGACGGCGTCCCGATCCGCCGCGAGCCGAACCGCGCGGTCGCCCGGAAGCTCGCGATCCTGCCGCAGTCCCCCGTGGCGCCGTCCGGCACGAGTGTGCTCGACCTCGTGATGCGCGGGCGGAACCCGCACCAGTCGTGGGCCCGTCCGTGGACGGCCGAGGACGCCGACGTGGCCGAGCAGGCGATCGCCGCGACCGGGCTCTCCGCCGTGGCGCACCGTGACGTCGCGAGCCTGTCGGGCGGACAGCGGCAACGGGCGTGGATCGCCCTGGTCCTGGCGCAGCGGGCGGACACCCTGCTGCTCGACGAACCGACGACGTACCTCGACCTCGCGCACCAGCTCGAGGTGCTCCGCCTCGTCCGCCGGATCAACCGCGACCAGGGGTCGACCGTCGTGATGGTCCTGCACGACCTGACCCTCGCCGCCCGGTACTCCGACCGTCTGGTCGTGCTCCACGACGGCGGCGTGCTCGCCGACGGCACTCCCGACCAGGTCCTCACGCCGGACGTGCTCGCGACGGCGTTCGGGCTGCACGCGCGGGTCGTCCCCGATCCGGTCACCGGCGCGCCGATGGTCGTTCCCGAGGCGGACGAGCACCTGCCCGCGAGTCCGGACTCGCGCGGGACGCAAGGTTAGGTTAGCCTCTCCTAATGTGAAGCTCCGAACCGTTCTCCTCTCCGCCGTCGCCGCGTCCGCCCTGCTCCTGGCCGGGTGCTCCTCCACCGGCGCGGACTCCTCCGGCTCCGACAGCAGCGCGTCCGCGGGCACCGGTGCCTGGTCCTACAAGGACGCCACCGGCAAGGTCGTCAAGGTCGACCACCGGCCGAAGCGTGTGGTGGTCCTCAACGACCTGGCGATCTCGTTCATCCAGTACGGGCTCCACCCGGTCGGCACGTTCGGGCAGCTCACGATGGCCGACGACGCCCGCTTCAAGGGACTCGACACCGACGGCATCACGCAGCTCGGCAAGGCCTACGGCGACATCGACCTCGAGCAGCTCGCGGCGCTGAAGCCCGACCTCGTCGTCACCTCGGTCTACCCGACCGACGAGAAGGGCACCCTCGACGCGACGGCCCCGGGCTACGGGTTCAAGGACATGACCCAGCAGAAGCAGGTCGAGGCGATCGCGCCGGTCGCCGAGGTCGAATGGGGCGGCAAGGGCCAGGACGTCATCGAGCACGTCAGCGACCTCGCGGAGTCCCTCGGCGCGAAGGAGTCGCGTATCGACGCCGCCGAGAAGCGGTTCGACACCGCGAAGGACGAGCTCACGAAGGCAGCGAAGGAGTCCGACCTGCGCGTCGTCTCGATGTACGCCGACGGCGACGGCGCGTACGTCACCCGTCCGAGCGACGAGCCGACGCTGCAGATGTACCGCTCGTTCGGGGTCGACCTGGTCGACCCGAAGCCGAAGGGCTTCTACTGGGGCATCTACAGCTGGGAGAACGCGGGCCAGATCAGCGGCGACGTGATCCTGCTGTCACAGCAGGGCTACCAGGTCGCCGACCTCGAGAAGCAGCCGACGTTCGCCGACAACCCCGCCCTGACGGCCGGACAGGTGCACAGCTGGACGTTCCCGGCACTCGACTACGCGTCGCAGGCGCAGTACATGCACGACCTGGCCGGGTGGCTCACCGAGAGCAAGAAGCTGTCCTAGTCGATCGGCAGGAGCGGCGCCCAGAACGCGTCAGGGCCGTCGGCGACGACCGCGTCCGCCTCGAAGCGGAACCCGTACTCGCGCACGAACTCGGCGGCACCCGCGACCTCGTCCTGCGCGTCGTCCTGGTCCGACTCGAACAGGTAGACGCCGTGCCCCATGGCGACCCCGCTGTCGCTGATGACGGAGAGGTCCCAGCGCCCCGGCTCGGCACGTTCGATGCGGACGACGGCGGCCTGCGCCTCGGTGAAGTCAGCCATGCCCGGAGCCTACGGGGCGCGGGGCGTCGTGTTCCCAGACGGAGCGTCGCGCAGCCGCACCGCCACGAGTCGCCGCGAACACCGGTAGGAACGAGGCATGACCGACGGCGCGTGGACCGAGGACGTGCTCGGTGCGCCGTGGGAGCAGCGCACGCTCCCGCTCGGCGAGGACGGCGAGGGACCGGTCGTCGCCACCCTCGTGCGCCGACGCCGCTCGGCCGCGGACCTGCTCCGTCCGCGCGGACCGCTGCACGGTGTCGACGTGCTCTATGTGCACGGGTGGTCGGACTACTTCTTCCAGACCGAGCTCGCCGAACGCATCGAACGGCTCGGCGCGCGCTTCCACGCGCTCGACCTCCGGAAGTACGGCAGGAGCCTGCGTCCCCACCAGACGCCGGGGCACGTCGACGACCTGCGGACCTACGACGAGGACATCGCCGCGGCCCTCGACGTCATCGGGTCCGAGCACCGCGGCGAGCGCCGGCTCGTGCCGATGGGGCACTCGACGGGCGGCCTCACCCTGTCGCTCTGGGCCGCACGACACCAGCACCTGGTGGCCGGGCTCGTCCTCAACAGTCCGTGGCTCGAGTTCCAGGCGGACGCCACGGTGCGGACGCTCCTCGCCCCGCTCGTCAGACTCGGCGCGCGACGCAACCCGCTCGCGCCGATGCCCGCCGTGGATCCGGGCTTCTACACGCGCACGGTGTCGGCGACGAGCGGCGGGTCCTGGACGTACGACCAGCGATGGCGTCCGGAGCGCGGCTTCCCGCTGCACCCCGGGTGGCTCGACGCCGTGTTCCAGGGACAGCGCACGGTCGAACAGGGGCTCGGACTCGAGGTCCCGGCGCTGGTGATGCTCAGCGACAAGAGCATGCTCCAGCCGCGGTGGGACGACGGCATGGCGCACGCCGACGTCGCGCTC
The DNA here is from genome assembly GCF_007673775.1 of Curtobacterium sp. 9128. Lineage (GTDB taxonomy): Bacteria > Actinomycetota > Actinomycetes > Actinomycetales > Microbacteriaceae > Curtobacterium. The sequence goes on along the minus strand of NZ_VEAF01000004.1, from coordinate 66,546 downwards.
AACGTCGACGTCGTCGCACGCCGGGCGCTGTCCCTCGGCGAGGAGGTCACCGTGCGGCGGCTCCGCGGGGCGCTGCACGACGTGGTGCTGTCCGCCGAGCCGGTCCGGGAGCGGGCGTACGACGCGATCGCGCGCTGGGCGGCGACGCTCGGCTGACGGTCGGCGCTCCCGCGGGCCTCCGGGCGAGAGCGGGCGCTGTACACGACGGCGACAGTTGCGCCGGCGTCCGACCGCGCACTCGTCGTCAGCGCGCGCACGAGTTGGGCAGCAGCGCGCCGGGTCAGCCGAGCGCTGCGACGGCCTGCTTCGTCGCCGCGGCGACGAGCGCGTCGTCGGCGGTCGCGCCGGAGCGGTCCGTCGCCGTCATCACCACGACGATCACCGGCGCACGCCCAGCCGGGTAGACGGCGGCGATGTCGTTCCGGACGCCGTACTCCCCCGTGCCGGTCTTGTCGGCGACCGGCCACGCGCTGTCGACCCCTGCCCGGACGGTCGCGGCACCGGTGGTGTTGTCGAGCATCGTGTCGCGGAGGAACGTCCGGTCGGTGGCGCCGAGTGTCGAGCCGAGGATCACCGACCGCAGGTCCGATGCGAACTGTGCCGGCGTCGTGGTGTCGCGCTCGTCGCCCGGGGTCGCCTGGTTGAGGTCGGGCTCGGTACGGTCGACGTTCGTCACCCGGTCACCGATCCCGCGGAGCCACTGCTCGACCGCGGCCGGACCGCCGACCCGTTCGACGAGCAGGTTCGCCGCGGTGTTGTCGCTGAACCGCATGGCGGCGTCGATCAGCTCGCGGACGGTCATGCCGGTGGCGACGAAGCGGCTCGTCACCGGGGCGTACGCGAGCAGGTCGCTCCGGTCGTAGTGCACCACGGTGTCGAGGTCGGCGTCCGAGTCGTGCGCGAGCACGGCCGCCGCGATGAACGTCTTGTTCGTCGACGCGAACGGGAAGCGCTCGTCCTGCCGGTACGTCACCCGGTGCCCGGAGCCGGTGTCGATCGCGGTGACCCCGAGCCGGGCGTCGTGCTCCCGCTCGAGCGCTGCGAACGCCTGGTTCGACGACGCCCCGTCCTCGGCGGATGCTGCGGCGGTCGGGGACGTCGTCGCCCGGTGGTCGTCCCCGGACGTCGCGTCGCACCCTGCGAGGGCGACGGCGGCGACGAGGAGCACAGCGGCGAACGACAGCCCCGACGGTGAGCGCATGGCCCCAGCTTGCCCGATCGGCCCCTCAGCCGCTGGTCGGCCGGGCGAACAGGTTCACGACGTTGCCGTCCGGGTCCCTGAGGAGCGCCGAGCGGTTGCCCCACGGCATCGTGGTCGGTGGCAGCACGACGTCGTCGTGCCCGAGTGCCGCGAACGCCGCGTCGACGTCGGCCACCTCGAACTCCACGACGACGCTGCGGTTGGTGCCGGCGATCGGGGCAGCGGCGCCGAGCATCGCGACCGTCGCGGGAGTCGCCAGCGCCAGGGTGAGCCCGCCGGTGGTGATCTCGGCGAACACCGGAGCCGGGCGGTTCGCCGTCGTCCCCGTGACACGCTCGTAGAACGCCGTCATCTGGTCGAGCTGCTCGGTGACGATGCGGATGGATGTGAACTGCACGGTGCCCTCTCTCGTCGGCCAGGGTGACCGACGGACCGAGCATCCGACAGGCTCGCGACACCGTCCTGTCGGTGTTTCAGCGAACCGGATCGCGCAACACCGGACGGAGGACGCCGTGCGGGATGTCGAGCTCCGCAACGGACACGACCCGCGCCGGAGCCCGCTCGCCGGTCTCCTCGACGCCGAGCACCCGGTCGCCGCGGAACACCCGCACGGCGTCGCGGAGCCGGCACCAGGCCACCAGGTACCAGTCCTCGCCCTTGCCGATGTACCCGAGCGGCTCGACGAGGCGCACCGACTCGCTCCCCTGCGCGTCGCGGTACGTCATCCGCAGGACGAGTCCGTCGGCGAGCGCGCGGGCGAGCCCGGTCGGCGGCTCCGCGCGGTCACCCGACTCGAGCAGGTGCACACGGCTCGCCAGCCGTGCGGTCCGCCGTGCGTCGTCCTCGGCGAGGACCGCCGTCACCTTCCGTGCGGCGCTCGCTGCAGCGTCGCGGAACGGGCTCCCCGCCAGTGCTCCCAGCCCGATCGACACCGCGAGTGCCTCGTCGACCGTCAGGCCGAGCGGTGGCAGCGTCGCGCGCGCGTCGATCGTGTAGCCGCCGGTGCGGCCGGCATCGGCCCAGATCGGCACGCCGGCCTCCTGCAGGGCACGGAGGTCGCGCTCGACGGTCCTCGTGCTCACGCCGAACTGCTCCGCGAGGCGTGCCGCGCTCCGTCTGCCGGGCGCCACGGCCCGGAGCTCCTCGACCAGCGCGTACAGGCGGTCGGTGCGGTTCACACCAGGACCCTACGGCAGCCGGCGTACTAGCCTCCTCGCATGCACTCGTCCCCCGGTGTCGACGCCGGCATCCGGGCGCTGTCCGCGGCCCTCGTCGCCGCGGTCCCGGCCAGCGCCGTCGCCCTGCGGGGCTCCCGAGCGGCGGGCACCGCGGACGAGTACAGCGACGTCGACCTCGACTGGCAGGTGGGCGCGTCCGGCTCCTGGGCACTCGAGACGCTCCCGTCCGCGCTCCACACGGTCGGCGCGGTCGAGTCCCTGCGGCTCGACCCGGACGACGACAGGGGCCGACGCCTGGTCTTCGTCCGGTTCACCGCGTGGTCGGTGTTCCACCGAGTCGACCTCGAGGTCCACGGCGACTTCCGCCCCGCACCACCGTCGTGGGACCTGCCGTGGTCGGCGGCCGAGAGCGCGCTCATGAACGCCGTCGCCGCCGTCAAGGCTGCCCGCCGTGGACGCGGCGACGTCGACGGACTGCTCACCCGTGGCGCGGCGCGCATCGGGGAGACCGCACCGGTCGGTTCCGTCACGGAGCGGGTGAGCGCCCTCGTCACGGCGGCGGTGCGCGCCGAGCCAGCGCAACGGTTGCTCGGCGATCGGGTGCTGGCGCTGCTCCGGTGACCACGGCCGGACTGGAGGCTCGTGACGGCGCCGTCACGAGCCTCCAGTCCGGCGGTCGGTCACCCCCAGACCGGGTGCCCGGGGGCAACCCTGAGC
>NZ_VEAF01000004.1:0-63440 GCF_007673775.1 Curtobacterium sp. 9128 | reverse complement strand
CGGGGGGCGCCCGGGGGCGGGGGGCGCGCGGGGGGGGCGCCGCCCGCGCCCCCCACCCCGGCGGTCGGTCACCGACAGACGGGCTGCCGGGGGACAACGCTGAGCATCCGCTCGGCATCGTTGCACCGAGTGCATCGATGCACTTAGTGTCTGAGGCGTGACCCTCGCGATCGACCGCCGTGCCGCCCTCAAGGCGAAGCACCGTGCGGCGATCCTGCAGGCGGCGCGCGACCTCGTCGAGGAGCGCGGTGGACGCGACTTCAGCGTCGACGACCTCGCGGCCCGGGCGGACATCGCCAGACGGACGGTCTTCAACCACTTCGGGTCCCTCGACGAGGTCCTGCTGGCGGTCTGCGAGCAGGAGCTGTCGGTGATCATCGACCGCTTCCTCAGCGACGTGGCGAACACCCCGGTCGGCGACGGCAGCCGTGCGTCGATGTTCGACGAACTCGAGTCAGCCGCCCGCGGCGCCGACATCGCCCCGGCGATCGCCCGCATGTACCGGTTCCTCGGCGACCCGGAGCCGGAGAACCCGAAGGGCGGGGCGCTCGTCCAGTTGGCGTTCACGCGGGTCACCGAACGGCTGCGCATCGAGGTCGCCCGCCGGTACCCCGGTGCCGACGAACTCGACGCTGCACTGCTCGTCGAGTCCCTGATGAGCGGGATCGTCGTCATCGCCGAGCACTGGCTCCGCACCACCGGCCCCCGCCTCGACCAGGAGGCGATCGACGACTGGGACGCCCTGCTCGCACGCCTCGTGCACAGCGTCCGCAGCGGGTACATGCCCGCGCACTGAACTCGCAGCGCGCGACGCTGCACCACCAGGGGTCCACCGGCGTGCCCCGCACCCAGCACCACCACTACGAAAGGAACGGGGCTCCGCATGGCCGGTCTGCTCTACCGCCTGGGACGGTTCGCCGCCCGGCGACACTGGCTCGTGATCATCTCCTGGATCGTGATCATGGGGATCGCGGGTGGCACGTACGCCCTGTTCGCAGGATCCATCTCGTCGTCCATCACCATCCCCGGCACGAAGACCAGCCAGGTGCAGGACGAGCTCGCCGACAAGTTCCCGAGTGCGAACGGCGGCAACGGCACGCTCGTCTTCGAGACCAAGGACGGCAAGGCGTTCACCGACGCCCAGAAGACCGCCGTCGACGACTTCATGAAGGACCTCAAGGACCTGAACGGGGTCAAGGGGGCGATGAGCGGCTTCGCCACGCAGCAGCAGCTCGACGACCAGCGCCAGAAGCTCCAGGACGGCCAGCAGAAGATCGACGACGGCCGCACCCAGCTCCAGTCCGGGCAGCAGCAGCTCGACGCCCAGCAGCAGCAGCTCGACGCCGGGAAGTCCCAGATCCAGGCCGCACAGACCGAGCTGGACGCGAAGAAGCAGCAGGCAGCGGCGGCCGGCGGTGCTGCGGCCACGGCGGCCCAGGCGCAGCTGGCGCAGGCGCAGGCGCAGATCGACGCGCAGCAGCAGCAGCTCACCGCGGGTGAGCAGCAGCTCACCGAGGCGCAGCAGAAGCTCGACACCAGCAAGCAGGAGCTCGACGACAACGAGCGGGAGCTGCAGCAGGGCACGAAGCTCCTCGACCTGTCGAAGGACATCCGCTTCGTCTCGTCGAACGGCAGCGCCGCGATCGGCACCGTGCAGTTCGCGAAGTCGACCTTCGAGGTCCCCCAGTCGACCAAGACGGCCATCTCGGACAAGGCCGACACGGCCGACATCAGCGGTGTCGACGTCTACGTCTCGAACGACATCGCCCAGGGCGTGCCGTCGATCCTTGGCCCCGGTGAGATCGCCGGTGTCATCATCGCCGCGCTCGTGCTGTTCTTCATGCTCCGCACGGTGATCGGTGCCGCGGTCCCGCTGGTCAGCGCCCTCCTCGGCGTCGGCGTGGCCTCGCTGGCGGCGCTGTCGTTCTCCAGCCTCGTCGAGTTCATCTCGGTGACGCCGGTGCTGGGGGTGATGCTGGGCCTGGCGGTCGGCATCGACTACTCGCTGTTCATCCTGAACCGACACCGCACCCAGCTGCAGCAGGGCATGGCCGTGCACGAGTCCATCGGGCTCGCGAACGGGACCTCGGGCAACGCCGTGGTGTTCGCGGGCACGACCGTCATCGTCGCCCTGCTCGCGCTCAACATCACCGGGATCCCGTTCCTCGGCCTGATGGGCACCGTCGGTGCGGTCGCGGTCTTCTTCGCGATCCTCATCGCCACGTCCTTCACGCCGGCTCTGCTGTCCCTCATCGGGATGCGGATCCTCCGGAAGAAGGAGCGGGCCCGGATCGGCAACACGGACTCCACCCGGGTCCCGAACAAGCCGATGTCGACCTGGCGCGCGGTCATCACCCTGGTCGCGGGCATCGTGGTCCTCGGCACGATCGCACTCCCCGCGATGCAGATGCGGCTCGGTCTGCCGAGCGGTGCATCCGAGGCTGTCGACTCCAGCCAGTACAAGGCGTACAAGGCACTCGACAAGGAGTTCGGCGCCGGCCAGAACGGTCCGCTCCTCGTCGTCGCGACGCTGCCGAAGGCGATCGCGAAGGACGACGTGACCGCCACCGAGGTCACCATCGGCCAGGCCATCGCGAAGAACTCGGACGTCGACGCCGTCCTGCCGATCGGCGCGTCGAAGGACCGGTCGATCATCGCCTTCCAGGTGAAGCCGAACGGCGGCCCGGACAGCGTCTCGACGGAGAACCTGGTCAAGGACCTCCGCGCGCAGGACGTGAAGGTGGACGACGGCTCCGCGTCGCTCGGTGTCGCCGGCAACGCGAGCGCGAACATCGACGTGTCCGAGAAGCTCGCGAACGTGCTCCCGCTCTACCTCGTGGTGGTGGTCGGTCTGTCGCTGATCATCCTGATCATCGTGTTCCGGTCGTTCCTGGTCCCGATCACGGCGACGGCGGGCTTCATCCTGTCGGTGCTGGCGTCCTTCGGTGGCCTGACCGCGATCTACCAGTGGGGCTGGCTCAGCAGCGTGTTCGGGGTGCACGACCCTGGTCCCATCCTGAGCTTCCTGCCCATCATCGAGATCGGCATCCTGTTCGGGCTCGCGATGGACTACCAGCTGTTCCTGGTGTCCGGCATGCGTGAGGCCTACGCCCACGGCGCCAGCGCGAAGGTCGCCGTCCAGCGCGGGCTGCACGCCGGCCGGGCCGTGGTCACGGCAGCGGCGATCATCATGATCTCGGTGTTCGCGGGCTTCATCTTCTCGGACTCCTCGACGATCAAGCCGATCGGCTTCGGCCTGGCGTTCGGCGTGCTGGTCGACGCGTTCGTCGTCCGCATGCTGCTCATCCCGGCGGCGATGCACCTGCTCGGCAAGAGCGCGTGGTGGTTCCCGAAGTGGCTCGACCGCATCGTGCCGGACGTCGACGTGGAGGGCGCGAAGCTCGAGCGCACCCACCCGGGCGACGGCGGCCGCGAGGAGACGCACACCGGTTCGCACGCACTCCCCGTCGCGCCCGACGCGAACGCGCACGACTCGGGTCACCCACCAGCGCACCGCGCGTAGCACGCACCAGCCTGGAGGCCCGGTGCCGGTCCCGAGACCGGCCCCGGGCCTCCTGTGCGCCGTGCGGGCGGCGCGGACCGGCCGGGTCTTGCTCGACTCGGAACGACACCGTCGCTGTCGTACGACGTCGGCCCTGTCGCTCGTTGCGGGTGCATCGACCGCGTCCACGCCGTGCTCGACTCGGAACGACACCGTCGCTGTCGTACGACGTCGACCCTGTCGCTCATTGCGGGTGCATCAACCAGGGCGCCGTCGGGCCGCAGCGCGGTGTTGCCTGCCGGGGCACCGCCCGGACGTCGACCCCGAACGACATCGCCGCTGTCGTACGACAGCGACCCTGTCGCTCATTGCCGGGGCAACAGTTCGGAACGCGAAGCGACGACAACGTCGGTGTCGTACGACATCGACGTTGTCGTTCCGAGTCGGGAGCGAGCGAAGCGGGCCGAGTGGGGAGCGTGGCGGGCCGAGTCGGGAGCGGGGCGACCGTTCGCGCACGAACGGTACGATGACGGCATGGCGCAGACCGAGATCGACCCGCTCGCCCTCGACCGGCAGCTCTGCTTCGCCCTCGCGGCGACGAGCCGCAGCGTCATCGGGCTCTACCGCGACCTGCTCGAGCCGATGGGCCTGACGCACCCGCAGTACCTCGTGATGCTCGCACTCTGGGAGCACGACCCCCGCTCCGTCCGCGACATCGCCCGCGAACTCCGACTCGACTCGGCGACCCTCAGCCCGCTGCTGAAGCGTCTCGAGGCGTCCGGGTACGTCCGACGAGCACGGAGCACCACCGACGAACGCCAGCTCGAGGTCTCCCTCACCACCGCAGGACGAGCACTGCGCGATCGTGCCCGCTCCGTACCGACCACCGTCGCCGACCGCCTGGGGTGGCCGCTCGAACGACTCGAGCGACTCAAGGACGAACTCACCGATCTGCTTGCGGTGGTCGACGCCGCCTGAACCGTTCGTGCAACAATGATGAGTGCACGAACGAAAGGACGACCATGGGACGCTTCAGCAACTGGTACGACCGATGGAACAGCACGCTCATCCGCAAGATGGGCCCCTCGCAGATCGGGGCAGGGCACCCGGAGGGCATGGACGACCGCAGCATCGACCGCCCGTGCCCGATGTGCGGCAAGGCGCTCTCCCGACACCAGGTGATCCGACCGGAGGGGCAGATCCGCTCCTCGACCCTGGTCTGCCCGCGCGACTGACCAGCGACGCGGGAATGCACCGAGCAACACGTCGTTGACCTCCACGTGAAGCTCTTCGAACCCGCCACCTTCGGCGCCCTGTCCCTGTCGAACCGCATCGTCATGGCCCCGCTCACCCGCACGCGCGCCGGCGAGCACGGGATCCCGAACGACCTGCTCGTCGAGCACTACGCTCAGCGCGCCTCGCTCGGCATGATCATCACCGAGGGCACCTGGCCGGTGCAGGAGGGCCGCTCCTACCCCGGCCAGCCCGGCATCGAGACCGACGAGCAGATCGCCGGCTGGCGTCGCGTCGCCGACGCCGTCCACGAGCAGGGCGGCACGATCGTGATGCAGCTCATGCACGGCGGCCGCGTCTCGCACACCGACATCTCGCAGACCCCGCGCATCGTGGGCCCGTCGGCGATCGCCGCGCCCGGCCAGACGCACCTGGCCGACGGCTCGAAGGCGGACATGCCGGTGCCGCACGAGCTCACCACCGACGAGGTCCGCGAGGCCGTGCAGGGCTTCGTGCAGGCCGCCCGCAACGCGATCGCCGCCGGACTCGACGGCGTCGAGGTGCACGGTGCGAACGGCTACCTCGTGCACGAGTTCCTCTCCCCCGTCTCCAACACGCGCACCGACCAGTACGGCGGCTCCCCCGAGAACCGCGCACGCTTCGCGGTCGAGGTGACGACGGCCGTCGCCGAGGCGATCGGCGCCGACCGCGTGGGCATCCGCCTGTCGCCGCAGCACAACATCCAGGGCGTGCTCGAGGAGGACGACACCGACACGCGTGCCACGTACACCGCGGTCGCGGAGGGCCTCGCGCCGCTCGGCATCGCGTTCGTGGACGTCCTGAACGCGGAGCCCGGCAGCGAGCTCGTGCAGCACATCCGTCGCACCGCGGGCGCCCCGTTCGTCGCGAACTCGGGCTTCTCGTCGATGACCACCCGCGACGAAGCGATCTCCCTGCTCGACGGTGACCTCGCGGACGCCGTCGCCGTGGGTCGCGCCGCCATCGCGAACCCGGACCTCGCGGCGCGCTGGGAGCAGGAGGCGGAGCTCAACGAGCCGCGCCCCGAGCACTTCTACGGCGTGACCGGCGAGGGCTACACGGACTACCCGACGCTGGCCGAGGTCAGCGAGCCGGTCGCGTAGTCGACGCGAGCAGCAACGGACGGGAGGCGCGGTGCCAGCTGGCACCGCGCCTCCCGTCTACGATCTCCTGGTGAGCACCGCGACCGCGCCGCCGTCCCTCGAGCGGACCGACGAGACCGACCGCGCCGACCGGTTCGACGACGCGACCTCCGGTCGCGCGGCCGCCCGGGACGAACGCCGCCGACGGAGCCTCCGCGGAACCCTGCTCGCGCTGGCGATCTGGGCCGCCGCGCGGATCGTGCTCGAGGGCGCCGCCGTCGTGGCCTGGCTGGTCGAGCGACCCGGTCAGCTGTCCCTCGCGACCTTCCCGACGATCCTGTCGCACTGGGACAGCGAGAACTACCTACACGTCGCCCTCGCGGGCTACCCGACCTTCGGCGTCGTCCCCTTCGACGAGGCGTTCCTGCCGGGCTACCCGTTCCTCTCCCGCTTCGTCGCCGAGGGCGTGTTCTTCACCGTCACCCCCAACCCGACGCAGGTCGCCGCCGGGATGTGGCTCGTGACCGGGGCCTCCGCCGCGATCGCCGCCGTCCTGCTCTGGCGGACCGTGCGGGACCGCTTCGACGCCCGCATCGCCGCCGGCGCCGTGGCGATCCTCGTCGCCGGGCCGTACGCGCACTTCCTGGTGGCGCCGTACGCCGGCGCCCCGTACCTCGCGTTCGCGATCGGTGCCTGGCTGCTCGTGCAGCGCGGACGGTGGTTCTCCGCTGCCCTGCTCTGCATCGCCGCTGGCACCTTCCGCGTCGAGACCGTGTACCTCGTCGCCGCCCTCGTCGTGGCACAGCTGCTCGGGCCGCGGGTCCGGCCGTTCCTCGCGCGACTCTGGCGCGCGGTGGCCTTCGGTGCGATCGGGGCACTCGGTCTCGGGTACTACCTCGTGTGGCTCTGGCACGAGACCGGCGACCCGCGGCACTGGTTCCTCGTGCAGGAGCTCGGCTGGCACCGGAAGACGCAGTGGCCGTGGGAGACCTTCGCCACCACGCTCTCGATCGCGACGGGCACGACCGGGTCCGGGCAGTTCCAGGAGTGGTCGGACATCGTCATGGTGGCGCTGTACCTGGTCGCGATCGGGTTCCTCGTGGCCAAGCGCTGGTGGCCGGAGCTCGTCTACACGGGCCTCATGGTCGTCTCGATGGGCACGAGCTACGCGTGGACGTCGATGGCGCGCGAGAGCTCGGTGCAGTTCCCGCTCATGGTCCTCGTGGCGTCGACGCTCGGACGACGACGGACGCGGTGGGTGTTCTGGGTCGCGCTCGGCGTCGGGATCGTCGACGCGACCTACCAGTCGTACCGCTTCGCGCTCGGCGACTGGGGCGACTGAGCGTGGTCACCGAGCTGACGACGCCGCGGCCCGAGGGAGACACCAGGCCGGCCGCCGCACACCGAGCACGCGACACCACGCGCTGGGACATCCAGGGACTCCGCGCGTTCGCCGTGCTCGCGGTCGTCCTCTACCACCTCTGGCCGGCGCGTCTCCACGGCGGGTTCGTCGGTGTGGACGTGTTCTTCGTGATCTCCGGCTACCTCATCACCGGGCACCTGCTCCGCGAGCAACAGGCGACGGGTCGCATCCGCCTGGGACCGTTCTGGGCCCGACGCGCCAAGCGCCTGCTCCCCGGGGCGTTCGTCACGATCCTGGCGACCGGTGTGGCCGTCCTCGCGGTGGTGCCGAGCGCGCTGTGGGGGCAGTACGGGCGCGAGCTGATCGCGTCGACGCTCTACGCCCAGAACTGGGAGCTCGCGGCGAGCGCCGTCGACTACCTGGACTCGGAGAACGCCGCCTCGCCGTTCCAGCACTTCTGGTCGCTGTCGGTGGAGGAGCAGTTCTACATCGGGCTCCCCCTGCTCCTGGTGCTGCTGTCCCTGGCGCTCCGGCGACGCACTTCGCCCCTCGTGCGCGCGCGGCTGCTGCTCGGCACGGTCGTCGTCGTGTCCCTCGCCTGGTGTGTCGTGCAGACGGCGACGAGCCCCGGTGTCGCGTACTTCTCGACCGGGACACGCGCATGGGAGTTCGCGCTCGGCGGTCTCGTCGCCACGGTCCGGCTCCCCGTCGTCCGGACCGGCGTGGGCCGCGCGGCACGGACGGGTCTGGCCACGGTCGGCGCGCTCGCCCTGGTCGCCTCGCTCGTGGTGATCACCCCGGCGACGCCGTTCCCGGGGATCGCGGCGGCGCTCCCGGTGCTCGGGGCTGCGGTGCTCGTCACCGTCGGCGCCGGCACGGTGTTCGAGCAGCTCGGCGCGCTCCGACCGGTCGCGTTCACCGGACGGATCTCCTACGCGCTCTACCTCTGGCACTGGCCGCTGGTCGTCATCGTGCCGATCGCGCTCGGGCATCCGATGGGGTGGCGCACGAAACTGGCCGTCCTCGTGGTGTCGTTCCTCCTCGCCACGGTCACGACCGTCGCGTTCGAGGAGCCGCTGCGGTTCTCGCGGCGCATGCGCACGCTCCGACCGCGCCGGGTGGCGCTGCTCGGTGCCGTGGCGACGGTCGTGGTCGTCGCACTGGGCGCCTCGACCCTCGGAGCCGTCCACGTGCAACAGGTGCAGGCGGCGACGTTCGCGCACGAACTCGCGCAGGGCGACGCGCCCTGCTTCGGCGCGGCGGCGGCCATCGGCACCGCGAAGCCCTGCGTGAACCCGCGACTCGCCGACGTCCGGGTGCCGGCCCCGTCGGCGGCCGAGCGGGACGACCCGAACCGCCCTGCGTGCTGGAACGCGACGTTCCACGTCTGCGAGCTCGGGACGACCAGGGGCTACAGCAAGCGGCTCATCGTGCTCGGCGACTCGCACAGCAACGCCCTCCTCGGTGCCTACGACGCGATCGGGCGACGGAACGGCTGGCGGATCGACCTCGCGGGCAGCGGAGGCTGCTACCTCACCACGGCGCAGCAGGCGGCTCCCGACGAGGCAGGGGTCCGCGCCTGCAACGCCTGGAAGCAGGACGCGATCCGGTACGTCCAGCAGCACCGGACCGAGGCGGACGCACTCGTCGTGACCCACTCCGCCAACCTCCGACCGGTGACGACGCCGAACCCGGGCGGCTCCGGAGCGGCGACCGAGGCGGGTCTCGTGGACGCGTGGCAGCAGGCGGCGGGCGACTCGCTCCCCGTGATCGCGATCCGGGACAACCCGATCCCCCGGGCAGACGTGATCGTGTGCGTCAGCCGGATGTCCGGCGCCACCGACGACTCGTGCGACCAGCCCCGCTCCGTCGCGCTCACCCCCTCGGACTCTTCGGCAGCGGCGATGCGGACCTTCCACGCCGACGGCGGACGCGGCTCGGTGATCGACCTGACGAAGTACTACTGCACGCAGACCACCTGCCCGGCGGTGATCGGGGGTGTGCTGGTGTACCGCGACTCGAGCCACGTGACGGGGACCTGGGCGACGACCCTCGAGCCCTACCTGAGCGCCGACCTCCGCGCGGCGATGACCCCGTCCCGCGGCTGACCCGTCAGGGCAGCGGCCGGTCCTGGTCCTCGCCGTCCCACAGGTCCTCGCACCCGATGCGCTCGACCCCCGCGGCACGCAGGTAGGGCCCTGCACCGCGGTCGCCCTCGAGGGACGCACGGAGCGCTGCCCAGTGCTCGCGGCCGACGACCACCGGGTGACCGGGACGACCGTCGTACTCCGCCTGCCGGAGCACTGCGGACCGGCCGGCGGGGGCACCGAGCACACGCCGGACGGCGGCGGGCGGCAGCCCCGGCAGGTCGACGAGGGTCACCAGGGCGGCAACCACGTCCGGGTCGTCGGCGAGCGCCCCGAGTCCGGCGTCGAGGGACGCCCCAAGCCCGTCGGCCCAGCGTTCGGCGACGACGACCCGGACGTCGGCGCGGTCCGGCACCGATCCGCGCGCCTCGTCCGCCGCAGCGCCCAGCACGACGAGGACCTCGTCGCACCCGCCGGCGAGCACGACGTCCACGGCGACGTCCAGCCACGCGCGCCCGTCGGGGTCGCGCACGAGGGCCTTCGGGCGCCCCATGCGGGTCCCGGCGCCGGCGGCCAGCACGAGTCCGGCGGTGCGGGGAGCGGTCGACATGGTCCGAGCATGCCAGCCGGACCGGAGCAGCCGTAACCGGACGTTCCCGCACCGAAACCGCGTGGAAACACCCGTTTCCTAGGGTTGCGCCGACGACACCACCGATCGAGGAGGTCCTCCGATGGCCTGGAACCGCGGGATGATCGCGCACGGCCGACGGCCGGTCCGCGCACTCGTCCCCGTTCCTCCTCGCCCAGATCGGACCGTCCATGGACCTCGTCTCCGTCCGCACCGTGCGGACGCCGTCGCACCGCGACGAACTCGCACTCGTACCCGGTGAGCAGCCCCTCGCCGGCGGCACCTGGCTGTTCTCCGAGGAGCAGCCGGGACTGACCGGGCTCGTCGACCTCACCACGCTCGGCTGGCCCGACGTCGAGCGCTCCGACGGGCTGCTGACGATCGCGGCGACGTGCACGATCGCGACGCTCCTCCGGGCCCGACCCGACGACGACTGGCAGGCGTGGCCGCTGGTCGACGCGTGCGCGAACGCCCTGCTCGCCTCGTTCAAGGTCTGGAACGCGGCGACCGTGGGCGGGAACGTCGCGGTCGGGCTGCCGGCGGGGGCGATGACGGCGTTGCTGACGACGCTCGACGCGACCGCGGTGGTGTGGATGCCCTCCGGTGACACCCGACGGGTGCCGGTGTCGGACCTCGTCGTCGGGGTCCGACGGCTCGACCTCGGACCCGGCGAGCTGATCCGCGCGTTCGAGGTACCGGTCGCCGCGCTCCGCGCCACGACCGGCCACCGCCGGGTGTCCCTGAGCCCGCACGGGCGGTCCGGGGCGCTCGTCACCGCACGCTGGACCGCGGACGCGTTCGTGCTCGTCGTCACCGCGGCCACCCCACGGCCCCTGGTGGTGCGCTTCCCCGGCGTGCCCGACGCCGAGGAGCTCGACGCCGCGCTCGGCGCCCACGACGACTGGTACGACGACCCGCACGGCTCCCCCGCCTGGCGCCGGTCCGTCAGCACCCGGTTCGCGCACGAGCTGCGCACCGAGGCCGCCGGAGGTGCGGCATGAGGTTCGCCGTCGACGGCACACCCCTGGACGTCACACCGGCGCCGGGACAGGTCCTCCGCACACTGCTCCGCGAGCACGGTGTCACCAGTGTCAAGAAGGGCTGCGACTCCGGCGACTGCGGCGCCTGCTCGGTGCTCGTCGACGGCACCCCGGTGCACTCGTGCATCACCCCGGCGCACCGCATGGAGGGACGCTCGGTGACCACCGCCGCCGGCCTCGGCACCCCGGACGAGCCGCACCCCGTGCAGCGGGCGTTCGCCGACGCCGCCGCGTTCCAGTGCGGGTTCTGCACCGCCGGGTACGTCGTCACCGCGTCGACGCTCGACGCGGACGACCTGGCCGACCGTCACCGGAAGCTCAAGGGCAACCTCTGCCGCTGCACCGGGTACCGGGCGATCGACGACGCGTTGGACGGCGTCGCGAACACGACCTGCGCGAGCGCCGGTGCCGCGGTCGGGACGTCCGTCCGGGCTCCCGCGGCGATGCGCATCGTGACCGGCAGCGAGGAGTACACGCTCGACGTCCGGAGGACCGAGGCGCTGCTGCACATCGCCGTCCTCGGCAGCCCGCACCCGCACGCCCGAATCGAGGCGATCGACACGACCGCGGCGGCGGCGCTCCCCGGCGTCCACGCCGTGCTCACCCACCGGGACGACCCCGGCGTGCTGTTCTCCACCGGTCGGCACGAGTCCCGCCTCGACGACCCCGACGACACCCTGGTCTTCGACACGGTGCTCCGGTTCCGCGGGCAGCGCGTCGCCGCCGTCGTCGCCGACAGCGTCCGCATCGCGGAACAGGCGTGCGCCCTGATCCGGGTCGACTACGCGGTCCTGCCGAGCGTGCACGACCCCGACGCCGCGCGCGCCCCGGGGGCACCGCTGCTGCACGGCGACAAGACGACGGCCGAACATCGGATCGCCGAGCCCGGCCGCAACGTGGTCGCGGCCCTGCACGGCGAGACCGGCGACGTCGAGGGCGCGCTGGCCGTGGCGGCGGCGACCGTCGACGGCACGTGGACGACCGGTCGCGTCTCGCACGCGGCCCTCGAGACGCACGCGACGCGCGGTTCCCTCGACCAGGACGGGAGGCTCGTGCTGCGGACCGCCACGCAGGTCCCGTTCCTGGTCCGGGACGAGGTGGCCCGCGTCTTCGGTCTCGACCCGGAGCGCGTCCGCGTCGTCGCGAAACGCGTCGGCGGCGGTTTCGGCGGCAAGCAGGAGATGCTCACCGAGGACCTCGTCGCGCTCGCGGTGCTCCGCACTGGTCGCACGGTGCAGTACGAGTTCAGTCGGCAGGACGAGTTCACGATCGCCCCGACCCGGCACCCGATGCGCGTCCGGGTCCGTCTCGGAGCGACGGCGGAGGGTGCGCTCACCGCGATGCACGTCGACCAGACGATGGACACCGGGGCCTACGGCAACCACGGCGTCGGCGTGATGTACCACTCGGTGAGCGAGTCCGTCGCGGTGTACCGGTGCCCGGCGAAGCGCGTCGACGCGGAGTCGGTCTACACGAACAACCTGCCCTCCGGAGCGTTCCGCGGCTACGGCCTCGGCCAGGTCGTCTTCGCGATCGAGTCGGCGATGGACGAGCTCGCGCACGAGCTCGGCATGGACCCGATCGAGCTGCGCCGGCGGAACGTCGTCGTCCCGGGCGACCCGCTGGTCGTGACCGACCCGCACGAGGAGACCGACCTGCGCTGGGAGGGCAGCTACGGGCTCGACCAGTGCCTCGACCTCGTCGAGGGCGCCCTCGCCGCCGGGCCGACCGGGCCGGTGCCGGCGATGGACGGTCCGCCGCTCGACGACTCCCCGGACTGGGCGACGGGCACCGGGGTCGCGCTCGCGGCCATCGCCACGATGCCGCCGCGAGGCCACCACGCACACACCTCGGTGGAGCTGACGGCCGGTGGCCGCTACCGGATCGGCGTCGGGACGGCGGAGTTCGGCAACGGCACGACGACGGTGCACACGCAGCTCGTCGCCACGGCGCTCGGCACCACCCCGGACCGCGTCGACGTCCACCAGTCCGACACCGACGCCGCGCGCTACGACACCGGTGCCTTCGGATCTGCCGGCGTCGTCGTGGCCGGGCGTGCCCTGTACGCCGCCGCGCAGACCCTCCGCGAGGACATGACCGCGCGGGCGCTCGAACTCGTGGCCGCACGCACCCCGCGCACGGCGAGCGGCGTGCTCGGTCCGGCCGTGCGCGTCGAGCCGGACGGCGTCCGGGTCGGCGACGACCTGGTCAGGGTCGACGAACTCCTCGCCGTCGGACCGCTCGTCGCGCACGGCACCCACGACGGGACCCCGCGTTCCCTGGCGTTCACGGTGCACGGGGCCCGCGTCGCGGTGCACCGGCCCACCGGCGAGGTCCGGGTGCTGCAGAGCGTGCAGGCCGTCGACGCGGGGACGGTCCTCAACCCGGAGCAGCTCCGCGGCCAGGTGGAGGGCGGTTCGGCGCAGGCGATCGGCTCGACGCTCTACGAGGAGGTCGTCCTCGACGACACCGGCCGGGTGACGACCGACAGCTTCCGCGCCTACCGCGTGCCGAAGTTCTCGGACGTGCCCCGGACCGAGGTGCTGTTCGCCGACACCCACGACCCGCTCGGCCCCCTCGGCGCGAAGTCGATGAGCGAGGCGCCGTACAACCCCGTGGCGCCGGCGATCGCGAACGCCGTGCGCGACGCGCTCGGCGTCCGTCCGTACCGCCTGCCGATGACCCGCGACCGGGTCTGGGCCCTCGCCACCGGCGCCGGCCGACCCACCGACGGAGGTTCGTGATGTTGGAACTCGCACCGCGCCTCCTGGCCGTGCTCGACGGTGGTGACCCGGTCGTCGTGGCGACCGCCGTCGACGTCCAGGGCAGCGCCCCCAGCGGTCCCGGCACGTCGATGGCCGTGCTGCCGGGTGGCCAGGTCATCGGCACGATCTCCGGCGGCTGCGTGGAGGGCTCGCTCTTCCTGACCGCCGAGGAGGTGCTCGCGACCGGCGACGCCGTGCTGGAGCGCTTCGGGTCCGAGTCGGCAGAGGACGCCCTCTGGGCTCCCGCGCTCCGGTGCGGCGGCCGCGTCGAGGTGCTCGTGCACCGGATCGCGCCGTCGGACCACCGGGTCGTCGCCGCCCTGCGCGCCGCGGCCGCCGGCGACCCGGTCGCGCTGACGCTCTCGCTCGACGCCGAGACGCTCGGCACCGTCGTCGACGACGCGTGCCACGGGCGCGTGTTCACCGAGCACGCCGCAGGACGGGCGCGGTGCATCGTCGTCGGGGCCGTGGAGTTCGCCGTCGCCGTCACGAACGCCGCGGCGGTCCTCGGGTACGCCGTCACGGTGGTCGACCCGCGGCCGGTGTTCCTCACCGACGAGCGGTTCCCGGCCGCCCGGGAGCGCATCGTCGGGTGGCCGCCGAAGGTGCTCGACGAGCTGCCGATCGACGCGCGGACGGCCGTCGTGCTCCTGTCGCACGACGACCGGTTCGACGCGGACGTGATCGACCTGGCGCTCCGGCGCGGGGCCGGCTACGTCGGCGCGATGGGCTCCCGTGCCACGCACGACCGACGGCTGGCGGTCCTGACCGACCTCGGCACGCCGGACGTCGACCGGCTCCGCTCCCCCATCGGGCTCGACATCGGCGCGACGACACCGGCCGAGATGGCGATCGCGATCATGGCCGAGGTCGTCGCCGTCCGGTCCGGGGCCTCCGGCCGCCCGCTCGTCCAGGGCTCGGGACCGATCCACGCCACGGCGTTCCCGGTGCCCGTCGGGGTGGCTGCTGGTGACCCTGCCGAAACATCCCCGTGACACTCGCTCAATACGGTCGGGACATGGCCCCGATCCTGATCCGCGGCGGGTGGGTGCTCACCGCCGCCCCCGACCACAGCGACACCCCGTCGGCGATCCGTGACGGCGCGGTCTTGCTCGAGGGCGACCGCATCGCCGCCGTCGGCACCTTCGCGTCGCTGTCCGCGGCGCATCCCGACGTGCCGGTCCGCGGCGGGACGAACGACATCGTCACGCCGGGCTTCGTGAACACCCACGGGCACTTCAGCGAGGGGCTCATCACCGGGATCGGGTCGCAGTACACGCTGTGGGAGTGGCTGCAGGAGCTCATCTCGCACGTCAACCCGGTGATGACCCGCGACAAGGCGTACGCGGGCACGATGCTGCAGGGCATCCAGATGCTCCGCAGCGGTGTCACCACCGCGAACGACATGTTCTGTTCGGACCCGATCCCGGGCGAACCCGCCACGCTCGGTGTCGTCCAGGCCCTCGAGGAGCTCGGGCTCCGCGGTGTCGTGTCCTTCGGCTCCGGCGACGTCGACCGCGGGTTCGGTCCCGGCCCGATCCTCGAGGAGTTCGACGCCCTCCGCGAGGCCGCCGACGCGAGCCGCTACAGCACCTTCCGGGTCGGCATGTCCTCGATCGGGCGGTACACGGACGCCGCGTGGGAGTCCCACATCGCGTACGCCGTCGCCGGCGGGCACGGCATCCACGTGCACGTGCACGAGGTCCGCGAGGAGGTCACCGCCGCACGACAGCGCACCGGCCGCACCGTCGTCGGGCACGCCGAGGCGACCGGGATGTTCCAGGTGCCGGTGATCGCCGCGCACAGCGTCTGGATGGACCGCGACGACCGTGAGCGCTACGCCGCGAACGGCGTCGGTGTCGCCCACAACCCGGTCGCGAACGGCATACTGGCCAGCGGCATCGCCCCGGTCGCCGAACTCCGGGCACTCGGGATCCCCGTCGGCATCGGGGTCGACGGCCCCGCGTCGAACGACTCGCAGGACTTCCTGCAGGCGATGAAGACCGCGGCGCTCCTGGCGCGCATCCGCGACCTGCAGGCCACCGCGATGAGCGCCAGGGAGGCGTTCACGATGGGCACCATCGGCGGCGCCGCCGCACTCCGGATGGACGACACCATCGGGTCGCTCGAGGTCGGCAAGCGGGCGGACGTCGTCGTCTTCGACGGCGAGAGCCCGACGCTCGCGAACGTGCACGACCCGTACCAGGCCGTCGTCTTCGTCGCGGGCAGCCGCGAGGTCCGTGACGTCTGGGTGGACGGCACGCTGAGCCTGGAGGGCGGCGAGGTCACCCGGGTCGACGTGCAGGAGGCCGTCGCCCGGGCACGACCGCTCGCGCGGCAGCTCGTCGCGGACGCCGGACTGGAGCGGTTGTCGGTGCTCACCGGCGGCGCGCTCGACGACACCGAGCGCCCCTGACGGACGGGTCGGTGTGCGGTCAGTCCCGGACCTCGTGGGCGTACTGCGCCTGCCAGCCCTCCGGGATCGACGCGCGGAACGCCTGGAGCGCCGCTTCGTAGGTCGGCCCGGTCGCCTCGTGCTCGCGTGTGGCCGTCGACCGGGCGACGGCGCGCACGGTCGACTCCCCCGTCGCCTTGCTCGTCACGGTCGTGACCTGCAGCAGTTCGAAGCCGTCGAGGTCGAGTGCGGCCGTCGCGGCGATGCGGGCGTCACCGATGGTGTCGCCGCTGCCCTCGGACTCGCGGGTCTCGGTGGAGCGGAGTGTGCCTCGTACCGTCGCCAACGATGTCCTCCTGACCGGATGCAGAACGCCTGGAACCCGAACGCCCGGAACCCGAACGCCTGGAACGCAGAACGCCCCGAGCCGGTGGGCTTCGGGGCGTTCCTGCACGGATGTCCGTGCTGCTGTGCGCTCGAAGGGACTCGAACCCCCAACCTTCTGATCCGTAGTCAGATGCTCTATCCATTGAGCTACGAGCGCGTGGCTGCCGTAGCGGCCGTGGAAGACTCTACAACAGGTGCAGGTCGAAGCGCCAATCGAGCACGCCCACGGCCGTCGTCCGGCGTGTCGCCGGTCAGAGCCCGGTGGGTTCCTCGTCGAACACCTCGGCCAGGAACACCTGGAGCGCCTGCCACGACCGTCGGTCGGCACGCTCCTGGTACTGCGCCCCGTGGTCAGGAGCATCCGTGCCGGGCACGGCGAAGGCGTGCATCGCCCCCGCGTAGGTGACGACCTGCCAGTCGACGTGCGGCGCCGCGCGCATCTCGTCCTGCCACGCCGCGACCTTCTCGTCGGGGACGATCGGGTCCGCGGCGCCGGTCAGCACGAGCAGCGGCGTCCGGATCGCGGCCGCGTCCGAGGGCTCGTGCGTCACGAGGTTGCCGTGGAAGGAGACGGCCCCGGCGAGGTCCACCCCGGTCCGGGCGAGCTCGAGCGCTGCGGAGCCGCCGAAGCAGTAGCCCATCACGACGACGCGGGAGTGGTCGACGTCCGGGTCCTCGCGGAGGCGGTCGAGCCCCGCCTGCACCCGGGCGCGCATGAGCGGCAGGTCCTGGTAGAACGACGACGCCACCTGACCGGCGGTGTCGTCCCCCGGGCGGACGTCCGCGCCGTAGACGTCGGCGCCGAACGCGACGTAGCCGAGCCGCGCGAGCATCGTGACGCGGGCCTCGACGTGCTCGTTCACCCCGTGCCAGTCGTGGATGACGAGCACGGCGGGACGGGGCCCGGACACGGCCGTGTCCTTCGCCAGGACCCCGGCGAGCGCCGTGCCCTCGTGCTCGTAGTGGACGGGTTCGACGGAGATGTCGGATCCGGCGGGTTCGGGAACGGTCTGCAGGACGTCGTCGATCGTGGTCACGCCTCCGGACCCTACGCCTCGATGTTGTCCCAGCCCTCCGGTCCGCGGGACCCGGCGGCGTAGTCGTCGAGCGGCACCTTGCCGGCCGCCCAGGCGGTGAGGAACGGTTCGACGACCTTCCAGCCCTGCACGGCGCTGTCACCGCGGACGGAGAGCGTGGCGTCGCCCTCGAGCACGCCGGCGAGGACCTCGCCGTAGGCGCTCAGCCGTCCGGGGTTGAACTGCACCTCGAGGGCGGTGTGGTCGATCGTGTACGGGTCACCCGGGCCGTTGACGTTGAGCTCGAGCTGCATCTGGTCGGGGGCGATCCAGATGTGCAGCCGGTCCGGGTGGTGCACCCCGGCCAGGCCGTCCGGCACGTGCGGCGAGTCCTTGAACGTGATCATGATCTCGCGGCGCTGCGCACCGAGGGCCTTGCCGGACCGCAGTGTGAAGGGGACGCCGGCCCAGCGCCAGTTCGCGACCTCGAGGGTGATCTGGGCGAGGGTCTCGGTGCCGATCGACGGGTCCACGCCGTCCTCGTCGACGTAGGACGGCAACGAGCGGTCGCCGACCGTGCCCGCCGTGTACCGGCCGCGCTTGCCGGCCGTGAGCGGGTCGCCGCCCCACGGGCGGACCGCGCGGAGGACGAGCTCCTTCTGGGTGCGGAGGTCCTCGGCGTGGATGGAGGCCGGGGCCTCCATCGCGACGACGGCCATCACCTGGAGCAGGTGGCTCTGGATCATGTCGACCAGGGCACCGGCCTTGTCGTAGTAGCGGGCACGGCCCTCGAGGCCGAGGGTCTCGTCGTAGACGATGTCGACGCGGTCGACGTGCGCGCTCGAGAGCAGCGGCTCGACGATGCGGTTCGCGAACCGCAGCCCGAGCAGGTTGAGCACGGTGGAGCGGCCGAGGAAGTGGTCGACCCGGTGGATGCGCTCCTCGGGCAGGAACGAGTGCAGCACGTCGTTGAGGTGCTCGGCGCTCGCGGCGTCGGTGCCGAACGGCTTCTCGAGGGCGAGCCGGGTGCCGGCAGGCAGGTCCAGGTCCTTGAGCACCGCGCAGCTCTGCTCGGTGACGGCCGGCGGCAGCGCGAAGTACACCGCCGGATCGTGGTCGCAGTCGGCGAGGAGGGTCCGCAGGTCGTCCGCGTCGGTGACGTCGGCCCGGTGGTAGCGCGACGCGTCGACGACCGCCTGCAGCCGGGCGTCGAGCCGGGAACCACCGGAGGCACCCTCGTCCTCCTCGTTCTTCGACGCCTGGGCGTCCGTGAACGCGTCGTGCACGAGCTGCTTCCAGTCGTCGTCGGCGACGTCCTCCACCCCCGCACCGATGAGCTGGACGTCCCAGTCGTCCTTGACCTCGAGCAGCGTCGCGAGTCCGGGCAGGAGCAGCCGCTTGGACAGGTCGCCGCTGGCGCCGAGGATGAGCAGGGTGGTCTGGAGGCTCGACATGCCTCAGACCGTACAGACGGGCTCCGGCGCGTGGCCGGTTCCGACGCGGCTCCGGTGCGTGGCCGGTTCCGGCGCGGCTCCGCCGCGGTGCCGGTTCCGGCGTGGCGCCGGTCGGGTCGCATACGGTGGGGGCAACGGCGCGAAGGAGCACCATGACGAACGAGGACACCGGACGACGACTGCGGGTGGTCGTCGTCGGGACCGGGATGATCGCAGCGGTGCACGTCCGTGCCGCACGGGCCGCCGGGGCGGAGGTGCTCGGGATCCTGGGCCGGAACCCCGGGCGGAGCGCGCAGGTCGCCGCGCAGCTGGACCTGCCGACGGGCTACGCCTCGCTCGAGGACGTCATCGCGGACCGACCGGACGTCGTGCACGTGTGCACCCCGAACGACCAGCACCACCCCCAGGCGCTCGCGGTCATCGAGGCCGGCATCAACGTCGTCTGCGAGAAGCCGCTCTCGGTGTCGAGCGAGCAGGCCGCCGAGCTCGACCGGGCAGCGTCCGCGGCGGGTGTCGTGGCCACGGTGCCGTTCGTCTACCGCTTCCATCCGATGGTGCGCGAGGTCCGGGCGAAGATCCAGGCCGGCGACCTCGGTCGTGTCCTGACGGTGCACGGGCACTACCTGCAGGACTGGATGCTCGACGAGGACGCGTCCTCGTGGCGCGTCGACGCGGGGTCCGGGGGCATGTCTCGCGCGTTCGCGGACATCGGCTCGCACTGGTGCGACCTCGTCGAGTTCGTCACCGGCGAGCGGTTCGCGTCGGTGAGCGCCGTGACCGACATCGTCTTCCCCACCCGGCCGGCCGCGTCCGGGCCGTCGTTCTCCGGGTCCCCCGATCCCGACCCCCTCGCCGACGCGTCGACCCGCGCCGAGGTGACCACCGAGGACACCGCGGTCGCGACCTTCCGCACCGGCACCGGGCGCATCGGCAACGTCGTGGTGTCCCAGGTCGCCGCCGGGCGGAAGAACCGGCTCTGGTTCGAGGTCGACGGCACCAGGGGCAGCGCGGCGTTCGACCAGGAACAGCCCGAGTCGGCGTGGTTCGGCAACGAGACCGGGGCGCAGATCCTGGTCAGGGACCCCGCGCAGGGGTCGCCGGACCAGCGGCGCCTGGCGATCGTGCCGTCCGGACACCCGCAGGGCTACCTCGACGCGTTCGCCGCGTTCGTCGCCGACACCTACACGGCGGTGCGGACGGGCGTCGCACCCGACGGTCTGCCGACGTTCGCGGACGGGGCGCGGTCGGCGCGGGTGATCGACGCCGTGGTCGCCAGCGCCGGCTCCGACGCGTGGCGGGACATCGCATGAAGCTCGGGATGCTGACGGCGTGCCTGCCGGGCTGGCCGCTCGACCGGATCGCGGCGTTCGCGGCGGAGCAGGGCTACGAGCGGCTGGAGGTCGCGGTGTGGCCGGACACCGGGTCGCGGGACTTCGAGGCGGCGCACCTGCCGGTGGCGACGTTCACGGACGCCGACGCGGAGGCGACCAGGGACCTGCTCGACCGCACCGGCCTGGAGATCAGCGCCCTGGCTTACTACGAGAACAACCTGCACCACGACCTCGACCACCGGGCCGCCGTCAAGGAGCACCTGTTCCACGCGATCGACGCCGCCGCAGTGCTCGGCGTGCCCTACGTCGGCACATTCGTCGGGCGGGACACCACCCTGTCGATCCGCGAGAACATGGCGCTCGGCGACCGGGTGCTGCCCGAGCTCGTCGACCGGGCCGGCGAGCGCGGCGTGCGGCTCGTCGTCGAGAACTGCGTGATGGAGGGCTGGCACCCGGACGGCGCCCCCGGCAACCTCGCGTACTCCCCGGAGCTCTGGGACTGGGTCACCGGCCTCGGGTTCGGGTTGAACTGGGACCCGTCGCACCTGACCTGGATCGGCATCGACCCGGTGGCGACGATCCTGCCGTTCGCCGAGCACATCGTGCACGCGCAGGCGAAGGACGTCGAGCTCTTCCCCGACGCCCGGAACGCCTACGGCTTCTTCGGCAAGGTCGACAAGGGCGACGACCCGTGGGACATGGGCTGGTGGCGCTTCCGGGTGCCCGGTCGGGGGGTCGTCGACTGGCCGCACGTCGTCGACCGGCTCTACGAGGCCGGCTTCGACGGCACGCTCAGCGTCGAACACGAGGACCCGCTGTGGGGCGGCAGCGACGAGAAGGTCCTCGAGGGCCTCCGCATCGCGCACCGCACGCTCCGCCCGCTCGTCGCCGTGGAGTGACAGCTCTTCCAGGCAGCGCGAGCACGCTGGGGTGATGAGCACGACTGTGAGCGACTTCGTCATCGACCGCATCAAGGCGTGGGGCGTGTCCCGCGTGTTCGGGTACCCGGGCGACGGGATCGGCGCCTTCGACGGGGCGCTCGGCAAGGCCGCCGACCACGGCGAGGGGCTCGAGTACGTCCGTCCGACGCACGAGGAGATCGCCGCGTTGATGGCGACGGCGCACGCCAAGTTCACGGGCGAGGTCGGTGTCTGCGTCGCCACGTCGAGCCCCGGCGCGTTCCACCTGCTGAACGGTCTGTACGACGCACAGATGGACAACCAGCCGGTCGTCGCGATCGTCGGGCAGCAGGGGCTCGCCTCCATCGGCACGTTCACGCAGCAGGAGTCGAACCTCGAGCGGGTCTTCGCCGACGTCGCCTGCTACGTCGAGACCGTGACCACGCCGGACGCCGTCGGGGTCGTCCTCGACACCGCGTTCCGGACGGCGTCGCTCCGGAAGCAGCCCGCCGTGGTCGTCCTGCCGCACGACGTCCAGGCGATGTCGTACGCAGCGCCGTCGGCCGAGCACTGGGTGTCCCGGTCGAGCGACGTGCCGGCGTCGACGCGGATCACCCCGCCGATGGACGAGATCCGGAAGATGGCGGACATCATCAACGCCGGTTCGAAGGTCACGTTCCTGGTCGGTGCCGGTGCCCGTGGTGCGACCGACCAGGTGCTGGCCGCGGCCGAGAAGGTCGGCGCCGGCATCATCACGGCGCTCCGCGGGAAGGACGTCGTCCCCGCGGACGTGCCGTACCACTCGCAGCAGCTCGGACTCCTCGGCTCCCTGCCGTCCCTGCACCAGATCCGCGACTGCGACACCATCGTGCTGCTCGGCACGAACTACCCGTACGGCGAGTACATGCCGAAGACCGGGCAGGCCCGTGGCATCCAGGTGGACATCAAGCCCGAGCAGCTCGGACTGCGCTACCCGACGGAGCTGAACCTCTGGGGCGACGTCGGCGCGACGCTCGACGCGGTGCTCCCGCTGCTGACCCAGAAGGACGACCGGTCCTTCCAGGAGACCGTGGCGTCGGAGATGCGTGAGTGGGAGTCGGAGATGCGCGCCCAGGCCGAGGTGGCCTACGACGACGGCGTGAACCCGCGCCGTGTGATCCAGGCCGTGAACGACCGTCTGCCGGACGGCGTCACCGTCACCGCGGACGCCGGCACCACGGCGGACTGGTACGGCCACCACATCCGGCTGCGGCGCGGCATGCACGGGGACATGTCCGGCCGGCTCGCGACGATGCTCGCCGCCATGCCGTACGCCGTGACCGCGAAGTTCGCCTTCCCGGACAAGCCCGCCGTCTGCACGATCGGCGATGGTGCCTTCCAGATGCTCGGGATGAACGAGCTCATCACCGTGAAGAAGTACATGGGCTCGTGGCCCGACAAGCAGCTCGTCATCGTGGTCATGCACAACGACGACCTGGGCCAGGTCTCGTGGGAGATGCGCACCGAGGACGGCAACCCGATGTGGCGGGGCTCGCAGGACGTCGAGTCGATGGACTACGCCGGGTACGCGACCCTGCTCGGGTTCCAGGGGATCGCGGTGCACAGCGACGACGAGGTCGACGCGGCGGTGGAGCGCGCCTTCGCCCACCAGGGCGTGACGCTCATCGACGCCTACGTCAGCCGGAACGTGCCGCCGCTGCCGCCGCACATCACCGCGGAGTACGCGATCAACACGGCGAAGAGCCTGCTCAAGGGCGACCCGGTCGAGCTCGACGTCGTGAAGGACTCCGCGAAGGCCATGGCCGCGGAGGCGGTCGAGCGTGTGAAGGGCGTCCTCGGGCGCGACTGACCCCCGGACCGGGGTACGAGTGTGAACTTCTCGTGACGAGACCGCCCGGACCCTGGCGCGTCAGCTGTGCGTCCTCATAGGTTGCTCGGCGATGAACGCTCACCCTTCTCCCCGCAGGCGCGGGGCGCTGGTCGGCGCCGCAATGGCGACCGCCGGCGTCCTCCTCGCACTCTCCGTCCCGTCCACCGCCGTCGCCGCCGAGGGCGACGCCGTGATCGACCTCTACGACGTCAACGACTTCCACGGTCGCATCGCGCAGTCGCTCAACACCCCGCCGCGTGACGGGGACGCCGCCGGCGCCGCCGTCCTCGCGGGGGCCCTGGACCGACTGCGCGGCGCGGACCGGTCGACGTCCGCGTTCGTCAGCGCCGGCGACAACATCGGCGCCTCGACGTTCGAGTCCTTCATCCAGGAGGACCAGCCGACGATCGACGTCCTGAACGCCATGGACCTGTCGGTGAGTGCGATCGGCAACCACGAGCTCGACAAGGGCGCGGCGGACCTGCGCGACCGGGTCATCGGGCCGACGGACGCCCGGAACGCGGAGTGGGACTACGTCTCGGCGAACATCGTCGACACCGCCACCGGCCAGCCGGCGTTCCAGCCGTACTCGATCAGGACGATCAGCGGCGAGCGCGTGGGCTTCATCGGCGCGACCGTCGACCTCGAGGGCCTCGTGAGTCCCGACGGGATCGCCGGCCTGGCGATGGCCGACATCACCGACTCGGTCAACAGGTACGCCACGCAGCTGACGGACCGTGACGAGTCGAACGGCGAGGCCGACGTCCTCGTCCTGCTCGTGCACGACGGCGCCGAGACCGCCGCGGCAGCCGACCTCGACGGCGACAGCGCCTTCGCGCGCGCCGTGCACGAGGTGTCGCCGAAGGTCTCCGCGATCCTGTCCGGCCACACCCACCAGACCTACGTCCACAGCGTGGTCCCGAAGGGCGGCACCGTCCCCCGTCCGGTGATCCAGACGGGGTCGTACGGCTTCAACCTCGGGCACGTCCAGCTCACGGTCGGCGCGGACGGCACCACCAGGGCGACGAAGGCGGAGAACCTCCGTCTGGTCGACGGGACGTACGCGCCGGACGCCGGCGTCGCCGCGACGGTGAACACCGCAGTGCAGCGCGCCGAGGTGCTCGGTGCGGTCGAGCTCGGGACGGTCGACGCGGACCTGCGTCGTGCCGTGCAGAGCAACGGCAGCGAGAACCGGGGTGGGGAGTCGACCCTCGGCAACTTCGTCGCCGAGGTGCAGCGGAGCGCGACCGAGGACCGGCAGGGCGCGCAGATCGCCTTCATGAACCCCGGTGGCCTCCGCGCCGACATCGAGTCCGGCTCGGTGACCTACAAGGAGGCCGCCGTCGTGCAGCCGTTCGCCAACACGCTCGTCGTGCTCGACCTGACGGGCGCGCAGATCAAGCAGGCACTGGAGCAGCAGTGGCGTCCAGGCGCCAACCGCCCCTTCCTCAAGCTCGGTGCGTCCGAGGGCTTCGCCTACACCTACGACCCACAGGCCGCCACCGGGTCGCACGTCACCGCGATGACCCTCGACGGCACCCCGATCGACGCCGCGACGACGTACAAGGTGACGGTGAACTCGTTCCTCGCCGCCGGCGGTGACGACTTCACGGCCTTCGCCGGTGCCGCTGCCAAGCAGGACAGCGGGCAGGTCGACCTCGAGGCGCAGGTGGCGTACTTCCAGGCGAACCGGGCCGTCACGGTCGCAGCCGACCAGCGTGCGGTCGGTGTCAGGACGACGCCGACGCCCGCCGGCGGGTTCCAGCCCGGCGACCAAGTGTCGATCGCGCTGACTTCGCTGGTCTTCAGCAACGCTCCCGGGCAGCCGACGACCGTGCAGGTGTCGGCCGGCGACGACGTCCTCGCGAGCGCTCCGATCAACGCCGCCGTGGTCGACACGACCGACGAACAGGGCACCGCGACGCTGCAGTTCACGGTCCCGGAACCCGCTGAGACGGGGTCCCAGCCGACCGCGCGCGCCGCGGCGACCACCGACGAACCGCTCGTGGTCACGGCCGGTGCGACGCGCATCGTCCTGCCGGTCACGATCCCGGTCGCGGCGGTGGTCGACCCGACCGACCCCGGCACGCCGGTCCCCGGCGGTGGTGACGGCACCGGCACCGGGACCGGGAGCACCGGGACCGGAGCCGGCGCCGGTGCCGGTGCGAACGGCACCGGGACCGCCGGGACGGTCGGCTCGTCCGCCGCCGGTGGGAACCGGTCCGACGCGCTGGCCTTCACGGGTGCGGACATCGCCGCCCCGGCCGCCGTCGCCGGGCTGCTCCTCCTGGCCGGCATCACGGCCCTGGTGGTCGCTCGCCGGAAGCGCGCACGGCGCCAGGTCGAGGTCCAGGCGGACTGACACCGAGCCTCCAGGCCGGATGAACGGGCCGCCGCACCGAGGTGCGGCGGTCCGTTCCCCGTGTCCGCGCCGGACAGACGGTGCGGTTCGGCAGCAGGACGCGGTATCCTTCGCTCTGTCGC
The DNA here is from genome assembly GCF_007673775.1 of Curtobacterium sp. 9128. Taxonomy (GTDB): domain Bacteria; phylum Actinomycetota; class Actinomycetes; order Actinomycetales; family Microbacteriaceae; genus Curtobacterium. The sequence continues at coordinate 37,865 of NZ_VEAF01000004.1, read as the reverse complement.
TCAGCGACGCGCCGCGCCGGGTCACCCCTCCTGCCGGACGGTGGTTCCGCCCGGCGAGACCCCGCGGCGCGGGTGTCCTCCGTCTCCAGGGAAACGACGGAGGACACCCCCTCACCCGTCCCGGGCCTGCGCTACCGGAAGAGCTGCTCGCCGATGTACGACCCCTTGCGCGGCGCCGGCGGGATCGCGAACACTCCGGAGCCGATGTGCGCGATGTACTCGTTCAGCCGGTCCACCGCGCCGAGGCGTCGCTGGATGCGGGTGAAGTGCGACGGGTCGTTCATGTACGCGGCGAAGAGCAGCCCGGCGTCGAGCTGGCCGTACTGGTTCAACCCGTCCGTGTAGTTGTACGGACGCCGCAGGATCTTCACCCCGCCGTTGTTCTCGTGCGCCGCGAGGGCGACGTGCGACCGCGGGTCGATCGCCGTCGCCCCGCCCGCCGCGCGTGCGTGGAAGTCCGGCGTCGTGTGCTCCGACCCGCCGGACAGGGGCGCCCCGTCGATCTTGGTCCGCCCGAACACCCGCTGCTGGTCGCTGACCACGTCGGCGTCCCAGATCTCGATGTTCATCTGGATCTTCCGGACCACCTGGTAGGTGCCACCGGCCATCCACGCGGCGTCGTCGTCCCCGACCCAGACGAAGCGGTCGTACTCCTCGTCGGTCGTGACGTTCCTGGTGCCGTCCTTGAACCCCATCAGGTTCCGGGGCGTGGTCTGGGCCGGTCCGGCGGAGGCACGACCGAAGCCGAGGACGGTCCACCGCACGGTCGCGGTCCCGCGGGCGATCCTCGCGAGGTCGCGGACCGCGTGGTAGGCCACCTGCGGGTCGTCCGCGCACGCCTGCAGCGACAGGTCACCACCGGTGAGCCCGTCCTGCAGCCGGTCGCTCGGCAGCGCGGGGATCGGCTGGAGCGCCGCCGGGCGCTTGTGGGCGAGCCCGAAGCGGTCGTCGAACACGCCGGGGCCGAGGCCGACCGTGACCGTCAGCGACGCCGGGCCGAGGTCGAGCGCCTCGCCGGTGTCTGCACCGACGCCGTTCCCGTGCGCGGGTTCGACGCTGCCCACGGTCTTCCCGGCCTGCAGCTGCGCGATCGAGGCGGACCACCGGGCGAGGAGCACCTGCAGGTCGGTGGCCGTGCCGGCGTCGAGGTCGAAGGTCATGAACACGCAGTGGCGCTGCGGGGTGGTGCGGATCCCGCCCTGCGGCTGTCGGGACGCCGTGGCGTAGAACGGCACGCTCCCGGACAGGTCGATCGACTCGTCGCCGTTGCTCGCCGCCCTGAACGGGTCGACGCCCGAGGCGGCCGCCGCGCCGGCGATCCCCGCCGCGGCACCGACCCCGGCACCGGCCGCGGCCAGCCCGGCGCCGAACAACCCGCGCCGCGAGACGCCGGGGCGCGCGTCGGACGGGTCGGAGGTCTGCTCGTCCGTCACGCGGTGGCGACCTTCTCGGCCAGCCGCGACAGCGGGTCCTGGAGCGCCTGGACGCGCTGGGAGACCTCGTTCGCGTGCGCGGACTTCGTGGCGTCGTCCCAGCTGTCGAAGCCGCCGAGGTCCCCGGCGTTCCGGAAGCCGTCCATCGTCGTGTTGGTCTGGTCGAACTGCTTCGCGATCTGCGCGGTGAGCGTCGGGTCGAGCTTCGTCAGGCCCGGCTTGAGGTACGCGAAGGCCTGACGGGCCCCCTCGACGTTCGCGGCGAGGTCGACGAGGTCGATGTGGCTGTACGCCTCCTCCTCGCCGGTGATCTTGTTCGACTGGACCTCCTCGAGGAGCCCGGCAGCGCCGTTCGCCAGGTCCTCGGGCTTGTAGTGCAGCGTCGGGACGAGCTTCGCGAGGAGTTCGACGTTCGCCGTCAGGTCTGCGGCGGTCTTCTTGGTCGTGTCCGTGATCGCGCCGGCCTGGAACAGGTCGCGCTCGACCGCGTGGAACCCGCTCCACCCGACCGCCGGGTCGAGGTTCGACTCCCGCATGTCGATCAGGTAGTCGAGGTTCCCGGCGTTGTCGGTGGCCGTGAACCCCTTCTTGACGAAGCCGTCGACGTCGCTCTCGACGTGCTCGTAGTACGGACGGGCATCGGCGTAGTCCCGCTTCGCCGCGTCGAGGTCGCCGGCGTCGACGTCACGCTGCAGCTGCTGGACCGCGGTGACCATGTCGGTCACCTGCCCGTCCACGTACGCCGCGTAGCCGGTGGCACCGGACTTCAGCAGGCTGGCCGCGCTGCTGTCCGCCGTCGAGGCGACCTTGCCGGTGACCGTGAAGTCGGTGAGTTCGTGCTCGGCTCCCGGGCAGTACACCTGGTACTTCCCGCCGCCGAGCGTCGCGGTGAAGCGGACGGCGTCGAGGCCGGGTGCGAGGTTCTCCTTCTCGCCGAAGATGCGCTGGTCCTGCAGCAGCTCGACCTCGGTGATGGCGGTCGAGGACTTGTTCTCCACGGTGAAGGTCACGGGACCGGCGGGGACCTCGGTGGTCGAGACGGCGCACCTGTCCGAGCCGTCGTTCGTCAGCGTGATCGAGACACGCGAGACCTTGCCGGAGGCGGAGGCGTCGTCCGAGGCGGACGACGAGTTCGCGGCGCACCCGGCGAGGGCCAGGACGCTCACGATCCCGAGGGCGCCGAGGACGGTGACGGGTCGGACGGTTCGCTCAACGAACGGCATGGGCAGTGCTCCTTGTCGGGTCCCCTGCGGGTGGTCCGCGGACGGGGACGGGTACGGGGTCGTGGCGCGGGGGCGTCGCCTGTCGGCGACGGTCGCGCAGGGCGAGGGCGAACTGGACGGCGGCTGCGACGCCGAGGGCGATCGGCAGCCAGACCTTCCACAGGGCGAGCTCGGCAGCGCGCTGCCGGTCGGCCGCCACGGCGGCGGCGGTCCGCTGGACGCGGGCGTCGGGGACGGCGAAGACGCTGCGGTCGATCGACGTGGTGCGTGCGGACGGGAGGCCCCCTCCGCTCAGCGTGATCACCGACCGTTCCGAGCGGGTCGCGTCCAGGACGCCACCTCCGACGCTCCAGAGGGTGGTCGTCTGCGCGACGGCCCACCGGGCGCGGAAGGGTCCGGGGTTCGTCGACGGCGAGATGCCGACGGGCAGCCGGCCGAAGATCCCGACGAGGTCGTCGAGGCTCAGCGAGCCGGGGCCGCCGTCGCGCGAGGACGAGGTCCGCGACCGCCACCGGTCCGCGGTCACACCCTCACGGGTGACCGTGCGGTGGCTCGACGCCGGGAAGTCCGTGCGCGAGCTGCTCCCGTTGCCCGACGTGCGGAGGACCGCGGTGGCGCCGTGGACCTCGGCGGTCACCGACGTCTGGTCGCCGGTCGCCTGCACGGTGCTCGGCGTGTGCACGGCACCGGAGGGGACCGCGACCGCCAGCACGACCGCGGCGACGGCGAGGGTGGAGGCCACGGCGGTCCGCACGCGGGGGACGCGGGCGGTCGACGGCCGCCATGCGCGCGGCCAGAGCGAGATCGCGAGGACCGGGACGACGTAGGCCAGCCACCCGAGGACCTCGATCACGCGGGGGTCCGGCGGGATGCCGAGCACGCCGGTGACGAGCGCGCCCTGCACCGAGCCGTTCGGCGCGAGCCAGGACAGGTCGACGGTGCGCTGCTGGCCGATGACGACCCATCCGGCCTCGTGCGCACGGCGGAGCACGGTGAGGACGAGTCCGCCGGCGACGAACACCAGGAAGACCCCGGTGCCGGTGAAGAACCGCGACAGGTTCAGGCGGACGCCGCCGGTGTAGATGCCGTAGCCGACCACCACGGCCCCCGCGACACCGACGAACGCACCGAGCGCGGCGAGCCCGGTGTCGCTCGACGCCTGGAACGTGGCCAGCAGGAACACCGCGGTCTCGAAGCCCTCCTTGAGGACGGCGAGGAAGGCCATGCCGGCCAGTGCCCACGCCGTGCCGCGGCCCAGCGCCTGCTCGGCGCTCGCCTCGAGCTCCTTCGTCAGGGTGCGCGCGTGGGTGCGCATCCAGACGATCATGCCGGTGACGAAGACGACGGCGACGCTGCCGATGACCGCCTCCATGCCTTCCTGCTGCGCCTGGGGCAGCGCCTGCTCGACGGCCTGCAGGCCGAGGCCGACCGCCACGCTCAGCAGCACGGCGACGCCGACCCCGAGCCACATGGGCGCGAGCGGGACACGGTTGCGGCGGAGGAAGGCGGCGATGATGCCGACGATGAGCGTGGCTTCGAGGCCTTCACGGAGACCGATGACGAGTGTGGCGAGCATGGCGTTGGCAAGGTTAGCCTTACCTCACCGCTTCCGTCGACCTCCGCCGCGTGGGGTTTGATGGTTCTCATGAACCTGCTCTCCGTCGACGGCCTGGCCGCGGTGACGAACGTGCTCGACCTCGCCGGGGTCTTCGCGTCCGCGCTCCTCGGTGGTGCGGTCGCCCGGGCGATGGGTCTCGACCTGTTCGGGTTCCTCGTCGTCGGGTTCGTGTCCGGCCTCGGCGGCGGCATGCTGCGCGACGTCCTGCTGCAGAACGGTCCCCCGGTCGCGCTCACCGACCCGCTCTACGTGCCGATCGCGGTGGCGGGGGCGCTCGTGGCGTTCTTCGTGTCGTTCTCCGAGCGCGGATGGGACCGCCTGTTCACGTTCCTCGACGCCGCCGTCATAGGGTTCTGGGCGGTGGTCGGGGTGCAGCGGACCTTCGACGCGGGCCTCGAGTGGCCGGCCGCCATCATCATGGGCACCATCACGGCCGTCGGCGGCGGGGTCGGCCGCGACCTGCTGCTCCGTCGGGTCCCGGCGGTCTTCGGCGGCAACGCCCTCTACGCCTCGGTGGCCGTCGCGGCGTCGGCCGTGATGGTGATCGCGTCGGCGCTCGGCTCCCCCACCATCGGCATCGTGGCCGCCGTCGTGCTCTCGCTCGTCCTGCGGTGGGGCGCCGTGCGCTGGGGCTGGGGCCTGCCGAACGGCCGCAACTGGCAGCCGCAGTCCACCCTCGCCTCACTGCTGCGCCGCGGGCGGGGCATCCGTCCCGACGCCATCCGCGTGCTGCGCCGACCTGGTCGTCGACGCGGCTCCGGAGACGTGCACTCGCGGGGCACGCGCCCGGGCGACGACGGGCAGGACTGAGCACGGACGGCGCGGCAGCGTTCCCCACCGCGACCGCTGCGAGCAGAATGGACGGCAACCACATCTCCGCCCGGACGACGTCGACGTGACGGTGACCGGGCGCCGTCTGAATCAGGACCAGATGAGCGACGCCGCTTCCCCCGACGACCGTCAGACCGCCGCGCGGACCCCGAGGGCCGAGGTGCGCGAGCGCCTGCTCGTCGCCGGCGGTGAGCTCTTCGCGGAGCAGGGCGTCCACGAGGCGCGGCTCGACGACGTCGCCGCCCGCGCCGGGTTCAGCAAGGGCGCGGTCTACTCGAACTTCTCCTCGAAGGAGGACCTCGTCGCGCAGGTGATGCAGCGCGCCACGAACCTGGTGCTCGGCGCGCTCGAGGACCTCGTCCGCGAGGACATCGCCGCGACGGACATCGGCGACGTCGTCCGTGCCGCGTTCGGCCGGCACGACCAGCGCGCCCAGTTCGCCCTGCTGAGTGAGTTCCGCGGCTTCGCGCTCCGGCACCCGGAGCTGATGCCCGAGTTCGTCCGCCAGCGGCAGGTCCTGCAGGACGGCGTCCGCCGACTCGTCCTCCTCTGGTTCGGCGCACACCCAGAGGTCGACCCCGGGATGCCGCTCGACGCCCTCGCCACCACGCTCATCGCCACGAACGTCGGCATCGTGTTCGATGCACCGGCGCTCGACGGCGTGGACCCGGGCGAGGTCGTCGCGGCCCTCGTCGAGGCCGTCATCCGGCCCCGCTGACCCGAGGCTCCCGGCCCCGCCTGCCGTTCAGGCAGTCCGTTGGATCAGGCCCTCCGCGGGTCAGACCGTCCGGCGGCGCGGACCCTCGTGCGACCACGAGGACGACGGCAGCAGGCTCGGCGGCAGCAGGCGCGACCGCACCCGACGCGGCAGCCGGACCGATGCATCCAGGGCGACCCGAGCCTCCCGGACGGCCGTCGTCAGGGCACCGGTGTCGACCGAACCCGCTGACGCGTAGCGCTCCTGGTCGACTGCGTCGACGACGGTCTCGAGGAACGGCAGCACCGATGCCGGCACGGTCGACCGCAACCGTCCGAGGACGGCGCGCGCGGTCCTGGCGGCCGCGGCGGCGTCGCCGGGCGGTGCCAGTCCCGGGGCGTAGCCGTGGTCAGCGACGTCGTCGAGGAGCTCCCGCCACGCCGACACGGCCGGCGACCGCCCCGCGGCGACGGCGGCGAGCCGGGACCGCCGCCGGAGCGCGCGGACAGCGGCCGGCGCGACGAGGACGGCGAGCGCGACGAGGACGCCGACCGCGATGCCCCACGGGCCGCCGCTCGACCCGCCCGCTGACGCACCCGCGCCGGGAGCGGCCGAGGCGCTCGGCGTCGGTGTCGTGGTCGCGGAGGGCTCGGTCGACGAGTCCGGCTGCGGCAGCGGGGTCTCCGGAGCCGCGGCGCTCGGTGTCTGCGACGGTTCGGAGTCCGGCGTCGCCGCGGTGTCGGAGTCCGGCGTGGGCTCGAACGCGACCCAGCCGGCACCGGCGATGTAGAGCTCCGGCCACGAGTGCAGCTGCCGGTTCGACACCGCCCACTCGCCACCCTCCTGCGTGCCGCCGGCGCGGTACCCGACGGCGATCCTGGACGGGATGCCGAGCGTCCTGGCCATCACCGCCATCGCCGACGAGAAGTGCACGCAGTACCCCTCGCGCACCTGCAGGAACTTCGCGACGACGTCCATGCTGTCGCCGTCGTAGCCCTGCTGCACGGGGGCGGTCTCGGAGTAGGTGAAGAGGTCGCTGCGGAACCACTGCTCGATGGTCCGCGCCTTCTCGTAGTCGGTCGTCGCGCCACCGGCGACCCGTCGGGCCGTCGCCGCGATGCTCGACGGCAGGTCCTTCGGCAGCGCGAGGTCGGTGCGGAGCTGGGCCTTCGACGGCGTCGGGTAGCCGCGCCCGTCGAACGGCTCGAGGCGTCCGGCGGCGTCGATCGCGTCGAGGTACGCGTTCGCGAACGTCGACGCGCCGTACACCTCGTACGTGGCACCACGTCGGGTGGCCGGCCCGGTCGACCTGACCGTGTTCGAGTCCCCCATCCACCGCCACTGGTCGAGCTCGAGGTTCGTCGACTGCGACTGGATCGAGACCGCGCCGGAGGGCACCGGCAGGTAGTTGCTCGACAGTCCGGTGATCTGCACCGTGACGTCGCCGCGGGTGGCCACGCGGGGGTTCACCCCGACGGCCCACTGCTGCTGGTCCGCCGTCGGCGCGTTGCTGACGTCGGTGACCGTCGGCACCCAGTCCCCGGTGCCGAACTCGTCGAGGTCGGCCAGCTTCAGGTACTCCGGCTGCCCGTCCGACGTGCGGTAGCGGAACACCTCGAGCTCGCTCGGACGCCGGAGGTCCTGGCCGAGGTTGAGCAGCGTGCCCGGGCGTCCCGGTTGGATCGGCGCCTGGATAGCACCGGTGACCCCGGAGAGCCAGCTGGCGTTCAGCGGGACGACCGTCGGCAGGCCGATCGCGACCACCAGCGCGACGGCGCCGACCACGACGGCGGGGAGGGCACGCTGGACCGGCCGGACCGACAGCCACAGCAGCGCGAGGAACACCAGGGCGGTGACGACCACGAGCCCGGTGCTCGCCGGGGTGCCCGTGACGACGCCGGGGACGATGAGGATCACGAGCGCCGGCGCTGCCGCGAGGGCCGCGGCCGGGGCCACCGTCGCGAGGAACAGGGACGCTGCCGCCACCCAGGCGATCGCCACCGTCACGACCAACCGGATCGCGTCGGTCTGCGGCAGCGGGGCGGGGTTCAGCCGGATCGCCGCGATCGTCTGCCCGAGCGCGCCGTCGCCGTCGATCCACCCGAGCGGCTGGATGTCGTTCACCAGGGCTGCTGCGCACGAACACGCGACGAGGGTGCCCACGAGGGCGATGAAGCGGACGCCGGGTGGCCGGCGGCGGACCGACAGGACCACCCCGACGAGCACGACGACGATGGCGAGGGCAGAGGTCCACCAGGCGATGCCCTGCACGAGGGGACGGAACGCCAGCGCCGCCACGAGGACGGGCACCGGAGCGAGCAGGACCACCCACGGGGACACCGCCGGTCGGTCGTCCGGGCGGTCGAGGATCGCGCGCACGTCGGCACGACCACGCGCCGGTCGCGTGTCCTGCGCGGTCACCGCACGCCTCCCGATCCGACCACCGGCACGACGAGGGTCCGCCACCCACCGCGGTCGAGGATCCCTCGCACCACCGGGTCGGGGGGCACGATCGTCGCCAGGATCCCGCGGCTCGAACCGGACGTCGACGAGACGAGTTCCGCGGCCTGCTCGGCGGTGCAGTGGCCGGTGACGACGGCCGTCATCCCGTGCACGTCGCGCCCGCGGACGTCGGGGAGCACGTCGGTCACCGGACGGGCGTCGCCGCGGAGCCGGACGTCCGCGAGCCCGACGAGGACGTCCGTGAGTCCCCCGGCGTCGCCCGTGTGGCGCGTGGCACCGCCGAGGTCGTCGGTCACCAGGACCACCCGGGAGGTCCGTGCCGCGAGGGCCCTCGCCACGCTCGCCGCGACGACGACGGCGTGCTCGAACGCGGCGTCGCCACCGAGGTCCGCGAGCTCGGCGAGGTCGTCGCGCCCGAGCTGCTGGTACGACTCGCGGCGCAGGTCGAGCGCGATCACGGCCTCCGGCGGCTGGGCCTGCGTGGTCTGCCGGACGTGCAGTTCGCCGCGGCGGGCGCTCTGTGCCCAGTGCACGCGGCGGATGGGGTCGCCGGGTCGGTACGGCCGGAGCTCGCTGTCGTCGGCGGACCCGCCCTGGCCCACACGGCCCTCGTCCGCGGACACGGCTCCGGCGAGCGCCCCGGTGTCGATCGCGGACAGCGCGGTCGACGCCGGCACGACGACGACCTCCTCGGGCGCGACGACGGGTCGGTCGATGCGGAGCAGGCCGAAGGGGTCCTCGACGCGGATCGTCACCGGCCCGACCACGGTGCGGCCGCGGTGCATCGCGAGTGCCTCGACGTCGAACACCGCGGGGGGCAGAGTCGGACCGACCTCGACGAGGGCCTCGGCGTCGGAGACGCTGGCGAAGGCGTCGTCGAGCTGTTCCCGGACGAGCAGGGTCGAGCGCGGCCCGATCGGCATCGACGTCCCACGCAGGGTGATCCGCTCGCGGTAGACCTCGCCGACCTGCACCATCGCGCGCGGAGCGGCCCGCGAGCCCCGGAGCGGCGCGGCGACGACGAAGGCCATCGCGATGCCGAGCACCACGAGCACGAGCAGCAGGAGTCCCGCGGAGACGGCGACGCTCGTGGTCGCGACGAGGCCGCCCCCGACGAGCCCGATGCCGACCGCGATGACCGACCAGCCACGTGCGGTCGGCCGCGGGAACGGGGTCCGCCGGAGCATCGCGAGACCGCGTCGCGTCCACCGCTCCGACACCGAGCGCGCCGCCCCCGCACGGCGGAGCAGCGACGACGGCGTGGACGAGGACGACATCAGGACCGGACGGGCGCGGCGGTGAAGGGCACGGCCGTCTCGGCGACGACACGGACCACGATCTCGCGTGCGGTGTCCTCCGCCGAGCCGCCGAGGCCACGGGCGACGGGCACGAGGCGGTGCGCGAGGACGATCGGCGCGAGCTCGGCGACGTCGTCGGGGGTCACGAACGGTCGGGCCTGCAGCGCGGCGTGGGCCCGGGCCGCCTGGGCCAGGTGGAGCGTGGCTCGCGGGCTGGCGCCGAGCACGAGGTCCGGGTGCGTCCGGGTCGCGCGCACGATGGCCACGATGTACGCCTCGACGTCGGCGGCGACGTGCACCTGCCGGACCGCGGCGATCATCGCGCGGAGCATCGCGACGTCGACGATCGGCCGCACGGACGTCAGCGGGTCGCGGCCACCGCGGGCGGTGAGCATCCGACGCTCGGCCTCGGCACTCGGGTACCCCATCGCGATGCGCGCCATGAAGCGGTCGCGCTGGGCCTCGGGCAGCGGGTAGGTGCCCTCCATGTCGACCGGGTTCTGGGTGGCGACAATCATGAACGGCGACTCGAGCGTGCGGGTGACGCCGTCCACGGTGACCTGGGACTCGGCCATCGCCTCGAGCAACGCCGACTGCGTCTTCGGGCTGGTGCGGTTGATCTCGTCACCGATGACGACGTTGGCGAACACCGGCCCCGGCGAGAACCGGAACGTGCCGGACGACTGGTCGAAGATGTTCACCCCGGTGACGTCGGACGGCAGCATGTCGGAGGTGAACTGGATGCGGTTCACGGTGCCGCCGACGCTGGCGCCGAGCGCCTTCGCGAGCACGGTCTTGCCGACACCCGGGACGTCCTCGACCAGCAGGTGTCCCTCGGCCAGCATGACGGTCAGCGCGGTGCGGATCGCGTCGGTCTTGCCGTCGACCACCGTGGCCACGGCGGACATGATCGCCGCCCCGGCGTCACGGACCTGGTCGACGGGGATGGCGAGGTCGGGGGCGTCGGGCACGCAGGGCTCCTCAGGGAAGGGGGCAGTGGTCCGCGCATGCTACCTCGGCCTGGTGACAGCAGCCGGAGGATGTGTCACCGACCGCACCCGGCCGGAACCGTCCTCGGGAACTCAGTGCGGCAGGGGCATCGAACCGAGCGACCACATCGCGACGCCGTGCAGACCGAGCTCCTGCGCGAGCGCCGTCCGGACCCGGTACGACCGGGCGTCGGACCAGTGCAGCTCCCGGCCGTCGTCGAGCGTCGCCGACCACTCGCCGTCCCGGTCGGACCACCGTGCCGCACCAGCGGCGAGCCGACGGGCAGCGGCCGGAGCGACGGGTGCGTCACCGGCACCCGGCCCCCAGGCGTACCCGTACGACGCGATGCCGAGGTCGATCCGGTCGGCGCGGAGCCCCTGGGCCACTGCGGCCCGGACGACGCGCGACGTCCACGGCAGCGCGCCGATCGCACCGGGACCGCTCCACGGACCGTGCTGGTCGTAGGTCATGAGGACGAACCGGTCCACCGGACCTGCCAGCGCCGCCAGGTCGTAGCCGGTGTCCCGGAACCCGGCCGCCGAGGTCGAGGCCATCACCGCCATCGACACACCGGCGTCGTCGCCGAGGCGGTCGTGCACGGCAGAACGCACCGCGGCGGCGAACGCGACGAGCCCGGCGCGGTCGCGAGGCCGGAGGGACTCGAGGTCGATCTGCACCCCGTGCATCCCGGCCCGGTCGGCCGCCGCGGCGACCAGTCGGGCGACTCGGTCCCGGTGTGCCGGGGAGGCCAGCAGCGCCGTCCCGATCTCCGGGGAGAAGTCCCCGAGCGCCGCGGAGTAGTTGCTGACGAGGAGCTCCGACCCGCTGCCCGCCGCTCGGGCCAGTCCGGCGAGCCCGTCGGGGACGTCGTCGAGCCCGGAGCCGTCGGCGGTCACCGTGACTCCGTCGATGCCGATCGTCGTCGCGACCGGGACGGCGTCACGCACACGCTGCACCGCGGCAGCTCCCCCGGGTTCGACGTAGGCCTCGATCCGGAGGCCCCGCTCGGCCTGACAGCCGCTCAGCAGCAGCCCGGCGACGGCCAGCACAGCGACGAGACCAGCACCACGGAGCACGTGGCCACCGTAGCGGGTGCGGGAGGAGGGTCAGCGGGCTGCGTGCTCCGCCCGCTCGACGACGTGTTCGCTCTCGAGTCGTTCCACGGCCGTCGCGAGTTCGTCGAGCTCCGGGACCTCGTGCGCCTCGGCGAGCGCCGCCTCCAGTGCGCGTGCGTGGACGGGCGCCGCGCGGTCGACGAGCGCGGAGCCCGCCGAGGTGAGCTCGGTGTAGAGCCCGCGACGGTCGTCCGCACAGAGCACCCGGGTCAGGAGCGCCCGCTCCTCCAGCCGGTTCACGAGGCGCGTCGTGGCGCTCGCGCTGAGGGCCGCGGCGCGGGCGAGCTGCTGCATCCGCATGTGGAACCCGTCCTGCCGCCGGAGCGCGTCGAGCACGGTGTACTCGACGACGGACAGGTCGACCTCGCGGAGGGCTCGCTCGAGGTGCGCGTCGATGAGCCCGTGCAACGCCCCGAGGGTGCGCCAGCCGTGCGCGCGGACCGCGACCGCGGTGTCGTCGATGCTCATGGGGCCTCACAGGTGCTCGAGAACGGGAAGTTGCAGGCGCGGACAGTTGCTTGCGCCGATACCTGGCGTGTGCAACCATCTATCCCGCGCGTGCAACTGCAAGCGTACGCGGCACGTCCGCGATGACAGCAGGAGGAGGACCACGCATGCCCGCTGGACTCATCGCCCTCGCCCTCGGTGGCTTCGGCATCGGTCTGACCGAGTTCGTCATCACGGGCCTGCTGCCCGAGGTGGCGGCGGACTTCGGCGTCTCCGAGACCACTGCCGGTTGGCTCGTCACGGGCTACGCACTCGCCGTCATCGTCGGCGCGCTCGGCCTCACCGCCGCGACGACACGGTTGCCACGGAAGGCGGTGCTCATCGGGCTCCTCGTGCTGTTCGTGATCGGCAACACGCTCTCGGCCCTCGCGCCGACGTACGGCGTGATGATGACCGGCCGCGTGGTCGCCGCGCTCTGCCACGGCGCGTTCTTCGGCATCGGCGCGGTCGTCGCGTCGGAGATGGTGGCGCGGGAGAAGCGAGCCTCCGCGGTCGCCCTGATGTTCACCGGCCTCACCGCGTCGAACGTGCTCGGTGTGCCGTTCGGCACGTTCCTCGGACAGGCGCTGGGCTGGCGTGCCACGTTCTGGGCGATCGCCGCGATCGGCGTCGTCGCCCTGATCGGCGTCGCCGTCCTCGTCCCCGCGCCGGAGTCGACGACGGCACCGTCACTCGCGCGGGAGCTCGGTGCGTTCCGCTCCGGGCAGGTGTGGTTGTCGCTCGGTGTCACGGTGCTCGGCTACGGCGGCATGTTCGGCGCGTTCACCTACATCGCGTACACCCTCACCGCGGTCTCCGGGTTCACGTCCGCGGCGGTCCCGTGGCTGCTGGTCGTGTTCGGTCTCGGCCTGTTCGTCGGCAACTGGGCCGGTGGTCGGCTCGCCGCGCGCTCGATCGACGGCACGCTCATCGCCGTGCTCGCCGGTCTGACGGTCGTCTTGGCGCTCTTCGCCGCCGTCGCGTCGAACCCCGTCCTCACCGTCGTGGCGCTCGTGCTCATGGGGGCGTTCGGCTTCGCCACCGTGCCGGCACTGCAGACCCGGGTGATGCAGTACGCCGACCACGCCCCCACCCTGGCGAGCGGAGCGAACATCGCCGCGTTCAACCTCGGCAACGCGTTCGGCGCGTGGGTCGGCGGGCTCACCATCGCGGCCGGACTCGGCTACACCTCGCCTATCTGGGCGGGCGCGGCGATCACGCTCGCCGGACTCGCGCTCGTCGCCGTCGCCGCGTCGGCGGCGCGGCACGGCCGAGCCGCGCACCGCCCGTCGGCGGCGACGACCGGGAGCGTCCGGACCGTCGCCTGAGCGGCAACCACACCCGGACAGGAGGCTCGGCGCACGACGCGTGCCGAGCCTCCCGTCCGTCTCGTGGTCACCGGCACGACGCACAGCCGACCGGACTACCGTCGGCGACAGGTGACCCCAGGACCCAGGCCGCCGGAACGATCTCTCGTCCGCAGCCGACCGGAAGTCCCCATGTACCCGAGTACCCGCACCGTCCCTCACACGCACCGGGTGGGCACCCGATGACCGCGCACGCCGCGGTCCGGTGGACCGAGACGGCCGACGGACGCTGGGTGGGGTCGTCCGGTCCCGAGCTCGTCGGTGTGGTGTCGTGGCACCACGGGTACGCCGTCCGGTCCGCCGACGGCGCGGTCCGGGGGCAGCACAGCACCCTGGACAGTGCGAAGGCGCAGCTCGAGGGCTGGGTGCGCTGGATCGACTCCGTCCAGGGCTAGGGCCGGCCACCCCCGATCGGGGGACACGCACGTCCGCCGTTCGTCCGACTGCCTGAGCGCACCGACAGGTCTAGCGTCTGTTGCGTGCGGCAACGACGCCGCACGGTGACGAATCGAGCATCATGCAACGACGGATGAAGCAACTCGTCGCGATCGCGCTGAGCGCCGGTGTCGTGGGAGCACTCGTGCCCGCGGTCGCCGCCCAGGCGGTCACGACGAGCGACACCCCGGACTTCGGGAGCAACGTCAAGATCTACAGCCCCTCGACCCCGGCCTCCACGATCCAGGCCGACGTCGACGCCGCCTTCAACGCGCAGCTCCGCAGCACCACCGCGCAGTTCGGGTCGCAGCGGTACGCCTTCCTCTTCAAGCCCGGCAGCTACGGCCGGGTCTGGGCCAACCTCGGGTTCTACACGTCGGTCGCCGGCCTCGGGAAGAACCCCGACGACGTGACGATCAACGGCGCGGTGAACGTCGACTCCGGCTGGAACGCCGGTGACGAGAAGAACGCGACGCAGAACTTCTGGCGATCGGTCGAGAACCTGGCGATCGTCCCCGAGGGCGGCACCGACCGCTGGGCCGTGTCCCAGGCGGCGCCGATGCGTCGGGTCCACGTCGAGGGGAACCTGACGATGGGCCCCTCCAACCAGGACGGCGGCCAGGGCTACTCGTCGGGCGGGTACATCGCCGACACGAAGGTCGACGGGACCGTCACCTCCGGGTCGCAGCAGCAGTGGTACACCCGCAACTCGGCCATCGGGTCGTGGCAGGGCGGCAACTGGAACATGACGTTCTCCGGCGTGCAGGGCGCACCCGCGAACGACTTCTCGAAGAGCTACACGACCCTGTCCACCACACCGACGACCCGCGAGAAGCCCTACCTCTACGTCGACTCGTCGAACAAGTACCACGTGTTCGTGCCGTCGCTGAAGCAGAACTCCAGCGGCGTGACCTGGCCGAACACCGCCGGGACCGACATCCCGATGCGCAACTTCTACGTCGCGCACCCCGGTGACTCCGCGGCGACGATCAACAGTGCGCTCGCGCAGGGACTCAACCTGTTCTTCACGCCGGGCACGTACCAGCTCGACTCCGCCATCGCGGTCACGCGCCCGGACACCGTGATCACGGGCATCGGCTTCCCGACGCTCGTCCCCACCCGCGGGAACGCCGTGCTGACGTCCTCCGACGTCGCCGGGGTGAACGTGTCGAACCTCGTCGTGGACGCGGGGTCGCAGAACAGTGCCCAGCTCATCCGGCTCGGGACGAGCGGCTCGCACGTCGACCACGCCGCAGACCCGCAGAGCATCCAGGACGTGTTCTTCCGCGTCGGCTCGAGCATCCAGGGCAAGGCGACGACGACCCTCCAGGTGAACGCGGACGACACCCTCGTCGACCACATCTGGGCGTGGCGCGCCGACCACGGTGGTGCTGCGACCGGATGGACCGTCAACACCGGCGCCACCGGGGTCGAGGTGAACGGCAACGACGTCCTGGCGACCGGACTGTTCGTCGAGCACTACCAGAAGTACGAGGTGCAGTGGAACGGCAACAACGGGAAGACGATCTTCTTCCAGAACGAGATGCCGTACGACGTACCGGACAACGCCTCGTGGCAGAGCCCGACCGGCGCCGGCTACGCCGCGTACAAGGTCGCGTCGAACGTCACGAACCACGAGATCTGGGGCGGCGGCGTCTACTGCTTCTTCAACACGAACCCCGCGGTGCACGCCGACCGGGCGTTCGAGGTGCCGCAGACCGCCGGCGTCCGTGCCCACGGGCTCGTGACGGTGTCCCTGGGCGACACGGGCACGATCTCGAGCGTCATCAACGGGGTCGGTGGGGCCGTGCCGACGCCGGCGGGCAACACCGCGCCGAACCGACTGGCGTCGTACAACTGAGCCGCGTCGGGCCATCGGCCCGGGTCGAGCGATCGACCCGGGCCGGGCTCGGGTCGAGCAACTGAGGAGGACACCGATGCACAGCATCACGAACCACCGTCGCGCGGTCGCACTCGTGGTCGCCGGCGCCGCGGCAGCGGCGCTCGGGCTGACGCCCACGCTGACCGCCAGCGCACCGGCGAACGCCGCGAGCGGTGACGTCATCTGGTCGCAGGACTTCGACGGTCCCGCCGGCAGCGCACCCGACCGGTCGGTCTGGACCAACGAGACCGGCGGCGGAGGCTGGGGCAACAACGAGCTCGAGAACTACACCGACTCGCGCGACAACTCCGCACTCGACGGCCAGGGCAACCTCGTCATCACCGCGAAGCGCGAGTCGGACGGCTCGTACACCAGCGCCCGTCTGACCACGCAGGGCAAGTACACGCCGCAGTACGGCCGGGTCGAGGCCCGCATCCAGATCCCGCGCGGTCAGGGCATATGGCCGGCGTTCTGGATGCTCGGCGCCGACCTCCCCCAGGTCGGCTGGCCGAACTCCGGCGAGGTCGACGTCATGGAGAACGTCGGCTACGAACCCGCGACCGTCCACGGCACCGTGCACGGCCCTGGCTACTCGGGAGGCCAGGGCATCACGTCGAGCTACCAGCACCCGCAGGGATGGTCCTTCGCCGACACGTTCCACACGTTCGCGGTGGACTGGAAGCCGGGGTCGATCACCTGGTCGGTGGACGGTGTGGCCTACAAGACGGTGACACCCGCGGACACGGGCAGCAACCCGTGGGTCTTCGACAAGCCGTTCTTCATCGTGCTGAACCTGGCGGTCGGCGGGAACTGGCCGGGCTCCCCGGACGGCACCACGCAGTTCCCCCAGCAGATGAAGATCGATTACGTCCGGGTGATCGACAACTCCTGAGCGGTACCCGCCCACTGATCGACACCGATGGCCAGCTGCGTCCCACGCGGCTGGCCATCGGTCGTTCCGGACGCCTGTCGGACGCTCGGCTGGCAGCCGTCGGGGAAACGACGAGACCCCCTGCGGAACAGGGGGTCTCGGTGAGTGCGGAGACGGAGGGATTTGAACCCTCGGTCCCCGAAAGGGGACTCCACCTTAGCAGGGTGGTGCACTCGGCCTGACTATGCGACGTCTCCATGCGCCCTCGCGGACGCTCACACCACCATACAGGAGGACGGGCTGCGTCACGACCCGGCACGTCGACCGCCACGCACGACCGGTCCCCCGAAGTGGGGACAGGTCAGGGTTGTGGTGCTGTACCCCGGTGATTAGTCTCATCGGGACGCGGCGATCACGTTCCGGGGCTCCACCCCGTTGTCGCGACACAGCACCCAGCGTCGCTCCCGGCCTGGACCCGGCTCGCCCGATGTCCGGCGTCTGCCGGTGAGCGACTCCGCGGGGGCGTGGCCACGGTCACGTCCCCGCTTCTTCGTCGGCGGGCAGCGCCAGCACGGAGGCCTCCGCGGCGTGCCGGGCGCCGGCCGCGTGCTACGAGCCGGCACCTGGCACGCGCTACGAGCCGAACGCCTTCGAGCAGGTCTGCTGCGCCGCGGACTGCCCCTGCAACCCGTCGATCGTGTCGGAGGTGGCCGGGGCCGACGGCGTCGCAGCGCCAGCGCCGGCCGCGGGGGTCGACGGGGCCGCAGCTGCCGAGGACGGGTCGGCCGCGGGAGCGGACGGGTCGGACGACGGGGACGCCGAGGCAGTCGGGTCCGCTTCGGACCCGATGCCCGTGCTCCCGGCACCGAGGGAGAACGACTCGTCCGCCTTGATCCTGTCGAAGAGCTGCTCTGCGAGGTACTTCGTCGGCTGCACCTTGCCCGCGTAGACACCCGTGCCGCCGGTCGTGCCCGGGTACTGCACGAAGTTGACCTTGTCGAGCGGCAGGTCCTGCAGCGCTCGACCCATCTGCACCATCGTCCCGAGGTCGTTGAGGCTCTGCGAGAGCTGCATGTTCGAGGCGGCCGCGCGGGCGAGCTTGTAGAGCGTCGTCGGCGAGGTCAGCGTCTCGTTCGACTTCACCGTGCGGAGGAGCGACGACAGGAAGACCTGCTGGCTCGAGATCCGCCCCAGGTCCGAGCCGTCACCGACACCGTGCCGCGTCCGGAGGAACTCGAGCGCCTGCGACCCCTGCAGCGTCGTCGTCCCGGCGGGCAGGTCGAGCCCGGTGTACCGGTCGTGGATGGGCGACGCGACGCAGACGGGTACGCCGCCGATCGCGTTCGACATCTCGATGACGCCGTTGAAGGACACGGCCGCCGAGTACTGCACGTCGAGGCCGGTCAACCCCTGCACGGTCTGCACGACGCAGTTGAGGCCGCCTTCGCCCCAGGCGCTGTTGATCGGCTGCGCCGCCATCGCCGGGGTCGATCCGGAGCCGTCGGGCTTCTGGCACGCGGGGATCGGCGTGACGAGGTCGCGCGGGATGCTCACCGCGGTCGCGTTCGTGTGGTCGGCGGAGACGTGCAGCAGGATGTTGACGTCGTTGAGCGTGGCATCGCGTTCGCCGTACTCCAGGCCCTGGGCTGGGTCGTTGTCGGTGCCGACCACGAGCATGGTGAAGCCGCCCTGGTACGCGCTGAGGACGTTCCCGGCCGGCTTGGCCTGCGACACGGGCTGACCCTGGATCCGCACGCCCTCACCGAGGTCGTCGCTCACCTGCTTCGCCGCGATGGCTGCGACCGACGCCGAGCTGACGAGGGCGACGGCCACCACGCCGGAGAGCACCTTCGCGACGGTGCCGAAGGGCGAGCGGCGGCGGAGACGTCCGTGACGGGCGATCCCGTTGGCTCGGTTGAGTCGGTGGGATCGATCACGAACGTCGTTCACGGGCACTCCTGTCGTCTGCGGACACGATGGCGGCGTCGTCCTGTTCGACACCGCGGCGACCCCCGCGACGGCAGGCACGTCATGCGACCTGCTGCACCGGTGCCGCGGAGACGGCAACCGGACAAGGCTGCCACAGGACTGCCTGACGAATCAGTGTGCAACCGGAGAGAGAGTGCGGAGAAGCCCACCTTCACGGGGCAGACGGAGCAGCACGCTCCTGCCGTCAGGCCGGTACCGCGGCACGGAACCGGTCCGGCAGCGCCACCAGCAGGTCACCGAGTTCGAGGACGAGCCGGGTGCACTCCTGGCGGTCGCCTCGCATCGCCGCCGTCCGCGCGGCGTCGGCCAGCGTCTGCCGGCGACGGCGGTCCACCACCGCGTCGATGCCGTTCGCGACCGCGACGTCGTCCGTGAAGAACATGTCGAGCACGGGGCGCTGGGACGCCACCCAGTCCGCACTGACGGAGGCGCCGGTGCGTCGGAGCAACCACGCGGACAGCTCGACGAACGCCCCGGCTTCGCTCATGCACTCCCGGATCCAGAACGGGTCGAAGCGCTCAGCGGGAGCGTCCGCGGTCACCGGCGGCTCGGCGAGCATCGTGCACGCCACCCGGATGCGTTCCTTCATCTGGTCGACCGACCACTGGGCGATCACGACCCCCACGTACCGCTGCACCGAGACGAGCCGGAGCATCTCGAGCGGGACGAGGGCTTCTCGGACCGGGGTCCGGGACACGCGCATGTCGTCCGCCAGGGTGTCGAGCCGGAGCCGCTGTCCCCGCCGGTACTCGCCACGGAGGATGCGGTCGAGCAGTCGGAAGAAGACGGCGTCGCGGAGGAGGCTGCGCGGCACGCCCAGCGGATCGAGCGGGCTGTCAGCGATCATGGCGGGACTCTGCGCTCGCGAGCCCGGGTGTTCGTCGTACCCCATGTGCCGACCTTCACGCATCGGCGCCACCGCCGCGGCCGAGCCACCGCGTTCGGTGGAGCGTCTCACCGGCCCTCGCACTGTGGAGGGCACGGGGCCCGACCACGTCGTCTCGCATCACAGCACTCCCACTCTCGGTGATCCCCGACTCGGGATCGATGGGACGACAGTGGCAGGCGGGCCGATCAGGCGCTAAACATCCCGGATGTCGGATTTCACCGCCGTGACGATTCCTCCTTGACGATGACGGACAGCGGTTGTGTGACGTCCTCGAGCCCCTTCCGCGCAGCGTCCACGCCGAAGATCAGCGCGATCACCCCGCCGACGATCATCACCCCGGACCCGAGCAGGTACCCCCAGAAGAGTGGTTCACGCGAGGACCCGTCCCCGATGAAGGCGCCGTAGATCGTCGGGGCGACTGCGCCGAAGATCTGCGCGAGGGCGAAGAAGTAGGAGATGGCCTGCGAGCGGAGCTCGAGCGGGAAGATCTCGCTCACCGTCAGGTACGCGCTCGAGGCTCCAGCCGACGCGAAGAAGAACGAGACGCACCAGAACACGACCTGCACCGTGGCGGAGATGGCGTCGGCGCGGAACAGGAACGCCGACACCGCCAGCACGAGCCCGGAGACCAGGTACGTGCTGAAGATCATCTGCCGACGACCCCAGGTGTCGAAGAGCCGACCGAGCACGAGCGGACCGAGCAGGTTCCCGATCGCGAACGGGAAGAAGTAGATCGACGTCTGCGAGGTCTTCAGGCCGAAGAAGTTGGTCAGGACCAGCGCGTACGTGAAGAAGATCGCGTTGTAGAGGAACGCCTGCGTGATCATCATCGTCGCCCCGACCAGGGTCCTGGTCGGGTACTGCTGGAACAGCACCTTCACGATCGTGGTGAACCGGACGCGGTCCATCGGGGTCACGGTCATGGCCTTCGATGCGTCGACGTCCGGCAGTCGCTTGCCGGTCGACCGTTCGACGGACTCCTCGATCTGCGTGACCGTGGCGTCCGCCTCCTCCTCGCGGCCGTGGGTCATCAACCACCGTGGACTCTCCGGGATGTGCCGTCGGAGGAAGATGATCGCGATGCCGAGCACCGGGCCGAGGAAGAACCCGATGCGCCACCCGATGTTCTCCGAGAACAGCGACGGGTCGAGCAGGTAGATGTTCGCGAAGGCGCCGAGGGCCGCACCGCCCCAGTACGTGCCGTTGATCGCGATGTCGACGTGACCGCGGTACTTCGAGGGGATGAGCTCGTCGATCGCGGAGTTGATCGCGGCGTACTCCCCGCCGATGCCGAGTCCGGCGACGAACCGGAAGGCCGCCAGGAACCAGAAGTCCTGCGCGAACCCGGCGATGCCGGAGCCGATGAGGTAGATCGCCAGCGTCAGGATGAAGAGCTTGCGGCGGCCGAGCCGGTCGGACATGCGCCCGAACACCAGGGCACCGACGACCTGTCCGACCAGGTAGATGGTCCCGAGCGAGGTCACCTGCTGCGTGGCGAGGTGCAGATCGGCCTGGAACCCGGCGTTCGAGACGATCTGGATCTCGAGCCCGTCGAGGATCCACGAGACCCCGAGGCCCACCACGACACTCCAGTGGAAGCGGGTCCACGGGAGCCTGTCCATGCGTGCGGGGACCAGGCTCTTGACGGCCCCGTTCGTCGTTGCGCTGCTCACGAACGGTGAACGTACGCCGTGCGCGCGCATGTTGTTCGGCCCCGGTACGACCGGGCCGGACGCGGAGCCGGATCCCCCTATCGAATCCGGCTCCTGCGCCGGTCGCGAGGGTGTCGGCGCGGTGGCGTCCGGACGACCCGATGATGATCATCGCGGCTGCTATGGATTCTCACAAGTAGCGTGGAGCCGTGCCGCTGCAGAACTCGACCGACCGCATCCTGACCACCCACACCGGTTCGCTCCCCCGGACCCCCGAGCTGACTGCCCTGCTCGTCGCCCGCGACCAGGGCAAGCCGTACGACGAGCAGGCCCTCCGGGACGAGACGGCTTCCGTCCTCGCCGCGACCGTCGACGCCCAGCTCGACGCCGGCCTGGACGTGATCAACGACGGCGAGGTCCCCCGCGTGGGCTTCTCGACGTACATCCGCGAGCGCCTCAGCGGCTTCGGCGGCGTCGGGCACCGGAAGCCGACGCTCGACTCGCTCAAGTTCCCGGACTACGCGGCCTTCCAGGCCAAGCAGATCGACGAGGGCGCCGAGTTCGCCCGGGTCTGGGACACCCCGGTCGCGCAGGGCCTGCTCGAGTACGACGCAGAGCGCGCCGGCATCCGCGAGGACCTCGACGGCTTCGAGCGCGAACTCGCGCGGAACGCCGCAGCCGGGCGGAAGCCCGCCGGGACCTTCATCTCCGCAGCCACCCCCGGTATCGTCGCGACGACGCTGCTGCTCGACGACCAGAACCCGCACTACGCCGACCACCGCGAGTACGTCTTCGCCCTCGCGGAACAGCTCCGGATCGAGTACGAGGAGATCGTCGCCCGCGGGCACGTCCTCCAGCTGGACGCACCCGACCTCGCGATGGAGCGGGTCATCCACTTCGGCGACGCCAGCCTCGACGAGTTCCTGGCAGCGGTCGACCTGCACGTCGACGCGCTCAACCACGCGCTCCGGAACATCCCGAAGGAGCAGACACGCCTGCACGTCTGCTACGGCAACTGGCAGGGTCCGCACCAGGACGACGTCCCCGTGGACGTCCTGCTCCCCCACCTGTACCGCGCGCAGGTCGGGTCCTTCAGCATCCCGTTCGGCAACCCCCGCCACGCGCACGAGTTCCCGGCGTTCCGCGACCTGCCGCTCCCCGAGGACGCGGTCCTCGTCGCCGGCGTCATCGACGTGACGACGAACTACCTGGAGCACCCGCAGCTCGTCGCGAACCGCATCGTCGAGGCGGCCGAGGCGGTCGGCGACCCGACCCGCATCGTGGCCGGCACCGACTGCGGCCTGGCCACGTTCGCCAGCTACGAGTTCGTCGCGACGGACGTCGCGTGGGCGAAGCTCCGCGCGCTCACCGAGGGTGCCGAGATCGCGAGCAAGCGGCTCTTCGGCTGACGCCGACGGCGGACGGGAGGCTCGGTGCCAGCTGGCACCGAGCCTTCCGTCCGTCGTCACTCGCCCTGGGCGAACAGGTGGGCCGGTTCGTCGGCGGTCAGGCGTACCGTCGACCACGTGACCCGACCCACCATGAGAACGGTCGGCGAGCTCCGCACCTCTGGTCACGTCCAGAAGACGGTCCGCGCCGAGATCCGCGACAACCTGCTCAGTGCCCTCCGCGAGGGCCGCGACCCCTGGCCCGGCCTGCACGGCTTCGAGACCACCGTCATCCCACAGCTCGAACGTGCCCTCATCGCCGGCCACGACGTGGTCCTGCTCGGCGAGCGTGGCCAGGGCAAGACCCGGCTCCTCCGCACGATGCAGGGGCTGCTCGACGAGTGGACCCCGGTGATCGCCGGCTCCGAACTCGGCGAACACCCCTACGAGCCGATCACGACCGCGAGCATCCGCCGTGCCGAGGAGCTCGGCGACGCCATGCCCATCGACTGGTGGCACCGTGACGGCCGCTACGTCGAGAAGCTCGCGACGCCGGACACCTCGGTGGCCGACCTCATCGGCGACGTCGACCCCATGAAGGTCGCGGAGGGTCGCAGCCTCGGCGACCCCGAGACGATCCACTTCGGCCTCATCCCGCGGGCGCACCGCGGCATCGTCGCCATCAACGAGCTCCCCGACCTGGCCGAGCGCATCCAGGTCGCGATGCTCAACGTGATGGAGGAGCGCGACGTGCAGATCCGCGGCTACGTGCTCCGTCTGCCGCTCGACGTGCTCGTCGTCGCCAGCGCGAACCCCGAGGACTACACGAACCGCGGCCGGATCATCACGCCGCTCAAGGACCGCTTCGGCGCCGAGATCCGCACGCACTACCCGATCGAGCTCGAGGACGAGATCGCCGTCATCCGCCAGGAGGCGCACCTGACCGCCGACGTCCCCGACGCACTCGTCGAGATCCTCGCCCGCTTCACCCGGGCGCTGCGAGAGTCGAGCGCCGTGGACCAGCGGAGCGGCGTCAGCGCACGCTTCTCGATCGCCGGCGCCGAGACCGTCTCCGCCGCGGCCGTGCACCGCGCGGCACGACAGGGCGAGACGGAACCGGTCGCCCGACCGATCGACCTCGAGACGGCGGTCGACGTCCTCGGCGGCAAGATCGAGTTCGAGTCCGGCGAGGAGGACCGGGCCGACGAGGTGCTCGAGCACCTGCTCCGCACCGCGACCGCCGAGACCGTCCGGTCCCGGCTGCGCGGGCTCGACCTCGGCCAGCTGGTCGAGGCCCTCGACGGCGGCACGATGGTGACCACCGGCGAGCAGGTGTCGGCGCGGGCGTTCCTCGAGGGTCTCCCCTCGCTCGGCGAGTCCGACCTCTACGACCAGATCTGCGAACGACTCGGCGCCACGAACGACGGCGAACGGGCCGGCGCGATCGAGCTCGCGCTCGAGGGTCTGTTCCTCGCGCGCAAGATCAGCAAGGAGTCCGGCGGGGGCGAAGCCGTCTATGGCTAGTCGGCAGAACCGCCGGTTGTCGCGGGACACCCGGTACGGCAGGTACGAGGGCGGTCCCGATCCGCTCGCGCCGCCCGCCGACCTGTCCGAGGCGCTCGACGCGATCGGCCAGGACGTCATGGCGGGGTACTCCCCCGAGCGGGCCATGCGGGAGTTCCTGCGCCGCGGCGGCCGTGACCAGCGCGGTCTCGACGACCTGGCACGGCGCGTCGCCGAGAAGCGCCGCGAACTCACGGCGAAGAACAACCTCGACGGCACCCTGCAGCAGATCAAACAGCTGCTCGACGAGGCCGTGCTCGCTGAGCGTGGGCAGCTCGCGCGCGACACCGAGATGGACGACGGCGACCGTGCCCTGGCCGAGATGCAGCTCGACAGCCTCCCGCCGTCGCCGGCGGCGGCGGTCAGCGAACTGGGCGCCTACGACTGGAAGAGCCCGGAGGCCAGGCAGAAGTTCGAGGAGATCAAGGACCTGCTCGGCCGCGAGATGCTCGACCAGCGCTTCACCGGCATGAAGCAGGCGCTCGAGAACGCCAGCGACGCCGACCGCGCCGACGTGCAGGCGATGATGCAGGACCTCAACCAGCTCCTCGAGGACCACCGCGCCGGTACCGACACGCAGGAGCAGTTCGACGAGTTCATGGCGAAGCACGGCGAGTACTTCCCGTCGGGTCCGCAGAACGTCGACGAACTGCTCGACGACCTCGCCGCCCGGTCGGCCGCCGCCCAGCGGATGCGGAACTCGATGACGCAGGAGCAGCGCGACGAACTCGATGCCCTGGCGCAGCAGGCGTTCGGCTCCCCCGACCTCATGGGCGCGCTCAGCCAGCTCGACGGGAACCTCCGCGCGCTCCGCCCCGGGGAGGACTGGGGCGGGTCCGAGCGGATGGAGGGCGACCAGGGGCTCGGCCTCGGCGACGGCACCGGGGTGTTCCAGGACATCGCCGACCTCGACGCCCTCGCCGAGCAGCTCGCGCAGTCGAGCCCGGGTTCGGACCTCGACGACCTCGACCTGGAGTCGCTCGCCCGGCAGCTCGGGAACGACGCCGCGGTCGACGCCAGGACGCTCCAGCAGCTCGAGAAGGCCCTCCGCAACTCCGGCACGATGCGTCGCGGTGCCGACGGGCAGTACAAGCTCACGCCGAAGGCCATGCGGCAGCTCGGCAAGAGCCTGCTCAAGGACGTCGCGCAGAAGATGTCCGGTCGGCAGGGCGCACGTGACCTCCGCCGTTCGGGAGCGTCCGGCGAGCCGTCCGGCGCCACCCGCCAGTGGGCCTTCGGCGACACCGAGCCGTGGGACATCCCCCGCACCATCACGAACGCCGTCACCCGCACGGCAGCGTCAGGCCGTGACGACGCCGGGGTGCGCCTGACGATCGACGACGTCGAGGTGCAGGAGACCGAGGCACGGACGCAGGCGTGCGTGGCGCTGCTGGTCGACACGTCGTTCTCGATGGCGATGGAGGACCGCTGGGTCCCGATGAAGCGCACCGCGCTCGCCCTGCACACGCTCATCTCCACCCGGTTCCGCGGCGACGAGCTCCAGCTCATCGCCTTCGGGCGCGAGGCCGAGGTGATGGACGTCGAGCAGCTTGTCGGCCTCGACGCGATGTGGGACAAGGGCACGAACCTGCACCACGCGCTGCTCCTGGCGAACCGGCACTTCCGGAAGCACCCCACGGCGCAACCGGTGCTGCTCATCGTCACCGACGGCGAGCCGACGTCGCACCTCGAGCCCGACGGGCAGGTGTTCTTCAGCTACCCGCCGGACCCGATGACGATCGCGCTGAGCGTCCGTGAGCTCGACAACGCCCGCCGGCTCGGCGCGCAGACGACCTTCTTCCGGCTCGGCGACGACCCAGGTCTCGCCCGCTTCATCGACGGCATGGCCCGGCGCGTGGACGGCACGGTCACCGCGCCGGAGAACGACGACCTCGGGGTCGCCGTGGTCGGCTCCTACCTGGGGTCACGACGCGGCGGCGCGCTCTTCCGCGACGACGACTGGGGCGGGTTCGGCCGGTTCGGCTGACGGCCTGGAGGCCCGTGGCGGTGCCGCCACGGGCCTCCCGTCCGTCGTCCCTCGCCATCTGCGCGCGGTGACGACGAGTGTGCGCGCGCCCGCGGGCGTCCCTGTCGCCCTGCTGCGCAGGTCCGCTCAGAAGAGCGGCCAGGGGACGGCCGGCCCGTACCCGTTGGGGGCGGGGAAGCGGCCGGTCGCCGCCAGGGCGGCGCATCGCGCCTCGAGGTTGTCGATCTCGTCGACGGTCAGGTGCTCCTCGAGCTGTACGCCGAGGTCTCCGTGGAGCGCGGTGACGACGCGGTCGATCCCGGCCAGCTCGTCGTCGTGCAGCGGTTCACCGACCCAGCCCCAGAGCACCGTGCGGAGCTTGTGCTCGACGTGGAAGGTGAGGCCGTGGTCGACACCGTGGCGGTGGCCGTCCGGCATCGCGAGGACGTGCCCGCCCTTCCGGTCCGCGTTGTTGGCCACGACGTCGAAGACGGCCATCCGGCGGAGGGCCGGGGTGTCCTCGTGCACCAGGGTGACCGGTCGGTCGTGCTCGTCGATCGCCTCGAGGACGGTCTTCATCCGCTGGTCCGGCTGCTCGGCCTCCTCGGTCGGGATGACGTCGACGGCGTCCTGGTCCGGGTCGACGTCCTGCCACCGCTGCACCATGCCGCGTCCGAGCGGCCCGTCACCGAGCCACGTCGGCGGCACGACGCGCCACCCGAACGCCTCGGAGACCAGGAAGGCGGCGACCTCACGGCCGGCGAGTGTGCCGTCCGGGAAGTCCCAGAGGGGCTTCTCCCCCGCGATCGGCTTGTAGACCACCTGCTCACCGTCGAGCTCGGCGAGGAACGTGGCGTTCGATGCCTCGCGGATGCGGGCGGTGAGCTGCATCCCGCTCGCCTCGGCTCCGGTCATGCGTCGCCGGGCTGCCGTCCGGCCGCGACGACCTCACGGGTCCGCTCGACGAAGGCGCGTGCCGTGCCGACCGGGATCTTGACCTGGAGGAGCTCCGTGGGCTCGGGCATCTCGACGACGGCCTCGATCTCCCCGGTCTCGTCGGCCTCTTCGGAGATCTCGATCTCGTCCTCGATCGGGTACGCCTCGATGACCACCTGCGCCGTCGCGGGGTCGAACCCCAGGCTGAGGGCGCCGGCCCGGAACTCGGGCTCCACCGGCTGGTCGAGCGGGTCGACGTCGTGCAGCTCGCGCGGCACCGTCGGGGGCACGCTGAACCGGTTCTCCTCCACGGTGGCGACCTCGTCGAGGAGCTCGTCGAGCTTCTCGGCCAGGACCGCGGACTGTTCCTTCTCGAGGGCGACGCTCACCACACGGCGGCCGTCGCGTGCCTGCAGGTAGAAGGACCGCTCACCGGGGCGCCCGATGGTGCCGACGACGAGACGGTCCGGCCAGTCGAAGCCGTGGACGATGGGGGGCATACCCGCATTGTAGGAGCGGGTGCCTGCGTCCGTTCAGGGACTGGCGGTTCCGGTCTCGTTGCCCGCACCACCGCCGACCGCGGCGTCCCCGGTCGGGGCTGCCGCCGCCCTGAGCCACGACAGGTCGCCGGAGTCGGTGTTGGTCGCGGCGACCTCCGGGCGGTGCTCGCCGTAGCGCACGACGGACACGGACGCCGGACCGACCGTGATCCGTTGGAACAGGTCGAGGTGCATGCCGAGGGCGTCCGCGAGGATCGACTTGATGACGTCGCCGTGGCTCACCGCGACCCAGACCGCGTGCGGGCCGTGCTCCTGTTCGATCTCGGCGTCGAGTCGGCGGATCGCGGACACCGCGCGGGACTGCATGGTCTGCATGGACTCCCCGCCGGGGAAGACCACCGCGCTCGGGTTCGTCTGCACGGTCCGCCAGAGCGGCTCCTTCGCCAGGTCGGCGAGCTTCCGGTTCTGCCACTCGCCGTAGTCGCACTCCGTGATCCCGCGCTCGATGCGCTGCTCGGGTGTGCCGTCCTGGAAGGCCGTGATCGCGCGCGCGGTCTGCCGGCAGCGCTCGAGCGGACTCGACACGACGGCCGCGAGGGGGACGGCGGCGATGCGCTCCGCGGTCCTGGCTGCCTGCTGCTTGCCGGTGCTGTCGAGCGCGACCCCGGCGGTGCGGCCCGCCAGGAGTCCGGTCGCGTTCGCGGTGGTACGTCCGTGCCGGACGAGGAGGACGGTCGCCATGGGGTCGATCCTAGGCTGGACCCGTGACCTCGCCATCGCCCGACCCCGCCCTCGTCCCCGAACTCCTCGTCGACGACCTCGACACGAGCCTGGCGTTCTGGGTCGACCTCTGCGGGTTCACCGTGGCGTACGACCGACCGGAGGAACGCTTCGCGTACGTCGTCCTCGGTTCGGCGCACGTCATGCTCGAGCAGGCCGGCGTCGGGCGGAAGTGGGTCACGGGCCCGCTCGAGCGGCCCTACGGTCGCGGGATCAACCTCCAGGTCAGCGTTCCGGACAGCGACGCGATCGCCGCGGACCTGCGGTCGGCGAGCATCCCGCTCTTCCTCGAGCCGGAGACGAAGTGGTACCGCGTCGACGCCGCGCGGGAGGCCGGTGTCCGCCAGTTCCTGGTGACCGACCCCGACGGGTACCTCATCCGATTCCAGTCCTCCGTCGGACACCGTCAGGTCTGACCCGGCAGGATGGTCCCGTGCTCGTCTCGATCGTCTACATGAGTCGCGCGGAACAGCCCTTCTCCGACGCCGACCTCGGCGAGCTGCTCCGCGAAGCCCGCCTCAACAACGAGGCGCTCGGCGTCTCCGGGCTCCTCGTCGCCAAGGGCGGCCGGTTCATGCAGTTGCTCGAGGGTCCGGCGTGGAGCGTCGACGACCGGTTCGCCGTCATCTCGCAGGACCCGCGGCACTCCGAGGTCACGTCGCTGATCCGCGAGGACATCGAGCGACGCCGGTTCGACGGGTGGTCGATGGCCTACCGCGGGCTC
The DNA here is from genome assembly GCF_007673775.1 of Curtobacterium sp. 9128. GTDB lineage: Bacteria > Actinomycetota > Actinomycetes > Actinomycetales > Microbacteriaceae > Curtobacterium. The sequence continues at coordinate 8,769 of NZ_VEAF01000004.1, read as the reverse complement.
GACGACCACGACCTCGCCGTCGAGGAGGGGTTCAGCCCGTTCCTCACCGGGACCACCGACTTCCCGCGGTCCTTCGACCGGACGAGCGCCGCGTGGCTGCTGAAGTGGTTCCGCGACCGCGAACTCCACGACGTCTGACCTCGCTCAGCCGAAGAGGTCGTCCACGAGGGCGAGCAGACGGCCGCGGTGTGCCCGTTCCACCGATGCCAGGACCAGGACGCGCCACATCGTCCCTACCGAGGGCAGCAGATGGGCACGCCCCGACCGGACGTTCGACACGAGCTGCACCCCCGTGAAGTAGGGCACCACCGTGTCACCGAGCTGCTCCGGTGTCAGTGCGGACCCGACCTCGCCGCGGGCGACGGCGAGCCGGAAGACGTCCACCACCCCGGCGATCCACTGTTCGTAGAAGCTCGAGGTCGCGCCGGCGAGCACGCCGTGCTCGAGCGAGAGCCGGATGCCGGCCCGGACGACCAGGTCCGCCATGAGCAGGTCCGCGATCGCGCGGGAGGCCCGCACGAGCGACCCGACCGGGGACTCGTCGGTGAAGTCCATCGCGGCGAAGGTCCTGGCGTTCTGCTCGTCGATCACCGCGTGGGCGATCGACAGCTTCGTCGGGAAGTGGTGGTGGAGCGCACCCTGCCCGATGCCGGCCGCGCGGGCGATCCCGGCGATGCTGGCCGTGGCGTAGCCGTCGCGGTCGAACTCCCCCGCGGCGGCCTCGACGATCACCGCGCGACGCCCTCGCTCCGCCGGTTCTCCCACGGCACCACCGTACTGGCCGGCGGCGCCGGGGCCGGTGCCGGCTGCGGCGCCACCGGACCGGCAGCCCGGCGGCGCGGCAGCCCGGCGGCGCCGGGCGGCGCGGCGACTCAGGCCTGGTCGGCGCGGAGGAACTCGGCGATCGGGGTCGATCCGCCGTTGAAGCGGAAGGTGCTGCCGGCGGTGCCGTCGGACTCGAGCACGTCCGCGACGACGTGTGCCACGTCGGCACGCGAGACCTTCGTCGCCTCGCCGTCCCAGTCGATGCTGCCGGTGGGCTCGTCGTCGGTCAGGGTGCTCGGTGCCACGATGGTCCACGCGAGCCCGGAGTCCCGGAGCACCGCGTCCGCGATCATCTTCGACTGGGCGTAGGCGAAGAAGTCGTCGTCCTGCGGCACCCCGTGGTCGAGGACCGACCCGGCCCACGAGACCATCACGTAGCGCTGCACACCTGCGCGCGCAGCCGCCTGCACCGTCAGCACGGCGGCGTCCCGGTCGATCGCCCAGGTCCGGTCGGCCGATCCCCCGCCGGCGCCGGCGGACCACACGACCGCGTCCTTGCCGCGGACGAGCTCCTCGAGGTCCGACAGCGACTGCGTCTGGATGTCGGCCACCTCCGGATCGCCGCCGTGGGCGCGGATCTCGTCGGACTGGTCGGCGTTCCGGATGACGGACGTGACGTGGTGACCGCGCTCGCTGAGGATGCGGGTCGCGAGGAGTGCGACCTTGCCGTGGCCGCCGAAGATGATGATGTCGCTCATGCCGTCGACGGTACGCGGGGCGCCTCCGTGCTCCGTCGCGGCAGAAGCGAGGACCCCCGGAGGCGAGGGAGCTCATCTCTCGGCGATGGGCCCGGCGCAGGGAACACGGCATCGAGGGTCGTCGAGAAGGCCATACAATCGACGAATGCTCACCGCTTCTCCGAAGCGACTCAGTCGCGGGAACGTGATCGTTCGCATTGCGCTCCTGAGTTCTGCAGCTTTGTCGCTCTGGTACTTCAATGCGTGGATACTCAGCCTTGCACTCCGGTTCGGCCCTCAGGGGTACCTGGTCGGAGTCGTTGCGCTGACTGCAGCCGCGGTCCCGGTGTTCCCGATCGGGCTGCGGCGGTACGAACGCACGGGATGGCAGCTGTGGGCGATCGTCGCAGCGTTCCTCCCGTATGGAGTAGCAGTGCTCGCGCTCACCGACGAGACGGCGGTGACCTTCGTCCTTGCGTACTGCGGCATCGCCGCTGGCATCGTCACGATCATCAGAGAGTCGTTCGTCTCGCCCCGATCGGTGTGGCTGTGGCAGGACGCCCCTTGGGGAACGAGCAGGACGCACGCGGTGACGGCTACGCCGAACGACGTCGATGGTTCCACCGAGATCGACTCGCGCAGACGGGGAACGGCTCCGGAAGCCGAACACCGTGGTGCATCCGACCTCCAGGACGGAGGGCCTTTGCAGGGGTGCACGAGCGAGTGACGAATCGGTGAGGAGTGTGTGCCTCTCGAGACCACCCTGCCCGGCAGTTGCGCGGCAGACGTCTCAGATCCCTGGAAGTACAGCTCCACTGGCGCAGACGACGAGATCGGACCACGCTGCACGGCTTCGACGTGGGCGACTGAGACAGCCTGGTAGCGAGGAGGCTGGGCGCCGCGCTGCGCGCGGTTCGCGTGTCAGTGCTCGATCGCGGAGTTCGCGGTCGCGGTACGGGTCTCGGCGGAGTCAGTTCGGGATCTCGTCCGCGACGACTACATGACCACTGTGTACCCGACGCCGAGTCGCCCGAATGCGCGGACCACCTGAGAGGAGGCTCAGACATGGCTCGCCTCGCTCCTCCCCGGCGGATCCGACGCGAGTGCTACCGCAGCGTCGGCGCGACGGAGTTCTTCTCGTTGACGTCGATGACCTGGCCGTCGAGGGTGAAGATGTCAACGAGCACGCCGATGCCGAAGAGGCCGCCAGTGAAGGTGTAGAGGATGCCTGTGCCGATCTTCCCCATGTAGTAGCGGTGAGCGCCGACGACGCCGAAGAAGAAGGCCCACTTGTAGGCAGTGCCGATGTGCTTCTGCGGTCGGGCATTGGCATACGTCTGCTGTGAGGCGGCGGCGGTGCTGGTCATCGAGGTCTCCTGATCGGGTCACTGGTGAGCGATCCCCACCTCGGGGAACGTACAGGCTGAGCCGCCGCAGTTCGACGCCCCCAAGCGGGGCACGCTCCGAGATTGCCTGTGCGAAAGGATTCCGCTGCCACACCATTTGGCCAGGCGACGACGTGACGAGGGAGAGGCTCGGCTGGCGCCGAGTCCACCCGAGGAAACTCCGATGAGTCGCCTACGACGCTGCAGAGCCAGCCCCGGTCATCGCCCGCGGGCCGCTACCTAAGGTCGAGCCACACGTTCATCGAGAGCCGCCTTCATCACGATCTTGGGCAGACGATCGAGGTCACATCGCGGGCAGGAGCAGCCGGGAACGAAGACGATGCCCAGCGCGATCCGCATGATCATGCGGATCAAGGACCTTGATGATGGCGGAGGGTGTGGGATTCGAACCCACGAGACATCGCTGCCCACCTGTTTTCAAGACAGGCTCCATCGGCCACTCGGACAACCCTCCATGACACGGCCACGTGGCGAGACGTGACCGTGTCCCGAGCAGTGTACCGGGCCTCCCGTCCGCCGGCAGGAACACGACGACCCCCGACCGGAGTGGTCGGGGGTCGTCGTGTCCGTGTCAGGTCACACTCGGCGGCGCCGCGCGTTCCGGGCTGCGAGCAGCAGCACCAGGCCGAGCAGCAGCACGACGATCGCGACCGGGAGGCCGATCATGACCACGTTCGTCCCGGTGAAGGCGAGCTCCTGCGGAGCCGCCTCGACGACGAACTTCTTCGTGATCTCCTTCGAGAACACCCACACGGTCTTCTGCGCGACAGCCGGGGTGGCTGCGCGGGCTGCCGTCGCCTCGTCGGCCTGCTCGGTGACCGTGTACTGGCCCTTCGCCTTGGCGGAGAAGGTCAGCGAGCCGGATGCGACGTCGGCCTCGGTGACCGTGTAGCTCGTCTCGCAGGACTCCACCTGCCCGGGCTGCAGCGCCTCGGTCCCGCACGAGATCCGCGTGCCGACCTGCTGCTCGACCTCGGCGCGGTCGAGCGTCCGGTTGCCGGTGTTGGCGAACCGGAAGGAACCGGTGACGACGTCGCCGGGGCGCAGCGTCTCCGCCGAGTTCGACGCGGTGTACTCGCCGCTGATGTCGATGCTGGCCGAGGACTCCAGCGAGACGTCGCGGTGGTCACCGGAGGAGACCGAGTCACCCGTGGGCGTCGTGCCCGCGGTGGTCAGGTCGAACCCGACCGTCCCGCGGTCGATGTCCTGCTGGGTGAGGACGTACGGTGCCAGCTCGGGCACGACCTCGGCATCCGGGGCGAGGGTGCCGTCGCCGACCTGCTCGGGGTCGCCGTCTGACACGACGGACTCCAGGCCCTCGAGCGTGACGTTGCCCGCGTTCGAGACGGTCGCGGAGAGCACGACCTCGTCGCCGACGCGCGGAGCCGAACCGTGGTCGGTCTCGGCCAGGTGCGCCGAGAGCACGGACTGCACCTGCGGTTCCTGCAGCAGCGTCACGTCAGCGGTCTCGTCCGCCGAGGTCGTCTGCCCATTCGGTCCCGTCGCGGCAGCGGCGAGCGAGAAGCGCACCGTGCCGGAGTCGACGTCCGTCTGGGACAGCGGGTACCCGGCGATGGTGAGCTTCGCCGTCGTTCCCGGAGCGATCGTCTCCGGCGCCTCGATCGCCAGGTCCTCGTGGCCGGGCAGGGAGACCTGCACGTCGGCGAGGGTCACCGTGCCGGTGTTGGCCAGCGTTCCCGTGAGCGTCACGGTGTCGCCCGCGTTCGGAGCACCCTCCGCGTCGAGCACGGCGCCGAAGCGCGCGCTCATCGTCGCCTGCTGCTCGAACTCGAGCTCGGTCTCAGCGTCGTCCTGGGCCTGCTGGTCCTTCGGGCCGACGGCGACGACGTGCATCGGGACGCTCAGCGCGCCCGCGTCGACGTCCGCCTGGGTCAGCGTGTAGTCGGACACCGACACCGCGGCGGAGGCACCGGGTGCGAGTCGTTCCTCGGCGACCGACACACGCAGGCCGTCGAACCCGGGGACGGCGGCGGTCACACCGTGCAGGGTGACGTTGCCGCTGTTCCGGATCGATCCGGTGAAGGACACCGCGTCACCGGCCTTCGGCGCCTTCTTGCTGCTCAGCGTGCCGCTGAACTTCGCCGACACGGCCGGAACCTGCGCGACGGTCGCCTGCGTGGCCTTCGCAGATGCCTTCACCTCGACGCCCTTGGGCGCCGTGCTCGTCGCGGTCGCGTCGAAGGTGACCGAGCCACGGTCGACGTCGGCCTGGGTCACCTTGTAGGAGCCCTCGACGGAGCACTTGACGGACTTGCCGGGTGCGATGGTCGCGGGGCAGGTGACGGTCATGCCGCGGTCACCGTCGATGACGATCGTCGTGTTGCGGACGGTCACGTTGCCGGTGTTCGATGCGGTCACGCCGAGCGACACCTTGTCGCCGACGCCCGGGTCGGTCGTCGTCTTCACGACCGGCGCCAGTGCGAGGCCCGCACCGGCGGCCTGCTCGAGGTCCAGGCTCGCGCCGGCCTCGCTGTTCGCGACCTGGCTCTTCGGCCCGTGCGACTCACCGCGCATGGTGAACGAGACGAGACCGTCGTCGATGTCGTCCTGGGCGAGCGGGTACGCAGCGATCGTCACCGGGACCTCGGAACCGGGAGCGAGCGGACCGGAGGGGACGTCGACGGAGAGCTCGGATCGACCGAGCATCGATGCGGTGATGTCCGACAGGGTCACGGTGCCGCTGTTCTTGAGCGTGCCGGTGAGCGAGACCGTGTCGCCGGCCTTCGGCGTAGCCGTGGCGTCGAGCGACGCCCCGAACTTCGCCGTGAGCGCGGTCCGCTGCTCGATCTGGAGATCTGCCCGTGCGTCGTCCTCGACCTGCTGGTCCTTCGGACCGACGCCGGCGACGTGCAGCGGGACGGTCAGCGTGCCGGCGTCCATGTCCGCCTGGGTGAGCGTGTGGTCCGACACCGTCACGGCGGTCGAGGTGCCGGGTGCGAGCTCGTCGTCGGTCACGGCGACGGTGAGGCCGTCGAAGCCCGGGACGGTCGCGGTCAGCCCGTGCAGGGTGACGTTGCCGGTGTTCTCCACGGAACCGGTGAACGACACGGAGTCGCCGGCCTTCGGGGCCTTCCCGGCGATCGTGCCGGAGAACGACGCGGACACCTCGGGTGCCTGCGCCACGGTCGTCTGGGTGGTCCTCGCCTCCGCCTCGACCTCGACGCCCTTCGGCGACGTGCTCGTCGCCGTGGCCGTGAACTCGACCGAACCGTGGTCGACGTCGGCCTGGGTCACCTCGTACGACCCCGCGACGTCGCACTCGACGGACGCGCCGGGCGCGATCGACACCGGGCACGTGACGGTCATCCCGCGGGCACCGCCGATCTCGATGCGCGTGTCACGGAGCGTGACGTTGCCCGTGTTCGAGGCCGTGACGCTCAGCGTGACGGTGTCGCCGACACCCGGGTCACCGGTGGTCTTCACGACCGGCGCGAGGACGAGCCCCGCCCCGGCGTTCTGCTCGCTGGTGCTCACCGTGGCAGCACCGGAACCCGCGACCGGCACGTCGAGACGCGAGAACGCGGAGATCGACACCGAGTCGTCGATGCTGCCGGCGTCGACGTCGTCCTGGGTGACCGCACGGGTGGGGGTGGTGCACGAGACGGTCGCACCCGCCGCGATGTCCGTCGCAGCGCAGGAGTCGGCCGACTCGCCGATCTTCAGGTCGTGGACCGCGACGTTGCCGTCGTTCTTCACGTCGTAACGGAACGCGATCTGCTCACCGAGGTCGGCCACGGCGTCGCCGTTGCCACCGGTGATGACCGGGGTACCGGTCACGGTGAGTGCGTTCTGCTCCGGCGCAAACGTCACCGAGGACGTCCCGGCGAGGTCGAGACCGGTGTGCGTGGTCACGAGGCCGCTGTCGGCCGTGTAGGTGCCGGGCGTCGTGGTCGTGACGTCGACCGAGACGGTGCAGTCCACAGCACCCTCGGCGAGGCCGCCGCCCACGCTCACGGAGGTCGCGCCAGCTGCGGCGGCCACCTCCGGCGAAGCGCAGGTCGTCGACTGGTTCGGCGTCGGTGCGACCGTCAGGCCGGACGGGAGGTCGGCAGTGAACGACCAACCGGGCTTCTGCCCGTGTTCCGTCGTGTTGACCACGCGGTAGGTCATGCGAGCGGTGTCACCGACGATCGGGGTCCCGGTCAGCGTCTGGGTCATCGTCGGCGTCGAGTCGAGGATGGACACTCGGTCCACGGCGCCGTCGTTGCCGTTGGAGGTCGGCTGTTGGTTGCGCATCCGCCATCGAACGGTGTCGCCGGTGAACAGGAGTCCACCCTTCGAGACGAACTGGCCGGCCTTCACGGGGATGCTCCCCACCGTGTAGGACGACGATCCCCTGTCGGTGCAGGGATTGATCGGCGTGTCAGCGATCTTGTGTTCGGTCGTACCGTCGATCAACGAGAAGTCGAGGAGCGGCGGCGCAGCGGAGGAGACCTGACAGCTCGCCGCTGCAGCACTCACACCGAAGGAGATGAAGCGGCCGCTCTCGTCCACCTGGTACGGCTGCACGGATTCGAGCTGGACACTCCCCCGCGCGGGGTTGATCGACGTCGTGTAGGCGCTGACGATGTGGTTGGTCTCGGCGGGCGTGCCGGTGACCTGGCCGAGCGCATTGGCGAGGGCCTTGAGTTGCTGCGAAGGACCGGAACCACACCCGGCCATGTCCGAGCTGGTGTAGCTGAGGACGATGCCGTTGCACTGCGACGCGTTGACCCAGAAAGGGTCGGCGGTGTAGGTCCGGCCATCCGTCCCCACGTAGTCGGTGATCAGCTTCGGCGTCGTCCCCATGCCGTTCTCGAAGTCCTCGACGAGGAGGAGCTCGGGGTCGCGCGCCGTACCGTCGGCCGTCGTCGAGGAGGTGGGTCGAGCCTCCGTCCCGGATTCCTGGTTCGGCTGGGTGGCAGCCGACACCGCGACCGTCCCGAGCAGCGCGGTCGTCAGACCGATCGCGCCGCTCGCGAGGAGGATTCCCTTGCGCCGCGCGCCAGGGGGTGCCTTGTGTTTCATGTCATCACTTTCGGAATGTGGTGCAGTGAGGTCGGTGCGCGAGCCGGGAGGCTCGGGAGACCCCGGTGGGGACCGCTGAGAGCGTGGTCCCCACCGGGATCCGTGGCCGTGGGAGCCCGGCTCCGCCGGGCTCCCACGGGGTGTATCAGGCCTTGTCGGAGACCTTCTCCGAGGCCTTGCGGCGCTTCGCGACGAAGAGCATCGCGCCTCCGAGCAGGACCAGCAGGCCCGCGAGCGGTGCGACGACCGGGAGGACGTCGGAACCGGTGAAGGCGAGGTCGCCCTTCTGCCCGCTGGCGTTGCCGGACGCGTTGCCCGAGGCGTTGCTCGAAGCGTTCGACGTCGCAGCGGCCTGCGATGCAGCACTGGCGTTGGCGTTCTTCGCAGCCGATGCCTGCGCGTTCGTCGAGGACGAGTTGTCCGCGTTCGACGCAGCCTTCGCCGCGACGCTCGCCGCCGCGTTCGTGTTCGCCGCGACGTCCTGGGTCGCGTCCGCAGAAGCGGTGGTGACCATGTTGCCGGCGGTCTTCGCAGCGGCCTTCGCCGTCACGTCGGTCGCAGCAGAGGCCTGCGAGGTGGCGTCGTCGTTCGCGGCCGCCTTCGCCGCCGCCTTCGCAGCCGGGTTGTTGTTCCCGTCCGCGTCGACCGATGCCCCCGCGGACGCCGAGGCGTTCGTGTTCGGGTTCGGGTTCGCGTTCGACGCGGAGTCGGGCGAACCGTTGGCACCCGGGTTCGAGCTCGCCGACGAGTTCGGCGTCCCGTTCACGTCCACGTCCGCAGCCGCGTCCTGGGATGCGTCCTTGGACGCGTCCGCGACCGCAGCAGACTTCGAC
>NZ_VEAF01000044.1 GCF_007673775.1 Curtobacterium sp. 9128 | reverse complement strand
CACCACCCAACTCCCCCACCCCCTCCCCTCTCACCCTGCCCCTCTCCCACCTCGTGACCCCTCCCCCCAACAAGCAGATCATCGCCCCCTACCACACCCACCCCCTCCCTTCCTTCCTCTCCCCTCCTCCCCCCGCCCGCACGTCCCCCTTCCCCGCACTCCCAACCACACCCTCCATGTCACACCACAACCGCCATCTCGTCCCTTCCCCCCC
>NZ_VEAF01000043.1 GCF_007673775.1 Curtobacterium sp. 9128 | reverse complement strand
TTGATTTTAATAATCATTATGTGTCATGGACGATAGCAGAAAATCTTGAAGATTTATATTGGTTTAATCCTTCGCATTCTCATACAATAATCACAGCAGAAGCTACAAAAGATAATCCAGGAATAAGTGTTATAGGATTTATAGAAGCTGTGAAGAAATTTGTGGATGAAAAATATGAATTAATCCCACCGGAAATTGCAAAAGAACGAGAAGT